>CAVXXW010000018.1:0-374548 GCA_963765785.1 uncultured Actinomycetes bacterium
GGCGCCTCAGCCATTCCGCGGGGTCCGCGGGGGAAGGAAGAGAAGCGAGTGTTCGAACGCTTCACCGAACGAGCCCGCCAGGTCGTCGTTCTTGCCCAGGACGAGGCGCGGGCGCTCAAGCACAACTACATCGGCACCGAGCACATCCTGCTCGGCCTGCTCCGCGAGGAGGAGGGCCTAGCCGCCCGCGTGCTCGAGTCGCTCGACATCACGGTCGAGGAGGTGCGTGCGCAGGTCGCCCGCATCGTCGGCCAGGGCGACGAGGTGACGACCGGGCAGATCCCCTTTACCCCGCGCGCGAAGAAAGTCCTGGAGCTGGCGCTGCGCGAGGCGCTCTCGCTGGGCCACAACTACATCGGCACCGAGCACATCCTGCTCGGCCTCGTGCGCGAGAACGAGGGCGTCGCGGCGCGCATCCTGCTCGACTTCGACGCCGACGCAGAGAAGATCCGCAACGAGATCATCCGCATGCTCTCCGGCCCCGGCCGGCGGCAGCAGGGCCAGGGCGGCGCCCCGGGCGAGAAGTCGAAGAGCTCCAAGCTCCTCGACCAGTTCGGGCGCAACCTGACGAAGCTCGCAGCCGAGGGGAAGCTCGACCCGGTCGTCGGGCGCCAGACCGAGATCGAGCGCGTGATGCAGATCCTCTCGCGGCGCACGAAGAACAACCCGGTGCTGATCGGCGAGCCAGGCGTCGGCAAGACCGCCGTCGTCGAGGGCCTCGCCGCCCGCATCTCCGGCAACCAGGTTCCGGAGCTGCTGAAGGGCAAGCAGATCTACACGCTCGACCTCGCGGCGCTGGTCGCCGGGTCGAAGTACCGCGGTGAGTTCGAGGAGCGCCTGAAGAAGGTGATGAAGGAGATCACCCAGCGCGGCGACATCATTCTGTTCATCGACGAGCTGCACAACCTCGTCGGTGCGGGCGCGGCCGAGGGCGCGATCGACGCGGCCTCGATCCTGAAGCCGGCTCTGGCGCGCGGCGAGCTGCAGACGATCGGCGCGACGACGCTCGACGAGTACCGCAAGTACCTCGAGCGCGACGCGGCGCTCGAGCGCCGCTTCCAGCAGATTCGCGTCGACGAGCCGTCCGTCGACGACACCGTCCAGATCCTGCGCGGCCTGCGCGACCGCTACGAGGCGCACCACCGCTGCAAGATCTCCGACGAGGCGTTGGGCGCGGCCGCGGTCCTCTCCGACCGCTACATCCAGGACCGCCACCTGCCCGACAAGGCGATCGACCTGATCGACGAGGCGGCCTCGCGCATGCGCATCAAGACGATGAGCGCCCCGCCGCGCTACCGCGAGCTCGAGGACGAGATCGAGAAGGTGCGCAAGGACAAGGAGGGGTCGATCGAGGCGCAGGAGTTCGAGAAGGCAGCGGCGCTGCGCGACAAGGAGCGCAAGCTGACGCAGAAGAAGCGCGAGCTCGAGGAGAACTGGCGCGCCGAGGAGGGCAACGGCGAGCAGCCGGAGATCGGCGAGGAGGAGATCGCCGACATCGTCTCGATGTGGACGGGCATCCCGGTCTTCAAGCTCACCGAGGCCGAGTCGCAGAAGCTGATCCGCATGGAGGACGAGCTGCACAAGCGCGTGATCGGCCAGCAGGAGGCGATCGTCGCCGTCTCCAAGTCGATCCGCCGGGCACGCGCAGGCATCAAGGACCCGAAGCGCCCGACCGGCTCCTTCATCTTCCTCGGGCCGTCAGGCGTCGGGAAGACCGAGCTGGCGCGCACGCTCGCCGAGTTCCTGTTCGGCGACGAGGACGCGATGATCCAGGTCGACATGAGCGAGTACATGGAGAAGCACTCCGTGTCTCGCCTGGTTGGCTCGCCTCCGGGCTACATCGGCTACGACGAAGGCGGCCAGCTGACCGAGGCCGTACGCCGCAAGCCGTACTCGGTCGTGCTGCTCGACGAGATCGAGAAGGCCCACCCGGATGTCTTCAACATCCTGCTCCAGATCCTGGAGGACGGGAAGCTGACCGACGCCCAGGGCCGCAAGGTCGACTTCCGCAACACGATCGTGATCATGACCTCGAACATCGGCGCGGGCACCATCTCGAAAAACCAGACGCTCGGCTTCTCCGTCGGGGACGACAGCGGGCTCTCGTACGACGAGATGAAGGAGCGGATCATGGGCGAGCTCAAGCGCGTCTTCCGCCCCGAGCTGCTCAACCGCATCGACGAGGTGATCGTCTTCCACAAGCTGACGAAGGAAGAGATCATGACGATCGTCGAGCTGATGATGAAGCGGCTGCGCGACCAGATGGGGCAGCACGAGGCCGTGATCGAGCTCACCGACGGCGCCAAGGAGCTGCTCGTCGACAAGGGCTACGACCCGACGATGGGCGCGCGTCCGCTGCGCCGCGCGATCCAGCGCTACATCGAGGACCCGCTTGCCGACTTCGTCCTCGGCCGCGAGCTCGGCCCCGGCTCGACGATCCTCGTCGATCGAAAGAACGAGGACGAGGTCGACATCACCGTCATCCCCGGCGAGATCACGCCGGAGAAGGTCACCGTCCCGCCCGAGGAGCCGATGGACAGCTCCGAGGACGGCGGCGACGACTCCGAGCCCGACGAGTAGCTCGAGCTAGCGGTTCGGGTCGGAGGTCGGGGTTCGGCGTCCGCCGCCGGCGCACGATCTTCGTGCGCTCTCTCACCTGGCCGTATCGGCCCTGCCATAGGGACAGTCCCTCGCCGGCGGCCACCGCGACCGACCTCGGAGGCGGCCGCGCTCTCGCAAGCCGAAGAGACCACTTCGAGCGTCTCGTCGGGACAGGGCTCAGGGACTGTCCCTGGGGCATGTCCCGCGACGGCGGATGTTCGCCGCGCTCTGCTGGCCCGCAGGTGTGACCATTGGCGCCATGGGCGCCACTCGGCTCGGGCTCGTCGCGTTCCTCGTCGGGGCTGGCACGCTCGCGACCGAGATCTCCGCCTCACGGCTGCTGGCCCCGTCCTTCGGCGCCTCGACGGTCGTTTGGGCGAACATCATCGGCCTGACGCTCGCGTACCTGGCGCTCGGCTATTGGCTCGGCGGCAGGCTCGCCGACAGGCGTCCGGAGCCGCGCGTGCTCGCGACGATCCTGCTCGTCGCAGCAGCGGCGCTCGTCGTCACGCCCTTCGCCGCGCGGCCGCTCCTGCGCTGGGCGGTGCAGGGTGTCGACGCGGTTGCCGTCGGCTCCGTCGTCGGCTCGTTCTTCGCCGCGCTCGCGCTGTTCGCGATCCCGGTGACGGCGCTCGGCGCGGCCGCGCCGTTCCTCGTCCGGCTCGCGCTCGCCGACGTCGCGGAGGCCGGTCGCGTCGCCGGCCGCCTCTACGCCCTCTCGACCGCCGGCAGCCTCGCCGGGACCTTCGTCGCCGCCCTGGTGGCGATCCCCTTCGCCGGCACGCAGCGGACGCTGGTCGGCACCGGCGCCTGCGTCGCGCTCGGCGCAGCGCTGCTCGTGGGTGGAGCGTGGCTGCTCGCGCCGGTCGCCGCCGCCGCGTTACTCGCGCTGCCGACGCCGCAGATCAAGCGCGCGATCTACCAGACCGAGTCCGTGTACCAATACATCCGCGTCGTCTCGGACGGGCACGGCGGACGCGACCTCGAGCTGAACGAGGGCGTCGTCACCCACTCCGAATGGCGGCCGGACACCGTGCTCACCGGCGGCTACTGGGACCTGTTCCTCATGCTCCCGCCGCTCCTGCACGAGCCGCCACGCGGCATGCTCGTGATCGGGAACGCGGGCGGCACGATCGGACGCGCGTACGGCCGCTTCTACCCACGAGTCGCGATCGACGGCGTCGAGCTCGATCCGAAGGTGAACTGGGTCGCGCGCCGGTACTTCGGCGCCGGCGACAACCCGCGCATGCGGCTGATCACTGCGGACGGGCGGCCGTTCCTGGAGCGGACGCACAAGCGCTACGACCTGATCGTGGTCGACGCGTACCGGCAGCCGTACGTGCCCTTCTACCTCGCCACGACCGAGTTCTTCCGGCTCGCGCGGGAGCACCTGCGGCCCGGCGGCGCGATCGCGCTGAACGTCGCGACGACACCGCACGACCACCGGCTCTCGCGGGCGATCGGGACGACGTTGCTGACGGCGTTCCCACAGGCCTGGCGCTGGCGCGCGCTGCGCTTCAACGACGTCCTGCTGGCCGTCAACGGCCCGGTCACGCGCGACGAGCTCGAGCGACGTGCCGCACGCGCTCGCGGCAAGGTCGCGCTCCTGATGCCGCTCCTGCGCTCGGGCCTTTCGGCGGTCAGCTCGCAGGGACGCCCGCTGACGGACGACCGCGCGCCCGTCGAGTGGCTGACCGACCGGATGATCGTCGACGAGATCCAGCACGGCGGCCGCGTCGACGAGCGCAGCTTGCCGACAGCACCCGCTCGCTAGCCTGCGGCGGGATGCCGCCGCAGCTGCACGACCGACCGATCTCCGCCGCGCTCGCGGGCGCGCTCGCGATCGCGTCCTCCGGGATCCTCTTCCGCGTCGCGCACGTCTCGCCGACGACCGGCGCGGTCTTCCGGTGCCTCTACGCGGTGCCGGTGCTGTGGCTGCTCTCGCGCCGCGAGGATCGCCGCTACGGCCCGCGGCCGCTGAAGCAGCGGGCGCTCGCGTGGCTCGCGGGGCTCTTCTTCGCGGTCGACCTCGTCGCCTGGCACCAGGGGATCGAGGAGGTCGGCGCCGGCCTCGCGACCGTGCTCGGCAACCTGCAGGTCGTGCTCGTCGGGCTGCTCGCGTGGTTGATCCTGCGCGAGCGGCCGTCGAACCGCGCGCTCGCGGCGATCCCCGTCGCGCTCGTAGGCGTCGTGCTGATCTCCGGCGCCCTGGAGCACGGCGCGTACGGGCGCAACCCCGGCCTCGGCGTCGCGTTCGGGATCCTGACCGCGCTGTCCTACGCGGGCTTCCTGCTCGTGCTGCGGCAGGGGAACGCCGACATCCGGCGGCCGGCCGGCCCGCTCTTCGACGCGACGCTCGTCTCGGGCCTCGCCTGCATCCCGATCGGGCTCGTCTGGGGGAACCTGGACTGGACCCCCGACTGGAAGGCGCAGGCCTACCTGCTGCTGCTGGCCTGGAGCTCGCAGGCGCTCGGCTGGCTGCTGATCTCGATCACGCTGCCGCGCCTGCCGGCGGCGCTGACCTCGGTGCTGCTCACCTTCCAGCCGGTGCTCTCGGTGCTGTTCGCGTGGGCGATCCTGAACGAGTCGCCGTCGGGCCTGCAGCTCGGCGGAGTGGCGCTCGTGCTCTGCGGCCTGCTGATCGTCTCCGCCGGCCGTCTGCAGCGGCGGCCCTCGCCGGAGCCGAGCTACGTGCCGGCGACCGCGGAGGCGTCGCCGCCGTCCCCGTAGGCGCGGGCGAGGAGCTCGTCGACCGAGTCGAAGCCGGTCACGTCCCGCATCGCATCCGTGTCGTAGGCGACGAAGCCGCGGCGAAGGAGCTCGGCGGCGACGCTCGACTTGCCCGAGCCCGCCTGGCCGGTGACGAGGACGTTCACGAATGGATCTTGACCGTTTCGCGTCACGCTTCCGTGACGAAGGCCATCCGCGGCGGCTCGTAGTCTGACGTCGTGGCGAAGGCGAGGACCGCGACCCAGTTTGCATGTACCGACTGCGGCTACTCGGCCGGGCGGTGGTTCGGCAAGTGTCCGCAGTGCGGCGAGTTCGGGACGCTCGTCGAGGAGCAAGAGGCGCCGGCGGCGGCCGCCGCGCCCAAGGCCACGCTACGGCTGGTCGACGTCAAGGCCGAGGAGGCCGAGCGGATCCCGACCGGCGTCGCAGAGCTCGACCGCGTTCTCGGCGGCGGCCTCGTGCCGGCCTCGCTCGTGCTCGTCGGCGGCGAGCCGGGCGTCGGCAAGTCGACGCTGCTGCTGAGTGCGCTCGCCGCGATTTCCAAGGATCGCCGCGCGGTGCTCGTCACGGGAGAGGAGTCGACCGCACAGGTGAAGCTCCGCGCCGCACGCCTGGGCGGCGCGGAGCAGGTCGAGATCCTGGCCGAGACCGAGCTCGAGGCCGTGTGCGCGACGCTCGAGCAGGAGCGGCCCGACGTCTGCGTGATCGACTCGGTGCAGACGCTCTACTCGTCTGACCTCGGCTCGGCGCCGGGGTCGGTCGGGCAGGTGCGGGAGGCGGCGGCGCGGCTGCTCCGCGTGGCGAAGGAGAGCGGCGTCGCGACGATCCTCGTCGGGCACGTGACCAAGGACGGCGCGGTCGCCGGGCCGCGCGTGCTCGAGCACCTGGTCGACTGCGTGCTTCAGTTCGAGGGCGACCGCTACCACGAGCACCGCGTGCTGCGCGCCTCGAAGAACCGGTTCGGCTCGACCAACGAGCTCGCGGTCTTCGAGATGACGGGCAGCGGGCTCGTCGGCGTGCCGGAGCCGTCGGAGCTCTTCGGCCGTAGCGTCGAGGGCGAGATCGGCGCCGCGGTCGGCTGCGTGCTCGAAGGCTCGCGGCCGCTGCTGCTCGAGATCCAGGCCCTCGTCGCGCCGACCGACCTCGCGATGCCGCGGCGCGTCGGCACCGGCGTCGACCCGAAGCGGCTCGCGATGATCGTCGCCGTGCTCTCGCGGCACGCGCGCATCGCCCTCGGGCAGGCCGACGTCTTCGTCAACGTCGCCGGCGGCGTGCGGATCGACGAGCCGGGCGCCGACCTCGCGATCGCGCTAGCGATCGTCTCTGCGGCCAAGGGCGCGCCCGTGCAGCCCAAGACCGCGGCGTTCGGCGAGATCGGCCTCACGGGGCGGCTTCGTCCGGCGACGCAGTCCGAGCGCCGCCTCGAGGAATGCGCGAAGCTCGGCCTCGCCGCCGCCATCGCCCCGGCCGGCACGCCGTCTCGTGGCAAAATGCGCGTGCTCCACACGGAGACGCTGAGGCAGGCTGCGAAGGCGGGGATCGATGCAGAGCGAGCCGAGTCAGGATAGGACCGACCCGCGGATCCCGCCGCCGCTCGGGATTATTCGCCAGCCCACGCAGCACGACCCGCGCCTCGACCCGAAGATCCTCGCCGCCGTCGGGCGGATCGCGCCGGGCACGGAGCTGCGCGCGGCGATCGACGACATCATCCGCTCGCGCGAGGGCGCGCTGATCGTGATCGGCGAGCCGTCCGAGCTGGCGTTCCTGCTCAGCGGCGGGATCAAGCTCGAGGTCCCGTTCACGCCCCAGCTGCTCTACGAGTTGTCGAAGATGGACGGCGCGATCATCGTCAACTCGAGCTGCTCGAAGCTCGCGCACGCGAACGTGCAGCTGATGCCCGACCCGACGATTCCCTCGAGCGAGACCGGCACGAGACACCGCACCGCAGAGCGAGTCGCCAAGCAGACCGACGCGCTTGTGATCTCGATCTCGCAGCAGCGCGAGACGGTGACCGTCTTCGTCGGGCACAGCCGCTATTCGCTCGAGCCGATCGCGGACGTCCTCGGGAAGACCAATCAGGCGCTCTCGACGCTCGAGACCTACCGCACGCGGCTCGAGCAGGTGCTGACGCGGCTGACCGCGCTCGAGTTCCAGAACGCGGTCATGCTCGACGACGTGCTCGTGACGCTCCAGCGGGCGGAGCTGACGACGCGCATGGCCGAGGAGATCGAGCGCGCGTGCGTCGAGCTCGGCGAGGAGGCCCGGCTGATCCGGATGCAGCTCGAGGAGCTCGTCGCCGACGTGCCCGACGAGAAGGCAGCCCTGGTCTACGACTACCACGCCGAAGGCGGCACTGAGCGGACGCAGGAAGGGCTCGAAGCCCTCGCCGCGCTCCCGTACGACCAGCTGCTCGAGTTCGAGCTGCTGGCGGTGCTCGGCTACCCGGCGACGGTCAACCCGCTCGACCATTCCGTCGCGCCGCGCGGCTACCGCGTGCTCTCGCACATCCCGCGGCTGCCGGACGGCGTCGTCAGGCGCGTCGTCGCCAACCTCGAGGGGCTCGACGGCATCGTACGCGCCTCGCAGCGGGAGCTCGAGGCGGTCGAGGGCGTCGGGACGGTGCGTGCGCGGGAGATCCGCGAGGGCCTGCGCCGGCTGCAGGAGCACAACCTGATGGACCGGTACCTGCAGCTCTAGAAGCCAAAAACCCCTGCAAGCGGCGGGTTCCGGCCCAAAAAGAGGCGTTTTCCAGCGATTTTGCTATACTGGCTCAGGCCGCCGGCGGAGGAAGTTCACCGCCGGCGTCGTCACGGAACAGCCACTACAACAGGGGAGGCTCGGCGTTGTACAAGGTCGGCGACAAGGTGGTGTACCCACACCACGGGGCAGGGACGGTCGTCAAGAAGGAGACTCGCGAGGTGCTAGGAGAGAAGCGCGAGTACCTGACGATCAAGATCCTCCACAACGACATGACGGTGAACGTCCCAGCCGACAACGCCGACCGGGTCGGGCTGCGGAAGGTCATCGACGAGCAGATGGTCTCGAAGGTGCTGAAGGCGCTGACCGGCAACGGCACGACGATGCCGAAGAACTGGAACCGGCGCTTCAAGCACAACCGCGACAAGATGAAGACCGGCGATATCTTCGAGCTCGCCGAGGTGGTGCGGAACCTCTCGCTCCGCGACCACGAGAAGGGGCTCTCGACGGGCGAGAAGCAGATGTTCGTGAAGGCAAAGAAGATCCTCGCCAGCGAGCTGATGTACGCCAAGGACATGGACGAGGACGAGGCGGCCGAGTGGCTCGACGGCGTCCTCGCGCGCGGCGGCAAGAAGAAGCCGACCGCGAAGGTCGCCGCCACCGCGTAACTTCTTATCGTGTCGGTCTGGGCCGTTCTCGCTGCGGCAGGTCGCGGCGAGCGGCTCGGATCCGACCGTCCGAAGGCCTTCGCCCGTCTCGGGGGCAGGCCGCTGCTGGCCGAATCGCTCGAGCGCCTCGACGGCTCGGACTGGATCGACCAGATCGTGATCGCGGCGCCGCCCGACTGGGAGGAGCCGTCGATCCTCGTGGCGGAGGAGGTCGCGGCGACGAAGGTGAGCTCGGCCGTGCGCGGCGGCGACTCGCGCTCCGAGTCGGTCAGGCTCGCCCTGGCCGAGGTGCCCGAGGACGCGGCCGTCGTGCTCGTCCACGACGCGGCCCGGCCGCTGCTCCCGGACGAGGTGATCGAGCGCGTGCTGGCCCCGCTCTCCGAGGGGTGGGAGGGCGTCGTGCCCGCGCTGCGCCTGTCGGACACCGTCAAGCGCGTCGAGGGCGAGCGCGTCCTGGAGACGTTGCGGCGGGACGACCTGGTGGCGGTGCAGACCCCGCAGGCGTTCCTGGCCGACGCGCTCCGCCGGGCCGTCGCGGGCGAGGTGGCGGAGGCGACCGACTGCGCGTCGCTCGTCGAGGCGGGCGGCGGCCGCGTGACGTGGGTCGAGGGCGATCCGCGCCTGCTGAAGGTGACCGACGCCGCCGACCTCGCGCTCGTCGAGAGCTGGCTGGACGAGGCATGAGCGCCGGCCACGTCGTCCTGCTCGTCGTCGGGACGGGCTTCGCCGTCGTCGGCATCGCCTGGGTGGTGCGGACGGCGCGGAAGCTCCGTCGGCGCGAGGAAGCGCCGCGGGTGCTCTGGGTGCTGGTCGTCGAGCGCGGTGCGGCCTGGATCGTCGTCGGGCTGGCCTTCGCCTTCGGGGCGTTCGGGTCCGCGTCGGTCGGGCGCTGGCTCTTCCTCGGCGGCTGCGCGCTCGTGGTCGTCGAGGGAGTCGTCTGGCGCGCGATCCTGCCGAGGCTCGCCGCGGGGCTCGACCTCGACGACCTGCGGTGATCGTCGACTACCACATGCACCTGCGCGACCCGCTCGAGCGGATCGCGCACACCGCCGACGCCGTCGAGCCGTTCGTCAAGACCGCCGCCGAGCGCGGGGTCGACGAGATCGGCTTCACCGAACACGTCTACTACTTCCGGCAGACGCGGCTGCTCTGGGAGCTGCCGTACCAGACGGAGCGCTGCGTCTACGACCTCGACGCCTACGTCGACGCAGTCGTCGAGGCGAAGCGGCGCGGGCTCCCGGTCAAGCTCGGGCTCGAGGTCGACCACGTCGGCACGCGACAGGACGAGCTGGCGGCGATCCTCGAGCCGTACCCGTGGGACTACCTGCTCGGCTCCGTGCACTGGCTGGACGGGCTTGCGGTCGACTCGTCGCCGGACGCAGGGGTCTGGGCCGAGTGGCCCGTCGAGCAGGTCTGGCGCCGCTACTTCGAAGCGCTGGCCGAGCTCGCCGCGAGCGGCCACGTCGACGTGCTCGCGCACCCGGACCTGCCGAAGATCTTCGGCCGCCGACCCGAGCGGATCGAGTACCCGCCGCTCGCAGACGTCGCGCTCGAGATTTCGACGAACGGCCGCTACAAGCCGGTCGGCGAGCTGTATCCCGACCTCGAGCTGCTGCAAGCGGCCGGGTTGCCGGTCACGCTCGCCTCCGACGCGCACGTTCCGGAGAACGTCGGCCGCGACTTCGGGCTCGCGCTCGAGCTGGCGCGTGCGGCAGGCTACGAGACCGTGACCGTCTTCGATCACCGCCGCATGCGGCAGGAGCCGCTGGGATGAGAGTCGGGTTGGGCGTGGATGCGCACGCGCTCGTCGAGGGCGTGCCGCTCGTGCTCGGCGGGGTCGAGCTGGAGTCGGGGCGAGGCTTGGCCGGCCATTCCGACGGCGACGTGATCGCACACGCGCTAATCGACGCCGTGCTCGGGGCGGCGGGGATGGGCGACATCGGGTCGCTGTTCCCCTCGGGTGCCGAGGAGTGGCACGGCGCTTCGTCCCTCGACCTGCTTTCGCGCGCGTACGCGCAGGTTCGCGAGGCTGGCTTCGAGCTCGAGAACGCCGATTGCGTGCTGGTCGGCGAGGAACCGCGGATCGCGCCACACCGCGGGGAGATGCGGGCAAAGCTGGCCGAGGCGATGGGCGTCGAGCAGGCACGCGTGAACGTCCGCGCGACCACGACGGACAAGCTCGGCTTCACCGGTCGCGGGGAGGGCCTGGCCGCGCTGGCGGTCGCCCTGCTCGCGTGAAGATCGTCCAGATCGACGAGCAGATCCGCGGCAGCGATTCGTTTGGCGAGCTACGGCGCGCCTGGCCGGAGATCGTCTTCCACGATGAGATCTCCAACGCGAACTGGGGCCGGCTCTACGAGGAGCGGCCCGAGTTCCAGTTCGCGCTCGTCGACGGCGACCGCGTGCTCGCGGAAGGGAACTCGATCCCCATCGCCGGCATGCCGGCGGGCTGGCGAGACGCGCTCCGCGACGGCTTCGACGAGGCCGAGCCGGACCGTCTGTGCGCGATCGCCATCCTGATCGACCCGGACGCGCACGGCCGCGGCCTTTCGAAGCTGATGCTCGAGCACATGCGCGGGCTCGCCGCCGTGCGGGGCTGGGAGCTCGTCGCGCCGGTGCGCCCGACGTTGAAGCACCGCTACCCGCTGACGCCGATCGAGCGGTACATGCACTGGCGGCGCGACGACGGCCAGCTCTTCGACCCGTGGCTGCGCTCGCACGAGCGGGTCGGCGCCGAGCTCGTCGGCGTCGCGCACGACTCGCTGGTCTCGGAGGGGACGGTCGCCGAGCTCGAGCAGTGGTGCGGGCTGGCGTTCCCGGAGAGCGGCTGCTACGTGGTCGAAGGCGCGCTCGTCCCGGTTGAGATCGACCTCGAGGCCGACCGTGGCACCTACCGCGAGCCGAACGTCTGGATGCGTCACCCGTCGCGCTAAGAACCGAAGCGCCCGACCTTTCGTACTCCAGGGCGGAAACCCGTGAGAGGAGGGTCATGAGCTTCACGAAGAAGGCAGCTCTCGCCGCCGTGCTCGTGGCGGCTGTGGTGTTCGTCGCCGCCGCGGCAGCCGACCATGGCGGAGATCGCGGGCGTGGCGAGCATCACGGCCATCGCGCGCTCCTGGACCAGCGGCTCGTCGGCAGCATCCTCAGCGATCCGCCGATCCACGGCGTCGTCCGCGGCGGCCTCCCGTGGCAGGGCGGCGGCGAGGCGAGCCTCAGCCGGAAGGGCCGGTTCGAGGCGACGATCCGAGGCCTGGTCATCCCGACCATGGGCAACCCGGGCCCGGTGACGACGATCACGATCTCGCTCTACTGCGCGCCGGATTCGAGCCCCACGGCGGCGTTCTCGACCGACCCGGTGCCGCTCTCATCGCACGGCAACGCTCGCGTGCGGCAGCACGTGACGCTGCCCGCGCGATGCCTGGCGCCGGTGTTGCTGGTTCACCCGAACGGCGGCGCGACGGCGTACATCGCCGCCACCGGCTTCACGAGCTAACTGGAGGGGAGACTGACGAGCTCGTCCTCGACGAGGACGAGCTCGTCCCGTTCGAGTGAGCGCACGGCGTCGGCGTCCAGCGATGCGAGCGGGCGCGGGCTCTCGACCACCTGCCGCAGGGTCCGCGCCCGTCGCTGCCGGAACGAGCCCTCGAAGCGGCTTTGCTTGCGCACCGGCTCGAAGCGCCGGCCGCGCGACGGGCATGCGCCGGCGAGCGGGCATGCCTCACAGCGCGGGACACGGGCGATGCAGACCGTCGCGCCGAGGTCCATCAGCGCCTGTGCACAGGTGTGGTCGAACGCCTCGCCCGTGCGCTCCCGAACACGTCTCACGTTCACGTCGACCGGCGTGACCTCGAGCCCGAGCGCGAAGCAGCCGACCGCGGCTGCCGTGTACGGGCCGACCCCGGGCAGCTCGGTCAGGTCCTCCGGCCAGCCGCGCTCGGCGACGACCCGCGCCGCGCGCTGCAGGATCACCGCGCGCCGGTTGTAGCCGAGCCCCTGCCACTCGCGGATCACGTCCGCCGTCGGAGCTGCAGCCAGCGCCTCGGGCGTCGGCCAGCGCTCCAGCCAGGCGAGCCAGCGCGGCGCGACCCGCGCGGCCTGCGTCTGCTGGAGCATCACCTCCGAGACGAGAATCGCGTACGGGTTGCGCGTCCTCCGCCAAGGCAGGTCGCGGCCGTGCTCGGCGTACCAGGCCAGCAGCAGCTCTCGCACCGGGCGAGCTTAGCCGTCGACCAGGAGGCCGTTCAGCGGCCCGAGCACGCCCTTCGTGCGGCGCGAGATCCGCGGCAGGAGGCGGAGCTTCTGCGTCCCGTACCCGTCGCGCTTCGCCCGCTCGTGCTGCTCCTCGGCCAGCGGCCGCCAGCGCTCGTCGACGATCTGCGCCGGGTCGCCTGCGAGCTCTGCCGGCTCGCATTCGAGGTGCTCGGCCCAGAGGCGCAACCGCGTCTGCCGCGCGAGCTCCGGGTCGTGCGTGACGACGTTCATCTCGGTGTCGTTGAAGAGCGAGTGCTCGTTGAGGTTGGCGGAGCCGATCGTCAGCCAGCGGTCGTCGACGGTCCCGATCTTGGCGTGGACGTAGACCGGCTTGCCGCCCGGCCCCGGCTGCCAGAGCGTGCACGCGAGGAAGCGGCCGGCGCCGTCGTCGGCGTCGATCAGGACGCCGAGCTGCCCGCGCGTGTCCTCCTGGCCGTTCTTCGCCTTGGCCGGGAGCAGGACGACGAGGCGGAAGTCGTCGCTCGGCGGGTTGCGCAGCTTGTCCGCGAGCACGTGCACGAGCTCCGGCGACCAGAGGAACTGGCTCTCGAGGTAGATCAGCTTCTCGGCCGAGCGCAGGGCACGGAGGTAGCTCTCTAGGATCGTGAAGTCGCCGTGGGGGAGCCGGTCGTAGACTCCGTTCGGCACCGTGCGGACGACCTGGAGCTCGACGTCTCCGCGCTCGGCCGGCTGACCTCCGGCCAGCTCCTCGCCTGTCACCTCGGCCCAGCGCATCGCGAAGTGGGACGCCACGTCCGCTACGGCCGGGCCCTCGAGGCGCGAGGCCGCGTCGTGCCAGCCGAGCTCGCCGCGAGCCGGATGGGCGGAGTCGTCGCGGCGGTCGCCGCCGAGCAGGCTGAAGTCGATGCCGCCGACGAAGGCCACCTCGCCGTCGACGATCGCGAGCTTCTCGTGGTGGCAGTGCATGGGCCGCTCGTGGGCGTCGAGCTCGTGCCGGATGCGCGTGCCCCGCGAGAGCCGCTCGCGCCCCTCGCGCACCTCGCCACGGGCCGGGTGAAAGAGCGGGAGCGGCGCGCCGGCCCACTGCAAGACGCGCATGTCGACGCGCTCCGCCGTCTCCGCGAGGAGCTCCCGGAGGGTCGTGTCCTCCAGCGCCATGTCCGGCGTGAAGTGCCAGCCCGCGAGGTGGACGTGCGAGCGGGCGCCGCGGATCGCTTCGACTAGCCTCGGGAACGCCGAGTCGCCGTCCACGTGCAACTCGATCCGGTTGCCGGTTCGAGGAGGCGGCTTGGCGGCCCAGCCGCCGGCCGGGGCGTCCAGCGCCGCGAGCCGGCCGACCTGTCGCAGGCGCCGCCGGTGGTGCCAGACGATGGCCCGTTCGAGCCGGTCGCCGACCGCCTGGTCGAGTCGTTCCAGGTCCACGGCGTTTCCCATACCCGCTCGGTAGGCTCCTCGCACATGTGCTTCGACCTCGACTCCGCGCCGCCGATCCAGGTCATCGCCGGTGCGGCGGTCTCCCACGACGAGCTCGTGCTCGAGGCGGGCGACGGGAACCGCTTCGCGGCCTTTCTCGCGACGCCCGAGGACCCGGCGGAAACGGGCGTGGTGATCCTGCCGGACGTGCGCGGGCTCTACCGCTTTTATGAGGAGCTGGCGCTCCGCTTCGCCGAGCGCGGCTACGCGGCCCTCGCGTTCGACTACTTCGGCCGCACGGCCGGCGTCGAGAAGCGCGGCGACGACTTCGAGTACCGGCCCCATGTGGAGGCCGTGACTCCCGAGCAGATCCAGCTCGACGTGCGCGCGGCGGTCGAGCACCTGCGCTCCCTCGGCGTGCTGAACGTCTTCACGGTCGGCTTCTGCATGGGCGGCCGGCAATCGTGGCTCGGCGCCGCCTCGGGCCACGGGCTCGCGGGCGCAGTCGGCTTCTACGGGAGACCCGGCCTTTCGCAGGATGGCGCGCCCGGGCCCGCGCAGCTCGCTTCGCAGGTCGAGGCGCCCATCCTCGCGCTCCAGGCGGGCGCGGACCAGAACATCACCGCCGACCAGAACGAGGCCTTCGAGCAGGCGCTGTCCGACGCAGGCGTCGAGCACGAGCTCGTCGTGTACGAAGGAGCGCCGCACAGCTTCTTCGACCGCAAGCAGCAGGAGTTCGCGGCCGCCTCCGACGACGCCTGGCACCGCACGCTCGACTTCATCGCCCGGCACGCGTGATCCGCGAGGCCCGGCCGGACGAGGCGGCGACGCTCGCGGCGATCCAACGCGACGCGTCGCTCGCGGCGCTCGCCCACATCTTTCCGCCGGAGCAATACGCATACCCGATCGACGAAGTCACCGAACGCTGGCAGGAGGCGTTGGCGGACGAGGACGTCGCGGTCTTCGTGGCCGACGAGGACGGCGCGGCCGTAGGAGTCGCCGGTGCGCGCGCGGAGTGGTTGGACGGGCTGTACGTCATGCCCGAGTGGTGGAGTCGCGGCGTGGGGCGCGCGCTGCACGATCACGTCCTCGGCCGGCTCCGCGCCGGCGGCTCGGAGCAGTGCCATCTGTGGGTGCTCGAGCACAACGACCGGGCGCGGCGCTTCTACGAGCGGCTCGGCTGGCACGAGGACGGGACGAGCCGCGTCGTCCCGTTCCCGCCGAACCCGATCGACCTCGGCTACTCGATCGCTCTCTAGACCGAATACGGGTTTGGCAGCGCCGTCCAGAGCACGACGGCCTCCTCCGTCTTGGACGGGTTGCGCCAGGTGTGCGGGTCGCGCGGCGAGTAGGTGAGCGTGTCGCCCTCCGCGAGCTCGTGCACCTCGTCGCGCACCCGCAGCTCGAGCGACCCGCGGAGGACGTAGACGAGCTCGACGTCGGCCGGGAGCGTGTAGAGCTCCTCGCCGGCGCTGCCGCCGGGCGGGATGTGAGACTCGGTCACGTGGAAGCGCCGCTCGTTGCCGGAGCTGAGCAGGAGGTGCTCGGCATTGCCCATCGCGAGCGACCGGCGCGCCTGCTCCTCGCGGCGGATCAGCGTCCCGCCCGGCACGTCGTCGATCAGGTCGCCGACGCGGAGGCCGAGCGCCGCGCAGATGCGGTAGAGCGACGAGAGCGAGGCAGAGGTGAGGTCGCGCTCGAGCTGGCTGATGAAGCCGGTCGTCAGTCCGGTGCGCTCCGCGACCTCGGCCATCGTCAGTCCGCGCTCGAGCCGGCGCGCCCGCAGCCGCGCGCCGATCCTGATCTCACGGGTGCCGATCGCACTCATCGTCGTTTAAGTCTAGGCACAACGATTTTAGTAGTGCTAAATTCTCGCCATGCGACGGAGCTTGCTCGTGATTCTGGCAGCGGCGGTTGCCGTCGCGGGCGGGGCGAGCGGCCGGGCCCGACCTGCGTCGTCCACCGCAGGAGACGACGTGCGCCTGGAGCTGGAGCGGATCCGCGCCGTTCACCCCGACCCGTTCCACGCGACGCCTGAGCCCGTCTTCCAGGCCGCGGCCGACCAGCTCGCCGCCCGCGCCGACGGCCTGTCGCGCGACCAGCTGCTCGTCGAGCTGATGCGCTTCACGAACCTGCTCGGCGAGCGCGACGGCCACTCGGGCATCTTCCCACTGGACACGGCGCACGCCCGCGTGCTCCACCTCTTCCCGCTCTACCTCTACGACTTCAGCGACGGACTGTTCGTGGTCGCCGCTCCCGGACATCCGGCGCTGGTCGGCTCGAAGCTGCTCGCGATCGACGGCATCGACGAGGCGACGCTCAAGCAGCAGGTGTGGCCGCTCGTGCCGCGCGACAACGACTCGACGCGCGAGGACCGCTTCATGAGCTTCATGCTGACGGCGGAGGTGCTGCACGGCCTCGGCCTACGCCAAGGCACCGGGCCGGCCGCGTTCACGCTGCAGAAGCCGGGCGCGGCCGCGCGCGTGGTCACGCTCGCGCCGATCACCGCCCGCACGTACCTGCGTCTGATGCATCCGCTCTTTCCGTCCTTCGTCTACGCGCTGCCGAAGCGGCCGAAGCCGCTCTACCTACGCAAGCGCGGCGAGGACCACTACGTGACGACGATCGACCGCGGCCGCGTGGTGTTCGTCGGTTACAACCAGACGCTCGGCTCGACCGCCACGAATGCGCAGCAGGTCTTGCGGCTGGCGAAGAAACGGAAGGTGCGGCGGGTCGTCGTCGACGTTCGCCTCAACCCCGGCGGCGACAACCACACCTACGCCGCGCTGCTGCAGGCGCTGCGCTCGCGCTGGGTCAACCGGCCGGGTCGGCTCGTGGTGCTGATCTCCCGCAGCACCTTTTCGGCCGCCGAGAACTTCATCGCCGACCTCGAGCGGCGCACGAAGGCCGTTTTCGTCGGCGAGGACTCGGGCGGCAGCCCGAACCTCTACGGCGACGTGACGGCGGTCGAGCTCCCCACTGCGGGTGTCAGCGTGAACATCGCGACGCAGTACTGGCAGAAGAGCACGGCCGACGATCCGCGGGTCACGATCGAGCCCGACGTCTCGGTGCCGCTCAGCTCGAAGGCGTTCTTCCGCGGCGGCGACCCCGTCCTCGCCGCGGCGCTGGCCTACCGCGCGCGCTAGGCGGGCGCGGCGGCCACAGGACGGGGCGTCCGCGGCAGCAGGATCCGCGCGAGACCGAGCCAGATCACCGGGCCCGCCGAGAGCGCGACGAGGATCGGCCCGCCGAGGCCCTTCAGGTCCGTTCCGACCATGAGTGCGTGGCCGAGGAAGAGCCCGAAGGCTGCAAAGCTCGCGTAGTGCAGCGACCGCCAGGCGCGGTGACCGAGCCACTTCTTCGCCCGGAAGGAGAGGGCGAGCGCCAGCGCCAGCCAGCCGCCGACCACGCCCGCCGCGACGCCGACCGGCTTCCACGGCGCCGCGAACGGCACGAGCACCGCCGGCAGGCCGAAGTGCAGGACCGGGTCGGCCAAGACCGCGAGCATGTGCAGGCCGACCATGGAAAGCGCGGTCCAGACGAGCGTCCGGTGCCAGCCGAAGAGAGCCTTCTGCCGCCGCGGCCCGAGCAGGCGCGTGCTCATCGCGAGTCCGAGCCACATCGAGAGCGTGAGGAGCCCGAAGGCGACGAGCCCGGAGGCGCGTGCCACGTACCAGGCGAGCGGGACGCCGTGCGTGATCATCAGCCGCCCGCCGGTGGCGCCGAGGTGTGAGTGGTGGTATGCGCGGCGACTGCGCCCGGCAGCACGACCGCGTGACCCTTCTTGCCGTTGATGACGACGACCGTCGCGCCGCTCGAAGGCGGCTGTACGGGCGGGTGCGACCAGGCCAGCACTGCCACGATCGCGAGCAGCGCCCAGACGGAGGCGACGGCGGCCCAGATTCTGCGCATCAGTCCGACTCCTCCTGGGGAGGGGCAGGCGCCGGGGCCGCAGGCTGCACCAGGTGCACGACCGGCGCCTGCCGATGTGCGGGCGCCGAGTGCCGTAGGCCGGTCACGGCGGCGCCCCCGGTGATGACGGTCAGCGCGAGCGCGGCCGCGAGGGCGAAGGCCTGGCGTCGGCTCGGGGGATCGGGGCTGCCGTTCATCTCGTCTCTTGTTCTAGCGCGCGCGTAGTTACGCGGAGGCGAGCGCTGCTACAGGTCTCGGTTCGGATTCGGGAAAGGTTCGGCAAAGAGCCCGGTGTAGGTTTTCGGGCGTGGCCAGGACGCGCTTCGCTCCGAGCCCGACCGGCTCGCTCCACGTCGGCAACGCGCTCAGCGCCGTGGCCGCGCGCTCGCTCGGCGACTGGCTGCTGCTCCGCATCGACGACACGGATCCGGCGCGCAACCTGCCCGGCGGGGAGGACGAGCTGCTGCGCGATCTCGAATGGCTCGAGCTCGACGTGGGACGAAGGGCCGGTGCGCCAGAGCGAGCGGCGCGAGCGGCACCTCGAGGCAGCGGCGCAGCTCGGCGACCGCTTCGACGGTGTCACGCTCGTCCGCGAGGACGGGACGCCGACCTACCACCTCGCGAGCGTCGTCGACGACATCGACTTCGGCATCGACTTGATCGTTCGCGGGAGCGACCACCGGCCGAACGAGACGCTGCACCGCCGGTTGTTCGAGGCGCTCGGGGCGACGCCGCCCGAGTTCGTCCACCACGGCCTGATCCTCGGCGAGGACGGCAAGAAGCTCTCGAAGCGCGCGCCCGGCGCGACGGTGGGACAGCTCCGTGAGGCCGGGATCCCGGCCGAGGCCGTCCGGCGCTACCTCGAGGAGCTGGGCGTGCCGAAGCACGACGTCCACTACGACCTGTCGCGGATCCGCCGCCTCGCGATCGAGGCGATCGGGTCGCTCTCCGACGAGGAGCTGGCCGAGCGCGTCGGCGCCCCGGTCGCTCTCGTGCCGGCGCTGCGCGGGGCGCGCGACCTGAACGAGGCGCGCGACTACGCGACGGCGATCCTCGACCCGGTGCCCGTCGCCGTCGACGCGCCCGAGACGCTCGAGCGTTTCCGCGAGCTGCTCGACCGCGCGAACGGCGGCGCCGACCCCAAGGAGCTCGTCCGCGAGCTGAAGGCGGTCGGCGGCGACCTGCGCGCGCTGCGGCTCGCGCTGACGGGGCGCGAGCGCGGGCCCGAGCTGTGGACGGTGCTGGCGGCGCTTCCCCGAGAGGAGCTCCTGCGGAGGACGGATCGGTGACACGATTCGCGCCGACCGTCCACGGACGAAAAGACTTCACCGGTGAAGGACTTCAAGGAGTTCCTGCTGCGCGGAAACCTCGTCGACATGGCAGTCGGGATCGTGATCGGGATCGCCTTCCGCAGCGCTGATCGCGGTCGACGTGCCGACGCGGGAGTGCCCGCAGTGCCTCAGCGAGATCCCCGAGGCCTCGAGGCGCTGCGCGTTCTGTACGTCGGAGGTCGCCCCCGCTTAGGAGGGTTCGACGAGACAGTCGCGATGCTCTCGGGCCGCGCTGCTGCCCGAGAGCGTGGACCGTTCCGTCAAACCCTCCTAGGAGGAGCCCGCGTTGCGGCTCTATGACACCGCGACCAGGCAGCTGCGGGAGCTGCCGCCTCCGCCCGGGCCGATCCGGATGTACTTCTGCGGCCCGACTGTCTACCAGCGCATCCACATCGGGAACGCGCGGCCGTTCGTCATCTCGCTGTGGCTGAAGCGCTGGCTCGAGCGCAGCGGCTACGACGTCACGCTCGCCGAGAACATCACGGACATCAACGACAAGATCTACAAGGCCGCGCCCGGCGACAGCGCGCGCCTGGCCGCCGACGCGACCGGCTGGTACCTCGAGGACACCGGCGAACTGGGCCTGGGGCGCCCGGACGTCGAGCCGAAGGCGACGGAGTCGATCGCCGAGATCGTGGCAATGATCGAGCAGCTCGTCGACACCGGCCACGCGTATCCGTCCGGAGGCGACGTCTACTTCAGGGTCTCGAGCTTCCCGGACTACGGACGCCTCTCCGGCCGGCACGGCGACGATGAGGCGACGCGCAACCCGTCGGAGGAGCCCGAGGAGGCCGAGCGCAAGGAGGATCCGCGCGACTTCGCGCTTTGGAAGGGCCACAAGGAGGGCGAGGACACGTCGTGGCACTCGCCGTGGGGCCGCGGGTCGGCCCGGCTGGCACATCGAGTGCTCGGCGATGGCCGAGGCGCACCTCGGGCCAGTCTTCGAGATCCACGGCGGCGGGATCGACCTCGTGTTCCCGCACCACGAGAACGAGGTCGCCCAGTCACGCTCGCTCGGGCACGGGTTCGCGCAGCTCTGGATGCACAACGGGATGCTCCGGCTCTCCGGCGAGAAGATGTCGAAGTCGCTCGGCAACATCGTCTCGCTGCGCGAGGCGCTCGACGAGTGGGGCCGCGAGACGCTGCTCGTATACTTCCTCGGCGGCCACTGGCGCAAGCCGATCGACTACTCGGACGACGTGCTCGAGCAGGCTGCGGCCCAGGCGGAGAGCTTCCGCAACGTCTTCCGCTCCGAGTCGGCCGAGGGTGCCGACTGGGATGCCTTTGCAGCCGCTCTCGACGACGACTTCAACACGCCGGAGGCGCTCGCGGTGATGCACGGCTGGCGTGACCACGACCTCCTGCGGCGCGGGCTGGAGGTGTTCGGGCTCGAGTCGCTGGCGGAGGGCGAGGCGGCGCCGGCCGAGCTCGAGGAGCTGGCGCGCGCGCGTGTCGAGGCGCGGGCGCGGAAGGACTTCGAGTCGAGCGACCGCCTGCGTGACGAGATCGCCGCAGCCGGCTGGGAGGTCCGCGACGTGGACGCCGAGCCGGGGTTCCAGCTCGTCCCAAAGCGTTGACCTCGGAGCTCGTCTACGGGCGCCGGCCGGTGCGGGAAGCCCTGCGCGGACCGCGCGAGGTGCTCGAGCTGTGGGCGACGCAGCGGGCGCAGAAAGCGGAGCCGTGGCTCGCGGAGGCCGGCGTTCGTGTCCAGACGAAGGCCGAGCGCGAGCTGACCGCCGAGGCGGGCACGCAGGATCACCAGGGCGTGCTCGCGCGCGTCGAGCCGTACCGCTACGCCGACGCGCACGAGCTCGCGGCCGGCGAGGCGCCGCTGCTGACCGTGCTCGACTCCGTGACGGATCCGCGCAACCTCGGCGCCGTGATCCGCAGCGCGGACGGTGCCGGCGCAGACGGCGTCGTGCTGCCGGCGCACACCTCGGCACGCGTGACGCCGGCGGTCTCGAGGGCGTCGGCCGGCGCGGTCGAGCACGTGCCCGTCGCGGTCGTGAAGAACCTCGCGCGCTATCTCGGCGAGATCAAAGGCCCGCACCTGTGGATCTGGGCCGCAGCCGGCGACGCCGAGACCTCGATGTGGGATGCCGACCTCTCCGGCGGCGCGGTCTTCGTGCTCGGCGCCGAGGGCAGAGGGCTGCGCCCGCTCGTACGCCGCACGTGCGACGACGCCGTCTCGATCCCGCTCCACGGGAAGGTCGAGTCGCTGAACGTCAGCGTCGCCGCGGCGCTGCTGCTCTACGAGGCGAGACGCCAACGTGGCTGAGGCGTCGCTTGCGATGCCGATCAAGAGGCCGTGCCGGCTTTGCCGGCGCGGCCGTCTAACGGCGGCTACGGGTTGCGTGGCGATGACCCGGTCGCTTCGACATGGCTGAGCCGACGCTCTACCTGTTCGACGGCTACAACCTGCTACACGCCGGCGAGATCGACGACCCGCGGGAGCTCGTCGATCGGCTGGCCAGCTTCGTGGCGGTCAGCGGCGCGCGGGGCGTGATCGTCTTCGACGGAGTCGGCGAGGAGCGGGTGCACGGCCCACTCGAGGTGCGCTACGCGGAGCACGCCGACGCGTTGCTCGAACGGCTTGCCGCAGAGCACCGCGCGACCGAGGTCGTTTGCCTCGTCTCGTCCGACGCCGCGATCAGGGGCACGTCCGGCCAGGAGGTACAGAAGCGCAGCTCGCGAACGTTCCTGCACGACCTCGAACGGCCGACACACGAGGACCCGGGTAGATCGCAGCTGCGGGATCGTGTGGACGAAGAGACGCGAAAACGTCTGGAGAAGCTGAGGCGAGGCCAAGGGTCCGGTTAAGTCGGATAACACGCAAGGTCTTGTAAACGTACTGGGACCTTGCTATTTTCCACCTCAACCTCAGGGTGAGGCTTGGTCAGCTCACCGTCCTCCAACGAGGGGGAGCCGTGCCCGCTCGCACAGCACAGACCGTCTACTCACCGCAGAAGCTCCAGCGTGAGCTCGCCGACCTGCAGCTCGTGATGCGCGCCCGCAACGGCGACCAGCGCTCGCTCGACGAGCTGATCCGCCGCTACTCGGGCTTCGTCCGACTGAAGGCGAGCTCGTACTTCCTCGCCGGCGGCGACGCAGAGGACCTGATCCAGGAAGGGCTGATCGGCCTCTACAAAGCCGTGCGCGACTTCAGTCCAGAGAAGTCGTCGTTCCGCAGCTTCGCCGAGCTCTGCGTCACGCGTCAGATCATCACCGCGATCAAGACCGCGACCCGCTTCAAGCACGCGCCGCTGAACAGCTACGTCTCGTTCAGCCACACGCCGGCCGGCCAGGAGTCCGACGGCGACTGCACGCTCGGCGACGCGCTGCCGGGGCCGTCGGTCGACGACCCGTCGGTCTGCGTGATCTCGACCGAGGAGCTGCAGAGCCTGGTGTTCACGCTCGGCTCGGGCCTCTCGAAGCTCGAGGCCGACGCGCTCAAGCTGTACCTCGAGGGCGAGTCGTACGAGACGATGGCCGAGCGCCTCGGCTGCGACACGAAGACGATCGACAACGCGCTCCAACGCGTGAAGCGCAAGGTCCTCGCGCACCAGCAGTCGCGCCAGGTGCTGCAGTAAGCACTTGCGCAAGCGGATATCTTTCTGATATCAAGATATCCGCATGGCCCGACCGCGTCGCGACGAGGACTACACCGCGCTCTACGTGCGGATTCCGTCTGCCGAGGCGGAGAAGCTCCATCGGGCCGCAGACGTGCTCGGGCGGCCGAAGCGCGAGCTGATCACGCGCCTCGTCGCGCAGTTCGACCCAGCCGACCCCGTCTGGACGCGTGAGGTCGCCGGGCCGCAGGTCGCGGCGCAGGCGGACTGGACGGTCGGGCAGCACTCGTTTCGCCGCGCGGCCGAGATGGAGATCCTGACGCCGGCGCAGCTCGCCGGGCTCCTGCAGGTCGACGAGGAGGTCGTGATCGAGCTCGCGGAGCAGCGCGAGCTGCCGGGCCGCAAGGTGGGAGAGGAGTGGCGGTTCTCGCGCGAGGCGGTGCTCGCGTGGCTCGCCGAAGAGGAATGAGGATCGGCCGGCTAGAGCGCGCGTGGGGAGCGGAGGCGCTGCGGCCGGCGGTCGGCTGGAAGGTCTGGCGCCTTGAGAACGGCTTGCTCGTCAGCGCCCTCTACGGCGACCTCTGGCCCGTGGACGAGCCGATCCACGCGGTATGTCCTCGCCACGACCATGAGGCGCCGTCGCCGTTGTGCGAGTGCGGCATCCACGCGGGTCGCGAGCTAGGGGCGTGGGAGCACTACCTGCGCGTAGGCTCGGAGTCGCGCGTCTTCGGCCGGGTGCTCCTCTGGGGCGCGACGGTCGAGGGCGAGCATGGCTGGCGCGCGGCGCGCGCGCGGCCGGTCGAGATCTTCGTGCCCGCGGCCGTGACCGTGGAGACCGAAGGCCTCCGCGACTACGGCGTGCCGGTGCACGAGCCGGTGCGCGAGGCGGTGCCGGCGTGAACCCGCTCGTCCCGATGGTGATCGAGCAGACCTCGCGCGGCGAGCGCTCGTTCGACATCTACTCGCGCCTGCTCAAGGACCGGGTCGTGATGGTGGGCTCAGCGATCGACGACGAGGTCGCGAACCTCGTCGTCGCGCAGCTCCTGCACCTCGAGTCCGACGACCCCGACAAGGACATCTCCGTCTACGTCAACTCGCCCGGCGGCGATGTGTACGCCGGTCTCGCGATCTACGACACGATGGCTTTCGTCAAGCCGGACGTGCGGACGATCTGCGTCGGCATGGCGATGTCGATGGGGGCGGTCATCCTCGCCGCCGGCACCAAGGGCAAGCGAAGCGCGCTCCCCAACGCGAAGATCCTGATCCACCAGGTCTGGACCGGGCAGTTCGGCGGCCAGGCCTCGGACGTCGAGATCCGCGCCCGCGAAGTGATCGACCTGAAGAAGCGGGTCGAGGCGATCATCGCCGACCACTCCGGCCAGCCGCTCGACCGCGTCGCCCAGGACATGGACCGCGACAACTTCATGACGGCCGCAGAGGCGGTCGAGTACGGCCTGATCGACGAGGTGATGGCGAGCCGCGGCGCTAGGCTCAACGGAGCGCCGGAGTAGCTCAGCTGGTCAGAGCAACCGCCTTGTAAGCGGTAGGTCGTGGGTTCGAATCCCGCCTCCGGCTCTCCGCAAAAAACCGATCCGCTCTTCGCTCGGTACGAACCAGAAGTCCGAGCGAAAGGAGCGGGGATGGGAATTGCTCGTCTGACCACCCGCACGAGGGCCTTCTTTGGGTTGCTCGTGCTTGGAGCGGCACTGGTGTTCGCCGCGCCGCTCGGTGCCGCGAAGCCGACCGCCTACACGGTCGTGCCGCTGGTCTCGAACCAGCCTTCGTTGGCGCCGATACCCGACCCGGATCTACAGAACTCGTGGGGCCTGACCTCAGGCCCGACGACTCCGTGGTGGGTCTCCGACAACGGCACCGGCAAGTCCACGCTGTACAACTCCGCCGGGGTCAAGCAAGGCCTCGTCGTCAAGGTGCCGGGCGGCCCGACCGGGACCGTCTTCAACACCACCGCCGGCTTCAACCTGCCGACCGGTGGGAGGGCGCTGTTCCTGTTCGACGGCGAGGACGGGATCGTCCGCGCCTGGAACGGTGCGCAAGGCACGACCGCGATCATTCCCGGTGAGGGCGACCAGTCCGCCACCGGCGCGGTCTACAAGGGCCTGGCGATCGCGACCACGCCCAGCGGGCCGGAGCTGTTCGCGGCCGACTTCCACAACGACAAGGTCGACGTGTTCGACAGCAACTTCAAGCTCCTGTCGAACACCGGCTTCGACGATCCGTCCATGCACAAGGGGTTCGCCCCGTTCGACGTGCAGGTGATCGGCAACCGCGTCTTCGTCTCGTACGCACGCCAGGACGAGGACGCGCATGACGACGCCCCGGGTCAAGGCCGCGGCTTCGTGGACGTCTACGACCTCTCCGGGAACCTGCTCGGCGGGATCAACGGCCACGGTCAGCTGAACTCGCCGTGGGGCCTGGCGATGGCGCCGGCGAGCTTCGGTACGTTCGCGGGCGACCTGCTCGTCGGGAACTTCGGCGACGGGAACATCAACGCGTACCGCGAGGCGTCACCGAACACGTTCGTGCACGACGGCGAGCTGCGGGGTGCGGACAACAAGCCGCTACAGATCGACGGCCTCTGGGCACTCCAGTTCGCGCAGGGCGGGAACAACGGCACGCCCGGCACGCTCTTCTTCACGGCGGGCCCGAACGGCGAGGCAGACGGGCTCTTCGGCCGGATCCAAGTGGGCTGACGGCGCCCAGCGGGCGGCGCGCGCTACGTGTGCGCGCCGCCCAGCTCTTCGATCAGGTCGGCGGCGCGAACCGTGCCCGGCTGCGATTGGAGCCGCCGCGATGCCGCCGCAAGCTCGTCGTTGGGCGTCGCGAGCAGACGGTCGATCGCTTCGTGCAGTTGCGCGTCCTCGAACTCGTAGGTCGGCAGCCGCACGCCGAAGCCGCACTCGGCCATGCGCTGCGCGTTGTCGTGCTGGTCCCAGAAGAGCGGCAGGACGACCATCGGCTTGCCGAAGTGGATCGACTCGGTGACGGTGTTGTTGCCGCCGTGCGTGATCACGAGGTCGGCGTGGGGGAGGATCGCCGGCTGCGGGAGGAACTCGGCGCCGGTCATGTTCGGCGCGAGCTCGATCAGGTCGTGCTGCGGCCCCTTGCTGACGACGTAGCGGTGCGGCGTCTCAGCGAGCGCGCCGACGAGCCGGTTCATCAGCTCGACGTCCGCCGAGCCGAGGCTGCCGAGGCTGACGTAGACGAGCGCGCCCTCGCCCGCCGGCGGCTCCCACTCTTCGTCCACCAAGCGCACGCAGGCGTCGAGCTGCTGCCAGCGCTCGCCGAGCGGACGCGAGCGCCGGTAGTCGGCCTCGGCCGGATAGAGGTAGAGGTTCAGGAACGGCGACTCGTGGATGAACTCGAGCTCCGGCAGCGGCGGCGCAGCGCGCTCCTCGCAGAACGCGGAGAACTCGGTCTGGAGCGGCTCGTGCAGCTCGCGGTAGCGCGTGCGAAAGTCGTCCCAGGCAGCCGAGTCGCCGGTCGGGTAGCCCGAGAACGTCGGCGGCAGCTCGTCGTCCTTCAGCTCGAGCGGGTTGCAGGACACGATGCGCATCCACGGCCGGCCGCTCGCCAGGACCGCGGGGAAGCCGACGACGTTGTCCTCGACGATCACGTCCGGCTCGAGCTCGCCGAAGATCTCGCCCAGCCGGTCGTCGACGTAGCGCGCGCCGTCGACCAGCTCCTGCCAGACCGGGAGGATGAACGTCTCGAGCTGGTCGATCGTCGGCTTGCGGAACTCCGGCGCGGTGTCGCGGACGAAGTCCTTCCAGAACTGGCCCGGAGCCTCCTCGACCTCGGGCGGCGGCTTCAGGCGCATCAGCGCCTCGCGGAAGCCCTGCGCCTCGAGCGTCCCGGCGAACGACTCTTCGACGACGAACGTCACCTCGTGGCCGCGCTCGAGCAGCACCCGGCCGATCCCGACGCAGTTGTTCGTCGGCCCGAAGGCGCCCTCGGGGAAGAAGACGACCTTCAAGCGGCCAGGGCCTGTTCGAGGTCGGCCCAGAGCTCGTCGGTGTCCTCGAGGCCGACGCTGAGGCGCAGCAGCCCCGGCGGGACGCGGTCGCCTTCCCAGCGAGCGCGGCCCTCGAGCACCGAGTGCGTGCCGCCGAGGCTCGTCGCGTTGCCGATCATGCGGAGCGACGTCTCGACCTTCCGCGCGGTCTCGCCGTCGGCGACGTCGAACGAGAGCAGCCCGCCGAAGCCGGGATAGCGGACGATCTCCACGGCTGGGTGCTCCCCCAGGCGCCGGGCGATCTCCCTGGCGGTCGCCGTGTGCCGCTCCATTCGCAGCGGCAGCGTCCGCAGCGAGCGCGAGAGCAGCCAGCAGGGGTCCGGCGCGGCGACGATCCCGGTCCGCGAGCGGAGCTCGTGCAGCCGCGTCGCGTCGTCGGCCGAGCGGCAGACGACCGCGCCCAGGAGGACGTCGTCATGGCCACCGAGGTACTTCGTGGCGCTGTGGAGGACGAAGTCCGCTCCTGCGTCCAGCGGCCGCAGGTAGACGGGCGTCGAGGCCGTCGAGTCGACGAGCACGCGCGCCGGGTGCGCGGCGGCGGCCTCGAGATCCGGCATCGTCAGGAACGGGTTCGAGGGCGCTTCGAGCCAGAGCAGGTCGACCCCGTCCGGCGCCGGCCCGGTCTGGTCGAACTCGCGGTAGCGGACGCCCCAGCGCTCGAGCGTCTGAAAGAGCACCGCCGTCCCGAAGTAGGCGCCCTGCGCGAGCCCGATCGTCTGCCCGGGCTCCAGCAACGCGAGCGCCACCGCCGTGGCCGCGGCCGTGCCCGAAGGAAAGAGCAAGGCGTCGCCGCCCTCGAGCTCGCCGAGCGCGCGCTCGGCCGCGACGCCGTTCGGGTGCGCGTTGCGCTGGTAGTAGAACTGCCCCGGCTCGCCGGCGCGGTAGGGCCAGATCGTTGCGCGGTCGAGCGGATCCACGTCCCGGACTCTAGTAAGGAGCGGCTCCCGATTTGAGTCATCTGACGGCTTTGCGTAATCTCAAGCAACTCCGTGGACAAACTGGGAAGATAAGGAGTTGGAATGAAGATCATTTGGATCGCTTTGGCAGGAGTCGCGCTGCTCGCCGGCTCCGCCGCAGGTGCGACGAAGGGCGGCTCGGTCGCGCTCGTCGCGTACTCGACCCCGAAAGATGCGTACGGCCAGATCATCTCGGCCTTCCAGAAGACCTCGGCCGGCAACGGCAGCAGCTTCTCACAGTCGTACGGAGCCTCAGGCGACCAGGCGCGGGCCGTGGCCGCGGGACAGTCGGCGGACATCGTCGCGCTCTCGCTCGACCCCGACATCAACATGCTGGTCGGCAAGGGCCTCGTGCCCAAGAACTGGGCGGCGAACAAGTACAAGGGCGTCGTTTCCGACTCGGTCGTCGTCTTCGTCGTGCGCGACGGGAACCCCAAGCACATCAAGACCTGGAGCGACCTCGTCAAACCGGGCGTCCAGGTGATCACGCCGAACCCGTTCACCTCCGGCAGCGCCCGCTGGAACGTGATGGCCGCCTACGGCGCCCAGCGCGAGGCCGGCAAGACCGACAAGCAGGCGATCGCGTACCTGAAGAAGTTCTTCCAGCACGTGCCGGTCCAGCCTGACAGCGCCCGCACGGCTACGCAGATCTTCGCGCAGGGCAAGGGCGACGTCCTGCTCACCTACGAGAACGAAGCGAAGTACGCCGAGAAGAAGGGCGTGCACACGCAGTACTACACGCCGAAGAACACGCTGCTGATCGAGACGCCCGCCGCGCTGACGAAGACCGGCCTGAAGAACCCGACGGCGAAGGCGTTCTACAACTACCTCTGGTCGGCGACCGCGCAGAAGGCGTTCGCCGCGCAGGGCTACCGGCCCGTCGTCAAGAGCGTGGCGAAGAACTATCACTTCTACTCGCCGAAGGGCCTGTTCACGATCGACACGGCCAAGCTCGGGCTGAACGGCTGGCCGAAGGTGAACACGCGCTTCTTCCACCCGACCAAGGGGATCGTGGCGAAGATCGAAAAGTCGCTTGGCCACTAACACGGCCGTCGTCGAGCGCCCCGCCGGCGCGGGCTGGTCCCGCGCCGGCGGCGGCCTCGCACGCGGCATCGCGACCGCCTACCTGAGCCTGGTCGTCCTGCTGCCGCTCGCGGCGCTCGTCTGGAGCGCACGCAGCGGCGGCTTCGCCGAGTTCTGGCACCAGGCGACCGAGCCGGAGGCGATGGCGGCGCTGAAGCTGACGCTCGGGCTTGCCGCGGTCTGCGCCGCCGTCAATGCGGTCGCCGGGACCGCGACGGCCTGGATGCTCGTCCGCGACCGCTTCCCCGGGAAAGGGCTCGTGGACTCGGTCATCGACCTGCCGTTCGCGCTGCCCACCATCGTCGCCGGCCTGACGCTGCTCGCGCTCTACGGGCCTGGCAGCCCTTTCGGCGTCGACGTCGCCTTCACGCGCGTCGGGATCCTGCTCGCGCTGCTGTTCGTGACGCTGCCGTTCGTCGTGCGGGCCGTGCAGCCGGTGCTGCTCGAGCTCGACGAGGAGATGGAGGAGGCTGCCGCTTCGCTCGGCGCGCGGCCCTTCGGCGTCTTCCGGCGGATCGTCTTCCCGAACCTGCTCCCGGCCGTGCTCTCGGGCGTCGCGCTCGCGTTCGCCCGCGCGGTCGGCGAGTTCGGTGCGGTCGTGCTGATCTCCGGGAACATCCCGTTCAAGACGGAGGTCTCGTCCGTCTACATCTTCGGCCAGCTCCAGTCGGGCAACGGGAGCGGCGCGGCCGCGGTGTCGGTCCTGCTGCTGGCGATCTCGCTCGGTGTGCTGCTCGCGATCGGCGGTTTCCGCCGCTGGCGGACGGGGTACGACCGTGCTTAGGCGACGTTTGCGGCGCCGACCATCAGCCCGCACGGCTTGCCCGGGCGGGCGTCTGAAACGACCGGTCGACACGAAGGGGTCGAGCGATCCTGTCTAAGTACTTGTTGCGGTTCGGGGTGCTCGGCTACCTGGCGCTGGTCCTGCTCGTGCCGGTCGGCTTCGTCTTCTACCGCGCGTTCGACAACGGCTTCGCACACGCCTGGCATGCGGTGACGACGCCGGAGGCGCTGCACGCGCTCTGGCTGACGCTGCTGATCGCGGCGATCGCCGTGCCGGTGAACACGGTCGTCGGCGTGATCCTCGCGCTGGCACTCGTGCGCGGCCGCTTCACCGGCCGCGGCCTCCTGAACGCGGTCGTCGACCTGCCGCTGGCGATCTCGCCGGTAATCGTCGGCCTCGGCCTCGTCCTGTTGTACGGCCGCGGCGGCTGGCTCGGCGGCCTGGCGGACGACGGGCTGAAGATCCTGTTCGCGCTGCCGGGAATGGTGCTCGCGACGATGTTCGTCTCGATGCCCTTCGTCGTGCGCGAGGTCGTGCCGGTGCTGCGCGAGATCGGGACGGAGCAGGAGCAGGCGGCCGAGACCCTCGGCGGGGCGCCGCTCCAGGTCTTCCGGCGGATCACCTTCCCGGCGATCCGCGGCGCGGTCGCCTACGGCGTCGTGCTGACGGCGGCCCGCGCGATTGGCGAGTTTGGCGCGGTCAGCGCGGTCTCCGGCAACATCGAGGGCAAGACGCAGACGCTTCCGCTGTACGTGAAGGCGCAGTTCGACGGCTTCGACACGTCGGGCGCCTACGCCGCGTCGGTCGTGCTCGCGCTGATTGCGATCGCCGTCGTCGTCTCGCTCCGCATCCTCCAACCGAAGGAGCAGTAGATGGGCATCTCCGTCGTCGAGGTCAGCAAGCGGTTCAACGGCTTCACCGCGCTCGACCAGGTCTCGCTCGCGATTCCGGAAGGTTCGCTGACCGCACTGCTCGGCCCGAGCGGCAGTGGCAAGTCGACGCTGCTCCGCGTGATCGCCGGCCTCGAGCAACCCGATACGGGCCAGGTGCTGCTCAACGACGAGGACGTGACGGCGACACCGGCGCGCGAGCGCGGCATCGGGATGGTCTTCCAGCACTACGCGGCCTTCAAGCACATGACCGTCTACGACAACGTCGCCTTCGGGCTCTCGATCCGCCGGCGCCCGAAGGGCGAGATCCGTGCCCGCGTCCACGAGCTGCTCGAGCTCGTCCAGCTCGAGGGGCTCGCGCAGCGCTACCCCTCGCAGCTCTCGGGCGGCCAGCGCCAGCGGATGGCGCTCGCCCGCGCGCTGGCGGTCGAGCCGAGCGTGCTGCTTCTCGACGAGCCGTTCGGCGCTCTCGACGCGCGCGTGCGGAAGGAGCTGCGAGCCTGGCTGCGGCGCCTGCACGACGAGGTGCACGTGACGACGATCATCGTCACGCACGACCAGGAGGAGGCGATGGAGGTCGCCGGCCAGATCGCGGTGCTGAACGTCGGCCGCATCGAGCAGGTCGGATCGCCGCGCGAGCTCTACGAGCAGCCGGCGAACGAGTTCGTGATGAGCTTCGTCGGGCCCGTCAACCGGCTCGGCGACACCTTCGTGCGGCCGCATGACGTCGAGCTGTTGCTCGAGCCGGACGGCGACACGCAGGAGGCGATGGTCGAGCGGGTCGTGCACCTCGGCTTCGAGGTGCGCGTCGAGCTCGTCCGCGACGACGGCCAGCACCTGCTCGCGCAGCTGACCCAGGAGCAGGCCGAGCTGCTCGAGCTCGAGCGCGGGCAGATCGTCTACGTACGCGCGTCGCGCGAGACTGCGTTCAGTGGGGGAGCCAGGCGTCCGGATCTGCCGCGATCCGGCTGACCTCGTCCGGTAGCCGCCCGGCCGCGAGGTCGGCGAGCGTCACCGTCTCCAGCACCGCTCGCAGGTTGCCGCGCACCGCGATCCAGACCTCTCGGAGCGCCTCCGCGGCGCCCGCGTACTCGACCTGCTCGGGCCGGTCGCCGCGCACGTTTGCAATCGGGCCCTCGACGGCGCGGATCACGTCGGCGACCGAGATCTCCTCCGGCGCCTTGGCCAGCCAGTAGCCGCCTTCCGCGCCGCGCTGGCTCTGGACGAGGCCCGCGTGCTTCAGGTCGAGCAGGATGTTCTCGAGGAACTTGAGCGGGATGCCCTGCGACTGGGCGATCCTGTCGCCCTTCACCGGCCCGCCGCCGGCCGCAGCCGCGAGCTCGGCGCCGGCGCGGACGGCATAGTCGACCTTGGCGGAGACGCGCATGCAGGCGAAATCTAGCCGCGGAGCTGGGAGGGTTTGGCGGAACAGCGCTCGTCGCCGGGGCGCGCTGGTCGTTCCGAGGCAAGGACGCAGGGAGCGTTCGTAGCCGGAGGCTACGGACGCGACTGAGGACGCAGCATCGGGGCGAGCAGCGTGTTCCGGCGGCACAGTCGGTGTTTCGCCAAGCCCTCCTAAGTCTCGCCCTCGGCCGGCTTCGGCTTCGGCTTACGCGCGGCGGGCTTGCGCTTCGGCGCGGCGGCTCGTTTCGGCGCGGCCTTCCTGGGCGCTCGGCGCTCGGGCTCTCGCTCGCCGCCGGCACGGCCGCCGGCGTCGGGCATGACGCGGTTCTTGCCGGCCGCCTTGGCCGAGTAGAGCGCCTCGTCAGCGACTGCGACCAGCTGCTCCGCGTTCGTGAGCGACTCCTTCACTGCGACGCCGAAGCTCGCCGTCACGTGGAGCGTCTTGCCGATCGGCAGCTCGATCGCGGTCGACTCGAGCGACGACCGGAGCCGCTCGGCGAGCTTGAGCCCGCCTTCGAGGTCGGTTCCCGGGAGCACGAGCGCGAACTCCTCGCCGCCGTAGCGTCCGGCCAGGTCGACCTGCCGCACGCCCTGGCCGAGGATCTGGCCGACCGCGCGCAGCACCGCGTCGCCGGCTGGGTGGCCGTGCGTGTCGTTGACGGACTTGAAGTCGTCGAGGTCGAGCAGGACGAAGGCGAGGGAGTCGCCGACGCGGTCGGCGCGTCGCCACTCGAGCGCGAGCTCCTCGTCGAGCGTGCGCCGGTTTGCGAGCCCGGTGAGGCTGTCGGTCGTCGCCTGCGACGCGACGCGGCGGAAGTCGCCGAGCACCCGCAGGATCGGCCCGGCGAACAGGAACGCGACGAGGACGAGCAGCGAGAACGAGCCGAGCGCCGCGTAGCGCACGCGCGCCTGGTACGGCTTCACGCTCGCCGCGATCGTGCTCTCGGGGCGCAGGGCGAGGAGCCGCACGCCGCTCGAATCGGGGACGAGCGCCGGCAGGGCCCGGAAGCTGGTCCCGGCGAGGTCGACCGTCCGGCCGTCGATCGCGACCTGCTTGCCGGTGCCGAGCAGCCGGCCCTGCTTCGCGAGCACGAGCCGGTCGGTCGAGCCGTGTGGGGCGTCACGTGTCAGCCGCAGCGCGAGCCGGCGGTCGAGCGGGATGCTCGCCGCGATCTTGGCGACACGTGCACCGTTGAGCGTCAGCCACACCGATCGCTGCAGCGACTCGCGCGCGGCCGGCCCGGCGACGCGCCTGCTGCGGAGGTAGACCGAGATGCCGGGGCTCGACGCGGCGAGCCGCTTCAAGGCCCCGACGTCGGCGGTGAGCACCGCGTGCTGCACGGGCCTCGACTGCGCGAAGTCGCCGGCGCGGGTGGACGCGCCGTCGCCGAGCTGGCTCAGCTCCCGCAGCGCGTTCTGCAGCTGGTACCGCAGCGCCGAGTCGGTGCGCGCCTGCTCGTTGCGTAGCGCGTTCGCGGACAGGATCCGCATGGTCGAGACGATCGGGATCGCGCCCACGACCAGCACGCCGACGAGCAGCTGCAGAGCAGCGCGTCGCGAGACGCCCGGCCGGGAATGGCGTCGCCGTCGCGCAGACGGCTGCCGGTCGCCGGCCGTGGTGGCCGCAGGGCTCATTTCCCAGTTATCGGCCTCGAATCCGGCCCGCTTGAGCCGGATGTCACATCAGAAGTTCGAGTCCGGGTGGCCCGATTCGGTGGCCGTTCCATGCGGCGTCGTCCAGACCATCGTCTTGGCCGAGGGGTCGTGGTGGGTCGTGCCCGAGAGCGTGCCGAGCACGATCGTGATCGTGCTGCCGCTGAGTGTCATCTGCGAGCCCGTGAAGTCGGCAGTCGGGGTGGCGTAGTCGCCATTCGTCTGCACGGAGCCGAGCTCGGTCAGGTCGGCCGTGTTCGCGGCGTCCCGAACCGTGAGCACGTCACTGCCCGCGCCCGTGATGTGGACCACGACCGTCGTGGCTGAGCCGTCCCAGCCGGCCAGGATCGACGCCGGGTCGACCGCCGCCGAGAAGGTGAAGACGATCTCGTCGCCGGTCTCGGGCCGGCCGGCCTGGCCGTTGTCGATCGTGTCCACGTCGGCAGGGGCCGGCGACGCCGGTGGGGGCGGAGGAGGCGGGGGTGGGGGAGGCGGCGGTGGCACCGGAGGGGGAGGGGGAAGGGGCGGAGGCGGAGGTGGCGGAGGCGGAGGCGGCACGGGAGGCGCCGGCGGTGCAGGCGGCGGGGGCGGCGCTGGTGCCGGGGGAGGCGGCGGAGCAGGAGCAGGCGGGGGCGGTGGCGTCGGCGCGGGCGGAGGAGGAGGTGGAGGCGTATTCGCGGGCGGTGGCACCGGGGCCGGCGGCGGCGGAGGAGGCGTGGGTGCGCTCAACGGCGAGGTGGGGTCGTTCAGTCCCGAGCGGTGATCGACGAGCTTTCGCGTACCGGGTGCGCCCGCCTTCCGGTGCTTGCGCGAGCGCCGAGTCGCGTGGACGACGAGCCGTTGCCGCCGCTGCTCCAGCCGCACCTCGCGGACGACCTTCGGGTCGACGACGGCCGCCGCGATCGTCTGCGACTCGGAGCCTCCACCGCCTGGTCCGCTGCCTCCGCCGGGCGCAGCATCGGCGTTCGCGTCGAAGAGGAAGTCGCGCATCGTCCCGCCGCCGCCGGAGGTGCCGGACAGCTCGGCGAACACCGGCAGCCCGATCGTCAGCCAGAGCAGCGTGACGAGCGGCAGCGCGACGAAGACCGGCGCGAGCCGGGTTCGCCGAAGTACTCCCCGAGGCGTAGGCAGCCGCCGGGGCCTATCGATGTACGAACGCCGCATGGTGGATCCTTTGCCGCAGGTACCCAGCCGAACCGTAGGGGCGCCCGGAGCGGCGGTTCTCCCCCGAAACGGGGATCGGCGGCTCCCTCGGAAGAGGGAACCGATACGCTCGCGCGCGTGGCGACCGAGGCCGAATCGACCGAGGCCAAGCTGCGGCGGCTCGAGGCGCTGCGCGACGAGGCGCGGCACGCCGGCAGCGGTCGCGCGGTGGAACGTCAGCGCTCCCAGGGGAAGCTGCTGGCGCGGGAACGGGCCGAGAAGCTGCTCGACCCCGGGTCGTTCGTCGAGCTAGACCGCTACGTGCGCCACCGCGAGGCCGAGTTCGGCATGCGCGAGAACCGCCCGTACGGCGACGCCGTCGTCACGGGCTACGGGACGATCTTCGGCCGCAAGGTCTTCGTCTTCTCGCAGGACTTCACCATCTTCGGCGGCTCGCTGAGCGAGGTCTTCGCCGAGAAGATCTGCAAGGTGATGGACCTGGCGGCGAGCTTCGGCTGCCCGGTGATCGGGATCAACGACTCCGGCGGCGCGCGGATCCAGGAGGGCGTCGTCTCGCTCGCCGGCTACGCCGAGATCTTCTGGCGCAACGTCCAGTGCTCGGGCGTGATCCCGCAGATCAGCCTGATCATGGGCCCGTGCGCCGGCGGCGCCGTCTACTCGCCCGCGATCACCGACTTCGTCCTGATGGTCGAGGGCAGCTCGTACATGTTCATCACGGGCCCCGACGTGGTGAAGACAGTGACGGGCGAGGAGGTCAGCTTCGAGGAGCTCGGCGGCGCGATCACGCACGCGACCAAGTCGGGCGTGGCGCACTTCGTCAGCCCGGACGAGGAGGCGTGCCTCGAGGATGCGCGTTACCTGCTCTCGTTCCTGCCGCAGAACAACGTCGACCCGCCGCCGTACGCGGAGCCGGCCGACCCGGCCGGCCGCGAGGACGCCGAGCTCGACACGCTGATCCCGGACGATCCGGCCAAGCCCTACGACATGAAGGACGTCGTCCGGCGTGTCGTCGACGAGGGCGAGTTTCTCGAGGTCAGCGAGCGCTGGGCCGAGAACCTCATCTGCGGTTTCGCTCGGCTGAACGGGCACGTCGTCGGCGTCGTCGGCAACCAGCCGAAGGCGCTCGCGGGCGTGCTCGACATCGACTCGTCCGTGAAGGGCGCGCGCTTCGTCCGCACGTGCGACGCCTTCAACCTCCCGCTCGTCACGTTCGTGGACGTGCCGGGCTTCCTTCCCGGCACGGCGCAGGAGTGGGGCGGGATCATCCGGCACGGCGCGAAGCTGCTCTACGCGTACGCCGAGGCGACGGTGCCGAAGCTGGCGGTGATCACGCGCAAGGCCTACGGCGGCGCCTACGACGTCATGAGCTCGAAGCACATCCGCGCCGACTTCAACTTCGCGTGGCCGACCGCCGAGGTAGCCGTGATGGGTCCGGAGGGCGCGGTGAACATCATCTTCCGTAAGGAGCTCGAGGGCGAGAACGGCGAGACGCGCCGGGCCGAGCTGATCGACGACTACCGCGAGCGCTTCGCGAACCCGTACGTCGCGGCCGAGCGCGGCTACGTGGACGAGGTGATCGAGCCGCGCCGGACGCGGCCGGCGCTGATCGACGCGCTCGAGACGTCGCTGACCAAGCGCGAGCGCCGCCCGCCGCGGAAGCACGGCAACATTCCGCTCTAAGAGGCGACCGCGGTGACGCGGCGCGGGGCCGCGTCGGCGAGCGCGAGCTCGTCGGCGAAGGCGTCGACGATCTCGGGGTCGAACTGGCTGCCCGCGCACCGCTGGAGCTCCTCGATCGCCTGGGCGGGCGTGACGCGCCGCCGGTAGACCCGCTCCGACGTCATCGCGTCGTACGCGTCGGCGACGAAGATGATCCGCGCGCCGAGCGGGATGCTCTCGCCGGGCAGTCCGTCCGGGTAGCCGCTGCCGTCCCACCGCTCGTGGTGGTGGAGGACCCACTCGGCGACCGGGTCGACGCCGAGGCTCTCGAGCATCCGGAAGCCGATCTGCGGGTGCCGCTCGAGCACCATGCGCTCCGGATCGGTCAGCGGCCCCGGCTTGCGCAGGATCTCCTCCGGGATCGCGAGCTTCCCGAGGTCGTGCAGGCTGGCGGCGAGACGGGTCAGCTCGACCTCCTCGTCGGGCAGGCCGAGCCGCCGGGCCGTGCGCGCGGCTAGGTCGGCGACCCGCTGGGAGTGGCTGCCGGTGTAGACGTCGCGGGCGTCGACGGCGCGCGCGAGGCTCGCGGCGGCGCGGAAGCGGGCGGCGCGGTCGGGCCCGCTCGCGATCCGCTTGAGCTCGGCGAGCTCGATCACGTCGGGCCGGTAGGCGCGGACGCGGTTCTTGCCGTACTCCTTCGCCCAGTAGAGCGCGCTGTCGGCGAGGCGGATCAGCTCGTCGCGATCGGGCGCGTGGACAGGCGAGGTCGCGACGCCGGCGCTGACGGTGATCGAGCCGAGCTGGTCGAGCTCGAGCGCCGAGATCCGGTCGACGACCGAGGTCGCCGCGGTCAGGGCCGCGCTTTCGTCGTAGCCCGGCAGCAGCAGCGCGAACTCGTCGCCGCCGAGGCGGAATGCCTCGCCCGTCTGGCGCAGCCGCGACGCGATGCGCGAGAGCACGCGGTCGCCGGCCGGATGCCCGAGGCGGTCGTTGATGCGCTTGAAGTCGTCGACGTCGACGAGGCAAAGAGTGAGCGGGAGACGCTTCTCGTCAGCGTGCCGCAGCTCCCGCTCGAGCCGTTCGTGGAAGTGCCGGTGGTTGCCGAGCCCGGTCAGCGGGTCGGTCAGCGCGAGGCGCATCGCGCGCAGCGCGCCGACGATCGCGCGCTGGTAGAGCTGGATCGCGAGCAGTGGGCCGACGAGCGCGACCGAGAGGAAGGGCGAGCGCTCCCAGAGCACGACCAGCATCAGCGCCGCAGAGGCCATCAGCGAGAACGGCACGATCGTCACGCGCAGGTTCGCGCCGGCCAGCGTGAAGAGCGACTTCCGCAAGCTGACCGCGAGGACGGCCGTGAAGAGGATCAGGTTGACCACGTACTGCGCGGAGGCGGCCGAGCCCACCCGGGCGAGCACGCCGCTGGCGCCGTCGCCGTCGATCGGGGTCGAGACGGCCGCTGCTGCCGTAGCCGCGAGCGCGACGACCGAGACGTTGTAGGCAATCCGCATCGGCGGCCGGTGCTCGAGCAGCTGCGAGGCGGCGGGCGCCAAGGCGACGACGATCACGCCGGCGGCCCAGCCAAAGAGGACGATCGAGGCAACCCCGAAGACGAAGGACAGCGAGACGCCGCCCGCGTCGATCCCCTCGACCGGGACGGGAAAGCGGTCGGCGAGCGTGGACGCGGCCAGCAGCGCCGCGATGCCGATGACCGTCGTCGTCTTGTGCGGCGTGACCGCGAACGACGCGATCGCGCCGAGCGTGACTCCGAGGCCGGCAACGCAGACCGGGACGATGACCGCCAGCAGTCGCGTCGGCGGCAGGACGCGGTGGGACATGGTGCGTCTACCAGTAGAGGTTGTAGGCGATCTCGGTGCCGAGACCGGCCAGCGCGATCAGAACGAGCGCCAGAAGTGCGGTCAGGGCCACGAGCCGTGGCTTCCAGTGGAGCACGTCAACCTCCCCGAGGCGGCGGCTTACAGAACGGGCACGATTCTTCCGGCTCGTGCCTTGCGCCACATCCCCCGGAAGGGGGAACGTCAGCGGACGGCGGTCAGGCCGGCTTCCGAGAGCGGCCGCCGGGCCCAGGCGAACTGGGTGCGATACCAGCCGGTCAGCGGCGTGACGGCGACGCCCTGCCCGGAGGAATGGATCATCCAGCCGTTCCCGAGGTAGATGCCCGTGTGGCCGACGGACGCGGGGGTGGAACTGGTGCCGTTCGGGCCGAAGAAGACGACGTCCGCCGGCTGGAGCTTGGCGAACGCGATTCGCTTCGCCTTCGGCACTTCGCCGCTCATCTGGTACGTCGTGCGGCCCTTGATCGTCGTCGAGAGCGCCGAGCCGCCCGGGTACGCCTGCAGCTTGTAGACGCGCCAGACGAAGCCCGAGCAGTCGAAGCCGCCGTGGGCCTCGATGCCGAACGGCGCCTCCGCCTTCTCGTTGGTGCCGCCCCAGACGTAGGGGAAGCCGACGAGCTTGACGGCCGTGTTGAGGATCCGCGTCTGCCACGCGCTCATCGTCGGCAGCTCGAAGGTCGCCGCGGCGTCTTCGACGGACTGCGTCTCCCAGCCCTGGAAGCGCAGGATCTGGGCGACGGAGTACGCGGTCTCGGCGCGCGTGACCGGGTCGCTGGGCAGTAGCTCGAGGTCGTCGCGGGCCGCCGGATGGTTGACGCGCAGGCCGAGCAGGCGCGCGACCGTCTCGGTGCCGAAACGGGAGGGAACGGCGAGACCGGCAGCATGCGCGCCGTCGTAGAACTCCTTCGCGGCGACGGACAGGTCGAGCGCGCGCACAAGCCGGGCGTCGAGCTGCGTCACGGTGACCGGCGCGGTCGGGTCGGCGGGCACGCTGGCCGGCTGCTTCGTGAGGCCCGCGACGAGGGTCGCGAGCTCGCCCTGGGTCAGAGCGGCGTCCGCGCGGAACGAGGCGACGCTCTTCGCCATCAGGCCGTGGTTGACGACAACCTTGATCTGCTGTTGCGCCCAGGAGACCGCTGCCGGACCGGGCGTCGAGGATCGGGCGGCGACGGCGGAGGGCGCGCCGAGCAGCGCGCAGCAGACGAGTGCGGTGAGGAGGCGGCTCATCCGTGGTTCCCATCGGCCGGGCCCGGCGGCGCCTTTAATCTGCGGCCGTGGACGTCCGGATCACGCCGGAGCCGGAGGAGCGGGACGCCGTCCTGGCGGCCGTCGAGGAGCTCCTCTCACGCGACCCGCTGCCGCCGGCCTACCGCAGCGTCTGGCGCCAGCGCGCGATCCGCGAGAACGTCGAGATCTTTTCACTGTGGTCTCGGCGCTCTCCGGATGGCTTATTCAGGCGTTCTGAGTACCCCGAGGTTCTGTGAGGTTCCCAGCGGTGGGTACAACCTTTGGTACAACCTTCGGCGTCTCGGCGGAGTCCGTTCTCTAACCTCTTGTTTGCCCCGCTGTTCGGGCCGATCCCGGTGGGCGGTAAGTCGACGGACTGATTGGAGTCGCGAGCCTGTCTAGGCGTAGTGCTGGCGGAGGAACTCCGCAGACTTGGGCGGACCTTGCGTAAACCCGGCTTCCTGAAAGATCGCCGGGACCTCGGGGTCCGAGGTGAAGCTTTGCCAGCCCGCCTCGTCCCAGTCGAAGATCGCCCAAACCCGGTCGCTCTCATTTGGATCCCGAAAGACGTGCGCCCCCTTGCAACCGTGCTCCTTTCGCTTCTCAGCGCCCTTGGTTGAGAAGGTATTCCAGAAGCGGTCGAAATCCCCGATCTTCGCCGTTGCCACGACCATTGTCTCTCCTCTGTCGGAACGTGCTGTTGTGCCGTCGACCCTACGCCACTTCGTCACGAGATGGAGCGCAGGAGCCATCCGGCGTCCGGCCGAGTGCGCAGAAGTTCTGACCCGGGTACGTGATCTGACGCGGGGCGGCTCAACGCCGTGGGCCGCTGTCTGCGCCGCGACTGGCGCCGCGAGAGTAATCACCTTCGGGTAGCGCCGCCCGTCGCGGACGCAGCGGGTGGCGGCGTCGGGGCGTGGTCGTCCACGCCCGCTGCGAGCATGAGGGCGTGTCTGAGCGCCGCGCGGTGAGCGCCCGAACTCTGCTGGCTTCGGTCGTGATCTCGCTCGGCGTCGTCGCGCTCCTGAGCATCCTCGTCGGGTACTACGGCCCGAAGCCCCGCTTCCAGTGGGAACTCGCCTCGGTCTTCGGCACGGCGCTCCGCACTACGCTGCTCGCCGCCGCGACGGGCGCGCTCGCCTACTCGACCTGGAGCGACCTGCGCGCGACCTGGCAGCTGGCCGATCTAACGAAGCGCGACCAGCACGAGCGGTAGCGGCCGGTCGTCGCTCCAACAGGACGCCGTCTTCGATGACACGGGGCCTCTTGAGGGATGGCTCATCGTCACGTTCAACAACGTCGGGCTTGGTCCCGCGCTACGCGTAGAAGTCGAGGCGGACTACTCAGACGAGGATGGAAGCAAGCCGTCGATCGAATCGACGACCATCCCGGCGATCTCGCCCGCGAACACGGCATCGGTTCAGTTGTTCGTTCGCTTTCCCGAGCTTCGAAAGAAGTACGTCACGACGGCTTTCGACTCAAGGGGACGTTCGCCGACCGCTCGCGGCAGGGCATGTACGAGATCATCACGGAGTGGTGATGCGGTGCCGCCGCTGGAGACAGACAGCCGGGCGCGCGCAGACTGCCTGCCCGATAGTCCGAGAACGCGGACGAGGCGCGATCGCCGCAGTGACCGCGCCCCGTCCGGGGTCCGCCCGAGAAGATCTCGGCTAGCTAGTGCATCCGCGTTGGTACAACGTCTTGGTACAAGCTGGGCGCAAACGCGCTGCCAGAGCCAAAACCCAGAGAACGTCGAGTTCTCGGAGCGCTACGGCGACGCGGTGCGGCCGCTGAGCAACCCGGGCGCGAGCCGCGCGTAGTCCAGGCCGGACAGCCAGGTCAGCGCAACGGCGATCAGGAGCGCCCACCAGGCGACGTCCTTCGACCACGCTCCGGCGGCGGCGAACCCACCGACGGCGGCCGCCGTCGCCTGCGACCAGGTCTTCAGCTTGCCGAGGTCGCGCGCACGCATGACCACGCCGCGCTCTAGCGCCGCGAGCCTCAAGCCCGAGACGAGGAACTCGCGCGCAACGATCGCGGCCACCATCCAGGCCGGGCAGACGCCCTCGCCGACGAGCATGATCAGCGTCGTCAGGACGAGCAGCTTGTCGGCGACCGGGTCGAGCAGCGAGCCGAGCTCGGACGTGCGCCCGCGCCGGCGCGCGACCCGACCGTCGAACCAATCGGTGCTCATGGCCACGATGAACACCGCCGTCGCCCAGTAGTCGGCTCCGTGGAAGTCGGCGAGGAAAAGGACGATCACCACAGGCACCGCTAGCACCCGCACGAGCGTCAACTGATCCGCGAGGCTCATCCGCAGGGAGAATACGCGCGATATGGCGCCGTTCTCGAAAGTGCTCGTCGCGAACCGCGGCGAGATCGCGGTTCGCATTTTCCGCACGCTGCGTGAGCTCGGCATAGGCACGGTCGCGGTCTACTCCGAGGTCGACCGCGACTCGCTGCACGTGCAGGCCGCCGACGAGGCGTACCTGGTCGGCCCCGGGCCTGCGTCCGAGAGCTACCTCGTCCAGGAGCGGCTGATCGAGGTCGCGCAGCGCGCCGGCGCCGAGGCGGTGCACCCGGGCTACGGCTTCCTCGCCGAGAACGCCGGCTTCGCGCGCGAGGTCTCGCGGGCGGGGCTCGTGTGGATCGGGCCGCCTGGCTCGGCGATCGAGATCATGGGCTCGAAGACCGCGGCGCGGGAGCGGATGGCCGCGGCGGGCGTGCCGATCGTCCCGGGGACGACCGCCGCCGTCACCTCGGCCGAGGATGTCGTGCGCCTCGGCGAGGGGCTCGGCTGGCCGCTTGCGATCAAGGCGGCCTCGGGCGGCGGCGGCAAGGGCCTGAAGGTCGTGGCCGGCCCGGACGAGGCCGAGCGCGCGCTCGAGTCGGCTCAGCGCGAGGGGCAGGCGTACTTTGCCGACGCCACGGTGTACATCGAGCGCTACCTCGAGGACCCGCGCCACGTCGAGGCGCAGGTGCTCGCGGACGGGCACGGCAACGTGCTCTTCCTCGGCGAGCGCGACTGCACGATCCAGCGTCGCCACCAGAAGCTCGTCGAGGAGACGCCGTCGCCGGCTGTCGGCGAGGAGCTGCGCGAGCGGATCGGCGAGATCGCGGTCGAGGCGGCGCGCGCGGTCGACTACCGCAGCGCAGGGACGATCGAGGGCCTGCTCTCGCGCGAGGGCGAGTACTTCTTCCTCGAGATGAACACGCGCATCCAGGTCGAGCACACCGTGACCGAGATGGCCACCGGCCTCGACCTCATCCGCGAGCAGGTGCTGATCGCCGCCGGCGAGCCGCTCTCGCTCCGGCAGGAGGACGTTCGTCTGACGGGGCATGCGATCGAGTGCCGGATCAACGCTGAGGACCCGTCGAATGGGTTCCTGCCGACGCCGGGGCGGATCACGAGCTACCGCGAGCCCGGCGGCCCGGGCGTGCGCGTCGACTCCGGGGTGGTCGCGGGCTCCGAGGTGCCAGGGTTGTACGACCCGCTGGTGGCGAAGCTGATCGTCCACGGCGTCGACCGGGAGCACGCGCGCCGCCGGATGCTGCGGGCGCTCGACGAGTACGAGATCGGCGGCATCACGACCCTGCTCGGGTTTCACCGTGCGCTGCTGGAGCACCCCTGCTTTGTCGAGGGCGCGACCTGCCACGGCGTCGTCGAGTCCGAGGAGCTCGCGGCGCGGGCGGAGGAGCTTTCCATTCGGCCCTCGGTGGTGTCTGCGGCTGGGAACGGCGCGCCGACGCGTGCGCGGCGCCTAAGCCTCGAGGTGGACGGAAAGCGCTACGAGGTGGAGGCGCTCGTCCCCGAGCCGCCGTACGCCGAGCTCGCGCGGCGGCGGCAGGAACGGGCCCGCGGCGGCGCGCACACCGGCGCCAAGGACGCGGTTGTCACGCCGATGCAGGGCACGGTGCTTGCGGTCGAAGTGGCCGAGGGCGAAGAGGTCGAGGCGGGCCAGGTGATCTGCATCGTGGAGGCGATGAAGATGGAGAACGAGATCACCGCCCATCGCAGCGGTCGGGTCACGGAGCTCGCCGTCGCGCAGGGCCAGGCCGTGGCCAACGGCCAGCCGATCTGCGTGATCGTCGACGCCGACGCCTGAGGCGGACGCACCCAGTTAGAGTCCGCCGCCGGTGGACCTCTACGAGTACCAAGGCAAGGAGCTCTTTCGGCGCTTCGGAATCCCGACGTCCGAGGGCCGGCTGGCGACGACGCCGGCCGAGGCCCGCGCTGCGGCCGAGGAGCTCGGGGGCCAGGTCGTCGTCAAGGCACAGGTGCTTACCGGCGGCCGCGGCAAGGCGGGCGGGGTCAAGGTGGCCGACGACCCGGACGACGCCGAGCGGAAGGCCGAGGAGATCCTCGGCCTCGACATCCGCGGACACGTCGTGCGCAAGCTTTGGATCGAGAGCGCCTCGGAGATCGCGAAGGAGTACTACCTCTCGATCACGTTCGACCGCGGCACGAAGAAATCCCTCGTCATGCTCACAAAGGAAGGCGGCGTCGAGATCGAGGAGGTCGCCGCGAGCAGCCCGGACGCGCTCGCGCGCCTGCACGTCGACCCGCTCGAGGGCTACCAGCCGTATCAGGCCCGGCAGCTGCTCTACGGCGCCGGAATCGACGACCTGAACGAGCAGAAGCAGCTGCTCTCGATCGTCGAGAAGCTCTACCGCTGCTTCGTCGAGAGCGACGCGATGCTCTGCGAGATCAACCCGCTGATCGTCACGCCCGCGGGCGAGGTGCGCGCGCTTGACTCGAAGTTCACCGTCGACGACAACGCGCTCAACAAGCACCCCGACATCGCCGAGATGCGCGACCTCGAGGCGTATCCGCCGGAAGAGCGCGCGGCGCGCGAGAAGGGCGTCACCTACGTGAAGCTCGACGGCGAGGTCGGGATCCTCGGCAACGGCGCCGGGCTCGTGATGTCGACGCTCGACGTGATCGCGCTGGCCGGTGGGCGGCCCGCGAACTTCTGCGACCTCGGCGGCGGCGGCGACGCACAGGGCGTGGTCGACGCTCTCGAGGTGATCACCGCCGACCCGCAGGTGCGCTCGATCTTCTTCAACATCTTCGGCGGGATCACGCGCGGCGACGAGGTGGCGCGCGGGATCCTGCAGGCGCTCTCGCAGCTGACGATCGACCAGCCGATCGTGATCCGCCTCGACGGGACGAACGCGGAGGAAGGGCGCGAGATCCTCGCGGAGGCGGCGCCCGAGAACCTGCACGTGGAGGCGACGATGCTCGACGCGGCGCGCCGCGCGGTGGAGCTGGCGGCATGACGACCTGGTCCGAGCGCGCGCAGGCGTACCGCGACAGTCCGACCCATCGCGAAGGCCCCGACCTCGACCTCGTGGTCGAGTGGTGCGAGCCGGCGGAGGGCGTCAGGGTACTCGACGTCGCCACCGGCGGCGGCCATGTCGCGCGGCGGCTGCGCGAGGAGGGCTGCGAGGTCGTGACGCTCGACCCGTCGCCGGGGATGCGGGCCGACGTGCTGGCGCCCGCCGAGCACATTCCGTTCGACGACGGCGCGTTCGACGTCGTCGTCACGCGGATCGCGCCGCACCACTTCACCGACATCGCCGCCGCAGTCGCCGAGCTGGCGCGCGTCTCGAACCGGCTTATCGTCGTCGAGGACACGCTCTACTCGAGCGAGGCCCACGAGCAGGCAGAGAAGCTCCGCGACCCGACACACGTGCGCAACTACACGGAGCAGGAGTGGCGGTCGTTCCTGGCCGACGCGGGCCTCGACGTGGAGCAGGCCGAGTGCTTCGAGAAGGAGCACCCGCTCGAGGACTGGCTCGTGCGCACCGCCTGCACGGGCGAGGACGCCAGGCGCGTGCGCGAGCTGCTCGCCGACCGCATGACCGACGACGGCTCGGCCTGGACGGACACAAAGATCGTCATCCGTGCGAGGAAGTCGCAGTCCTAGTGGCGATCATTGTCGACAAGGACACGAAGCTCGTCGTCCAAGGCGCGACCGGGCGCGAGGGCTCGTTCCACACGCTGCGCAACCGCGCGTACGGGACGCACGTCGTCGCGGGCGTCACGCCCGGCAAGGGCGGCACCGACCTCGAGGGGATCCCGATCTTCGACACGATGGCCGACGCCGTCGCCGAGACCGGTGCGAACACGACGATGGTCTTTGTGCCGGCCCGCTTCGCAGCGGACGCGATCTACGAGGCCGTCGACGGCGGCATCGGCACCGTCATCTGCATCGCCGAGGGCCTGCCGGCTCACGACATGCTCCGCGTCTACAACTACATCCGCCCGAAGGGCGTGACGATGCTGGGGCCCAACTGCCCGGGCGCACTGTCGCCGGGCAAGGCCAACGTCGGGATCATCCCGGCCGAGATCTTCAGCGAGGGCCCGATCGGCGTCGTCTCGCGCTCGGGGACGCTGACGTACCAGATCGGCCACGAGCTGACGCAGCGCGGCCTCGGGAACTCGACCATCGTCGGCATCGGCGGCGACCCGGTCGTCGGCTCGTCGTTCATCGACATCCTCGGCCGCTTCCAGGCCGACGACGAGACCGAGGTGATCGTGATGGTCGGCGAGATCGGCGGCGACGAGGAGGAGAAGGCCGCGGCGTTCATCGAAGCCGAGGTGATGAAGCCCGTCGTCGCCTACATCGCGGGCTTCACTGCGCCGCGCGGCAAGACGATGGGCCATGCGGGCGCGATCATCTCCGGCTCCTCGGGCACCGCCCAGGGCAAGAAGGACGCGCTCGAGGCGCGCGGCGTCCGGGTCGGCACCACGCCGACCGAGGTCGCCGAGCTCGCGGTCGAGGTCGCCTCAGCCCTGGCGTAGAGCCCGGCTTGCATCGGGCTCCTACATTTGCAACAGTCCCCCGGCTCTGAGCCGGACTGATCCGGCTGGACGACCAAGGGTGAAGCGGCGTCGGCACTCCCGGCCGGGCGGGGCCGCAGGGCGCGGCCGGCTCGAAGGGCGACAAGGGCGACAAGGAAGACAAGGGCGATCCGGGCGCGGCCGCGTTTGGCAGCTTCGGCCCGTACCACCTCGCCAACCGCGACGACACCGGGTGTGGCGGGACCGAGGTGTGGGCCCACGACACCGAAGACCGGTACTACGTCGTGATGACGGCCCAGGATGGAACCGGCTACTTCGTCACCAGGGTACGACGCCAAGGGCTCGTTCACGACGATCCCCGGCGCCCATCACCCGGGCGCCTCGGGTGGGCCTCCGCCGCTTGGCCGGGGCCTGCCCTCAGCTCATCGGACTCGGACAGCCGCGCACCGTAGCGTGCTCGCGTTGAGGGCGGCGTCGGTGGCGCGGACGCAGTACCGATACGCAGCGCGCGCCGGGAACGAGTACGCGACCCAGTACGCGACGGCGGCGTCCGTCGTGCGCAGCGGGCGCATGAAGGTCTTCAGCAGCTTCGTCCCGCGGTAGACGAGCACGCGCTCCGACGTCCGGCCGCCGTTGTCCTGGACGCGGTAGCGGAGCCGTAGCGGCGTGTGACGGCGGCCGCTCGCCGCGTAGACGTGGACGACGGGCGCCGACGTGTCGCGCACCGCGGGTGCCGGAGGCGGAGGCGGGGGAGGCGGCGGCCCGGCCGGCTGCGCCGCGGGGACCGCGGTCGCCAGGGCGCGGGCGACGTCGATACGCCCGTAGCCGTAGTGCTGGTCCCAGGTGCAGCCGGCGCACGTGCCGTACGGATCGGCGCCGTAGGAGCCGCCACCGACCTTGTCCGAGCTGAGCGCGAGCAGCTGGCGTACCTGTGCCACGGTCGCCTCGGGATGGAGGCCGCGGATCAGCGCGACGAGCGCCGTCACGTACGGCGACGCCATCGACGTGCCGCTCATGTAGCCGTAGGCGTTGCCGGGAAGGGTCGAGACGACGCTCACGCCCGGCGCAGAGACGAACACGTCCGGGCTGCCGTAGTTCGAGAAGCTGCCGGGGACGTCGCTCGAATCCGTGGCGGCTACGCCGACGGCACCCGGGCAGGCCGCCGGATACGTGGGCGTCGAGACGGGCGTCCCGGGCGGGTCGCCGTTCCCGGCCGCGGCGACGACCACGACGCCGTAGGTGTTGATGGCGGTCTGGACCGCGTTGCAGAGCGTGACGGGGTACGCGCCGCCGGTCGCGCCGAGGCTAAGGTTGATCACCTTCGCTCCGTGCTGCGCCGCCCACGCGATTCCGTCGGCGACGTCCGAGAGGGCCGCCCCGTGTGTCGAGTCGGAGGGGAAGACGCGCACGACGATCAGCGGCGAGTCGTACGCAAGGCCTGCGACCCCGACGCCGTTGTCGGCGATCGCGCCGGCGATGCCGGAGACGTGCGTGCCGTGGCCGTCGTCGTCCGTCGGCACGCCCTGGCTGCACACGCCGCCGAGACAGGTCGCGCTCGACGGGGAGATCCTGCCGGCGAGGTCTTCGTGCGTCGCGTCGACGCCGGTGTCGACGATCCCGATCGGTGCCGTCGGCGCGACCGAGAACGTCGACGGGAAGACGGACCAGCCTTGCACCGCCGAGATCGCGGGAAGGGCCCACTGCCAGCCGTAGTACGAGTCGTTCGGCGCCGTCAGGTCGAAGAGGTGCAGCACTCGGTTCGGCTCCGCGTAGACCACGTCCGGCCGGGCGCGGTAGTCGGCGAGCGCAGTGGCGACGCTCTCGCCGGGCTGGGGATCGACGACCGTGACGCTGCCGGTGACCGAGCCGGTCGCGTCGTCGCCGAGCGCCTCGACCTTCGCGGCCGCCGTGGCCGGGTGGGCGAACTTGACGAGGATCGTGTCGGCGGCCGACGCGGCCGCGGTCCAGGAGCACGCGAGCGTGCAGAAAAGCGCGACCAGCGAGGTGCGTCGTGCCACGCCCGCTAGGGTCGGCAGGAGCGGGCGCCGGCTGCACCCCCATTTCGAGCCGGAGCCCCGCCTAGACTGCCGGGCATGGACCTGATTTCGTTCGCGCGCGGGATCCCGGCGCCGGAGTGCCTGCCTGTCGGCGAGCTGGCGGAGTGCGCGAAGGCGGCGCTCGACCGTGACGGCGACGTGGTGCTCTCGTACGGCAGCACGCTCGGCTACGCGCCCCTGCGCGAGTGGCTGGCCGAGCGGCACGGCGTCGAGCCGGGCCGGGTGCTCGTGACCAACGGCTCGCTGCAGGCGTTCCACTTCGTGCTCGACCTGCTCGGGGACGACGGCCGCGTCCTCGTCGAGCGCCCCACCTACGACCGGCCGCGGAAGATTCTCCTCGCGGGTGGGATCGAGTTCGGCGAGATCCCCATCGACGAGCACGGCCTCGACGTCGACGCCCTCGAGCGGGAGCTCGAGGGCGGGCCGCCCTCCTTCGTCTACACGATTCCGACCTTCCAGAACCCGACCGGCTCGACGCTCTCACTCGAGCGCCGCCGGCGGCTCGCGGAGCTCGTTCGCGAGCGCGAGCTGCGGCTGCTCGAGGACGACCCATATGGCCTGATCCGCTTCGACGGCGACGCGCTGCCGTCCATCTTCGAGCTGGACGGCGGCGCACGCGTCCTCTACTCCTCGTCGTTCTCGAAGACGGTCGCGCCGGGTGTGCGCGTCGGCTACGCGATCCTCCCGGCCGGGCTTTCCGCACGGCTCGAGGAGCTCGTCGCCTCGACGTACATCACGCCGGCGCTTCTCTCACAGGCCACCGTCTACGAGTTCCTGCGGCGCGGGCTGTTCGAGCCGAACCTCGAGCGGGTCTCCGGCCTGCTGCGGGCCCGCCGGGACGCGATGCTCGAGGCGCTCGAGCGGGAGCTCGCCGGCCGCGCGCGCTGGAACCGGCCCGAGGGCGGCTACTTCCTCTGGCTGGAGCTTCCGGACGAGATCGACGCGACGGAGCTGCTCGCCCGCGCGACGCAGGCGGGCGTCACCTTCGTCCCCGGCGCAGACTTCGGCGGGCCGCCGAGCTCGGTGCGCCTCGCCTTCAGCTACGTCTCGCCCGAGGAGATCGAGGAAGGCGTGCGGAGGCTGGGCCGGCTAGTCGCGACGCCGGCGGCGGCGTCGGTATAGCTGCGAGAGCAGAACGCCGAGCACCACGCCGAGCCCGACGCTGAGCAGGATCAGCCAGATTTGCGAGATGCGCGCCGTGCCGAGCACGAAGTGGACGTGCACCTGCCTGTCGTTCTCGAGCACAAACCCGATCGCGTAGGCGGCGACCAGGCCGATCACGAGCAGCCGCAGGTAGAGCCGCGGCTGGTAGCGCCTGCCGAAGCCCTCCTCCGCCTCCTCGGCCTCAGCGGGGGCCGGCTGCTCGTCCGCAGGCGGCGAGCTCTGCTCGGGCTCGTCCTCCACGGCCGCCGAGTCTAGGAGACTAGGCGGCGGAGCTGCTCGCGAGCGGGGCGAGCGGCCTCGGCACGAGGCGAGGCTGGCGCGGCGGCACCAGCGTGCCGCGGGTGTGGGCTCTGAAGGTCGGACACGGCGACTCGAGCGAGAGCGCGCACAGACCCGCCCGCTGGAAGTAGCAGTCTCCGCACGTGAGTTTGGTCGTCTTGCTCATGCCAGTCGCTCCCCTGGTCGCCTGCCCTCGAACTCGCGGGATGATAGGGGGCCGGGCAGGCGAATCAAGACTTGTCTACCGAGAAAACATTGCAATTTGCGGGGGTTTCGGCCGAGGCCAAAACGGCCCGCGCCACTCGTCGTCAGCGCAGCGTTGCCAGTGCCCGCAACGCCTGTGGAAAGTTATTCACAGGGATGATCCGGATGCCGTCGGCATAGCGCCTGGCCTCGCGCGCGTTCTCGCCGGCCGGCACGAGGAAGACGTCCACACCCGCCGCGCGCACTCCGAGCGTCTTTTGCTTCACGCCGCCGATCGGGAGGACGGTGCCGTCGAGGGCGAGCTCCCCGGTCGCCGCGATCCTGTGCCCGTGGGAGACGTTGCGGCCGAGCTCCTGGAGGATGTCGAGCGCGAAGGCGAGGCCCGCAGACGGGCCGCCGACGCCGCCGGCGTTGATCGTGACCTTCACCGGCAGCTTCACTCGCAGGTCGTCGCGGGCCGAGATGCCGACGAGCGCGCGCTTCGGGTCCTGCGGGTCCGGAACCGTCTTGATCGTGGCGGTCTGCGTCTTGTCGCCGCGGCGGTAGACGATCGTGACCTTTTCGCCAGGCTTGTGCTTCGCCAGGATCTCCCGCAGCCGGTTGACCGACGTGACCTTCTTGCCGTCGGCCTCGACGATCGTGTCGCTCGTCTTCAGGACCTTCGCCGCCGGCGTGTGCGGCTCGACGAGGACGACGATCACGCCGCCGCTCCTCGCCCGCACTTTGTAGCCGAGGTGGTTCAGCGCGACGATTGCCGCGACCTTTTGCGACTCCGTCATGTCCTGCTGGCCGATCTGCTGCTCGACCGTCGAGCTGATCGGCGGAGCCGAGACGACCGACGACCCCGACGGTCGCGTGAAGGGCAGCAGCCGCTCGAGCAGCCGCGCCTCGCGCTCGCGCACGTCGACGAAGTAGATCGGCCCGGTCTTGTGTGGCTTCACGCCCTGGACGGTCACCAGCGGGTCGACCGGGTGCGCCGGGTCGACGAGCTGGATGTCGTAGCCATGGGCGGGCGAGAGCCACAGCACGAGCGCCGCAGCTCCGAGGACGACGAGGCCGGCCACCGCGAGCCGAGCCGGCGAGAACCACCGCATTCCGCCGAGGATATGCGCGTCAGAGGAGGCTGCGCGTCAGTCCGCCGTCGACCGGGATGACGGTGCCGGTGACGTACGACGCAGCGTCGGAGGCGAGGAAGCACACGACGTCGGCCACCTCCCGCGGCTGGCCGAACCGCCGCAGCGGGATCGCCTCCATGTCCTCGGCCCGCGGCTTGCCCTTGAAGGCTTCTGCGAGGCGTTCGGTCTCGATCCGCCCGGGCGCGATCGTGTTGACGGTGATCTTCTTCTCGCCGATCTCGCGTGCGAGGGTCTTCGCCCAGCCGACGACGCCGGGCCGCACGGAGTTCGAGAGCGCCAGGTTGTCGAGCGGCTCCCGCACCGAGCTCGACTCGATGTTGATCACGCGCCCGCGCCCACTGCGCTCGAGCTGCGGCAGGCAGAGGCGGGTGAGCCGGATCGCCGAGAGGAGCAGCAGCTCGACGGCGGTCTCGATCTGGTCGTCCGTCAGTTCGAGCGCAGAGTTGCGGGGAGGGCCGCCGCTGTTGTTGACGAGCACGTCGATGCCGCCGAACGCCACGAGCGTCCGGTCGACGAGCCGCTTCAGGTCGGCCGGGTTGGTCACGTCGCCGCGGACGGCGAGCGCGCCGATCCGCTCCGCCTCTCGCTCGAGCAGCTCGCGCCGCCGCGCGAACATCGCGACGTTGGCGCCCTCGGCTGCGATCGCCTCGGCGATCGCCAGTCCCATGCCCGAGGAGGCTCCGCAGACGATTGCCGTGCGCCCGCTCAGCCCGAAGTCCACCGGCTGACCTCAGCTGGAGCTGCCGAGGACGCCGACAACCTCGCGGACGGCGTCGGCCGAGGCGTTCAGCGCCTCGCGCTCGTCGGCGCCGAGGTCGAGCTCGACGATCTCCTCGAGCCCGCCGGCGCCGAGCTTCACGGGCACGCCCATGTAGAGGCCGTCGATCCCGTACTCGCCCTCGAGGTACGCGGTGCACGGGAGCACTCGGTGCTCGTCGAGCATGATCGAGTCGACCATCTGCGCGGCCGCGGCACCCGGCGCGTACCACGCCGAGGTGCCGAGCAGCTCGACGATCTCGCCGCCGCCCTTCGCCGTCCGCTCGACCATCGCCGCGATCCGTTCCTCCGACACGAGCTTGCGCAGCGGGATCCCGCCGACGGTCGTCGCCGAGACCACGGGCACCATCTGGTCGCCGTGCCCGCCGAGGACCATCGCGGTCACATCCTTCACGGACGAGCGGGTCTCCCAGGCGATGAAGGTGGAGAAGCGCGCGGTGTCGAGGATGCCGGCCATGCCGAAGACGCGCTCCTTCGGCCAGCCGGACGCGTTCTTCGCCACGTGGCACATGGCGTCGAGCGGGTTGGAGACGACGATCAGGATCGCGTCCGAAGAGGCGCCGACGACTTCGTCCGTGACGGAGCCGACGATCTTCTCGTTCGTCGTCACCAGGTCGTCGCGGCTCATCCCCGGCGAGCGCGGGAGGCCGGCGGTGATCACGACCACGTCCGACCCGGCCGTCTCCCCATAGCCGTTCGAGCCGACGACGTACGGCTCGTACCCGAGCACGGCGCCCATCTGGTTGATGTCGAGCGCCTTGCCCTGCGGGAGGTTCTCCTTGATGTCGATGAGGACGACGTCCGCGTAGTCGCGCGTCGCGAGCACCTGCGCGCACGTCGCGCCAACGTTCCCGGCGCCGACGACGGTGACCTTCCGCCGCTTGCTCACGAGACCGTCGCCGCCATCGAGTCGATGATCGCGTCGGCGACGTCGCTCGTGCCGACGGCGGACGGGTCGTCGCGGGTCGGCTTCATGTCGTAGGTGACGTGCTCGCCCGAGCGGATCACGTCGGCGATCGCGTGCTCGAGCCGGTCGGCCGCCTCGCGCTCCTCGAGGTGGCGCAGCATGAGGACGCCCGAGAGCATCATCGCCATCGGGTTGACTTTGTTCTGGCCCGCGTACTTGGGCGCGGAGCCGTGCGTGGGCTCGAAGACCGCCGCGTGCGTGCCGAAGTTCGCACCCGGCGCTAGGCCGAGCCCGCCGACGAGGCCGGCGGCGAGGTCGGAGACGATGTCACCGTAGAGGTTTGGGAGCACGAGCACGTCGTACTCCTCCGGCCGCTGCACGAGCTGCATGCAGAGGTTGTCCACGATCCGGTCCTCGAACTCGATGTCCGAGTTCTCCTCGGCGACCTCGCGGGCGACCCGCAGGAAGAGCCCGTCCGAGAACTTCATGATGTTCGCCTTGTGGACGGCCGTGACCTTGCGGCGGCCGTTCCGCCGCGCGTAGTCGAAGGCGAACTCGACGATGCGGCGCGAGCCGCCGACGGAGAGCGGCTTGATCGAGATGCCGGACTCCGGCGGCACGGTGCCGCCGTGCGCCGCGACCCACTCGGCCAGCTCGGAGGCGTGCGCGGAGCCCTCCTCGTACTCGATCCCGGCGTAGAGATCCTCGGTTGCCTCGCGGACGATGATCAGGTCGACGTCCTCGTAGCGCGAGCGGACGCCTTCGTAGCTCTTGCACGGCCGCACCTGGCCGTAGAGGTCGAGCGTCTTGCGCAGCGTGACGTTGACCGAACGGAATCCGCCGCCCACAGGAGTGGTGATCGGCCCCTTCAGCGCGACGCCCGTACGCTTGATCGAGTCGAGCACGTGCTCGGGCAGCGGGTTGCCGCCGTAGCGCTCCATCACGTCGGCGCCGGCCTCTTGGACGTCCCACTCGAGGGAGACGCCCGTCGCCTCGAGCACCCGCCGCGTCGCCTCGGTCAGCTCCGGGCCGGTGCCGTCGCCGGGGATGAGTGTCACCTCGTGGGCCACGGCGCGTGACTCTAGCGGAGCACTACACTTCCGGCCGTGAACGACTTCAAGCCGGGTCTCGAAGGCGTCGTCGCGGTCGAGACGGAGATCGCCGAGCCGGACCGCGAAGGCGGCTCGCTCCGCTATCGCGGGGTCGATATCGAGGACCTCGTCGGTCACTACCCCTACGAGGCCGTCTGGGGGCTGCTCGTCGACGACGACCTCAACTCGCGGATGCCGGACCCCGAGCCGTACCAGCCGGCGGGCCTGACGGGGAACGCCCCGTCCGACCTCCAGGCCGAGACCGCGCGCCTCTCCGGCGAGTGGAGCCTCGGCAAGCTGAACGAGATCTCCGACGAGCAAGCCCGCCAGGACCTGGGGCGGCTCTCGGCGCAGATGATGGAGATCGTCGCCCGCTCCGCCGCGAAGGCGGACGGCCGCGAGCCGGCGCCTGACGACGTGGTCGCGAAGGGCACGACCGTCGCCGAGAGGTTCCTGCTGCGCTGGCGCGGCGAGGCCGACCCTCGCCACGTCAAGGCCATCGACACCTACTGGATCTGCACCGCCGAGCACGGCCTGAACGCGTCGACCTTCACGGCGCGAGTCGTCGCCTCGACCGGGGCGGACTGCGGCGCCGCGCTCTCGTCGGCGGTCGGCGCACTCTCCGGGCCGCTGCACGGCGGCGCGCCTGCGTACGTGAAGCCGATGCTCCAGGAAGTCCAGCAGCTGGGCGACGCCGGCCAGTGGGTGCGCGAGGCGCTCGAGTCGGGCAATCGGATCATGGGCTTCGGCCACCGTGTCTACCGCGCCGAGGACCCGCGCTCGCGGATCCTGAAGCGAACGGCGAAGGAACTCGAGGCGCCGCAGGTCGAGGTCGCCGAGGAGCTCGAGCAGGTCGCGCTGAAGGCGCTGCAGGAGCGCCATCCCGAGCGCGTCCTGGCGACGAACGTCGAGTACTACTCGGCGATCGTGCTCGACGTGGCGGCGATCCCGCCGCCGCTCGCGCCGGCGATGTTTGCGTGCTCGCGCGTGGCCGGCTGGTCGGCGCACATCCTCGAGCAGAAGCGGACCGGCCGGCTGTTCCGGCCGTCTGCGCGCTACGTCGGTCCCGGCACGCGCCCCGCGTCGTCGGTGGACGGAGCCGCGGTCCGCACTTGAGCCTCGCGGAGGCCGGGGTCGAGGCAAACGTACTCGCCGAGAGCGGGAACGAGCGCGACCTTGCCAAGTTGCGCGCGGCCTGGTCGGAGGAGCTCGAGGCGCAGGCGCGCTCGGCCGACTACCGTGAGCGGGCGGCGGCCTTCCGCGCCGTCGGGCAGTTCCGCTTCCGCCAGAAGGAGGAGCTGCTGCGCCGCGGGCTCGAGGACGACAGCCCGGCGTGCCGGGGCTCCGCGCTGCTCTCGCTCGAGCTCCTCTCGCGCGACCACCCGCGCACGATCAACTCGGTGCGGCCGCTGCTGCACACGCTCGCGAACGCGGACGACAACGAGGCTGTCCGGCGGCTCGCCATGCTGGCGTTGCGCAACGGCTCGCCGCAGCGCGACACGATCGTCCTCCTCCAGGGCATCGCCGAGGAAGAGGGCCTCTCGGGCGAAACGCGCCAGGCTGCGGCCAAGGTCGCCGCAGGGCTCGACAAGCGCGCCAAGACGCGCTAGCCGCTCTCTAGGCGCAGTGGCAGGTGCGGCCGCGGAGCTCGGTGCCGCAGGAGGGACAGATGCGGCGGCGCCGCTTCCATTCCAGCGCGCTCTTCTGCAGGCCGGCCATCGACATGAGGAAGCCGACGCCGGCGATCGAGGCCGCAAGGATCGCCATGTGGGGGTCGAGCATCATCGCCATCCCGTGATTCCTGCTCGTCACGAGCCCGAAACGTTCCTTCGGCGCGCGTGCGGGTGGCTCCGGAAGTAGACGTCACGCCGGCGACGGTCGGAGACGTGCGTGTAGAGCTCGGTCGTGGCGAGGTCGGCGTGGCCGAGCATCTCCTGGACGCTGCGGAGATCGGCGCCGCCCTCGAGCAGATGGGTCGCGAACGAGTGACGCAAGAGATGCGGATGAACGCGCTCGGGCTCAAGGCCGGCGCGGCCCGCGAGGCGGCGTAGGATCAGGAAGGCGCCGGCCCGAGTGAGCGCGCCGCCCTGGGCGTTGAGGAACAGCTCGGGCCGGTGGCGGCGGTCGAGGTACGGCCGTCCGTGAGCGAGATAGCGGCGGAGCGCCTCGACGGCATGGCGGCCCACGGGCACGACCCGCTCTTTGTTCCCCTTGCCGGTGCAGCGGACGAGCCGCCGCTCGAGGTCGATTCCGGTCTTCTCGAGGCCGACCGCCTCGCTGACGCGCAGGCCCGCGCCGTAGAGCAGCTCGACCAGGGCGCGGTCGCGCATGGCGCGGGGCGTCGAGCCCGCGGCGGCGTCGATCAGCCGCTGTGCCTCGGCGGGCGAGAGCGTTCGCGGCAGCTTGCGCCTGCGACGCGGGAGCTCGAGGGCCGCGGCCGGGCTGTCTGAGCGCGCGCCGAGCAAGACGAGATGGCGGAAGAACGAGCGGACGGCGGCGACTCGGCGCGCGATCGTTGCAGGCGAGAGGCCGGCCGCCCGGAGCTCTGCGAGCCAGCGCTCGAGGTCCTCGTGCGTGGCGCGCGACGGCGGCCCACCGAGCCAGTCGCCGAGCGCGCGGAGATCACGTTGGTACGCCTCGACCGTCTTCGGCGCCCGCCGCGCGGCGAGCAGGGCAAGGAAGCCCTCCACCTCGGGGTCGGATGCAGCCGGGTCGGGCCGCGGCGTCTCCATCGGACGTTCCTTGTTCGCTCTGGGGCCCCGGACGCCTGCCGTAGAGTCCGCTCGGAATGAGCGCGAACGAGGATCTCGAGGGCGCTGCGTCGCTGTTCGACCGGGCCGCGGAGGAGCTCGGTCAGGCGGCGCGGCACTGTCGTACGGCCGCGAGCCACATGCGCAACCGAGAGGTACCGCGCGGCGCGGCGCACGCCTGGGCCGCGCACGGCCACGTGCTCCGCGCCGGGGCGCTGCTCGAGGAGCAGGCCCGCGTTCACGCCCAGAAGTCGAACCCCGAGCCCGGCTAGTACGCGACCTGCCCGGGCGTCGCAGGTTGACGCACTTCCGGCACGAAGTCGCCACGGACACGTGCGGATTTCGTTCGTATCGTGTCGGAGGGCGGGCGTGGTGGGGACCCGCCTCTCGCGCGTCAACCTTCTAGGAGCGCGGGTGCGCCCGGTCGTAGACCTTGCGCAGGCGGCGGGCGTCGACGTGGCTGTACATCTGCGTCGTCGAGAGCGAGCTGTGGCCGAGAAGCTCCTGGATCGTCCGGAGGTCGGCGCCGCCTTCGAGCAGGTGCGTCGCGAACGCATGCCGGAGGCGGTGCGGGTGCGGGAGCAACCGGCGAAGGGTGCTCGTGTCCAGCCGTCGCCCGCGGGTCGAAAGGAACAGCGCGTTTTCGGCGCCGCGGGCGAGCTCGGGCCGCGCTTCGCGGACATACCGCGCGGCCACGTGCGCCGCTTCCTCGCCGAGGGGCACGACGCGCTCCTTGCCGCCCTTGCCGCGCACGTGGACGAGCTCTTGCTCGAAGTCGACGTCGCCGAGATCGAGATCGACTGCCTCCTGGGAGCGCAGCCCGGCCGAGTAGACGAGCTCCGCCAGCGCGAGGTTCCGCAGCGCCAGAGGCCCGTCGCCGCCCAACGACTCGAGCTCGCCGTCGACCTCCTGTGGGCGCGGAGCCTCGGGAAGTCGCCGCGGCCGCCGCGGCGCAAACGATGCGTCGGGAACGCGCTCCGGCCCGAGCGCGTGCCGCAGGAACGCGCGCACCGCCGCGAGCTTGCGCGCGATCGTCGCCGGTGCGAGCTTCCGCGGCCGCGCGCGCCCAAGCTCCGCCGCGTACTCCGAGAGCGCGCGGACGTCGACGTCCTCGAGCCGCGTCCCACGCCGCCTGAGCCACAAGCAGAACTCCTCGACGTCGAAGCGGTACGCGCGCCGCGTCCGCTCCGACAGCGCCGGGCTTTCGAGGAAGCGTCGAACAGCCTCGTCCACGGTGAGGACTTCGCCGCTGGAAGCGGTAGTCCGCTAGCCGACGGCGGCGACGATCTCGTCGCTCAGGCTCGGGAAGCCGCGGAGAAACTCGACGCGCTCGGTCTTGAAGCGCTCGACCAGCGAGCGGTAGTCGTTTCCGCGGCCCTGCTCCTCGTAGAGCTTCCGCGGCTGCAGGATCTCGGGGTCGTCGATCCCCGGCACCGACGAGGCGACGAGGTAGCCGAAGTCCGGGTCGCGCTCCCACTCGATCGTGCCCTCGGCGATGCCCTTGACGATCGCCGACGAGTGCTTGATCCGCACCTTCCGCGAGCGCTCGTCGTCTTCGGGGCCGCCGACGCGGCCGGTGTTCATCACGTAGACCTCGAGCGGGTGCTGGGCGAGCAGCTCGAGGAAGCGGTTGCCCTGCAGGTCGTGCGGCATCGGGAAGAACGGGTTCGTCCCGGGCACGCGCAGGAACTTGCCGGCCTCGTCGGCGCCGCCGGCGCTCGTGCCGGTGGTCTCGCCGAGCATGAAGAAGGCCGCTGCCTGCGGCCCTTCGAGCTTCGCGACGGCAGGGACGATGTTCTCGTTCTTGTTCAGGATCAGGAGGAAGTGCGCCTCCTCGATCTCCTCGGCGGTGGCGGCCTCGATCACGTTGAACGGGAAGGTGGCGCGGCCGTTCGAGGTGTAGTTCGTGTCGTAGAAATCGACCTCGTCGCCGTGCTGCGAGACGTTCTCAAGGTAGGAGCGCGGCTGCGTGACCGCGCCGTAGATCGTCGGCTCGTCCTCGGGGTTCAGCCCGAAGGTCTTGGCGAAGCACCCGTTCTCGGTCGCGTAGACGCGGCCGTTCGGCATCCAGGCGACGAAGTCGTCCTGTACGGGCAGGGAGCCGTTCTGGCGCGTGAATGTGGTCGTCGTCTTGCCCGTGCCCGAGAGGCCGACGATCAGGCCGACGCGCTTGCCCTGCTCCGTCGGGATGATCTTGCACCCGGCGTGCAGCGGGATCCCGCCGCGGTCGTAGACGAGCTTGTTCCACATCCGCAGCCCGCCCTTCTTCGACTCGCCGAAGTAATCCGAGTTGAACACGCGGGTGACGCCCTGCTCGAGGTCGACCGCGATCAGGCGGTCGTCCGGGTAGCCGTCCGCCTTCAGGTTGGGCGTGTAGATGACGGTGAGCTCGGGCTCGAGCTCCTCCCCCTCGGCCGGCGTGAAATAGAGCTGCTGCTGCATGCCCGCGATGTTCGCGTTCGCGGCCTCGATGTAGATGCGCGCAGCCGTCCGGAACTCGGGGTCGTTGCCGATGTAGCCGTCGATCACGACCATCTCGCGGCCGGCGATGTACTCGTCCTGAATCCCGGCCCAGCGCTCGCCTTCCTCGCGGGCGATCGCCTGGTTCTGGCCGTCGGGCTCGTCGGTGACGATGAACGTCGAGCGCTTCGAGCGGCTGACGACCTCGGTCTGGACGTTGACGTTCCCGAACTCGGTGCGCTGCGCACTGGGCATGCGCGCCGCGAGCTCCTTCAGCTGCTCGGGATCGGGGTTGTCGATGACGTCGGCCGCGCCCGGCAGCCGGAAAAGCATCTTGGCCACGAGGCGGGATCTTACCTGGGGCTCCCAGCACCAGGCGCTCCTGCACAATGGCCGGTGATGGAGCCCAAGGGCCTGCCGCCGGAGGCAACGCACGCGATCGAGCGCCTTCGCCGCTCGCGAAGGTGGCTGCTCCTCTTGCTCGGCGCCGTAGCCGTGGGGCTGCTCCCGTGGATCGGCTACCTCGGCGCGACGCTTCCGTCCAAGCATGTCGCCCACCACTGGCAGGTCGCCTGGGTCGGGCTCGACATCGCCGAGGCATCGGCGCTCGTGGCGACGTTCGTCGCGCTGCTCAGGAACTCGTCTGCCGTGACCGTGGTCGCCTCGATCGCGGGAACGCTGCTCGTCTGCGACGCGTGGTTCGATGTCGTCACCGCCAAGCCGGGCCCCGACGTCGCATGGGCGCTCTTCTTCGCCCTGTTCGCAGAGCTGCCGCTCGCCGCGCTCTGCTTCTGGATTGCCTTCGAGGTCGGCGAAGTGGTGGACGCTATCGTCGCCGAGGAGGGGGCTTTGGCAGCTGACCCTCCGCCCACAGCGCAGCAAGCCCAACGCGCGGAAGGCCCACAACGCGCTCGTACATGAGGTAGCGGGGCTCCCAGCGCGGGAAGAACTTTGTGTTGAAGCGGTGCAGCCGCTCGAGCTGGAAGAACGCGTCGGCGACGAGGAGGCCGCGGCCCGTCAGCCGCTCGAGAAGCCCACGCGGCGCGTGCACGAAGCGCGCGAACGCGGCGAAGTTGAGCGACACCTCTTCGACGCCGCCCTCGCGTAGCAGCTCGATGCCGCGCGCGACGAGGAACTCCATCAGCCCGTTGGGGGTCGCTTCCTCGCGGCGCATCACCGACAGCGACATCGCCGGCCGCCCGTAGCTCGGCGCGAAGTGGAGGAAGCCGCGAATGCGCCCTTCCGAGTCTCGGCCGAGCACGACGAGGCTGTCGCCGTGGTCGTCCCGGCGGAGCTCGTCGAGCGACATCGCGAACCCGCGCTCGGCGGCGCCCTGGCGCCAGCCGCGGCTGACGGCGTCGAGCTGCTCGACCTCGCCGTCCGTCAGGTCGGCCAGCTGCCGCAGCTCGGCGGCGTAGCCCTGCTTCTCGAGGCGCGTGACCGACTGCCGCACCTTCCGGATCGGCCGCCCTTCGAGCGAGAACGCCCGGGTCTCGACCACAGCTTCGTCGCCGAGGTACATCGACCGCAGGCCGAGCTGCTCCCAGAGCGGCCGCAGCCGGTCGCCCGCGCCGAGCGCGGCGATCCGCAGCCCGCGTGCCTCGGCGAACCTGCTCAGCTCCCGCAGCAGCTCGCGGATCGCGTCCTCGGGCCCGATCGGGTCGCCGGAGACGATCAGGACGCTGGCCTCGACCCGGTAGCCGAGGAACGCGCGTCCGTCGGGACTGAACAGGTAGTGCTGGTCGCGCCGCAGCTTGAAGTAATCGAGCGTATCGGCGCCGTGCCGGTGCACGAGCTCACGGGCGGCACGCCGCACCTCGGCGCCCGGGAAGAGCCGCGGTGCTGCGAGTGGGCGGAAGAGCAGGTAGGCGCACCACACGAGCGTGATCACGCCGGCGATGCCGATCGCCTCGTTCAGATGGCCGAGCTCGTCGTGGAAGTCGAGCGGGCCGGCCTGCCAGAGGAGCGCGTCGCCGGTCTCGCGCAGGATCGAGGTGAAGCCGGCGGTCTCCGGCGCAGCGATCAACACCGCGAGCCCGCAGAGGAAGAGGCTCGATGCCGCGAGCAGCGGCACGCGCTTCACAGCGCTCCGCAGCGTGTCGGGGTCGTGGCGGACGCAGAAGGAGCCCCGCCCGAGCCAGAGCACCACTGCTGCGGCGACGCTGCCAGACGCCGCCTCGACGTCGAGGCCTTTCAGCAGGTCGAGCAGCGTCAAGCCGCCGAGCAGCACGAGCGCGAGCCGGAGCGCGCTCTGCCTGCGCCGCCAGAGGTACGGCGCCGTGACGAGCAGGAGCATCGACGCCGGCACAGCCGCCGCATGCGTCAGCCGCAGCGCCTCGAACGGCTCGACGTAGAGGAGCAGGTGGTTTCGCCACGCGATGTTCGGCTCAACCGCGGCCGCGAGGTTGACGAGGCCGGCGAGGGCGGCGGTCACGGCCGCGAGCTTCGGGAGCGGGTCGGCCCGTCGCACGGCGCGCAACGGGTACATGCGCACGTGCAGCCCGAGCCGCCAGGCCGCGGTGTCGCGGTGGGCCGGGAAGAGGTCGCGCCAGTCCTTGGCGATCAGCCAGACGCCGGCGAGGGCTGCGGCCCCCGACCCAAGGCCGCCGTCGACGCGGTCTGTGAACGCGCCCACGGCGAGCAGGAGCAGCAGAGCGACCCCAAGATGCCACTCGTGAATGCGGGCGCCCATGACGTAGACACGGGGCCCGAGTCGATGTCGATCGATACGAAGCACGCCTCTTCCTCGGCACACGGTAGCGCCGCTACATGAAGTTCATGTTGAGACGCCTCGGACCTGCCGCCGCGTGTCGCGAGCGATCCGATAGCGTCCTGCCGCGGTGGAGGCCAAGCACGACGTGCTCGTAATCGGCGCAGGCTGCGCGGGAATGCGCGCGGCCATCGAGGCGCACGACGCAGGCGCCGACGTCGCGCTCGTCTCGAAGATCCACCCGACACGCAGCCACTCGGGCGCGGCGGAGGGCGGGATCAACGCCGCGCTCGGCAACGCCTCCGAGGACAGCCCCGAGGAGCACGCCTTCGACACCGTCAAGGGCTCGGACTACCTCGGCGACCAGGACGCGATCGAGATCCTCTGCAACGAGGCGCCGGACGACGTCTACCAGCTCGAGCACTGGGGCGCGGTCTTCTCGCGAACCGACGACGGCCGCATCGCGCAGCGCCCCTTCGGCGCCGCTGGCGAGCCGCGCACCGCGTATGCGGCCGACATCACGGGCCACGTGCTCGTCCACGTGCTCTACGAGCAGGTGATGAAGCGTGACCTCAAGGTCTACGAGGAGTTCTTCGTCTGGAAGCTGGTCGAGCACGACGGCCGCTGCCAGGGCGTGATCGCGTGGAACCTGCTCGACGGCGGTCTGACGACCATCGGCGCGAAGACCGTCATCCTCGCGACGGGTGGCGCGGGGCGGCTCTACACCGGCACCACGAACGCCTACGCGTGCACCGGCGACGGGATGGCGCAGGCGCTTCAGGTCGGGATCGCGTTGGAGGACATGGAGATGATGCAGTTCCACCCGACGACGCTCGCGCCGACGGGCGTGTTGATCACCGAGGGCTGCCGAGGGGAGGGCGCGTACCTGATCAACTCGGAGGGTGAGCGCTTCCTCAAGCGGTACGCGCCGAACGCGATGGAGCTCGCCTCGCGCGACGTGATCTCGCGCGCCGAGCAGGTCGAGATCGACGAGGGCCGCGGCGTCGACGGCAACGTCCTGCTCGACATGCGCCACCTCGGCGCCGAGAAGATCCTCGAGCGGCTGCACGGCACGCGTGAGCTCTCGATGGTCTTCGCAGGCGTCGACCCGATCCACGAGCCGATTCCGGTCCGGCCGGGTGCTCACTACCACATGGGCGGCGTCGACACGGACAGCTGGGGCCGGACGACGCTCGATGGCCTCTACGCCGCCGGCGAATGTGCCTGCGTGTCGGTGCACGGCGCGAACCGGCTCGGCGGAAACGCGCTGATGGAGACGATTACGTTCGGCAAGCGGGCCGGCGCGCACGCGGCCGAGTGGGCGCTGACCCACACGACGGTCGAGGTGTCCGAGAGCGCCGCCGCCGACGCCGAGCGGGAGCTCGGAGAGCTGCTCGACCGTCGCGACGGCGAGCGCCCGTGGTCGATCCGCAACGAGCTCGCCGAGACGATGCACGTGAACTTCGGCGTCTTCCGCCGCGAGGATCAGATGAAGCGACAGGGCGAGATCGTCGACGAGCTGCGCGAGCGCTACGAGCGCGTGGTCGTCGACGACAAGGGCCAGGTCTTCAACAACGACCTCACGCAGGCGCTCGAGCTCGGCTTCCTGCTCGACCTCGCCTCGTGCATGGTCGTCGCCGGCATCGAGCGCCGGGAGAGCCGCGGCGCCCACGCGCGCCCGTACGACTTCCCGGAGCGCGACGACGAGAACTACCTGCGCCACACCATCGTCCGCTGGGTCGAGGGCGCGCCGAAGCTCGAGTGGAAACCGGTGAAGATGACGAAGTGGCAGCCGATGGAGCGGAAGTACTGATGCGACGCCGCGCGGAGGGCGTCGGCTAGATTCGCGCTCGTGGACGTCGCCCTTAAGATCTGGCGCTACGACCCCGAGAGCGGGGAGCGCGTGCTGCGCGAGTACGAGGTAGACGCGCCCGACTGGGCCTGCCTGCTCGACGTGCTCGACCTGATCAAGGACAAGCACGACGGCTCGCTCGCGTACCGCAAGAGCTGCCGGATGATGATCTGCGGCTCCTGCGGGATGCGCATGGACGGGCGTGCGGTGCTCGCCTGCAAGGAGCGGATGAAGCCGATCGCCGACGCCGGCCACGTGCCGGTGATCTCGCCGATGGGGAATCTGCCGGTGCTGAAGGACCTCGTGGTCGACATGGCCCCCTTCTGGAACAAGATCCGCGCAGTCAAGCCGTGGCTCGAACCCGGCTACGACGAGGTGGCGGAGAAGGAGCGGATCGTCTCGCAGCAGCAGATGAACGCGATCCACAAGGAGGCGCTCTGCATCATGTGCGGCTGCTGCGTCTCCGAGTGCAACTCGATGGAGTCGGACCCGGAGTTCCTCGGGCCGGCGGCGCTCGCGAAGGGGTTCCGGTTCGTCGGCGACGTCCGCGACCAGGGCGACATCGGGCGGCTGAACGAGCTCAACCAGGACCACGGGATCTGGGACTGCACCCGCTGCTACTTCTGCAACGAGCGCTGCCCGAAGGGCGTGGACCCGCGCGACGCGATTGCGAAGCTCGGCGCCGAGTCGATCCGCCTGAACGTCGACCACGACATGGGCGCCAAGCACGCAAAGTGGTTCGTCAAGTCGGCCGAGACGACCGGCTGGTTGCGGGAGACCGAGCTCGTACCGAAGACGCAGGGTGTCTTCGCGTCGCTGAAGGAGATCGGGTTCGCGCTCAACTTGGCGAAGCGGGGCAAGGTCCCGTTCCCGTTCCCGCCGCACGTCGCCAAAGACGTGAACGAGGCGCGGGCGTTGCACGACCTCGTCCGACTTCAGGGCCGCGAGGGCGCGGCCGGGATCGTGCAGGGCGAGCACGCCCTGGCCCAGATCGAGCACGTTCTCGCCGCCGACCCCGACAGCGCCCCGGCGAGCCGAATCGCTCCCGAGGAGTCAGGAGGCGAGAGTGGCAGCGACTGAGACCCGGCGGGTCGCCTACTACAAGGGCTGTCTCGCGTCTCTGTCGGCAAAGGAGCTCGACATCTCGACGCAGGCGCTCGCGCCGAAGCTCGGGCTCGAGCTCGACGAGCTCGAGTCGGTCACGTGCTGCGGCGCCGGCGACATCCACGAGGCGGAGCCCGACTACTACCTCCACTTGAACGCCCGGATCCTCGCCTACGCCGAGCAGACCGGCGCCGACACGCTGATGACGATCTGCAACGTCTGCACGCTCAACCTGCGGCAGGCGAACTGGCAGCTGAAGAACGACGACAACCTGCGCGCACGGGTCAGCCAGAATCTGGAGACAGTCGGCGCCCCGCCGTACGAGGGGACGGTCGAGGTCAAGCACCTGCTCTGGCTGATCGCCGAGGGCGACGGCTTCGAGCAACTCAAGCAGGTCGCTCACAAGGGCCTGAAGGGCCTCAAGGTCGCGCCCTTCTACGGCTGTCAGATCCTGCGGCCGTCGAAGATCCTCGGCTTCGAGGACCCGGACCGGCCGTGGTCGCTGGAGGCGATCATCGAGGCCTGCGGCGGCGAGCCGATCGACTACCCGGCGAAGATCAAGTGCTGCGGCTTTCCGATCATCCAGGCACGCGAGGAGACCGCGCTCGGCGAGCTGATCCAGCCGATCGAGCAGGCCTCCGAGGCCGGCGCGGACGCGATCGTGACACCCTGCCCGCTCTGCCACCTCTCGCTCGACGCGTGGCAGTCGAAGCTGAAGAAGGCGACCGGCAAGGATTTCCAGATGCCGATCCTGCACCTGTCGCAGCTGATCGGGGTCGCCGCCGGGCTCGAGGAGTCGGAGCTGAAGTTCAAGCGGCACGTCGTCTCCGTCGAGCCGGTCGTCGAGAAGCTCGAGGCCTAGTTGAGGTTCATCGGGCTCGGCGGCGCCGCGGCGGCGGCCGGGCTGGCGTGGGGTCACTTCGAGGCCGGCTGGGTGCGGCTCGAGACGCTGCCGTGCCCGCTTCCGAGGCTCGTCCCCGAGCTCGACGGCCTGCGGATCGCGCACCTATCCGACTTCCACCTCGGCGTCCCGTCGCGCGGCTCAGTCGCGGTCGAGCGCGCGGTCGAGTGGGTCGAGCAGCGCCAGCCGGACCTGACGCTGATCAGCGGCGACCTGCTCTCACGCCCGAAGGGCGAGGAGCAGCTGCGTGCGCTGATGCCGCGCCTCCCGAACTGCTTCGCCGTGCTCGGCAACCACGACTACAACGCGTCGCGAGACCCGTTCTCCCGGGCCGCCGCGGTGGACGACCTCGGGCCGGCGACCCTGCTCGCCGAGGACGCGTGCACGATCGAGCTGCGCGGCCGCCGCGTGCAGATCGTCGGCGTCGACCCCCGCAGCTTCCGGCGGCGGCTGCAGCGGCCGGAGCGGCTCGCCGACCCGGACGCCGACCTGCGCATCCTGCTCTGCCACTTCCCGGACATCGTCGACCGAATCCCCGAGGGCGTCTTCGACCTCGTCCTCGCCGGGCATCTCCACGCCGGGCAGATCTGCGTGCCGTGGCCGGGCGGGCGGCTCCGGCTCGCGCACATCCGCTGGACCTACATCCGCGGCCTCTACCACCGCCCGGCCGGGACCCTGCATCTGTCGGCGGGGCTCGGCACCACCTTCGTGCCCTTCCGCTTCCTCGCGCGGCCGGAGGCGACGGAGCTGATCCTAGAATCCGCCTGATGCAGGGGAACGCGAGCGTCGCCACGGACGTGCTCGCCAGTTACGCGGCCGACGCCGCGCGCGAAGTCGAGGGTGTCGCGGGCCTCGTCGAGGGCCGGCTGCCACGGCACGGCAGCGTTCGCGTCGGCGACGACGACGGCATCACGCTCGAGCTGCACCTCGCGCTCGAGTGGGGCGCACGCGCCGAGCAGGTCGGGGCCGAGGTGCAGCGGCGCGTGGCCGACTACCTGGAGCGGATGGCGGGCGCTCGGCCGCGGACGGTGGACGTCGTCGTCGACGAGATCGCCGCGCCGTGAGCATCCGGATCACGGGCCTCACCGGCGCCACGCTCGAGCACACGCCGACCGTCTGCCACGAGTGCGTGTGGTGGCAGTCGCGGGTCGGCGGCCGCGAGCCCGACAAGCGGCGCTGGATCGAGAAGGCCGAGACCGAGTTCGGGGCATGGGGGACGATCTACCGCGACGACGACGGCCGGACCCTCGGCTCGATGCAGTACGGCCCGGCGCAGCTCTTCCCGCGCGCAGCCGAGCTGCCGGCGGGGCCGGTCTCGGACGACGCGGTCGTCGTGACCTGCGCGTACCTCGTCGACCGCACGAGCCCCTGGGTGCTGCAGTCGCTCTTCCTCGCCGCGATCGGGGACGCCAAGGACAAGGGCGCGGCCGCGCTTGAGGCGTTCTCGTACCGCTACCCCGAGGGCGAGTCCGACTACGAGCGCTTCCTCGTCCACCGCACGGTCTTCCCGCACGACTTCCTGGTCGACTTCGGCTTTCGGACGGTGCGCTCGTCCGGTCCCGTGGAGCTCGCGCGGCTCGAGCTGGGCGGGCTCGTGCCCGTGCTCGAAGGAAGGCGCGAGAAGGTGCTGCGGGCGCTGAAGGACGCGCTGCTACCGGAGCCGGTTCCGGCTCCTCGCCGGCCTTAGGCCTGGCGGTACGCCGTCGACCAGGCGGCGCGCAGCGCGGACGGCGTCGTCACGAGCAGCCGAACCTCGCGGCCGCCCAGCGCGAGCTTGAGGCTCGGCAGGAGGGTCTCGTCGGACGGGTCGATCACCGCGACCGAAACCGTGTCGTCCGGGTGGACGCGCACCGGGATCGCGCGCAGCTGCTCGGCGACCGTCCAGGGCAGCAGGTCGACGGCGCGGTAGTCGACCGACGTGATGCCGATGTCGATGAACTCGACGCGGGCCTGCTCGCCGAGCACACGCGCGATGTCGTCCTCGAAGCAGATGCGCAGGCGGACGAGCGCCTCGCCGAGCAGCTCGCCCTGCTGCTTCTCCTCGAGCGCGCGGTCGAGCTCTTCGTTCGTGAGCAGGCCCTTGCGCAGGAGGAGCGCGCCCAGGTGGGAGCGGGGCTCGTTGTCGAAGAAGGTGTGGTCGAGGCGTGCCGGCCGCATGTAGGCCAGATATCGGGTGTTCGCGGTCGGTGCTTGAGGAATCGAGCGGGGTCCGGTCTATGCGGCGACCGGGCGCTGGGAGAGGACGAGCTCGGCGATCTGGATCCCGTTCAGCGCCGCGCCCTTGCGCAGGTTGTCGCAAGCGAGATGGAGCGAGAGACCGTCGCCGGCGCGGTCCGGCCGGATCCGGCCGACGAGCACCTCGTCCCCGCCGGCGGCCGCGCGCGGCGTCGGGAAGTCCTCGACCCGCACCGACGGCGCCGCCGCGAGCACCTTGCGCGCGCGTGACGCGTCGAGCGGCTCCTCCGTCTCGACCCACACCGACTCGGCGTGGCCCACCGGCACCGGCACGCGCACGCAGGTGGCGCTGACCGGCAGCTCCGGCAGCTCGAGGATCTTGCGCGTCTCCTCGCGGATCTTCGTCTCCTCGTCGAACTCCTCGCCGTCGAAGTCCCAGTCGGCGGAGAGGTCGTGCTCGGCCTGCGGCTCGTCGAGCAGCTGCTGCAGGCGCCGCGCGCCCTTGCCGGACGCGGACTGGTAGGTGGCGACGCGCACCGCGCGCAAGCCGGCCTCGTCGTGGAGCGGCTTCAGCACGAGCGAGAGCGGGATCGAGCAGCAGTTCGGGTTCGCGACGATGCCCTCGTGCTCGAGCGCCCGGGCCCCGTTCACCTCCGGCACGACCAGCGGGATCCCGTCCTGGAGTCGGAAGGCCTCCGACTTGTCGACGCACAGCGCGCCGCCGCGGACGGCGTGCGGGACGAGCTCGCCGCTCGCCTTCGAGCCGACCGAGAAGAAGCACACGTCGAGGTCGCCGGCGCTCAAGGCTTCGGGCGTCGCCTCTTCGACGACGCGCCCGTCGATCTCCATCCCGGCCGAGCGCGTAGACGCGAACAGCCGAACGTCCTCGAACCCGCGCTCGCCGAGCACGTCGACGACGACGCGCCCGACGGCGCCGGTGGCTCCCACGACGCCAACCCTAGGCATCGCTCGCGATGCCTAGCTTCAGGTCGCGCGGGTTTCCCGCGCGACCGTCTGAAACGACCGGTCGAAACGTCAATCGAGAGTCGGCCACGCTCCTAGGCATGGGCGCGCTCAGCCTCCGGCGTGTCGAGCTCGAAGGCCCGGTGCAACACGACGACCGCGGTGTCGACGTCGTCGCTCGGGATGTGGCAGGCAATCTTGATCGGCGAGGTGGTCACGACCTCCGGCTCGATGCCGGCTTCCGCGAGCGTCGCGAACGCCTTGGCCGCCACTCCCGGGTGGCTCTTCATGCCGGCGCCGATCACGCTGACCTTGCCGAGGTCGTCGCGCGCGTTCCATTCGACGCCGAGGCCGTCGAGCACGTCGGTCGTCGCATCTCGGTCGTCGGCCGGTGCCGAGAAGACGATCTCTGGCCCAGTCTGGACGATCGTGTCGACGTTCACGCTCGCGTCGGCGAGCGCCGCGAACAGTTGCGAGGCGGTCGTGCCGGTGACGCGATAGAGCGTCTCCTCGCGCGTGTGCGTCACGCCTGAGATCAGCGCCTTTTCGAGCATGCGGTCGTCCTCCTCCCGGACCCAGGTGCCGTCCGCCGGCGAGAAGGACGGGCGGACGTGCAGCTTGACGTCGTGGCTGCGGGCGATCTCGACCGAGCGTACCTGCAGCACCTTCGCGCCTGAGGCGGCCATCTCGAGCATCTCCTCGTAGCTGACCGCGTGCAACTTTCGCGCGGTCGGCACGAGCCGCGGGTCGGCCGTGAACACGCCCTCGACGTCGGTGTAGATCTCGCAGACGTCGGCGCCGAGCGCGGCGGCGAGCGCCACCGCGGTCGTGTCCGAGCCGCCACGGCCGAGGGTGGTGATGTCGAAGTCGGTCGAGACGCCCTGGAAGCCGGCGACGAGCACGATCCGGTTCTGGTCGAGCGCCTCGTGGATCCGGCGCGCGCGGACGTCCACGATCTTCGCGCGGCCGTGGACGGTGTCGGTCACGATCCCGGCCTGCGAGCCGGTCAGCGAGATCGCCTCGGCGCCGAGGTCGTGGATCGCCATCGCCGCGAGCGCGCAGGAGATGCGCTCGCCGACCGAGATCAGCATGTCGAGCTCGCGCGGCTTCGGGCGCGGCGAGACCTGGTACGCGAGCCCGACGAGGTCGTCGGTCGTGTCGCCCATCGCCGAGAGAACGGCGACGACGCGGTTCCCGCCGGCCTGGGCCTCGACCAGGCGGCGCGCGACGCCCTTGATCTTCTCCGGGTCGGCAACCGAGGTGCCGCCGAACTTCATCACGAGGGTGCCGGTGCTCGGCTCGGCGGCCGCGAGGTCAGGCAGCGGCTCGAACTGCGTGGTCGTCACGGCGAAAAGTGTAGGTGCCGCTACGGAAGCTCGACCCGGGCCAGCTCCGCGTCAGCGTGGGCGACCTGCGCGGCGGTAGGCCTCGGCCGGCCGAAGAAGACGAACAGGTACGTGGTGAAGCCGTGCCTCACGCCGGCGCGCTTGATCACGCCGATGTCCGACGGAAGCCCCTTGAGGCTCTGCGCCTCGCCGGGACGAAGTCGCGGCGGCCATTGCAGCGCTCGCTTCGGCGCGCGCGGGCCGCGCCCGACGACGAGGGTTATCGCGATGCCGTCGCTCGGGAGCTTCGCCACCGTGCGCTGCGGCAGGCATTCGACGCAGTCGCGCCAGGTGCCGGTCGTCGCCCAGCTCCCGGCCTGGGCGCAGTTGTCGAGCGCCGTGCCCGGACACGCGTGGACGTGGCCGGCGCCGACCTGCCAGCCGGCCCTGACGGGAAACCGCGCCGGCTCGAGGCCGTGCGCGGCAGCGTGCGAGCTGCAGCCGGCAGCCGCGAGGGCGGCCGCCAGGACCGGCAGGAGCATGACCCGGCCCGCCGGGCCCGTCACATCTCGCGGCGGCCCGCGAGCGCGCGTCCGAGCGTGACCTCGTCGGCGTACTCGAGGTCGGCACCGACGGGCAGCCCGCTCGCCAGGCGCGTCACCCGCACGCGCCCGCGCAGGCGGTCGGCCAGGTAGGCGGCGGTCGCCTCGCCGGTCATGTTCGGGTTCGTGGCGAGCACGACCTCCTCGACGCCGTTCCGCTCGACCCGGCTCAGCAGCTCGGCGATGCGCAGGTGCTCGGGCTCGACGCCGTCGAGCGGAGAGAGCGAGCCGCCGAGCACGTGGTAGAGGCCGCGGTACTCGTGCGTCCGCTCGACCGAGATCAGGTCGGCGGGCTGCTCGACGACGCAGACCACCGTGTGATCGCGCCGCGCGTCGCGGCAGATCTCGCAGGTCTCCTCCTCGGTCAGGTTCCCGCACTCGCTGCAGAAGCGGACGCGCTCCTTGACCTCCTCGAGCGCACGGGCGAGCGCGAGCGCCTCCTCCTTCGGCACGCGGAGGAGGTGGAACGCGAGGCGCTGCGCCGTCCGCTGCCCGACCCCAGGCAGGCGGGTCAGCTGCGCGACGAGGTTGTCGACGGCCGGGCTGAACACCGGCCCATTGTGCCTTCGCTACCCGTCGTCGACGCCGGCGTTCTCGGCCAGGCGGCCGAGCGCGACCTCGAGCAGCGCCGCCGCCACGTCGGGATTGGCGGCGACGAGGCTGCGGAAGCTTGCCCGATCGAGTGCGAGGCAGCGCAGCGGCGTCTCGGCGCGGACGCGCGCCGTGCGGATCGCGTCCGGTCGCATCAGGGCGAGCTCGCCGAAGAACTGGCCTGGGCCGAGCTCGACCTCGCCTCGCTTCGTCTCGACCACGGCCGTTCCCTCAACGACGAAGAACATCCCGGTGCCGGCCTGCCCGGGTTGGACGAGCAGCTGGCCCGCCGGCACCTCGACGTCGTTCGCCGCTTTGGCGATTGCGGCGAGCGCGTCGTCGTCGAGCCCGACGAAGAGCGACACGCGCCGCAGCGCCTCGACCGGAGCACTCACTACAGCCCCGGCAGCCCGAGCCCGTGCAGCCCGCCGAGCGCGGGGCCGAGCTTCGACTCGACCAGGCTCTGCGAGGACCGCAGCGCCTCGTTGACGGCGGCCGTGACCATGTCCGCGAGCATCTCCGGGTCGTCGGGATCGATCGCCTTCGGGTCGATCACGATCTCCTTGATCTCCCCGGCGCCGGTCGCGGTGACGGTGACCATCCCGCCGCCGGCGGTCGCCTGCACGGTCTCGTTCTTCAGGTCCTCCTGGGCTTGCTGCATCTGCGCCTGCATCTGCTGCACCTGCTCCATCATCTTGTTCATGTCGAATGCCATTGGCCGATCCTCCGGACTCGAATGTGTCGACCGGTCATTTCAGACGGCCGCACGGGCCAAGCCCATACGGCCTGAGTCGACAGCGCAAGCGCCGTCTCACTCTGGTTCCACCTCGCGGGCGTCGAAGGTTCCCTTCATCAGCTCGATGATGTCCTCTTCACTCACCGGCTCGTCCGGCTCGGCCTCGACCTCACCGCCGTTCTCGCCCACCTCGAACTCGAGCGCGAGCCGCCGCCCCGTGACCTCGTAGAGCGCGTCGGCGAGGAGGGTCGCGTTCTTCGGCTCTTCGGCGAGCTGCCGGTGGAACGAGGCCTCGCGCGGGAACTCGACCGTGAGCGTGTCGCCCGCCAGGCCCTTCGGGTGCGCCTCGCGCAGCACCGACGCGGTCGGGATCGACTTCTCCTCGACGGCCGGCAGGATCGTCCGCTGCCACGCCTCCTGGAGCTGCTCGAGGTCGACGTCGGGAGGTGCGGCGACCGGCTGCTCGCGCTTCGGCTCCCGAGCGACCTCCGTGGCGGGCACCGGAGCCGGCGCCGCCTCGGCGGCCGGACGAGACTCGAGCTGCTCGAGCCGGTAGGCGACCGACTCGCGCGAGAGATCCGCCGCCGGGCGCGTCACCTTCACGAGCGCGAGCTCGAGCGGTAGTCGCGGGTCGCCGCCCTGGCGCATGTCCTCGACGGCGACGGCGAGCAGGTCGCAGAGCCGGAGGACGGTCGCTTCGCCGAGCTGGTTCGCCTGCTCCCGCAGCCGCTCGCGTGTCTCCTCGGTCACCGGCAGCGACTCGGGCACCTCGCCGAGGTGCTGGACGAGCAGCAGGTGGCGCAGGTGCTCGAGCAGGTCGGCCACGAGCCGCCCGAGGTCCTGGCCCTGCTCGGAGAGCTCCTCGATGAACGTGAGCGCGCCGGCCGTGTCGTGGTCGACGATCAGGTCGCAGAGCCGGAAGAGCGCCTCCTCCTCGACGGCGCCAAGGAGCTGGAGCACCGCCTGCACCGTGATCTCGTTCTCGGTCGCCGCCGCCAGCTGGTCGAGGGTCGAGACCGCGTCGCGGTACGCGCCCCGCGCCGCGCGGGCGATCAGCGAGAGCGCCGCGTCGGGCGCCTCGATGCCCTCGCCGTCGGCCACCCGCCGCAGCACCTGCACGAGCTCGGGCAGGCGCGGCCGCGAGAAAGCGAACGTCTGGCAGCGCGAGCGGACGGTCGGGAGCATCTTCCCGAGGTCGGTCGTGCAGAAGACGAAGACGAGGTGCGGCGGCGGCTCCTCGATCAGCTTCAGCAGCGCGTTGAAGGCGGCGTCCGTGAGCTGGTGCGCCTCGTCGAGGATGTAGACCTTGTACCGGCCCTCGACCGGCTGCAGGACGACGCGCTCGCGGATCTCGCGGATGTCGTCGATCCCTCGCTGCGAGGCGGCGTCCATCTCGATCACGTCGAGCGAGGTGCCGTCTGCGATCGCGCGGCAGGCGTGGCACGTCTTGTCGGGCGTCGGCGTGGGGCCGTGCTCGCAGTTCAGTGCCTTCGCGAGGATGCGCGCGAGCGAGGTCTTGCCCGTCCCGCGCGGGCCTGCGAACAGGTACGCCTGGCGGATCTGGCCGTGCGCGATCGCGTTCTTCAGCGTCCGCGTCACCGCCTCCTGGCCCACTACTTCGTCGAAGTCCTGGGGGCGGTACTTGCGGTAGAGGGCAGCCACGTGACGACTCTACCGAAGGGTGCGCCGGCCGACGGCTCGCGCGGCTATGCGGCCCGGGCGCCGCCGCAGTAGGCGTACGGGTGGTTGAACGCGTCGAGTGCCCGCGCGCCGTCGACCTCCACCTCGAACGCCTCGCCGGTGCGTTCGTCGAGCACGAACAGCGTCACCGCCGAGGTGGTGTCGCACCAGTAGAGGACGACCTCGATCCCGGCGGAGCGCCTCCGGCTCAGCTCTCGCTTCGTCGGCCAGGCCTCGATGTCTCCGCGCCGCTCCAACTCACGCCTCCAACCGTTCGGGATCGGGCGTTGCTCACGCTAGTTCACCGCGCGCTAAGTGCGGATTAAGCCTCGGCAACAGTTTTGTAAGGAGCCCCGGGCCGGGCACACCGCACGCCTGAGAGGGATTCCTTAGCGCTGCTTCCTCCCGGATCTGACGCGGTTCGGAAGCTCCCACCGCACGGGGCCCGACCCGAGATCGGCGATGCTAGCGGGAGTGGGCGCGCGGCCGCGGCGGCGTCGCCACGCGGCGCAGGACGTGAATCGTCGGGAGGCGCAGCCGCGGGACGACAGGCGAGGGGTTGGTCGAGGCGATGGCCGAGCCCATCTGGTTCGTCGCCGTGACCCGCGCCTCGATCCGCGAGCCGATGTCGGCGGCGCTCACCCGGTAGTGCGCGCCGCTCGCGCCGGCGACGACCTCGCAGCGCTCGAGCGTGCTGGAGCAGCGGAGCCAGGCGAACGCGAAGGCGATCGGCGAGCTGCCGCTCCAGCCGCCGGTGTCGGCCGCCAGCAGGCCGCCGACCTTCGCGGCACCGGAGAGCGATGGCGCGTGGATCGAGAGCGGCGGTAGCACCGGCGGCGGCGGAGGCGACGACGCGGTGGTCGCGTAGGTCGCGGTGTAGGTGGCGTCGGCGGCGGGTGCTGTGAGGTTGTGCGTCGCGGCGCCGCCGTCCGACCACGACGAGAAGGCGTAGGACATGCCGCCGAGCTGCTGGGTTGCCGGGGCGCTGACCGAGCTCGCGGAGTTGACGATCACGGTGCGCGTGAACGGCGCGGTGTCGTTGCTGCTGCCGACGACCAGCGACAACCCGGCGGGGGTCGTGCGGAACGTGAGGTCGACCGTCTTCGGGTCGAGCGTCACGCTCGTCGTCCCGGTCGCGCCTGCCGAGTCGGTCGCGGTCAGGATCAGCTCGAGGTGTGACGGGTAGTCGTGGTCGGGCGCGTTCAGCGTGCCGCTGGAGACGCCGTTCCACTGCTGCACGTCGTGCACGTGGCAGCCCTGGCTGGTGCAGTGGTGGATCTGAAGCGTCCAGGAGAGCCGCGAGGCCGGCAGCGCCCCGTCCTCGGCGTCGGTCGCGTGGCCGGAGAACGCGATCGGGTCGCCGGCGGCGTAGGTCAGGGTCGGCAGAGGCGTGTCGATCGCCGGCGCCGGCGGTGTGTTCGCGTTGCCGGACTGTGCCCAGCTCAGCTGCGCGACCGCCTGGCCGGTGTTCTCGAAGTAGTCCACCTCGACCGTGTGGACGCCTGCGGTCAGCTGCACGGTCGCCTGCTGCGTCGTCGCCGATTGAAGTTTCCAGTCGTCGATGCGGAGCACGCCGTCGACGTAGACGCGGATCCCGTCGTCGGCGGTCGAGGTGAAGGTGTACGTCCCGGCTGCGAAGGTGAAGCGGCCGGTCCAACGGACCGAGAAGTCGTCGCTGGTCACGCCGGGCGCCGGAGAGCCGGTACCCCAGTTGTTGTTGATCGCTCCTTCGCACCGGGTCAGCACCGGCGGGCCGGAGAGGTCGACGCTGTTGTGGTACTCGGCGAGGAAGGTGCCGTCGGCGCAGCTGCCAGAGGGGCTGTACGAGATCCGGTGGATCGTCCCGCCGTCGAAGTCGACGTAGTAGAGGTCGCCGTTCGGGCCGGACTGGACATCCACCGGGTTCGCTGCGTTGCTTTCGAGCACCTGCACCTGCGCCGGGTCCGGCTGGCCGTTCGCGCCGAGCGGCATCGTCCAGAGGCACTCGCGCGAGTGGTCGCCGAAGACGAGCGCGCCGTGGTAGGGCGCGGGGTAGCTCGTCCCGCTGTAGAAGCCGATCGCGCTGACGACCGAGCCCTGCGTCGTCGGGCAGCCGTCGCCGCTCTCGACGTCGTCGCCGTGGTTGTACGTGTAGTACGGCGGCGCCGCGGTCCCAGTCGAGTAGAGCTTGGTGCAGATGTCGAGCCCGGCGCTCTGGTAGCCCGGCTGCGGCCGGGCGCCCTCGTAGCACGGCCAGCCGTAGTCCTGGACGGCGGCGGGCGGCGTCGGGATGCGGTTGATCTCCTCCCAGTCGTTCCAGCCGACGTCGCCGAGCCAGAGCTCGCTCGTGCCGGGGCGGAACGCGAACCGGAACGGGTTGCGGAAGCCGTACGCCACGATCCGCCGCAGGTTCGGGTCGGCGGCGCCCGCGTCCGGGTTGTCGCCGGCCGCGTTGCCGGTCGTCGGGTCGAGGCGCAGTAGCGAGCCGTTCAGGACGGCCGGACCGTGCGCGTGGTTCGGGCTCTGCGCGCGCAGGGCGCCGCCCTCGGCGGTCGGCGGCGTCAGCGCCCCGCCGGGCGGGTCGGCGCACGGGTTCCCGTTCTGGCCGTAGTCGGCGAACGTGAAGCTCGCACCCTCACCGGCGCTGAGGTAGAGCTTCCCGTCCGGCCCGAAGGCGAGGTCGCCGATCGAGTGGCTCGGGAACTGCTGGCACCACTGGTCTTTGATCAGCACCAGCGGCGAGCCGACCTCCTGGTCGCTCGGCGAGACCTGGATCCGCACGAGCCTGCCGCTGACGACGCAGCCGTCCGTGTTCGGCCCGGGCGGAGTGGGGCAGGCGTCGTTCCAGACCGGCGCCGTGCCGCCCGGCGGCGCGTCGTACGTGTAGAGGAGGTAGACGTAGGGCGTCGCGGGGAAGCTCGGGTCGAGCGCGAGCCCGAGCAGACCGCGGTCCCAGTAGTCGTCGACCTCGGTGCCGAGATCGGCGACGATCGTCGGCGAGGGGTCGGAGAGGCCGTCGAAGACCTCGAGCCGGCCGCCCTTCTCGATCACAAAGACGCGCCCGTCGGAGGCGAAGCGGATCGCCGTCGGGTGGTTCAGGCCGGAGAACGCGACCGTGTCGGAGAAGCCCGTCGGCAGTGTCGGCGCCGTGGCGGCCGCGGCCGGCGCAGGATCGCCGAGGAACGGTTGTGCCGGCGGCGCCGGCGAGCTCGACGCGCGTCCGGGCGCGACCATGACGACGGCACTCACGAGCACGACCCCGAACCAGTTCGACCGCATTCCCCCTAGCTCCCGAAACCTGCCCTCGATTGCAGAATCGCCGCAGTGGGCTGACCGGGCGGCACGCAGCTCGCAGCGAGAGGAACGTACCGGGTCCGGCGGTATCCTGCGAGGGCTGAGGGCGTGTAGCTCAGCGGGAGAGCGCCCGCTTCACACGCGGGAGGTCACTGGTTCGATCCCAGTCACGCCCATCGGAACACCCGCCGCGCTCGATCGCCGGGGCCGCTCGCTCTCCCGGTTGCGTGCCTGCTCGTGGCGCAGACCACAAGTGCATCGCACGCCGAACGTCTAGTCGAAGGGCAGCCCGGCGGCTGGGTTGCCCCCGCGTCACCCTCCCTGGGCGATGCACTTCCAGGCCTGGTGTGAGAGCCTGAACGAGAGCTCACCAAGGAGGAGTCCATGCCTGCGACCACCCTGCCCGACGAGGAGCTCGGGCAACTGCTGGACCTGATCAAGGACTCGGACGCCGTCGAGCTGAAGCTGACCGTCCCGGAAGAGCAACAGCGCTCGACCGTCGTAGCGCTCGGCTTGGATCCGCTCGAGGCCCAGATCCGCCAGGTCTTCTTCTTCGACACGCCCGACCTCGCGCTCGACAAGGCCGGCGTCGTCGTCCGTGCGCGCCGGATCCAGGGCAAGGGCGACGACTCGGTCGTCAAGCTGCGGCCGGTCGTGCCTGCCGAGCTACCCGCCGAGCTGCGGCAGTCGGAGAACTTCAAGGTCGAGGTCGACGCCATGCCCGGCGGCTTCGTCTGCTCCGGCTCGTTGAAGTACGCCTTCGGCCCGAAGGAGGTCAGGCGCACGATCGCCGGCAAGCAGCCGCTGCGGAAACTGTTCTCGAAGGAGCAGCAGCGCTTCTACGCGGCGCATGCGCCGGAGGGGCTCGCGCTCGACGATCTCTCGATCCTCGGGCCGATCTTCGTGCTGAAGCTGCGGTTCACGCCGACCGGGCTCGACCGCACGCTCGTCGCGGAGCTCTGGCTCTACCCCGACGGCTCGCGCGTGGTGGAGCTTTCGACGCGCTGCGCGCCGGGGGAGGCCTTCCAGGTCGCGGCGGAGGCCCGCGCCCACCTCGCGCAGGCCGGCGTCGACCTCTCGGGCGAGCAACAGACGAAGACGCGCAAGGCGCTGAAGTTCTTCGCGAAGGCGCTCGACGGCGCGCCTGAGTGAGCTCGCAACCGGCTCGGGCCGGCGCGCCCGCAGCGCCGGCGCCGACTGTCCCACGCTGGGAGTGGCGGCGGTTCGGCGTCACCCCTGAGCGGTTCGCCGAGCTCGAGCCGGAGAGCGTGCAGGAGAGCGACGAGCTGTATCTGCTCTCGCCTGTCAGCGACGCGTCCGTGAAGGTGCGCGACGAGCTGATGGACGTGAAGCAACTCCAGCACGTCGACGAGCACGGGCTCGAGCAGTGGCTGCCGGTGCTGAAGGCGCAGTTCCCCCTTACGGCGGAGGACGTCTCCACGGTGCTCTCCGCGCTGAACGTGCAGGCGCCGAAGCTCGGACACGCCTCGTACACCTTCGACGAGCTGCGCGAGCTGACCGGCGCCCGCGCCGTGGAGGTGCACAAGCTGCGGCGGCGCTACCGCCTCGCCGGCTGCGCCTCGGAGCTGACCGATCTCCAGGCCCGCTCTGACGCGGCCCGCACGGTCGCGGTCGAGTCCGAGGATCCCGAGCGTGTCGTCGACGCGGTGCGCTCGCTCGGCGTGCCGCTGCAGCCGAACACCTGCATGGCCCGGGGCCTGAAGGCGCTGGTCGGCCGGCGCTTCGCCGTCATCGACGTCGGCACCAACTCGGTCAAGTTCTACGTCGCCGATCGGGAGGACGACGGCGCCTGGTCGACCGTCGTCGAGCGCTCGGAGGTGACTCGGCTCGGCGAAGGGCTCGACAAGACCGGCCGACTGGGCGCCGAGCCGGTCCGGCGAACGGTCGAGGCCATCGCCCGGATGGTCGAGGAGGCGCTCCGGCTCGGTGTGGCCGACATCGCCGCCGCCGGCACGGCCGGCCTCCGGATCGCGCCGAACCGTGACGGGCTCCTGGACGCGGTCCGCGAACGCACGGGTGTCAGGGTCGAGGTCGTCCCGGGCGAGGAGGAGGCCCGGCTCGCCTACGTGGCAACCAAGGCAGCGCTCGGCCTCCACGACGAGCCCGTCGCAGACTTCGACACCGGCGGCGGCAGCTCGCAGTTCACCTTCGGGCACGGCGACCGCGTCGACGAGCAGTTCAGCGTCCCAGTCGGGGCGGTGCGCTTCACGGAGGAGTTCGGGCTCGACGCGCCCGTCGACGAGGCACGTCTCGCCGAGGCCCTCGATGCGATCGCGGCGGCGCTCGAGCCGCTCAACGGGCGGCCGGCGCCCGAGGCGCTCGTCGGCATGGGCGGCGCGGTCACGAACCTCGCGGCGGTCAAGCACGAGCTCGCCGAGTACGACCCAGCGGTCGTGCGCGGGACGGTGCTCGAGCGCGCCGAGGTCGAGCGGCAGATCGAGCTCTACCGCACGCGCACGTCGGACGAGCGACGCGGCATCGTCGGGCTCCAGCCCAAGCGCGCGGAGGTGATCCTCGCCGGCGCGTGCATAGTGTTGACTGTGATGCGAAGGCTCGATGCACCCTCGCTGACGGTCAGCGACCGCGGGCTGCGGCACGGGCTGATGGCCGAGCGCTTCCGCAGGCCGGGCCGATGACCGTCTCGGCGCGCAAGCGCAAGCCGCTCTCCGAGCGCCCCGAGCGCCTGCTCAACCGCGAGCTCTCGTTCCTCGACTACGCCGACCGCGTGCTGGCCCTTGCAGACGACGGGACCGTGCCGTTGCTGGAGCGGGTCAAGTTCTGCTCGATCTTCTCGTCGATGCTCGACGAGTTCTTCATGGTCCGCGTCGCCGGGTTGATCGGCCAGGCGGCGGCCGGGAGGACGATCCGCTCGCCGGACGGGCGGACGCCGCGGGAGGCGCTGGCGGACGTCCGCAAGCAGGTGCTCGAGCTGAACGACCGCCAGTCGGGGGTCTGGCGCAAGGAGCTCTCGCCTGCAATGGCCGCCCAGGGCATCACGATCTCGCAGATCGAGGAGCTGGACGACGACGAGGAAGACGAGCTGAGGCGACTCTGGCAGCGCGACGTCTTTCCGGTGCTGACGCCGCTCGCGGTCGGGCCCGGCCAGCCGTTCCCCTACATCTCGGCGCTGTCGGTCAGCCTCGGGCTTTTCGTCCGCGACCGCGAGACCGGGGAGGAGCGGTTCGCGCGCGTGAAGGTCCCCGAGGGCCTGCCGCGGTTCCAGCCGGTCGGCAACGGGCGCCTCGTGCCGCTAGAGCGGACGCTGTCGCACTTCCTTGGCGAGCTGTTCCCCGAGATGGAGATCCTCGAGCGCTCGCTGTTCCGCGTCACGCGCGATGCCGACCTCGACGTCTCGGACGAGGCGGACGACCTGCTCGAAGCGGTCGAGCTCGAGCTGCGCCGCGCCCGCTTCGGCGAGGTGACACGCCTCGAGGTCTCGGCGTCGATGTCGAACGCTATGCGCGACCGGCTCCAGTCCGGGCTCAACGTCGCCGACGAACTCGTCTACCCGATCACCGGCACGCTTGACCTCGTCGACGCGATGGAGCTCACCGGGCTCGACCGGCCCGATTTGAAGGACGACCCGTGGGTCCCCGTCGCACGCCCCAACTTCGTCGGGCTCGACGCGGACGAGCTGTTCGCGGCGATCCGGTCGCGCGACCTGCTTACCCACCACCCCTACGACTCGTTCGCGGCGAGCTACGAGTCGTTCCTCGAGCACAGCGTCCGCGACCCGCGCGTGATCGCAATCAAGTCGACCGTCTACCGGACGAGCGACGACACCCCGCTCGTCCCCGCGCTGGTCGAGGCTGCGGAGAACGGCAAGCAGAGCGTCGCGCTCGTCGAGATCCAGGCGCGCGGCGACGAGCGCCGGAACATCGAGTGGTCGAGGGCCCTGGAGCAGGCCGGCTCCCACGTCGTCCACGGCTTCCCCGGGCTCAAGATCCACGCGAAGGCGACCCTGGTCGTCCGCCGCGACTCCGACACGCTACGCCGCTACGTCCACCTCGGCACCGGCAACTACAACGCCGTCACGGCCGGCACCTACGAGGACTTCGGGCTCTTCACCGCCGACGAGGAAATCGCCGCCGACGTCGCCGACCTCTTCAACTACCTGACCGGCTTCGCCCGGCCGGTGAGCTTCCGCAAGCTCCTCGTCGCGCCCTTCACGCTGCGAAAGCGGGTGGTCGAGGAGATCCGCGCCGTGGCGGCTGCGGCCGAGGCCGGCAAGAAGGCAAGGATCCAGATCAAGACCAACGGGCTGACCGACGTCGGGATGATCGACGAGCTCTACGAGGCCTCGCGCGCGGGCGCGAAGATCGAGATCGTCTGCCGCGGCGTCTGCTCGCTGCGCCCCGGCGTGCCCGAGCTGAGCGAGCGCATCACCGTCAGATGCGTGCTCGGCCGCTTCCTCGAGCACAGCCGGCTCTTCTCGTTCGAGGCCGCCGACCACAGCACGATGCTGATGGGCAGCGCCGACCTGATGCCGCGCAACCTCGACTACCGCGTCGAGGTGCTGTTCCCCGTCGAGACCCCGGTGTTGCGCAGCGAGCTGACCTCGACGCTGGCGGCCCTGCTCTCGGACACCGCAGCGGCGTGGGAGCTTCGGCCCGACGGGAACTGGGAACGCGTGCGCCCGAAGAAGGGCGACAAGCCGAGGTCCGAGCAGCTGTCGTTGATGCGTCGCGCGCGCAGGCGGCCGGTCACGCCAGGTCCGCGTACGGGCTGACGCTCAGGTACTTGAAGCCGGTGTCGGCGGCGAGCGTGACGATCACCGCCTCCGGCCCGAGCCGCTCGGCCAGCCGGTGAGCACCGACGACGTTCGCGCCGCTCGAGATGCCGGCGAAGATGCCTTCCTCGCGTGAAAGGCGCAGTGTCATCTCGAGCGCCTCGTCGTCGCCGATCGGCTCGACGTGGTCGACCTTCGACGCGTCCCAGTGCGGCATCACGATGCCGACCCAGCCCTGGATCAGGAACGGCCCGGGCTCGCCGCCACCGATCGCGGCCGACGAGGCCGGCTCGTGCGCCTGGATGCAGACGCCGCGCGGGCGGAGCGCGTCGGAGACGCCGTTGATCGTGCCCGCGGTGCCGAGCCCGTGGCAGAACGCGGTCACGCGGCCGTCCGTCTGCTCCCAGATCTCGCGCGCGAGCCGCTCGCGGTGGCCGGGCGCGATGTAGGGGTTGTTGAACTGGTCGGTCGCGTAGTGGCCGGGCCGGTCGGCGAGCTCGGCGGCGCGGATGACCATGTTCTCGATGTCCTGCGGCGTCACCTTCGGCGGCCCTTCCACCGACGGGATCACGTCGAGCTCCGCTCCCAGCGCGAGCATCAGCTGCATGCGCTCCGCGGTGAAGCAGTCGGCGATCACGATCAACGGGCGGTAGCCCTTCGCGCAGCACACGAGCGCGAGCGCGGGCCCCGTCGAGCCGCCGGTGTACTCGACGACCGTGTCGCCCGGCGAGATCAGCCCGTCCCGCTCGGCGCCTTCGATCATCGAGAGCGCCATCCGGTCCTTGACCGAGCCGGTCGGGTTCGTGTTCTCGAGCTTCAGCCAAAGCTCGGCGCCGTTCGCGGGCGCGCAGCGCTCGAGCCTGACGAGCGGCGTATTCCCGATCGCGTCGAGGATCGACACCTCCCGATCATCCCACCGCGGCGCCCTACAGCAGCGGCACGACCTCTTCGCCGAAGCGGCGGACGCGCTCCGCGAGGTCGGGGGCGTCGTGGCCGAGGTTGACGACGAACCCGTCGCAGTCGTACTCGCGCAGCCGCTCGGCGATCCACTCGGGCGGCCCCTCGACGGCATGGCGGCCGCGCTCGTCCGCGCCGGTTCTCGGCTCGGCCGCGAAGTAGGCACTGATCCGCAGGATCGTGCGTCCGTCGAAGCCATCGCCCAGCGCGCGCAGCTCCTCGGGCGCGAGCGCGACCGGATGCCAGAAGCCTGTCTTCGCCGCACGGCGGACCGTCGCCCGCGAGACGCCGGCGACCCAGAGCTCCGGCTTGCGCACGAGCGCCGGCGCGAGCCACCCGTCGAGCGAGAGCAGCTCGCCCTGCCACCGCACGCGCCCGGGCATCTGCTCGAACGCCGCCTCGGCGAGGTCGAGCCACTCGTCGAGCAGCCGCCCGCGCTGCTCGAAAGGCGCGCCGAGGGTGCGGAACTCGCCCTCCATCCAGCCGGCCGCGACGGCCGTCACGACGCGACCGCCCGAGAGAAAGTCCAGCGTCGTCAGCTGCTTCAGCGCGATCAGCGGGTTGCGCGCCGGGACGATCAGCGCGGAGACGCCGAGCCGGAGCCGCTGCGTCTGCCCGGCCAGGAAGCCGAGCGAGACGAGTGCCTCCGCGATCGAGCCATAGACGGGCGCGTGCTCGTCCGGCACGACCAGGTGGTCCGTCACCCAGCCGGAGTCGAAGCCGGACTCCTCGGCCGCGAGCGCGCACGCCGCGAGCCGCTCCGCCTCGAGGCCGTCGCCGTAGTTCGGAAGGATCAGGCCGAGGTGGAGCGGCACGCGGAGAAGCTAACCGCTAGAACGTGCCTCTGACGATCAGGACGCCGCCGGCGGTCTTGACGCTCACGGCGGTCCCTGCGCGTACCGACGGGACGGCCGAGTTGCGCCGCTCGATGTGCGCGGCGCCGAGGGCGCCGACCTTCGCCGTGCCGAGCTTCGTGGCGCCGACGAAGAACGCCACCCGCTTGCCGGCGAGCCGGCGCACGTGCTGGACCTCGACCTCGAGCTGCCGCTCCTCGGCCGTGGCCTTGAACTTCGCGGAGCCCTTCGCGGCCGGGAACGCCTTCGCGGACTTGAGCACGATCCTCGTGCCGTCGCCGCCCTTGGCGAGCACGGCCGGGACCGAGACGGCCAGCGCGAGCGCGGCCATCGCGAGCAGGGTGGTGATGCGCTTCATCTCGGAACCTCCTCCTTGGTGGTGAACCCTGTCGCACGACAGTACGGAGGCGTCCTGCAACCCCGGGACAAGCCGAGGCAAGGCGTTTTCAACGGTTTGGTTAAGCCTTGGTAGGCCGTTTGGAGGGCGGGATCGTGGGTAGGGTCCCGTTCCCGTGGCGAGCTGGCACAACCTGGTCGAGATGGATCTCCAGTTCGCGCGCTCGCGCAGGCGCGCGCAGGCCCGGCGGAGGGTTCCGCAGAGGCGCAACCCGGTCGCGTGGCGCAGCGTCCGCGCCGGCGCGCTGGCGCTCGTGCTGCTCGCGGTGGTGGCCCAGTCGACGAGGCTCGACAGCTCCAACGCGAAGCCGCCGGAGAGCGTAGCCGCGCCCGCGTCGCTTTCGCTCGGCGCCGGCTGCCCGGTTCCTGCGGCGTTTCGGAACGCCTTTGCCGCGGCCTCTGCCAGGACGGGCGTACCGGCGTCGCTGCTCGTCGCGACCGCCTACGAAGAGTCGCGCATGAACCCGCGGGCCCGCTCCGGCGTCGGCGCGCGTGGGCTGCTGCAGCTGATGCCCGCCACGGCGCACGAGCTCCGGCTGGCCGGCAACGACCCCGCGACGAACGTGCTCGCCGGGGCGCAGTACGTGAAGGAGATGATCAACCGCTTCGGCTCGCTCGACCTGGGTCTCGCTGCCTACAACGCAGGCCCTACTGCGGTCGAGCGCGCGGGCGGCGCGCCGACGGTGGAGACGCTCCGCTACGTGAAGAACGTCGAGCTGCGAGCGTCGCAGCTCGCCGGCTGCTGACGGCGCTGCGGGCCCGCAGGCGGCGGGCCCCTGGCCGATCGACCGCGTTAGGCGGTGGCGATGCGCAGGCTCAGATTCGCAACCGGGAAGTTCCGGAGCTTGCGCTTGAGGATGTCCGCAGTCATGGCGTGCCTTTCGTCCGCAGTGACAAGAAGCCAGGTGTCAGATTCGGCGTCCACGACGCCCGCGGCCATCCCTCGAACGGGCGCCGTCCGCCCCTCGTTCTAGGGTTTTCGGTCGTGGAGCAGGCCGATCTCCTCAAGCGCGGAGCTGCGGAGTTCGTCGGGACGTTCACGCTGATCTTCGTCGGCGCCGGCTCGATCATCGCCACGCAGGGCACGAACCTCACCGCGATCGGCCTCGCGCACGGTCTCGCGATCGGCGTGATGGCGTCGGCCGTCGGGCACATCTCGGGCGGCCACTTCAACCCGGCCGTCACGTTCGGCTTCTTTGTGACGCGCCGGATTGAGCCGCGCCTCGCCGCCGGGTACTGGTTCTTCCAGCTGGCCGGCGCGGTCGTCGCCGCCCTGCTGCTCAGCTGGCTGCTGCCGCAGTCGCAGACCGATGCCGTCAACCTCGGCGCACCGGCGGTCGGCAACGGCATCTCCGCCGGCGCCGGGATGGTGATCGAGCTGATCCTGACCTTCTTCCTGGTCTGGGTGGTCTTCGCCACCGCGGCCGACCCGCGCGGCGCGTTCGCAACGATCTCCGGGCTTGCAATCGGCCTGACGATCACGCTCGACATCTACATGGGCGGCCCGTACACGGGCGCGGCGATGAACCCGGCCCGCGCGTTCGGGCCCGAGCTCGTCCAGAACTTCTGGAACAACGCGTGGATCTACTGGGTCGGGCCGCTGCTGGGCGCCGGCCTCGCCGCCCTCGCGTACGACCGTATGTATCTCCGGACGCTCGCGCCCGAGCCGCCCGGCCCGCCGGAGACGGGGCTCGACGAGCCTCGGCCAGGCGACGCAGCGTCGATCTAGGGTACGTTCCCGCCGTGCTGCTGCTGGGGCTCTCGACGGGGCACAAGGCCGGGCTGGCGCTGGCCGTCTTCATCTTCTCCGGCTTCTCGCTGGTCGTCTCGATGCTGGTCCCGCGCTACCGGCCCCAGTTCCCCGGCCGCGGGCTCGGCGTCTTCCTCGTCGCCTGCCTCCTGCTCTTCGTCGGGATGATCACGGCGGTCGTGACCTTGGACAAGGAGAGCAAGGCGGCGACGGAGGGGCACACGACGGCCCAGACGACGGCGACGACGACCACGCAGGCGACGACGACGCAGGCGGCGCCCGCGGCGAAGGTCGACGTCAGCGAGACGGAGTTCAAGATCGCGCTCGCGCAGGCGCCGACGACAGCCGGCACCTACGAGCTCGTGGTCAAGAACGACGGCAAGATCCAGCACGACCTGGTCGTGAAGGGCAACGGCGTGAACGAGAAGACGCCCCTCCTGAACCCCGGCGACTCGAAGTCGCTGACGGTCGACCTCAAGCCCGGCACGTACGACCTCTACTGCTCCGTCCCCGGCCACAAGCAGGCCGGGATGGACCTCAAGCTCACCGTCTCCTGACGCTGTTGACGCGGCGCCGCGGCGCCCGTTAGCGTCGGCGGCTCAGTCGGACGAAGGGGGCGTACCGCGTGACGGCGACCGACGACAACCTGAAGAAGATCGACCACATCGTCGTCCTGATGATGGAGAACCGGTCTTTCGACCACATGCTCGGCTTCCTGACGATCGAGCAGGGTCGCGACGACGTCGAGGGGCCGACGCTCGAGCTGAAGAACGAGTACCGGGGCGAGACGTTCCACGTCCACCCGGCCAGCCGCACGACGATGACGAAGGCGCAGGACCCGTGCCATTCGGGCTGGTGCGTCGACGAGCAGGTGGCCCACGACAGCGGCGGCTTCGTCTCGAACTTCATGAAGACGCGCAAGGCAGGAGGCGCCAACCCTGGCGTCGTGATGGCGTACCACACGGCCGCGCAGCTGCCCGTCTACGACTTCCTCGCGCGCGAGTTCTGCGTCTGCGACCACTGGTTCTGCTCGGTGCCGGGCGCGACGATGCCGAACCGCTGCTACGCGGCGGCCGGCACCTCGAACGGCCTGCGCGACAACATCAAGCCGAGCCGCCCGTACAACGTCCCGTCGTTCGTCCGCCACCTGAAGGACGACCAGTGGCGCTGGTACTCCCACGACTACGTGCCGACGATCTGGCTGCTCGATCCCGAGGTCGGGCTGTCGGTCGAGAGCGTGCCCGCGTACTTCGACCGTCGCGACGTCTTCGGGCATCGCAGCTTCCTCGAGCGCGCGGCGGCCGGCGACCTGCCGGCGGTCTCGTGGATCGACCCGAACTTCTACGACCTGACCTACGGTCCGGCGGGCTCGAACGACGACCACCCGCCGTCGGATCTGCGCGCCGGCCAGAAGCTCGTGCTGCAGCTCGTGGACGCGGTCCTGCAGAGCCCCGCGTGGAAGAAGACGCTGCTCGTGATCACCTACGACGAGCACGGCGGCTTCTTCGACCACGTGCAACCGCCCGCGGCCGCGGACGACCTGCCTTCGATGCGGCGCTACGGGCCTCGCGTGCCCGCGCTAGTCGTCTCCCCGTACGTCGCCGCCGGTTCGGTCGGCACAACCGTCTTCGACCACACGTCGATCATCAAGACGATCCTCAAGCGCTTCTGTGCCAAGGCGAACGGCTCGATCCCGAAGATGGGCAAGCGGGTCGCGGCCGCCAAGCATCTCGGCGAGCTCCTGACCGAGTCGAAGCCGCGTGTGGTCAAGCGGGCGGCCTACCAGTCGCTCCTGGACGACTCGGCGCGCTGGCATGAGGAGATGGTCCTGGACGGCGTCCCGCAGCCCGGCGAAGGACTGGCGATCCCGCACGAGCTGACCGACTTCCAGAAGGACTTCCTCGGCGCGAAGGCCGACCTGCTCGCGGCGCGGCGCCAGCTCGACGCGGCCGGGAAAGCGGTCTTCTAGCGGAACCGCGGGTTCATTGGCAGCAGCAGCGGCCGCCTCGGCTTCTGGGCGAAGTCGAACTCCTTCGACAGGTCGCCGAGCACGGCGGTGTTTTCGCGCACGGACGGGCGCCGGTCGGGCCGGCCGTCGGTTTTCGGGTCGAGCCGCTGCCCGCCGAGGAAGTCGTCCTCGATGAACTTCGCGAAGGCATCGAAGCTCAGCACCTGGTGGTCGATGAAGCCGCGCTTCGCGTACGGCGAGATCATGAACGCCGGCACGCGCAGCCCGTAGCCGTTCTCGTCCACCTTCGGCGGCACGACATGGTCGTAGAAGCCGCCCCAGTCGTCCCAGGCCACGAAGATCGCGCTCGAGCTCCAGTCCTTGCTGCGCATGACGGCGTTGACGACGCTCGTGACGTAGGCCTGGCCGTCGGTGATCAGCGCGGGCGGGTGGTCGCTCACGTTCTGGGCGGGGATCACCCACGAGACGGCCGGGAGCGTGCCGCGCCGCGCGTCCTGGAAGAAGTACTTCGTCGAGACGATGTTGCGGAGCTGCTTGTTTTGCTTGACCGTCGAGAACCACGGCAGCGGGTTCCAGATCCCCGGCGTCTTCGCGTTCTGCGGGATGCGGCCGCAGATCATCTCGTCCTCCTCGCAGTCCGGCTGCGCGCCGGTGAAGACGTAGTAGCGCCAGGGGACGCGCTTCTTGTGCAGCAGGTAGGTCAGGTCGGTCCACGCGTAGTCGGGCACGCGGCTCGTCGGGTTCTGCGGCGAGTGGGGCGGGGCGAGCGGGTTCTCGATCGCGTTCACGCAGCTCATCGGGTCGCCGCGCCGCGAGCACCGGGCCGACCACTCGGAGACCATGAACAGGTGGTCTGGCAGGCTCCAGGACGCGTCCGGCTGGAACATGTGGTCCTGGAGGACGAAGTTCTTCGCGTAGGTCCAGTAGTTCGGGATCTCGCGCGCGTCCTTGTAGCCCATCACGTCGGGCGGCAGCTTGCGGACGCACTGGGCGGCCCTCGGGTGCGCCTTGCAGCCGCCCTTCAGGCCACGCCGGGCGCGCGCAATGAAGCCGTCCATCTTTCCGCCGTTCACGTCCATGAGCGCGTCGCTGTGCTCGTGCGGGCCGCCGATGTTCCGGTTCGACGGGTCGTGGTACGGACGCGCGCAGCGGTTGCGCGCCGGGTCGGGCACGCAGACCGTGAACTGCCCGTTGCGCCGCGGGATGCCGTCGGCGCCCGGGAAGGTGCCGAAGTACTCGTCGAACGAGCGGTTCTCCTGCATGACCACGATGATGTGCTTGATCTTGTGGATGCCGCCGGCGTCCGACGCGGCCGGTCGAGACGCGGTGGAGCCGCACCCTGCGAGCGTCGCCAGCCCGAGCGCGAGCGCCGCCGCGCGGAGCGTCACCATCGTCCTCGGCAAGCCGGAACGTCTACCAGCGGCCGGGGCCGGGACGCCAGCGGGAAGCGACGCAATGACCCACTTGCGTCACGCGCGACGGCGGAACGAGGCGGAGAAGGAGGGATTCGAACCCTCGAGGCAGGGATTCTCCCCACCTAACGCCTTAGCAGGGCGCCGCCTTCAGCCACTCGGCCACTTCTCCGCGAGCGCACAAGGATAGCCGAGCCTTCCGCCCGCTACCCTATGCCGTTCCCGGAGGGGTGGCAGAGCGGTCGAATGCGGCGGTCTCGAAAACCGTTCGGGGCGGTTTCGTCCCGCGAGGGTTCAAATCCCTCCCCCTCCGCTAGAGCAAGCCGAAACCCGCTTCGTTAGGCGGGTTTCGGCCCCTCTACAGCCACCCTCGCCCGGCTCTCTTCACGCCGCTGTGAACAGCTAAGAACCGCTCGGGACTGACGCCGACTGGCGCAAAACTGGCGCACAACCCACGGCCGCTCGGTGGCTAGATGTCCTGATGTGAGACTTCGCCGATCTGCGGCGGCAATTGCCACGAACGGCACAAAGTAGGAGCATCTCCGCAAAAGTAGAGGCGGGCACGATCTGAAGGGAGAGAAAGATGATCGGGGCGACGCTTCTACGCAGATTCGGCATCTGCGTCTCGCTGATGGCCGCGCTCGGACTCGCCGCCTTCGCGGGCACCGCCTCCGCTAGAGCGACACCGGGCACGTTCTCACCGCCGCCGGGGACGTTCGTAGGGCCTTCGACCAGGAGTTCACCTTTGCCCCGCAAGACCGTGGCACGCTCTATTCCCCGGACGGGCAGGTGATCGGCTCCCCAGACCATCATTCATGAAGGCCACGTCACCTGGAACAACGGCACAGTGATCACGAGCCCCGAGAAAATGCGCGTCTACTGCTCCTGAAGGATCGCTCCAAGCCCCATCAGCTTCTTAGTTGGTTCCACGCAGAGAGGGATGGGCCGGGCGACAAACCCGCAAGGTCACAAACCAAGCCCGGCCCCTCACGAAACCTACGAAACGAACCTACGAAACGTCAGGCTCCCGCGCTAGACGCCTGATGCACGCGGCCGGCTACGCGGCCTTGTGGGGCACGGCACCGCGATGAGCGATACCGCCTTGGCGGTCTCGTTTCGGCCCGGACGCCAGACGGGCGACCCGCCAAGCCTGCGAGTCCTGCGGGGAAACCGACGAACCGCGGCGGCTGACGGCTCGCGGTGTCGCCGTTCCTCGCAAGTCATGAAAAGTGCTGGGTCGCTTCGACCTGGTAGGTCACGTTCGTGTTAGCCGATGTGACGACCCTGAGCCGTCTGATCATGCGCGGTGGGTTCTGCCTTCCGAGCGGCCCGCCGCCCGCGATCCAAAGCACGCTCGAGACGCTAGTGGTCGCCGGGTTGACCACGACCGGGATCGCGGCCGGGTTGTTGCTCGCCGCCACGCAGGCCAGGTCGAACCAGTTCGCGCTGCCGTCTGCGACCTGATCCCCGTCGAGGCTGCTCTGGATCTTCCAACTGACCTGCGGCGTCGCGCCGCCAAGCTCGGAGATGAGCACGGAGGCGACCTTGGCCGCGGTCTACTCCTCGGTGGTTGTAGTTCAACGGGCGGGCGTCTCTCTCACTCACCGGCGAGGCTGCGAGGCCGAGTTGCGCGGCGCGCGCTAGCCTGCGGTCATGGATGCGATCGAGGGGAACAAGAGGAAGGTGATCCTGCTCGTGGTGATCGCTTTGGTCGCCATCCTCATCAGTCTGCTCATCAAGGACAAGAAAGAGCCCTCCTAAGCGCCGACCGCCCTCGCTGTTACCGCGCCGAGCGATTTGGTGAAATCCCGTTTCGCCAGGTCGTCGATGGTCAGGGCGCGCAGAGGGCGGCGTCCGTCGCACAGTCTTGCTTCGCTACGACTACCCGGTTAGTGTCGCGTGAACCAAGCGGCAGAAGGGGAAGCAGCGATGCGGACGCTTAGGGCACGCTTCTGGCTGGAGGCGTCAGCGGCTGCGCTGGGCAGCTTTATGCTCCTACTGACCCTCCTCTGGCGAGACTGGATCGAGGCGATCCTGCACGTCGACCCCGATGCCCACAGCGGGCGGCTCGAGTGGCTCGTCGCCGCAGGCCTCCTAGCAGTCTGCGCGACGTTCACGAACCTCGCCCGCGCCGAGCGCCGGCGAGCGCGTGCGCCCCAGCAGCTCGCCCCAACCGAGGCGGGGCGGTAGCCACGGCCAACACAGAAGGAAAGGCCGACTCGGCCGTCTCCAAGGTCAAGCGCGAGCGCGTCGCCGGCCCGTACCCGCCGCAGAAGCGCCGCATCCGAACCCACAAGAGACGCCCGCCGCGGCGCGTCCCGAAGACGCGAGACCCGATCCCGCTCAAGCGGCGCTCGCCGGCGACCAAGGTGATGGACGAGCGCAAGCCCTCCGGCGACCCGCCGCCCGATCCGGTGCGGTTCTTCAAGTACGAGTACGCGCAGCAGGCCGGCCCCAAGGACCCGGTCAAGGACGCGCTCGACATCAGCGGCGCCGACACCGAGGCCGGTGTCGTCCTACTGAGCGGGAACTGGTTCTGCCAGTACTCGACCAACAGCGGCGCCAGCTTCACGTCGGTCGACCCGACGACCATCTTCCCGGCATGGGCGGGGCACAACTTCTGCTGCGACCAGATCGTGATCTACGTTCCGTCGATCGACCGGTTCGTCTGGTTCATGCAGCACGTGAAGGACGCGAACGGGATCGGCGCGTTCCGCCTCGCCGTCGCCTCGCCGGCCGAGATCAAGAAGGACTTCACGCACGCCTGGAAGGCGTGGAGGTTCACCGCGAAGGACTTCGCGCTCTCCGAGGACCTCGACTATCCGGACCTCTCGTTCACGAACGAGTTCCTGCACATCGCCACGGATGCGACGACAACCGGCGGGCGCCTGGTGATTCGCATCGCGCTGAAGGACATCGCCAGCGCCCCCGCCTCGCTTGCCTTCCGTTACACGCATCCGGACAAGGCGAAGAACGCGATCGGAGCTCACCTGACCCAGGACTCCCCGGACGGAGCGTTCTGGGTCGGCCAGCCCGACAACTCCAGGCTCACCGTCTTCTCGTGGCCGGACTCCGGCACCGGCTACTCCTGGTCGACGGTGAACGTCGCCACGTGGCCCCAGTCGACGCTGTCCTCGAAGGGCCCGAACAACAACGACTGGCTGAAGTACGAGAACGGGAGCTCCGTGCGCTACCAGGAGTCGGGCTCGACGCGAAAGGGCGACGAACTCTGGGTGGCCTGGACCGCGAGCAGCGGCAGCGGCACCTCGAGCGGGCCGACGTTCAAGAACGCCCACGTCCGGATCGCCGTCATCAACCTGACGACCAACGCCGTGAGCGAGTCGCAGGTCTGGAACAACGATTACGCCTTTGCGTATCCCTCGCTGTGCGTCAACGGCCGGAGGGAGGTCGGAATCGCCGTCGCGGTCGGAGGGACGAAGAACGATGCCCACACGTCGGTTGGCATCCTCGGCGACCACACCGTCTTCCACGTCGACCAGGGTGACTTCACCCCGACCCGATGGGGCGACTACGTGACCGTCCGCCGGCACAACCGCAACCAGTCGCTGTTCGCCGGCTTCGGCTACTACAACACGAAGGATCCGGGCACCACCGGCACGTACGAGGGCAACCCGTTCTACGTCGTCTACGGGCGCCAGTCGGCGGGGCCATAGCCCTTCAGCGCGGGCCCCGATCGGCCGCGCGTGAAACCTTCGAGAAGGGGTACCGAGGTGGCATTCGACGGGCAACCGGCGACGAGGATCTCGGCCGCGCTCGTCGGCGGTGACGAACGCTCACGGCGGTCCGAGATCCGGCCCCTTCGACAGTGCAGCCAATGCCTTGTCTGGCACCACGCGCACGTTCCGGGCTGAAATACATCGTCCTTCGATGGCGGCCTTGGCGACTTTTCTGAGCTTGCCGTGATCCGCCATGTACACCGTTGAACTGTGCTCTTCGCGCACCAGCGTCCCGTTGATCGGCATCTTCTTGAGCTTGGCGGTGCCGCCCGGAGGCAGCATTCTGACCTTGCTCATGTTGAAGCCGAGGCTGTTGAAGGTGACGAGGTCAGGGATCTTGAACTTTGCACCGCCGAAGACCACGTACTGATCAGCTGGTGCCATCCACTCGCGGACCAAGGTGAAGTCTGCGGGGATTGGGGGAAGCGCCCGGAACGGAACTGTATTGCTCACAGAGACCGGCGCCCATACGCCGGTCGCGATCTGGCCCGCCGTCACGCCAAAGTCGGTTCCACCGAAGACCAAGCTGAGGTTCCCGTCGTCGTCCTCCATCAGCGTGAAATCGGGCAGCCGGACTAAGGGATACATCGGCGCCGGGGTTGTGTCAGCCCAAGGTCCTCGGTTCGTGTCAGAAATCCAGTCGAAGGTGACGTTGCAACCGCCCCAGAAGTCCCAGAAATCCGGCGGCGAAAACCAATACCAAGCCGTCCAGTTGCCGAACGCGGCGTCTCGCCTGCGCAGCACGACCGTGTCCGCGCCCTGCCCGCAAGGTAGACCCATGCTCAAGGTCCTGCGGATCTTCATCGAGGCTGGAAGGCCGAGCCCTGGGCTGCCGATTCGACCGACGAGGTCGTTCCGGAAGAAGTTCCACGCCAAGACGTCCTTGCCTTCGGCGAGTGTTGAGTTCAAGGTCAGCCGCATCTCGCAGCCATCGAGCTTGCCGTTTCTCTTGACGTCAATCTCGATACCGTCGGCCGCGAGTGCGTAGGCGTAACGCCAGGGTCCGGCACCAGCGGTCCGATGCGGGTCCAAGACCGGGTATTGGCCCAATAGCGAGAAGTTCGTGCCGCCGGCGCTGATGCAGACGGTCATCGTCGCACCACACTGCCGTCAACGCGCTTCTCGACAAACGCCCAGATCAAGTCGCGCAGCTCCTCCTCGTCGCTCGAGTCGAGGTCGGGGCCGTGCAGTGCAATACGAACATCGACCTTCCGCTGCTTACGTGATTTCGATCTCGCCGACGATCGCGCCGGGAGGTCGTCAATCAACTCACGACAGAGGTCGATGCCCCCCGCGGCGAACGCCCGCGCCAGCAGCCTCACATCCTCCTCCAAGCCCATCGCCCAAGAACCGGAGGGGCCGTCCGGTGCGCTGACGTAGACCTGTGACGATTGGCCCGGATGTCCTTCAGCAGCCTGCCACGACCCAGTCGCCTGCAAAGAGAAGCCTACGACCCCGTCGAACTCAGCAGCCTCTTCGGCGGATCGTTGATCCATGGCGAAGCCGTCAAACTCGAGAGCGTTCTCGAGCGGGCGGTCATCCGTCGCTCCGCCGTTGACTCGTCGCCGTGTGCCTGCCAAATCGTTCACGGCACTCCTTTCCTCGGGGGCGCCGCAGTCACCCCGGCTGACGCCGAGATTGTCTCACTTGTTGCGAAGCCCTTCAAGGTTCTGTCCGGACTGGTACGCGGCAGCGCACGCAACCGCAGCGGCTTTCGACGGTTCTGCGGGCTCTCGCCATCTCGCCCTGAGGCGTGTGCGGCGCTCGATCCGCGGCTCACCAAGTTGCGTCGCCGACAGTTAGCAATCCTCGTGGGGCGGCCTGTCATTTCGAACCGCCCCACGAGTTGCGCCAGCCCGCAGATCTCGCGTGATCGCTGACGCTTAGCGCCGAGAGGCGCTCGGCTGGTTTCGACGTCGCTGAAGCCGCCAGTTCGGGGCAGCGGCGGTCAGCGTGGCGGGTTCGGCGGGCTGCCCCTCCGTCGCCTTCCAGCCTGAACAGAAGTCCGTCCCCGTCCTGACTCGGGCGTCTTGACAGGACCAGATCAGTCTGCGCATGTACCCCTGCACAGGGGCCTTGGCGGCTCCGGTTCACCGGAAGGGGAGAGATAGATGAGGATGCACATTTTGCGAAGGCTCGGCCTTGCCATCGTCGCCGTCGCAGCTCTTGTGGTGTGGCTCGCTTCGGGCGCAATGGCCGAATCGCGGCAAATCTCGTTCGGCGGGACGGGCTCTCCGCAGACGGGCGATTTCACAGCCTCCGGTACGGGGGACGTCACGCAGGACGAGTTTCCGACCGGGGAAGGCGAGGAGGGACCTGATCCTTACAACGGGACGATCAGCCTCTCGACGGGCGCCGGCGGCGGCCCAACGGTCTCCAGTGGGAAGAAGGCCAAGTCGAACCCGACCTTCAACGTCGGCTTCGAGGGCCTGAACCACTACCAGCAGCGCTACTCGCGCGGCGGGAACCAGTTCTCGGTTGAGCCGCCTGACCAGGGCATGTGCGTGGGCAACGGCTACGTCGTCGAGGCCGTGAACGACGTCTTCAACGTCTTCAACACGGCGGGGCAGTCGGTGCTTCCGGATAACACCGCGGCGAACATCGTGAGCGGTTTTCCGCGGAACGTGAACCACGCGATCGACCTGAACTCGTTCTACGGCTATCCGCCTGCGATCAACCGCGCGACGGGAGTCCGCGGGCAGTTCGTGACCGACCCCTCGTGCATCTTCGACGCACAGACGCAGCGGTTCTTCGTCCTCGCCTTGACGCTCGACCCGCAGGTCCCGGGGCCGTGCCAGGGCGTCTTCTCGTGCGTCAATCACCTCGACCTCGCGGTCAGCCAGACGAGTGACCCGACGGGCGGCTGGAACATCTACCGGATCGACGTGACGAACGACGGCACGAATACCGGTGGCGTGAACCCAGGTCCATATCTGGGCGACTACCCACATATCGGCGCCGACGCGAACGGGATCTACCTCACGACTAACGCGTATCCGTGGCACACCAACGGCTTTAGCGGGGCGCAGATCTACGCGCTCTCGAAGGCGCAGCTCGCCGCGGGGGCCGCCAGCTTGACAATCCAGCACATCGACACCTCGGGCCTGGTCAACGCTCCGAGCGATGCCGGTTCGACCCAGCCGGGCTTCACGCTTTGGCCGGCGCAGTCGCCCGGTACGTCGCAGTTCAACCTTGCGAACAACGGCACCGAGTACTTCCTGAGTTCGAATGCCGGCGACGAGGCGCAGAACCCGGTCTCTGGCACCGCCGGGAGCCGCACCTCGAACCAACTCGTCGCATGGACGCTGACGAACACGGCGTCGCTGAACACCGCGAGCCCGGCGGTCAGCCTCAGCAACAGGATCCTGACCGTCGGCCGGTATGGCGTCCCGCCGAAGCAGCAGCAGCCCGGCTCCGGGACCGCCCCGACCACGGCCGTGTCCCAGGGCTACTGCCTGAACGATGCGGCGACTCTGCTCTTCAACGGCCAGACTGGCTGTTGGAGGCTGCTCGTCGGCGCCACCGCCCATGCAGCAGGGGCCGAGGTGGTTGCGAGCCCTGACTCGAACGACACGCGGATGCAGCAGGTGATGTACGCAAACGGCAAGCTGTGGGGGGCGCTCGACACCGCCCTGAACCCGGATGGTGGGGCGCAGCGGGCTGGCATCGCCTGGTACATCGTGAACCCGAGTACGCCCAAGGTCGTCCTCTCGGGCTACCTCGGAGCGTCGGGGCACGACTTCACGTATCCGGCGATCGGCGTCACTGCCAGCGGTCGCGGCGTGATGGCGTTCACCGACACGGGTAACACCACCTATCCGAGCGCGGCGTACGCGCCGATCGATGCGAGTCTCGGCGTCGGCGCCTGGATCGACGTCCCCGGCGGCCTCGGTGCCGCCGCGGACGACGGCTTCTCCGGCTACAAGCAGCAGAACTTCCCCAACTCGATTCGCTCCCGCTGGGGCGACTACGGCGCAGCGGCGGTCGACGGCAACTCGATCTGGATCGCCAGCGAGTACATCGGCCACACCTGCGACTACACCGACTGGGGCGGCCCGTTCTTCGTGGGCGGCACCGGCGACAACCTGCTCGGCACGTGCGGTGGCGCGAGCCACGGCCCCGGGCCGCGCACGGCGCTCGCCAACTGGTCGACGCGGATCAGCAAGCTGACGCCGTAACGGCCGGAGCGACCGACTGCAACAAAGGGGGCCGGCCACAGCGCCGGCCCCCTTTCCTTCCGCTTGGCTCAGCCGAGCGCGAAAGGGCACTGCCGCTTAACAACCGACGCGCTCGAGCTGACCATGTCTCACGTTCGGGGCTCGAGAGCGCTCCACGATGAGACGACGACGCACCGCTGATTCGATGAAGCGCTACTCCTCGTCGTCGCCGTACCGCTTGCGCTGTTCTACCGCGAACCGCTCGCGGAGGCATGGAAGTTCGCGGCCGCGGGAAGCGCGCCCTAGCGAGTGCCGTCAGCCGAGCTCGAGTTCCTACACTTGGTGGTGGCGTCCGGGGTGTTTGACGGTAAGGCCCGGGTCTTCCGCCAGAGACCTACCCCCCTAGGTCCGCCCCGGATGCGTCTCCTGTCTGAGCTCAGTCCAGCTCGAACTCCCGCTCCGCGCAGTCGGGGCAGTAGAAGACAAGCTCGCCCGGCTCGTCGAGGTGCTCGTCGGATCGCTCGGGTCGCGCGGCCGCGAGGCGATTCGCTCGAAGCGCTCCATGCGCTTGAGCAGATAGTCGATGTGGATGTTCGCGTAGCGGTCGTGCCCGGCCTTGACCTGTGTGCGCTGGCCGAAGAGCGCCTCCGCCTGGTCGAAGAAGAGGATCGCCCGGCGCCGGCCGATGGTCAAGCCTCGACAAACGAACCACGCCGAGGCGCTATGGGTCGCGGATCAGCCGCGTGAGCCCCGGACGCTGCGCCGCCTCGTAGAAGGCACGGAGCGGTCGACCCTTCAGGTAGTGATCGAAGAACGTCACCGTGGCGCGTTCCACGATGCCGAGCTGCGGCTGCTGACTGCTGTAGGGCGTGCGGTGCGAGGCCCCGATTAGCCAGAGCAGGAACTTCGGACGTCGCGCGAGCCGAAAGAGGGATTCGGTCGTCGCCGGCGCGTTGAGCGTGTCGGCCGTTCCCTGAACCGCCAGGAGCGGTGGGCTTCTGCCCGGGAATCGGCTCGTTCCGAAGAGCCCTGCACCTGACATCACGATCGTCGCGCGGATGCGCGGGTCGCGAAGGCGGCGGTCGTAGGCAACGGCGAGCACAACCGCGCCGCCGTCGGAGTGGCCCGCGACTGCGACGCGAGACGGATCGATCCGCCCGTTGAGGACGCCGCCCGGCCGGGCGGTCAGTGCGAGCAGCCTCGAGATGACGAAGTTCACGTCCCTGGGTTCGTTGAGGAGATCGGACCGCGTTGGGCCTCCGGGCGCGTCCGGTCGCTCGAGCGGGAACCGCGGCGCGGCGACGACGTACCCGGTCCGCATCCAGGAGCGCAGGAGCCCGTTGTACGTCTCAGGGGTAAGGGCGAATCCGTGTGCGAACACGATGAGAGGATGAGGGCCGACCATCGACGGGTAGAGAACGGTCGTCTCGAGCGACCGCGGCACGCGGCGTCCGTCGGGCAGCCGGATCGTGCGCGAGTGGTCGACGAAGCGGAGCAGCAGTGCGTGGGATGCCTGCCCGCTTGAGGACGTTTGCGAGGCAACCGGCGACGCTCCACTCGCGCCGAGGACGCAGGCGACCGCCGCGCATACCAACGACCGCGCCCGGGCGGGCATCGTCATTTGAGGGGCACGCTGATCGGGCCCGGCAAGCGACGGTAGACGGCGAAGAAGTCCCGGTCGTCGGGGACGAGGTAGCGCGTCGCAGGCTGCATCACGTTCGGTACGACCTTGACCGGGATCAGGCGACCAAAGTGGCGGTAGGTAATCAGAGTCGGCCATTCCGGGTTGATGTCGAACTGCATGGCGCGGACGGCGCCGGCGCGCTGGAGGATTCTCGCCAACGTGATCACCGTCTGGTCGTTTGCGGCGGCATAGATCAGGTTGCCGCGTCGATCCAGGCCGACCCCGGTGCGCCAGACACGAACCGCGTTTCCCAAAGTGGCTCCCCACTGCGAGCTGTCGTTCAATGCCCGGCTGAGCCGGCCGTGCTCGATGATCAGGGGCAGGCTCTGCCGGGCGAAGACGATCCCGGGCCCTGCGTTGGGTCCCCCGGTCCAGGTCCTGATGTCGACGCGACCGTCAGAATGGCCGATCAACGTCGCCAGGCCATCTTTAAGCGGCTCGTAGGCGAGGCTGTTAATCGAGGAGCCGTTCCCGCCGTCGATGTAGGTGAAGCCGGCGTTGAAGGTGGCCAGCAGGCGCCAGCGCTGACCATACGGGATCGACATCGGCCCGCGCACCGGCGCGTTCGGAGGCTCGTAGCGGCCGGGGTAGAAGGCGAGCGCCGTCCTCTGGTGGTCGAACCAGGCGACGTAGGCGACGATCCGCGGGTAGGCGACCTCGGTGCGGAACGTTGTGACGAGGACGGGCGGGCGTCCGTCGACCGAGCGGCCCGTGGGCCTCCAGATCCCCTCCCCCGGCAACGGGCGAGCGAGGACGGGAGTGATCCGGGGCGGCCACGGCATCCCCGCGTGCGCCTTCGCGCCCAGGCCGACCGCCGGCAGGCTCTTCAGCTGCGCGCCGCCCTTCTCGGGCGCCTTCCAGCTGTAGTAAGTGTGCTCGGCTTCGTCGACCAGCCAGTTGGCGTGGTGGGTTCGGAGCCATTCGATGCTGCGCACGCCCAGGGGCAGACTGGAGGGCTGCAACATCGTCGTGACATACGAGTAGAAGACCGGTGAGAGCAGGACGACCACGCCCAGCAGCGCCATCAGCCGCCGCCGCCGACGCCGACGGCGCCGGGCTGCGTTCCGCCGCGCGGCAAGTCTCGCCAGCGTCACCGAGACGGGCGGGTACTGGCCAGCGTCCGGCGAAGCACTCACGGAAGCGCCGTCACCAGCCTGCCAGCTGGCCGCCCTTCTGCTCACGGCCTCGATCGTGCCTTCGAGAGATGATAGGACGATGAGAAGAGGCGACGGGCTTCCCCTCGGTCCACCCCCCTAAGCCGCTGGCGGTTACCCTGGTCGCCGACGGAGGAGAACCAGATCGAACCCTCCCCGGCACATCGCCGCCAGGTCTCGCGACTTCTCGCGGCAGTCTGCACGCTCACGCTCCTTTGCGCATGTGCCGCCTGCGACCCGGCCGGACATGCCCCGACAGCCACCGGCGGCGTAGCCCGTTCGCAACCTCGGACGACGCACGCCTCGAAGCACCGATCGCTAGCGCGCCCCGGATTGCCGGCCGCGCTGATCGGCCGGATCCTGACTACGCTGCCGACCGGCCGGCGAGTAGTTGCCCTGACCTTCGACGCCGGCGCGAACGACGCCGGGCTGCCGAAGATCGTGGCGACGCTCGAGCGTTTCGGCGTGCCGGCGACGTTCTTCGTCACCGGGCACTTCGCGCGCTTCTATCCAGGCTGGACTAGGCGGGTGGCCGGCCGCTACCCGATCGCGAACCACACCATGAACCACATCGACCTCAACGGGCTGCCCGACGCTAAGGTTCGGGCGGAGGTGGCGAACGCCAGCCTCGCGATCCGCGCCGTCGCCGGCCGGGATCCGCAACCGTTCTTTCGCTTCCCCTATGGAGCATCGAGCCGGCGAGCGCTGGCGATCGTCAATGCGCTCGGCTACGCCGCCATCGGCTGGACCGCGGACACGGCGGGCTGGATGGGGACGACCGGCGGGCAGTCGGTCACGAGCGTCGTCGCCCGGGCGGTGAACGCCGCCCGGCCCGGGGCGATCATCCTGATGCACGCGGGATCGAACCCCAATGACGGCTCGACCCTCGACGCGGACGCGCTGGTGAGGATAATCGCGCGGATCGAGCGGCGTGGCTACACCTTCGTCACTGTGCCGCAGGCCTACGCCGTCGCCTACCCGGCTTGGCGCCACCTCTTCGCCAGCAGTGGCGAGAGGACTGGCTCACGGTTGCGTGCTTCGCCGGCGAGGGAGCTCGCCCAGCTCATCCGGGTCGGTCGACCGCTTTACTGCGGCTCGCCTCGCCGGCCTTATCTCGCGCTGACGTTCGATGATGGCCCGGGACCCGATACGGCCGCCACGATCACGCTGCTACACCGGTACGGGGACCGGGCGACGTTCTTTCTCGTCGGCCGTAACCTCAGGGCGTGGCCGCGCGTGCCGCGGGCGGAGCTCAGCGTCGGAGCGGTGGGCGACCACACGTGGACGCACCCGTTCTTGACACGTCTGTCGTCCCGTGCGGCTGCATCGCAGATCGAGCGCACACAGGCGGCGCTCGAGCGCGCGATCGGAACTGCGGTGCGCCTTTTTCGCCCACCATACGGCTTTCACGACGCGGCCATCGACAGCGCCGCGCGCCGCCTCGGAATGCTGGAGGTGCTCTGGAGCCTCGACTCTCACGACTCCTACCCGCCGCCGGGGGCGAGCCCCTTCGAGATCGAGCGGACAATCAAGCGGCTTGCGCGCCCCGGCTCCATCGTGCTCTTGCATGAGAACCTCCGCACAACGGCCACCGCCCTCCCGGTCCTTCTGCGGGAGCTGCGGGCGCGGGGACTGCGTTCCGTCAGCGTCCCCCAGCTCCTGGCGCTCGACCCGCCGACCGAGTCTCAGTTGGCGGCGGGACTTCACGGCTGTCTGGCAGCGAATGGGTGAGCTCCCGGATCGCGAACCGGGGCTCTCACGGCGAATGCGTCGCTCGTTGTTCGTACTGGCGCTTGGCTCGGCGACGATTGCCACGGGAGCGTTCCTCGGGCGCACGCCCGCGGTCGAGTCGACCAAAACGAAGCAGGTCCCCGACGCTGTTGTCCACATGACCCGCGTGCTCGGTTTCTCCGTACGCCATCGACTGATCACAATGGTCGTGCGTGGGGATCGCGATAGTCCGGCGAGGGAGCTCGTCGTCGGCTGCATCCACGGAGACGAGCCGGCCGGGACTGCCATTACGAACCAGCTCGAGTCGGCCACGACCCCGCGAGATACCGCTTTCTGGCTCGTGCCAGACGCCAACCCCGACGGCGTCGCGGCCAACACGCGGACGAATGCCGACGGAGTCGATCTGAACCGCAACTTTCCCTGGCGCTGGCACCGGCAAGGGAGCCCCGGCGACTCACACTTCTCGGGCGCGCGGCCGCTGTCGGAGCCGGAGAGTCGCCTGCTCGCGGCACTGATCAGACGGGTTCGCCCTCGGGTGACGATCTGGTTCCACCAGCCGCTGGCGCTCGTCGACCAGTCGGGCGGAAATCGCCGCCTCGAGCAGCGGTATGCGTCGCTCGTCGGCCTGCCGCTCCGGCGCCTCGCTCGCTACGCCGGGGGCGCGACCGACTGGCAGAACACGCGCTTTCCCGGGACGACCGCGTTCGTGGTGGAGCTGCCGGCCCGACTGTCTCCGCAGGCCGCTCGCCGATTCGCACGCGCAGCCATTGAGCTGATCGGGCAATGGAGCTCTCCGAACACGGCCAGCACCTCGTCCCCGCGGCGGTCTCCGGCGACCTCGGCGAGGCAGGCCGCGACCACCGCGGCCTCGTCGATCGTAGCCCCGTCGCACTTCTCAAGGTAGCGCGGCAGCTAGCGCGACAACTACGCGCTGTCCGCCGCCGTCGGCGCGTTCGACGACGATTGCGTGGGTTGCGTACCGCTCGAAGGCGAGGTACTTCCCGCCGGGCGACCAGACTGGCGGCGACAAGCCGACCGACGGTGGCGGTGACGCGAAGACGCGCTCGTTCACCTGGTCGGTTATGAGCGGTACAGGCGCGTACGCGAACCTGCACGGCACGGGGAGCGGCGTGGGCCTCGAGGGTGCCAACGAGGTCAGCGACTTCTACACCGGTTCGGTGCACTTCAACTAGTCGCCTCGGCGGCTCGACGGCCCGCGTTCACGGAGGTGCGGGCCGTCGAGCCGAAGGCAGCGAACGCTCGTCTGCGCGACCCCTCGATCCTCACGACAGAGCACCTGTTCGCGTTCTTCATCGGCTGCGGCATCGTGTCGTGGCGGCGGCTGGCTGCTGCGGGAACGGAGGCAAGCAGTCACATCGTTGGACAGCGCAGGAACGCAGCCCAGCACGCCTGAGCGCGGGACGGCCCCGTCGAAGGCGAAGCCAAACGAGCCTCGCGGGTGCCGCGCGGCCGTTTCCTGAGGCGTCGGCAAAGAGATCGCGTTCTTCGAACCCGTGGGCGCGTGTTCCGGAATGACCCCTGAGCTGCGCTAGATGGTCGGGCCGATGCCGTGCTGGAGCTGGCGGTCGTATTCGGCTTGGTCGTAGTGACCGCGTGACGCGGCGATCAGGCCGTCCGGGGCGATCGTCCACTCCTCGAAGCACGGGACGCGCATGCTCTTGCCGGTCTCGGCGCTCGTCCCGGTGAAGGTCCAGCGGTATTCGACGACGCCGTCCTCCCGGAGGAGGAGACCGTCCATGAAGACCTCGATGTCCGGGAAGGCCGCGATGAATGCCTCCGCCACGTCGGCTATCCCGGCCGCATCGCCACCGTTGATGGCGATCATGCCGCCCGGCGCGTAATGCGCGGCGACGCGCGCGGGATCGCGGCTGCACCACGCGTCGGTGTACGTGCGTGCGAGCTGCTCGATCTGCTTCCGATCGTGCACCATCGCCTCCGCCGACCCTAACCCTCGCCGCCCGGCGAGGCAACGCGCGCTTGGGCCGGCGTGCGGGAATGTCACCCGACGAGCCCGACCTTCACGGCTCACGCGGAGGACGACTGGGGAGCGCCCCGATGCTCGGGGCGCCTGCTCGATGCGACGCTGCTGACGACGAAGGAGGTGTCGGGGATGTCCAGCAGCGGGTTTCACCAGCGGCTGCCGGTCAAGAAACGGCGTCGCTTCGCAGTTGCGCCCACGACACGGCTCGGGAAGTGGGCAGTCGGGCTGGCGGTGGCGAGCTTCGTGCTCGGGATGGGTTGGCGGCTCATGGGGTCGGTGGGCGGGTTTCCGATGATCGTGGTCGCTCTGGCCAGCGGCGTCGTGGCGCTCCAGGCGATCTTCCGGGACCGAGAGCGAGCGCTCACGGTCTTCGCAGCGCTCGTGTGGTTCCTCATGGCCGCGGCGTTGCTCGTGGAACTTCTAATCGCCTGGTCTTGACGCTCACCTAGCGCTCTGTCCAGTAGGGCGCGTCACCCGACCGGGCGGCGGGATCGCGCCATGCGCCAGCGTTCCGCCGCTGCGAGGTGGCGTGCCGCTTGGAGGTGGTGTTCAGTCGTAGGCCGCGATGTGTCGGTCCCGGCGCCGGCGGAACCCTAGGGCCCGGATGCGGTCGCGACAACATCCGAGCCCCCAGGCCCATCCTGCAGCGCGAGCTCTACTGCGTCGTCGAACGGGAGCTCGAGCCCTCGGGTACATGCCGTTTCGGCGGCCTGTCCCAGCGCAGTCCGCGCGTTGCCGAGGTAGCGCTCGAGCAGTCTGTCCCAGAAGTCGACGTGGAGGTCGGTGCCGAGCGAGCGCCACAGCGCCTCGACCGCGGCCGCAAGCTCGATCCCAAGAGCCGATTCACCCTGGCCCGCCTTCGCCATTGCGACGCCCTGTACCTCGACGCTTGTCTCGATGACGTCGCCGAGGTCGAGCGCGTCGCGAAGGCTTTGCCGGTAACGGACCTCCGCCTCGGCGCAGTCGCCGCGAAGCAACGCGCAGTCGGCGAGGAAGTGGATTGCGAAGTGCCTCGTCCTCACGTCGTCTTCCCCTCGCTCGAGGAGTTCGTGCGCGAGGGGTTCGGCGCGCTCGTCGTCGAGAGCGACCAGTACCTGGCAGACGCCAACGAGCGCTCGCGTCTCGCCGGCGCGGTCTCCGAGAGCGTGCCGGATCGAACGCGCCTCCTCGAAGGCCGCGAGCGCCACCTCGTTTTCGGCGGCGTCGTAGAAGAAGAGCCAGCCGAGCGCTTCCAGCGCCGCCGCAGTCTCCTCCTGGTCGCCGAGCTCCTTCCAACGGGTGACTGCCTCCTCCAGCCGCAACCGCCCCTCGTCGACCATCCCGATTCGCGCAGCGAGAGAACCGGACGCCGCGAGCGCCCTCGCCCGGACTCGGCCGTTCGCGGCCGACGAGTCGAGTGCCGCCCTCAACCGTGCGTCGCCCTCTACGAGATACCCACGCGCGAACCAGAACCAGCCGAGCGCGCCCGCCAGCTCAACCGCCGCGTCCGGATCGGTCTTCGAGAGCCAGTCGAGTGCAGCCCGCAGGTCGTCGTGATCGCGGTCGAGCCGCGACGACCATTCCGCCTCGGCCTGATCGCGAAGCTGGTAGGCGGCCTCGGCGAGCCGCGCGAACTCCGCCGCGTGACGAGTGCGAAACGTCTCTTCCTCGCCGGACTCGGCGAGGCGCTCCAGTCCGTAATCGCGGATCGTCTCGAGCATGAGAAGGCGATCCCCATCGATCGGTTTGAGCAGGCTGAGGTCGACGAGCGCCGAGAGTTCGCTCACCTGCCCTTCGCAGACCGACTCCGCCGCCTCGATCCGAAAGATTCCCGCGAATACGGCGAGCCGCGCAAGCAGACGCCGGCCCTCGTCGTCGAGCAGGTCGTAACTCCATTCGATCGTCGCCTGGAGCGTGCGCTGGCGCTCGGGCGCGTCGCGGGAGCCGCCAGTCAGGAGCGGCAACGCACGCTCGAGCCGTGCGAGCAGTGCTCCGGGGGCGAGGAGCCGCACGCGAGCGGCCGCGAGCTCGATCGCCAGCGGCAGGTTATCGAGTCTCTTGCAGACAGCCTCGACCGTGGCGTCCGCCTCGATGTCCCGTCCGACCGCCCGCGCACGCTCGACGAAGAGCGCCACGGCGTCGGTCGGGTTGAGCGGATCGAGCGGATACTCGACCTCGCCCGAGATGCGCAGCGGCGCCCGGCTCGTCGCGAGCACTCGGAGTCCCGCAGCTGTCGCCAGGAGGTCGGCGACCGTCGGAGCAGCGTCGAGGAGGTGCTCGAAGTTGTCCAGAAGCAACACGAGCTCGCGGCCGCGCAGGAAGCCGCCCAGATCATCGGGTGCGCCGACCGCCCGCGCGATCTCGGTGGCAACCAGAGCGGGGTCGGTGAGGGCGCCGAGGGCAACCCAGAAGACACCGTCCGAGACCGCACCGACGAGCTCGGCCGCCACCTGAAGCGCGAGCCGCGTCTTCCCCGTGCCGCCCGGCCCGGTCAACGTCACGAGCCGTCGATCGCCGACCAGCGCGACGAGCTCGGCCACCTCTCGCTCGCGCCCGAGGAGCGGGCTCGCCGCGACCGGAAGATTCGTGGCGTCGAGCGTCCGCAGCGGGGGGAACTCACCGTCACCGAGCTGGAACAGACGCTCCGCCTCGACTATGTCCTTCAGTCGATGCTCGCCGAGGTCACGGAGCCCCGATGTGGGGCCGAGGAGGTCGCGCGTCGTCCTCGAGAGAACGATCTGGCCGCCGTGTGCTGCTGCGGCGATCCGCGCCGCACGGTGCACGTCGAGGCCGACGTAGCCCTCCTGGGTGACCATCGGCTCACCCGTGTGAATCGCGATGCGAACGCGAACGGGACCGTCGCCCAGCTTGTCGCGGATCTCGTCGGCGGCGGCAACGGCCTCCGCGGCTCGCGCGAACGCTGCGAAGAACGCATCACCCTGCGTGTCCACCTCAACACCCGAGTGCCGGGCGAGCGAGGCACGAACGACAGTGCGGCGGGCAGCGAGAAGATCCGCGTATCCGTCGCCATGCTCGTGAAGCAGCTTCGTCGAGCCCGCGACGTCCGTAAAGAGGAACGTAACGGTGCCGCTCGGGAGATCCTCTCGCACGCCGAGTCGATCATGCCGCGAGATAGGGCTCCCGTCTACATCGGCTCTGGAGGGGGGATGGTCTGCTGAGCCAGCGTCCTCTCCCTAGCTAGGCGGCCCGCGGCTCCTCGACGAACGACTCGTGGACGAGCCCGCCTCGATGCGCTCGAGCAGCGCCGTCTCGTCGGCCCGCAAACCCGCTTCATGAGGCGGGTTTCGGCTACTCGGACCCGGCGTCTGCTTGCCGCTGGAAACCGCTCAAGACCGCTCGGGACTGGGCGCTACGCGTGCCACGATCGAGAATCACATCCCGTGTCCTCACCGGTAGCAGCTGGCGCGCTCGTCCTCGAGATCGTCGGCCTCGTCAAGCTCTGGTCGCGCCGCCTGCTCCCGCTTGGGCGGTCACCTGCGCCCAGCGTTTCGGGAATGTCCCCCGACGGGTGGCTAGAGGGTGTGAAGAGGCACTTCGTAGAACTCAACCGAGGAGCGGCTCCCGGCGTTCCCTGGTCCCGCGTTCATTGCCTCGTCCCCTTTGCGCATTGCCTCCTCGCTGTCGAACAGCGTCACCCCGAGCATTCCTCCCGACTCGTGATCGACGAGAAGCAGGAACTTCGCGTCTACAAGCTCGGGTGGCAACGACCCCGCGTCTAGGGCAGAGCGAAGTCTCTGCAGCCTTGCAGCAACGTCTCCCGGTTCGCCCTCGAACCTCGCCACGCGCGCCCACACTTCAGCTGACCGAATCGCGGAAGGCGACGGCCTCTCCGGCGATGGCGGACGAGTCCTCGATCGGCACGATCGGATTCGTCGTGAACCGCAACCACGGCGCCCACGGGGCCGTGGTACGGGCCAGTGCGTCGGCGCTCTCGGCCTCGATCAGCGCCACACCTCCTCTGCCATCGGCGAAGCCGTAGAAGCCCTTGAACTCGGCTCCAGCTGGTGGCTGCCATTTCGAGAAGACGCCGAGCGATCTGCGAATCGCGTCTTCGCTCGTATCGATGAACTCCCAAGTGACGTGAAAAAGCACGGCAGCTCCCTTCCTGACGCTGATGGGCAACGACGAGCCATCCAGCAGCCGACCTTACGCCTTGGCTCACGGCGAGCCAAAGGACAGGACTGGAATGGGCCAGCGCGCGGGAATGTCACCAGAGGCGAAGAACTTCAGCCGTCGGCGCGACGCAGGCCGCGAACATCGTACGCTGGGACCGCGCGCCCGAAGCCTTTCAGCTCCAACTCGCCGACGGAAGCCGCATCGATCGCCCCTTCCACGGCCCCGAATACGCGCTGTCCGATCAGGATCTGCCCGCCGCCAGCGCGTGTGCTGAGCCGAGAAGCGAGGTTCGTGACCGGCCCGAGTGCTCCGTAATCGTAGCGGCCTTCGAAGCCGATCCGGCCGAGCGTCGCATAACCCGCCTCGAGGCCTATCCCGAGCCCGAGGTCGATGCCGCGCTTCTGCCAGCGGCGCGCGAGCTCCGCAAACCCTTCCTGAGCGGCGACTGCGAAGCGGATCGCCCGCAGCTCGTGATCTTCGACGGGGACTGGATCGTTGAAGAAGACCATCACGCCGTCGCCTGCGAAGTGCTCGAGCGTTCCCTCGTAAGCCCGGATCAGTTGACCGAGCAACTCGTGGTATGCGCGCAGCACTTCGAACAGCTCCTCCGGAGCAGCAGTCTCCGAGAACGACGTGAAGCCACGGAGGTCGCAGAAGAGGCAGGAGATGTAGGCGCGGTGGCCGGCAAGCAGCTGCTCGCCGTCCTTCGATGAGATGAGCTCCGCGACCTGCGGCGAGATGAAGCGTGAGAGCTCGGTCCGCTGTCGCTCGATCGCTTCGAACAGCCGCGCGTTCGCGATCGCGATGACGGCCTGGTCGGCGAACGTCTTGACGAGGTCGATCTCGTTGTGGGCAAAAGGACCGGGCGTATCGCGACCGATCACGATTGCGCCGATGAGCTCCTCGTCCAGGAAGATTGGAACGCCGAGCAACGCGCCGTAGCCCACGATTTCCTGGGCCCCGTACGAGTAGTCGGGATCGTCGAGCACGTCTGGGATTTGCACGGATTCACCCGTGAGCGCCACCCGGCCGATGACGGTCGACCGATCCCGCACGTGCGGATGCTCGACGGAGTAGCCGAAGGCTGCTGGAAGGTCGCCGCTCTCCGAGAAGATCACAAAGAGGTCACCCTCGGCCATGTAGAGCTGGGCGTGTTCGCCACGACAAAGTCGCCTCGCATCGTCGACGACCTCATCGAGGACGGCCTGGAGCCCTTCGGCGCGAGCAATCGCCCGGAGCACGCCGCTCAGCGCACGCTGCTGTGCGCGCAGGTCCTCAACCTCGCGGGCGAGCTCTAGAGCGTTGTTGGCGCTGGGCTGCATCCGCGGAGCTGATTCTGACGCTTCACAACCCCTTCAGTGGTGACCGCGCTCCTCCAGCTCAGGGGCAAGGGCTGCGCCGACCGAAGCGAGCAACTGGGCCGCGTGGGTATCTGGGCGCATCGGCCGCGGTCGGGTCACGGGCAGGCCGTGACCTTTCCCAGCTGCCGGGCGATCTACAGCTTCATGAGTGTCGGCTACTCCTACAGCTCGTGGCTCGCCTCTTCTGGCTTCGTCGCAGGGATAGCCCGTCACGAGGCGGGCTTCCCTCGACACTGTCCAGAACCGCTCCAGACCGCTCCTGAGTGTCGCGCACTGTCGCGCAGATAGAGGCATCCGGCCGCTAAAGAGCGCGTCGCTAGACGCGCTCTGGGCCATCCCTCGACGACGACCGTCCGCACAAGACCCCACCGCTGACCAGGTGTCCTCTGTGAGCCGCAGTGCAAAGGTAGATGGCCGGGCGACGTCCGTACCTGCCGGGCAAGCCGCCACAGGGCCTGGTGGGCCCCTAGTCGCCCGGCCTCATCAGTCGTTACCCGCTCGGCGGGTCGTCGGATCTCTGGGGTCGTACGCCGGACGGTTCCCTCCTCCCCCTGGGGGAGGGATGAATAGGCCACAGAAGGTCCCCGCCCGGCAGTGGACAGTATCCGTAACTCGAAGCGACTGCCGAGCTCGCGCACGGGCGAGACCCGGACATCTGTCCCCGCTGGCTCTCGCCCACCTGTGCTCACCCCCCGCGAGCGGCGAGCGCTACGCCTCGGCCTGACAACCAGCACCGGCGGCGAGTCCGTGTCATCGTCTCTGCGCGACCGCTTCCGGTAACGCCTCCGTTTCGAGTCTCCGCGCAGACGCTTCTGCAGCCTCATTGCTACGTGGCTGCAACCGCCCCGACGTCTCGCTAGCAGAGAGATCAACCAAGCGAACAAAAGGAGGCGATCATGTACAAGCTCGCCACTATCGGAGCCCTGGTTGCAGCGCTCGCAGTTCCCGCTAGCGCCGCCGGGCACGGGATTCGACCACCCCGAGTGCACGCGCAGGTTGCCTGTACGCAGACCGTGGTGATTCTTCCCGGACGCGGCTACGGCATGTGCGACGGCCAACTCTGGTTTCGCGACCCGTACACCGGCGCGATGACGAGGGGGCCGGCGTTCTGGAGGCACGAGCCCCTGAATCGGCCCGACGATCACCCGTAGATCGTGGACGACGAAGCTCCGAGCGACAACCGATGCACCCGCGCGGGGCGAGCGACCCGCGCGGGTGCGAACTACTTCACTACTTGATCTTGTAGCTGTACCGGAACGCCAGCTCCTCGTTCCCGGTGAGGACGCGCTGGCTGAAGTCGTCGACGTACAGGACGCCGTCGACCTTCTCGTTGCGCGCGCCTTGCGGCGTGAACGTGACCGTGATCGTCCCCGACTGACCCGGCCCGAGCTGCAGCGGCGTGTACCCGGTGCCGTCGATCAGGACGCGCCACCAGTCGCCAGTGGTCGAGTCGGCGTTGCGGTCGAACGCCTTCATTCGCGCGAGCATCCCGACCGTCGCCGACCCTGAGGCGGCACCGTTGAACGGCCCGCGCAGCGAGGGTGCGAGGAACCAGAGGCCGTTGGACAGCTCCGGCGGTCCGCTGAAGGACGCCGACGCGTCATTGCCCTGACTGACGCCGAGCAGGTCGGGGTCGCCCTCGCCGAGCACGCCGAAGCCCATCTCGAGCACGATCGGCTGTGTGGCCTGAGCGGCGCCGAGCACCGCGTCCGCCTGGGTCGGGACGAGGAAGTTCGGCACGGCGGTGCCGGGCAGCGGGACCGTCGCCGGCGCGAACAGCGGGAGCAGCGAGTCGATCTCCGACCGGTTGGCCAATCGCGGGTCGGCGAACACGTCCATCGTCCCCGGCCCGGTGTTCGTGACCGCGATCGTCGCCGTGATCGGCTGCCCTGCCTTGACCTTTTCGCCGTCCGGTAGGCCGGTGGCATGGATCGCCGGCGGGTCGAACGAGACCACGCCGTGGTACGGCGTCGAGAGCACCGTCCCGCCCACGGGCGAGGTCGGCGTGACGACGAACTTCCACCGCCCCGCCTGCGGGGAGATCGCGAACGCCTCGAGCCCGTGCGTGAACGTCGCGTGACCCGTGTTCGGGTCGACGTACAGCGACGACGCGGAGCCCAGCAGCGTGCCCTTCGGGTCGATCAGCCACCCGATCACCTCGGTCCCGGCGTTGTTCGGCCAGGAGAGCGAGACGCTCAGCGACTTCGCCTTCTTCGGCACGTCGAACTGGAACGTGTCGGTCTGCGCCACGAACTCGCGGCCGTTGCCGCCGAGCAGCGTGCCGTCGAACGTGCCGCCGTGCACGTTGGTCGGCACCAGCGAGCGCAGGACGACCGGCAGCACGGTCGCGTCGCCCGAAATGTCGGAGACGACCAGGTCGTGGGCGCTGTCGCCCGCGGCCGACGGCATCGTCGTGCGGAAGTGGAACTTGCCGGTCTTGCCCGGCTTCAGCGTCTGGCTGGACGGCGAGACGCTGTCCACCTCGGTGTATTTCTGCGTGGCGAACTCGAGGTGGACGGTGCCGCTGAATGTGCCGTCGCGCAGGAAGACGATCGCCCTCCACGTCCCGCCGACGGGCTTTCGGACGTCGACCTGGCCGTGGTTGCCGTTCCCCTGCGGGCGGGTGTACGCGGCGTAGGCGCCGGTCGGGTCGATCAGCGCCAGCCCGACGCGCGCGTTCGGCCCGCTCCAGGCGTCGGAGGCGAGCAGGCGGTCGGTCCCTGACGGGATCGCGAACGTCGTCGTGACGGCCGGCCGCGCCGAGCCGAACTGGTCGACGAACACCGGCGTCGTTCCGAGGGTGACGTTCTGCGTCGAGTCGGACACCGGCGTGAGCGCCCGCGCGTGCGCGCTGACGGTCTGCGTGGTGGCGCCCGTGTTGGTGACGGAGAACGCGCCGTGTGCCTTCGTGCCGGCGTCCTGGGCGAACGTGAGCTTGCTCGGGCCGATCAGCAGGCTGTGGCCGGTCGGCGTGCCACCGTTCACGGACAGTGCGGCCTGGACTGCCTTCAGCGCGTCGACCTCGCCGGTTCCCTCCTCCTGGGTCGGGAGACCGAGGTCGTTGGCCGTGCTGAGCAGGATCTGCTTGACCAGCGCCGGCGACGGCGTTTGGCCGCCGTGGGTGGAGCGGTAGGCCTGGATGACCAGAGCCGCGGCACCCGCGGTCAGCGGCGTGGACTGGCTCACGCCGCCAAACTGCTCGAGCGACGCGGGCGTTCCCGCGAAGCTCACGCACTCCTGGTAGATGGCCGGGTTGGGCGTGCAGAGCGCCCAGTCGGCCTCCCCTGGGGCCGAGACGTCCGGCGTGTCGGCGAGCTGGCTGAAGCCGCCGCCGCTGATCGAGGAGACGTTGTCGTTCAGCCAGGTCCCGTTCGAGAACTGGAACGCGTACGAGGTCGTCTGCGCGTAGGCCCGAAAGTTGGTCGTCGCCGCCGTGTCGATCACGTTCGGGTCGGTGGCGGGCGTCGTCGGGCCCTGCGTGGCGCCCGAGTCGTTCGTGCCCTGTGAGACGGTGATCCCGGAACGGACGGCTGCGTCGTTGAACATCTTGACGGCGTCGAGCGCCGTGTCCGGCATCGTGTAGCCGCCGAAGGACTCGCTCAGGATGTCGGCGTGATCCTGCGTGACGGCCCAGTCGAGGCCCTGGATGATCACCGAGGTGAACGAGCCGCCCTCGCCGAACACCTTCATGCCGATCAGCGAGGCGCCGGGCGCCACGCCGCGGACGCGGATGTTGCATCCCGGCGGCAGCGGGTGCGCCGGGTTGACGAATTGCGAGAGGTCATACACGACTCTGCCCTGAGCCGCCACCGAGCTCGCGTCGCCGAACGCCTCCGCGCCGCCGGACGGGGCGTTCGGGCCCTCGCCGGTGAAGTCGCGATAGTCGATGAAGACGTGCGAGCCGTCGGAGCGGATGAAGTCCGGGTTGTTGATGTCGACGCCGTCGGCGAAGAACGCAACCTTGACCCCCGCGCCCGTGGCCAGGTTCGCGGCCTGCGGAATCGACGGGTCGGCGAAGGCGACGTGCATCGTCTGCAGCGCCTCCGGCTCGAGCAGCGGCTTGGACGGATCCGCCGGGCAGACGCCGCTCTGAGGCGTCGTCGGGTTGCCCGGGTCGAACGACGACGGCGCGGAGACACTCGAGCTCGGCGCCTCCGGCGCCTGGATCGGTTTGATCGCCGCGTCGGGGATGACCGCGGCGACGGCTGGGTCGGCCTCCAGCAGCTGTTGCGCGTCGGCGGAGACGACGGCGGCGAAGCCGTTGAGAACCGTGTACCTGCGCGTCACGGACACGCCGGTCGCGCCGACGCGGGCCATCAGCGACCGACGCTGACCCGCCTGAACGGCGCGGCGGGTCGTCACGCTGGCCGGCGAGGCCAGGCGGCCCCGCTGCTGCGCCTTCATCACGACGATGACGCGGTGGGTGGCGCTGGCGGTCTGCAGGATCTGCGCCTTCGACAACCCGCGGTGGAATCTCGGCGCCGCGCCTCCAAGTGCCTGCGCCGTGCCGGCGAGCGCAAGCATCGCGATGACAGGAATGACCAACCGCGGAATCCGATGCATCTATCAGCCCTCCAATCGCCTGCCCATGGCAACGGCACCGGGCGGACAACCCGCACGGTGGGAGCTCCTGTATCGAAGCCGATACTGCCTGAAGCACGCGGTCGGCGCCAATCGCCGTGCGCGCGGGGAGTAGGCTCGCCGCAACCGACAGGAAGGAGTGGCACATGGCGCTTGCGCGCGTCGTCACCTTCGAAGGGGTCAGCAGCGACCGCATGAACCAGATGCGACAAGAGATGCAAGACGGCCAGCCGCCCGAGGGGCTCGAGCCGCAGGAGCTGATCGTTCTCCACGACCCGGATGCGGAAAAGTCGGTCGTGATCGTCTTCTTCGAGGACGACGAGAAGTACCGCCAGGGCGACGAGGTCCTGAGCAACATGGATACGGGCGACACGCCGGGCCGGCGCACGTCGGTCGGCCGCTACGACGTCGCGATGCGGATGACGCCCTAGGCGGAAACGACGGAGGGCCTCCAACCGGAGGCCCTCCGTGTCCTTACCGGCGACGCCGTCCTACGAGGCGGGGATCGCCCCCGAGCCGGTCGGATAGAGCACGCCGTTGAGGACGAGCCGCTCTTCCTGCATCGTCCACATGCGGTACCACGGGTCGAACCCGATGAGGATCGCGTGGCCCGCGCCGAACGGCTGGTCGACCACCGCCGGCCGTCCTGGGAGCGGAAGGCTCGTGTTCGCCGCCGGCAGCGTGTTGTTCGCGTTGACCTCGTAGCCGTAGCAGTTGCTGTAGCCGCGCTGCGTGGTCGAGACGTCGAAGACCGGCCCGCCGCAGTCGCCGGAGGGCCCGTACGTCACGACCGCGGTCGGGCTGGGGATCGTCGTCCCGTTGCCGACCATCGTCGCGGGGTTGAACGTTGGGTCGCCGCTCGAGGAGCGGTAGATCCAGCCGCCGGTGTCGAAGCCCCAGCCGGCCGGAGTCGCGGTCGAGAACACGCCGTCGAACGTCGAGCCCGGAGTGCTGAGCCCGCTGATGCTCGACGTGTTGAGCAGCGTGATCCCCGCGTTGCGGGCACTCGTCGTGCCACCCGCCACCGAGCCGATGTAGATCCCGCCGGCGTTGACGAAGCTCTGAAGCGCCGTCGCTCCCGCGCCCGCCGCGATCGTCGAGCCCGGGTTCACAAACGCCGTGTAGCCCTGGCTGATCAGCGCGCCGTTGGCGAGGTCGGTTGAGGTGATCTGCCCGAGCTGGGAGACCGGGATCTGCTCCTTCACGCTGAGGTCGTACAGCGCCTCGCAGTAGCTCGTCGAGGTGCACTGCCCGTCGCCGGTCCCGTGGAAGGTCGGGTTCGTCGGCACCGTCGTGCCGCCGGTGTAGACGCCGATCTTCGGGAGCCGGAGCGCGTAGTGGCTCACCGGGTACGAGCCGAGCCCGTAGACCGGGGTGCCCCACTGCGCAGAGTCCGCGTTCAGCGTCGCGAGCGGGATCGACGCTCCGTCGACGAGCGCCGTGCCGGTCGTGAAGTGCACGCCGCCCGAGTCGAACGCCGCGGCGCCTCGGTAGACGGTCGCTCCCTGGCCGAGGAGCTGGCTCGCCATCGAGAGGCCCGACATCGAGTCTGTGTTGAACGCGTACACCGGCGATCCCGCCGGAGCCGGCGTCGTCGCGCTCGGGTCGCCGACGAGGCTCAGCGACGTCCCCGTGGGCAGTTGCTGGGTGAGGAACCCGTCACCGCTGAAGCCCCGCAGCAGCGAGTACGACCACGTCGTCTGGTCGTAGAAGTACGGGAACGGGAGGTAGGGGTTCTCCCCGAGCACGGCCTGGATCCAGTGCTTGTTGCCCTGGCTGAGCGGGATGTACAGCGTCCCGGCGGGCAGCGTCACCACGTCCGTGAGCGCCGGCGAGGGCACGGCGAATGGCGGCGGCGGCGGGCACACCGGCGGCTGCTCCGTCGACGTGCACGCCGGCGGTGCGGGCAGGCCGGGCGCGTTCTGGTTGAAGTTGCCGAACCGGTGCACGCCGGCCACCGTCACGGCCTGGTCCAGCTTGTAGACCTGGACGTTCACGGACTGGAGGTCCTTCAGCGTCGTGGCCACGTCGCCCGAGTGCGCGTTCGGCAGGTAGTAGAAGCCGCAGACGGGCGTGTTCGGGTCCTGGTCCATCGTCGACCCGACGCCGTCGAGGACGTCAATGGCCACCGGACTGACCTGCGAGTTGCCCTGCTGCTTGCAGTCCAGGCCCTGCTGGACGGCCTCCGGCCACTGCGCGATCCACTTCTTCAGCAGGTCCGCCTTGCGGGACGCGATCTCGTTCACCGTCGTGTCCATGGCGAGATAGTGGTCGTAGACCTGCTTGCCGTAGCTCTCGTTCGTGCCCTTCTCGTACGTCATGCCGGCGCTGCCCATGATCAGCGACGGCACCGTGTCGCCGTACTCGGGGACGAACAGGTCGTACGTGTTGTAGTTGCGGTACTGGCCGCTCTGGTCGTTGAACGACTGCTGGATGCCCGGCCCGATCACGTCGTCGATCAGGTTGAGCGCGAAGTGCGAGATCTCGTTCAGCGCCGCGTCTTCGTTGGGCGGGAAGAAGTAGCCCGACGACTGCTGGTGCGCGTCGATGAAGAAGAGCCCCGGGTAGGTCGCGGTGGAGGTCAGCAGCGCCCGGTTCTCCGGCATCAGCGCCACGCCGCGATCCCGGTTGGGATCTAGGCTCCACGCCGTCGTGCGGACGTTGTGGTCGCGGTCGTCCGGCGCCGTGACCGGCTGGATGAACACGTCGAGGTTGTGGAGCCGCTGGGCGTTGGCGCAATCGGTGCGCGCGACCAGCTCGTAGAGCTCCTTCGTAGAGCCCTCGCCGCCCGCCGGCTCGTTGCCGTGCGGCGTGCCGGTGATCCAGCCGAAGGCGGGTCGGTTGTCGACCGCGGCGAGCGCGGCCGTCTGCGACGTCGTGCCGTCGATCACGCCGCGCCAGAACGCGGCGTCGTTGCGGCCCGCGTCGAGGTTGGCGATGTTGTCGGGCGACCCGACGACCATCACGTAGAACGGCACGCCCAGGACGCTCGAACCGGACTGGTACAGCTTCACCGCCACCCGCTGCCCGGTCGTTCCGGGGTTCGCGTTGACGGCGTCGGCGACAGCCTGCATGTACGCCGACAGCTGAGCGGTCTTCTTGGCGGACGGGGTCGCGCCCGAGAGGCCGTCACCGGCGTTCGGGCCGCCGAGAACCGTTCCGAAGAACGAGTTGTAGGTCGGGATGTTCGGGTCGAGCTGCACGGTGCCGGAGGTGCAGTTCGGCGGGTCGGTCTGCGCGATCGGCGCCTCCTGGATCGGCCACTCGCCGCCGACCGTGTCCGACTGCGTGCTGGCCCGGTACGGGCAGAACGTGACCGAGTCCGAGCCCATGACGCCGGCCGGACAGCTCGCGTCCGCCACCGGCGAGCCGTTCACCGGGTTCTCGGGGATCGGCGGGTTGAACGTGCTGCCGGGGGTGCTCGTGTTCGGCCACACCGCGGGGCCGGGCGTCGGCAGCGGGATCGACGCCGAGCTGGAGCCGACGCGGAGCCCCCAGTAGTCGTTCTGCGCGGCGACGGGCGTCGCCGTGTTGTTGGCAAGCCCGTTGAGCGTCGTGTTGAGGACGCCGAACGCGTTGTCGGTCACGTTGCTCTGCGTCACGGACGAGGCCGCGGCGCCGACGAGGCGCACGCCCGAGCCGAGCCGCAGGTTCTGGTTGTTCTCGGCGTGGTTGCCCAACGGGAACGGGTCGTTGTTCGGGGTGGGCGCGAGAACGCTGCCGATCGGCGCGTTGGCGCCGTGCACGAAGTTCGAGGAGATCGTGCTGCCGGAGATGTCCACCGAGGCGCCGGCCGTCACGCGCACGCCGTCCTGGCCGAAGTCCGGCCCGACGTACAGCGGCAGCGGCGGGCGGACGCCCGTTGAGCCGCTACCCGACGGCTGGCAGTCGCCGACGATCAGCCTGCCGAGATCGGGATCGGTCTGGCCGCCCGCGGTGAAGTCGTTGTAGTGGTGGCACGAGTTGCGCCCGGCGATCACGTCGGCGATGAGGACGCCGCGGTTCGGGACGCCGGACGCCGTCAGCGGCGAGGTCTCGCTCGGCGAGTAGTCGCCGGTCGCGCCGTCGATCAGGATCCCGACCGAGTTGTAGTGGTCGACGCGCGTATGGTCGATCGTCAGGGTCCGCGGCGGGATCGGCGGCCGGTTGCCTGGGTTCGGCTTGACGCGCGTGACGTCGGCGATTCCGATGCCGAACGGCCCGTTGCGGAAGCCGCCCGGGACCGTGTAGCCGTTCTTGCCCTCGTCGGTGACCAGCCCGGTCACGTGCGAGCGGGAGATCGAGCCCTCGGCGTCGATGTAGACGATGCCCGTGGTCACGTCGACGCCGTTCCCGTCGATCGTCACGCCCGAGATGTTCACGGTGACGGGATTGTTCTTGCCGCCGATCACGGCGACGATCACGCCGAGGCCGTCGCGCAGGTCCGGGTTGTCGGCGGCGATCCGCTTCTCGCCGACCGACGTCGGCTCGATCGTGACCTGGTCGGCTCCGGCCCCGCGCAGCGTCAGGTCCTTGTGAATGGTCAACACGGAGGTGCCGGGCGTTCCCGGCCCTTCGGCATACGTGCCGGGGCAGATCGCAATCGTGTCGCCGGGTGCGGCGTCCTCGATTGCGTCACCGATGCGCTGGTAACCCGGGTTCGGACAACTCGCGCTCTGCTGCCCGACCGTGAGCGTCTTCGGGTGGCTGCCCTGTGCCGCCGCACTCGTTATGAGCGTGGCCAATGCTGCTACGAGCACCACCGCCAGCTTGCGTGCCATCTGGCGCCTCCCCTCGTCGAGCGACCCCGCAGGTCGCTTCTACTCCTCCAATCTGAACGAGTCAAGCGGCCGCGGCGCCGGTACGCTGGGCGCGCTTGGAGAGGTGTCCGAGCGGTCTAAGGAGCGCGACTGGAAATCGCGTATGGGCCGAAAGGTCCATCGCGGGTTCAAATCCCGCCCTCTCCGCTGATTGACCGGTGGGCCCGGGCGACCGGGCCCCATACTTCTCTCGATGCGGATCGGGCGGCACGAGGTCCAGATCACGAACCCGGACAAGCTCTTCTTCCCGCAGGAAGGGCTGACCAAGGGCGACCTCGTCAGGTATTACCTCGACGTCACGCCGTGCGCGCTGCACCACATCCGGCGGCGGCCCTTCCACATGAAGCGTTACCCGCACGGCGTCGAGGGCGAGTTCTTCCACCAGAAGCGTGTGCCCGCGCACCCGGACTTCGTCGGCGAGCAGTTCGTCCAGTTCCCCAGCGGCCACTCGACCGTGTTCGCGGTGGTCGACAACGCCGCCGCCCTGGCCTGGGTGATCAACCTCGGCTGCATCGAGCTGCACACCTGGCACTCGCGCGTCGAGGACATCGAGCGGCCCGACTACCTGCTGATCGACCTCGACCCGAGTGAGGGCAACCCGTGGGAGTTCGTGCGCGAGATCGCGCTTGTCGTGAAGGAGGTGATGGACGAGCTCGGGCTCGCGTCGTACCCAAAGACGTCGGGCGCAACGGGGCTGCACATCCTCGCGCCGATCCGCCCGGAGCTCGCGTTCCCGGAGGTGCGGCGGCTCGCGAAGGCGCTGGCGGAGGAGGTCGAGCGCCGTGTCGGCGACCAGGACGTCGCCACGACGACGTGGCGCGTCGCCGACCGCCGGGGGGTCTTCGTCGATTTCGGCCAGAACGCGCGCGACCGGACGATCGCGTCCGCCTACTCGGTACGGCCGACGCCCGATGCGCGCGTCTCCGCGCCGCTGCTCTGGAAGGAGGTCGCGCGCTCGGATCCGGCGCGGTTCACCGTCAAGACGATGGGCAAGCGGATCGCGAAGGTGGGCGATCCGACCGCAGGCATGTGGCGCCGGAAGGCCAGCCTGCTGCCGCGCTTCGAGCAGCTCGGCATCCCGCCCGGCGACACGTCGCTCGTGGAGATCAAGCGCAGCCGCTCGCGCCGCTGGACGCAGCAGCAGGGCGCGCGGCGCTAGCGCGCGAGCAGCTTCTCCACCGTCGGGTCGCCGCGCTTGCGCTTCGGGCGGACCTGGTCCCACGTACATGCGCGCGCGTCCTTGTCCGGCCGGAAGCGCAGGAACCTCGTGCCGTGCCGGAAGCGGTTGCCCTCGAGCTTGTCGAAGCGCACCTCGCAGACGAGCTCGGGCCGCACCGGGTTCCAGTCGAGCTCCTTGCCGCGCGACCACCGGCTCTGGCCGCCGGGAATCCGCTTGTCGCTCAGATGTCCGGGCTCGCGCAGCTTCGGCAGCTCGGCCTCGAGCTCGCGCCGCACCGCGGCGGGGAACCCCGAGCAGTGTCCGACGAAGTCGAGCGAGCCGTCGTCGGTGTAGAGCCCGAGCAGCAGCGTCGAGATCCGGCCGTCCGCCTTTTCGCTCCAGCGGAAACCGACGATCACGCAGTCGCAGGTCTTGTACGGCTTCACCTTCACGACCGCCTCGCGCGAGCCCGGCATGTACGGCAGCGCGAGCCGCTTCGCAATCACGCCGTCGAGGCCCGCCTGCTCGAGCCGGTCGAGCCACTTGGCCGCCTGCTTCGGGTCACGCGAGGCGGGGGAGAGGCGAAACTTCGCCGCCTTCTGCTCGAGCTCGCGCCGCCGCTTCTCGAGCGGCAGCTCGTGCACCGGCGTTCCCTTCCAGACCAGCAGGTCGAATGCGACGTAGTCCGCAGGGATCTCGGCAGAGAGCCGCTTGATCCGGCTCTCGGCGGGGTGAAGGCGGAGCTGTAGCTGGTCGAACTCGAGCCGACCCTTCTTGGCGATGATGATCTCGCCGTCGAGTGCCGACTCCCGCGGCAGCAGCGCGCCGACCTCCTCGAGCTCTGGGAAGTAGCGCAGCAAGGGCCGCCCGTTTCGTGACCATAGCCGCAGCCCGCCGCCGAGGTTCTCGAGCACCCCGCGGAAGCCGTCCCACTTCGGCTCGTACTGCCACTCGCCGGCCGGCAGCTCCTCGACGAGCTCGGCCTCCATCGGCGGGAAGGGGAGGTTTCGCGGCGGCACTGAGGAGCAACGCTATCGGCATGGCCGAGCTCGACGGGGTCCTGGAACGTCAGGCGGCTCGGCGGGCTGCTGCCGCCGCTCGTCGGCGTCCGCAAGCGCATCGACGACACGCGCGGCGAGACCACGATCGGCCGGCTCCCGGGCGCCTCCTTCGACGTGGTTGGCCTGAGCCTGCGCTACCGAGCGCCCTTCGCCGGCTTCGTCGACGAGCTCGAGCGACAGGGCGACGGCTACCTCGGCCGCGCCACCTACCGTGGGCGGGAGTTCGGACGCTTCGCTATGGAGCGCGCGCTCGAGACGTAGCACGCCCGTAAGCTCTTGCCCGTGAGGCGCGTCGTCGTCACCGGCCTGGGAGCGATCACGCCGGTCGGGAACACCGCGCCGGAGACCTGGCGCGCCGCCGTAGCCGGCGAGAGCGGGATCGACTGGATCCGCGCCTTCGACGTCGACGGGCTGCCTGTGCGCGTGGCCGCCGAAGTGAAGGACTTCGACCCGGCTGGGCTCGCGCATCCGAAGGAGCTGCGGCGGCTCGACCGCAACGTCGTGCTCGCGCTCGGCGCGGCCAGGGAGGCGGTCGCCGATTCGGGCCTGAACGGCTTCGACCCGCATCGCGTCGGGATCGTCTTCGGCTCCGCGATCGGAGGCCTGATCGGGATCGTCGAGCAGGCCGACACGCTGCGCGAGCGCGGGCCCGACCGCATCTCGCCCTACTTCATCCCGAACGTGCTCGTCGACTCGGCGAGCGGCCAGCTTGCGATCTCGCTCGGCATCCGCGGGCCGAACTACGCGCCCGTCTCGGCCTGCGCGACCGGCTCGCACGCGGTAGGAGAGGGGGCCGAGACGATTCGCCGCGGCGACGCCGACGCGATCCTCGCCGGCGGCACCGAAGCCTGCATCCATCCGCTGATCCTGGCCGGCTTCACGGCGATGCGCGGCCTGGCCGCCGAGGACGAGAACCCGCCGCGCGCCTCGCGGCCGTTCGACGCGACGCGGGCCGGCTTCGTGATGGGCGAAGGCGCCTGCGTGCTCGTGCTCGAGGAGCTCGAGTTCGCCCGCGCGCGCGGCGCGACCATTTACGCGGAGGTGCTCGGTTACGGGGCCTCCAACGACGGGTACCACATGGCCGCGCCCGAGCCCGAGGCAGTTGGGGTCGCCGAGATGATGCGGTCGGCGCTCGAGCGGGCCGACGTCGACCCCCAGCGGGTCGGCTACATCAACGCGCACGGCACCTCGACGCCGCTCGGCGACGCCGCGGAGACGAAGGCGATCAAGGACGTCTTCGGCGACCACGCCTACGAGCTCGCCGTCTCGTCGACGAAGTCGGTGATGGGCCACTGCTTCGGAGCCGCCGGCGCGATCGAGGCGATGATGTGCGTGCTCGCGGCGCGCGACGGCGTGCTGCCGCCGACAATCAACTACGAGCACCCCGATCCGGTCTGCGACCTCGACTACGTCCCCAACGAGTCGCGCGAGACGGAGGTCGACGTCGCGCTCTCGAACGCGATGGGCCTGGGCGGCCACAACGCGTGCGTGCTCGTCGGCCGTTTCGACGCCTGACTCTTTACCTGTATAGGACTCCGTGCTAAGACCCGATTGAACGGGGTCTCGCAGGGCGCAGAGCTAGAGGCGCCGGCATAGAGGGCGGCCGGGGCTGTGTTATACCCGGCGCCTAAGCGGCGGCAGGCATGAGAGGGGAGCAAGTTCGATGACGATGGGGCGGGAAGAGGGTCGTGGGCGCACGCGCGCGCGTCGATACATGAGGATGTTCACGAAGCGCGGGATCGTCGTTGCCGCAGTCCTGGTCGGCGCAGCGATTGCGACCGTCGTCGCGGCCAGCGCGACCATCCACGCGTCGCCTGCCCAACAGGTGGTCCAGCACGGGTTCGCGCAGCAGCGCGCGACCGCCGGGCCGGGGAAGGCGTCGCCGGCGTCGGTTCGCGCCAAGACGGCCGTCCGCGGGCACTTGTCCAAGGGGGTCAAGCGGTCCCACCCGCAGCAGCTTCACCTCAAGGCCGCCCACTCGAAGGTCTTCGACGTCCGCAAGCTGAAGGGCGCGGTCGTCAGGAAGGAGCGCCCCGAGCGCACGCCGCCGGGCTTTGCGCCCGAGGGCACCCGCGCCGCCGAGGCGCTCGAGAGCCCGGCGCGCGTAGCACCGCAGCTCCCGCGCGTGATCAAGCAGAGCCAGATGGTCTCCGCGCCGGCTCCAGCACCCGACTCAAGCTTCGACGGCCTCGACTTCGCGAACTGGGGCGCCGGCCACCCGCCGGACGAGAACGGCGACGTGGGCCCGACCTACTACATCCAGACCGTCAACACCTCGATCGGGATCTACGACAAGTCGACCGGCACCCGCGTCGCGGCGTTCACCTTCAACTCGTTCATGAGCCAAGGGCACTTCGGGAACCTGTGCGACACGGAAAACTTCGGCGATCCCGTCGTCCTCTACGACAGCTTCGAGGACCGCTGGTTCATCACCGACTTCGCGTTCAAGCTCGACGGCTCCGGCAACGTCAACCCGCAGACCGTGTTCCAGTGCATGGCGGTGTCGAAGACGGGCGACCCGGTGAACGGCGGCTGGAACTACTACTCGATCCTCGACCCGGGCGGCCTCGGCGACTACCCGAAGTTCGGGATCTGGCCGGACGGAATCTACATGTCGGCCAACATGTTCGGCTACGCCTCCGGCGCCGGTTTCCAGGGCTTCCACATGTGGGCGCTCAACAAGCAGCAGATGTACGCCGGGGCGCCGAGCCCGCAGGTGATCGACTTCGCCGGCGACACCTCCGACTTCACCGTCATCCCGGCGAACGCGCGCCTCCAGGCGGGGACGCCTCCCGCAGGCGAGCCGGAGTTCTTCGTCTCGACCGAGCAGTTCCTGAACGCGCTCTCGATCTACAAGTTCCACGTCGACTGGGACAAGCCGTCCACGTCGACGTTCACCGGCCCGCAGGCCCAGCTCCAGCCCAACTGCTGGCCGAACGCGACACCCGCGAGCGCGTCGACGCCCGCGAATGCCGCCGACGTGCTGGCGATCCGGGCGATGGCCCAGGCCCAGTACACGAACATCGGCGGCGCCGAGTCGCTCTGGGTCGACCACACCGTCCAGCGCAACGTCAGCGCGACGAACACCACGTGCAACGCCGTGACCGGCGGGAACGCGTCGATCCGCTGGTACCAGGCGAACGTCACCGGCGGCACCGTCGCGGCCAACGTCGTGCAGGGCCAGACGTTCGACCCCGAGGCTGCGAACACGTTCTTCCGCTTCATGCCGAGCCTGGCCGTCGACCGCGTCGGCGACATGGCGATCGGCTACACGAAGTCGAACTCGACCACCAACCCGCAGATCAAGTTCGCGGGCCGGCTTGCGGGCGACCCGGCGAGCACGCTCGGCCAGACCGAGCAGACGCTGATCAACGGCACCGGCGCGCAGAGCGGCAACTGCGGCAGCTCCGCGTGTATCCGTTGGGGCGACTACTCCGGCATGGCGCTCGACCCGAACGGCTGCGAGTTCTGGATGACGGGCGAGTACTTTGCGACGACCGGCCTCAACGACCTGACCCGGATCGGCTCGTTCCACTACCCGAGCTGCACTACGGTCGGCAACGGCACGCTCTCGGGCGCGGTCACGGACGGCACGAACCCGATCGCCGGCGCCACCGTCGCGCTCGGCAGCCGCACGACGACGACCGACGGGAGCGGGAACTATTCGTTCACGGTTCCGGCGGGGACGTACCCGTCGCTCGCGGCGAGCAAGGCCGGCTTCAACACGGGGTCGGCGTCGACGATCGCGGTGCCCGACGGCGGCACGGCGACGCGGAACTTCACGCTCAATGCGTCGGCGCAGAGCGGCTGCTTCACCGACAACACGCAGAGCACGTTCCAGCGCGGCGTCCCGTCGAACTGCGATCTCGTCTCGAGCCCGGGCAGCGTCGTGCTCTCGTCGCCCGACAACACGGACGCCAAGAACGCGACCGTCAGCCCGACGGGCTTCGGCATCAGCAACACCGCCTGGGCTGGCCAGACGTTCACGCCGACAGTGAGCGGGCAGCTCAAGCGCGTCGACGTCGAGCTCTTCTGCGCGAGCTGCACCGCGAACAGTCCGAACGTCACGCTGTCGATTCGGAACACGACCGGCTCGCCGGCGGTGCCGACCGGCGCGGACCTCGGCACCGCCACGCTGCCCGGCTTCAACGACGGCGGCGCGGGCGGCCTCAAGACATTCAGCTTCGCGAGCCCGGTGAGCGTGACCGCGGGCACGCGCTACGCGTTCGTCTTCCGGCTCGCCTCTGCTTTTGCGAGTGGAACCGTCGCCTATACGTGCAGCTGTGCGACCACCGGGTTCAGCAACACGAACCCGTACGCGAACGGCCAGTTCGTCACGTCGACGAACAGCGGCACGAGCTGGACGGCGGACACGACCGTCGGCGGGCGTGACATGAACTTCGTCACGTACATCAACCCCGGCTTCGCTAGCTCGGGCACGTTCGTCTCCTCGCTGAAGGACGCCAACCCGGCGGCCGGGCGGACGCCGCAGTGGACGACGCTGTCCTTCACGGCAACCCAGCCCGCCGGAACCTCGGTCAAGTTCCAGGTCGCGGGTTCGAACTCCCAGTACGGGCCATTCACCTTCGTTGGTCCCGACGGCACGGCGAACACTTTCTTCACCACGAGCGGGGCGAGCCTGAGCCAGTTCAACGGCTTCCGCTACCTGAAGTACAAGGCGCTCCTGTCGACGAACAGCGGCAGCGTCACGCCGTCGCTGTCGAGCGTGCAGGTCTGCTTCCAGGACACGGCCGGCACCTCGGCGACGTCGCTTGGAGCCGCCCCGGCGACCGGGACCTACGGCGGGACGACGACGCTCTCGGCGACGCTCACCTCCGTCGGCAACCCCGTGCCTAGCGAGACCGTGAACTTCTCGCTGAACGGCTCGAGCGTCGGCAGCGCGATCACGAACGGCAGCGGCGTGGCGACGCTCGCCAACGTCAGCCTCGCCGGGATCAACGCGGGCACGTATCCGACCGGCGCCAGCGCGTCGTTCCCGGGCGACTCCTCGTTCGACCCGAGCTCCGGCTCGAGCTCGCTGACGGTGAACAGGGCGGACCAGGCGATCTCCGTCACGACGCACGCGCCCGCCTCGGCGGTCTACAACACGAGCTTCGGCGTGGCGGCGAGCGGCGGCGGCTCTGGCAACGCGGTGACGTTCTCCAGCAGCGGCGCCTGCTCGAACACCGGCGGCTCGTTCACGATGACGAGTGGCACCGGCACCTGCTCGGTCAAGTACGACCAGGCGGGCGACGCCAACTACAACGCCGCGCTGCAGGTGGCCGAGACCGTCAACGCGCAGAAGGCCGACCAGGCGATCACGGTCACGACGCACGCGCCCGCATCGGCGGTCTACAACACGAGCTTCGGCGTGGCGGCGAGCGGCGGCGGCTCCGGCAACGCGGTGACGTTCTCCAGCAGCGGCGCCTGCTCGAACACCGGCGGCTCGTTCACGATGACGAGTGGCACCGGCACCTGCTCGGTCAAGTACGACCAGGCGGGCGACGCCAACTACAACGCCGCGCCGCAGGTGACCGAGACCGTCAACGCGCAGAAGGCCGACCAGACGATCACGGTCACGACGCACGCTCCGGCATCGGCCGTCTACGACACCGGTTTCTCGGTCGCGGGCACCGCCCCCGGCGGGACGGTCGCCTTCTCGAGCGCCGGCGCCTGCTCGAACACCGGCGCCACGTTCACGATGACGAGCGGCACCGGCACCTGCTCGGTCAAGTACGACCAGGCCGGGAGCTCGAACTACAACGCGGCGCCGCAAGTGGTCGAGACGGTGAACGCGCAGAAGGCCGACCAGACGATCACGGTCACGACCCATGCACCGTCGGCCGCGCCGTTCAACTCGAGCTTCTCCGTCGCGGCGACCGCGCCGGGCGGTTCCGTCGGCTTTTCGAGCGCGGGCGCCTGCTCGAGCACCGGCGACACGTTCACGATCACGGCCGGCTCCGGCACCTGCTCGGTCAAGTACGACCAGGCGGGGAACGCGAACTACAACGCCGCACCGCAGGTGGTCGAGTCCGTCATCGCCGGCAAGCAGCCGCAGTCGATCACGATCACGCTCCACGCGCCGGCCTCGGCCGTCTACAACACCGGCTTCTCGGTGGCGGCCACCGGCGGCGGCTCCGGCAACCCGGTCACCTTCTCGAGCAGCGGCGCCTGCTCGAACACCGGCGCCACGTTCACGATGACGAGCGGCACCGGGACCTGCACGGTCATGTTCGACCAGGCCGGCGACGCCAACTACGCGGACGCGCCGCAGCTGACCGAGACGGTCACGGCGCAGAAGGCCGACCAGTCGATCGCAGTCACCACCCACGCGCCGGCCTCCGCCGCGTTCAACTCGACGTTCTCGGTCGCGGCGAGCGCACCGGGCGGCTCTGTGAGCTTCTCGAGCTCCGGCGCCTGCTCGAACACCGGCGGCGACTTCACGATGACGAGCGGCACCGGCACCTGCTCGGTCAAGTTCGACCAGGCGGGCGACGCGAACTACAACGCGGCTCCGCAGGTGATCGAGACGGTGAACGCGCAGAAGGCCGACCAGACGATCACCGTGACGATGCACGCGCCGTCGTCGGCTGCCTACAACTCGAGCTTCTCGGTTGTGGGCACTGCACCGGGTGGGGCAGTGAGCTTCTCGAGCTCCGGCTCCTGCTCGAACAGCGCCGCCACGTTCACGATGACGAGCGGCTCGGGCACCTGCTCCGTCAAGTACGACCAGGCCGGCAACGCGAACTACAACGCCGCGCCGCAGGTGACCGAGACTACGAATGCCACGAAGGCAAACCAGGCGATCGTGGTCACGCTGCACGCGCCGGTGTCCGCCGTCTACAACTCGACCTTCTCCGTCGCGGCGAGTGGCGGTGGGTCGGGCAACCCGGTCACCTTCTCCAGCTCCGGCGCCTGCTCGAACACCGGCGGCACGTTCACGATGACGAGCGGCACCGGCACCTGCACCGCCAAGTACGACCAGGCCGGCGACGCGAACTACAACGCCGCGCCGCAGGTGAGCGAGACGACGACGGCGCAGAAGGCTTCCCAGACGATCACGTTCGGCGCCCTGCCCGACCGCACCGCCGGCGATCCGGACTTCACCGTCAGCGCGATGGCGAGCTCCGGCCTCACCGTCTCGTTCACGGCGTCGGGTCAGTGCACCGTCTCGGGCACGACCGTCCACCTGACCGGCGCGGGCAGCTGCACGATCACCTCCTCGCAGGCCGGCGACTCGAACTACGCGGCGGCGCCGGACGTGCCGCGGACGTTCCAGATCAACTCCGCACAGTCGTTCAGCCAGATCACCGACACGAGCGCGACCTGCGCACAGTTCGCGGCCGGCACTGCCTCGACGGTGGGCACCGTCTTCTACACGTCGAAGAAGAGCGCGATCAACAAGGTCACGCTGAACACGATCGTGTACTGGCTCAAGCTCAACGTGACAGCCGGAGCCCGTCACGTCGAGATCGACCAGGCGATCACCTCCGGCAACTTCAGCCAGAAGCTCACGCTCGGCCAGGGCAGCAAGGTCCTGACGCCGGCATGCGCCAACGTCAAGAACCCAACGATCGCCGCGGGCCCGAACGGTTCCGTCACCGTGGACTTCAACGCCGCAAGCGCGGGCACGTACTACCTCGCCGTCCGCTACCTCGTGAGCGCGGTGAACGGCCAGACCGAGCCCAACCCGACGACAGTCCACTACGACTTCTCGACGGTCGGCGTCACGGGCTCCACGAGCGGCCTCGACCTGAAGAAGACGGCCACAGCCGCTCCGGCGCGGTCGGTGCGGACGGCCCTCTTCCGCGCGCTGAGACACTAGGACGCAGCTCGGAGCCGCGCCGGGATCCTTGATTTCCGGCGCGGCTCCGAGTAAGACCCGATGAGGCGACGGTGGGGCGTCGCCGCGGGTGGAAGGAGAGGGGTGCGGCGCAAGGTGAGGAGGGGGCGGATTCCGGGCGGAAGGCGCACGGTCGTGCTCGGCGTGCTCCTGGCGCTGGCGCTGTCGGTCGAGGCGGGAGTCGTCCTCGCCGGCGCGGCCCCTCGCGGCGTGACCTTGCAGGTGAAGGGCCCGCTGCCGCGTGCGCCGCACGCAGCGTCGTCTTCACGCACGCGCCTCATCGTCGGCCATGCGGCCCGGAGCGACCGCTCGAAGCCGCTGCGCGAGCTGCGCCATGCACTTCCGGCGCCCGGCGGAGAGACGGAGACGAGCCCGAACCCGCGCGCGGTCTCCAAGCACGTCGACCACGTTGAGACCGTGCGCCAGGCGCGCCGGTTCGCGCCGAACATGCCGGCGCCTGGGTTGAGCTTCGACGGGATCCCGTACGGCGCCGTCTGCACGTGCGCGCCGCCGGACACCAACGGCGAGGCCGGCCTGACGCAGTACGTGCAGACCGTCAACTCCGGCTTCGCCGTCTACGACAAGTCGACCGGCGGGCTCGTGCTCGGCCCGATGACGATCGCGACGCTGTGGAGCGGCCTAGGCGGCGTCTGCGAGACCAACGGCGACGGCGACCCCGTTGTGCTGTACGACCAGCTCGCGAACCGCTGGCTGATCAGCCAGTTCGCCGGCGTGTCGTACCCGACCGACGAGTGCATCGCCGTCTCGACCTCGAGCGACGCGACCGGCAGCTACAACCGCTACGACTTCCACCTCGGCAGCTCGTTCTTCGACTACCCGCACCTCGGCGTGTGGCCGGACGGTTACTACCTGACGATGAACGTGTTCGACCCGGTGTCGCAGCACTACCTCGGGCCGATGCCGTTCGCGTTCGACCGGGCCGCCATGCTCGCCGGCAGCCCGGGCGCGACATTCGTCGCCTACACGGGGAGCAACGTCTTCAACAGCGCCAACGACGCGATGCTCCCGGCAGACCTCGACGGCTCGGCGCTGCCGCCCGCGGGCGCGCCGGAGCCGTTCCTGATGTCGGGCGAGAACTCGATCTGGCGCGTCTGGCGCTTCCACGCGAACTTCGCCAGCCCGGCGAGCTCGACCTTCACGCTCGGCGGCAACCTGACCCCGGCCGCCTATACCGAGCTCTGTCCCGCGACGCGCGCCTGCATCCCCGAGCCGAACGCCGACTTCCTCGACGCGATCGGGGACCGCGGGATGTTCCGGCTCGCATACCGGAACTTCGGCGACCACGAGTCGCTCGTGGGCAACCAGACCGTCTCGTCGAACGGCGTCGCCGGGCTGCGTTGGTACGAGATCCGGAACGTGACGTCCGGGGTGCCGGCGTTCGCCCAGCAGAGCACCTTCCAGCCGGACACAACGAACCGCTGGATGGGGAGCGCGGCGATGGATCAGGCCGGAGACCTGGCGATCGGCTACAGCGTTGCGAGCTCTAATTTGGCGCCGGGCCTCCGCTACGCCGGGCGACTCGCGTCCGACGCGCCGAGCACGCTCGCTCAGGGCGAAGGGACGCTCTTCGCCGGCATCGGCACCCAGGCCGGCACGAAGAACCGATGGGGCGACTACAGCGCGCTGACGGTCGACCCGGTCGACGACTGCACGTTCTGGTTCACCAGCGAGTACTACCCCTCGGGCTCCAGCGCCTACAACTGGCGGACGCGGATCGCGAGCTTCAAGTTCCCGTCCTGCCGGAAGGTGCGCTCGCTCGCAGTCGCGAGGGCCGGCTCCGGCGTCGGCTTCGTCAGCTCGAGCCCTGCGGGCATCTCGTGCGGCGCGACCTGCGGGGGCCAGTTCGACGACGGCTCCAGCGTGACGCTGACCGCTGCGCCGGCCGGTCGGTCCCGATTCGCCGGCTGGGGCGGCGACTGCTCCGGCACCGGCACCTGCGTCCTTTCGATGACCGGGAACCATTCGGTCACGGCGACCTTCAACGCTCCGCCGCTCGCGCCGCCGTCTTGCATGGTGCCGAAGGTGGTCGGCCTGGCGCTGAAGAACGCGAGGACGAAGATCGTCCGCGCGCACTGCAAGGTCGGGAAGATCACGAAGAAGCATGCCGCCAAGAAGAAGCGCGGCAAGGTCGTCGGTCAGAGCCCGAAGGCGGGCAAGAAGCTGAAGGCCGGCGCGAAGGTCAGCCTGACCGTCGGCAAGTAGCCTCGATCGCCTGCGCCGTGAGGTCGGCGAGCGACGGGAGTGTCGCGTCGGCCTGGTCGAGCGCATCTGGGCCGGGCGGGAAGTGCGCGTTCGGGATCGCGAGCACACACATGCCCGCGGCCTTGGCGGCGAGGATGCCGTTGTGGGAGTCCTCGACCGCCGCTGCCTGCGTCGGACCGATCTGTAGGCGGCGGGCCGCCTCGAGGTAGACGTCGGGCGCGGGCTTGCCCCGTCCGACCTCCTCGGACGAGACGATCGCTGTGAACAGGTGCGCCACGCCGAGCAGCTCGAGTACGAGCTCGATCAGCTCGCGATTCGACGACGAGGCGACGCCCAAGGGCCAGCGCGCGGCCAGCCGCTCGACCGCCTCGCGAGCGCCCGCGATGACCGGCAGGTGCTCGCGGTAGGTCGAAGCGAGCCGCTCGACGACCTCGCGGTTGATTTCCTCCGGCGGCTCGGGAAGGCCGATCACGTCGTGCATGTAGCGCGACCATTCCGGTGAGCTCATGCCCATCATGTCCTGCTGGGCTTGGGGGTGCCAGCGCCCGCCGCGCTCCTCGGCCAGCCGCTCGCGCGCCTCGTCCCAGACCTGCTCCGAGTCCAGCAGGACGCCGTCGAGGTCGAAGACGAACGCCTCGATCACAGCGCCGCGTACGCCTGGCCGTGGTAGACGAGAGGGCGGTTCGCGTTCGGCGCGGCCTCGGCCTGTTCGACTGCCGCGACGAAGAATGTGTGGTCGCCGGCGTCCTGGTCGCTCTGGAGCCGGCAGCGCAGCCACGCGACGGCGCCGTCCAGCTGCGGCGGGCCGCCGGCAGCGCGGAGTGGGACGTTCTCCCAGAGCGCGATCGGAGGCACGCCGCGGGCGAAATGCTGGGCGAGGTGCTCCTGACCGGCCGCGAGGACGCTGATCGCGTGCTCCGGGCTCTCGCGCAGGAGCTCGTGGAGCGCCGCGTCGCGCCGGATCGCGAAGCCGACAAGCGGCGGCTCGAGCGAGAGCGAGACGAGCGACGCGACGGTGAGGCCCGCGTGGCGTCCATCGACCGTGACGGTGACGACGGCCACGGGAGCCGGCACGTGCCGCATCACCGCCCGAAGCTCGTCGCCGCTCATCACGGCGCGATCATACGAGTGGCTACCCCGGTGTCAGACGCGTGCCGGACGCGTCACGACGGTGTCTCGAAACTCGCGCGGCTCGGCGATCTGCCTCCGGCTGCGCCGTACGGTCGTGCCATGGCGCGAAAGCCGCGAACCGAAGTACCGGGCTACTACCACGTGAGCTCGAGGGGCAACCGCGGCTGCACAATCTTCGAGGACGACTACGAGCGTGCGGCCTTCAGCGCGCTCCTCGCAACCACCGTAGAGCGATGGCAGTGGGCATGCCACTCATTTGTCTTCATGTCGAATCACTTTCATCTTCTGATTCGGCTCGAGTTGGGCGGACTCTCAGCTGGGATGCAGTTCCTGAACACCTCGTTTGCACGACTTTCCAACCGCCGGCACGGCCACGTCGGTCAGCACCTCTTTCGCAACCGCTTCTGGAGCGAGCTCATCACCGGCGACGTGCGTCTCCGGGAAGCCGCGCGCTACATCGTGCTCAACCCCGTACGCGCGAATCTCTGCTCGGCGCCCGGAGAGTGGCGCTGGAGCAGCTACCGAGCTTGCGCCGGACTCGATTTCGCGCCGAAGTTCCTCGCCGCGACCGAGCACTTGCAGCTCTTCGGGGAGAGGCCCTCAGCGGCTCGGCGCGCGTATCGCGACTTCATCGCCGACGGAGTCCGCGCCGGTGTCAGACACCGGGACGGATCAGGCAGGCGCTAGTTGTGCGAGCACTTGCCGTAGCCGGCGCGAATCGTGTCCCGCTCGGCGTTCATCTGCTGCTCGAGAGAGACGTCCGCCGGGTTGTTCCTGTCGTACGGGTGCAGCCCGGCGCCTTGCCACATCACATCCGGCGTCACGCCGGGACCCGGAGCAGTGATCCGGTACAGCTCGCCGGTTCCCGGGCCGCGCTGGCGGTTCGGGGTCGACCTCGGGTGCGTGTAGCCGCCCTGCCATGGGTTCCGCGCGTAGAACCCGTAGCAGAACATCCCGGGAGGCCCGTGCGAGACGAATGAGTTCTCGCGCAGCCAGCCCTTGCCGTAGCTCGAGTTGTACGTGTCGAGGAAGAGCAGCCGGCCGTAGCCGTCCGTCGGCGCGCCCACGCGCGTGGTGCCGAAGCCGCGGATGCCCTTGCCCATGTACGTGTACTGGCCGAAGACCTCCTGGAACCGGCCGCCGTAGATCCAGTCGGTGTAGACGTCGAGCTTGGCCAGGTCGCCCGTCCAGTGCGACAGGTGCAGCCACCACGTCTTCTGCGACTGCAGCCACGGCGCGAGGCCGAGGTCGGGGAGCGCCGTCTGCCAGCTCTGCAGCGCCCAGTACGAGCCGTTGGACGCCTTGCAGCCGGTCACGAACCACGCGAGCTCGGGCCCGTCGTAGGCCCGGCACGCGTTCTTGAAGGTCTTCCAGGTCTGACGGTGGTGCAGCCAGCCGCCGGAGTAGTCGATCTTGAACGCGACCTGCTTGATCTTCGGAGTCGCCGGCCGCTGGCGCGCGTTCACGGCGCCCCAGGCGAGCAGGTGCGTGAGCTTGCCCTGGGCCGTGTACGTGACGAGTGCCGTGCCCTTGGCGTTGACTTTGAGAGAGATGTTCGACGCGTTGCGCGCGATCAGCTGCGAGGCGCTCGCCGTGCCGGCGAGCGAGAGCGCGACGCCGAGCGCGTACGCGAGGACGAGTGAACGAGTCAGCCGCATGGGGACCTCATCGGCCGGCGAGCCGGCCGGCTCCTGACTCGTTCGAGGGAAGCTAGACGCTAGGAGGCGAGCCGCTCGCCCGGCGCGTCTTCGTGCGGCACCGGCACCTCGAGCGGCAGGCCGAGGAAGACGTCGACAACCGCCGGGTCGAACTGCGTGCCGGCGCCTGCGCGGAGCCGGCGGCAGGCCTCCTCGCCGCTCAGCCGCTTGCGGTACGGACGGTCGGTCGTCATCGCGTGGAAGGCGTCGCAGACGAGGATGATCCGCGCTTCGAGCGGGATCTCCTCGCCAGCCTTCCCGTCCGGGTAGCCGGCGCCGTCCCAGCGCTCGTGGCAGCTGCGGACGATCGTGCGCACCTCGGCGAGCCGGTCGATCGGCTCGAGGATCCGCTCGCCCAGCTCGGGGTGCATCTCCATCACCTTCCGCTCCTCCGGGGAGAGCGGGCCGGGCTTGAGCAGGATGCTCGTGGGGATCCCGATCTTGCCGATGTCGTGGAAGAGCGCGCCGAGCTCGAGCCGCTTCAGCGCCGGCCCTTCGAAGCCCAGCGCCTCGCCCACACGCAGCGCCATGTCGGTGATCCAGCGCGTGTGCGAGGAGGTGTACTCGTCGTTGGCCTCGAGCGCATTCGCTAGCGCCTCGACGGTCGAGACGAATGTCTCCTCGAGGCTCTCGTAGCTCTGCGCCCGCTCGAGCGCGACCGCGGCTTGGTCTGAGATGCCGCGCAGCAGACGGAGGATCTCCTCGATCGTGTGCTCGCTGTCGGTCGTCGGCTCGCGAACGGCGATGAAGCCTTCGAGCTTGCCGTCGTTGCGCAGCGGGGCGAGCGCAAGGTCGGGCCAGGAGAGACCCGGCGCGGGCGGCAGCAGGCTCTCCGCCTCGGCCGCGGTCAGGAGGAACGGCTCCGAGCGGCCGCCGACGGCCTTGCGGCCCGCCTCCGCCGGAATCGTGATCGCCAGCATCGGCCGGAGCGCCGGGTCGTCGCCGTAGTCGGTGTGGGCGCCGATGTGGAAATCGCCGTGCTCGTCCGGGAGCCAGAGCGCGCACTTCTTGTCGCCGAGGAGGCGCGCCGCCGCCCGCACCGTCTCGCTGCCGATCGCGTCCGGTGTCTCCGCTTCCGAGATGGCGCCCGTGTACTCGAGCAGGGCCTTCAGGTGGTCGGCCTCGCGCCGCTGGGCCTCGTAGAGGCGGGCGTTCTCGAGCGCGACCGACGCGTGGCCGGCCAACACCTCGAGCAGCCGCACGTCGTCTTCGTCGAACTGGCCGACTCCGAGCTTGGAGATCGCGACCACGCCGATCACGCGCGCGCCGTAGCGCAGCGGCACGGCGATCTGCGACTCCTCGATCATGTGCGTCCCGGGGATCATCACCGCGAACTCGCACTCGAGCGTGTTCTCGACGAGCAGCGGCTCCGCGCTCGCGGCGACGTGGCCGGTGATGCCCTCGCCGATGCGCGTGCGCGGGAACTCGACGCGCTCGCCGCTGCGGGATAGCAGCTCGCCGCGGAACGCGATCGGGACGACCTCGTCGCCCTCGATCACCGACACGCGGCAGTTGTGGTAGTCGATCAGCAGCCGCAGCTCGTCGGCGATCGTCTCGCCGATCTGGCGGACGTCGTTCAGCCGGTTCAGCTTCCCGGCGAGGCTCTGGAGCATCTTCAGGTGCGCGATCGAACGGACGTCGCGGCCGCTCGCCGGCTTGCCGTCGGGGCGCTCGCCCGTCTCCTCGTCGAAGAGGACGATCTGGTTCTTGCCTCGCGCCTTCGCGGTCATCATCGCCGCCTCGGCGCACGCCACCAGCTCGCGCGGGTTCATCGCGTGTTCCGGGCCCTGCGAGACGCCGACAGAGATCGTGATCTTGCCGGCCGGTCCGAACTCGACCTCGGCGAGCTTGTCCGTCAGCCGCCGGGCCAGCGTGACCGCGTCGCCGGCGTCGCCGCTCGGCATGATCATCCCGAACTCCTCGCCGCCGAGCCGGCAGACGACGTCGGAGCCGCGCAGCGAGCCGCGCAGCAGCTCGGCAAGGTCGGTCAAGACCTGGTCGCCGGAGCCGTGTCCGTAGACGTCGTTGACGCGCTTGAAGTCGTCGATGTCGAGCATCACGACGGCGACCGAGTCCCGCGAGCGGCTCGCGCGGGTCAGCTCGGCCCGCAGGCGCTCGTGGAAGTAACGGTGGTTGTAGAGCCCGGTCAGAGAGTCGGTCTGCGCCTGGTACTCGAGCCGCTCGCGGATCTCCGCGTTGTCGAGCGCGAGCGCCGCCGCGTCCGCGAAGCGACAGGCGAGCTCGAACTCGTCGTCGCTGAAGGACGCGTCCTCGCCAAGGCGGTAGATGTTGAGCGTGCCCTTGACGAGGTCTCGCGCGATCAGCGGGATCGAGATGAGCGCCTCGGGCTCGTCGGGCGGGGTGCCGGGGACGGTGACCGTGCGGGGATCGAGGTGCGCCTGGTTCGCGCGCACCGGCTCACGGTGGAGGGCGGCCCAGCCGGTGATGCCCGTGCCGAACTCCGAGCGGCTCTCCAGGATCTTCTCGGCCCACGTGTCGCGCGCGAGGACCGGGGTCAGCACCGTCTGCGCCTCGTCGGCCTGGTAGATCGAGAGCGTGTCGTGCGGGACCAGGTCGGCGAGGGTGTCGGCGATCCGCTCGAGCAGGTTGTCGAGGCTGTGCTCGGAGAGGATGTCGTGGAAGACGTCCGCGAGCTGCCGGTACGACTGGACGAGCGAGTCGGCGCGTGGGGCATCCGGAACGGTTGGCCGACCGTTCTGCGAGTGCGCAGGCGCAACAGCCGCAAGGTGATGCCGCACCGCCATAGTTTCCAGGTGAAACACGCCTCAGAGATCCCCCGGAAAGGGGAACCTGACCTAGTCCAGTTCAATCATCGTCGGCGGCCGCGAGCTCTGTTCGGAGCTCGTTCACGTGCGGCAGCGTCGCCAACGCGGGCAGGATCGGCAGCCAGAGGTTGAACAGCCGGTAGACCACGACGCCGAGCAGGGCGCGCACAAACGGGAAGCCGACCCAGTGCAGCGCGAACGTGAGCGCGATCTCGACGACACCCGCGCCGCCGGCCGGCAGCGAGCGCCGCGTCAGGACGTAGCCGGTCGCGTAGCCGAGGATCAGCGCCGGGACCGAGAGCCGTGGGTTGCCGAAGACCTGTAGTGCGCCCCACAGGCAGGCGATGTCGCCAGCCCAGTACGCGGCTGTGCCGAGCAGGCCGAGCCCGTGCTCGCGCGGCGTCGACGTGAACATCGTCCGCAGGATCGAGAGCCCTCGCACGGCGTGGGCGAACGTGTTCGCGATGCGGCCGTCGCCGCGAGGATTCGAGTAGCGGGCGGCCCGCTCCGGTGCGGTCAGCCAGACCGCCGCGATCGCGCCGGGGATGACGAGCAGCCACGGCAGGGTCAGCGAGAGCGGGATGTCCTCGCCCGAGACCAGGATCGCGATCGACGAGATGAGCGCGGCAGGCGCGAGGACCGCGTACTCGAGCGCGCCGAGGGCGAGCACCCGCGCCACCGCGCCGTCCTTGTCCTCGCCCGCGCTGCGCAGCACCCAGTAGTCGACGGCGAAGCCGCCGCTCGTCCGCGTCGCTGCGAAGACGCCGAAGCCGGCGACGACGGCCTGGAGCGAGCTACCGAAGCTGAGCTTGGGGCCGCCGTCGACCTTCGCCGTGTCCCGGACCATCAGGACGTAGCCGGCGTACGCGACCAGCTCGCCGCCGAAGCAGAGAAGGAGCCAAAACGGGTGGAGATTGCGAGCGGCATGGTCGATCCGTTCGCTCCCGGCGAGGTATGCGAGGCCGGCCACCGCGCCCAGCGCGAGCACCGTCGGGGCTACGAGTGCCAGCAGCGGGCGGGCCTCGATCCAGTCGCGAGCCCGCTTCAGCGGCGTGGTGGCGGACGCGGCCGGATCGCTCACGGGCAAACGCTAGCCACGTCCAGGAACTACCGCAGAAACCTGCGCTTTCCTGCGCAAAACTCCTGCAGGCGGGGAAGAGCTGCCGAAGTGTCGGCTAGCCTGCCAGGCCTGAGGCCAGCTTCGAGGGCAACCAGGTGGGTGCCGCCCGTCGCCGTGGTCGCCGTCGCCGCCGGGGTGTCGCTTTGGGGTGGTGGCCGCGCTCCCGCAGCCGCCGCAGCGTCCAAGCAGTGCACGAGGACGCTCGCCGCAGGCACCGGAAATCTCCAGCGCTTCGTGCGCCATCTGCGCCGCGGCGACGTCGGCTGCCTGCGGGGCACGTTCCGGACGAGCCTCTCGATCCACGGCGCGGGCTTCCGCCTGACGAGCGCCCCCGGCACCCGCGCGACGATCAACGGCGTCGTCTTCCTCGCGAGCTCGTCACACGACGTCGTCCTCGCTCGGCTCCGGCTTCGCTCCAGCGACACGCCGACGCTGCGGGTGAACGGCTGGAGAATCACGATCCGCGGCACGGACATCACGAACGCCCACCGAGGGATCTGCGTCTCGATCGGCGGCGGGTTCGAGCGCTGGGGGGTCGCGCACGGCGTCGCGCTCCAGTGGGACCGGATCCACGAGTGCGGCCGGCTGCCGGCGACGAACCACGACCACGGCGTCTACGTCGAGGGCGCGGTCGGCACCGTGATCAGCGACAGCCTGATCTACGACAACGCCGACCGCGGGATCCAGTTCTTCCCGAACGCGCAGCGCTCTGTCGTAACGAACAACGTGATCGACGGGAACGGCGAAGGCATCCTCTTCTCGAGCGAATCGGCCGGGGGCGCGTACTCCGCCGCTTACGCCTCGAGCGACAACCTCGTCACGCGGAATGTCATCAGCAACTCCCGGCTACGTCACAACGTCGAGGCCTGGTGGGCGGGTCCGGTCGGAATCGGCAACGTCGCCAAGGCGAACTGTCTCTGGAACGGCGCGCAGGGCAACCTCGACCTGTCGGCCGGCGGCGTCCTCGCGATCGCCAACGTGGTCGCGGACCCCGGCTTCGCCAACCGCGACGCGAAGGACTTCAGCCTGAAGCCCGGCAGCCCGTGCGCCGGCATGGGCCCGCGGTAGCCGCTAGCCCTCCACGCGCGGTGCGACAATCGGGGCGGTCCCCGCGTGCGCCCGAACAGCTTCGAAGCAGCAGCCTCTCCCGCCGAACGGTCGGTGCTTTGGCGATCCTGTGCGATCGCCGGCGCGGCGGCGCTGGCGCTGGTCGTCGTCGTTCCGCGCGGGGGCGACGCCGCTGCCCACCTCTACCGCACGCTGCTCGTCGAGCACGGCGCGCTGCTGTGGGACAACCTCTGGTTCGCCGGCCAGTATCCGCTGGCCTCGTACAGCCTCTTCTACTACCTGCCGGCCGCGCTTTTCGGGAACCCGGCCATCGCGGCCACGGCCGTCGTGCTCTCAGGCCTCCTGTTCGCTTCGCTCGCTCTGCGGACGTTCGGCTCCGCCGCCCGCTGGCCCGCGTATGCGTTCGCGGCGGTCGCCGGCGGCCAGTTCTTCACGGGCGACTACCCCTACACCGCCGGGTTCGCCGCGCTGCTCGCCACGCTCTGGGCGGTGCAGCGGGGCCGGACCTGGCTCGCCGTCGCCTGCGCGGCGCTGACGCTCGGCTGCAGCCCGCTCGCGTTCCTGTTCCTCGGCCTGACGCTGTTCGCCTTCTGGATCGGCTCGTCGCAGCCCCGCTCGCGGATCCTGATCCTCGGCGGCGCGCTGCTCGTGCTCGTGGGCGTCGAGCTCGGCGCGCTGCTCTTGTTCCCGAGCCCCGGCCTCTACTACCCCTTCGGTCTCTGGCGGTTGGTGCTCGGGATCCCGGTCGGACTGTTCGGGATCGCTCTGACCTGGAGAAGGCGCGAGGCGCGCCCGCTCTTCTGGCTGTTCGTCGTCTGGACGACGGGCACCGTGGTCGCCTACCTCGTCTCCTCGCCCGTCGGCCACAACCTGCTGCGGCCCGGCGCGGTCGTCTTGCCGCTGATGCTGCTTGCCGCCGCGCTGCGCGGGTTCCGCCCGCGCTGGCTCGTCTACCCGGCCCTCGCTGCTGCCCTGGCCGCGAACGTCGGGCCGTACGTCGCGACCGTCGTCTCGCGCTCCGACCCGGCCGCCCGTGCCGGCTTCTGGGCTCAGCTGTTGGGGTACGTGCGCGCCCACCCGGAGCCGGACTACCGGCTCGAGGTCGTCCCGACGATCAACCACTGGGAGTCGTACTACGTCCCACGAGCCGGGTTCGCGATCGCGCGCGGCTGGTACCAGCAGCTCGACAACGGCGTGAACCCGAGCCTGAACCGCCGCGGCCTCACCGCTGCCGGCTACCGCGCGTGGCTGCGCGGCGTCGGCGTGCGGTACGTCCTCCTCGCGAACGACACACCGGCGGCCGGCTCGACCGCCGAGGCGCGCCTGCTCAGGAGCGGCCGGTCGGGGCTCGTGCGCGTGTTCGCCGCCAGCGACGGCAGCGTCTACGAGCTGCCGGGCGCGACGCCGATCCTGACCGGGCCCGGCAGGTCGTCGATCACGAGCCTGAGCTTCTCCGGCCTCAGCGGCTGGACCTCGCGCCGCGGCGCCTACCTGCTCCGGGTCCACTACACGCCGCTCTGGCGGGTGCGGGTCGGGGCGCTCTGCCCTGTCCGGACGGCCGGCGGGATGACGCGGCTCGAGGTGCGCCGGCCAGGGCAGTTCGACCTGCACGCCGCGGAGACCGCCGGCACGGTGCTCGACATGGTCGTCGACGGCGACCCGCGCAGGACATCAGGCTGCGGCGACATCGACTAGCTACGGCGCTCGCGTCGTTCAAGACACGCAAACTGGATCCCCCTTACTGACGCACGCTGGTGACCGTGGTGCCTACACTCGCCGCCCCGAAGGGTCCTCGGGGCAAAGAAAAGGGGGAGGACTATGCATAGGCTCTTGTCTCTTCTGTTCGTGACGGCGTTGACGTTGACCGTGGTCGCGCTCGCGGGCGCTGCGCCCGGAAGCGACTCGATGGTCACCGTCGGCAGCCTGCCGAGCCCGTTCGCGCAGAACAAGCAGAACGAACCGGCCATGGCGATCGACGCGAACAACCCGAAAATCGTCGTCGCCGGCTCCAACGACAACATCGACATGGAGGACTGCAACGCCGGTGCCGACAACACGTGTCCGTTCACGCCGGGCGTGGGCGTGTCCGGGGTGTACTTCTCGTTCGACTCCGGCAATCACTGGACGCAGCCGACCTACACGGGCTGGAGCGCCAGAAACTGCCACGGCGTCCCCGGGCCTGATGCCGGCTGCTCGCCCGTCGCGGGCGGGCCGATCGGGACGATCCCGTGGTACTACGAGAACGGCCTCGTCTCCGACGGCGACCCGGCGGTGGCCTTTGGCCCGAGGCCCGACGCCGGCGGCCACTTCTCGTGGTCGAACGGGTCGCGGCTCTACTACGCAAACCTGACGTCGAACTTCGGGTCGACGCGTGACGAGGCTTCGTTCAAGGGCTTCGAAGCGATCGCCGTGTCGCGCACGGACAACGTCCAGGCGGCGGCCGCGAACAGCAAGAGCGCGTGGATGCCGCCCGTAATCGTGTCGAAGCAGGTCTCCCAGACGATCTTCTCCGACAAGGAACAAGTCTGGGCCGACAACGCCGCGTCTAGCCCGTTCTTCGGCACCGTCTACGTCTGCTGGGCCTCGTTCCGTGGCCAGGAGAAGGGCAACGCGGCGCCGGCACCGCTGTTCGTCGGCGTCTCCCACGACGGTGGCAACACGTGGGAGCAGCACCAGATCACCGCAGCCGCGAACAACGGCCAGCGCAACCCGACCGACGGCTGCACGATCCGCACCGCCAGCGACGGCACCGCGTACGTGTTCGGCGTCGGCACCGTCTCTGCCCAAGGGCACGACGCCTTCGAGCTCATGTCGACGTCGACTGACGGCGGCACGAGTTGGTCGAACGGCACGCCGGTCGCCGGCCCGGTGACGCAGCCCGGGGCGGACGACCCGGTGCTGGGCCGGCCCGTGATCGACGGGTTTGGTGGCGCGCGCAGCGACCTCGCTCCTGCGCCGAGCGTCGACATCGCGAACGGCGCTCCAACCGGCGCCGACGCGACCAATCGCATCGTCATGACGTACGTCAGCGGCGACCTCGCGAAGCCGCACGTCTACTTCACCGAGTCGACGAACGGCGGCGGCAGCTGGACGACGCCGAGGGCGATCGAGGGAGCATCCGACCGCGGCATCTACACGGCCCCGGCGATCTCCCCGAACGGTACGCACGTCTACGTCGTCTACAACGCGTTCACCACGCCGTTCCAACCGACGACCGCGACGCCTCGCTCGCTCGTCGGTGTCGTGCTGGGCGCGACCGCCGGGGCGACCGGCGCGACAGGTGCGTTCACCGAGATCCATCGGAGCCCGCCCGGCGATCCGCGCGGCTCCACGCAGAACAACCTCGTCGGCGAATTCCTGGGCGACTACGTCTACGCAGCGGCGACGCGCACCTACGGCGCTGCCGTCTGGAACGACACACGGTTCGCGGCCGACTGCCCGGCGATCGACGCGTATCGCCAGGCCCTCCAGGCCGGTCAGGCGGCCACGGCACCGGCCGTGCAGCAGCAGTGCCCGGCCACGTTCGGCAACTCGGACATCTGGGCGTTCACGACCGCGCCGTAAGCACATGCTGAGCAGGGGCGGCCGACGCGGCCGCCCCTGCTCAGGAACGTTCGATCGACTCGGTCTAAGGGCGGGGGTGGGATTCGAACCCACGAGCGCCTGTTACGGCGCTAGCGGCTTTCAAGACCGGCGCTAACGCACCAGGGAAGCCGCTTTCAGGCCTCGCTGCGTCAGTTGTGCGTCAGTAACGCCGAGAAGTGCGTCCAGCAGGTCCGCGGCTTCGGCCTCGTTCCCGGGCAGCAGGTGTCCATAGCGATCGAGCGTGATCGTGATCGAGGCATGGCCCATGTAGCTGGCCAGCGCCTTGACGTTCACACCGGCCTGGATCATCAGCGAAGCCAACGTGTGGCGGGCTTCGTGCAGCGTGATCGGCTCGAGCTTGCGCTTCTGCCAGCACGCCTGCGCCTGGAGCGCGACCTTGCGATGTTGAAGACCGTCTCACCGTCGACCGAGAAGATCAGGCCCGCGGTACGACGTGAGCCGAGCTTGGCCTGGGCCAGGTACTGACGCAGGACCTTCGCCATCGGAACGACCCGCCGACCGGAGCGTGACTTCGGTTCCACGAAGACGTGTGACTTGGGGTCGTAGGAGCGCTCGACCCGGATCAGGCCGTGCTCGAAGTCGAGGTCCTCGAAGCGCAACGCCATGAGCTCGCCACGACGCAAGCCGGCTACGTGCTCGATCGCCCTTTCGAGCAAGACGGGATCTGCCTAGCGCGGCCACCAGGCGGGTGCGAGCGTGAGAACCGTGACTCCCGCCGAGCTCGACAGCGCCAACTGCTCGGTGACGGGCTGCGCTAAGGAGGGCAAGCAGCGCCGGAACGCGGGCGCGCTCCTCTGCGACGAGCACTACTCGGCCGAGATGAGCCGACGCTCACGCGGGACCGGCACGAGCAACGGCCACGTCGCCGTCAACGGGCTCGTCGGCCAGGTGAAGGAGCTGGAGGCACTGGCGAGGCGACTCGAGAAAGCCCGTCAGAGGGCCGCGCCTGCGGTTGCCGAGTTGAAGGCGGCCCAGAGGGACTGGGACGCGGCCGTGGCAGGGCTCAGCGAGAAGAACTCCTAGTGCGCGTATCGCGGCTTGACCTGCATTTGCGCGGTGGGATGATCGGAGCCTCGTGAAGAAGGAACGTGCGGCTGGGCTGGTCGTGGTGTTGGTGATCGGCGCGGTGATCGGCATTGTCTGGGCGACCCGCGGCCTAATGAGCGTCTTCTGGGGCGTTGTCGGCATCGTCGCGATCTGGATCGCCTACTGGGCCGCCTCACATTTCTTGCTCGAACCCTCTCGCCTGCGCTCGTGGCTGCACGGCGATGGCTGGCGCGACCGAGATCGCTGAGCATGAACTAGTCGCCGGCTCGCCAAGCGGCACTGGCCGATCCACAGGCCCGGCATGCGTAGTTTGAGGCAGTCCGAGCCCGAGGGCCCGCGGATGCCTCTGGATGCCGTGGGGGAGACACTCCCCCTGTTGGGGCTCTAAGCAACGCCCCTCTAAAGAGTGAGGTGACGGATGTTCACCTATGTCGGACTCTTCAGGGTCGCGCCGATTGCGCGTGAGCACCTCGAGAAGACCCCCGAGTACTTCGACGAGATCTACAAGATCGTCGAGCACGAGGGCGGCACTGTCGAGCGCTTCTTCGCAGTTATGGGCCCGTGGGAGTATCTCGGCATCTTCGAGTATCCCGATCTCGAGACCGCGTTCCGCGTTCTCGGCAAGATCGCGAAGCTCGAGGTGTTCGAGACCGAGACGTTCCCGGCAGAGGAGGTCAAGACGTTCTGGAAGGCGCTCGTCTAGCGCCAACCTACTCCCCAAGGGAACGACGGAGGCCGTCCTCGTGGCGGCCTCCGTCTGTTAGCAGCCCGCTTGCGTCAGTCTTGCGTCAGTAACGGCTGAAAACGGTCTTGACCCGACGACGAGCAACGAGCTTCCCGAGAAGGTTGAAATCACCCGATTAGCAGGGAGTTTCAACCAAGACACGGCGGGGGTGGGATTCGAACCCACGAGCGCCTGTTATGGCGCTAGCGGTTTTCAAGACCGCCCCGTTCGACCGCTCCGGCACCCCGCCGTTGGCGGTGAGGCTAGCGCTCTACTCGGGCCGGAGCCCCGAATTCGCGCAGCACGTCCGGCACCTGGCCCTGGAAGTTCTCCAGCACGGCGAGCACCCAGCGGTCGGTGACGGCGGTGCCGTTGAGTGTGTGGACGTGCTCGCTGCCGTGGTCGCCGCGGTAGCGGATGCCGAGGCGGCGGGTCTGGTAGTCGGTCGTGTTCGACGCGGACGTGATCTCGCGGTAGCGCTCCTGCGACGGGAACCACGCCTCGATGTCGTAGCGTTTCGCCGCGGCGGCGCTCAGCTCGGACGCCGCGATGTTGACGACGCGGTACGGGAGCCCGAGCTCGGCCGCGAGCGACTCCTCGACCCCGAGCAGCCGCTCGTGCTCGTCCCACGAGTCCTCCGGCAGGACGTACGAGAACATCTCGACCTTGTTGAACTGGTGCACGCGGAACATGCCGCGCGTGTCGCGGCCGGCGGCGCCCGCCTCGCGGCGGAAGTTGGCCGAGAACGCGGTGTAGTGGAGCGGCAGCTCGTCGCGGTCGAGGATCTCCGTCATGTGCAGCCCCGCGAGCGCGACCTCCGAGGTTCCCGTCAAGTAGAGGCCCTCGTCGGCGACCTCGTAGATCTCGAACCGCTCGGCCGGGAAGAAGCCGGTGCCGTACATCGCCTCCTCGCGCACGAGCACCGGCGGCAGGACAGGCGTGAAGCCTTCGGCCACGACGCGGTCGAGCGCCCAGCGGTAGAGCGCCAGCGCGAGCCGGGCGGTGTCGCCGACGATGTAGCCGAAGCGCGAGCCCGACAGCCGCGCCGCTCGCTCCATCTCGAAGCGGCCGAGCTCGAGGTGGTCCTTGGGGTGCTCGATCCGCGGCGGCTCGCCGACGAGCCGGACGATTTCGCCCTCGGCGTCGTCGGTGACGTCGTCCGGCACCGACTCGTGCGCGGGGTTCGGCACCTTGCGCAGCAGCTCGTCCATCCGCTCGTCCGCGGAGCCGAGCTGCTCCTCAAGGGCGCGTAGGTCCTCCTTGACCTGCTTCAGCTCCTCGACCTGCTCCGACGTCGGCCTGCCCTTCAGCTTCTGGCGGCTGCGCAGCTCGTCGACGCGGGGGATCAGCTCGCGGCGCTGCTCGTCGGCCGCGAGCAGCTCTTCGAACGCGTCGGCGCCGCCCTTGCGGGCGATTCCTGGCCGGAACCGGTCGGGCTCGGCCCGCGCGGCCTTGAGGTCGATCAACCTTGCTTCTGGGTCAGGTACGCGACGAGGTCGGCGATCTGCTTGTCGGAGAGCGTCTGGCCGAAGTTGGGCATCGCGTTCGGGTACCCCTTCTCGATGTACGCGCTGGGGTTCGCGATCGACTCGTTCGTGAAGTCCGGCAGCGAGCCCATGTTGGCCGCCTTCGCGTACTGCGCAAGCTTGTCGAGGTTGGGACCTACTGTTCCGTTCGTCCCGGCTGCCTTGAAGGTGTGACAGCCGCCGCACCCCTGGGCCTTGAAGAGGGCCGCTCCGGCCGTCGCGTCTCCCTTGACCGCAGCCGGGGTAGTCGTCGCCGGCAGCGTCCCAACGACCGTCTCCGCTGTGGGCATGACGACGCTTCTGCCGCCGCAGCCGGCCAGGACGAACGCGAGGACGAGGAACGGGACGACTCGGCGCATCGGAGCGCGAGTCTACTTGAGCCACCCGGCGGTCTCTTCGCTTCTCGCGAACAGCCACAGGCCCACCGCGGCGAGCCCGCCGTAGCCCGCGACGTCGGTCGGTGTGTCGTTGACGAGGAGGGAGACGACGAGCGCCACGAGGTAGGCATCCAGCAGCGGCCGCCGGGGCTTCAAGCACGCGAGCACCGCGAGGCCGGCGATCCCGAGCGCGAACAGGAGCGCGGCGTTCCAGGTCTGGACGACGCCTGCCGCGGAGACGTGGAGCCGGTGCCCGAGGTCGCCGAGCAGCGTGCCAGGCCCGCCGCCGACCGCCTTCGTGACATGGCTCGAGCCGCCCGTCGCCGCGTCGATCCCGACCAGGAGCAGCGCGGCACCGGCCGCGGTCGCGGTTGCGAACGCAGCTCGGCGGGCCGGAAGGTGCCGGAGCCGCAACCAGAGGACGAGGAAGCCCGCCAGGTACACGACGAGCCCGCCGCCGTCCGCGCCGATCCGGCTGGCCGCGATCCCGGCCGAGACCGCGAGCGCGACGACCGGCAGCAGCGGCCCGGCGAGCGCGCCGAGCACCAGCGCGGGCGGGAGCAGGAGCGTCTCGACCTGGTTCGTCACGCCGTAGAAGCGGCCGCCGCCGTCGGGGTGCGGCCCGATCGAGGCGAGCGCATTCCACTCCGGGTGCGTCCACATCACCACGAAGAAGAACGCGAAGAGCGCCGTGAGTCCGAGCGTGAGCGGCAGGCGCGGGGGGACAAAGATGCCTGCGGCGAGCGCGCCGAGGCCGCCGGCCAGCCCGACGCCGAGCGTGGCCTCCCACGGCGTCGCAACCCCCGCGGCGCTGAGCGCGACCGACGCCGCGATGCAGCTCGACGGCACGAGCAGCGTCGCGCGGCAGAGCGCCCGCGCGCGCGTGAACAGAGCTACGAGCAAGAACCCGAGCATCAGCCCGACGAGCACGAGCATTCCGCCGAGGCGCGAGTCGTGGGCCCGCGCGAGCTTCCGGTCGAAGCGCTCGAGCTGCCCGAGCGGGTCGCTGCTCGGCTCGGAGCGGATCGTGGGCGTCTTGGCGCGCTGGAGGGCCTGCGCGGAACGCGCGATGTCTGCGATCGAGATCAAGCCCGTCAGCCGCGTCGAGCTGTCCTTCAGGATCCCGCGGTACCCCGGGCCGACGACGGCGATCGGGTATCTGCGTACGTTGTGGTGCTTGCCCGGCGGCGGCAGCGCGACGTAGAACGTGATGCGACCGGGCCGGTGCGCGATCGAGATGAGGGGCTTTCCGCTCGGAACGCCCCCGCGGACGATCGAGAGGCCCATCTCGCCGCGCACGAGCGAGCCCAGCGCGCTACGCCTCGAAACGGTGGGGCCGCCGCCGACGACGAGCAGCCCGTGCGCCGCCTCGGGCGAGCGGAACACCGCTGCCGAAGCGGGTTTCACGACGACCGCGGCGGTCTGCGGAGCCGCCGCCGAGGCGTCCGGGATTCTTACGGTCGTCATAACCCCGAGGGCTACAATCGCTAGGAACGATCTTCCCAAGGGGGCCGATTCTCGATGAAACGCAAGTCATACGGTCGCGACGCAGGTCTGTCGCTGCGAATGCTCCTCACGACGTCGCTGCTCGGGCTGCTGTACGTCGTGTTCGCGGTCGTGCTCTTCGAAGTCCTGAACGCGGGTGTCGTGCTGGCGGTCGTGATCGTCGGCGCGCTGGCGTTCTTCCAGTACTTCACGTCCGACAAGCTGGCACTGAAGGCGGCCGGCGCTCGCATCGTCGAGCGCGACGAGGCGCCGCAGCTGCACGACATGATCGAGCGCCTGTGCGCGATGGCCGACCTGCAGAAGCCGCGCGTGGCGATCATCGAGAGCGACGTCCCGAACGCCTTCGCCACCGGCCGCAACCAGAAGCACGCCGCCGTCGCCGTGACGACCGGCCTCTGGAACCGGCTCGAGCCGAAGGAGGTCGAGGGCGTGCTCGCCCACGAGCTCTCGCACATCGCGAACCGCGACGTGCTCGTGATGACGGTCGCCAGCTTCTTCGCCATGGTCGCCGCGCTGCTGACGCGCTTCGGCCTCTACAGCGGAATGTTCGGCGGCTTCGGCGGCAACCGCGACAACAACAACAACGTCCCGGTGTGGCTGATCGTGCTGGTGGTCTCGGTCGTGACCTACTTCCTCAGCCAGATCCTGATCCTGGCCATCTCGCGCTACCGCGAATACGCCGCCGACCGAGGCTCGGCCCTGATCACCGGCGCGCCTGAGTACCTGATGAGCGCGCTGCAGAAGATCGCGAGCGGGATCACGCAGATCCCCCAACGCGACCTCCGCGAGGTCGAGGGCATGAACGCGTTCTTCATCGTTCCGACGAACTGGCGCTCGAGCGCGGGCCAGCTCTTCATGACGCACCCGCCGCTCGAGAAGCGCCTCGCCGCGCTGTCCGAGATCGCGCGCGAGATGGGAAGGCCGGTCTCCTAGCGGAGTGGGGCTCGCCGACGTCCTCTTCGGGCGCAAGAAGCTCAAGGGCCCGGCAGGCGAACGGCTCTTCGCCATCTCGACTGCACGGATCACGCTCGAGACCGAGCTCGACCTGAAGCCGTCCGGTTCGGCCGGGGTCTGCTTCAAGTCGTTGTCCGCCGGCGAGTTCGTCAGAGCCGAGAACGACCTGCAGGAACTGCTCGACGCCGTCGCGACGGAGGCCGGCTCGAAGGTCGAGCGGCGCTCGGACGAGTACGGCTACGAGTGGCTGGTCGTGCACGACCCCGGGTTCGAGGACCTGGTGGCGACGGTGCACACCATCGCGTCCGAGCTGGAGTCGCGCGGCTTCGGCGCGCAACTGCTCGCGGCGGTCTTCCCCTTCGAGGGCAGGGGCTTCGACGGCGGGCGCGTCTACTGGATCTACGGCTTCAAGCGCGGGTCGTTCTGGCCGTTCGTGCCCAAGGGCGACGGCAAGGACCGCGACAACGCCGAGGAGCTGGAGCTGAAGGCGAAGCTCGAGCCGGAGCTTCCGATCGAACAGGATCTCTCACGGTGGTTCGGGGTCTTCGACGCGCCGCTCTAGCGGCCATCGTCGCGTGCGCGGTCGTCTCGACTGCCGGCGCGGGGGTCGCGGTCCGTGGGACGCTCCGCGAGGGCGAGTTCCATTCGAGCGCGCTCCGGGGCGAGGTCGGGTTCGAGATCTACCTGCCGCCCGGCTACGCCCACTCGCACAAACGCTACCCGGTCGTCTACTTCCTGCACGGGCTCCCGGCATCATCCGGCTCCTTCCGCGGCGCCGCGGCCTTCGCGAAGGCGCTCGAGGCGGCGCGCAAGCCGGCGATCCTCGTCGGGCCGCAAGGCGCCCGCGACGGCGACTCGGATCCGGAGTACATCGACTGGGGCACCGGGCGGAACTGGGAGACCGCGCTCGGCACCGAGCTGCCTCGGTACATCGACGCCCACTACCGGACGATCGCCGGGCGGCGCGGGCGGGCGCTCGTCGGCCTCTCGGCGGGTGGCTACGGCGCGGTGCTCGTGGCGCTGCACCGGCTCTCGGCGTTCTCGGTGATGGAGTCGTGGAGCGGGTACTTCCACCCGACCGATCCGACAGGGGCGAAGTCGCTCGACCTCGGCTCGACGGCTGCGAACCGCCACGCGAGTGCTCATTCGTTCGTGCGGTCGCTGCGGCGGACCTTCACTAAGCGGCCGACGTTCTTCGCGTTCTACGTGGGCGATCAGGACTCGCGGTTTCTGGCCGAGAACCTCCAGCTGCACCGGGAGCTGACAGCGGCGAAGGTGCCGCACGTGTTCGAGCTCTACGGCGGCGGCCACTCGCAGTCGCTCTGGCTCAGCCACGCTACGCCGTGGCTGCGGCTCGCGCTCGACCACCTGGCGCCGGCTCGCTGAGGGAAGCGGCACCGCGGCTGGGGACGGATCGTCACGCTCTCGTGACGCTCAAGTCACAGACACGCCACTGATTCGCCGGTACGCTCGCAGCGGGCGGCGGGTGGACCTTCAGTCCCCACCCGGGTGGGGACGCGCGCGCGTGAACATCTAACCGGCGGGCAAGGCGGGCCGGGCTAGGGGAGGTCTGGGATCAGGCCCTCGCCGTCGAGCAGCTGGCGGGCCTCATCCAGCGTCAGGTCGTCCGGCGGCACGATCGCCTCGGACGGGTTCAGGTCGTCGTCGGGCAGCCGCGCGCCGTTCGCCCGTACCTGCTCGGCCATCCGTCGCAGCAGGTCGCGCAGCTGCTCCTCGTCTCCGGCTTGCAAGGCCTGCTCGGCCTGCCCGTCGAGGTCGTTGAGCCCTTTCGCGACCTCGTCGTCGACGTCGTACTGGCCGTCGCCCATTACGCGGACGATCACTGCTTCAGCTCCTTCTGCCCCTCGCCCTTGCCGAGCTCGGACTTCATCTGCTCGAGCTCCGTGTCGACTTGCGACTGCGACGCGATCGCGCCCAGCTCGCGGTCGAGCTCGGTCTGGTCGGAGGTGAAGTCCTCGAGCGCGCCCGAGGTCGTCAGCTCGTCGATCGCCGACGCCCGCGCCTGCATCGACTCGGTCTTGTCCTTCGCGCGCTGAATCGCGAGCCCGGTGTCGGCCATCTGCTCGCCGATCCCGGTCGCGGCCTCGCCGATCCGCACCTGCGCCTCGGCAGCCGAGTACTGCGCCTTGATCGTCTCCTTCTGCGTGCGGAAGGCCTCCACCTTCGCCGACAGCGCCTTCTCGCTCGCGACGAGCTTCTCCTGCTGCTGCTGGAGCTGCTGCGTCTGCTGGTCGAGCGACTGCAACTGCTGCTGGAGGCCGGACTTTCGCTCGAGCGCCTGGCGGGCCAGGTCCTCGCGCCCGGCCGCCAGCGCCTCGCGCGCCTGCGCGTCGAGCTTGACGAGGCTCTGCTGCAGCTGCGTCTCCTGCAGCTCGAGCCGCTTCTTCGCCGTCACGACGTCGGCGATCCCGCGCTTGACGTTCTGCAGCAGCTCCAGCTGCTTCTCGTACGAGTAGTCCAGCGTCTCCGCAGGATCCTCGGCGCGGTCGAGCAGCTTCGAGAACTTCGACTTCACCACCAGCGACGCACGTGACATGAGCCCGGCCATTCGTCCTCCTCTGCGAGCGGAGCGTTTAGCCTAGCGACGGTGATAGTCGAGCGGAGCATGCATCCAGACTGGCTGTCGAACGCCTACCTGATCGGCGACAAGGAAGGCGGGACGGCTGTGTTCGTCGATTCCGGCGCGCCGCTCCGGCCGCTCTTCGACGCCGTCTCCGCGCACGGGCTGACCGTCACGCACCTGTTGACGACGCACGCGGATGCCGACCACATCGCCGGCGACGACGCGATCCGCGGCCGCTACGACTGCAAGATCGTCAAGGGCGACCTCGAGACCGGCGGACTCTCGATTCGCGCGCTTCCGACACCCGGCCACAAGGACGACCACCTCGCCTTCGTCGTCAACGACCTGCTCTGCTGCAGCGGCGACGTGCTCTTCAAGGACGCCGTCGGCGGCGGCGACTTCGAGCAGATCAGGCGCTCGGTGATGGACGTGCTGATGCAGCTGCCGCCCGCGACGCGCGTTCTCCCGGGGCACACGGACGAGACGACGATCGGCCGCGAGTGGGATGAGAACCCGTTCGTCCGCGTCTGGCGCGGCGCCGAGCCCGAGGGCACGGAGCCCGTGCGGGTCGGCGGCGAGGAGGCGACGCTCGTCGTCTGGTCGCCCGACTACGACGGCAAGGGCAAGGCCTGGGTACGGTTCGCCGACGGGCGCGACGCGATCGTCGGCGGGTCACGCGTGGAACGCGGCTAGCCGTTCCGCCTCCTCCTCGAGCTCGGCTCGAGTGCTCCGCCTGAGGTGGATGAACGTCTCGAGCCTCACCCGGCCGTCCTCGTGGCGCCACGCGCCTGCAACCTTGCCGTCGACGAGGAACGTTCGCTCGGACTGCGGGTTCTTGGAGTTGAAGATCCGCGTCCGGTGCTGCTCGTCGAGGATCCCGGTCCGGCGCGCGTGCACGAGCAGCGTCGCGTCCCACGTGGGGAGGAAGCGAACCGGCGCCGCCGTCTCGACCGGCGGCAGGGGCGCTCGTGGCAGGTCGAGCAGCTCGCGGCCCCTTTCGTCCCGGAAGCGGCGGAGCGACATGGCGCCGACGGCCTGGGCGAGGGCGCCCACTCGCATTCCGGCCCAGTCCGCGATGTCAGCCTGCGGCGCCGGCCCGAACGCCGCGAGGTAGCGACGGACGAGATGGATGCGAGCCTCCGCCTCGGGGAGCTCCGGCTCAGGCCCGACCCAGTCCTCGGCGAGGCCGAAGATGTCTCCGCGGCGACGTTCCCAGGTCCCGGCCGGCGGCACGCGGACCAGCCACGTCCAGAGCCCGATTCCCGGCAGCCATAACCCGGCTTCCTCGATCTCCCGCTGCCGCCGCGGGCGGCCCGAGAGGAACCGCTCCAGCTGCGCGGCCGAGCGGCGTAGCCGGCGCTCGTCGGGCTTCTGCACCCGCCGCGACCACGCACGCCGCTCTTCGCGGATCGCGATCACGAGCGGCCAGTAGTCGCGGCGCGAGACGACGTGGATCGTGTTGCGCATGAGTGTCGCCTGGACGAGAGTGCGCCGTTCGAGTGCGCGCCTCACCGCGTCTCGCTCCAGGTCTTCGACCCGCGACCAGAGCCCGACGTACGTCGAGGGCGCGTACTGCGACTGGACGCAGCCCATCAGCTCGACCGCGCGGGGCAAGGAGACCCGGCGGCGCTCAAGCAGCAGCTGGCGCGCCAGCAGCGCGCGGTTGAGCTCTCGCTCCGAGAGAACGTGCTCCGCCACGTCCCTGGACGCTAACGAGGCTAAGCTCGCCCCGACCGACGAGGAGGCGCCATGGCGATCAAGCTCCACCGCTGCACGAACCTGTGGGTGAAGGGGCCGCATCCCTGCTGGAAGGTGCAGAGCGCGCTCGACGACACCGGGGTCGAGTACCAAGTCGTCGTGGAGAAGTACTTCGGGCCGCGCGAGAACACCGTGCAGCACACCGGCCAGAAGCGCTTTCCGTGGGTCGAGTTCGAGGACGGTTCCGTCTATCGGGAGGAGTCGAAGGACATGGCGCAGCGAATCCGCGACGGCAAGCTGCAGGAAGCGCCACGCGCGCAGTGATCGTCCCCGACGAGATCGACGCCTACGCCGAGGCGCACACCACGCCGCCGTCCGAGCTGCTCGCCGAGCTCGCAGCGGAGACCCGCGAGACGATGAGCTCCGCGCAAATGCTGACGGGGAGCGTCGAGGGCCGCTTCCTGCAGCAGCTCGTCTTCGGGCTGCAGGCGAAGCGGGTGCTCGAGCTGGGCACGTTCACCGGCTACTCGTCGCTCTCGATGGCGATGGGCCTGCCGGAGGGTGGCCACATCGACACGTGCGAGGTCTCCGAGGAGCACGCCGAGGTCGCGCGCCGCTACCACGCCCGCAGCCCGTACGGCAACCGGATCACGATCCACATGGGGCCGGCGCTCGAGACGATCGAGCAGCTCGGCGGCGAGTGGGACTTCGTCTTCATCGACGCCGACAAGGAGAACTACGGCAACTACTACGAGGCGCTCGTACCGCGCCTGGCGCCGACCGGCCTGATGGCGATCGACAACACCCTCTGGAGCGGCCGCGTCCTCGACACCGACGACAAGACCGAGACGACGCGCTCGATCCGCGAGCTGAACGACCGGATCGCGGCCGACCACCGCGTGGTTGCCGTGCAGCTAACCGTGCGGGACGGCGTCACTCTCGTGCGCCGCCGCTAACCCATCGCAGCTAAAGCTTCGGGTTCACCGTGCCGATTCACCGCGGGTGGACGGCGGTTCGAGACGATCCGCACCTGCGGCTGCACGCTGGATCGACCGGTGGCTCGACGCCTGCAGTGATCTGGCCGAGCTCTCGAACTCGAATCCGATGACCGATGCGGTCATCGACGAGATCGACGGGCGCATGATCCGGATCGGCGAGCAGTGGCTGGCCGACTTCGCCTCGTGCAACTACCTTGGCTTCGACCTCCAACGCGAGGTCATCGCCGCTGTCCCCGAGTACCTGGAGCGCTGGGGGACGCACCCGAGCTGGTCGCGCCTCCTCGGCAGCCCAGTGCTCTACGAGCGGATCGAGGAACGGCTGACCGAGCTGATCGGCGCCGAGGACACGCTCGTGCTGCCGACGATCACGCTGATCCACATGTCCGTGATCCCTGTGCTTGCGGGTAGCGGGACGATCTTCCTCGAGAACCGCGCGCACAAGACGATCTACGACGGCTGCGAGCTCGCGAAGGTCCGCGGGGCGACGGTGAAGCGATTTGCCTTCGAGGACGTGGAGGACCTGGAGCGGCTGCTGCGTGAGGGCAGTAGCGCGCCCCGCCTGATCTGCATCGACGGCGTGAACAGCATGACCGGCAACGCTGCCGACGTGTCGGCTTTCGCCCGCCTTGCGCGCGAGCACGACGCGCTTCTCTACGTGGACGATGCGCACGGTTTCGGGGTAATCGGCGAGCGCGCCGTCGACGAGACGAGCCCTTACGGCAAGCGTGGTAACGGGATCATTCGCTACTTCGACGAGAGCTATGACCACGTCGTCTTCGTCGCGGGCCTCTCGAAGTCGTACTCCTCGCTTGCCGCGTTCCTCGCCTGCCCGCCCGAGCTGAAGCGCCTGCTCAAGACCGCAGCCCCGCCGTACCTCTACTCAGGCCCCTCGCCGGTCGCGTCGCTCGCAACCACGATCGCCGGCCTCGAGGTCAACGACGCTCGCGGCGACGCGATCCGCGCCGACCTCTGGCGCAAGACGGCGACCGTGCTCGACTGCCTCGACCGCCTGGGCGCGCACACGCCGAACCGCTCCGGGTTTCCGATCATCGAGGTCCCGCTTGCGCGGCACGAAGACATCGACGCCGTCGGGCGCTTCCTGTTCGAGAACGGCATCTACGTGACGCTGGCCGCGTATCCGCTCGTCCCGCGCGACGAGGTCGGCTTCCGGATTCAGGTCACGGCGGCGAACACCAACGCCGAGATCGAGCAGCTCGTCGACGTGCTCGGCGGGCTCGCGAACCGGTTCGACTTGCAGCCCGCACGGGCGAAGGTGAGGGCCGCCTGATGGGCGCGCAGCTCACCGTCCGCCGCGCAAACGCGTGGGCCTGGTATGTGGGCGGGGCGGGGCTGCTGACCGCGCTCTACCTGTTCGTGCCGCCGTTCAAGGGCAACGGACCGCTGATCAACCTGCTCGGGCTCTCGGGCGTCGTCGCGATCGTCGTCGGCATCCGGATGCACCGGCCCCAGGCGCAGGCCGCCTGGTGGCTGTTCGTCCTCGGCCAGTTCCTCTTCTTCGCCGGCGATCTCTACACCTACAGCTACCCAAAGGTCTTCGGCGCCGACGTCGGCTTCCCGTCGGCCGGCGATGCCCTCTACCTGCTCGTGTACCCCGCCTTGATGGGCGGCCTCCTACTGCTGGTCAGGCGCCGGAACCCGCGGCGCGATCCGGCGGCCCTGGTCGATGCCCTGATCCTGACGATCGGCATCGGCCTGCTCTCGTGGGTGTTCCTGATCGCCCCGAACATCCACCTTTCCGGCCTTTCCTGGCTTGCGAAGAGCGTCTCGATCGCCTACCCGCTCGGCGATGTGCTGCTGCTCGCCGTGGCGATCCGGCTCGCGGTCGACGCAGGGAAGCGTGCGCCGGCCTTTTTCCTGCTGGCAGGTTCGATCGTCTGCCTGCTCGCGACCGACTCGGCGTACAACCTCGCGCTCCTGCAGAACACCTACAACCACCAGCTCATCTACGACCTCGGCTGGATCCTCTACTACGTCCTCTGGGGAGCGGCCGCTCTCCACCCGTCGATGCGCGTGCTCGAGGAGCCCGCCAACGACTCGCGTCCACGTCTGACCTCGCTCCGGCTCTCCCTGCTGGGTGCGGCGTGCCTGATCGCGCCCTCGATCCGGTTCGTCCAATCGCTCGGGAACCCCGACGTGCTGGTCCTGATCGTCGCCTCCGCCGTCCTCTTCCTCCTCGTCGTGATCAGGATGGCCGGCCTGGTCCGACAGGAGGAGCGGATCGTCTCGCGTGAGCGCGCACTCCGCGGAGCTGGCACGAAGCTCGTCGGCGCCGCCGGCTACGAGCAGATCTACGAGGCCGCGATCGCCGGCGTGCGCCAGCTGCTGGGCGAGGACCCCTGCGTCCACCTCGCGTTGCTGAGGGACTTCGGGCCGGTCGTCGCCGCGTCGTCCCAGGACTGCGACTGGACGCTGACCGAGCCGACCTTCGAGTGGCTCCAGGGGAATGCGGGCCGGGTCCGGATCCCGTACTTGGAGCTCCCGCGCGAGGCTCGCACCGAGCTCCGCTTCGAGGGCGGGCACACCGTACTGCTCACGCCGCTCTCGATCCGCTCCGAGGTCCGCGGCCTGCTGGTCGCCAACTCCCACGACGAGGTTTCCGAGGAGGTTGCGAACTCGTTCGAGGCGCTGGGCCTGCAGGTCTCGCTCGCAGTCGAGGGCGCGTCGCTCGCGGCCGACCTTCACCGACGCCAGAGCGAGGCGCGCTTCCGCTCGCTCGTTGCGCACTCGAGCGACCTGATCACGGTGCTCGACGCGCACGGCCTCGTCACGTACCAGAGCCCGTCGGTCGAGCGCGTGCTCGGCTACGGCGCCGAGGAGATCGAGGGCACGCAGTTCGACTGGCTGCTGAGCGAGGCTGACCGGCCGCGCCTACGGAGTCTGATCGCAGGTGACGGAAGCGGCAGCAGCGAGGCACACACCCTCGAGTGCGCGCTGACCCACAAGAACGGCACCAGCCTCCGATTCGAGGTCCAGCACACCGACCTGCTCCACGACGAGCACGTCCGCGGCATCGTGCTGAACAGCCGCGACGTCAGCGAGCGGAAGGAGTTCGAGGACCAGCTCGCCCACCAGGCTTTCCACGACCCGGTCACCGGACTCGCGAACCGCGCCCTGTTCTCCGATCGCGTCGAGCACGCCCTGATGCGCTCGCAGCGCGGCTTCCCGGACATCGCCGTCGTCTTCATCGACCTCGACGACTTCAAGACCGTCAACGACAGCCTCGGCCACGCGGCCGGCGACTCGGTGCTGCAGGAGGTCGCGCGCCGCCTGCGGATCGCGGTTCGCCCGACCGACACCGTGGCGCGCTTCGGCGGCGACGAGTTCGCGGTTCTGCTCGAGGGCGTCAACGACTCGGCCATGGCCGCCGACGCGGCAGCCCGGATCCTCCATGCGCTCGAGCTCGCCTACGAGATCGACGGCAAGCAGGTCTTCCCGCGCGCGAGCGTCGGCATCTGCCTGGTCGACCGCGAGGACGCCGTGCCCGAGGCCGCCGAGCTGCTGCGCAACGCGGACGTCGCGATGTATATGGCCAAGCGCGACAGCAAGGGCAGCTACCGCGTGTTCGAGCCCGCGATGCACGAGCGCGTCGTCGAGCGGCTCGAGCTTCGCGCCGAGCTGCAGCAGTCGATCGAGGCCGACCAGCTCGAGCTGCACTACCAGCCCGTGGTGCGCCTCGAGGGCCACGAGATCGTCGGCGTCGAGGCGCTGCTGCGCTGGCAGCACCCGACCCGCGGGACGATCCCGCCCAACCAGTTCATCCCGCTGGCCGAGGAGACAGGCCTGATCGTCGCGATGGGCCGCTGGGTCCTGAACGAGGCGTGCCGCGAGGGCGTCGAGATCCAGACGCGCTTCGAGCGCGACGAGCCGCTCACGATCAGCGTCAACCTCTCGGTTCGCCAGCTGCAGTCGGACTCGATCGTCTCCGACGTGCGCTGCGCTCTCGAGACGAGCGGCCTCCCGCCGGAGTCGCTCGTGCTCGAGATCACCGAGTCGGTGATGATGTCCGACACCGACTTCGCGGTCCAGCGCCTCGACGACCTGAAGGCACTCGGCGTGCGGCTCGCGATGGACGACTTCGGGACCGGCTACTCGTCGCTGAGCTACCTGAGCCGCTTCCCGGTCGACATCCTCAAGATGGACCGGTCGTTTGTCGGCGCAGGGGAGAACGTGGCCCTGCAGTCGGCGATCATCGCGCTCGGCGCGAGCCTCGAGCTCGACGTCGTCGCCGAGGGGATCGAGCTTCCCGAGCAGGAGCAGTCGCTACACGACCTCGGCTGCGAGATCGGCCAGGGCTTCCTGTTCGCGCACCCGATGCCGAGCTCAGATCTCGCCGCGTACCTCGCAGGCCGGCCGGAGTGGTCCGACGCCGACCTCGACGCGACGAGCAATGCAGCATAGTCACGAGGCGCTCGACCGCCCGGGCGGTTTCGAGCGGGCGCGCCTGCTGGCGCCGCTCCGCCACCGCGACTTCCGCGTGCTCTGGAGCGGGATGGCGGTCTCGCTCGTCGGCGACGGCATCTTCCTGATCGCGATCGCCTGGGAGGCCTACGTCCTCTGGAACACGCCGGCCGCGCTCTCGATCGTCGGCATCGGGATGACGGTCCCGACCGTGGCGTTCCTGCTGCTCGGCGGCGTGCTCAGCGACAGGCACGACCGGCGGCTGCTGATGTTGTGGGCCGACGTGGTGCGCGCCGCGGCCGTCACCTGTCTGGCGGTACTCGTCTTCACGCACGCGCTGGAGCTGTGGCAACTCGTCGCGCTCGTCGCGCTCTACGGCTGCGGCACGGCCTTCTTCACGCCGGCCTTCGAGGCGATCGTGCCCGAGCTGCTGCCGCCCGACGACCTGGCCGCGGCGAACTCGCTCGACCAGTTCGTGCGGCCGATCGCGCTGCGACTCGTCGGCCCGCTGCTCGGCGGCTGGCTCGTAGCCGCGGGCGCAGGCCTTGCGTTCGCGGTTGACGCGGCGTCGTTCGCGGCCTCGGCGCTCGCGGTGCTCGCGGTGCGCTCGCGGCCGATCGTCCACGCGGCGTACGGCTCGCACGGCGCGGCACTCCGCGAGGGGTTCGCCTTCATCCGCCGCCGGGTCTGGCTCTGGGGGACGCTCGTCGCGGCGGCCGCCGCCTACCTCGTCTTCCTCGGCCCCAGCGAGGTGCTGCTCCCGTACATGGTCAAGAACGAGCTGCACGCCTCCGCGCGTGACCTCGGCCTCGTTTTCGCGGCCGGCGGAGTCGGCGCGATCGGGGCGGCGGTGTTGATGGGCCAGCGCGGCCACCCGCGCCGCGACGTCAGCCTGATGTACGCGGCGTGGACGCTCGCGACGCTCGCTGTGGCCGGGTACGGCCTTGCGACTGCCGCCTGGCAGCTGATGGTCGCGTGCCTGGTCTTCAACGCGCTCGAGACCGCGGGGACGATCGTCTGGGCGACGATCAAGCAGCGCCACGTGCCGAGCTCGATGCTCGGCCGCGTCTCGAGCTTGGACTGGCTGATCTCGATCGGACTCCTGCCGATCTCGTTCGCGCTGACCGCGCCGGTCGCGGCGGCGCTCGGTGTGCGCGCGACACTGGTCGGCGCTGGCCTCGTCGGCGCGGCGATCACGCTGGCGGCGCTGTTCCTGCCCGGGATGACGGCAATCGAAGATCGGGCCGGCCGCGAGGGCCCGCCGCTCGGACCGAAGCGCGTCGTCCCTACGGCGAACTAGACGCGCGGACTTGGGCGAATCCGAGGCGGCCGCGCGGGGCCGGCGTTCGGCGCCGCTAGGTCGGCTAAAGCATCGCGACGCGGATGCCGATTGTCGGCTCGTACCGCGTCGCGGCGGCGCGACCGGTGCGGTCGACGGAATTTGACCCACTTGGGGGGAGGGATCAGGCGTTGTCAGCCCTGGAGAAACGGCGTCGAGCGCGATACATTTTGTGGACGGTGCCGCGCTCTTCAAGGGCGGCCCGCGCCCTGAGTACTCCGAGATGAAGCCGCCCTACGCCCACGTCTCCCGAACCGCACTCGCCGTCGTCGCGGCGGCCGGGACGGTCTGGCTGTCTGCGTTCTTCCTGCCCGGCGCCGTGGTGGAGCCGATTCCGCTGCTGCCGGCGATCGGCAGCGCCGCCGGCAAGGTCGTCTCCGTGCCCGGGCTCGCCGCGACGAAGCACGCCGCCGCGCCTCGGAGGGAGACCGCCGGCCCCGTCGTCGCTCGAGCGCAGCTCGCGACGGCCACCTTCGTGCCGCGAACGGCACAAGCCCGGCCGGAGCCTCGCGCCGTCCGGCGGCCGCAGCACGCGCATTCGCGGCACCGCGTTACTCGGCCGAAGCATTCCGCGCCGGTTTCGAAGACAGTCCCCGCTTCGACCACGGTTTCGCCTTCCGGCGATCGGGCCTTCGACCGCGCTGCTCCGTCCGGCCGGGCGGTCGGGTGGCATCGCAAGCATGACCAGGTGACCGCGCCAACAGCCTCTGCGCCTCGACTTGGACACGGGCACGGGCACGCGAATCACGAGGCACCCGCCGTTCGACCCGCGCCCGTCCACACCGCCCCCGCCGCGTCGCCGTCCGCGGCCGCCGACCGACACGACAACGGCAAGCACCAGGGCGACGAGCACGGCAACGGCAACGGCAACCAGGGACACGGCCCCGGAGGCAAGAAATAGGGCGACTTTCGAACGGACGCCTGCGGCTCGCGATGGGACTGCTGCTGCTCGCGCTCCCGCTCGCGGTCGCGGTGTGGGCGTTCGGCGCGGTTGCGGGCACACGGGAGCGAAGCAACGCCGACCAGCGGCTGGTGCATGCGATCAACGCCGCCGGCAAGCGCTACGTAAAGGCTTCCTATCAGGCGCAGGCGACCGCGGTCCGGATCGCGCATATGCCGCGGGTCCAACACGCCTTCCTGCGCCATGATCGCCGTGCCCTGCGCCGGCTCCAGCGCACCTACGCCGCCGCCGGCGTGATCCTTCTTCCAGGCGCCACCCGGCCTCCGGCGGCGCTAGGGCAGGCCGACGTCAAGGTGCGTGGAACGCTGGCCGGGCGTGTGGTGGTCGGGCCCCTCGACCAGGGCCTCGCGCGCCGGCTCGCCGGCGGCGGTCCGCCGGATCGCGTGGGGTTGCTCGTCGACGACCGCCTCGTCACGGGTGCAGGCACGATCGCCGTCCCTACGCCGTCCGAGCTCGGAAAGCCGTCGGATCTCTCCTCGTACCGCGTGGTCGCGGAGCGCGTCCTTGCCTCCGTCCCGAGTGCGGGACTCGTGGCGCTCGAGCCGCGGTCGGAGATCTCGGCGGCCGCAACCCGTGCTCGCTGGGAGGCGGCGCTGGTCGGGCTCGGCGTGATCGCCGGGCTGCTCCTGATCGTCTACGCCGTCGCCCCCGCGATCGCTCGAAGCCGCCTTTCCAGGCAGCAGCGGGACCAGGCGGAGCGCGTGCTCGCCCACCTCGGTGACGGCGTGGTCGTCGTCGACCGCGACGGCGTCGTGCGGCTGTGGAACCGCGCCGCGGAAACGATCACAGGCCTGCGCGCGTCCGACGTCACCGACCGTCCCGCCAGCGAGGCGATTCCCGGCTGGGCGACGATCGCGTCCTTCGTGCCGGTCGCGAACCGCCCGGGCGACGGTGACGGGACCACGACCGAAGAGACGGTGCCCGTCGACCTCGACGGCACGGAGCTCTGGCTCTCGATGGTCGCCGTGGCGCTCGACGAGGACACGGTCTACGCCTTCCGCGACGCGACGCACGAGCGCCGGCTCGAGAACCTGCGCTCGCAGTTCGTCGCGACGATCTCGCACGAGCTGCGGACGCCGCTCGCGTCGCTGCACGGCGCCGCCTTGACGCTGCGCGAGCACGACCTGCCGGCCCAGACCCAGGACGACCTGCTCGCGATGATCGCCGAGCAGTCCAACCGGCTGGCGCGGCTCGTCGAGGAGATCCTCGTCGCCGGGCAGCTGGACAGCGGGTCGCTCAGTGTCGTCGCCGATGCGTTCGACCCGGAGGAGCTCGTGCGCGACGTCGTCGCCGCCGCGCGCACGCGGGTGGGGGAGGAGACGACGATCGACGTGTCGCTGCCGGCCGTGCTGCCCAAGGTGCACGGCGACGAGGAGCGCACCCGGCAGGTACTGCTGAACCTCGTCGACAACGCGATCAAGTACTCGCCCTCCGGCGGCCGCATCGACGTGACCGTCACTGCCGTGGGCGAGTGGCTGCGGTTCAGCGTCCGCGACGAGGGCCTGGGGATCCCCGTCGGAGAGCAGGAACGGATCTTCGAGAAGTTCTACCGCCTCGATCCCGACCAGCGCCGCGGAATCGGCGGCACGGGCCTCGGCCTCTACATCTGCCGCGAGCTCGTGCTTTCGATGGGTGGGCGGATCTGGGTCGAGTCCGAGCCTGGTCACGGCACGACGGCCTCGTTCGAGCTACCGGCCGAGCCGGTCGCCGCCGCCGCTCGGGCTTCGTAGAGCGGCGCCTGGCCCGCGGCTACACTGTCCCGGCGCGGGGCTATAGCTCAGCTGGGAGAGCGCCTGGATCGCACCCAGGAGGTCGCCGGTTCGAGTCCGGCTAGCTCCATAACCAGTCCGCAACGTTCCTCTCAGGAATCTCTCAGGAATCGAGGCTTTGATCCGCGGATGATCGAAGCGCGCGGGCTGACCAAGGACTACGGCGACAAGCGCGCCGTCGACGACCTGTCGTTCACCGTCCGACCGGGCATCGTCACAGGCTTCCTCGGCCCCAACGGCTCCGGCAAGTCGACGACGATGCGGCTGATCCTCGGCCTCGACGCGCCAAACGCTGGCGACGTCACCGTGAACGGCAAGCACTACTGCGACCACGCAGCGCCGCTCCACGAGGTCGGAGCGCTGCTCGAGGCACGTTCGCTGCACGGCGGCCGCTCCGCCTACGACCACCTGCTCGCGCTGGCACAGACGCACGGCATCGGCCGCGGGCGGGTCGACGAGCTGATCGACCTCGTCGGGCTACGCGACGTCGCGAGGAAGCGGGCCGGCAAGTTCTCGCTCGGCATGGGCCAGCGGCTCGGGATCGCGTCGGCGCTGCTCGGCGACCCGTCGACGGTGATGCTCGACGAGCCGGTGAACGGCCTCGACCCCGAGGGGATCCACTGGATGCGGAACCTGCTCAAAGGGCTCGCGGCCGAGGGTAGGACCGTGTTCGTCTCCTCGCACCTGATGAGCGAGATGGCGCTGACTGCGGATCACCTGATCGTGATCGGGCGCGGCCGCAAGATCGCCGACACGAGCGCGCAGGAGTTCGTCAGCCAGGCGTCCGGCAACGTCGTCCGCGTCCGGACACCGCAGACGGCCGAGCTGGAGGCGCAGCTCGCCGCGCCGGACGTCACCGTGAAGACGATCGAGCCAGGGCTGCTCGAGGTGCGGGGCCTGACCTCTCGGCAGATCGGAGAGGTCGCGGCCGCGAACCGGATCGTGCTCTATGAGCTGACGCCGCAGCAGGCGTCGCTCGAGGAGGCGTTCATGACGCTGACGAAGGACGACGTCGAGTTCAAGGCGCTCGAGCGCGAGGAGGCCGCGGCGTGAGCACGATCGCCGGCATCGGCACGCTCCCCCGGCTCGCACACACGGGTCGCGTCACCCAGGCGCGCGTCGTCCTCTCCGAATGGACGAAGCTGCGCTCGCTCCGCTCGACGCGCTGGTCGCTGTTCGTCGCGGTCCTGCTCACGATCGGGCTGCCGGCGCTCTTCGCGGCGGTCACCTCCTCGCACTGGGGCTCGATGAGCCCGGGCGAACGCGCGAACCGGAACCCGCTCGACATCGCGCTTGCCGGTGTCAACGTCTCCCAGCTCGCGATCGCCGTGCTCGGCGTCCTCGTGATCACAGGCGAGTACTCGACGGGGATGATCCGCGCCAGCTTCAGCGCCGTCCCGAAGCGGCTGCCGGTGCTCTGGGCGAAGACCGCCGTCTTCGGAGCGGTCACGTTCCTGCTGATGCTCCCGTCCGTGGTGGCGGCCTTCTTCGCGAGCCAGCAGATCCTCTCCAAGCACGACATCCTGCAGATCTCCTTCTCGGACCCGGGCGTTGCGCGCTCCGTGATCGGAGGCGCGGTCTACCTCGTCCTCGTCGGCGTCTTCGCGCTCGGGATCGGCGCGATGGTGCGCAACACCGCAGCCGGGATCGCGACCTTCGCAGGCATCTTCTTCGTCATCCCGCCGCTGATGAACGTGCTGCCGTCGAGCTGGAACCAGGCGATCAGCAAGTACCTGCCGAGCGAGGCCGGCCGGCAGATCTTCTCGCTGACGCACGACTCGTCGTCGCTCTCGCCGCTCTGGGGCGGACTCCTCTTCGCGGGCTACTGCGCCGTTGTGATCGCGCTCGCGGCGGTGCTGCTCGTCCGCCGCGACACGTAGCGCGGCGGACGGGGAAGAGCCCTCGCCTCTTCCCCGTCGCGCTACAGGCTCAGCGGATGATCGTGTCGCAGTAAGTGGCGCCGGCGAAGATGCCGAGCTCTGGACAGGTCGGAACCTGCGCGAACTGGTCCGCCCCGCCGAGGTCGTCGACCGTGTTGGCGGTGTGGACGCCGTAGTTGATGGCGCCGCCGTCCCACGAGAAGTACGGGTAGATGCAGAACGGGCCGCCGTACCCCGTGCAGTCGGTAGGTCCGACGAACGAGTTGCCGAGGATCTCGGCCTTGCCGCCGGTGTCGGAGACCGCCGCCCAGTTCTGCTGGTGCGAGCCGTCACCGAACGTGGCGTCGAAAATCCGGATCGGCTTGAAGCCGGCCCAGTTGTCGTTGTTGAACGAGCCGCAGAACGTCTGGCCCGGAACGCAGAACTGGAGGGGATGGTCGCCGTAGAGATCCGAATGGCCGATCTCCCAGACGAAGGCCATCGGCGTGTCCCAGACGCCGCCCCAGTCGAGGGCGTTGCCGATCACGTTCTGGTTGAACTCCGGAGTCAGCGGGCCGTCCTTCGGACTGTTGAGCACGAGCACGCTCGACGTCTGTCCGTTGGTCTCGTCCCTCACCTGCTCCTGGTAGGCCGAGCTCGACCCCGGCGCCCAGATGTGGACGTCGACGATGTCGAGGGCGTGCATGACGAACGGTGCCTTTCCGGTGGCGTCTGTGAGCATGCCGTTGAACGCCGCCGGCTCGGCGATGTTCTGCCCCTGCTTCGCGATCGTCCAGACCGGCGAGCAGGCCGTGTAGACGTTGGGCGCGTGCACGAGGGAGAAGCCCCCGTTCGAGAAGCAGTGCTTGGTGAAGGAATCGGGATAGAACTGCAGCTCGAGGAACCCCTCCTGGCCGATCTTGTGCGGGTTCGTGTCCTTGACCGTGCCGCCGAACCAGAAGGTCGGTCCGACACTCGATACCGGGACCGTGCCGTCCGCCGGCAATTGGACTCGCCACGTGATGTTCTGCGCGGAGCGCAACGCCGACGAGACTGGATCGAGCTCGGGCTCGTCGTGCCCGGTGCACCCCGGTGTGTAGGAGTCGTAGAAGTCCTCGCTCAAGCCGCCCGGGATGTGCGCGAGGCAACCGGCGGTGGCTGCGCCTGCGATTCCCGAGGTGACATTCGTCGAGCCTGCAGCCCCGGCGGAAGCGGCTGCCCCGAGACCAACGAGCGCGGCGGCCGCGACCGAGGCTACCAACATCCTCAGGCCGATCATGTGCTCCCTCCCTCCTGCCTGCCGTAGGTAGCGCAAACGCTATCGGGGCCCGTGTCCGCACGCAACGCGCGGCTTTCGTCGCGTCCTGCTGTACAGCACAAGCGCCTCTTCGCTCGTGCTTTCCGCCATTTCTGGGCGCCATGGCTTGACGCACGTCCGCCAGCCGCGTCGGGTTCGTCGCGATCGTCGTCCTGTGGGCGCTCGCGTGCCAGGCGTTGCCCGTCGTCGCTTTCGGCGCTTGCCGCCGACGCTTGACATTCGCGGTCAAGCTTGAGAGATATAGCTCTCTCGACAAACCGGGCAACTCGTACAAGGGGGATCCACATGAGTTGGCGGCGATTGACCGCTGTCGTCGGGCTCATGGCCGTTGCCGCCGCCGCTGCGGTGCTGCTGGCCACGAGCTCGAGTAGCACCTCCTCAAAGTCTCGTCACTTCGCGCTCGGGCGCCTTAACGCCATACACGAGGTGAACAACGGGACCGGCGAGGGTGATGCCGCGGAAGCGGCCTCAGAGGCGTACACCGACCGGGCGTTCCCGGCGGACGGCATCTCGATCGATCAGATCCAGAGCGCGATCGCCGCGAACAACGCCGTCGCGGGTCGCGCCGCGGGCAAGCTCACGTCGAAATGGGACTTCGTCGGCCCCTCGACGCTGAACGTCGACCGGCTCGGCACGCAGTCGTTCATCAAGCCCACGCAGTGGTCGGGGCGCGTAACCGCGCTCGCCGTCGACCCGAAGTGCAAGCCGCAGGAGTGCACGCTGTACACGGCGGCAGCGGGCGGCGGGATCTGGCGCACGACGAATGCGCTCGCACCAAATCCGAGCTGGAAGCAAATCTCCGACGGGATCCCGACGAACGCGATCGGCTCGATCACCGTCGACCCGAACGACCCGACCGGCAAGACGATCTACGTCGGCACCGGCGAGGCGAACTCGAGCGGTGACAGCGAGGCCGGCCTCGGTCTGTACAAGACCACTGACGGTGGCTCGCACTGGTCGCTCGTCCCGGGCTCATTCGCGGCCGCGAATAATCGCGCCATCGCCTGGGTCGCGGTCCAGCCCGGTGACGCGGGTCACATCCTGATCGGCACGCGCTCCGGCACGCACGGCATCAGCTCGAACGGCGGCGGGAGCTCGACGATCGCCCCGGCGCCGCCAGCCGTCGGCGTCTACAACTCGACCGACGGCGGGGCGACGTTCACGCTGACCCGCGCCGGCTCGATCAATGAGGTCAAGTTCGACCCGATCAACGCCAACACGGTGTACGCGACGCAGGCCGCCGCCGGCCTGCTCCGCTCGACCTCGGGCGGCGCCACGTGGGAGACGATCTTCAGCGGCACCCGCGGCCGCTACTCGTTCTCGCCGGTCGTCAAGAACGGCAAGACGCGGATCTACCTCTCGGACGCGAGCGCCGGTGGCGCGGGCAACGGCTCTCAGGTCTACCGGGTCGACGACGCGAGCCAGCCCGCGGCGACGCTGACGGCGTCGAGCAACGCGGCCTGGACGCGCCTCTCGAACCCGACCGACGGCACCCCGGGCTTCGCCGTCTACAACTACTGCAACACGCCGCTCGTCGGCTCGCAGTGCGTCTACGACATGTTCGTCATGTCGCCGCCCGACAACCCCGACATGGTGGTCGTCGGCGGCCTGATGCACTACGAGGAGCTCAAGCCGTACATCAACCAGATAACGCCCGAAGTCGGCGTGCGCTCGAACGGCCGCGCGGTGCTGATGTCGATGGACGCCGGCGCCACCTGGACGGACGTCACCGGCGATGTCGGCGGCGAGTCGATGCACCCCGACCAGCACGCGCTCGCGTTCGTGCCCGGCAACCCGAACCAGTTCTTCGTCGGCTCGGACGGCGGTGTCATCCGCACCAGCGGCCAGTGGGCCGATGCGTCGTCGCAGTGCGACACGCGCGGGCTCACGGCTCCGAACCTCGCTGACTGCCACGCCTGGCTGAAGCAGATCCCGACGCGGCTGGACGTGATGAACGCGGGCCTCGGGGATCTGCAGATGCAAGCGATCTCGGTCAACCCGGACAACCCGGACGACGCGCTGGCCGGGACGCAGGACAACGGCACCCAGGCGTTCAGCGGCTCCACGACGTGGATCCTCCCGCTCACCGGTGACGGTGGCGACTCCGGCTTCGACGCCGTCGACCGGAACATCCACTTCCACATGTACACGGGCGGCCAGCTCGACGTGAACTACAACGGCAACGACCCGAAGACGTGGCTGTGGATCGGCGACAAGCTGACGTTCAACAGCGGTGAGTCGTTCCGCTTCTACGCTCCCGCGCTCGCCGACCCGGTGGTCGGGAACACGATCTTCGTCGGGGGCCAGCACGTCTGGCGCACGACCGACCTCGGCGGTGACCGCGCGTTCCTCGAGCAGCACTGCAACACCGCCGCCGGCGAGTTCGGCACGAGCGATCTGCTCTACACGGGCGCCTGCGGGACCGACTGGTTCCCGCTCGGCGGGCCGACGTTGACGGGCACCGGGTTCGGGACGACGCGAACCGGCGGGAACCTCGTCGCCGTCTCCCGTGCGACCGACCACGACACGCTTTGGGCGACCACGTCGGGCGGTCGCGTCTTCATCTCGAAGAACGCGAACAACTCCGACCCCACGACCGTGACGTTCACGCGCATCGACAACGCGTCGACGCCTCTGCGCGTGCCCGTCGCGATCTCGGTCGACCCGAACAACCCGAACCACGCGTTCATCGTGTTCTCGGGGTACGGCGCGAACACGCCGACGGCACCCGGCCACGTGTTCGACGTCGTCTACGACCCGGGCACCGGGACCGCGACGTGGACCGACATGTCGCACGACCTGCTCGACCAGCCGGTGAACGACGTCGTCTACGACGCGGCCACCGGTGATCTGTATGTGTCGACCGACTTCGGCGTCGACCGGCTCGTGAGCGGCAGCGACAGCTGGGTCCAGGCCGCAGACGGCCTCCCGATGGCGGCGGTCTCCGGACTGACGCTCGCGAACGGCAAGAACGGCGACCGCTGGATCTACGCGGCGACCCACGGCCGCAGCGCGTACCGGCTGCGGCTGAAGTAGCAGCTCCACGTACCTCCCGTACAGACGAGGCCCCGGCGACGGGGCCTCGCTGTACGCTCTGCCGCCGTGGGCGTGGCGGTGCGGGCGGGGAGCGAGCAGGACTTCGGGCGCTTGCGCGAGATCGCGGTCGACGCGAAGGCGCACTGGGGCTACGACCGCGCGCGCGTCGAGGACTGGGCGCTCCACGGCGACTTCGAGCCGGAGAGCCTGCGCGCGCGGCTCGTCTACGTCGCCGAGGCGGACGGCGAGCCGGTTGGCTGGGCCGCGCTGATCCCACGCGGCGAGGTCGGCTGGCTCGAAGACCTCTGGGTCGAGCCCGCGTGGATCGGGCACGGCGTCGGGCGTCTGCTCTTCGAGCACGTCGCCGACCGGGCTCGTGAGCTCGGCGCCCGCCGGCTCGAGTGGGAGGCCGAGCCGAACGCGACGGGGTTCTACGAGCGAATGGGCGCGACGTACGTCCGCGAGAGCGAGGTGACGGAGTGGGGGCGGGTGCTCGAGGTCCTCGGCGTCGAGCTCTGACGCTCGCCGCATGCGCAGGGCTCCTCGTCGGAGCCCGCGGCGCGTCGTCCGCGCAGACGCCGGCGCCGACGCTCGCGCAGCTGGTCGGGCAGAAGCTCGTCGTCACGATGAACGGCACGGCGCCGTCGCCGTCCCTGCTCGCCCGCGCCCGCCGAGGCGAGATCGGCGGCGTCATCGTCCACGGCTTCAACTTCTCGACGCCGGCGCAATTGCGGTCGATTACGCGGCAGCTCCACGCCGCAGCGGCGGCAGGCGGCCGGCCTCGGTTGCTCATCGCCGTCGACCAGGAGGGCGGCTCCGTCAAGACCGTGCCGTGGATCGCGCCGACCGTGGCGCCGCCCCACACGCCGTCGGTCGGCGTCGCGCTCGACCAGGGCCGCCGCACCGGCGCCGCGCTGCGGGCGCTCGGCGTCGACGTCGACCTTGCACCCGTGGCGGACGTGCCCGGCTCGCGGGGGTCGTTCGTCTACCGGCAGGGCCGCACCTGGTCGTTCGACGCCGCCCGGACGGCACGGCTCGCGGGCGCCTTCGCGCTCGGGCTTGCGCAGTCGCGCGCGCTCGGCACGATGAAGCATTTCCCGGGCCTCGGCCTCGCGCGCGCGAACACGGACCACTACCTCGTCCGCATCCGCGCGCCGGCCACTCGCCTCGCGCCCGGCCTGACGCCGTACCGCCAGGCGGTCGCACAGCACGTGCCGCTCGTGATGCTCTCGAACGCGGTCTACGACGCCTGGGATTCCGTCAACGCTGCCGGCTGGTCGCGCGTGATCTCGACGCAGCTCCTCCGTGGACAGCTCGGCTTCCGCGGCGTGTCGATCACCGACTCGCTGGACGGCGCCGCGCACGCCCGTGGGATCCCGCCGAACGGCCTGGCCATCGGCGCCGCGAACGCGGGCACCGACCTGCTGCTGGTCACCGGCAGCGAGGCGTCGAGCCGCAGCGTCTTCACCTCGCTCCTGCACGCCGCGCAGACCGGCCGCGTGCACCGCTCGAGCCTCGAGTCGTCGTATCGGAGGATCCTGGGGCTGAAGGCGACGTTGCACGACGGCGCGTGAGCGACGAGGATCGCCCCGTGCCCGAAGCTGCCGCGGAGCGCCGTCGTCCGCCCCGCGAGGCGGCCGTGATCCTCGACGTCGAGTTCGAGGACGGCCTGCTCTTCCTCGTGCTCGAGAACTTCGGCTTCGCCCCGGCACACGCGGTGCGCGTCCGCTTCGCCCAGCCGCTGCGCGGCCTCGGCGGCGAGAAGCGCATCGACCGCCTCCGGATCTTCCAGCGGCTCGAGCTGCTGCCGCCGCGGCGGCGGATCCGAATCTTCCTCGACCGCGCCGCGCTGCTGTTCGCGCGGGACGAGCCGACCGAGCTCGAGGCGCGGATCTCCTGGCGCACCGACGACGGCGAGCGGCGTTCGCGCACCGTCCGCCACGACCTCGACGCCTACCGCGACTTCCCCTACCTGGAGGTGCCACGCGATGCCCCAGCGCCGTGACGACCCGTACCTGAACTTCAACTTCCGCGTCGACATCGACGGCGCCACGATCGCCGGCTTCAGCGAGGCCGACCTGCCGGCTGGGCGGATTGAAGCGGTCGCCTACCGCGAAGGCACCGACAAGGACTCGGCCCCGCGCCTGCTCCCGGGACGCGTCGCGTGGGAACCTGTCGTCCTGCGGCGCGGGTTCACGGGCGACCCCACGCTCTTCCAGTGGTGGAGCGACGTCCTGCACGGGAAGGTCGCCCGCCGGAACGTTTCCATCGTCCTCCTCGACGAGCAGCGGAACGAGGTCGCGCGCTGGCATCTGAACCGGGCGTGGCCCCAGAAATGGGAGGGCCCGGACCTCCGCGGGCTGGGGAACGACGTCGCGATCGAGACGCTCGAGCTGGCGCACGAGGGTGTCGAGCTCGACGACTGATCGAGAAGGGACGGCGACGGCGGCCGGCGGAGCTCTAGCCGTCAGAGCGCCAAAGGCTCGATGGAAAGTAGTCGTAGGTGACGTGGTCGAGCAGCTCGATGCGGACGCCTGCGCGCAGCATCCGCTCGCCGCGGAACCAGTCGCCGGGGAGGGCGAGCGCGGAGGCGACGTGCTCGCGCTCGAAGAAGCGGAGGTGTGCGTGGACGAGCGCTCCCTTGAGAGGAAGCTGGTCGGGGAGCACGGCGCCGGATCTCATCCGTCGACCCGTCGGGCGCGTGACTCGTGATCACGCCCTGCACCGCCTCGGCCCGGCTCGCCCGTGCGGCCGCGAGCAGTGACACGATCGCGTCGGCCGGCAGCGAGTCGTCGTCGTCGAGGTCGAAGAGCCAGCGGCCGCGCGCCAGCCGGTAGCCCTCGTTCCGGGCGAGGGTCGTGGCGGCGAGCCAGTGGCGGTACTCGTCCGGGTAGACGTAGCGCTGCGACGTGCTCGTCCAGCGAGCCCGCTCGTCGCCGGCCTCGCGGACGACGGCCTCGGCCTGCGCGCTCGGCCCGTCTCCGATCACGAGCACCTCGAGGCGCTCGTGCGTCTGGGCAAGTACGGCCGGCAGCGCGCGCGAACGCAGGAGCTCGGGCCGCCCGAGCGTCGGCAGGATCACCGTGACGAGCGGCTCCGGCTCGTCCCAGGCGAGCCCGTAGCCGTCGTCCGCGCGCGCCTCCGTGAGCAGCCGGCGACTCTCGTCGTCGCGCCCGGCGAGGATGCGGAGCGTGGGGTAGAGCTCGTAGTCGAGTCGCTCACGCGTCTTACGCACCTCCTCCTCGAGCTGCTCGATCCGGTGATGGAGCGACTCGAAGCGGCGGTCGAGCGCGTGCGCGAGCCGGCGCCGGATCACGCCGGCGAGAAGAGCCTGGCGGGCACGCCCTGAACGCGAGTCTCCGGGTCGACCGGCCGGACGACGACCGCGCCGGCCGCCACGACCGCGCGGGCCCCGACCTCGACGCCGTTCACGACCGTCGCCGCCATCCCGAGCGCCGCGCCGTCGCCGATCCGCACGTTGCCGCCGACGTTCGCGCCGGGGTTCAGCACCGCGCCCGCACCAATACGTGCGTGGTGCCCGATCAGCGCGCCGCGGGCGACGAGCGCGTGCGGCCCGATCTGGGCGGCCGCGCCGACCACCGCGGCGGGAGCGATCACCGCGCCTTCCGCGACGTCGGCGGACGGGCTCACGTGCGCAGCGGGGTGCACGACGCGCGCCGGCCGCCAGCCGTGCTCGGCGAGCAGCGCCCAGAGCTCGAGCCGGTTGCCGCCCAGCCCGACGACCGCGGCTCCCGATCCCTGTGCCGGGCCGAGCACCGGCAGGCCGTGCGCCTCGCCGCCGATGCGGTCGGGGTCGACCAGCTCCACCAGCCCGACGACCTCGTCGCCGGCAGCGCACGCGTACTCGATCACCTCGAGGGCGAACGACCCGGACCCCGCGACGTAAAGCTGCACGGTCTCGCGGACGATACCTCCGGCGGTCAGTTCCTACGGTTCGCCGCGAGCCACGTGTCGAGCTCGCGGCGGCTGAAGAACAGGCGTCCCTCCACCTTGCTGTGTGGCACCTGGTGCAGGTGCTGCCGCAGCCAGCGCACGGAGACGCGCATGTAGTCGGCCGCCTCGGCCGTCGTCATCCACGGCGACGACTCGCTGAGCTGGAGCCGCTCGGCGAGCGCCGCCACGAGGGCGTCGAGGTCCGGCGAGGGCGGGGTTTGGATGTCCGTCGGTTGTGCCACTGAAGCTCCCTTCGTTCCACGGTTGTCGCTGCGTCCTGGGTGCTACGCGGCGGCAGGCGGAGCTCGGCCGGCCTGTCGCGAGGCCAGCACACGGAGGCGGGCCGGCGCCGGCTCGAGAGGCCAGGCGCCGGCGCGGGCGCCGTTCCGGCCGCGCCGGCCGGCGCGGCGGGAGAGCGAGCAGCCGAGGTGGTCGGCCGCTCGCAGCAGCGACCGGGCGAGCCAGAGTGCGGCGGCGCCGACCGCCAGCTGCAGGCCGAAGCCCGCGAGCACGGCGGGCTCCGACGCCGTGAGCCACCCGGCGTGCCCGTCGGAGACGAAGTTCTCGAGGTGCTCCTGCACCAGGAACGCGAGCGCAGGCACCGCCGCGAGCCGCCAGGAGGGCAGCGGCTGCGACTGCGAGCGGACCGACCTCGCGGCTCGCCAGGCGAGCGCCGCGAACGAGAGCGCGGCCAGCGCGGAAGTCGTCGCGGCGAGGTCGAGCAGGCGGTGGCGAGGGTCGTCCGGGTCGAGCAGGCGGGCGACGATCGCGTGCCCTCCGGTCTCGCCGAGGAGCAGGATCGGCAGTGTCAGGAGCCAGACGGGCCGCACGTTCATCCGCTCATGGTTGCACCTGGGAAAAGATGCCGCAAATCACCTGAATTTGCGCGTCATTGCCGAACGGCGACCCGCTACGATCGGTAGACGCGCATTGATGCTCTCCCCTCCAAGAGAACATCCACGCGTTGCGGCGAGCCGGGCTTTGGCCTGGCTCGCCGTCTATTGCGTGCCGAAGGGCCGGACCGCCCCGACAAAGCCGAAGGCGTAGCCGGGCTCCGCGAGTGACGAGATCTTCACGACGTCGCCCGTGTGGGGCGCCTGGATGAACTCGCCGCCGCCGATGTACATCCCCTCGTGCTGCGGCCCCCGCGGGCTGGGCTCGAAGAAGACGAGGTCGCCCGGCTGTAGGTCCCAGCGCGGCACGCGCGCGCCCTCGTAGAACTGCGAGCCCGTGTAGTGGGTCAGCTGGATCCCGAGCTGAGCGTAGACGTACATCGTCAGTCCCGAGCAGTCGAAGCCTGTGAGCGGGTCGGCGCCGCCCCAGAGGTAGGGGATGCCCAGGTACTGAACGGCGATCCGGACCGCCTTGGCGCCGATCGTGCCGTTCGTCGGCAGTCCGAGGAGCTGCGCATCGAGGCCCGAGTCTCCGGTGTCGGCCGCGTGGCCGCCGACGCCGAGCGCGAACCAGGAGAGCTGCGCGTTCTCGTGGGCGTGGTGCTGCAACGGCAGTGCGGCGCGTGCGAGCCCGACGAGCACCTGCGAGCCGGGGTCGAGGCCGAGGGACGAATCTCCCGCGACGAGGCGCAGGCCGACAACGCCGCTGCCTTCGCCTGGGACGACCGCCTCCTGCAGTACGACGAGGTAGCTTGCCGGCCCGAGCGGGACGAGCGAGTTCGGCGTCGCGGGCGCCGGCTTGCCGTTCACGGTCAGGCCGACGACCACTGCCCCGCGAAGTCCGTGCGCCGGCACGAACACGCGCTCGGCGTAGACGGCGCCGCCGGCGAGCGACACGCCGCTCAGCGAGACGCCCTTGGCGCTGCGGGTCGCGGAGTCGTAGCGGAGCGCCCAGCCGCCATCGTTCGACGACGCGAACGAGCCGACGCCCGCCTGCGCGACGAGGTTCCCCTGCGCGTCGCGCACCTCGGCAATCCCAGCAAGCGACGCAGGGGCAAGGACGAGCGCCGCCAGCACGCCAGCGACCGCGAGAAGAAGCCGCCGGGTCACGGCGCAGATGGTTGCACAACCCTGGAGTACCCGCCTGCGGGCTCTCCTCTGAGTGATCGCCCAACTACCATCGCCACCCGTGGCCGACGGCGTCGTCATGCGTCCCGAGCGCGACGCGGACCATCCCGCGATCGCAGACGTGGTCCAGGCGGCATTCGTCGGACACCCCGACGAGGTCGCGTCGTTCGTCGAGCGCATTCGGGCGTCGGAGCAGTTCATTCCGGAGCTGGCGTTGGTCGCCGAGGACTCCTCCGGTGTGATTGCTCACGTGATGCTGAGCTGGGTCGGCGTCGAAGGCGGATCACGTACAAGGATCCTCAATCTCACGCCGATGTCGGTTCGGCCTGACCGCCAGCGCGTCGGCGTCGGGGCACGGCTGATCCGGGACGCGCTCGGGCGCGTCGAAGACGCAGGCGAGCCCGCGGTCATGGTCGAGGGGATCGCCGCGTACTACCCTCGCTTCGGCTTCGAGCGGGCAAGCGCGCTCGGCTTCATCTCCCCGCATCCGAAGATCCCGGACGCCGCGTTCATGGTCAAGCGGCTCCCGGGATACAGCGCCGAGCTCGCCGGTCGGATCGTCTATCCGGCCGCGTTCGACGCCCTCGGGTACTAGCGACAGTCTGAAGAAGCGGCGACCCGACCTTCGAGGTCGCAGGCTGTCCAGTGCACTCGACAAGGCCGGGCCAAGGCAAGGCCGATGAGTTACGGGTCGCGCGAGCGGTCTATCGCAGAACACCATCTACCGGCAATCCGGGAGGCTGCATGAGGCTTCTTCTCACGTCCGCTGGCATCAAGAACGCGAGCATCCACGACGCGCTGGTCGACCTGCTGGGCAAACCGATCGACGACTCCAACGCCCTCTGTATCCCCACCGCGTCGTACGGGCACCCCGAGGTCAGTCCTGACGGGGCATGGCGGTTCATCAGCGGACGAGAGCCCAGGTGCCCCATGTGCGAACTGGGTTGGAAGTCCCTGGGAGTGCTGGAGCTCACCGCACTGCCCAGCATCGACGAAGAACGCTGGGTTCCCTGGGTCCGAGACACAGACGTCCTGCTGGTGAATGGCGGCGATGCGCTGTACCTGTGCCACTGGATGCGGCAGTCCGGGCTGGCGGATCTCTTGCCGTCGCTGGGCGAGACGGTCTGGGTGGGACTGAGCGCCGGAAGCATGGTGATGACCCCCCGTATCGGGGAGGACTTCGTCCGCTGGCAGCCGCCGACCGGTGGCGACAGCACGCTGGGAGTCGTTGATTTCTCGATCTGTCCGCACCTCGTCGACAACGAGGCCCTGCCGGGGAACACGATGGCCGACGCAGAGAGCTGGGCGGCCGGTATCCAGGGTCCGGCGTACGCGATCGACGACGAGACCGCGATCAGAGTGGTCGACGGCACCGTCGAAGTCGTCTCCGAGGGGCACTGGACACTGTTCACCCCCTAGCTCGCCTGGGCGAGCGTGCGGGAGTGTCACCCGAAGCGAAGCCCAAGACACTCGTTCAACGTCGCGAACACGTTCCTACGGTGACCGGCAGCGCCGCTATTCGTCCCACCGTTCAAGCCGCTCTCGGATCGACTGCACCGCGGCCTCCCAGAGTCGGCCTTCGTCCTCTGGGGATCGCTGATAGAGGCCGCCGAAGGAGCCGTCGCCGAGAGCGTCCCTCCACGTCTCCGGATTCCCGTCTTCGGGCCATTCGACCGGAGGCTTGCGCTGCTCGGGGACGACCACACCCGGAAGCCGCGTCCAGGGGAAGTTCTCCGACCACGAGGCATGGTCGTAGTCGGTATCGATCGCGGCGGCGATCTTGTCCGGCCGGCCCTCCCAAAGCTCGTGCCACACGACCGATCCGCGAACGCGACCCCGCGCCCAGTCCCTGCCGGGTTCGGTGTTTCCGCCGTGACCGTTTACGACGAGCACTCGCGCGAACCCCTGGCCCAGCAGCGAATCGGCGACATCTGAGAGAACTGCGAGAAGCGTGGACGCTCGGAGCGTCGGGCTTCCGGGATACGCAGTGAAGCCTGTCACGCCGAACGGAGCCACCGGCAGCACCGGCACGCCGAGCGGCTCAGCCGCTTCCACAGACGCACGCTCGGCGAGGATGTTGTCGGTCTCGAGGGACAGGTAGGCGTGCTGCTCGGTCGAGCCCACTGGGAGGACGATCCTGTCGTCGTTCTTCAGGTACGTCTCGAGCTGCATCCAGTTGAGATCGCGGATCCTCACCATAGCCCCCTACCGCCCGGAACAGGGCCGTCCCGGCGACTCGGCCGCGTTCTTTCGCCAACGATCGACGAGTCGACGCACAACACGATTATCGGACGCCCAGAACGCAGGAGGCCTCGAGTGGGCCAGCGTGCGGGCATGTCACTCGACCCCCGAGCCCTTACGTCGCCGCTTTCGGTAGGCGCTTCGAACCTACGGCTTTCGCCTGCTCCCATTCGGATCGGAGGAGCGCGTACTCGACGTCGCCCTCCTCCTCGCCCTCGATGTAGTCGGGCCACGGCTGGTGGAAGATCCGCACGAACCGCAAGCCCGCCTTCTCCATCACACGTCTCGAGGCGACGTTCACCACCATCGTGAAGGCCACGACACGTTCCACCCCGAGCTCGGCGAACCCCTTCTGGATCAGGGCTCGCGAACCTTCGGTCGCATACCCGTTGCCCCAGGCGGACCTGCGCAGTCGATAGCCGAGCTCGACCTCGCCGGCTGGGGCTCCCTCGGCCGGCCGAAGGTGAAACCACCCAACGAATCGCCCCGTCGACCTCTCTTCCACGGCCCAGAAGCCGAGACCGGAATAGCGCTCGTAGTGGCCGAGCAGGGCAGGCAAGACGTCGTCCTCGATCTCCCGTCGCGGCGTTGCCCGGCCGCCGTTGATGAAGCGCATCACCTCCGGGTCGCTGTCGAGCTCGATGAGGTTGTGGACGTCGTCCGACGTGAGCCGCCGTAGGAGCAGGCGCTCGGTCTCCAGGAAGACCTTCAATGCCCGATTGTGTCCCGCAGGCGTGATTATTTCCGACGCGCAGCTGCCGTGCCGCCGATCGACAGCAGCGCGACGACGAGCACGATCACGGCCCACCACGCGATTGCGAGCGTGCCATCGTGCCAGGTGAGTACGTCCCACATGCCGACAGCGTACGCCTGCGCTCGACGTCGTAGACGACTAGCGCTGCCTGAACAGCAGCTACTACGGGTGCGCGGCGTGGACCCAATGCGGGCCGCCCCAGCTGAGGTCGTACGGGTAGTGGTGGATCACGTGGGCCCAGACCGTCCATGCAATCCAGCGGGAGGTTCCGTAGAAGAACGCGGCGCGGTAGAGCACGATCAGCGCCCCGCGCGGGACCCAGCGGTTGAGCCAGGGCCAGAAAGCGTCGGCGCGGTAGATGAGGTTGTCGAAGTAGTCGCTCGTCAGCACGCGCCAGCTCCAGAAGCCGTAGACGACGAAGACCAGGTCCCACATCGAGCCGAGGCCGCTGAAGTACGCGGCCGCGTCGGTCGTCCGGCCGGTCTGCCCCGCGTACGCCCAGGCGCCGAGATGGAAGTGGAACGTCCACGGGAAGAGCAGCATCGTCCCGACGGTGTCCCCGGTGTCGGTGATCGCGTGAGCAGCCTGGCCGACCAGGAAGCTGACCGCCCAGAGCTTCGAGTCGAACACCTTCCAGAAGATCAGCGCGACCGCGATCCCGTAGACGAAGGAGTGCGTGAAGCCGAAGCCGGGCCAGCCGCGGTGGAACTGCGCAGGATCGCTCGCCTTCAGTTCCCAGGGGCCGAGGTGGATCCCGTAGACGAACCACTTGGTCATCATGTCCGGCGAGTACGAGCCGATCAGCAGCGGCACGAACGCGAGCTTCAGCTTCGTGTGCTTCTGGATCGCGTACGGCTCGAGGTCGTGAGCCGCCCAGCTCATACGACCCACCGCACGAGCTTCGGGATCAGCCAGGCGGTGACCAGCAGGTAGGCAACTGCGACCCAGAACGACAGCAGGAAGTCGACCGTCGTGACGCCGATCGCGATGTAGAGCGCGGCGGTTGCGCAGTAGCCGCCGAACACGATCAGGTCGCGCCGGCTCGGCCGATCGAACATCAGCCGCAGTCGCACGTGCGCTCGCCGAGAATCAGCCGCCGCCCGCACTTGGTGCAGACGCGCTCGGTGCGCCGCACCGCCTTGCGCAGCCCGGGGAGCGCTAGGAGCCCCGCGAACCCGAAGGCGAGCAGGATGGCGGCCAGTTCCGGGTCGAGCACGGGGAAACTATGCCACGACCGGCGGGCGGTGTTTCACCTCTGATTGGATCCAAAGATCTAAATTTTCCTACCCGACTGGTCGGATTAGGTACAGTATCCCTCGACTTCGGATCCGAAATCGGAAAGGATGGCCGCATGAACCGCTTGCTCTCGAAGATCCGGCACAGCTCGAAGGACGGAGCCGCCAATGGCAACGGCGTCAGCCACATCCGCGTCGTCAGCGGCGGCGCCTCGACCCGGCGCTCGAGCTACGTCCTCACCGCCGCGGAGACCGCTCCGTGCACCTGCCCGGACTTCTGCGAGCGGGACCACGGCAACGAGTGAGGACCATGCCGGCAACGGAGCTGCGCGGGTCCGCCCCGCGCGCCGACGAGGTGCTGACGCCCGAGGCGCTCGCGTTCGTCGCGGAGCTGCAGGAGCGCTTCGGGTCGCGCCGGCTCGAGCTGCTCGAAGCACGCGCCGCGCGGCGGGAGCGCATCGCAGCCGGCGAGCTGCCGAACTTCCTCGCAAAGACCCGCGAGGTGCGCGAGGGCGACTGGACGATCGAGCCCGTGCCCGCCGGGCTGCTCGACCGGCGGGTCGAGATCACCGGCCCGACCGACCGCAAGATGGTGATCAACGCACTCAACTCGGGCGCCCCCATGTTCATGGCGGACTTCGAGGACGCGAACGCGCCGACGTTCGCGAACATGGTCGAGGGCCAGGCGAACCTGACCGACGCGATCGAGCGGACGATCGAGCTCGAGACGCCGGACAAGACGTACCGCCTCGACGCCGAAGTCGCGACGCTGCTCGTTCGGCCGCGCGGCTGGCACCTCACCGAGCGGCACCTGGTCGTCGGCAGCGAGCCCGTCTCGGCGAGCCTCTTCGACTTCGGGCTCTACGTCTTCCGGAACGCGAGCCGCCTACTCGAGCGCGGCGCAGGCCCGTGGCTCTACCTGCCGAAGCTCGAAAACCACCTCGAGGCGCGGCTCTGGAACGACGTCTTCACGTACGCCGAGGACGAACTGGGCCTCGACCGGGGCTCGATCCGCGCAACGGTGCTGATCGAGCACGTGCTCGCCGCGTTCGAGATGGACGAGATCCTCTTCGAGCTGCGTGAGCACGCCGCCGGTCTGAACGCCGGGCGCTGGGACTACATGTTCAGCGTCATCAAGACCTTCCGCGACCGGCCGGAATTCGTCCTCCCCGACCGCAATGCGGTGACGATGACGGCACCGTTCATGCGCGCCTACACCGAGCTGCTCGTGCGCACGTGTCACCGCCGCGGCGCTCATGCGATGGGCGGGATGGCTGCGTTCATCCCTAGCCGCAGGGACGCCGAGCTGAACGAGCGCGCGCTCGCGAAGGTGCACGAGGACAAGCAGCGCGAGGCCGGCGACGGCTTCGACGGCACCTGGGTCGCGCACCCGGATCTCGTCCCCGTCGCCCTAGCCGAGTTCGAGCGGACGAACCAGCTCGACCGCCTGCGCGAGGACGTCGAGATCTCGGCGGAGCAGCTGCTCGACGTGGCCGCGACTCCCGGCGACGTGACGGAGGAAGGCCTCCGGAACGACGTCGCCGTTGCGCTGCGTTATCTCACCGCCTGGCTCGGCGGCACCGGCGCTGTCGCGATCTTCAACCTGATGGAGGACGCCGCCACCGCGGAGATCGCGCGCTCGCAGGTCTGGCAGTGGCTCCGCCACGGGCGTTTCGGGCGCGACGAGATCGAGCGCGCCGTCGGAGAGGAGGCGGAGCGTCTGCACGCGGAGCTGGAGGGGAGAGGCCGCGTCGACGAGGCGCGCGAGCTCTTCGAGCAGGTGGCGCTCGACGAGCAATTCGTCGAGTTTCTGACGCTGCCTGCGTACGACTACATCGAGAGGGGCTGAGATGGAGCGTTGGGACGGAATCGAGCGGCCGTACACCTCGGACGACGTCGAGCGGCTGCGCGGGACGGTGCACGTCGAGCACACGCTCGCTCGGCTCGGCGCGGAGCGGCTCTGGGAGCTGCTCATGCGGGAGGACTACGTGCCAGCGCTGGGCGCGCTTACGGGCGGCCAGGCCGTGCAGATGGTCAAGGCCGGCTTGAAGGCGATCTACCTCAGCGGCTGGCAGGTTGCGGCCGACGCCAACCTCGCGGGCCAGACGTACCCGGATCAGAGCCTTTATCCGTCCAACAGCGGACCTGCGCTGGTGCGGCGGCTGAACAACGCGCTCCTGCGGGCCGACCAGATCCACGCCGCCGAGGGCGACCTCGACACCCATTGGCTGGCGCCGATCGTGGCGGACGCCGAGGCCGGGTTCGGGGGCCCGCTCAATGCCTTCGAGGTGATGAAGGCGATGATCGAGGCGGGCGCCGCGGGTGTGCACTTCGAAGACCAGCTCTCGTCAGAGAAGAAGTGCGGCCACCTCGGCGGCAAGGTGCTCGTGCCGACGACCCACTTCGTTCGCATGCTGGTCGCGGCGCGGCTCGCGGCCGACGTGTGCGGCGTGCCGACCGTGCTCGTCGCGCGCACCGACGCGCTCAGCGCGCAGCTGATCACGACCGACGCCGACCCGGCCGATGCCGAGTTCCTGACCGGCGAGCGGACGCCCGAGGGCTTCTTCCGCGTGCGCGACGGCCTCGAGCCAGCGATCGCGCGAGGGCTCGCGGCGGCCCCGTACGCCGACCTGGTCTGGTTCGAGACGTCGACGCCCGACCTGGGCGAGGCGCGCGAATTCGCGGCGGCGATCCACGAGCGCTTCCCGGGCAAGCTCCTCGCCTACAACTGCTCGCCTTCGTTCAACTGGCGGGCGCACCTCGACGACGAGCGGATCGCGGGCTTCCAGCAGGAGTTGGGCGAGCTCGGCTACCGGTTCCAGTTCGTGACGCTCGCCGGTTTCCACTCGCTGAACGCGGCGATGTTCGAGCTCGCGCGCGGCTACGCGAGCGACGGCATGAGCGCGTACGTCGAGCTGCAGGAGCAGGAGTTTGCGCTCGAGCAGCACGGCTACTCCGCGACGCGTCACCAGCGAGAGGCGGGGGCCGGCTACTTCGACGCGGTCGCGCAGGCGGTCAGCGGGGGGAGGAGCTCGACGCTCGCGCTCGAGGGCTCCACGGAGGCGGCGCAGTTTCAGAGCTAGAGCCGGGAGGCACCAAGGCGGACGAGATCGCCCGCGCGCTCGAGCACGCGATCGTCTCGGGCGAGCTCGCCCCCGGTTCCGTCCTGCGGCAGGAGACGCTGTCGGAGCGCTTCGGCGTCAGCCGCACGCCGATCCGGGAGGCCCTGCGCAGGCTCGCGGCGACGGGCCTCGTCTCTTTCGAGCCGAACCGCGGTGTCCGCGTGCGGATGATCTCGCGCGACGAACTGCGCGAGGCCTTCCTCGTCCGCGCCGAGCTAGAGGCGCTCGTGACCGAGCTGGCCGTGCCGCGCTTCGACAAGGCGCGCCTGCTTGCGTTGCGGGCGGCCGAGGCCGACTTCGCGCGGTTGACCGACGAGCTGCTCGAGCGCGCCCGCGACCCTGACGAGCGGAACGCGCTGACGGGCGAGTGGGTGCGGGCGAACTACCGCTTCCACGACGTGATCTACGAGGCGGCGCAGGTGCCGTTCGTCGAGGCGGTCGCGAAGAGCGCGCGGCGGACGTTTCTCAGCCGCTGGCGCGCAGGCGGCCCGGAGATCGACGACCTCTACCGGCAGAACACCCGCGAGCACCACGCGATCGTGTCGGCGATCGAGGCGCGAAGCGCGGAAGGCGCGCGGGCGCTCGCGCACGAGCACGTCCTGCACTCGTGCCGGCTGCTCGAGGTGATCCTCGACCACGTGGCGCCGGCGGCCTAGGGCGAGCGCGGTCGAAGCCGTCGTGGGCGGTGAACCGTTTAGCGGCTGGTTGGCACCCCGCGCGCGGCTCTGCCGACCACTGCGGCCGCAGCCGTTCGGGGCCGGCCGACAAGGAGTCCGGCGAGCACCGGCGGCGTTGCGGCGATCGGTGACGTGACGAACAGAAGCAGGCCCCAGAGCGCGGCCGCGATCCCGGTCGTGACCGCGGCAGCGCGCCGTCGGTAGACGAGCAGGCCGAGGAGCGCCGGCGCCGCGAAGTCCAGCCAGCCCATCGTGGCCGAGCCGAAGTCGATCTGCTGCAGCTCGGGCAGCGGGCGGCCTGCGGGTGCTGGCGGGGTCGCGGCCTGAAGGGCGGTCATCGTGGGCTCTACCTGACGGTTGCCCCAGACGAGGATCACGTCGAGCACGACCAGCAGCACGAGCCCGGCCGTGAGCCAGGACGGCGGCGCGAGGCCCGCGACGAGGCCCGTGATCGCCAGGCACGCGCCGGCGATGAGCGCGGTGCCCGCGGCGTCGGCCCCGAGCGTGTCCGCCCGCAGCCAGGCGAGCGCATAGAGCGGCGGCACGCAGAGCGCCGGCAGCCACGGAAGCGGCCAGCGCCTCGCCCAGCCGGCTCCGGCTGCGAGCAGCGGCGTCGCGACTGCCGCGAGCGCGGTGAGGAAGTCGGCGCCGCCCGCGAGCTGCGCGATCGCGACGCCGGCGACGAGCGCGGCCGCCGGGATCGCGAGCCCGAGGAGCCGAGAGCCGCCGAGCCGGCGAGGCCGCCCGGGCGCGAGCACGAGCGCCGCCTGCACGGCGACGAGGAATCCGTATGAGGCGACGAACCCGATCCCGAGACGGTACGTTCGCGGCGCGATGCTTCGCTTCGGCCTGATCGGGACCGGCTTCTGGGCCGACGTCGCGCACGCCGCGGGAATCGTCGCGCACCCGGAAGCGGACCTCGCCGGCGTCTGGGGCCGCGACCCGGCCAAGGCGGCCGCGCTCGCCGAGCGCCACGGCGCCCGCGGCTTCGCCGATCTCGACGAGCTGTTCGCCGCGGTCGACGCCGTCGCGTTCTCGGTGCCGCCCGACGTGCAGTCGGAGCTCGCGCCCCGCGCCGCGGCGGCCGGGAAGGCGCTGCTGCTCGAGAAGCCGATCGCGCTCACCGTCGAGGCGGCTGAGCGGATCGTCGACGCGGCCCGGGCGCCGACGGTGGTGTTCTTCACCTTCCGGCTCGACCCGGCGCTGGCCTCCTGGTACCGCGACGAGATCGACCGGCGGCCGTGGGACGGCGCGAGCATCCTCTACCTCGCGTCGATCTTCGAGCCGGGCAACCCGTTCGGCGAGTCGCCGTGGCGGCGGGCCCGCGGGGGCCTCTGGGACGTCGGCCCGCACGCGGTCGCGGCGCTGCTGCCCACGCTCGGTGCGGTCGAGGGTGTCGAGGCGCTCCGGGGCCCGCGCGACGAGGTGCACGTCGCATTGCGGCACGCCTCGGGCGCGGCCAGCAGCGTCTCCGTCAGCCTGACCGCGCCCGCGGGAGTGCACGAGATCGTCTTCTGGGGCGCGGAGGGGATCGCCCGTCGCCCGGGTGACGGGACGGCGGACGTGCCCGCCGCCTATGCGGCCGCGATCGACGCACTGCTCACGGGCGACTCGAGCCTCGACGCGCGCTTCGGGCTCGAGGTCGTGCGCGTGCTCGCTGCGGTCGAGGGCCGGCTAGCCGACTAGCGCTCCGAACCGCGCCGCCAGACGGTCGACCGTCGCGCGCCAGCCGTTGCGGATCCCGTGTGACCACCACTCCTCCACCTGTTCGCGCGAGAGGCCCGCAGGCAGCTCGACGCAGAGGGTCATTTGCGTACGCTCGCCGACCTCGCTCAACGCAACCGTCACGAGCGGGTTCTCGTCGAGTCGCTCGGGGTCGAGCTCGGGCCAGCCGCCGCTCGCGCCCCACGAGAACACGAGCTTCTCGTCCGGCACGATCTCGCGATAGACGCCGCCGGTCGTGAAGGCGGTGCTCTCGTCGATCACCATCCGCTGGCGCCAGACGCCCCCGATGCGGAGGTCGAGCTCGATCGGCTCGTCCGGGATCGGCTGCGCGTCGTTGTAGTACCAGCCGAGCTCGTCGGGGTCGGTCCACGCGCGGAAGACCTCCGCGGGCGTCGCCTCGAGCGTCCAGGTGAGCGTGAACGCGCGGCTCTCGGTCATGACGTCTCCTCTCTCCGTTGTGCAAGCTGGCGCTCGAGGCGCGGCAGGCGCTCGGCGAAGAAGGCGCGATAGGGCGCCATCCACGCGTCGGCCTCCGCAAGCGGCGCAGGCTCGAGGCGGCAGAGCCGCCACTGTGCCGATCGGCTCTTCACGACCATGCCCGCCTGCTCGAGCACCTTCAGGTGGCGAGAGACGGAGGGCAGGCTGATGGCGTGGGGGGCGGCGAGCTCGTTCACGGTCGCCTCGCCCTCGCTCAGCCGGCGCAGGATCGCCCGGCGAGTCGGGTCGGCGAGGGCGGCGAACGTCGTGCTGAGCTGGTCGGCCTTCATTTAGCCGACAGCGTAATTACTCAATCAGCTAAATGCAAGAGCGCTAGCCGGGAAGCTCGTCGAACTGCGGCAGCTCGTCGGTGATCTCGTACCACGGCGCCTTCGAGCCGACGTAGATGTGCCCCTGCGGCCGGATGCTCGGCTCCTCGGCGAGCGAGCCCAAGGCGACGTGCACCCAGCCGCCGTCGCGGACGACCGACCAGAGCAGCGAGCCGCACACGCCGCAGCGCGTGTGGTTCCCGTCGTCGTCGCCCCACACCAGCAGCCGGTCGGCGCCCTCGACGACCTCGAGCCTCTCGCGTTGGATGCCGGCGAACGGCTTGAACGCAGAGCCGGTGCCGGCACGACACCGCGAGCAGTGGCAGTTCATCGCGTACTCGAAGTCGTCCGGCACGCGGTAGCGCACCCCGCCGCACTCGCAGCTGCCGTGGAGGACGCGCACGTTCATCGAATGGGTAGACAGCCTACGCCGCGGAGACTCATCGGCGACTGGGCGGCGCAGCGGGCGGCGAGCTTCTCCCAGTCGGCGTCCACCTGCCGCTGGATCTCCTCGACCTGGCCTGGTTGCAGATGCGCGAACCGCTTCTGCGGCGTGAGCCACTCGGTGACGGGCACCAGCTTCGCAGGCTCGTAGGTGAGGCGGTACTCGCCGTCGACGACCTCGTACAGCGGCCAGAAGCGCGTCTCGACGGCCGCCGAGAGGATGCGCGGACCGAGGCGCGTCTCGTGGCCCCAGCCGACCGGGCAGTCGCTCAGCACGTTGAGGAACGCCGGCCCGTCGGCGGCCGCAGCGCGCTCGGCCTTGCGAGAGAGGTCGAACCAGAACGTCGAGCAGGCCTGCGCCACGTATGGGACGCCGTGCGCGACGGCGATCGCGGTCATGTCCTTGCGCTGCTGCGCCTTGCCGAAGCTGTCGAGGCCGGCCGGGCTCGTCGTCGTCGAGGCGCCGTACGGCGTCGCACCGGAGCGCTGAATGCCGGTGTTCATGTAGGCCTCGTTGTCGTAGCAGACGTAGAGCAGGCGGTGGCCCCGCTCGAGCGCGCCCGAGAGCGCCTGCAGGCCTATGTCGTAGGTGCCGCCGTCGCCGGCGAACACGACCACCGCGACGTCGGCGTCCTGCGGGAGCCCATTCCGCCGTCGCAGCACCCGCTGGGCCGTCTCGACGCCGCTTGCCACCGCCGCCGCGTTCTCGAACGCGACGTGCAGCCAGGGCACGTTCCAGGCCGTCGTCGGGAAGCGCGTCGTCGCCACCTCGAGGCAGCCGGTCGCGTTCACGACGACCGCCGGCCGGTGCAGCGAGCCGAGCACTGTGCGAACCACGACGGGGATGCCGCAGCCCTGGCAGAGCGAGTGGCCGCCGTCCAGCGGCTGCACGCCGCGCTGCTCGCGGACGAGCGTCTTCAGGCGGGACACGACTCGCTCCTCAGGCCGACGTATGCGGGCGCCTCGCCCGCGACGATCTCGCGCAGGTCCTCGGGATGGAGCTCACGGCCGCCGAGGCCGTAGACATGGCCGCGCAACGTCGTTCCGCTGCCATAGAGCACCGATGCCATTTCCGCGAACAGCGGCGGCGCGCCGCCGGGCGAGTCCGCGCGATCGAGCACGACGACCGTCCCGGCGTCGGCCAGCGCCTCGGCGACCGCGGCGCGCGGGAACGGCCGGAACGAGACGACCCGGAGCAGGCCGACCGGCTCGCCGTCGTCGCGCAGCGCGTCGACGCCGTCCTTGGCCGTGCCGGCCGTCGAGCCCATCGCCACCACCACGGTGCCCGCGCCGTCGAGCCGGTAGCGCTCGACTGGCGCGAGCGACCGGCCGGTGATCCGGGCGAGCTCCGACGCGACCTCCTCGAAGGCCGGCAGCGCCGCGTCGAGCGCAGCCACCTGGGCGCGGCGCAGCTCGAAGTAGTAGTCGGGCATCGCGAACGGGCCCTGCGTCGCCGGGCGTTCCAGGTCGAGCAGCGCGTGCGGCACGGCGTACTCGCCGACGAAGCTTCGAACGGCGTCGTCGGGGAGCAGCTCGACCGGCTCAGCCGAGTGCGTGATCGTGAAGCCGTCTTGGCAGACGAGCACCGGGAGCAGCACGTCCGGCCGCTCGGCCAGGCGCGGCGCCAGCACCGTCATGTCGTAGGCCTCCTGCGCGTTCTCGACGAAGAGCTGGACGACGCCGGAGTCGCGGATCAGCATCGAGTCCGAGTGGTCGCAGTGGATGTTGATCGGGCCCGAGAGCGCGCGGTTGCCGAGTGCCATCACGATCGGCGCCCGCATCGCGGCTGCGATGTAGACCACCTCGGCCATGAGCGCGAGGCCCTGCGACGACGTCGCCGTCATCGTGCGCGCGCCGGCGAGGGCGGATCCGATCGCCGCGCTCATCGCCGAGTGCTCCGACTCGACGTCGACCAGCTCGCCGTGCGCCTCCCCGTCCGCCACGAATTTCGCGAAACCCTGGATGATCGGCGTCTGCGGCGTGATCGGGTACACCGGCACGACGTCCGGGTCGACCTGCCGCATCGCGTGCGCGACCGCCTCGCCGCCGGTGAGCAGCTGCAGCTCAGGCATCGGGCACCATCTCGATCGCGTCTGTCGGGCACATCTCGGCGCAGATCTCACAGCCCTTGCAGACGTCGAGGTCGAAGCCGGCGAACGTCGTGCCCTCGAGCACGACCGCCGAGTCGGGGCAATAGAGCCAGCAGAGCAGGCAGTCGACGCAGCGGGAGAGGTCGGCCTCGGGCTTGAGCCCCGTGCGCCACCCGCCGGTTCGAATGCGCTCGACCTCGGCGCGGACGACGGCGCCGCCCGGCTCGAGCTGCTGCCAGGCCTTCAGCGCAGCCATGCGTGGCCCTCCTCGATCCCCGCCGCGATCGCCCGCGGGTCGGACTTGCCGGCGAGCAGGTCGCACGCCTGCTCCTCGAGCGTCTCGAGCGGCGGGTCGCCGAGGGCGGCCGCGACCGCCCCGACCATCACGACGTTCGCGAACCGCGCTCCGCTCGCGTCGGCCAGCCGGGCGGCGGGGACGCACAGCACGCGTGCCTGCGGGAGCCCGGGGGGAGGCTCCTCCGCATTCACCAGCACGAGCGTCTCCGGGCCGACGCCCTCCGCCACGCCCGCCTCGTGGGCGAGCGACGGATCGAGCACGACGACGACGTCGGGACTGACGACGGAGTCGTGCCGCCGGATGGGCCGGTCCGAGACGCGCGTGTAGGCACGCACCGGCGCACCACGCCGCTCGGGGCCGTACTCGGGAAAGGCCTGGACGCTCTTGCCGGCGCGCAGGAACGCAAGCGCCAGCAGGTGGGCCGCGGTCTTGGCGCCCTGGCCGGCGCGCGCGTGCCAGCGGATCTCCGTCGTGGCGCTCATCGCAGCGCCTCGTCGATCGCCCGCGCTGCGAGCTTGGCCTCGCTCACGGCCTGGACCGCGCTAGAGCCGCCGTTGACGGCGTCGCCGCCCGCAAAGTACCTCGGGTCGGCGGTGCGCCCGGTCGCTGAATCGACCTCGACGCGGCCCCGCGACAGGTCGCAGTCCCTCGACCAGCTCCGCGAGCTCGTCGCGTCCGCGCTGTCCGATCGCCTTCACGGCCGTGTCGGCCGGGATCACGAACTCGCAGCCGGGCACCGGCTCGGGGCGCCGGCGCCCGCTCTCGTCCGGCTCGCCGAGCTGCATGGTCTGGCATTCGACACCGACGAGGCGGCCGCACCCGAGGAAGCGGACCGGCGCCGCTAGCCAGCGGAAGCGGACGCCCTCCTCTTCGGCCTCCTCGACCTCGTACGGGTACGCCGGCATCTCGTCACGGGATCGGCGGTAGACGAGCGTGACGTCGCGGGCGCCGAGGCGCAGGGCCTCGCGCGCGACGTCGATCGCGGTGTTGCCGCCGCCGATCACGACCACCGAACGGCCGACGGCCGGCGGCTCGTCGGACTTGACTGCGTCGATGAACGGCAGCGAGTCCCAAACGCCGGGGAGCATGTCCCCGGGATAGCTGACCTCGGCGTCTGCACCCATCCCCACGGCCAGGAAGACGGCATCCGCGTCGGCAGTGATCGCCTCGAGCGTTGCGCGGTCGCGAACGGGATGTCCGAGCCGGAACGAGACGCCGAGCTCCTCGAGCGCGACCGCCTCGGCCGGTAGCGGATGGCGCTGGATGCGGTACGGAGCGATCGCGTAGCGGACGAGACCGCCGACCTCCTCGCGCTCGTCGTACACGGTGACCTCGTGGCCGCGTGCCGCGAGCTCGCCTGCGCAGGCCAGGCCGGCGGGGCCGGCGCCGATCACCGCGACGTGCCTGCCGGTCAGCGGAGCGCGGTCGCGCAGCGGCCGGGCGCGAGTCAGCGACCAGTCGGCCGCGTGGCGCTGCAGTGCAGCGATCTGGATCGGCTCGCGGCCTTCGTGTTGGAGGACGCACGCGCCCTCGCAGAGCACCTCGACGGGGCAGACGCGCGCGCAGCTGGCGCCGAGCAGGTTCTCGGCGAAGATCGTGTCGGCCGCGCGCCCAGGGTCGCCGGCGGCAATCGCCGAGACGAACCCGGCCACGTCGACGCCGGCCGGGCAGGCGACGGTGCACGGTGCCGGCGCGTGCGCGCCGCCACACTCGAGACAGCGGTCGGCTTCGACGAGCGCCTCCGCTGCCGTCAGCGCCGGCCGGAGCTCGTCGAAGACGGGCTTCCGGTTGGTCTCCTCCACCGTCGCGGCCATGGCCGAAATGTCGGCCCGGCGTCTAGTTGCAGCATCGGGGCGGGCGCTGAGCGGAGGGGTGGAAAACCCGCACGGGGAACGGCGAAGACACGGATGCCGCTCGTCATCGGCGAAGCGACGATGGCGTCGAGATGGCTCTGGCGATCGTCGCCCATCAGCGCGAGCCGACGAACGCGATGCTGGCCGCGCGGCTCGGCGCCGGGCTGCTCTCCCCGCGCGCGGCGCTGGCGAACCTGCTCCCGGGCGACGTGGCGCTGGCCCGAATCGACGTGTTGTCGACCCTTGACGGGGTCGAGTCCGGACTCGAGCTGCTCGAGGCGCTCGAGCGCCGCGGCATCCACGTCCTGAACCGCGCGGACGCACTGCTCGCCGTCCACGACAAGTGGCGCACGGCCACGCTCCTGCGCTCGGCCGGCGTGCCGCACCCGTGGACCGAGCACGTTCGTACGGTGGCGGAGTTGCTCGAGCTGGATCCGCCGCTCGTCGTCAAGCCTCGCTTCGGGAGCTGGGGCCGCGACGTCGTCCGCTGCCGCGACCGAACGGAGCTGCGCGCCTGGGCCGCCCGGCTGCAGGGGCGGCCGTGGTTCGCGCGCACCGGCGCGCTCGTGCAGGAGCTCCTCCCGCCGGCCGGATACGACCTGCGGCTGCTGGTGGCGCGCGGGCGGGTGTTCGGGGGCGCCGAACGCGTCGCCCAACGCGGCGAGTGGCGCACGAACGTCTCGCTCGGCGCGGCACGGCGCCACGCCGACCCGAGCGAGGAGGCGTGCGAGCTGGCGCTGAGGGCGGCCGCGGCCGTCGGGATCGACGTCGCCGGGGTCGACCTGCTGCCTGTGGGCGGGTCCTACGTGCCGGTCGAGCTGAACGGCGCAGCGGACTTCGACGAGTCGTACTCGCTCGAGCGCGACGTCTTCGAGGAGCTGCTGGAGGCGCTCGTCTCCACGCCCGTCGGGGCCTAGGCGAGCACGTCGGCAACGTCGCGCCTGGCCGTCGCCGGCGCCGTGGACACCGGGTAGCCCAGACGCAGCACGAGCTGCGGGACGCCTCCGTCGACCAGCTCGGCAAGCCTCGTTCGCAGCCCGGGCACCTCGACGGGCTGGTTCAGGTACGAGGAGGCCAGGTCCTCGGTCGTCGCCCGCAGCAGCACGAGCGCCAGTGCCTGTCCGACGGCGAGCCAGTCGGCCGGTGTGTCGCCGGGCGTCGTCAGCACCGCGAGCGCCGGCGAGCCCAGTGCGAGCTGCTCGTCCCTGGCAGCGCGGCCGCTGCCCCAGTCGAACCTCCGGACGACGAACGGGCCCATCGACGACGCGCTGACGCCGGCCGCCGAGGTCGGCATGCCGTCGCGCGCGTGCGAGCGGCTCGGGTGCAGCCACGAGGCGAGCTCGCGGCGGAAGCTCGGGTCGGCGGCCTGCAGGCGGTCGCCCTCGGCGACGAGACGCGCGAGCTCTGCCCTGCGCTCGTCTCCCTCGACGACGATCAGCGCGGCTCCCTCCGCGGCGGCCGCGTCGGAGAGCAGCGCCTGGAGCTCGTACGGCACCGGGTCGGGCTTGAAGCGTCCCCGGTTCGTCCGGCGCTTGCGCATCGACCAGAAATCCTGCTTCTCCTGCCGCGAAGGCTCGAGGCGATCGGTCAGCGACACGCGCGCGAGCACGTCCTCGTCCTCGGCCGACAGCAGCACCACCTCCGGCACTTCGCCTGCCTTGCGCAAGGCGGCCCGAAGGTAGCGGAGCGCCGCGCCGCAGCTGATCGTGAGCTCGCGGTCGTGCGGGTCGACGACGGGCAGCGCCCGCATGCGGTCGGCGCGGAGCTCGAGCGAGCTGCCGGCGACGCTGAAGCGCCACGGCTGGCTGTTGTGGCTCGACGGCGCCTGCACGGCGTACGGAACTGCCCACGCGAGCTTTTCGCCCGCGGCGCCGTCGAGCGGGAAGTGGTGGGGGCCGAGCTTCTCGTCCCGCTGGTCCCCATCGCCTTCGCGCTCGATCCGCGCCATCGCCGCCTGGAGGGCGTCGGCCTCGCCGCGGCCGGCAATCAGGGGCAGGTAGAAGCGCTCCTCCTTGCGGAAGTGCGCGTCGAGCAGCGTGTAGAGGGAGAGGAGCAGCTCGCGCAGGTGCGGCAGGTCGTCAGGGTCGGCACCGGCCAGCTCGCGTGCTTGCGCGCGGACGAGCTCGTGGTCGAACACCATCGGCTGGGCCGCCGCAGGATGGCGCAGCAGCCGCGCCACCGCCGGGTAGAGCACCGTCTCCTCGGCCGCCGCATGGCGGGCGAGCGGGCCTTCGAGGAAGTCGACTGCCTCGCGGATCTCGGCGCGGCGCTCGGTGCGGTCGAGCGTCTCGAGCCCGGCCGCCGCCTGTCGGAGGTGCTCGAGCCCGCGGCGCAGCCGGACGTGCTCGGCCTCGAACGGCTGCAGCTCGGCGACAGTCATCGCAGCCCCAGGATGCGGCCGTCCGGGTCGACTTCGATCCGCGACGCGGCCGGGTCGGCGGGCAGGCCGGGCATCGTCTGCATCTCGCCGCAGAGCGCGACCACCCACCCGGCGCCGGTGTAGGCCCGGAGCTCGCGCACCGGCAGGGTGAAGCCGGTCGGCGCGTTCGTCAGGGCGGGGTCATGCGACAGCGACAGGTGCGTCTTCGCGATGCAGACCGGTAACTGTCCGAGGCCTCGCGCTTCGAGCTCCTCCGCCTGACTCGCGGCGGCGGGCGAGAGCTCGATCCCATCCGCGCCGTACGCGCGCCGGGCGACGAGCTCGAGCTTCCTCGCCAGCGGCTCCTCGTTCTCGTAGAGGAACCTCACCGGCCACTGGCGCTCAGTGACGGCGACCACGGCCTCGGCCAGTTCGGCCGCGCCCTGGCCGCCCCGGAGGAAGCCGTCGTTGACGGCTGCGCCGAATGCGCCTGCGTCGACCGCCATCCGCCGAATGGCATCGATCTCGTCTCGCGTGTCGTCCGGGTGGCGGTTCACAGCGACCACCGCATCGAGCCCGAAGTGGCGCACGATCGCGAGGTTCGCGGCGAGGTTCTCGCCGCCGCGCTCGAGCGCGCGCAGCCCGCCGTCGGGGTCGCCGCCGTGGTGCTTCAGCGCCTGGACGGTGGCGACGAGGACGACGCCGCTCGGGCGGATCCCACCGAGGCGGCAGACGATGTCCATGAACTTCTCGAAGCCCATCTCCGCGCCGAAGCCGCCTTCGGTAACGACGTAGTCGGCGAGCTTCAGCCCGAGCCGGTCGGCGAGCAGCGAGTTGTTGCCGTGCGCGATGTTCGCGAACGGCCCCGCGTGGACGAGGGCGGGCTGCCCCTCGAGCGTCTGTACGAGGTTCGGCTTGAGCGCGTCGGTCAGCAGCGCGGCCATCGAGCCGGCGCAGCCGAGCTGCTCCGCTGTCACGGGCTCGCCGTCGACGGTGGTTCCGACGGTGATCGCGCCGAGCCGCCTCCTCAGGTCCGCGTGGTCGCGCGAGACGGCCACGATCGCCATCACCTCCGAGGCAGCCGTGATGTCGAAGCCGGTCTCGCGCGGGGCGCCGTTGATCCTGCCGCCGAGCCCGACGACGATCTTTCGGAGGGCGCGGTCGTCCATGTCGAGACAGCGGCGCCAGGTGATCGAGTGCGGGTCGAGCCCGAGCCCGTTCCCGTGCTGCAGGTGCGACTCCACGACGGCCGCGAGCAGGTTGTTCGCCGCGCCGATCGCGTGGATATCGCCCGTGAAATGGAGGTTGATCAGCTCCATCGGCGCCAGTTGGCTGAGCCCGCCGCCGGTGCCGCCGCCCTTGATCCCGAAGACCGGCCCGAGCGACGGCTCGCGCAGCGCGAGCACGGGCCGCTCGCCGAGGTGCGCGAGGCCGTCCGCGAGCGAGATCGCGGTGGTCGTCTTGCCCTCGCCGGCCTTCGTCGGCGTAACGGAGGTGACGCAGACGAGCTTCCCGTCCGGAGCCTCGGCGAGCCGATCGAGCGCGTGGAGCTCGATCTTGGCCGCGTGGCGGCCATAGGGGGAGAGCTCCTCGGGTGCGAGTCCGAGTTCGTCCGCGAGCGCCGTGATCGGCCGCAGCTCATGGACGGGATGCTCGGTCTGCATGACTGCAGAGTTTGCCACCGAGGCCTGCAGGCCATCGGGAGGCCCACCGAAGGTTCCTGCGGGAAAGCCGCAGGGCACGTTCGGCTGCGGGCGGATGCGCGGTGTCGGCTCCGGCGTGACGCTCCACGGTGTGAGCGAAGTCGCACCACATCCCTCCGCGTCCTTCAGCGCGACGCTCCGCGTTCACCTCGACGACCACCCCGGCGCCTTTGCGCGCCTCGCCGCCGCGATCGGGGACGCCGGCGGGCTGCTGGGCGCAATCGACCTCGTGCGTGTCGAGCGCGGGAAGAAGGTCAGGGACGTCGTAGTACTCGCCGCGGATGAGCACCACATCGCTCGGATCGTGGCTGCGGTGCGCGCCCTCGAGGGAATCGAGGTCGAGCACGTCTCCGACCGAACGCTGTTGCTGCACCTGGGCGGCAAGCTCGAGGTCGCGTCGCGGATCCCGCTCAAGACCCGCGACGACCTCTCGATGGCCTACACGCCCGGTGTGGCTCGCGTCTGCCGCGAGATTGCCGCCGATCCGGAGAAGGTCTGGAACCTGACCATCAAGCAGAACACCGTCGCGGTGGTGACCGATGGCACGGCGGTGCTCGGGCTCGGCGACATCGGCCCGGAAGCGGCGCTGCCCGTGATGGAGGGCAAGGCGATCCTGTTCAAGGAGTTCGCGGGCATCGACGCGTGGCCCATCTGCCTCGACACGACCGACCCCGACGCGATTGTCGAGGCGGTTGCGGCGATTGCACCGGTCTTCGGCGGGATCAACCTCGAGGACATCTCGGCGCCCCGCTGCTTCGAGGTCGAACGGCGGCTGCGCGAACGGCTCGAGATTCCTGTCTTCCACGACGACCAGCACGGCACGGCGATCGTCGTGCTCGCGGCACTGCTGAACGCGCTGCGCGTGGTCGGCAAGGAGCTCGGCGGTACCCGCGCGGTGATCACGGGTGCCGGGGCGGCGGGGGCCTCGACGGCCAGGATTCTGCTGGCGGCCGGAGTCGGCGAGGTCGTCTGCACCGACCGGAAGGGCATCCTGCACCCGGAGCGCGATGGGCTCGACGAGTCCAAGGCGCAGCTGGCACGCGAGACGAACCCGCGCAGGCTTCAGGGCAGCGTCCCCGACGCGCTCGCCGGCGCGGACGTCTTCATCGGACTCTCCGGCCCGGGCGCCGTAGACGTCGCGGCGATCCGCTCGATGGCCCCGAGCGCGATCGTCTTCGCGATGGCCAACCCCAACCCGGAGATCGCGCCCGAGGAGATCGACGAGCTCGCCGCCGTGGTCGGTACCGGCCGTTCCGACTACCCGAACCAGATCAACAACGTGCTCGCGTTCCCCGGCGTCTTCCGCGGGGCGCTCGACGTGCGCGCGAGCGCGATTACTCGCGAGATGGAGCTGGCCGCTGCGCACGCGCTGGCAGAGGTAGTCGACACCGGCGACCTCGCGGCCGACTACGTGCTCCCGAGCGTGTTCGACCGCCGAGTCGCGCCCGCGGTCGCGGCGGCGGTGGCGCGCGCCGCGGAGACGAGCGGCGTGGCCCGGCGCCGGCGGACGGTCGCGCCCGCCGGCGCCTAACGCTTCCGTCTACCAGGCCGCGAGCGCGCGGGCGAGGTCGAGCGTCGAGAGCACGCCGAGCGGCGTTCTTGCGTCGGTGTCGACGACGATCAGGTGCGTCACGTCGTGCTCGCTCATCAGCTGCGCCGCGTGCTGCAGCGTGTCGTCCGGCGCGATCGTCACCGCAGGCGTCACCGCAGTGCCCCGCGCGGTGAGGTCCTCGAGACGGCCGGGAACGGCCGCTCGTACGAGGTCGAGGTCGGAGACGACGCCCCAGAGGCCAGGCCCCTGGACGTCGTCGGTGTCCTCTCCGTAGGCGACCACGGCGTGGATCCGGTAGAGCGCCATCATCCGGGCGACGTCGCGCAACGACGTCTCGAGCGGGCACGTGACGACGCCGGGGTGCATTGCGTCGGCGACCACGACCTCGGTGAGGTCGCGGGCCGTGCCGCGTACCAGCATCAGCTCGGTCATCGTGTGTACCTCCTTCTGCGAGCCACTCTCGCGGCGGGGCTGCGCAGAGTCATCCGAGGAACGACGTAGCGCGGATCCGGCATCTCCCCGATGGCCGCGGTCGAGATCGTCAGCAGATCCTCGGCAGCGGATCGCCGACGAGCATGTCGACGATGCGGGTTCCGCCGAAGGCAGTCTCGAGCACGACCAGCCCGGCCGGCTCCGGGCGCACCTCCCCGACGAGTTTGGCGTCCGCGCCGAGGTCGTGGGCGCGGAGTCGGCGTAGTGCCTCGTCGGCGGCCTCCGGGGCGACGACGGCCACGAGCTTCCCCTCGTTCGCGACGTACAGCGGGTCGATGCCGAGGATCTCGCAGGCGCCGACGACCTCGGCCCGCAGCGGCAGGGCTGCCTCGTCGAGCGCGATCCCGAGACTTGCGTCGCGCGCGAGCTCGTTGAGCGCGCTGGCAAGGCCGCCTCGCGTGGGATCGCGGAGCCAGCGGACCGCCTCTCCCAGTTCGAGCAGCGAGCCCGCGAGCTCGTGCACCGGCGCCGTGTCGCTGGCGAGCTCTACCTCGAGCTGGAGCTCGCCGCGGGCGATCATCACCGCCATGCCGTGATCGCCGAGCGTGCCGGAGACGAGTATCCGGTCGCCGGTGCGCACGTTCGCCGCCCCGAGGCGCGCTCCCGCGGCGACGAGGCCGATGCCGGCGGTGTTCACGTACAACCCGTCGGCCTTCCCGCGCTCGACCACCTTCGTGTCGCCGGTCGCCACGACCACTCCGGCGCGCTCGGCCGCTCGCGACATCGACGCTGCGAGCCTCCGCAGGCGGGTGACTTCGAAGCCCTCCTCGACCACGAAGCCCGCCGAAAGAGCAACCGGAGTCGCGCCGACTGCGGCAAGGTCGTTCACCGTGCCGTTGACCGCGAGCTCGCCGATGTCGCCGCCCGGAAACTCGAGCGGGTGGACGACGTAGGAGTCGGTCGTGAAGGCGAGCCGCCAGCCGTTCAGCTCGAGCACCGCCGCGTCGCCGAGCGGGTCGAGCAGCGGGTTCCCGAGCTCCTCGAGGAAGAGGCCCTCGACGAGCGCACGAGAGGCTTTGCCGCCCGCGCCGTGCGCGAGCGTGACCAGCTCGTCGCGGAGCCGCGCCCGTCGCTCTCTCACGCGGGAACGGTCAGGCGACCGTAGTTGTAGTACGCGGCGCAGGCGCCCTCGCTCGAGACCATGCAGGTGCCGATCGGGCGCTCGGGCGTGCACGCCGTCCCGAAGACGCGGCACTCCCAAGGCTTGATCGCACCGATCAGGACCTCGCCGCACTGGCAGGCCTTCGGGTCCTCGATGCGGTCGCCGGGCAGCTCGAAGCGCGCCTCGGCGTCCCAGTCCGCGAGCTCCGGACGGAGCTTCAGCGCGCTGCGTTCGATCCAGCCGAGGCCCCGCCACTCGAACGTGTCGCGCAGCTCCATGGTCTCCTCGAGCGCGGCGAGCGCGCGGGGATTGCCGTCGCGGCGGACGACGCGCGTGTACTGGTTCTCGACCTCGCAGCGGCCTTCGCGCAGCTGGTGCAGCAGCATCACGACGGCCTGCAGGATGTCGAGCGGCTCGAAGGCGGTCACGACGACTGGCTTTCCGTACTCCTCTGCGATGAACTCGTATGGACGAGTCCCGATCACGGTCGAGACGTGGCCCGGCGCGACGAAGGCGTCCAGCCGCAGGCCCGGCGAGTCGAGGATGGCGCGCAGCGGCGGGCCGATCGTGACGTGGTTGCAGAAGGCCGAGAAGTTACGCACGCCCTCGGCGCGGGCGCGTATCAGCGTGAGCGCCGTCGCCGGCGCGGTCGTCTCGAATCCGATTGCGAAGAAGACGACCTCGCGCTCGGGGTTGCGTCGGGCCAGCTCGAGCGCGTCGAGCGGCGAGTAGACCATGCGGACGTCCGCTCCGCGGGCCTTTGCCTCGAGCAGCGAGCCGCGCCCTCCAGGCACACGGAGCATGTCGCCGAAGGTCGTGAAGATCACCTCCGGCCGCTCCGCGAGCGCGATTGCATCGTCCACGCGGCCCATCGGGATTACGCAGACCGGGCACCCAGGCCCGTGCACGAAGTCAACCTCGTCGGGGACGAGCTGCTCGACGCCGTGCTTGTAGATCGCGTGCGTGTGGCCGCCGCAGACCTCCATGATCTTGACCTCGCGGCCCGACTCGGCGAGTCCGGCGATCTCGCGCGAAAGCTTCTGCGCGAGCTCGCCGTCACGGAACTCGTCCACGTATTTCACGAGAGCTTCTCCAGGGCGATCCCGGCGTGGCAGAGCAGCGTGTCGCCCGGCTCGACCGTGGAGACGAGCTCGATGCCGACCCGCTCCCGCTTCCCCTCGAGCTCTACGGTTGCGTTCGGCCAGTCGACTTCGACCACCCGCGCCGCCACGGCCTCGTCGGAGCAGGTCAGGCAACGCTCCTCGTTCATGCGCCTGCGCTCTCCCGAATCTCGCGCAGCTCCTGCTCGTAGGCCTCGCCCATCTGCTCCAGCAGCTCGAGCGTCTCGCGCGCCTGTTCCTCGTCGATGCGCGAGAGCGCGAAGCCGACGTGGACAAGCACCCAGTCGTCCACCTCTGCCTCCGGGCAGAGCGCGATAGACACGTTGCGGCGCACGCCCGAGATCTCGGCCTTGGCGATGCCGGCGTCCGCGTCCACCAGCTCGACGATCTGGGCCGGGATCCCTAGGCACATTACGCGCTCCTCCTCGCGGCGACGGCCGCCTGGCCGTAGCTTATGCCGCCGTCGTTGGGGGGCACCAACCGATGGGAGAGGACGCGGAAGCCGCGCTCCTCGAGTCGGCGCCTCGTCGAGTCGAGCAGCCGCAGGTTCTGGAACGATCCGCCCGACATGACGACGGTTCCCGGCCCGCCGGCGTCGGTGCAGGCCTCGGCCGCGGCGGCCGCAACCGTCTCGTGGAAGCGCGCCGCCACCTCCCCCGGCGGGCGCCCCTGCCGGACCTCCAAGTAACAGACCGCTACCAATTCCGTCGCGTCGCCGAAGTGCCACGGGTACGGCTCGGCCGGCGCGTCGCCGGCGAGCTGCTCGAGCTCAATCGCGGCCTGGCCCTCGTAGGAGACGCGCTCCCGCACGCCGAGCACCGCGGCGACGGCGTCGAACAGCCTGCCCATGCCGCTCGCGAGCGGCGGGTCGAGCTTCAGGCTCTCGCGAACGCGCTCCCACTCCGGCCACGGCACGTCGAGCCCGGCTCGGTCGAGGTGCGCCGCAGCGACTCGCCAGGGCTCGCGGATCGCCGCCTCGCCCCCGGGCAGCGGCATGGGGTCGAGCCACGCAAGCCGTTCGAACGACTCGAGGTCGCAGCGGAGCAGCTCGCCGCCCCAGAGCGTCCCGTCCGTCCCAAAACCGGTGCCGTCGAACACGAGCGCCAGCGCGGGCCGGCACTCGCCGTGCTCGGCAAGGCAGGCGGCGGCGTGGGCGTGGTGGTGCTGGACGCCCAGGAGCTCGACGTCCTGCGCGAGCGCCCATTTCGTCGCCAGGTATTCCGGGTGCAGGTCGTGCGCGACGAGCCGCGGCTCGACCCGCAGCATCGCGAGGTAGAGCTCGAGATCGGCATGGAAGGCGCGGAAGGCGGCCTCCGAGTCGAGGTCGCCGAGGTGCGCGGAGAGGAACGCCTCACGCCCGCGTGCGAGGCAGAACGTGCTCTTCAGCTCGGCCCCCGCGGCGACGAGTGGCGGCGCGCGGTCCGGCAGGGGCAGGGCCGTGGGAACGTGTCCGCGCGAGCGGCGGACGGGGAAGCCGGCGCGAACGACCGAGTCCTCGCAGCGACGGTGAATCGGCCGGTCGTGCGCGAGGAACGCGTCGGCGATCGCGCCGAGACGCCTGCGCGCGTCCTCGTCGTCGAACGCGATCGGCTCGTCCGAGACGTTCCCGCTCGTCAGCACGAGCGGTCCGCCGGCGTCGGCGGCGAGCAGGTGATGGAGCGGGGAGTACGGCAGCAGCAGCCCGAGCCACGGCGTCCCGGGCGCGACGGACTCGGCGACGACCGCGCGCTCAAGACGGCGCGCTAGCACGATCGGACGCGCCGGCGAGCGCAGCAGCTCGAGCTCGCCGTCCGAGAGCTCGGCCAGCGTCTCCGGCTCCCGCGTCAGCACGGCGAACGGCTTCTCTTCGCGATGCTTGCGGGCCCGCAGCCGCGTTACCGCTTCTTCGTTCCGTGCGTCGCACGCGAGGTGGTAGCCACCGAGGCCCTTGACCGCGAGGATCTTTCCGGCGCGGAGCAGCGCTAGCGCCTCCTCGAGCGGCATGCCCAGCCGCGGCCCGCACGCCGGGCAGCAGGTCGGCTCGGCGTGGAAGCGCCGGTCCGCGGGGTCCTCGTACTCGCGGCGGCACTCGGCGCACAGCTCGAACCCCGCCATCGTCGTGTTCCCGCGGTCGTACGGGACCGAGCGGACGATCGTGAACCGCGGCCCGCACTGGGTGCAGTTGACGAACGGGTACCGGTAGCGCCGGTCGGCCGGGTCGAAGAGCTCACGAAGGCAGTCGTCGCAGGTGGCGACGTCCGCAGGGATCAGCGCCGAGCCCGCGGCCGGGCTGCTTGCAACGACCCTGAACTCCCGCTCGCCCTGGGGCTCGAGGCGCTCGGCGACTACGTCCCGGACGTCCGCGAGCCCTGGCGCCTCGGCGCGCAGGCCCCCGGCGAAGGCGTCGAGTGCGTGCTCGTCGCCCTCCGCCTCGACGATCACGCCCTCGCCGTCGTTCAGCACGTAGCCCGCGAGACCGTGGCGAGTCGCGAGCCCGTACACGAACGGGCGGAAGCCGACGCCCTGCACCACACCTGTGACGCGGAAGCGGCGGCGCGTCAGCAGCGCGGGCATGTCCGCATTGAATCGCGCCGAGCCGCACTCGTAATCGGGGAAGCCACGGATGTAGGCTCGCGGGCGTCCCGCGATGCTGACGACGTGACTGCCGAAATGCGCGTCATCGAGCCCGCAGCGCTGCAGGCACTTATTGCCGGCCTGCGCTCGCGCGGCTACCGCGTGCTCGGGCCGACGCTTCGGGATGGCGCGATCGTCTACGACGAGCTCGAGTCGGCGGACGAGCTGCCGGCCGGGTGGACGGACGTCCAGGAGCCGGGTAGCTACCGCGTGCGGCGCCGCGACGACGACGCGCGCTTCGGCTTTGCGGTCGGCCCGCACTCGTGGAAGCGCTACCTGCTGCCGCCTCGGCTCCGTCTCTGGCAGGCGCGGTTGAACGGCAACGGCCTCGAGGTCGAGGAGGAGCCGCTCGACGAGACGCCGCTCGCCTTCCTCGGGGTGCGCTCCTGCGAGCTGCACGCGATCGACGTCCAGGATCGTGTCTTCGTCGGCGGCCAGGTGCAGGACCGCGATTACGCCGCGCGGCGCGAAGGCGTCTTCCTCGTCGCCGTCAACTGCATCGAGCCCGGCGGCACGTGCTTCTGCGCCTCGATGAACACCGGCCCGAAGGCCGAAGGCGGCTACGACCTGGCGCTGACCGAGGTACTCGACGGCGAGCACCGGTTCCTTGCCGAGGCGGGCAGCGAGCCCGGCGCAGAGCTGCTCGCCGAGCTTCCGGGCCGTGAGGCGACCGACGCAGACGTCCAGGCGGCGGGGGCGGCGGTCGATGCGGCTGAGGCGCGCATGGGCCGGCAGCTCGACGCGACCGACCTCCACGGTCTGCTGGCGCGGAACCTCGAGCACCCGCGCTGGGACGAGGTCGCGGAGCGCTGCCTCACCTGCGGGAACTGCACGATGGCATGCCCGACCTGTTTCTGCACGGCCGTCGAGGACGCGACCGACCTCACCGGCCAGACGGCGGAGCGCCATCGCGTCTGGGACTCGTGCTACTCGGTCGAGTATTCGCAGATCCACGGAGGCGCGATCCGGCCAAGCAACCGCTCTCGCTACCGCCAGTGGCTCACCCACAAGTTCGGCACCTGGCACGACCAGTTCGACACGTCCGGCTGCGTCGGCTGCGGGCGCTGCATCACGTGGTGTCCGGTGGGGATCGACGTGACCGAGGAGCTGGCGGCCATCCGAGCGACCGACGGGGAGGCGACCCATGGAGACGATTGACGCGCTCCTGCGCGACGTGCCGGTGTTCCACGGGCTCGAGCCGGCTCAGCTGGAGCTGATCGCCGGCTGCGGCTCGAACGTCCACTTCGACCAGGGCGCGGTGCTCTTCCGCGAGGGCGACCCCGCCGACACCTTCTACCTCGTCCGTCACGGGAGCGTCGCCCTCGAGACGTACGTGCCCGCGCGCGGGCCGGCGATGATCGAGACGCTCGAGGCCGGCGAGGTCGCCGGCTGGTCATGGCTCTTCCCGCCGTTTCGCTGGCACTTCGACGCCCGTGCCCTGACGCCCGTCCGTGCGACCGCGTTCGACGGCGCCTGCCTCCGCGGCAAGTGCGCAGACGACCCGAAGCTCGGCTACGAGCTGATGTCCCGCTTCGCCCAGGTGCTGATCGAGCGACTGCAGTGGACGAGGCTCCGGCTTCTCGACCTCTATGGCCGCGGCGGCTCCTGAGGCGCTGCCGGCGCCGATGGCGCCGCGGCCGTTCGTGGTCAAGCGCCGCGAGCGAGAGACGGCGGACACGTGGACGCTCGAGCTCGAACCCGCGGCCGGGCAGCCGCTTCGGCTCGAGCCGGGGCAGTTCACGATGCTCTACGCCTTCGGCATCGGGGAGGTGCCGATCTCGGTCTCCAGTGCCTCGGAGGGGGCGCTCGTTCATACCGTCCGGGCCGTCGGCGCAGTCACCGAGGCGATCTGCGCGGCGGAGCCAGGGGCGCTCCTCGGCGTCCGCGGCCCGCTCGGCAACTCGTGGCCTCTCGGCGAGGGCGGCGACGCGATCGTGGTCGCCGGCGGGATCGGGCTCGCCCCGCTCCGCGGCGTCGTGCACGAGCTCCTTCGCCGCCGATCCGACTTCGGCGAGGCGGTGGTGCTCTACGGCAGCCGGACGCCGGACGACCTGCTCTACTCGGAGGAGCTCGAGCGCTGGCGGGAGACGCTGCAGATCGACGTCACCGTCGACGCGGCCGCCCCAGGCTGGGAGGGCAAGGTCGGCTTCGTGGCCAAGCTCGTTAGCTCGGCGCGCTTCGACCCGGCCGCCGCGACGGCCTTCTTGTGCGGCCCGGAGCTCATGATGCGGACGAGCGCCGAGGCCCTGCTCGAGCGCGGTGTACCTGCCGATCGGATCTACGCCTCGATGGAGCGCAACATGCAGTGCGGGATCGGGCTCTGCGGCCACTGCCAGCTCGGCCCGACGCTGATCTGCCGCGACGGCCCTGTCTACCGCTGGGACGAGCTCGTGCCGTTGCTGGAAGTGCGGGAGCTGTGACCGTGGCGGCCAAGCCCAAGCTCGCGGTCTGGAAGTTCGCCTCGTGCGACGGCTGCCAGCTCTCGCTGCTCGACTGCGAGGACGAGCTGCTCGCGCTCGCAGGAGAGGTCGAGATCGCCTACTTCCTCGAGGCCCGCCGCGCCGCGGTCGAGGGCCCGTACGACCTCTCGCTCGTCGAGGGCTCGGTGACGACCGAGCATGACGCGGAGCGCATACGCGAGGTGCGCCGCGTCTCGAAGCGGCTGGTCACGATCGGCGCCTGCGCAACGGCTGGGGGCATCCAGGCGCTCAGGAACTTCGCCGACGTCAACGACTTCATCTCCGTCGTGTACGCGACGCCAGACTACGTCTCGACGCTCGAGACCTCGACGCCCATCTCCGCGCACGTGCCCGTCGACTTCGAGCTGCACGGCTGTCCGATCAACAAGGCCCAGCTGCTCGAGGTGCTGACCGCGTTCCTGCACGGGCGCCGGCCGCAGATCTCGTCCGCCAGCGTCTGCGTGGAGTGCAAGCGGCGCGGCAACGTGTGCGTCACGGTCGCGCACGGCACGCCCTGTCTCGGGCCGGTCACTCACGCTGGCTGCGGCGCGATCTGCCCAGCCTACAATCGCGGCTGCTACGGCTGCTTCGGGCCGATGGAGACGCCGAATACCGGGGCATTGACCGCGCGGCTGCAGGAGCTCGGGATGGGCGACGAGAGCGTCGAGCGGGTCTTCCGCACCTTCAACGTCGAAGCCTTCGAGACCGCGCGGTCGAATGACGGAGCATAGGACCAAGACGATCAGGACCGACTACCTCGCAAGGGTCGAAGGCGAGGGCGCGATGATCGTGCGCATCGCGGACGGCGTCGTCGAGGACGTGAAGCTCAACATCTACGAGCCGCCGCGCTTCTTCGAGGCCTTCCTGCGCGGCCGCGCGTTCACGGAGGCACCCGACATCACCGCCCGCATCTGCGGGATCTGCCCCGTCGCGTACCAGATGAGCGCCTGCCGAGCGATGGAGCAGGTTTGCGGCATCGAGGTCGGTGGCCAGCTGCGCGCGCTGCGGCGGCTCCTCTACTGCGGCGAGTGGATCGAGAGCCACGCGCTGCACGTCTACATGCTCCACCTGCCCGACTTCCTCGGCTACGAGAGCGCGATCGAGCTCGCCCGGGACCACGGCGAGACCGTCGCACGGGCACTCGAGCTCAAGAAGATCGGCAACGAGCTGATGGCGGTCGTCGGCGGCCGCGAGGTGCACCCGGTGAACGTCAAGGTCGGGGGCTGGTACCGGGCCCCGCGAAAGCGTGAGCTGCGACCGCTGGTCGACAAGCTCGAGCGCGCCCGGGAGATCGCCCTCGAGACCGTCGCGCTGACGGCCACGCTCGAGTTCCCCGACTACGAGCGAGACTACGAGCTCGTCGCGCTCGACCAGCCTGGCGAGTACCCGATCGACCGTGGCCGGATCGTCTCCAACCGCGGCCTCGACATCGAGGTGGCGGAGTACGACGAGCACTTCGTCGAAGAGCACGTCGAGTGGTCGAACGCGCTCCATTCCCGCGTGATCGAGCGCGGCTCATACCTCTGCGGCCCGCTCGCCCGCTTTGCACTCTCGGCCGACCGGCTCTCGCCGGTAGCTGCGGAGGCGGCAGGCGAGGCCGGCCTCACCGCCGAGGAGCGCAACCCGTTCCGCTCGATCGTCGTGCGCTCGGTCGAGCTCGTCTACGCCGCGGACGAGGCGTTGCGGCTGATCGCCGAGTACGAGGAGCCCGACGCGCCCGCGCTCGAGGTCGAGCCCCATGCCGGGGTCGGCTACGGCTGCACGGAGGCTCCGCGCGGGATCCTCTACCACCGCTACGAGCTCGCGGACGACGGCTCGATCGTCGAGGCGAAGATCGTCCCGCCGACCTCGCAGAACCAACGCACGATCGAGGACGACCTGCGCGGCGTGGTGGAGCGCTCGATCGACGTTCCGGACGAGCAGCTCGCGCTGCTGTGCGAGCAAACGATCCGCAACTACGACCCCTGCATCTCCTGCGCGACGCACTTCCTCCGGCTGGAGGTCGAGCGGACGTAAAGGTGATCGGGCTGGGGAACGCCTGGCGCAACGACGACAGAGCCGGGCTCGCCGTCGCGCGGCTGCTCGAGGGCACGCTCCCGCCGGAGGCGGAGGTACTCGAGCGGGAGGGCGAGCCGACTTCGCTGATCGACTCCTGGGAGGGCGCGGAGGCCGTATGGCTCGTCGACGCCGTCTCCTCCGGCGCCGAGCCCGGGACCGTGCACCGCCACGATGCGAGCTCGGCGGAGCTGCCCGTCCGCCTGTTCGACACGTCGACCCATCACTTCGGCCTCGCCGAGGCGGTCGAGATCGCCCGGGCGCTCGGCCGCCTGCCGAAGACGGCGATCGTGTACGGAATCGAGGGCGGCAACTTCGAGACCGGCGAGACGCTGAGCCCCGAGGTCGAGGCAGCGGCCTCCCGGGTCGCGGACGCGGTGCGCGAGGAGGTGGCCGAGTGCACGAGAAGGCGCTGATGGACGACCTGATGCGGAAGATCCTCGGTGCAGCCGAAGCGGAGGGCGGCATTCGCGTCACCCGCATCCGTGTCCGACTCGGCGCGCTTTCACACTTCACGGAGGTGCACTTCCGCGAGCACTTCGCCGATGCCTCGCGCGGCACGCTCGCCGAGGGCGCAGCGGTGGAGGCGCAGCTTGGGACCGATCCCACCGAGCCGCACGCGCAGGGCGTCGTGCTCGAGTCGATCGACATCCAGACGTAGCTACGGGTTTTCGGGCAACCACGATCAGCGCCGCTCCGGATGGCGGGCGCGCCGGTCCGCGAGAGGCTGTCAGAGGTCAGGCAACCCCGCCTGGCCCTCTTCTCGAAAGGAGAGGTGATGGCAACGATCGAGAAGACGGCGGCCTATGAGGCACCCGGGCTCTCTGAAAGCCTGGTCGAGCTGAAGCCGCGCTACGAGAACTTCATCGGCGGCCACTGGGTCGCCCCGATCGAGGGCCGGTATACGGAGAACATCTCGCCGGTCACAGGCAAGCCGTTCACCGAGGTGCCGCTCTCGACCCCGGACGACGTCGAGCTCGCGCTCGACGCCGCGTACGCAGCAAAGGACGAATGGGGGGCGACCTCGCTCACCGAGCGCTCGAAGGTCCTGAACCGGATCGCCGACGCGATCGAGGAGAACCTCGAGCTGCTTGCGGTCGCGGAGAGCTGGGAGAACGGGAAGCCGGTGCGGGAGACCCTCGCGGCCGACATTCCGCTCGCGGTCGACCACTTCCGCTACTTCGGCTCGGTGATCCGCGCGGAGGAGGGGACGATCGACGAGATCGACCACGACACCTACGCGTACCACTTCAAGGAGGCGCTCGGCGTCGTCGGCCAGATCATCCCGTTCAACTTCCCGCTGCTGATGGCGGCGTGGAAGCTCGCACCCGCGCTCGCGGCCGGCAACTGCGTCGTCCTGAAGCCGGCGAGCCCGACTCCGTGGTCGATCCTCAAGCTGATGGAGCTGATCGAGGAGATCGTGCCTCCGGGCGTGATCAACGTCGTCAACGGCCCGGGCGCCGAGATCGGCAAGGCGCTCGCCTCGAACAAGCGCATCGCGAAGATCGCGTTCACGGGCGAGACCGTCACCGGGCGGCTGATCATGCAGTACGCCGCTCAGAACATCATCCCGTCGACGACGGAGCTCGGCGGCAAGTCGCCGAACATCTTCTTCGCCGACGTGATGGCCGAGGACGACGAGTTCCTCGACAAGGCCGTCGAGGGGCTCGTGCTCTACGCCTTCAACAAGGGCGAGGTCTGCACCTGCCCGTCCAGGGCCCTGATCCAGGAGTCGATCTACGACGAGTTCATGGCGCGCTGCCTGACGCGGATCGCGGAGATCCGCCAGGGCAACCCGCTCGATCCCGCCACGATGATCGGCCCGCAGGTCTCGGCCGCGCAGCTCGAGAAGATCGAGAGCTACGTGCAGATCGGCCTGAACGAGGGCGCCGAGCTGCTGATCGGCGGCACGCGAGCCCAGTTCGACGGTGAGCTCGAGGAGGGCTTTTTCTTCGAGCCGACCGTCTTCAAGGGCACGAACGACATGCGGATCTTCCAGGAGGAGATCTTCGGCCCGGTGCTTGCGGTGACGACCTTCAAGGACGAGGCCGAGGCGCTCGCGATCGCGAACGACACGATGTACGGCCTCGGCGCGGGTGTCTGGACCCGCGACCAGAGCAGGGCGTTCCGGATGGCGCGCGGCATCCAGGCCGGGCGTGTCTGGACGAACTGCTACCACCTCTACCCGGCCCACGCGGCCTTCGGCGGCTACAAGGTCTCGGGCGTCGGGCGTGAGAACCACAAGATGATGCTCGACCACTACACACAGACGAAGTGCATGCTGGTCAGCTACGACCCGAAGCCGCTCGGGCTCTTCTGATGAGCACGAAGGTGGCACAGCAACGGGTCGTCGCGACGGACGCCGCGGCAGCGGTGCTCCGCCACCTGGTCGCCACCTTCGGGCCGCTGATCCTCGTCCAGTCGGGGGGCTGCTGCGACGGCAGCTCCCCGATCTGCCTCCAAGAAGGCGAGCTCCTCATCCGCGAGGACGACCTACTGCTCGGTGAGCTCGAGGGCGTGCCGTTCTACTGCGACCGCGAGCAGTACGAGCGCTGGAACCGTCCGGCGCTCGTGCTCGACGTCGGCCACGGCCCGGCCGAGGGCTTCTCGCTCGAGGGCCTGGCGGGCGTCCACTTCCGCACCTTGTCGTCCGCGACCACTGCGTGAGACGATAGTTCGGAATGAAACGGCCGAACCTCGTCGGGGTCGTCATCGCAGTCGTGGTGCTGCTGGTCGCGGTTGCGGCGCTGATCGGCTTCGGAGCCGGGCATTACACGCGTGCCAAGGGCGCGACCACCACGACGAGCACGGCCTCGAGCTCGGCGCAGGTCGACCCGAAGGTGGCGGCCGGCGGCCACACGTTCGTCCAGTTCGGGTGCGTCCAGTGCCACGGGATGAACGGCCAAGGCGGCGTCTCGCCCGACGTTCCCGCGCTCACCTCGGCGGGGAACACGCTCACGGTCGCCCAGCTGACGAGCATCATCGACCACGGCCTGGGCGAGTCGGCCAACCCGAAGAAGCCGTACATGCCGGTCTGGGGCGCCGTGATCTCGAAGCGGCAGGTCGCCGAGCTCGTCGCCTACATCCGCGCCGGCCTGCCGAGCGTTCCCGACGCGACGCCGGTCGCCGTGCCGACGGGGCAGGGTGCGGCGGTCGCGGGCGCAGCGCTCTACGTGCGCAACGGGTGCATCAACTGCCACGGGCCGAACGGCCTCGGCGGTGTACCGAACCCGCAGTCGCCGGACATGACGATCCCTCCGCTCTCGGGTGCCGTCTTCCGGCACGAGTTCAACACGGACGCGAAGATCACGAACGTGATCCGCAGCGGCAGCGTGATCGGCCGGGCGCCGATCGTGAGCATGCCGCACTGGGGCGGCGTGCTCTCCGACGCTGACCTCGCGGCGCTCGTCGCCTACCTCAAGACGCTCAAGTAGCCCGTGTCCGCCCAGCTCGCCGGCGCCGCAGCGGATGAAATCTTGCGCCGGGAGCAGACGACGAGGGCCGGGCGCACGTTTGTGCGGAGGTCGGCCTGCCGGTGACCAGCGTCGCGCTTGGCTCGGAGCGATGGCCTGGACGCGGCGGCGCTCTCGGAGCTGGTCGCGCGGACGACGGTGTTCGCACGCGTGGCCCCGAGCAGAAGGCGGCGCTCGTCGCGGCCGTGCAGCGGAACGGGGACGACGTCGCCTTCCTCGGCGACGGCGTCAACGACGCGGTCGTCCTTCACCACGCGGACGTCGGCGTCTCCGTCGACTCGGCGGTGGACGTCGCGCGGGAGGCGGCCGACGTCGTCCTGCTGGAGAAGAGCCTCGGCACGCTGGCCGACGGCGTGGTCGAGGGCCGGCGGATCTTCGCCAACACGATGAAGTGCATCCTGATGGGGGACGAGCTCGAACTTCGGGAACATGTTCAGCGCCGCCCGCGCGTCGCTCTTCCTCTCGTTTCTGCCGATGCTGCCGGTCGCGGACGCCCTCGGCTTCGTGCCACTGCCCTGGACGTTCCTCGCGATCCTCGTTGGGCTCGCGCTCAGCTACCTGGCGCTCGTCGAGCTCGGCAAGGCGTACTTCTACCGGCGCTGGAAGCGCCCCAGGGCGGAGGCGTCCTCGCGGCCACGGTCGTGAGGGCGGTGGACCCAGCGGCCCGCCAGCGAGTAGGTCGCTCCCGCGAGCAGCGCGCCGGCCGCCACCGAGCTCGCGACGAGCACGGCCGGCCGCGCCAACGCGCCCCGCGAGAACACCAGGTGCGGAAGACGCGGGGCGTAGACGAGCACGTGCACGCCCATCAGGAAGAACCAGACCACGAAGCTCGTCTTGTGCAGCCCGAGCAGCAGGTCGCGATGGTGCTGCGGCCCGAGCGCCAGCATCGCGACCCCGGTGCCGAGCACGGTCAGCGTCGTCACGACGAGCAGCGGCGCCAGCAGGCGCATGACGAGGTGAGGCGGCCCCTTCGCCACATAGGCGGCGTCACCCGTGTAGTAGCGAAGGAACCGGTAGCCGGTGCTGAGGAGCTTGAGCACGACGGGCGGGATCAGCAGCAGTCCGATCACGATGTGCGCCGAGAGCAGTGGCCTGATCGAGAGGATCGTCAGGCCCTCGGCCGCGAGCAGGACCAGTAGCAGCACCGCCGTCGTCGCGGTCAGACGCTCGTTTCCGGCCGTCGGGTTCGATCGATCCACGGGCGCTACGGAACCACGGGGAGATGAGGCTGCAATGAGAGCGCTCTCATCGGACGTTCATCCGCTGGAGCACAATTGATCGCGTGCGCGTGCTCGTGGTCGAGGACGAAGAGAAGCTCGCGGCGCTGCTCGCCCGCGGGCTGCGCGAGGAAGGGCATACCGCGGACGTCGCCGGCCGCGGCGAGGACGCGCTCTGGATGGCCCGGGCGGTCGAGTACGACGCGATCGTGCTCGACGTGATGCTGCCCGGGCAGGACGGCCTCGTCACGTGTCGTGCGCTGCGCGACGCGGGCGTCTGGTCACCGGTCCTGCTCTTGACGGCGCGTGACGCGGTGGAAAACCGCGTCGAAGGGCTCGACGCGGGCGCAGACGACTACCTGACGAAGCCGTTCTCGTTCGCCGAGCTGCTCGCCCGGCTGCGTGCGCTCGCCCGGCGGGCGCCGGCCGAGCGGCCCGTCGTGCTGGCAGCGGGCGACCTCCGCCTCGACCCCGCCGCCCACCGCGCGTGGCGCGGAGACACGGAGCTCGAGCTGTCATCGAAGGAGTTCGCACTGCTTGAAGTCTTCATGCGCCGCCCCGGCCAGGCGCTTTCGCGCCTCCAGCTGCTCGAGAGCGCCTGGGACTTGGCCTACGAGAACCGGTCGAACCTCGTCGACGTCTACGTCCTCTACCTGCGGCAGAAAATCGACCGGCCGTTCGGCCGCCACGCGCTCGAAACCGTGCGCCACGTCGGCTACCGGCTGCGCGAGGACGGCGGGTGAGCCGCCTTCCAATCCGGGTCCGGCTGACGCTCGCCTTCACGCTCGTGATGGCGCTCGTGCTAGCGGCGATGAGCTTCTTCGTCTACGCGCGTGTCGCGAGCACGCTGCTCGCGTCGATCGACCAGAGCCTGCGCGGTCAGACGGTCGACGTCGCACGTCTCGACCGCGGTCGCCTCGACCTCGATGCCGCGGCGGGGGGCGGGATCGCCGAGGTCCTGCTTCCGGGCGGACGCCTGCTCTCGGCGGATCCGCCCGGGCTGCCGCGGCTTCTTCCGCGTGACACGGTGCGACGGGTCGCGGCGGGGGAACGCATCCTCCGCTCCCAGCGGCTGCCCGGGCTGAAGGAGCGCTGGCGGGTGCTCGCCGAGCGGACAGACGTGCGGGGGCGGCCGGCCGCGCTGGTGGTTGCCAGGTCGTTCAGCGCGCGGGACGAGACGCTCGATCACCTGCTCGACGAGCTGCTCCTCGCGGGGCCGCTGGCGCTGTTGCTCGCGGCGGTTGCCGGCTACGGCCTGGCGGCTGCGGCGCTGCGTCCCGTCGAGGCGATGCGTGCCCGGGCCCAGGCAATCTCGGGCTCGACCCCCGGCGCGCGCCTCCCGGAGACCGGGTCCCGGGACGAGATCGCGCGGCTCGCGGAGACGCTGAACGAGATGCTCGCGCGTCTTGAGGCCGCGTTCGAGCACGAGCGCCGCTTCGTCGCCGACGCGAGCCACGAGCTACGTACGCCGCTGGCGCTGCTCAAGACCGAGCTCGACATCGCGCTGCGCCGGCGGCGCTCGCGTGAGGAGCTGGAAGAGGCGTTGCGCTCGGCGTCCGTGGAGACCGACCGGCTGACGCGTCTGGCGGAGGACCTGCTCCTGATCGCGCGCTCGGACGCGGGCGGCCTCCCCATCAGGCGCGAGCGGGTGCCGGCGGCCGAGGTCCTCGACGTCGTCGCCGAGCGGTTCTCGGGCGTGGCGGGCCAGCGCGGCCGGACGGTGGAGGTGCAGCCGCCGGACGGTCTCGCGCTCGACGCCGATCCCGTCCGGCTCGAGCAGGCCATCGGCAACCTCGTCGACAACGCGCTGGCCCACGGCGCGGGACGGGTTTTGCTCTCGGCGCGGCCTCGCGATGGGCTCGTCGAGCTGCACGTCGAGGACGAGGGCCCCGGGTTTCCGCCGGAGTTCATCGCGTCCGCGTTCGACCGCTTCTCACGCTCGCTCGAGTCCCGCACGGGGCGCGGGAGCGGTCTCGGGCTCTCGATCGTGGAGCTGATCGCACGCGCCCATGGCGGCACGGTAGGCGCGCGCAACCGCCCGGACGGCGGCGCCGATGTCTGGGTCGCCGTCGAGCGCGGTTCTTAGGTTCGGCTCAGCTCCACCTCATCGGCCTCTCATCTGCGTCCGCAACCCTGGCCGCGATGCAGGACTTCCGTCCCGAACCACGGGCGCGGGCCAGGGATGCAGGTCTCGATCGGCTGCGGCGGACGACCCGGGTTGCGATCTTCGGTGCGACGGCGCTGGCCGGTGCGTTCGCGGGCATGGCCGCGGAGTCGAACCCGGGACACAAGGCACCGGCGGTCGCGGCGCCTGTCGCCAAGCGGCCCCTGCCGCGGCCGGCCGTGCAGCGCACGCCGACCGCAAGGGACGTAGAGACGCCGACGCCGGCCCCGGCTCCACCGCCCCCGCCACCGCCGGTGGCGACGACCGTCGCGCCCGTCGCCACGACCGGCGCGACGTGAACGCCGAGCTCGCGTCGGTGTCGTTTCCGGCGCTCGGCACGACCGCCCTGCTCTGCGTCACCTCGCCGGAGGCGCTGCCTGCGGCCACCGAGCAGCTCGAGCGCGAGCTCGCGGAGATCGACGTCGCATGCAGCCGTTTCAGGGAGGACTCCGAGCTCGTGCGCCTGAACGCGTCCGCCGGGACCGGCCCGGTCGCGGTCGGGCCCCGCCTCCTCGAAGCGGTCGAGATTGCGCTGGACGCCGCGGTCTCCACGGACGGGCTCGTCGATCCGACGGTGGGGCGGACGCTCCGTCTGGCCGGCTACGACCGGCGCTTCGCGACTGTGAAGCTGCGAGACGGGTCGTCGTTCCGTGCGAGGTTCGCGGCCGTTCCCGGCGTTCACGGCGTTCGCGTGGACAGGGAGCGTCACACGATTCGGCTCGACCGCGGCATCGAGATCGATCTCGGGGCGACGGCCAAGGCGCTCGCGGCCGACCGGAGCGCGCGCGCGGCGGCGTCGGCGTGCGGTGGAGGCGTGCTCGTGAGCCTCGGCGGCGACGTCTCGGTCTCCGGGCCCGCTCCGGACGGCGGCTGGCCCGTCCGGGTCGCCGACGACCATGCCGCGCCCCCGGAGGAACCGGGCCCCACGGTCGCGATCGCGGGTGGCGGGCTCGCGACCTCCGGCACGACCGTCCGGCGCTGGCGCAGCGGAGCCGCTGAGCTGCACCACATCGTCGACCCGCGGACGGGCCGTCCGGCCGTGACGCCGTGGCGGACGGTGACGGTCGCCGCCCGTTCGTGCGTCGAAGCGAACGTCGTGAGCACGGCGGCAGTCGTGCTCGGCGAGGATGCGCCCGCTTGGCTCGAGAGGCGTGGCGTGCCCGCCCGCCTCGTCCGCGACTCGGGGCAGGTGGTGCTCGCAGGCCCCTGGCCGGAGGACGCCCCGTGATCCTGGCGACGAGCGGCCCCAGTGCCTACTGGTACTTGACCCGCGGCACGGGTGTCGTCGCGCTGCTCCTGCTCACGGGCGGCGTCGTGCTGGGCGTCCTGACCTCGACGCGATGGGCGGCGCCGCGGTGGCCGCGGTTCGTCGTCTCGGGCCTGCACCGCAACCTGACGCTGCTTGCGGTCGCGTTCGTCGTCGTCCACGTCGTCACGACCTTGCTCGACGGGTACGCGCCGATCGGGCTGCGCGACGTCGTCCTGCCGTTCGCCTCGCGCTATCGCCCGGTCTGGCTCGGGCTGGGCGCCGTCGCCTTCGACCTCCTGGTGGCGTTGATCGCGACGAGCCTGCTGCGCGCGCGCCTCGGCTTCCGCGCGTGGAAGGTCGTGCACTGGTTCGCGTACGCGTCGTGGCCGGTGGCGCTCGTGCACGCGTATGGCACCGGCAGCGACGCGAGAGCCGGCTGGTTCGGCCTCATGGCGCTCGCCTCGACGGCGGCCGTAGTGATCGTCGTGCTCTGGCGCGTGGCCGATGCTCGCGAAGGATCCGGCTCCGTGCGGGTCGCGGGCGGCGTAGTTGCCCTGATCGTGCCGGCGGCAATCGCCGTCTGGGCGCTCGGCGGGCCACTGGCCTCGGGTTGGGCGCGTCGAGCCGGAACGCCGGCGCCGCTGCTGTCCGCGCCGGCCGCGTCGCGACTCCCGGTGTCGGGGACCGTCACGCCGTCGCTGCCGTCGGTGCCGTTCCGGGCTCCCCTCGCCGGCACCTTCTCGACGTCGGCGCCGGCGTCGGACGGGTTGGTCACGGTCGCGCTCCGAGCACGGGCCGGCGGGGGCCCGGACGGATTGCTCGGCGTCGTCCTGCGCGGCATCCCGCTCGACGGCGGGGGTGTTCAGATGACTGGGAGCCGCGTCACGTTCGGGCCACCCGGAGCGCCCGGAGACTACTCGGGCGAGATCGTCTCGCTCGAGGGGCCGCGACTGGTCGCATCCGTGCAGGACTCGCACGGCGCGACGCTCGACCTGATGCTGTTGCTGCATCTCGACTCCTCGAACCAGACCCTGAGCGGGTCGCTCCGCGTCACGTGAGCTCGGCTGGCGTCGCAGCCGACCTGAACGCAGGCCTGCCGCGCCTGTTCGCGGGCGTTCGGCGCGACGGATTGCCGCTTGGCCGCGACGCCCACCAGCAGACCCACGGTCCGCTGCCATCGGCACGCGGCCTGATCGAGCGCGTGAGCGCCAGTGGCCTGCGCGGCCGCGGGGGCGGCGGCTTCCCGACCGGCCGAAAGCTCGCCGCTGTCGCTGCGGGGCGCGGTCGGCCGGTCGTCGTCGCAAACGGCGCCGAGGGCGAGCCCGTCAGCTTCAAAGACAAACTCCTGCTCCGCCGCGCGCCGCACCTCGTGCTCGACGGCGCTGCGCTCGCGGCGGAGGCTCTCGGCGCGCGCCACGTGGTCGTCGCAATCGGCAGCTCCGCCGGCGAGGAGGTCGGCGTCGTCGAGGGCGCCCTCGGCGAGCGCCGCGACCGCGGCGTCAGCTGGCAGCTCGCCGTCGTGCCTGACGGGTTCGTCACGGGGGAGGAGACGGCGCTCCTCCGAGCCCTCGAGGGCCGGGATCCAAAGCCGGCCTTCACGCCGCCTCGCCCGTTCGAGCGCGGGCTTCGCGGAGCGCCGACGCTTGTGCAGAACGTCGAGACGCTGGCCCAGCTAGCGCTCGTCGCGCGCCACGGTTCCGACTGGTTCCGTGCGATCGGCACGGACGAAGAACCGGGCTCGGCGCTGCTCACCGTCTCGGGGGCGGTCGGCCGTCCCGGCGTCTACGAGGCGGCGTTCGGCACTCCCATCCGCGCCCTGGTCCACCAGGCGGGCGGCGTCCGCGGCGAAGCAGGTGCGTTCCTGCTCGGAGGCTTCTTCGGGAGCTGGGTCGATCCGACCACGGCCTGGAGCCTGAGCGTCGCGACCACCGCGTTCGCGCAGGCCGGGGCCGCGGTAGGCGCGGGTGCGGTCGTCGTCCTTCCGGCGGCCGCGTGCGGGCTCGACCAGTCCGCCCGCGTGGCCCGCTACCTCGCCGACGAGAGCGCCGGGCAGTGCGGCCCCTGCGTCCACGGCCTCGCGGCGCTCGCGGGCGCGCTCGAACTGCTGGCGTCTGGCCGCGGCGACAGCCGCCGCGATGCCGCGCGATGGCTCGGCCAGGTCCGCGGACGCGGCGCGTGCCGGCATCCCGACGGGGCGGTGCGCTTCGTCGAGAGCTCGCTGGAGGTGTTCGCCGACGAGGTCGAGCTGCACCTACGGGGACGCTGCAGCGGCAGGCGCGGCGAGTTCATACCGACCGGGCGGGGCTGGTGAGCCGGACGATCCGCGTCAACCCGATCGCGTGCGACGGCAGCGGCCTCTGCGCCGAGCTTCTACCCGAGCGCATCAGGCTGGACGACTGGGGCTACCCGATCGTCGACTCGCGCCCCCTGACTCCAGAGCTGCGCGAGCATGCCGAGCGCGCGGTCGCCGCGTGCCCGAAGCTCGCCCTGATCCTCCAGAAGGAACGCGCCTCTACAGGTACATGACCCACTTGGAGCCGCAGCCGCAATCCTTGTGCTTGCGGCCGCACTTCGCGCACTCCCAGTAGGTCCACCAGATCCACTTCAGGTGGTTGAGCTCGAGCACGATCAGGGCGATGCACCAGAGGAGGATCTGCGTCTGGCTCACGGCGGAAGCCTCTGCCCGCCGTCGGCTCCCGTCAATGGGCCGACCGGCTCATTTCGGCGGGTGGCGGGACCAGCGTCAGGACGGGGCGGCGTCCGGCTGCAGCTTCGTGCAGTCGTGCCAGTGCAAGCTGCACGCGCGCGTCGCCGGCCGCAGCGCGGCGGAAAGCGGCGTAGATGCGCCGTTTCGGCGGCGACGTCCGGATCGGCTTCGCGACCAGTGACGGCGGCAGGTCCAGCTGAGAGAGCACCGGGATCACGGCGAGCCCGACGCCGGACGCGACCAGGTGGTGGAGCGTGCGATGGTCGACCGTCTCGGCGGCGATGCGCGGCTCGAAGCCGGCCGCGACGCACGCCCGCTGCAGGAACGGGTGGCACGACGAGGCGCTCGTCGAGTTGATCCACGGCTCGTCGGCCAGGTCGGCCAGCTCGACGTCCGGGCCTGCGGCCGCCGGGTGCGAGCGCGGCATGACGACGTCGATCGGGTCGTCGAAGAGCGGCACGAGCTCGACGGCGCCCATGACGCGCAGCGGGACGAAATCGTACTCCCAGAGGATCGCGACGTCGACCTCGCCGGCCTTCAGCCGCGCTAGCCCGACGCGTGGGTCGGCCTCGACGATGTGGGCGTCGAGCGTGCCCGCCGCAGCAGCCTCGGCCACGATCGTGGCGGCGGCGCTCGCGAACGAGGCGATCCGGACGGGGAGCGTGCCGGCTCCGGCGACGGCCTTGGCCTCGGCCTCGGCGTCCGCGAGCTGGGCCAGGATCGGCTCGGCGCGCTCGACGAGCACGCGGCCGGCGGCCGTGAGGTGCACGCTGCGCCCGCGTCGCTCGAGCAGCTCGCACCCGACCTCGCGCTCGAGCGCACTGAGCTGCTGCGAAACCGCCGACGGCGTGAACTGAAGCGACTCCGCGGCCGCGCGGATCGTCCCGTGCAGGGCGAGCTCGCGGAGCGTGCGGAGCCGTCGGACGTCGAGCATCAGCTCTGCTTAACGATACGCCAAGGAAGTCGGACTGGTGCAGCGGCGGAGCCAACTGGCACGGTGTGCCGGTGAAGGCTCTGCGCCGCGTCGCATTCGCGTTCTGGCTGGCGGGCTCCCGGTTGCGCCGGCGCCGCCGGCCGCTGGTGCTCGTCGTGCTCGGGCTGGCCGCCGCGACGGCGATGCTCGCCGCGGTGCTCTCCGGGACGACGGCGGCGGAGGACCGGGAGGTCGGGCGGCAGGTCGCGCAGATCCCGGCCAAGGTGCGCGCGGTCCGGGTGAACTGGTTCAGCGTCGGCGGCCAGGCGGCGCCGTACGCGACCCTGGACGCGAACGTCCGCCGCGAGCTACGCGGTGCGTTTCCCGCGCACGCCACGGGGACCGCGCTCTACAGCGAGAGCCAGCTCGGAGGGTCGGGCACATTGGTCGGCCTCGGCGCGGTCGACGACCTCGGGAGCTGGGTGAAGCTCCGCTCCGGCCGGCTCCCGCACGTCTGCCGGCCCGAACACTGCGAGGTGCTCGTCATCCGCAGCGGCGGGCGGCTCCCGAACGTGCCCGGCCTGCGGCTCGTGCCGGTCGGCGAGGGCGACCTGAAGACGCCGGAGCTCTTCGGCGACGCCGTGCCCGCCGAGGGCCTGAACCAGTCGACCTTCGTCCAGCACATCGCGCGCTACCACCGCCCGGCGCCACCGCCGCTCGTGCTCGCCAACGGCGTGGCCGCGCTCAATCGCTCGCCGCGCCTGCACGACGCGTACCGCAGCTACGGCTGGGTCGTGCCCCTGCGGCGCGGGAGCGTTCGCTCGTGGTCGGCCGAGGCGCTGGCGACGCGGATCGACCAGGCGCGCACGGCCTTCCAGACCGGGACGTTCGGCTTCGAGCTGACCGCGCCGACGGACGAGCTGCGTGCGGCCGCGGGTGCCGCGCACGTGGCGGGCCGGCGATTGTTGCTCCTCGGCGGCGCGGCCGTCGCGCTGCTGCTCGCCTTCGCGGTGCTCGTCGGCGCCCGGCAGCGGCGGGACGCGGATGCGCTGACGGCGCGGCTGCAGGCGGTCGGCGTGCGGCGGTGGCAGAGCGCGTTCGTGATCCTCGTCGAGTCGCTCGCGGCCGCGCTCGCCGGCACCGTCCTCGGCTGGATCGGCGGCTCGGCGGCAGCGACGGCGATCGCCGGCCGCAGCGGCGAGCCCGTCGGCGCGCTCCTGCGCCACTCGGTGCTCACCGGCCGCGGACTGACGATCGCGGTGGTGGTCGGGCTCGCGGCCGGGCTCGTCGTCGCGCTTGCGTTGACGATCGCACCGGTACAGGTCGGCGGCCGCTCGATCTCGCCGCTGGACGTCGCCGCGGTCGGAGCGGCTCTGGCCGTCGTGATCGCGCTGGCTCGCGGCTCGGCGAACGCCTCGGAGCTCGTCGCCGCGAACGACACCGGGCTCGTCCTGTTGCTGCTGCCGGCGCTCGTCGGGCTCGTCGCCGCCGTCGCGGTCGCGCGCCTGCTCCCGCTCGCCCTGCGTGGGCTCGAGCGGATCGTGCCCAAGGACGCACTCACGCTCAGGCTCGCCGCGCTCGGTCTCGCCCGCCGGCCGGGGTACGCGTCGGTGGCGGTCGCGTTCGTGGTCGTGTCGGTCGGCTTCGCCCTGTTTGCGTCGACCTACCGCTCGACGCTCGAGACGGGGCAGCGCGAACAGGCTGCCTTCGCCGTCCCCGCGGACGAGGTGCTGAGCGAGGACCTCTCGCAGCTCGTCCCGGTCCGCGCGATCGCGACGCCGGAGGTCGAGCGGTCGCTCGGCGTGCACGCGAGCCGCGTGACCAGACTCGCCGGCAACATCGCGGGCGCGCAGGTGACCGGGATCACGGTGCTCGGCGTGCCGCGCTCGTCGCTGCCGCGCATCGACGGCTGGCGTTCCGACTTCGCCGCGGCGGGACCCGCCGAGCTCGCGCGCAAGATCGATCCGGGACGCAGCATGGCGCTCCGGGGCCCGACACTGCCGCAGAACGCGAGGCACCTCTCGGTCTCACTGACCGTTCGCGGGACGGTCGTGGGTCTCGTCGCCTACGTGGCGGCGCAGGACGGAGCATTCGTCCCGATCCGCCTGGCGCGCAACGAGGGCCCGCGGCCGCGGGTGCTCGTCGCGCGGATCCCGGTCGAGGCGCGCGGCGGCAAGCTCGTCGCCTTCCGGTTCGACCCGCCGCCGAAGCTGATCGAGCGCGGGGCGAACTCCGGCGGCCCGGCGGTCGGCACGGCCGCGCTGGGGCCGCCGCGCGCCGACGGCCGCACGCTGACCGACTACGGCGACTGGGTCGGCACGACCGGCGTCTCGCGGCTGACCCAGCGCGGCGCGCTGCGCTTCGGCCTGACGCTCACCAACGAGGTGGACACCTACGTTCGGCCACGACAGCCGACCGACGGCCTCCAGATCCCGGCGATCGTCTCGCCCCTGATGGCGCGGCTTGCCGGGCCGGACCGCGTCTTCGGCGTCGTCGTCTCGGGAGAGCCGCTCGTCTTCCGCGCCGCGGCGGTCGCGCGCCGCTTCCCCGGGATCCTCGAGAGCCAGACGTCGGACTTCGTCGTCGTCGACCAACCGGCGCTCGCCGCGGCGCTCAACGTCGCGAGCCCGGGCTTCGGCTTCCCGACCGAGTTGTGGCTCGACGTGCCGAGCGGGCGCCGCGCCGCGGTGGACGCGAAGCTGAGGAAGCCGCCGTTCACGGCGCTTACCGTCTCGTCGCAGTCGCGGCGCGAGGCGTCGCTTCGCGAGGAGCCGATCGCGCGCGGTGCGCTCGCAATGCTCGAGGCGGCCGCGATCACGGCGGTCGTGCTGGCGCTGCTCGCGCTCGTCCTCGGCGCGGTGTCGGAGCGGCGCGACGAGGCGCCGGAGCTGTTCGACCTCGAGGCGCAGGGCGTCGCACCGGCGAGCCTGCGGCGCCAGCTGCGGCTGCGGGCCTCGATGGCCGGACTCGCCGGCGCGCTCGGCGGTGCGGTCACCGGCCTCGCGCTCTCGCTGCTCGTGGTGCGCTTCGTCGAGCTGACCGCGAACGCGACCGCGCCGGAGCCGCCGCTCGAGCTCGCGCCCGACTGGCCGCTGATCCTCGCCGCCGCGGCCGTGGCCGCGGTCGTCGCCGGCGTGCTAGTCGCACTCGCGACTCATCGCGCCTTCCGCGACCGCGTTCCCGTGCGCTACGGGGAGGCCGTGTGAGCTCGCTCGCGATCGAGGCGCACGACGTCTTCCGGGTCCACTCGACGCCCGAGGGCGACGCCGCCGCCCTCCAGGGCCTGACGCTGAGCGTCGCCGAAGCCGAGATCCTGACCGTGCTCGGCCCGAGCGGCGCGGGGAAGACGTCCTTCCTGCGCATCCTCGCGGGGCTCGACCTGCCGTCGGCTGGGACGGTGCGCGTCTTCGGCCGCAACCTCCGTTCGCTCGGGCGCGGCGACCGCGCGCGGTATCGCACCGAGGTCGTCGGCTACCTCGACCAGCACTACGAGCGTGCGCTCGCGCCTGAGCTGACTGCGGCCGAGCTGGTCGGCCTGCGGCTGCGCGCGGACGGCGTCGAGTGGCGGCCGCGGGCCGAGGCGCTGCTCGAGCGCGTCGGCCTCGAGGCGAAGCTCGGCTCTCGCCCGGGCGAGCTCTCGGGCGGCGAGCAGCAGCGGGTCGCGCTCTGCGCTGCGCTGGCGCACCGGCCGCGGCTGCTGCTGGCCGACGAGCCCACCGGCGAGCTGGACGAGGACAGCGCCCGGCTCGTGTACGACGCGATCGCGGAGCTCGCGGCGGCGGAGGGCTGCACCGTCGTGATCGTCAGCCACGACGCCGCCTCGACCTCGGTCGCCGACCGCTTCGTCCACATCCGCGACGGCCGCGTCAGCGAAGAGACCGTCGGCGGCGAGGACGCGATCGTCGTCGGCCGCGGCGGCTGGCTGCGGCTGCCGCAGGAGTTCCTCGAGCGCGCGGGCATCGGCACTCGTGCCTCCGCTTCGCTCGAGGACGGCCGCATCGTGGTCAGCGCGGCGGGCAGCGACGGCCCCGGCCCGAAGGAGCCGACGGCGACGCTCGCCGCGGCCGAGCCCGGCGCCCCGGTCGGCCTCGTGCGCGGGATCGTGAAGACGCACGGTCACGGCGCGACCGCCACCCGCGTCTTCTCCGGCCTCGACGCCGTGTTCCCGGCGGGCCGCCTCACGACGGTCACCGGCCCCTCGGGCTCCGGCAAGACGACGCTGCTCCTCCTGCTCGCGGGGCTCGACCTTCCCGACGCGGGCGAGGTGCTGGTCGACGGGACGGTCGTGAACGCGCTCGACCGTCCGGCAAGGGCGGAGCTCCGCCGCCGCGAGATCGCGCTCGTGCCGCAGCAGAGCGGGCTCGTCTCGTTCCTGAGCGCGCGCGAGAACGTCGAGCTCGGCCAGGCGATCCGCGGGCTCGACCACGACGCGCACGAGTCGCTCTCCGCGGTCGGGCTCGGTGAGCGCGCGGGCCAGCGGGTCTCGCGCCTGTCGGCGGGCGAGCAGGTGCGCGTCGCGGTCGCGAGGTCGCTGGCCGCGAGGCCGAGGCTGCTGCTCGTCGACGAGCCGACCGCGCGCCTCGACCAGGCGAACGCCCGGCGGCTGGCCGCGCTGCTGGTCGCCCTCGCGCGCGAGACCGGCGCCGCCGTCGTCTGCGCGACGCACGACCCGGTCGTAATCGAGCAGGCCGACGACGAGCTGGCCCTTGCGGTCGAGCCGGTCGCAGTAGGCTGAGCGGGTGGAGGGCATCAGCCTCGAGGAGCTGCAGCTTGCTGCGCGCAACCACGGCATGCCGCTCGAGGCGCTGCGCTGGCCGGTCACGCCGGTCGGGCTCCACTATCTGCTGACCCACTTCGACGTTCCGGTCGTCGAGCCGGAGACGTGGCGGCTCACGATCCACGGCGAGCGCGAGCTCGAGCTCTCGCTGGAGGAGCTCCGCGCCCGGCCTGCGGCCGAACACATAGTGACCATGGAATGCGCCGGCAACGGCCGAGCGCGGTTCGACCCGCGGCCGGTCAGCCAGCCCTGGCTCTACGAGGCGATCGGCACCGCTCGCTGGCGCGGCACGCCGCTGCGCCCGCTGCTCGAGGAGGCCGGCGTGCCCGAGGGGACGGTCGAGGTGCTCCTCACGGGGCTCGACCGCGGCGTCGAGGGCGGGGAGGAGCAGGCGTTCCAGCGCGCGCTGGCGCTCGAGGACGCGCTGCGCGACGAGGTCCTCCTCGCCTACGAGATGAACGGCGCGCCGCTCCTGCCTCAGCACGGCTTTCCGCTGCGCCTCGTCGTGCCTGGCTGGTACGGGATGACGAACGTGAAGTGGCTCGCACGGATCGAGCTCGTGGACACGCCCTTCGCCGGTTACCAGAACCGCCAGGGCTACCGGCTTCGCCAGACCGAGGACGACGAGGGCGTGCCGCTGAACCGGATGCAGCCGCGCTCGCTGATGGTGCCGCCGGGGATCCCGGAGTTCCTGACGCGCGATCGCACCGTGGCGGCCGGCGAGGTCGTGCTCGAAGGTCGGGCGTGGTCGGGGCTGGCGCCGATCGCGTCCGTCGAGGTCAGCGCGGACGGCGGCTCGACCTGGGCGCCGGCCGAGCTCGAGCCCAGGGGTGAGCGCTGGGCCTGGCGCGGCTGGACGCACCGCTGGCAAGCGGAGCCCGGCGAGCACGTGCTCTGCTCACGCGCGCGCGACGAGGCCGGCAACGAGCAGCCGCTGGAGATGCCGTGGAACCTCGGCGGCTACGCGAACAACGCCGTGCAGACCGTCCGCGTGACGGTCGGCTAGCTGTCCTCCGCAAAGCGCTCCGAGTCTTCGATGCTGCCCTCGTGGAAGTCGCGGGCCGCGAACTCGTCGTCCTCGAGCCCGGTGATGTCGCCCGAGGAATGGCGTTGCTCGTCGAGCGTCTCGTCCTGCTGCTCTTCGGCGTGCTCGATCGTGTGCTCGTCCTCACGCTTCATCAGCCGCCGCCACCAGTCTCCGAGTCCCATCGGCGGAGTCTACGCTGGGCGCGATGATCGAGACGGCGCTCGGCGACATCACGCAGCAGCGCGTCGACGCGATCGTCAACGCGGCCAATTCGTCGCTCCTCGGCGGCGGCGGCGTAGACGGCGCGATCCACCGCGCGGCCGGCCCTGAGCTGCTTGCAGAGTGCCGGCTGCTCGGCGGCTGCGAGCCCGGCCAGGCGAAGGCAACGGCGGGCTACGGCCTCGCCGCGCGGCACGTGATCCACACCGTCGGGCCGGTCTGGCACGGCGGCGGGGAGGGCGAGCCCGAGACGCTCGCGGCCTGTCACCGGAACGCCCTCGCGCTCGCGGCGGAGCTGGGCTGCCGCAGCGTCGCTTTCCCGGCGATCTCGACCGGGATCTACGGCTACCCGGTCGAGCTCGCCGCCGGTGCCGCCGTCGCGGCCACGGCAGAGGCGCTCGCGGCGCAGGACACCGTCGAGCTCGTCCGCTTCGTCCTCTTCGACGAACGGACGCTGGCCGCGTTCGCCGTGGCTATGCCTTGAGCGTCAGCGCGACCGCGACGAACGCGAGCGCGAGCGCCGAGAGTACGACCACACCACCTACGAAAGAGCTCCGCACGACCCGTCCTCCTCCTTCCCGTTGCGTCCACCGTAGGTAGCACTGCGGATGGAGGCATCCCTCAGCCGGGGGGTCTCAGGACGGCGAACTCGTCGGTGATCTCGAGCAGCCGCGAGCGGAAGCGGTAGAGGGCGGCGGGTCGGCCGCCCGCACGGCCGGGCTCGCGCCGGTCGCCGGTCGGCTCGAGCACGCCGCGGCGCAGGAGCACGCGCTGGAGGTTCGTCGCCGAGACCTCGTGCCCGAGCGCGGCCACGTAGAGCTCGCGCAGCTCGGAGATGCTGAACGCCGGCGGCGCCAGGGCGAACGCGATGTTCGTGTACGAGAGCTTCGCGCGCAGCCGCTCGCGCCCGGCGAGCACGATCTCGCCGTGGTCGAAGGCGAGTTCCGGCAGCTCGGAGACCGGGTGCCAGGTCGTGTCCTCGGGCACTTCCGGGTCGACGTCCGTCGGCACGAGCCCGAGGTACGCGGTTGCGAGCTCCCATTCGAGCGGGTTCCGGCCGGGGTCGCTCAGCGTCGTCAGCTGCTCGAGGTGCGCGACCTCGCGCACGTCGACCTTCTCGGCGAGGTGGCGGCGAATCGACTGCTCGAGCGTCTCGCCCCCGTCGAGGTAGCCGCCCGGGAGGGACCAGGCGCCGAGGAACGGCTCACGCGCCCGCTGCCAGAGCAGCACCTGCAGCCGCCCGCCGCGGACCTGCAGGACGACCGCCAGCGTGACGTGAGCCGGCCGCGTGGTGGTAAACTCCTGCCGAGGTTTTCGACCCACAGGCAAAAACTAGCGAACGGAGGACCGGAATGCGCGCCCTGATCATCGTCGACATGCTCAACGACTTCGTCGACGGCAAGCTCGCGAACCCGAAGGCGCAGGCAATCGTCGACCCGCTGCAGCGCCTGCTGGCGCATGCGCGGGAGGACGGCTGGGTCGTCGTCTTCTCGAACGACGCCCACCATCCGGACGACCCGGAGCTCAAGGTCTGGGGCGAGCACGCGATGGCGGCCACGCCCGGTGCCGACGTCATCCCGCAGCTCGCGCCGCGCGAGGGCGAGATCGTCTCGCCGAAGCGCGACTACGGCGCGTTCGACGGGACCGGCCTCGACGAGCAGCTCAAGGAGCGCGGCGTGGACGAGGTCGTGATCGCCGGCCAGCACACGCACATCTGCGTGCGGCACTCATCGTACGGCGCGCTGCGCCGCGGCTACGACATCTCGATCCCCCGGGACGCCGTCTGCGCGTTCGAGGGCGTCGACGAGGACGAGGCGCTCGAGTACCTGACGATGGCCTACGCCGCGAAGATCACCACCGTCGACGAGCTCGCCGGCTCGCCGGCCGCCGTCGGCGCCTAGCGCTCGACCGATGACGACGACCACCGCTGTCGTCGCGCCCGTTCGGCGCGACGTCGAGCAGGTCCTGCGCGAAGGCGGGCTCTCGCGCTTCCACAAGAAGGCGATCCTCGTCACGGGCGCCGCCTGGACCTTCGTGGCGATGGAGATCCTGCTCGTCGGCTTCGTCGCGCCGATCTTCACAGCCCAGTGGGGCCTCGACGGGCGCATGCAGGGGCTCGTGAACAGCGCGGCGCTCGCGGGGTCGCTCTGCGGCTCGCTCGTGCTCGGTCGCCTGGCCGACCGAATCGGGCGGCGCGCGATCTTCCAGTACTCGATCCTCTGGTACGCGCTCTTCACGGCGATCACGGCGCTGGCCTGGGGGCCGTGGTCGGTGATGGCGTTCCGGTTCCTCGCCGGGCTCGGCCTGGGCGGGATGCTCGTCGTCGATCCGTCGATGCTGACGGAGTACCTCCCGCCGCAGCGCCGCGGGCGGCTGCTCGTGTTCCTCGACTTCTGGTGGCCCGTTGGGTTGCTGCTGGCGACGTTCCTCTCGTGGATCTTCATCGGCCACTCGATCGGCGGCGACAACGACTGGCGCTGGCTCTTCCTGGCGGCGTCGTTCCCGGCGTTCTTCGCCTTCGCCGTGCGGCGCACGCTGCCGGAGAGCCCGTACTTCCTCGTGCGCCATGGGCGCTCCGAGGAGGCGGCCGAGGTGCTGAGCGAGATCACGGGCACGTCGGTCGAGCCAGGTGACCTGACCGCGCCGGCTGAGGAGCCGCGCTCGTCGGTGCGCGAGCTGTTCGCGGAACGCCTGCGCTCGCGGACCGTCACGACCGCGCTCGTCTGGATGGCGCTGAACATCTCGTACTACGGGCTCTTCCTCTGGCTGCCGTTCGTGCTGGAGGCCGAAAAGCAGTTCTCGATCAACGTCTACCTGCTGCTGGCGTTGTCGGCGCTCTCGCAGTTCCCCGGCTACGCGGCGGCGATCTGGCTGGTCGAGCGGATCGGCAGGAAGGCGACGCTCGCGACGTTCCTTCTGCTGGGCGGCGTCTCGGCCTACGCGTTCGCCGTCGCCGACTCGCAGGCCGTCTTCGTGACAGCGCTCTTCTTCGTCGGCTTCTTCAACCTCGGCGCGTGGGGCGCCGTCTATCCGTTCACGTCGGAGACGTTCCCGACGCGGCTCCGCTCGAGCGCCTTCGGGCTGATGGAGGGCGTCGGCAAGACCGCGGCGATTGCGGGGCCGTACATCTTCGGCAACCTGAACGACGCGACCGGCTCGACCACGTGGTCGCTGACGTTCGTTGCGATCGTGATGGCCGCGGGCGGCCTCGTCGCGGCGGCGTTCGGCCGCGAGACGCGCGGCCGGGCGCTGGCCTAGCGCTCCGCCAGCGCCTCGCGCGCGGCGACGTCGAACGGCGTCAGGTCGATCGGCACGAGCTCGCGGATCCGCTCGTCGCGGACGACGGTCTCGTTGCGCAGCCCCTCGATCAGCGGCCGCGCGACGCCTGCCTTGACCGGCGTGACGAGGTGGAGCCAGAGCGAGGAGAGATACGGCGTCAGTAGCGGCACCTCGACGATGAACGGCCGCTTCCGGCGCAGCGCCGCGACCCGCTCCATCATCTCCCGGTAGGTCATCACCTCGGGCCCGCCGACGTCGAGCTCCTGGCCGACGGCGGCGTCGAGCCCGCAGACGCGCGCGAGGTATTCGACGACGTCTCCGAGCGCGACCGGCTGCGTGCGCGTCGAGACCCAGCGCGGGGTGACCATCGCCGGAAGCCGGTCGACGAGCGAGACGATCGTCTCGAAGGCGGCGCTGCCGCGTCCGACGACCATCGCGGCTCGCAGCGTCGTCACGGGCACGGAGGTCGAGGCGAGGCGGTGCGCCGTCTCGCGGCGGCTGCGCAGGTGCGGCGACAGGTCGGCCGAGTCGTCGCCGAGCCCGCCCAGGTAGACGAGCTGTTCGAGGCCGGCTCGTTCGGCCGCGCGCGCCATCGACTCGGCGGCTTTCAGGTCGGCCGCCTCGAAGTCGGCGGCGCCGAGCGAGTGGACGAGGTAGTAGGCGGCGTGTGCGCCGTCGAGCACCCGCGCTACCGACGTCTCGTCGCTCGCGTCCGCGCGTGCCCAGGTGATGCCCTCGCGCACCGGCTGCTCGCGCCGCGAGACGGCGACCACGTCGTGCTCGTGCGCGAGCCGCTCGGCGAGCGGTCGTCCGATCGTGCCCGTCGCGCCGAAGACGACGACCTTCACCGGCCGGCCTCCGCGATCAGCCGCCGGAAGTAGCGTCGGCTGACGGCGACGTGCGCGCGCCCCTGGAGGCGGTCGTAGAACGCAACCCGCGGGAAGAAGCCGCGGATCGTCGAGCGAAGCGAGCCCTGCGTCTGCTCGAAGGAGATCTCGCCGGCAGGACGACGCGCGAGCAGGCCGCCCGCAATCGGGTAGCTGCATGCCGCACGCGCCCCGGTCGCCTCGACGGTCATTTGGCCGAAGCTCAGCAGGACGGGGCCGCGCCCCACCAACCGCAGCTCCACCGCCCCGTCGCGCTCGCGTACGCGGACGAGCGATCCCGTCAGGCGCTGTACCTCGCGCCAGTACGCCCGGCCGAGCCGCTCGGCACCCGCGGCCGAGAACTCGACCACCGGCCGCGCGAGCACGACCCGCTGCTCCGACTCGATCGCGCCGTCGGTCGTGTGGCGCTGCGACGATTCCCAGCCGTCCATCGCGGCACGCTAACCGCCGGGACGGCGGCGACGAAGCGAACCTCGCTGTACGAGGACGGCGACTCCCGTCGAGCCACTAGCCTTCGCGAGAAAAGGAGAGCCCATGGCAACGGAGACGAAGAACCTGACCGACGACCAGCGCGAGTTCCTCGAGCACCCGTACTACGCGACCGTGACCACGCTGCGCGAGGACGGCTCGCCGCACACCACCGTCGTCTGGGTCGACGTCGACGACGAGGGCGTGCTCTTCAACACCGCGACCGGGCGGGCCAAGCCGCGGCACCTCGAGCGCGACCCGCGTGTCTCGCTGACCGTGGTCGACCCGAGCGACGGCTACCGCTGGATCTCGGTGAGCGGTCGCGCGGAGATGACCAAGGAGGGCGGCGACGCGGGCATCGACAAGCTCGCGAAGAAGTACCTCGGCCAGGACAAGTACCCCTGGCACAAGCCGGAGGAGCAGCGGCTCGTCGTGCGCATCCGGCCGGAGCACCTCGAGGCGCACGGCCTCGATTGAGGCTCACGCTCTGCGACGTCGGCCCGCGCGACGGCCTCCAGAACGAGCCCGAGACGCTGGAGCCCGCGACGCGTGCAGAGCTCGTCAACCGGCTCGCCGCCGCGGGCCTACCGCGCGTCGAGGCGGTCAGCTTCGTCCGGCCGGACCGCGTGCCGCAGATGACGGGCGCCGAGGAGGTCGCCGCCGGAATCGAGCGGCGCGACGGCACCGAATACTCCGGGCTCGTGCTGAACGAGCAGGGGTACGAGCGCTTCCGCGAGTGCGGCCTCGACCGCGTGAACGTGACCCTCGGCGCGACGGAGGAGTTCAACCGCCGCAACGCCAACGCCACTCTGGACGAGGCGGTCGCCCGGGTCGAGCGGATCCTCGGAGCGGCGAGCGAGCCGGCAACCGTCACGCTCAGCGTCGCCTTCGGCTGCCCGTTCGAGGGTCGCGTCGACCCCGGCCGCGTGGCCGAGCTCGCCGCGCGCTTCGAGGGTACCGAGGTCGTCCTCGCCGACACGATCGGCGTCGCGGTGCCGAGCGAGGTTCGGGCGCTGGTGGAGCGATCCGGCGCCGCCGGCTTCCACGGCCACAACACCCGCAACACCGGCTACGCGAACGTGCTCGCCGCCGTCGAGGCCGGCGCGAGCGTGCTCGACGCGTCGGTGGGCGGCCTCGGCGGCTGCCCCTACGCGCCGCGGGCAAGCGGCAACGTCGCCACCGAGGACGTCGTCTACCTGCTCGAGCGGGAGGGCGTCGAGACGGGCGTCGACCTCGACGCGCTGATCGCCGTGGCCGCGTGGCTGGAAGGGATCTTCGGCCGGAGACTCGAGGGCCAGGTCTACCGCGCCGGCACCTGGCCGGCGTAGCCGAGGCACCGCTTGCGGTGCCGCCTCAGGACGGCCGGGCTGTGCCCGGACGTCCGTCTGAAACGACCGGTCGAGCCGATTGGCGGTTCATCGAGATGCCGCCACTAGGAACTCCGAGACGGCAAGGTCGATCTCCTCGTCACCGGTCTGCCAGTTCGAGACCGAGACGCGGATCGCCTTGCGGCCGCGCCAGGTCGTGCCGCTCAGCCAGACGCGACTGCCCTCCTGCACCTGCCGGAGCACTTCGTCGGTCTGCTCGTCGGACTCGAACCGGAAGAGCACCTGGTTGAGCACGACGTCGTTCAGCAGCTCGACGCCCGGCAGCTCGACGATCGCCTCTGAGAAGCGCGTCGCGGCGTCGCAGCAGCGCTCGACGAGCTCGACCACGCCGGAGCGGCCGAGCGAGCGCAGCGCCGCGTAGACCGCGAACCCGCGGGCGCGGCGCGAGAACTCGGGGACCCAGTCCATCTCGTCACGCACCCGGCGCGAGCCCTCGTCCTGGATCAGGTACGACGCGGTGACGGCCATCGAGGCCCGGTGCGACTCGGGGTGGGCGCACACGACGAGGCCCGAGTCGTACGGCACGTTCAGCCACTTGTGCGCGTCGGTCGTCCACGAGTCGGCGAGCTCGATCCCGCTGACGAGGTGCCGCAGGCGCGGCGAGACGGCGGCCCAGATCCCGAAGGCGCCGTCGACGTGCAGCCATGCCCCCGCGTCGCGGGAGAGCCGCGCGATCTCCGGCAGGGGGTCGAACGCGCCGGTGTTCACTTCGCCCGCCTGCGCGCAGACGATCGTCGGCCCGGCCGCGCCGCCGGCCAGTGCCGCGGCCAGGGCGTCCGGCAGCATCCGGCCCTGGTCGTCCGCCGCGACGGTCGTCGGCGCGCCGAGTCCGAGCAGGCGCAGCGCCCGGTCGATCGTCACGTGGCGCTGCTCGCCGACGAGCACGCGGATCCGCGGCGCCCCCGTGAGGCCGTCGCGGCCGACGTCCCAGCCGACCGCGTCGAGCACGTGCCAGCGCGCCGCGGCAAGGCCGGTCACGTGCGCGACCTGGGTGCCCGTGACGAAGCCGATCGAGGACTCACCCGGCAGCCCGAGGAGCTCGAGCAGCCAGTCGCGCGTGATCTGCTCCACGACCGAGGCCGACGGCCCGGCGACGTAGAGGCCGGCATTCTGGTCCCAGGCCGAGGTGAGCCAATCGGCGGCGAGCGCCGCAGGCAGCCCTCCGCCGATCACGAACCCGAAGTAGCGGCCGCTTCCCAGCGCGACGACGCCCGGCTCGGCGCCCGCGACGAGCTCCTCGACCACCTGGTCCGCCGGGAGCGGGTCCTCCGGGAGCCGGCCGCCGAGCGCCGCGCGCAGCTGCTCCGGCGTCACCTCCGGGAAGACCGGGCGCTCGCCGAGCGTGTCCAGGTAGTCCGCCGCGTGCTCCGCCGTCCGGCGTAGCAGGTCGCGCGTGTCGCTCACGTATCCATCCTCTCACCGAGCGACCAGAGGCCGTACCGGTGCGGGAACGGCGTGTCCTCGACCTCGCGCTCGAACGACTCGCCGATCTTCTCGGCGACGCGTACCGAGGCAATGTTCTCGAGCGCGATCAGCGAGATCAGGCGCGTCAGCGCGCACTCGCCGATCGCCAAGTCCCGGCACGCGAGCGCCGCCTCGGTCGCGTAGCCGCGGCCCCAGTAGTCGTGCCCGAGCTTCCAGCCGAGCTCCGTCTCGACGTCGCCCTCGAGCCGCGCCCGCTTCCCGTTCGTCCAGCCGCGCGGATCCCACAGCTGGAAGCCGACGCGCCCGAGGACCTCGCCGTCCTCCCGCCGCTCGACGGTGAACTCGCCGATCTCGTACCAGTCCCAGTGCCGAATCATGCGCTCGACCATCTCTTCCACCTGCTCCGGCGTCTTCACCCCGCCGACGTACTGGACGGCGTCGGCGTCCTGCCAGTGCGGGTAGAAGGCCGCCGCGTCGTCCGGCCGGGGCGGGCGCAGGATCAGCCGATCGGTCTCGAGCCTCACGCGTCCAGGGCGAACAGCTGGGCCTCGCGCCGGCCCAGCATGATGTCGCGCTCGTACGCGAGGCCGAGCTTGCGCGCGACGTTCTCGGAGGCGGTGTTCCCGTGGATGATCAGCGCGATCAGCCGCTCGGCACCGAGCTCGTTCAGCGCGTAGTCGCGGACCGCGCCGGCGGCCTCAGTCGCGTAGCCCTGGCCCCAGTACGGCTTGCCGAGCGTGTAGCCGACCTCGACCTCGCTGGGAACGTTCGCCGCATCCGCGCGGGTCGTCGGCTCCCACGTGTCCGTGTTCCAGACGAGCAGGCCGACGCGGCCGATGATCGCGCCGTCGTCCCGGCGAACGGTCGTGAAGAGCCCGAAGCCGTCCGCCTCCCAGCGCTCCATCATCCGCTTCACGCTCCGCTCGGTGTCCCTCAGGGTGAGTGTGCGGCCGTCGCCGACGTAGCGCATCACCTCCGGGTCGGCGTACATCGGCGCGAGCGCCTGGGCGTCCTCGGCGACGGGCGCGCGCAGGAGCAGCCGGTCGGTCTCGAGCTGCAACACGAGGAGAGCCTACGTCTTGCGAGAACGCCGCCAGGGCCGGCGCGGCCGCGGGCCTTCGGGCTTCCCGAGCTTGTCGAACGCCGCCTCGAGTTGGGCCTCGACGTAGCGGTTGATCCTGTCGTCGAAGCGGCGCTCGAGCTCGTCGCCCCGGTCGTCGGCCTCAGCCTGCTTCGGGGGCGGGAACGAGTGCTGAGACTCCTCGAGCGAGAGCTCGTAGACGTGCTCGTGCTGGATGTCCTTCAGGTTCTGGCGGCCGAGGTCGCGCACGCTGACGCCGTCGGGCAGCTCGTTCCCGACGAGCGCGCGCGTCGTCTCCGAGACGAGGATCTGCCCGCCGTGCCCGGCCGAGCAGATGCGGGCGGCGCGAACGACGTCCAGCCCCACGTAGCCCTCGTCGCCGACGGTCGGCTCGCCGGTGTGCAGGCCCATGCGGACGCGCACGTCGGCATCTCGGGGCCAGTCGTGGGAGGCCAGCGCACGCTGGCCGGCAACCGCGGCTCCGACGGCGTCTCGCGCGCGCGGGAACGAGTAGAAGAACGCGTCGCCCTGCGTGTCGACCTCGCTCCCTCCGCCCGCCTGAAAGACCTCGCGCAGCAGCCGCCGGTGGTCGGCCACGACCTGCCCGTAGTCGTCGCCCAGCTCCTGCAGCAGGCGCGTCGAGCCCTCGATGTCCGTGAACAGGAACGTGACGGTGCCGCCCGGAAGAGTCACAGCACTACCGTACAAGCGTGAATCGTCTTGCCTCCGAGACGAGCCCGTACCTCCTGCAGCATGCGAGCAACCCGGTCGAGTGGTTCGCGTGGGGCGAGGAGGCGCTGGCGAAGGCGCGCGAGGAGGACAAGCCGATCCTGCTCTCGGTCGGCTACGCGGCCTGCCACTGGTGCCATGTGATGGCGCACGAGTCGTTCGAGGATCCGGAGACGGCGGCGCTGATGAACGAGCGCTTCGTCAACGTGAAAGTCGACCGCGAGGAGCGGCCGGACGTCGACGGGGTCTACATGGACGCGGTGGTCGCGATGACCGGCCACGGCGGCTGGCCGCTGACCGTCTTCCTCACGCCCGCGGGCGAGCCGTTCATCGGCGGCACGTATTTCCCGCCGGAGCCCCGGCACGGCCTGCCGTCCTTCCGTCAGCTGCTCGTCGCGGTCTCTGATCTCTGGCGCGAGAGCCGCGACGACGTCGAGCGCAGGACCGAGGTGATGGTCGACGCGCTGCGCAAGGCGGCGGAGGCTGCTCCGTCGGCGGAGCCGCTCACGAAGTCGCTGCTGTTCGCCGCGGTGCGCCGGCTGCGGGAGCTGCACGACCCGGACTGGGGCGGCTTCGGAGCGCGCGCGCCGAAGTTCCCGCCCGCCTCGGCCCTGGAGCTCCTGCTGCGACGCGGGGAGGTCGAGCTCGCGGCGCCGACGCTCGACGGGATGGCGCTCGGCGGGATGTACGACGTGGTCGGCGGCGGCTTTCACCGCTACTCCGTCGACGAGCGCTGGCTGGTGCCGCACTTCGAGAAGATGCTCTACGACAACGCGCTGCTCGTTCCGGCCTATCTGCACGCGTGGCTCGTGACCGGCGCCGAGCGCTACCGCGAGGTGGCCGAGGAGACGGTCGAGTACCTGCTCCGCGAGCTGCAGCTTCCTGACGGCGGGTTTGCGTCGTCGCAGGACGCCGACACGGACGGCGTCGAGGGGCTGACGTACACCTGGGCGCCAGGCGAGGGCGCGCCGGAGGAGTTGCTCGAGCCGTTCGAGGGCGGCCGGTTCATCCTGCGCGGCAGGCTCGACCGGGAGACGCGCGCCGGGCTGCTGGAGATCCGCTCGCGGCGGCCGCAGCCCGGGCTCGACGACAAGGCGATCGCGTCCTGGAACGGGCTCGCGCTGGCGGCGCTGGCGGAGGCGGCACGGCGATTGCGGCGCGAGGACTGGCTGGCGCCGGCGCGGCAGCTCGGCGAGTTCCTGCTCGGGCCACTGTCGACGGATGACGGCCGGCTCGTGCGCAGCGTGCGCGGCGGCAAGGCGAGCGGCCCCGGGTTCCTCGACGACTACGCGAACGCCGCGCACGGGCTCTACGAGCTGCACGTCGCGACCGGCGAGCTGCGTTGGCTCGAGGAGTCGCGGCGGCTCGCGCTGCTCGCGGTCGAGCTGTTCGCGGACAACGAGCGCGGCGGCTTCTTCCTTGCTCCCGCGGAGGGCGAGCAGCTCGTGGCACGGCGGAAGGAATTGTTCGACCACCCGCTGCCGTCCGGGAACTCGATGCTCGCGTACGTGCTCCTGCGGCTTGCCCGGATCTGGGGCGACGACGAGCTCGAGCGCCGCGCGGTCGGCGTGCTGCGGCTGCTCGGCGACGCGCTCGGCCGCGGCCCGACGGAGCTCGCGTGGGCGCTGAACGCACTCGACCTCTATCTCTCGACGCCGCGCGAGCTGGCGGTGATCGGACAGCCGGACGCCGAGGTCGCGCGGGCCGCGCTCGAGCCGTTCGAGCCGAACGCCGTCGTCGCGTTCGGCCCCGCCGACGGCGTGCCCTTGCTGGACGGGAAGGACTACGTCGACGGCAAGCCCGCGGTGTACGTCTGCGAGCGCTTCGCCTGCCAGCGCCCGGCTACGACTCCCGCCGAGCTCAAGTAACAGTCTGTTACTTGGATCGACACGGCCGGAATCGACGGTGCCGCCGTGGCACCTCCAGCGTTCCAACCGCGCTAGTAACAGTCTGTTACTTGGATCCCGGCCCGGCGCGCGCCTTAGAGTGCCGCGCCGTGGCCCTGCTCTCGGTCGAGCACGTGACGCGGAGGTTCGGCGGGGTCGTCGCGGTCGACGACGTGACGCTCGACGTCGGCGAGGGCGAGATCGTCGGCCTGATCGGGCCGAACGGCGCAGGCAAGACGACACTCTTCAATCTGATCACGCGCCTCTACCGGCCCGCCGAGGGCGAGATCGTCTTCGACGGGGAGAGCTTGCTGCACACGCCGCCGCACCGGGTCGTCCGCCGCGGGATCGCGCGCACGTTCCAGAACGTCGAGCTGTTCGGCTCGATGACCGTGCTCGAGCACGTGCTCGTCGGCCGGCACGCCCGTCGCGGCCGCAGCGCGCGCGAGCTGCTCGCCTACGTCGGCCTCTCGCCGCTTGCGCATCGGCTCGCCGCCGAGCTCTCTTACGGGACGCGGAAGCGCGTGGAGCTAGCGCGGGCGCTCGCCTCCGGGCCGCGCCTGCTCCTCCTCGACGAGCCCGCGGGCGGCCTCAACCACGAGGAGGTTCAGGAGCTCGGCGCGCTGATCCGCAACCTGCGCAAAGACTTCGAGCTGACGCTGCTGCTGGTCGAGCACCACATGGGGCTCGTGATGGGCGTCGCGGACCGCGTGCACGTGCTCGACTTCGGCCGCCTGATCGCGAGCGGCGAGCCGCGCGAGGTGCAGAACGATCCGAAGGTGATCGAGGCGTACCTGGGGGCGCCCGCTGCCTGAGCCGCTCCTGGAGCTCGAGGACGTCACCGCCCGCTACGGGCCGGTCTCGGCGCTGCACGGCATCTCGCTGCGGGTCGACGAGGGCGAGGCGGTCGCGGTTCTCGGCGCGAACGGCGCCGGCAAGACGACGACCCTTCGCGCGATCTCCGGCACGGTCAAGCGGTCGGGCCGCATCGCCTTCGCCGGTCAGAGCATCGTGCGCCGCTCGCCCGAAGCGGTCGCGCGGGCCGGGATCGCCCACGTCCCCGAAGGGCGTGGGACGCTCACCGACCTGACCGTCGCCGAGAACCTGCGCCTGGGCGCCTACACCCGCCGCGACCGCGTCGGCGTCCGCGAAGACGAGCAACGAGTGCTCGGCTACTTCCCGCGGCTCGCAGAGCGGCGCGACCAGCGGGCCGGCACGCTGAGCGGCGGCGAGCAGCAGATGCTCGCGCTCGCCCGCGCGCTGATGCTCCGCCCGCGGCTGCTGCTCCTCGATGAGCCGTCGCTTGGCCTTGCGCCGATCGTCGTCGCCGAGATCTTCCGCATCGTCCGCGAGCTGAACGAGCGCGACGGGCTCGCGGTGCTGGTGGTCGAGCAGAACGCGGTGCTCGCGCTCGACGCGTCCGCGCGCGCGTACGTGCTCGAGGTCGGCCGCGTCGCGGTCGAGGGCGAGAGCGCGCGCCTGCGCGAAGACGAAGCCGTCCGACGCTCGTATCTGGGCTACTGAGGTGATCCTCGCCTTCGACTGGACGCAGCTCGCCCAGCAGATCGTGATCGGCCTGGCCTCGGGCGGCGTCTGGGCGACGCTCGCGGTGGCGCTCGTCTTGATCTACCGCTCGACCGGCGTGATCAACTTCGCCCAGGGCGAGATGGCGATGTTCTCGACTTTCATCGCCTGGTCGCTCGTCAACCACGGCTTCTCGTACTGGTCCGCCTTCGTCCTCACCGTCGCGATCTCGTTCGCGGGCGGCGTCGCGGTCGAACGGGCGGTGATCCGGCCGGTCGAGCGCGCGCCCGTGCTGACGGTCGTGATCGTGACGCTCGGCCTCTTCTTCGTCGTCAACGGCGCGGCGCGCTGGATCTGGTCGCCCGAGACGCGCAGCCTGCCGAACGCGTTCTCGACGCGGCCGATCACCGTCGGCGGCGTCGCCTTCTCGATCTCCGACCTCGGCACGATCGCGGTCTCGCTCGCGGTTGTGGGGCTGCTCTGGTTGTTCTTCCGGTTCACGAAGCTCGGCCTCGCCTCGCGCGCCGCGGCCGTCAACCCGGACGCGAGCCGCCTCGTCGGCGTGCGCGTGACCTGGATGCTCGCGCTGGGCTGGGGTCTCGCGGCGGCGATGGGCGCCGTCTCCGGGATGCTGACCGCGCCGGCGCTCGCGAGCTTCGACCAGAACCTGATGCAGCCCGTGCTGCTCTACGCCTTCGCCGGCGCAGTGCTCGGCGGGATCGACAGCCCGCTCGGGGCGGTCGTCGGCTCGCTGCTGCTCGGAGTGTTGATCAACCTGATCGGCACCTACGTGAACTGGGTCGGCAGCGACCTACGGCTGCCCGTGGCCCTCGCGATCATCCTCGGCGTGCTGCTCATCCGGCCGTCGGGCCTCTTCGGGCGGCCGATGGAGACGAGAGTCTGATGCGGAGCCGTGCGCCCGGGATCGCGCTCTGGCTGCTGGTCGCCGCGGTCGTGCTCGTCGCGTACCTGTTCGCGCCGCGCTTCATCAGCGACTTCCACTCGCGCGAGCTCGCGGAGGCGGGGGTCTTCTTCATCGCGATCGTTGGGCTCAACCTGCTGACCGGCTACACGGGCCAGATCTCCCTCGGTCACGGCGCGCTGATGGCCGTCGGCGGCTACACGACCGCGGCGCTCGCCGTGCACGAGCACTGGCGCGACGTCTGGACGATCCCGCTGGCCGGCATCGCGGCAGGCATCGTCGGCTTCCTGATCGGCCTGCCCGCGCTTCGGCTCTCCGGCCTCTACCTCGCGCTCGCGACGTTCGCGTTCGCGATCGCGATCCCATCGCTGTTGAAGAAGTTCTCGGGCCTCACGGGCGGCAGCCAGGGCCTGCGGCTCCTCGAGCAGGCGCCGCTGCAGGTCACAGGCCTCAGCGGCACGGTGACGATCTTCGGTCGCACGATGACCCAGAACCACTTCCTCTACTACCTGACATGGGGCATCGGGCTGCTCGGCTTCCTGATTGCGTGGCTCGTGGTGCGCGGCCGCGTCGGCCGGACCTTCCGCGCCGTGCGCGACAGCGAGGTGGCTGCCGCCTCGGTGGGCATCAACCTCGCCTGGACGAAGACGTTCGCCTTCGCGGTGAGCGGCGTCTACGCCGGCGTCGCCGGCTCGCTGCTGGCGATCCAGGTCGAGATCGTCAACCCGCTCTCGTTCACGTTCTTGCTCTCGATCCTGATCCTGGTCGGCGTGGTCGTCGGCGGGCTCGGCTCGCTCGGCGGCATGATCCTCGGCGCCCTCTTCGTGCAGTACCTGCCGGACCTCTCGACCCATGTCTCGACCGCCGAGGGCGTGCCGGACTTCGTCTTCGGCGCGGCGATCATCGTCGTGATGGTGCTCCTGCCGACCGGAGTCGGCGGGTTCCTGCGGCGGCTTGCCAGACCCCTAACAACGCGGCTATACCTTCGTCCCTAGAGGGGCTATGGCGAGGGCTAGGTACCTGATCCTGTTCGTGCTGGGCGCGCTGGCGCTCGCGACGGTCGCATCCGGCGCGGCCTCCGAGACCGGCGTGACGCCGACGCAGGTCACGATCGGCGGCACGACGCCGCTGAGCGGACCGGCCTCCGCGTACCAGTCGGTCGCGAAAGGCGCGGCCGCTTACTTCCGCTACGTGAACGCGAAGGGCGGCGTGAACAAGCGGAAGATCAACTACATCTACAAGGACGACGCCTACGACCCGTCCAAGACGGCCGACGCCACCCGCGAGCTCGTCCAGCAGGACAAGGTCTTCGCGATCTTCAACAGCCTCGGCACCGATCAGAACCTGGCCACGCGCGCCTACCTGAACGCGCTCAAGGTCCCGCAGCTGTTCGTGGCCAGCGGCGCGACCACGTTCGGCAACGACTTCAAGAAGTACCCGTACACGATCGGCTACCAGCCGAACTACCGCGCCGAGGGAACCATCTACGGCCGCTACGTCGTCAAGCACGCCCCGAAGGCGCGGATCGGCGTGCTCTACCAGAACGACGACTACGGCAAGGATCTGCTCGTCGGCCTGCAGCGCGGGCTCGGCGCCAAGGCCGGCCTGGTCAAGTCGAAGCAGAGCTACAACGTCGACGACCCGGACGTCCAGTCGCAGATCGCGAAGCTGAAGGCGGCCAAGGTGAACACGCTGATGGTGTTCGCGACGCCGAAGTTCGCGATCCAGGCGTACGTCTACGCGCGCAAGCTCTCGTGGAAGCCGCTCGTCTACATGAACGCCGTCTCGAGCGCCGCGAACATCATGGGCCTCTCGAGCGCGGCGACGAGCAAGACGCAGACCGAGGGGACGATCTCGATCGTCTTCCTGAAGGACCCGACCGACCCGGCCTGGCGCAACAACTCCGGGATGAAGCTCTACCGCTCGATCATGAAGAAGTACAAGGGCGGCAACCCGAACGACGTCTACGCGGTCTACGGCATGTCGGTCGCCCACACGTTCGTGGCGGCGCTGCAGAAGGCCGGCAAGAACCCGACGCGCGCCGGGATCATGAAGGCGGCTGACTCGCTGAACATCACGAACGACCCGTTCCTGCTGCCCGGCATCTCGGTCAAGACGAGCGCGACCGACCACTTCCCGCTCGACCAGGCCAAGCTCCAGCGCTACCACAACGGGCACTGGGTCGCCTTCGGCGGGCTCTTCCGCGTCAGGTAGAAGGCAACGCCGGCCCGCCGGAAACCCGCAAGGCCGATCCGTTGCGGGCCGAGGCAGTGGAGCAGATTCGCCGGAAGCGCCGGTTCAATATCCACGCCACCGTGATCGGCATCGTGACGCCGCTCGTCGGCCTGTCCTGGGTGCTGACCGAGTACTACACGGCGCACACGTCGCACAGGTGGCCCAGCTCGTTCGCCGACGCACCCGCCGACCGGCCTGGAGTGTGGAGTACGTGGTTCTTCTACTTCGTGGGCGTCATGCTGCTGGTGCTTCTGATCGACGCGTACCGGACGTACGGAGGGCCGTACATCCACCGCTCGCCATCCGAGACCGAGATCGATCGGGAGGTCGAGCGCCTGCGACCCGACCGTTGAAGGCCCGGGGGCATCGCCGCCCCAGGACGACTCTCGGGCCTGCGTACCTAGCTCGAGGCGAGCGCGGGCTCGGGCGGCGGGACGCGCACGAGCTGGCGGCGGCGCACCGGCAGCAGAAAGATCACGGTCACCGTGAGCGCGACCCCGACCCACTGCGTCCAGCGCAGCGAGCTGTCGAAGACGTAGATCCCGACGAGCGTCGCGGTCACCGGGAAGGCCAGCTCGCCCAGCGCGGCAATCGGCGCAGGCGTTCTGTGCAGGCCGAAGTAGTAGAGGTTGAGCGCGAGGAAGCCGGTCACGATCGCGAGCACGGCGATCCAGAAGCTGTCGTGCAGGCTCGAGAAGGCCGACGCGCCGACGACCGGCAGCGCACACGCCGCGGCGATCAGCCCGAAGGCGAAGCGGACGGTCGAGACGTGCTCGAAGCGGAGCCGCCGCCCGAGGAAGCGGCCGAGCACGGTGCCGAGCCCCCAGAGCGTCGCCGCCGTGAGCGTCTCGACCACCGGCACGAGCCCCTGGACGTGCGGGTCGAGCGGGTGCGGGAGCGAGATCAGCCAGATCCCGGCGAGGGCGGCGAGCAGGAACCAGACGAAGCCCGGCCGAGGGTGCTCGCCGAGGATGAACCACGCGCCGATCACGACGATCAGCGGCTGCACCTGCTGCAGCACGACGACGGTGATGAAGTCGCCGTGGAAGAGCGCCTTCGTGAACAGGATCGTCGCGATCGCCGAAGCGCCGGCACCGACTGCGATCCCTGCGGCCACGTACCTCGGCCCGGCCGCCCACAGCGCGCGCATGGCCGGGATCAGCAGCGGCAGCGTCAGCAGCACGAGCACGACGTGCTCGCCGAAGACAATCGTGTACGGCGACGTCGTCTCTGCGAGCGGCTTGCGGATCAGGCCGTCGAGGCCCCACATCGCGGCCGCGACGCTGACGAGTACGACTCCCGGGACGGTGTCCAGACGGCGCAGCATCGGCTGAGCCTAGCTGGTGGTCTCGTCCAGCCGGAGCAGGTCGTGGAGCGTCTCGCGGCGTCGGATCACGCGTGCCTCGCCGTCGCGCACGAGCACCGCCGCGGGCCTTGGCACGGCGTTGTAGTTCGAGCCCATCGAGAGGGTGTAGGCGCCCGTCGACGGCACCGCGAGCAGGTCGCCGCGGCGCGGCTCCGGCAGGCGTGCGCCCTCGATCAGGACGTCGCCCGACTCGCAGTGCTTGCCGGCGACGTGGTAGCGGCCGGTGGGCTCCTCGTCGGCGCGGTTGGCGAGCAGTGCCTCGTAGCGGGCCCCATAGAGCTGCGGGCGCGGGTTGTCCGACATGCCGCCGTCGACCGCGACGTATGTCAGGTCGCGGCTCGCCTGCTTCACGACGCCGACGCGGTACAGCGTCAGACCGGCCGGCCCGACGATCGAGCGACCCGGCTCGAGCACGACCTGCGGCGGCTCGCCGGGCCAGCCGTCGTTGAGACGCGCGAGGAGCGTCGCGACGAACTCGCGGATCGCGGGCGGCCGCTCGTCCTCGACGTAGCGGATCCCGAGCCCGCCGCCGAGGTCGACGACCTTCGGCACCCAGCCACTGGCGGCGAAGTCCTTCAGCCAGTCGACGGTCTCCAGTCCCGCCTGCGGGTCGAGCAGCTGCGAGCCGATGTGCAGGTGGACGCCCGCGACCTCGAGCCCCGCGGCGCCTGCGCGCTCGATCGCTTTGCGTGCCTGAGCCGGCGGCAGCCCAAACTTCGAGCCCTCGTGCGCGGTACGGATCTTCTGGTGCGTGTCGGCGTCGATGCCGGGCGTGATCCGCACGAGCACCCTCCGCACGCCCGCCGCCGCCGCGAGCTCGACCTCGTCCAGCGCGTCGAGCACCACGAAGCGCACCCCGGCCTCGGCGGCTGCGCGGAGCTCCTCGTCGCTCTTGTTGTTGCCGTGCACGACGGTCTTGTCGCCGGGAATCTCCGCGTGGCGGGCGAACGCCAGCTCGCCGAGCGTCGAGACGTCGGCGCCGTAGCCCTCGGCGGCGAGCAGGCGCAGGATCGCCACGTTCGGGAACGCCTTCAGGCTGTAGAGCAGGAGCGCGTCCGGCGCGGCCTCCTTGTACGCGCGCGCGCTGGCGAGCAGCGTCTCCTCGTCGTAGACGACGAGCGGGGTGCCGAGCTCGTCGGCGAGCTCGGACGCACGGACGCCTCCGACTTCGAGCTCGCCGTCGTGCACGGTTGCGGTCTTCGGGAAGAGCGAGAGCACCGGCGCGATCGTAGTCAGCGGGCGCGCCACCATTCCGCGAGCACGCTCGGTGCGCGGCGCCTCGAGTTGTCGAGCGCCTCGCGCACCGCCTTCGCCGCGTCCTCGTGCACGCCGGCGCCGTGGCCGCAGAGCACGTGTCGCGGCTCGACCTGCGCGAGCTGCCGCGGCGGCGTCAGGCGAAGCAGCGGGTGCACGCCGAGCCGCTCGCCTCCGAGCGCGAAGTAGTGCGGCACCGTGCCGAGCGCGTCGGCACAGACGAGCACGCGGGGTTCCGGCCACCAGAGCGCGACCTCCTGCCACACCCGGCGTCGCAGGACCGGGATCGGCTCGAACGGTCCGACCCGCTCGAACGGCACACGGTGGTGGGGCACGCCCAGCCGCCGCGCGAAGTCGGCGCACGCACGGTTGTGCCGGTCGAGCAGCTGCAGCACGCCGGCCGGCTCGCCGAGCGCTCGAACACGCTCCTCAGCCCCGGCGACATCGGTCGGGTCGACCAGCCAGACGCCGCTGTCGGCCAGGAGCGCGTGCGAAGCCATCTGCAGCTTGGGCCGCTCCGGCGAGAGCCAGCCGAAGCCGACGTCGAGCTCGTCGATGACCTTCATCGCGGCGCGATGCTAGAGTTCGAGCGGATGAAGCAGCTGCTCGAGTAGCGCAGGGAACAGCCGCGGCGAAGGCCGCGTCGAGTTCCCCACGGCCTCTCGTATGAGAGGCTTTTTCGTTTCTGGAGGCGGATTTGGAGACGTACGACCCGAAGGCGATCGAGGCGAAGTGGCAGCGAGTCTGGGAGGACGAGCGGGCCTTCTACGTTGACGATCCGCCGCCCGGCGAGGAGCCGGACGGGAAGTTCTACATGCTCGAGATGCTCCCGTACCCCTCCGGGGACCTGCACATGGGGCACGTCCTCAACTACACGCTCGGCGACGTCCTGACGCACTACCACCGCCGCCACGGGAAGCACGTCCTGCGCCCGATGGGCTGGGACTCGTTCGGCCTGCCGGCCGAGAACGCCGCCATTCGCGAGGGCGGCCACCCGCGGGAGATCACCGAGCGGAACATCGAGAACATCGAGCGCCAGATGCACCGGCTGGGGTGGGCGATCGACTGGGACCGCGTGATCGCAGCGCACGACCCGGAGTACTACCGGTGGACCCAGTGGCTCTTCCTGCGCTTCCTCGAGCGCGACCTCGCCTACCGCAAGGCCGCGTTCGTCAACTGGTGCCCGCACGACCAGACCGTGCTCGCGAACGAGCAGGTCATCGACGGCAAGTGCGAGCGCTGCGGAACGGTCGTCGAGGCGCGGAAGATGGAGCAGTGGTTCTTCAAGATCACGGCCTACGCCGACGCACTGCTGCGCGACCACGCGCTGATCGACTGGCCTGAGCGGACGAAGACGATCCAGCGGAACTGGATCGGCCGCTCCGAAGGCGCCGAGCTGCTCTTCCGGATCGACGAGCTCGACATCGACGTCCCGGTCTTCACCACGCGCGCGGACACCGTCTTCGGCGCGACGTTCTTCGTGCTCGCGCCGGAGCACCCGCTGGTCGACGAGATGATCGAGCGGTCGCCGAACGGCGAGGAGCTGCGCACGTACGTCGCGCACGCGCTGGCCAAGCGCGGCGAGCAGCGTGCCGCGGCGGAGGAGAAGACCGGCGTCTTCACCGGCTTTTTCGCGACCAATCCGGCCACCGAGGCGCGGATCCCGATCTGGGTCGCCGACTACGTCCTGATGGAGTACGGCACCGGCGCGATCATGGCCGTGCCCGGCCACGACGAGCGCGACGGCGATTTCGCGGAGCGCTTCGAGCTGCCGATCGTGGAGGTCGTGGACGAGGAGGCGGGCGAGCTCGTCAACTCGGCGCAGTTCAGCGGCGTGCCCGCCGAGGAGGCGAAGCGCGCGATCGTCGACTGGCTGGGCGAGCGCGCCCGGGCCCGCCCGGCGGTCAGCTTCCGGCTGCGCGACTGGGGGTTTTCCCGCCAGCGTTACTGGGGCTGCCCGATCCCGATCGTGTACTGCCCGAGCTGCGGGATCGTGCCCGTGCCGGACGACGAGCTGCCCGTGCTGCTCCCGGACGTCGACGACTACCGGCCGAAGGGCAAGCCGCCGCTGGCCTCCAACGAGGAGTGGCTGCGCGTGCCGTGCCCGACGTGCGGCGGCGAGGGCCGGCGCGAGGCCGACACGATGGACACGTTCGTCGACTCCGCCTGGTACTTCCTGCGCTACACGGACGCCCATAACGACCACGAGCCGTTCTCGCGGCGGCTGGTGGACTTCTGGGGGCCGGTCGACCAGTACATCGGCGGGATCGACCACGCTACGGGGCACCTGCTCTACTCGCGCTTCTTCGTGAAGGTGCTGCGGGAGCTGGAGATGCTCGACTTCCCCGAGCCGTTCCAGCGGCTGTTCCACCAGGGCTGGGTACGCCAGGGCGGCACGAAGATGTCGAAGTCTCGCGGGAACGTGACCGCGCCCGACCAGCTGGCAGACATGTATGGCGCGGACGCCGTCCGGCTCTACATCCTGTTCGTCGGCCCCGCCGACCAGGACATGGACTGGACGGAGGAGGGCATCGAGGGCATCGGCCGCTTCCTGCGGCGGCTGTGGCGCATCGTGCACGAGGCGGCTGAGCCCGGTGCCGCGGGTGAGGACGGCAACGCCGGGCCGCTGGTGCGCAAGACGCACGAAACGATCGCGAAGGTGACCGACGACATCGGCCGGCGCTTCGTGTTCAACACGCCGATCGCGGCGGTGATGGAGCTGGTGAACGAGCTGGGCCGTGATCCGTCTGCGCCCGGCGGGCGCTTCGCCGCGGAGACGGCGGTCTCGTTGATCCAGCCCTACGCGCCGCACGTTGCCGAGGAGCTGTGGTCGGCGCTCGGTCACGAGCGCTTGTGGGAGCAGCCGTGGCCCGTCGCGGACGAGAGCCAGCTGCGGCGCAATACGTTCGAGCTCGTGCTGCAGGTGAATGGTCGCGTGCGCGACCGGGTGGAGGCGTCGGTGGATGAGTCCGAGGAGGAGCTGGTCGCCCGGGCCAAGGCGTCGCCGCGGGTGCAGCAGTTCCTGGACGGCAAGGAGATCCGGCAGACGGTCGTCGTCCCCGGCAAGCTCGTGAACATCGTCGTCTAGCGCCCGCGCGGCCCGCTTCGCGCTTCGCCGTTCGCGCCGCGCGTGTTCATGTTCACGCGCGCCCCGGGTGGGTGGGGGTTTGGGACGGTACCCGGCGAGCCCGCGCAGAAGAGTCACGAGACCGTGCCGACTCCGCGCCGATCTCGTTCCACTTTCGGCACGAAGGCGTCACACACGCGTGACGGCGTGTCGGGCAGGCTCGGGACATGCCGGAGTTCCTCCTCCAGCGGCGGCGGCTCCTCCTGGCTGTCGCCGCCTCGCTCGCCCTCGTGCTGCTTCTCGGGCGCTACGCCCTTGGCGCGGCCACGACGACTCCCGCGGCGCCCCTCCCCACGCCGCCGGCCGGAGTAGTGAGCGGGTCCGGCCCGTCGTCCTCGCGGGTGGTGGTGGACGTGGTGGGTGCCGTGCGGCGGCCGGGTCTCTACCGGCTCCCGCAGCATGCACGCATCGCCGACGCCGTCGCCCGCGCGGGCGGCAGTTCCGCCAAGGCGGACCTCGCGCAGGTCAATCTCGCCGCGCCGCTCGCAGACGGCGAGCAGGTCGTGATCCCCAGGAGAGGCGTGTCCGCTCCCGCGGGCTCAGCCTCAGCGCCCGGCTCACCGTCTGCGCCGGTCCAGCTGAGCACGGCAACGCTCGAGCAGCTCGACTCCCTGCCGGGCGTCGGGCCGGTGACCGCTCAGAAGATCCTCGACTACCGACAGGCGCACGGAGCCTTCCATTCGGTCGACGAGCTGGACGCCGTTCCCGGCATCGGGCCCAAGCGGCTGGATCAGCTCCGTGACCTCGTAGTTCCGTGAGCCGTACGCGAGGATCGCCCCATCTCTACGCGGCGGCGCTCTGCATCGGGCTCGCGGCCGCGAACGTCGCCCGGGCGCCTGCTCTCCTCGCACTCCTGCTCGTCGTCGCGGTCGCGACCACCTCGACCGGGCTCGACCCCGCTAGTCGCCTGCTGGCCATCGTCGCGGGGCTCGCCGTGCTCGGTTGGTGGTGGGGCAGCGTCCGACTCGACCGACTCGACCGCAGCCCACTCACGTCCTACGTCGACACGTCGGAGCGAACAGTTCTGACGGTCACCGGTGAGCCGCGCCAATCGCGCTTCGAGCTGCGCATCCCGGCCCAGGTAAGGCGGTTCGGCCGCCTCAGGATGCACGAACCCGTCCTCCTCGAGCTCCCGCTCGGCCGCTCGCCGCCGCAGGGCGGGATCCTCGAAGCGGTCACGACGGTCCGGAGTCCGCGGGGGCCGAAGAACGGCTTCGACGAGCGAAGCTTCCTTCGGCGCCATGGGATCCACGTCGTGCTGCGGGCCGACCGCTACCGGCTCGTCGGGCGGCGCGGCGGGCTCGGCGGAGTCGCGGATCGGCTGCGACGTGCCCTCGCGGGTTCGATCGCGCCGGGTCTTCGCGGCGAGCGCCGCGGGATCGTCGAAGGCGTCGTCCTGGGCGACGAGCAGTCGCTCTCGGACACGCTGCGGCAGCGGTTCCGGGGGTCGGGGCTGTACCACCTGCTCGCGGTCTCCGGACAGAACGTCGTGCTCGTGGCCGGCGGCACGCTCGCGGTGGCTTGGCTGCTCGGACTGCCCCGGTGGCTCGGCCAGATCGGTGCGCTCGCGGCGATCGCCGGCTACGTGCTCGCCGTCGGGGCGCAGCCCTCGGTCGTGCGCGCCGGAATCTCCGGAGCCCTCGTCTCGCTCGCCTGGCTCGCCGCACGGCCGGCGGATCGTTGGCACTTCTGCCTGCTCGGCGCGCTCGTCCTGCTCGCGTGGAACCCCTACACGTTGCTCGACCCGGGCTTCCAGCTCTCGTTCGCCGCCGTGGTGGCGATCTTCGTCGCCGTCCCGCGGCTCCTGCGATTCCTCGAGGGATATCCGTTGCCGGGCGCACTCGCCGGCGTCGTCGCGGTCTCGACCGCCTGCGGGCTCGCGACCGCGCCGATCCTGTGGCTCCAGTTCCACTCGCTCCCGTTGTTGACCGTTCCCGCGAACGCACTCGCCGCGCCGGCGATGCCGGCGCTGCTCGGCCTCGCGTTCGCCTCAGCGCTGGTCGCACCCGTTTCGCCGCCGGCGGCCACGGCGATCGCGTGGTTGAACGGCTGGTGCGCTGCGTACCTCGCCACCTGCGCGCGGGTAGTCGGGGGCCTCCCAGGCGCCCAGGTCAGCTCCACACGCGGCCTTGTCGCCGTCCTCGCCGTGACGGCCACGGCCGGCGCCTATGCTTGGCGCCGGTGGCTGAGCTCCTTACCGCGTACCTGATCACGGGCACAGACCGCCCCAAGGTGACGCGCGCCCTCCGCCGGCTGCGCGATCGCGTCGGTCAGGAGGCGACCGAGCACCTGAGCGCCGGCGAGGCGAGCGGCGAGGACGCCGCGGCGGCCTGCAACGCACTCGGCCTGTTCACGGTCGAGCGGCGGCTCGTCGTCGTCGAGGACGTCGGAAGCTGGAAGGCGGCCGACGTCAAGGCGGTCGACGAGTACCTGAAACGTCCGGCACCCACGACGGTCCTCGCGCTCGTCGGTGCGGACGTCAAACGGGACTCGGCGCTGGCCAAGGCGGTCGCCAAGGCCGGGAAGGTGCTGGTCTACGACCTGCCGACCCGCGGCCGCGGAAACAAGGCGGACCTGCCGAAGTGGGTGGAGCAGCAGTTCCACGAGCGGGGGATCGAGATCGACCACGACGCCGCCCGCGCACTGGTCGAGCTCGTCGGCGAGGACGTGCAGGAGCTCGCGACGGAGGTCGACAAGCTGTCGACGTGGTCGGCAGGTGAGCGGATCGGCGAGCGCGAGGTCGCTGAGCTCGTGCCGGCGCGCGCCGAGGTGCCGCCGTTCGACCTGACCGATTCGTGGGGCCGGCGCGACGTCCGGGGCGTCCTGGCCGCGAGCGAGCGGCTCGTCGAGCGCTCGGGCGACGCCGCGCGCGACGTCCTGCTGCGCACCTCCGGCCTTCTCACCAACCATGTGGCCCGCGTTCGCGAGTGCCAGGTGCTCGACGCGCAGGGCGTTCCCCCGGGTGCCGCCGCGGACCGGCTCAAGCGGAACCGCTTCTACGTCCAGAAGCTCTACGAGCAGGCGGGGAACTTCAGCGCGGACGAGCTCGGCGACGCGGTCGTGCGCCTCGCGCGACTCGACCACGCGCTCAAGGGCGGCAGCAAGCTACCGGGGGAGCTCGAGTTCGCGCGCGCGCTGATCGAGATCACGCGGCGCCCCGAATCTGCGAAGGCGGCTGCGGTCTAGGAGCCCGAGACGAGCCGGTCGGCCTGCGACTTCTTGCGGGCCGCGGCATTCCGGTGCAGCGCACCGCGCGCGGCCGCCTTGTCGATCCAACGGACAAGCTCCCGGTGCTCCTCGGCGATCCGGTCCTTGTCGCCGTCCTCGACGGCGGTGCGCAGCCGACGGGTGAGCGTCTTCACGGTCGAGGCGTAGCGCAGGTTCTCGAGCCGCGCCTGGGCGGCAATGCGGACGCGCTTCTTCTGCTGCTTGATGTTCGGCATGACGTGAAAATGCCCGCGTCGCGGGCCCGGCGATGGTAGCAGCAGCCACGTGCTTCCAGCTGTCACGCATTCGGCACACCTCCGTGACGGGCACGCGGCACCGGCGGAGCGCGTTCCTATACTCGCCCCGTGGACGAGGCAACCGCGGCCCGCGGCCGGAGGCTCGCGTGGTCGACGGCGATCTTCGCGCTCGCCACGGGGCTCTCCCGCATCCTCGGCCTCGTCCGTGAGGTCGTCGCCGCCTACTACTTCGGCGCGCAGGGGAAGATCAACGCGTTCACGGTCGCCTTCCAGGTACCGAACCTGATCCGCGCGCTCGTCGCCGACGCCGCCCTCTCGTCCGCCTTCGTTCCGGTCTTCAGCGAGCTGCTCGAGAAGGGCGAGCGCAAGCGCGCCTGGCGCGTCGCTTCGAGTCTCTTCTGGCTGATGCTGCTCGGCCTCGGCGGTCTCGTCGCGATCCTCATCGTCCTCGCACCGTGGGTGATCGCGCCGTTCGGCGACCCGGGTGGCGACAAGCAGCTGGCAATCGGGCTCTCCCGCGTCCTCTTCCCGATCGTCGCGCTGCTCGGCGTCTCGGGCGTGATCGTCGGCATCCTCAACAGCTACGAGCACTTCACCGTGCCCGCGCTGACGCCGGTCTTCTGGAACCTCGCGATCATCGCGGGCCTCGTCCTCGGCGTCCCGCGCGCGCAGACGATGGACGCGAAGCTCTACGTCTACGCCATCTCGATCGTGATCGGGACGATCATCCAGGTCCTGCTGCCCGTGCCGTGGCTGCGCGGGCTCGACGGGCGCTTGCACATGGCGATCGACTGGCGCGACCCGGCGGTGCGGCGCGTGTTCGTGCTGATGGTGCCCGTGACGATCGGCCTCGGCTTGATCAACTTCAACGTCGTCGTCGACTCGATCTTCGCCTCGCGGCTGATCAACCCGGAGCTGGCGCCGACGGCGATCGACAAGGCCTTCCGCGTCTACATGCTCCCGCAGGGGATGTTCTCGGTCGCCGTCGCGACCGTGCTCTTCCCGTCGCTCTCTCGTCTGGCCACGCGCGGCGACTACGACGGCTTCCGCCACACGGTCGGCCTGGGCCTGCGCCAGATCGCGTTCCTGCTCGTGCCCGCGAGCGTCCTCTCCGCGGTGCTGGCCGAGCCGATCGTGCGGCTGCTCTACCAGCGCGGCGCGTTCGGCCCGCACCAGACGACCGTCGTCGCGGGTGCGCTCGCGGCCTTCGCCGCCGGGCTCACGTTCAACGGGACGATGCTGATGCTGAACCGCGCCTTCTTCAGCCTCCAGTCGCCCTGGATCCCGACGGTGGTCGCGCTCGGCAACCTCGGCCTCAATGCCGTGCTCGACGCCGCCTTCTACCGGCTAGGCGTCTGGGGTATCCCGCTCTCGACGACGTTCGTGAACATTGCAGGTACCTTCGCGCTGCTCGAGCTGCTGCGCCGCAGGCTCGGCCGGATCGAGTTCGGCGAGACGGCGCGCGCCTTCGTGAAAATCGTCGTCGCATCGGCCGTCGTCGCGGTCGTCTCGTACGCGGTCTGGCGCGGGCTCGACACCGAGCTCGGCCGCTCGCTCGGCGCGCAGATCGTCTCCCTCGGCCTCGCGATCGCCGGCGCGGTCGTCGCCTACGCGCTCGCGTGCCGCACCCTGAACGTGCACGAGCTGCGGGCCTTGCTCTCGCTGCGCCGCCGCGCGGCGTGATCGCCTTCGAGCCGCTCCGGCGCGAGCACATGCCGCTGATGCGGGATTGGCTCGGCCGCGAGCACGTGCGCCGCTGGTGGCGCGACGACATCGACGAGTCGATCGCCGAATACGAGCAGGAAATCGCCGGTGGCGGCGACCCGACCGAGAACTACCTGATCTTCCTCGACGGCCGACCGGTCGGGTTCATCCAGACCTACCTCGTCAGCGACTACCCCGAGTGGGACGAGATCGTGGAGGTCGGTGAGGGAGTCGCAGGTGTCGACCTGTTCGTCGGCGAGGAGGACCTGACCGGTCGCGGCCTCGGGTCCAAGATCCTCGACCGGTTCGTCAGCGAGGTCGTCTTCGGGCTGCCGGAGACCACCGCCGTCGTCGCCACGGTTGAAGATGCGAATCGCCGCTCCTGGCGCGCGTTCGAGAAAGCGGGCTTCCGGCACGTCCGCGACGTCGACGAGGACGGGCTCCCGCACCGCTTGATGCGCCTCGAGCGCCGCTACGCTCAGTAGCCCATGGAGCTCGACCGCATCCGCAACTTCTCGATCATCGCGCACATCGACCACGGCAAGTCGACGCTGGCCGACCGCATCCTCGAGCTGACCGAGACCGTCACCGGCCGTGAGATGCGCGCGCAGGTGCTCGATTCGATGGAGCTCGAGCGCGAGCGTGGAATCACGATCAAGGCCCAGGCCGTGCGCGTGACCTGGAAGGGCCACGAGCTAAACCTGATCGACACCCCGGGGCACGTCGACTTCACCTACGAGGTCTCGCGGTCTCTGCAGGCCTGCGAGGGCGCGCTGCTCGTCGTCGACGCGGCGCAGGGCGTCGAGGCGCAGACCGTCGCCAACGCTTACCTCGCGATCGAGAACGACCTCGAGATCGTCCCGGTCGTGAACAAGATCGACCTGCCTCAGGCCGATCCCGAGCGCGCCGCAGCCGAGATCGCCGAGCTCGTAGGTGATGAGCCGGAGCACGTGCTGCCGATTTCGGCGAAGACCGGCGAAGGCGTGGCAGCAGTGCTGGACGCGATCGTCGAGCGGATCCCGGCCCCGAGCGGCGACCCGGATGCCGCCCCGCGAGCGCTGATCTTCGACTCGTCCTACGACCAGTACCGCGGCGTGGTCGCCTTCGTCCGGGTCGTCGACGGCTCGTTCCGCGCGCGCGAGCCCGTGCGCGCGATGGCGCAGGGAACCCGGTTCGAGGCCGAGGAGGTCGGCTTCTTCTCGCCGACGATGCGCGCCGCCGCGTCGCTCGACGCGGGCGAGGTCGGCTACGTGATCTCCGGCCTGAAGGACGTCAGCCGGCTGCGCGTGGGCGACACGCTCACCTCGGAGCGGGCGCCTGCGTCGGAACCGCTGCCGGGCTACAAAGACGTCAAGCCGATGGTCTTCGCGGGGCTGTTCCCGACCGACTCGGACGACTACCCCGACCTGCGCGACGCGCTCGAGAGGCTGAAGCTGAACGACGCCGCGCTCTTCTACGAGCCGGAGACTTCCCAGGCGCTCGGCTTCGGCTTCCGCTGCGGCTTCCTCGGCCTGCTGCACATGGAGATCGTCCGCGAGCGGCTCGAGCGCGAGTTCGACCTCGACCTGATCGTGACCGCGCCGAACGTCGCCTACCGCGTGCTGACGAAGGCGGGCGAGGAGGTCGAGGTGCACAACCCGGCCGAGATGCCGCGTGAGATCGAGCAGGTCGACGAGCCGTACATCCGCGCGTCGATCATCGTCCCGAAGGACTTCGTCGGCCCGGTGATGGAGCTGAACACCGAGCGGCGCGGGCGCTTCGACCACATGGAGTACCTCTCCGAGGAGCGAGTGCTGCTGGTCTACGAGCTGCCGCTGGCCGAGATCGTGCTCGACTACTACGACCAGCTGAAGTCCCGAACGCGCGGGTACGCGAGCTTCGATTACGACGTGATCGGGTTCCGCGAGGGCAAGCTCGAGCGCGTCGACGTGCTGATCGCGGGCGAGCCGGTGGACGCGCTGTCGCTGATCGTCCACCGCGACGGCGCGTACGCGCGCGGGCGCGCACTCGTCGACCGACTGCGCGAGGAGATCCCGCGGCAGTTCTTCGACGTGCCGGTCCAGGCCGCGATCGGCTCCCGCGTCATCGCACGCGAGACGATCAAGGCGAAGCGCAAGGACGTGCTCGCCAAGTGCTACGGCGGCGACATCACGCGGAAGCGGAAGCTGCTCGAGCAGCAGAAGAAGGGCAAGAAGCGGATGAAGCAGGTCGGGCAGGTCGAGGTGCCGCAGGAAGCGTTCCTCGCGGTGCTCAACCTGGACGGGGGCAAGAAGTGAGCGGCGCTCGTCACCTGTACGTGCACCTGCCGTTCTGCGCCTCCCGCTGCGGCTACTGCGACTTCGTCACCGTAGTCGGCCGCTCCGGCCAGCACGCCGCGTACGTGGATGCGCTGCTCGCGGAGCTCGAGCTGGAGCGCAATGCGCTGGCGCCGCGGCTCGAGAGCGTCTTCCTCGGCGGTGGCACCCCGACGCTGACCGAGCGGGTCTCGCTCGAGCGGCTCCTCCGCGCTCTGCCGGAGGCTGAGGAGGTGACGGTCGAGGCGAACCCCGAGACGGTGACGGCCGACCTCGCCGCGTTGCTGCGGCGTTCCGGGGTCACGCGGGTCTCGCTCGGCGCGCAGTCGTTCCAGCCGCGGTTGCTCGAGGTCCTGGAGCGGCGCGCTCGCCCCGAGGACGTGCGGCGAGCGTTCGCAATCCTGCGGGGGGCCGGTTTCGACAACCTCTCGCTCGACCTAATCTACGGCATCCCGGGCCAGAGCACCGCCGACCTGGAGGCCGACGTCGCGGAGGCGCTCGCGCTCGAGCCGGAGCACCTTTCCTGCTACGAGCTCGAGGCGAAGCCGGGCACCCGCTTCACGCACGCGCAGGGCGACGAGCTCGCGCGGCAGGCCGAGCAGATGGACTCGTACTTCGAGCGGGTCGTCGCGCGACTGAGAGCCGCCGGCTACCGCTGGTACGAGACGGCGAACTTCTGCCGCGAGGAGGCTCGCGACCTGCGCTCGCGGCACAACCTCGCCTACTGGCGCGGCCGCGACTACCTCGGCCTCGGGATCGGCGCGGTCTCGACGATCGAGGGCCGCCGCTGGCGCACGACGCCTCGTCTCGGGCGCTACCTGGCGGCGCTGCGGAACGGGGAGCGGCCGGAGCGCGAGGTCGAGTTGCTGCCCGCGCCCGTCCAGCGCGAGGAGCGCGTGCTGCTCGGTCTGCGCCTGGACGAGCCGCTCTCGCTTGCCGAGCTCGACGAGGCGGTCGACGCGGACGCCCTCGAGCGGCTCGAGCGCCTGGGTCTAGTGGCGCGCTCGGCGAGCGGCCGAGAGCTTGCGCTGACAGAGCGCGGCCGCTTCCTCGGCGGTGGCGTGACGGCGGAGCTGCTCGCGTAAAATCCCTGCAAGTGAGAGGGAACGTCGTCCAACCGGATCTGACTCAGCGCCAGCGGACGATTCTTCGCGGCGTCGTCGAGGAGTACGTCGCCAGCCGGCAACCCGTCGGCTCGCGGACGCTCGTCGCGCGCATCAGGCTCGACGTCTCGCCCTCGACCGTCCGCAGCGAGCTCTCCGAGCTGGAGCGCCTCGGCCTGCTGACGCATCCGCACACCTCGGCCGGACGCGTGCCGACCGAGCAGGGCTACCGCTACTACGCCGACCGCCTGCTGGAGCGGCTCGACCCGCAGCCCGGAGGCTTCTCGCTCGACCTGACCGCGGCGCGGAACGAGGTCGACGCAGCGCTGCAGAAGACGACCGAGATGCTCTCGGAGCTGACACGCCTGCTGGCGCTCATCTCCGCACCGCCGCTCGGCACCGCCACGGTCAGGCACGTTGAGGTGCTGCTGCTCCAGCCGCACGTCGTGATGGTCGTCGTGATCACCTCCACCGGCAGCGTCACGAAGCGCGTCTTCCGCTTCGCCGACCCGGTCGATCCCGGCGTCGTCAACTGGGCGACGCAGTACCTCAACGACCGCGTCGCCGGGCTCGAGCTCGGCAGCAACCTGCTCCGCCGCCGCCTCGACGAGCCGGAGCTCGGTCGCCGCGAAGGCGCGTTCGTCGCGTCGCTGCGGCCGCTGTTCGAGGAGGCGCTCGCGGCCGAGGAGCAGAGCCTCTACGTCGGAGGCACCGCCGGCCTACTCGAGGACCTGCGCGGCGAGGAGCTCGCCAGCTATCACCAGCTGCTCGAGGTGCTCGAGAAGCGCGCCGCGCTGCTCGAGGTGCTGAGCCAGGCGCTTGAGCCGAGGCGGCCGTTCGTCCGTGTCGGCCCCGAGCTCGAGCATCCCGCGCTGCGCGACCTCTCGCTCGTCGGTGCGTCGTACGGCCTGACCAACCGCACGCTGGGAGCGGTGACGCTCCTCGGCCCCGTGCGGATGGACTACGACAAGGCGATCCGCTCCGTGCGGGCCGCGGCGGCCGAGCTCTCGCGCTTTGTCGCAGAGCTCTACGACGACAACTGACGCGGGTACGCTCAGCCCAAGGATGGCGACGAGCCGGCGCGACTACTACGAGCTTCTCGGCGTCTCCCGGACGGCGGACGAGGCGGAGATCAAGAAGGCGTTCCGCGGCCTCGCGCGCACGCTGCACCCGGACGTCTCGAACGAGCCGGACGCGGAGGAGCGCTTCCGGGAGGTCGTCGAGGCCTACGAGGTGCTCTCGAAGCCCGAGACGCGCGAGGTCTATGACCGCTACGGCCACGACGGCCTGCGCGGGGGCGGCTTCACCCCGACGAGCTTCGACCTCGGCAGCCTGGCCGACCTGTTCGGCGCCTTCTTCGGCGACGACCTGTTCGGCATGGGTGGCCGGAGCGGCCGCGCCCGCGGCGCCGACGTTGTCGCCCAGGTCGAGATCGAGCTGACCGAGGCGGCGACCGGCACGACTCGCCAAGTGCCGTTCCCGGTGACGGTCGAGTGCGCGACGTGTGACGGCAGTGGCGCCAAGCCGGGCACCCAGCCGATGCCGTGCGCGACCTGCGGTGGCCGCGGCCGCCTGCAGCAGGTGACGCGGACCGTGCTCGGCGAGTTCGTCCGTGCGCAGACCTGCCCCGCCTGCGGCGGCGCGGGCCAGGTCGTCGAGCAGCCGTGCCTCGACTGCGAAGGCTCGGGCCGCACCGTCGAGGAGCGGGCGCTCGACGTGGAGGTGCCGGCCGGGATCCACGACGGCCAGCAGATCCGCATCACGGGCGAGGGGCACGCGGGCGCGCTCGGCGGCCGCGCCGGCGACGTCTACGTCCAGGTGCGGGTCAAGCCCGACCCGCGCTTCGTGCGCGAGGGCAACGACATCTTCTGCACGGTCGACCTGACCATGACCGACGCCGCCCTCGGTACGACCGTGACGGTGCCGACCCTCGACGGCGAGACCGAGCTTGAGCTCGAAGCTGGGACGCAGCCGGGGACGCTGCGCGTCCTGCGCGGGCGCGGCATGCCGGTGCTGCAGGGCTTCGGCCGCGGCGACCAGCGGGTCCTTGTCAACGTCCAGGTGCCCAGGCGCTTGACCGAGGAGCAGCGCCACCTGCTGGAGGAGTTCGACCGCAGCGCCGGCGCCGAGACGTACGAGGCGGACGAGGGGTTCTTCCAGAAGCTGAAGAGCGCCTTCCGCTGAGTCGGCTTCGCCGTGTCTCAGCGTCCGTGCCGCTCGAGCGCGCCGAGGCGGCCCGGGCGCTGATGCTCGAGCTCTTCCCGGAGGGCTTCGAGGAGCTCGACCGGCTCGACGGGGTCGAGCTCGTCGCGTACACGGACGCCTCGGGCGAGGAGCGGCTCTGGGCCGCGTTCGGCCGGGTGACAGCCGAGGATGTCAGCGGCGGGTGGAAGGAACGCTGGCGCGACTTCCACCGGCCCGTGCGCGTCGGCGGGCTCTGGATAGGCCCGCCGTGGGAGGTGCCGCCGCCCGATGCCGAGGCGGTGGTCGTCGACCCGGGCCGCGCCTTTGGCACGGGCGGGCACGCGACGACCCGCCTCTGCCTCGGGCTGCTCGGCGAGCTCGGGCGCGGGAGCCTCCTCGACATCGGCTGCGGCTCGGGCGTCCTCGCGATCGCGGCCGCGAAGCTCGGCTACGCGCCGGTCACGGCGCTCGACCACGACACCTCGGCGGTGGAGGCGACCCGGCGCAACGCAGTCGCGAACGGCGTCGAGCTCGACTGCTTGCTGGCGGACGCATTCGACGGTGCGCTGCCGGCGGCGGACGTCGCGCTCGTGAACATCTCGCCCGACGCGGTCTCGCAGATCCTGCCCGGACTTACGGCGCGGACGGTTGTGACCTCTGGCTACCTCGAGCGCGACCAGCCGGAGGCCGACGGGTTCCGCCACGAGCGCCGCGTCGCCGCCGACGGCTGGGCCGCGGACCTGTTTCGGCGCGAGGAGTAGAGTCCCGCGCCGTGGCGACCTTTTCGGTGCGCTTCCTCGGCTGCAAGGTCTCGCACGTCGACGCCCAGGAGATCCGGGAGCGGCTGCTCGCCGACGGTCACTCCGAGCGCGATGACAGCGCGGACGTTGCAGTGGTGAACAGCTGCTGTGTCACGCACGAAGCGCTTCGCAAGTCGCGGCACGCCGCCTCGAGGGCCGCGCGGACACATCGGCGTGTCTACGTCACCGGCTGCGGGGCGAACCTCGACGCCGACGGTCTTGCGGGCCTGCCCGAGAACGTCGTCGTGGTCTCGCGGCGGAGCGAGGAGACGCCCGCCGCGGTCGCGCGCGACGTCGGCGCGATCGGCTGCGTCCAGGCGGAGGCCCGGCTCGACCGCGTCCGCGCCTTCGTCAAGGTGCAGGACGGCTGCAGCTTCTCGTGCGCGTTCTGTGTAATCCCGCAGGTGCGCGGCGCCTCGCGCAGCCGGCGCGCGTCGGCCGTGCTCGCGGAGGTGCGGCGCCGCGTCCGGCAGGGGCACCGCGAGGTCGTCCTGACGGGGATCAATCTCGGCTGCTACCGCGACCGCGAAGCCGGGTACGCGTTGCCGAGGCTGGTGCGCGAGGCCGGCGCGACGCCGGGGCTCGCGCGGCTGCGGCTCTCGTCGATCGAGATCAACCACGTGAACGAGGAGCTCGCGGCCGCCCTGCACGAGACGCCTGCGGTCGCACGGCACCTGCACGTGCCGCTGCAGTCCGGCGACGACGGCGTGCTGCGGGCGATGGGCCGACGGTACGACTCAGCGACCTACCTCCGGCGCCTCGAGCTGCTGCGCGGCTTCAACCTCACCACCGACGTGATCGTCGGGTTTCCGGCCGAGGACGAGAGCGCGTTCCGGCGCACGCTGGCCGTGGTGCGCGCCGCCGGCATCAGCGCCGTCCACGTCTTCCCGTACTCGCCCCGCCCGGGCACGAAGACCGCTGCGGCCGACGCGGTGCCGCTCGAGACGAAGCGCGAGCGGAGCGCTCGACTGCGGGAGGCGTCGCGCGTGGCCAGCCTCGCGCGCTGGCGCCAGAAGCTCGGCCGCGAGGACCTCGTGCTCGTCGACCGCCCGGGGCGCGGCTACGGCGACGACTACTCGCCGTGGCTAGTGGACGCGCCCGTCGGCGAGCTGGTGCGCGTCCGCGGCGGCGAGGTCACCGAGGAGGGGATCCGCGCTGCCTGAGGACTGCCTGTTCTGCCAGCTCGTGCGCGAGGGCGAGCACGTCCACGAGGGCGACGGCTTCGTCGCGATCCGCGACATCGCGCCGAAGGCGGAGACGCACTTGCTCGTGCTCCCCGAGCGCCACGTGTCGAGCTTCCGCGAAATCTCGGAGTTCCCGTCGGAGGAGTCGAAGCGCATGCTCGAATTCGTCGCCGAGACGGCCAAGGCGGCCGGGCTCGACGACTACCGCGTGATCGTCAACGTCGGCGAGGGCGCCGGGCAGACGGTCTTCCACCTGCACTGGCACGTGCTCGGCGGCCGGGTCTGGGGGATGGCCGGATGAGCCTGATCGCGCGGCTGGAGGGAGAGCTCAAGGACGCGATGGCGGCGCGCGACGCGGATCGCCGGGACACGCTGCGGCTGATCCTCGCCAGCCTGCGCTCGGCGGAGAAGGAGCTGCAGCGGCCGCTCCACGACGACGAGGAGCTGCAGGTGCTGCAGCGCGAGCGGAAGAAGCGCACCGAGGCGGCGGAGGCGTTCCGCGCCGGCGGCCGGGAGGAGCAGGCCGAGGGCGAGGAGCGCGAGCTCGCGGTGCTCGAGGAGTTCATGCCCGAGCCGCTCTCGGAGGACGAGCTCGAGGAGATCGTCGATGACGTGATCGCCGAGGTCGGCGCGACGAGCATGCGCGACATCGGCCGGGTGATGGCGGACGTCATGCCGCAGGTCGCCGGGCGCGCGGACGGCTCCGCAGTGAGCCAGCTCGTGCGCGAGAAGCTCGCCTGACGACGCGACCAGCCGCCGCCGTTCTCAAGGTTCACGCGCGCGCGGCCCCACCCGGGTGGGGAAGAGAGCTCCACCCGCCGCCCGCTGCGAGCGTACCCGCCGAGAGCGCGCGTGTCCGTCACGGAACCGTGCCGATTGTGTGACTTCCGGGCGCGGCCGTGCCCGCGTCCTCAGCGCCTACACTGAGCCCGGATGCAGGAAGTTCTCTCGGTTTCCAACGACGTCGCCGCCGAGCTCGCGACCGTCGGCGACGGCGTGCTCGACGCCCTGCGCGAACGGCTTCGGATCACGCTCGCGCTCCGCGGCAATCGGCTCACCATCGAGGGCGACGACCCAAACGTGGCGCAGGCACGCGCGGTGGTCGACGAGCTCGCGGAGCTGGTCGAGGGCGGGCACGAGATCGGCCCGAGCACCGTCGACGCAGTGCTCGCCGCAATCGACCAGGCCGAGGACATCCGCGAGGTCTTCGAGGACGTCGTCTGGCGCCACCGGGGCAAGAAGATCTCGCCGAAGACGGTCATGCAGAAGCGGTACGTCGACGCCATCCGACGGCACACGGTCACGTTCTCGATCGGCCCGGCGGGCACCGGCAAGACCTACCTGGCGATGGCGCTCGCCGTCGCAGCGCTCTCCGACCGCGAGGTGGGGCGGATCATCCTCACGCGACCCGCGGTCGAGGCCGGCGAGCGACTCGGCTTCCTGCCGGGCGACATGCTGGCCAAGGTCGACCCGTACCTGCGCCCGCTCTTCGACGCGCTCTACGACATGCTCGACCCCGACCGCCTGTCCGCGTACATGGAGAAGGGCACGATCGAGGTCGCGCCGCTCGCGTTCATGCGCGGCCGTACGCTCAACGACTCGTTCATCATCCTGGACGAGGCCCAGAACACGAGCCCGGAGCAGATGCAGATGTTCCTGACGCGGCTCGGCTTCGGCTCCAAGGTCGTCGTCACCGGCGACGTCACGCAGATCGACCTCCCCCGCGAGCAGGCCTCCGGGCTGATCCAGGTACAGGACATCCTAGGCTCGATCGATGGGATCGCCTTCATCCGCTTCGGCCACGAAGACGTCGTGCGGCACAAGCTCGTGCAGCGCATCGTCGAGGCCTACAAGCTGCATGCGGAGGAGACGGGCACCCAGCGCAGCCGCTGAGCGCGCGATGATTTCCGTCGAGGTGTCGAACCGCAGCGGCGTTGACGTCGAGGAGGAGGCTGCGGCCGAGCTCGCGCAGCACGTGCTCGCGGGCGAAGGCGTCGACGACGGCGAGCTCGGGCTGCACTTCGTCGGGCCGGACGAGATCCGCACGCTCAAGCGCGAGCACCTGGGGATCGACGAAGTGACGGACGTGCTCTCCTTTCCGATCGACGGCCACGCGAAGCTAGCCGACGGCGTGCCGCGGCAGCTCGGCGACGCGGTGCTCTGCCCGCAGGTCGTCGGAGACGCGTGGCGGGAGCCGCTCGTCCACGGGCTGCTGCACCTAGTCGGACACGACCACGGGCCGGAGATGGAGGCGAAGGAGACGCGATGGAGCGCGTGACCCGCCGCCGCGCCCAGAACCTCCTCGAGAGCTTCAACTTCGCGTTCGAGGGGATCATCCACGTCCTCCGGACGCAGCGGAACCTGCGGATCCACTTCCTGGCCGCCGTGATCGTGCTCGTCGTCGCGGTGGTGGTCAGCGTCTCGAAGCTCGAGCTGATCGCACTGCTGCTCGCGATCGCCTTCGTCTTCATCACGGAGATGATCAACTCGGCGATCGAGCAGGCGATCGACGTCGCGACGACGTCGTTCGACCCGCTGGCGAAGCTGGCGAAGGACATCGCGGCCGGCGCCGTGCTGATCGCCACCGTGAACGCGGTGGCCATCGGCTACCTCGTCTTCTCGGGCGACGTTGCCGACCGCAGCTCGCGGCTGCTCGATCGTGTACGCGACGCGCCCGCCCAGGTGACGCTGATCGCGCTCGTCTTGACGGTGATCGTCGTGATCGCGACCAAGGCGTACACCGGCCGAGGCACGCCGTTGCGCGGCGGGCTGCCGTCGGGCCATGCAGCGGTCGGCTTCGCCGGCTGGATGGCCGCGACGTACATCGCGGGCGACGCGCACCGGTTCCTGATCTCGTCGCTGACGTTCATCATGGCACTGCTCGTGGCGCAGACGAGAGTCGAGTCGGGAGTCCATTCGGCGCTGGAAGTGACCTACGGCGGGTTGCTCGGCGCATTGGTCACGCTGGTCGTCTTCCAGGTGCTGGCATGAGCCAGGACTTGTACGAGCGGGCGCTCGCGATCGCCGAGCGGGCGTATGCGCCGTACTCGAACTACCTCGTCGGCGCAGCGGTGCGGGCGCGCGACGGTCGCGTCTTCGAGGGCGTGAACGTCGAGAACGCGGCGTATCCGCTGGGCGTGTGCGCAGAGAAGAGCGCGATCTGCTGCGCCGTCGTCGCCGGCTGCCGGCCGGGCGACCTCGAGGCGATCGGAATCACGGCGTCGCCGTGCGGCGGCTGCCGCCAATGGCTGTACGAGTTCCGGCTCGACCGGGTGACCTTTCGGAACGCCGACGGCGAGATCGTCAGCTACACGCCGGCGGAGCTGTTGCCGGACACGTGGGAGCTGGACTGACGCCCGCCGGGTTGCGCGGCCCCGTGGCGCCCCACCCATGCAGAAGTTCCAGATTCGTCACGAACCCGTGACAGTCATGCGCGCCGCGCGTGGCTATCGTCACCGCCGAGGGCGGCGGGCATTCTTCCCCAGCCTGGGTGGGGGTGTGGATCCGTGAGGAGCGGGTTCGCCGCCGTCGCGGGGCGGCCGAACGTGGGGAAGTCGACGCTGGTGAACGCGCTCGCGGGCGGCAAAGTCGCGATCGTCTCCGACAAGCCGCAGACGACCCGCCGCCGCGTGATGGGGATCGCGAACGGCCCGGACTACCAGCTCGTCCTTGCCGACCTGCCCGGCTTCCAGCGCCCGCGCGACCCGCTCACCGAGCGCATGCAGCGCACGGTCGACCAGTCGCTCGAGGAGGTCGAGGCGATCCTCTTCGTCCTCTCGGCGCGCGAGCGGATCGGCGCGGGCGACCGCTACATTGCGCAGCGGGTCTTCGAGCTCGGGCCGCCGGTCGTGATCGCGCTGAACAAGGTCGACCGCCTCAAGCCCGGCCACATCGCCGAGCAGATGCAGAACGCGGCCCGCCTCGGCGAGTTCCACTCGCTGCACCCCGTCAGCGCGCTCACCGGCGACGGCATCGGCGAGCTGCGGGACGACCTGGTCGAACTGCTGCCCGAGGGGCCGACGTACTACCCGGTCGAGCAGCGCACAGACCTCGCGCCCGAGCTACAGGTCGGCGAGCTGATCCGCGAGAAGGCGCTCCAGCTGACGCGAGAGGAAGTGCCTCACGCGATCTCCGTCGAGGTCGACGAGCTCGGCGAGAAGGTCGTCCGCGCGACGATCTTCGTCGAGACCGAGTCGCAGAAGCAGATCGTCGTCGGCAAGAGCGGGTCGGTCGTCAAGCAGATCGGGACGCGGGCGCGGCCCGAGATCGAGCTCGTCCTCGGCCACCCGGTCTTCCTCGAGCTGACGGTCAAGGCACGGCCGCGCTGGCGCCGCGACGAGGCGATGCTCGAGCGCCTCGGCCTGTGACGCGGCTGCTCGTCCTGCTCGACGTCGACGGGACGCTCTTCCTCACGCACGATCGGCTCGCGGGGATCGCGCTCCGCGAGACGCTCGGGCCGCTCTACGGCGTCGTGCTGCCCGAAGACGCTCTCGAGCGCGTCGACCACGCGGGCCAGCCGTCGCTGCGGATCGCGCGGCTCGTCCTGCACGATGCCGGCCTCCGCGACGACGAGATCACGCCTGGCCTCGCCGCCTGGTGCCCGCGCTTCGCGGCCCGCTACTGCGAGCTGCTGGCCGCGGCGGACACGAGCGGCTGGGAGGCTGCGCCCGGCGCAGAGGGCTCGCTCGAGCGGCTCGCGGAGGCAGGCCACCGGCTCGTGCTCCTGACGGGGAACCCGGAGCCGATGGCGAGGGCGCGGATGGAGCGGCTCGGCCTCGAGCGGTTCTTCCCGCCGGGCCAGGGTGCGTTCGGCTGCGACGCCGAGTCGCGCACGGAGCTGATCGGCATCGCGCGCACCCGCGCCGGGGACTGGCCGGCCGACGCGACCGTCGAGATCGGCGACACCTCCATCGACGCCAGCAGCGCCGCCGAGGCACGGATCCGTTCGATTCTCGCCGGCGACTCCGGCTTCCAGGGCGCGGTCTCGCGTCTGCTGGCCTCCTCGGCCTAGACTTCGAGTCATGGCACAGGCGCCGGCGCTCCCGACCGGGTTCGAGCTCCCACTCGAGCCGCGGCTGCCGCGGATCGGCAGCATCGACCAGGTCGCGCTCGAGGAGCGGGCCGGGACGCTCGCGAAGCGCAGCATCAAGCGCGAGGCCAAGATGTTCGCGCTCGAGCTCGCGGTACGGATGACGGACCTGACGACGCTCGAAGGCTCCGACACGCCGGGCAAGGTCGCCGCTCTTGCCTCCAAGGCGGTGCGTCCAGACCCGTCGGACGCGAGCGTGCCCTCGGTGGCGGCGCTCTGCGTCTACCCGAACCTCGTCCCGACCGCGGTCGAGCGCCTGCGCGACAGCGGCGTCAAGGTCGCCTCGGTCGCCACCGCCTTCCCGTCGGGCCAGTCGCCGCTCGAGGCGAAGCTCGACGAGGTGCGCTGGGTGGTCGAGCACGGCGCCGACGAGGTCGACATGGTGATCGACCGCGGCTCGTTCCTCGCGGGCCGGTACGCCAAGGTCTACGACGAGATCGTGCGCGTGAAGGAGGCCGCCGGCGAGGCGCACCTGAAGGTGATCCTCGAGACTGGCGAGCTCGGCACCTACGACAACGTCCGCCGCGCGTCGCTGCTCGCGATCGCCGCCGGCGCCGACTTCATCAAGACCTCGACCGGCAAGCTCTCGAGCTCGGCCACCCTGCCGGTGGCGCTCGTGATGCTCGAGGCGATTCGCGACGTCTACGAGGAGACCGGCCGGCGCGTCGGCTTCAAGCCCGCCGGCGGGATCCGCAACGCCAAGCAGGCCGTCCAGCACCTCGTGCTCGTGCACGAGACGCTCGGCGTCGACTGGCTCACGCCCGACCTCTACCGCTTCGGCGCGTCCTCGCTCCTGAACGACATCCTGATGCAGATCAGGAAGGAGAAGACCGGGCGCTACCAGAGCCCGGACTACTTCACGATCGACTGACCAGGGCCCGGCACGGACGCCGAGCCCCGGTCAAGCGTCTCTCAGAGAATCCCGCGCGCCTGGAACGCGGAGCGCACGGTGTTGGCCGCGCTGTTTCCATACAGCGACTGCGCCGCCGCGACGGTGCGGTTCGCGAGGTCCGTCATCGTCGTCCCCGGGAAGTCGAACGAGCCCTGCAGGATGATCGTGTCGGCCTTCACGTTTCCGAGCCCCTGACGGATGTCCCACAGCGCGCGCGACCAGATCTGTCCGTCGTGGTGCACCTCGCCGTTCAGGTCCTGCGGGTAGTGCAGGTTCGTGTCGAGCCGCCGCAGGCAGTGCGGCACGGTGGTCGTGTAGGACGTCGAGTCCCAGTCCATCACGCACGGGAGCGGCTCGAGCTCCGGCACGCCGAGCTTCTTCGAGACGACGTCCGAGACGGTCACAGCCCAGTAGTCGCCGAAGCCTTCACTGATCGCGCCGGCCTCCTCGGAGGCGAAGCTGAAGTTCTGCGACGAATGGATCGCGTGGCCGTACTCGTGGAGGATCACCTCCGCGTCCTCGGCGTCGTCGACTCCGCCCTTGCCGTAACGGATCTCGAGGGTCGGGTGGTCGGTCTCGAACGAGTTGTCGGCGCCGAGCTGGTTGATGCGGACACGCTGCGGCTGCTTGTCGATCGCGCGTCGCGTGATGCCGAAGCCGAGGCTCTGGATGTACTTCTGCGCCTCGGTGATCCAGTAGTAGGCCATCACCTGCTCGAACTCGTCCTGGTTGCGCGTGTACGCGAACGTGTTCGTCGGCGAGTAGGCCGGGTTGCCGGTCTCGGTGACGACGGTCGCGTAGTCGCCGTGGAGGAAGCCGCTGCCGTCGAGGTTCGTCAGCGTGACCGCGTGGTAGGCGGCCGCCGGGACGGCCGAGTCGGCGTCCTTCTGGTCGGTCAGCGATTCGTCGCCGAGACTCTGCACGGGGTTCGGCACGAACACCATCGCGCTGCCGGTCGAGCTCCCCGAGCGCGGTTTCGTCGCGCCCGCCACGGTGACGATCGCCGCGCACGCGGCGAGCACGATCGTGCTGATCAGAAGCCTGCTCCGCATGAGACCCTCCCCAGGTCGGTGGTTCTCCCCGCGCGGACCGTATCCCGCGAGGCGGTGTCGCGTCCAGAGGCGGCTAAGCTAGGCCGCGAGTGACCGAGCTCGAGCGAAAGCAGGATCGCGCACCGATTCCGGCCGACTGGACGTACGCGCCGGCGCCGGAGTCGCGCGACATCGTCCGCCTTCGCGAGCGCTACGGGCACTTCGTCGGCGGCGAGTGGATCGAGCCGAAGGAGACCTACACGACCATCGACCCGGCGCACGAGGAGCCGCTGGCGGAGGTCGGCCAGGCGACCGACGAGGAGGTGCAGGCGGCGGTTCAGGCGGCGCGCGAGGCGTACGACAACGGCTGGTCGGCGCTGCCGGGATCGGAGCGCGCGAAGTACCTCTTCCGGATCGCGCGCATCCTGCAGGAGCGCTCGCGCGAGTTCGCGGTGCTCGAGTCGCTGAACGGCGGCAAGCCGATCAAGGAGTCGCGCGACGTCGACCTACCGCTCGCGGCCGCGCACTTCTTCTACTACGCGGGCTGGGCCGACAAGCTCGAGTACGCGTTCCCGAACCGCTCGCCGAAGCCGCTCGGCGTCGCCGGCCAGGTGATCCCGTGGAACTTCCCGCTGCTGATGCTGGCGTGGAAGGTCGCGCCGGCGCTCGCAGCGGGGAACACGGTCGTGCTGAAGCCGGCCGAGACGACGCCGCTCTCGGCGCTGCACTTCTGCGACGTGCTGCGCCAGGCCGAGCTGCCCCCGGGCGTGGTCAACATCGTCACCGGCGACGGGCGCACCGGCGCCGCGATTGTCAAGAGCGACGTCGACAAAGTCGCCTTCACCGGCTCGACTGACGTCGGCAAGGCGATCCAGCGCGAGCTCGCGGGCAGCGGCAAGAAGCTGACGCTCGAGCTCGGCGGCAAGGCGGCGAACGTGATCTTCGACGACGCCGCACTCGACCAGGCGGTCGAGGGGATCGTCAACGGGATCTACTTCAACCAGGGCCATGTGTGCTGCGCGGGCTCGCGCCTGCTCGTGCAGGAGTCGGTCTACGAGGACGTGATCGACAAGCTCAAGCGGCGGCTGACGACGCTTCGCGTGGGCGACCCGCTCGACAAGAACACCGACGTCGGCGCGATCAACTCCAAGGCGCAGCTAGAGAAGATCGAGGAGCTCGTCGCGAGCGGCGAGGAGGAGGGCGCGTCGATCTACCAGCCGCCGTGCCGCCTGCCCGAGAAGGGCTACTGGTTCGTGCCGACCGTCTTCACCGACGTCGCGCAGAGCTACCGGATCGCGCAGGAGGAGATCTTCGGGCCGGTGCTCTCGGTGCTGACCTTCCGCACGCCGGACGAGGCGGTCGAGAAGGCGAACAACACGCCATACGGCCTCTCGGCGGGCGTCTGGACGGAGAAGGGCTCGCGGATCCTGTCGATGGCGCAGCGCCTGCGTGCGGGAGTGATCTGGGCGAACACCTACAACCGCTTCGACCCGACCTCGCCCTTCGGGGGCTACAAGGAGAGCGGCTTCGGCCGCGAAGGCGGCCTGCACGGGCTCGAGCCCTACCTCGACTTCGAATGAGCGAGGACGCGAACAAGACGCTCGTCCGGCGCTTCTACGAGGAGGTCTGGGCGAAGGGCAACCTCGACGTCGCGGACGAGGTCTTCGCGGACGACTACGAACGCCACGACCTCCGTCCGGGCGACCCGACACCGGGGCCCGACGGCCAGAAGGAGATCGCTGCTGCGTTCCGTGCCGCTTTCCCGGACCTCACGTGGGAGGTCGACTTCATCCTTGCCGACGGGGACTTCGTCGCCGGGCGCTGGACCGCGACGGGCACGCATCTCGGGCCATGGGCGGGCGTCGAACCGACGGGGCGGCCGATGCACTTCTCGGGGATCAACGTGTTCCGCTTCTCGGACGGAAAGGCCGTCGAGATCTGGAACCACCGCGACGACCTCGGCCTGATGCAGCAGCTCGGGGCGCCGGTCTACGCGGGGGCCGCCGAGTGAGCCGGCTGCCGGTCAAGAAGACCTACAAGCTGTTCGTCGGCGGCGAGTTCCCGCGCTCCGAGTCGGGGCGCACGTACGAGGCCGAGGGGCAGAACGTAGCTCGCGGCTCGCGCAAGGATCTCCGCGACTCGGTGCGCGCGGCGCGCGGCGCGTTCTCGAAGTGGGCGGGCATGACTGCGTACAACCGCGGCCAGGTGCTCTACCGCGTGGCCGAGATGATGGAGGCGAGGCGGAGCGAGTTCGCCGACCTCTGTTCGGGTCCGAACGAGGTCGACCGCTCGATCGACCGCTTCGTCTGGTACGCGGGCTGGGCCGACAAGCTGGCGCAGGTGATCGGCTCCTCGAACCCGGTCGCCGGGCCGTACTTCAACTTCACGGTGCCGGAGCCGCAAGGGGTGGTCGGGATCCTCGCGCCAGAGGAGCCTGCGCTCGCAGGGCTCGTCTCGCGGCTCGCGCCGGCGATCGTCGGCGGCAACGCCGTCGTCGCGGTCACATCCGAGTCGCACCCGCTCGCGGCGATCGAGCTGGCCGAGGCGCTGGCAACAGCCGACGTTCCCGGGGGCGTCGTCAACATCATCACGGGCCTGCGCGAGGAGCTCGCGCCCTGGCTCGCGGGCCACATGGACGTGAATGCCCTCGACGTCACGGGCGCCGACGGCGAGGTCGCGGAGCTCGAGCGGCTCGCGGCCGAGAACGTCAAGCGCGTGGTGCGCGGCGCGGCCGACGACCAGAGTGCGTGGGAGATCTCCCGCTTCCTCGAGCTAAAGACGGTCTGGCACCCGATTGGCGTCTGAGGCGCGATTTAGCCCAGAAGGGTCAGTCCGCCGGGCGCCGAACGGTCGTCTTAGTAGGTGTGAGCTACCCGATCACCCTGATGGAGCGCGAGGACATCGACCACCGGGTCGAGCTCGTCTACCACGGCCCCGAGGCGCCGCACAAGGTGACGATCCACGTCTACTGGCACTCGGGCGAGTTCCCGGACTTCGCCTTCGCCGTCCACGACGACGACGTCCTGGACGCGTTCCACCACCCGCACGCGCACCGCTCGCTGGCCGCCTGACGGACGCGTAGCGGCACGGCCGCCGTTTGCGCCAGAATTGCGAGCGGTGATCGGGGCACGCCGTTTCAGCCAGGCCATCTCCGAGGGCGACGGAATCTCGATCGTCGTCCCTGTCACGGACCCGGGAGACGCGCGGCTCGCCGAGGACGAGGGCGCCGAGGCGATTGCCATCCACGGCGCCGTTCACTCCGTGCGCGAGGCGACGAGCCTGCCGTTGCTCTGGCGGCCGCACGGGATGCCACGCGACGCACACGCCGCGGAGGCCGACGCATGCGTGCTGGTCTACGCGGAGCTCGAGGACGAGGACGGGCAGCTCGAGCAGGCCTATCGCGAGGCCGTCGACCTCGGGCTCGAGTGTGCGATCGAGGTGCGCGACGACGAAGAGCTCGCGGCTGCACTCGAGCGCCTGGATCCCGAGATCTTCCTGCTGGCCGGCGCGGGCGGCGACGAAGGGCCGCTGGAGTGGGCGCTCGACCTGCTCCAGGACGTGCCCGCCGGGAAGCTGGCGATCGCCGACCTACCGGTCAGCGGCCGCGACGAGGTCGCGGAGCTCGAGCGGGCGGGAATGGACGCCGTGATCGTGCCCGGCGGGAACGTTGCCGAGCTCGTCGGCGGAAACGCGCCCGAGGTCTAGGAGGGGCCGGCGGAGCGGTGCACGCCTTCGGGCTGTGATGGTCGTTCCGAGGCAAGGACGCAAGGAGGGCCCGTACCTTGAGGTACGGGCGTGACCGAGGACGCGGCATCGGGGCGAGCAGCGCAGCCCGAAGGCCTCGTCACCGTTTCGCCGGATCCTCCTAGTCCGGCGCCCGCGCCGGCGGAGCGCCGGCGCGTCGAGGCACTCTGGGGCGGGCCGAAGGTCGCGCTCGCCGCGATCCTCGCCGGCGCGGCCGCGCTGCGGATCGTCGGCGTTGCCTACGCGCACCCCTTCTCGCTCTTCAGCCCGGACGAGATGAGCATCGTCCCGCGCGCCTGGCACATGGTGCACGGCGGCGGGCTCGACCCGCACTGGTTCGACTATCCGACGCTGCTGATGTACCTCCTCGCGCCGTTCCAGGCGTGGCAGGCGCACCCGTCCTACCTCACGGCCCGGATCGTCGTGATCGTGCTGGCGCTCGGCGCCGTCACCGCGTCGTGGTGGCTCGGCAAGCGCGCGTACGGCGAGCTCGCCGGGATCGTCGCCGCAGCAGCGGTGGCGGTTGAGACGACGCACGTCACCTACTCGCGCATGGCGGTGACCGACGTGCCGCTGACGCTCGGCGTCGCCGTCTCGCTGACGCTGCTCGTGATCGGCCGGATCGAGCTCGCCGGGCTCGCCGCCGGCATCGCGACGAGCTTCAAGTACCCGGGCGTCTTCCTGCTCGTGCCGCTCGTGCTGGTCGGCTGGCGGCAGCCGCGCCGCGTGCTGGTCGGGATCGCGCTGTCGGCGGTCGCGTTCGCCGCCACCAGCCCGTACTTCATGGTGCATTTCGGGAGCGCCCTCTCCCGCGCGTACCAGGTGCAGAACATCTCGCGCCACGGCTGGCTCGGCTTCGAGCACGACCACATCGCGCCGATCGCGTTCACCATCCAGCTCTGGGACGGCTTCGGCCCCGTGCTCCTGATCTGCGTCGCGGGCCTCGTTGTAGCGCTCGTGCGGCGCACCCGCACCGACGTGATCCTCGCGTCGTTCGTCGTCGTCTACTTCGCCGACCTCTGCACCCTCGGCGCGCACTTCGACCGGTACACGCTGCCACTCGTGCCGCCGCTTGCCGCCCTCGCGGGCCGCATGCGAGCGCTCGCGCCGGTGACGCTGCTGCTGCTCGTCGTGCCGCTGACCTGGACGATTCGCGACGACGCGCGCCTGACGAAGACGGACACGCGGGTCGTCGCCCGACACTGGGTCGAGCGCAACGTGAGCGGTGCGTCGCGGATCGCGGTCGACCCGTCCCTGCCGCCGTTCACCAACAGCTACCGGGTGGTGAAGCTCGACCTGCCGCTCCCGACGGAGGCCGCACCGGACGCCGATCGCAACCTCAAGCGCCTCCGGCTCGAGGACGTTCGCTACATCATCGTCACGGGCGCCGTCGCCGACCGCGTGCTCGCGGCGCGCGAGCATTACCCCTTCGAAGCGCGGTTCTACGACAGCCTGAAGCGACTGAAGCGCGTCTTCTACGTCCGCAAGGATCAGGGTGACCTGAACGGGCCCTGGGTCGCGATCTACCGCCTGCGCGCCTGAGGAGGGCTTGTCAAGACGGTCGCGAGGCTCTCGAGGCGCGCTGCTCGCTCCGATGCCGCGTCCTCAGTCGCGCCAGTAGCCTCCGGCTACGAGCACTCCCTGCGTCCTTGCCTCGGAACGACCATCGCGCCTCGAGAGCGTGGACCGTCCCGCCAATCCCTCCTAGCCGAAAAAGGCGCGGGCGACCTCGAACCAGTCGTTCGGCACGGTCTTCAGCTCGGCCGTCGCCTCCGCGAGCGGGACGTCGACGATCGCGTCGCCGTGCAGCGCGGCCATGCGGCCGAAGCGGCCCTCCTGGACGAGGTCGGCCGCCTTGAGCCCGTAGCGCGTCGCGAGGATGCGGTCGCGCGGCGTGGGGGAGCCGCCGCGCTGGACGTGGCCGAGGACGGTGACGCGCGTCTCGAAGCCCGTGCGCTGCTCGATCTGCTGCGCCAGCCGCGCCCCGACGCCGCGCTCCGAGAGGCGGATGTGCCCGAACTCGTCGACCTCCGCCTCCCGGTCGTCTCCGCCGCCGAGCTCGTAGCCCTCGGAGACAACCACGATCGAGAAGTCCTTGCCGCGCGCGTGGCGGCGCTGGATCTCCTTGCAGGCGTCCTCGATCGAGACCGGCTGCTCCGGGATCAAGATCATGTCCGCGCCGCCGGCGATGCCGCTCATCACCGCGATCCAGCCCGTGTGGCGCCCCATCACCTCGACGACCATCACGCGGTTGTGCGACTCGGCGGTCGTGTGCAGGCGGTCGATCGCCTCGGTGCAGATGAAGACGGCGGTGTCGAAGCCGAACGTGTAGTCGGTCGCGGAGAGGTCGTTGTCGATCGTCTTCGGGACGCCGACGACCGGGAAGTCGTGCTCGGCGTAGAGGCGGGTCGCGACGCCCAGCGTGTCCTCGCCGCCGATCGCGACGAGCGCGTCGAGGCCTTCGCTTGCGAACGTCTCGAGGACTCGGTCGACTGCGTCGACCTTGTACGGGTTCGTCCGCGAGGTGCCGAGGATCGTCCCGCCGCGCGGCAACAGGCCGTTGATCTCGCGGTTGCCGAGCGGCTCGAGCATGCCCTCGACGAGGCCGCGCCAGCCCTCGCGGATCCCGACCACCTCGTGCCCGCGCGTGAACGAGCGCCGGGCGACCGAGCGGATGACGGCGTTGAGCCCGGGGCAGTCGCCGCCGCCGGTGAGGAGTCCGACCTTCACAGCCGCATCCTACGAAGACGTCGTCGGAGGTGCCGAAGGTGGGAGTCGAACCCACACGGGGCGTGAGCCCCACCGGATTTTGAGTCCGGCGCGTCTGCCAGTTCCGCCACTTCGGCTCTGGCCAAGAGTAACCGGCGTTCTCGGCGCAAGCCTCCCGCCGGCTCGGCGAGACCGCGCTCTCGCCGAGCCTCGACTCTGCTTCTTGGGCCAGAAGGAGGGGGCACACGGGGGAACCAGGGTTCCTCCGTGCTCTCCGGCGCGTCTGCCAGTTCCGCCACTTCGGCTCGACCCAGGCGTAACGCCAGAAAGGGAGTGAGCAATTCGAGTTGAAAGCGCCAGCGGTTGTCTCGATACTGCCCCCCAACACGAAGCCGTACTCCGGCTCGCGCCGGGGGGATCTTCGCGGACACGGCCACGGGCAATAGAGGAGGAAGAGTGAGAAGACCCGTTTCGATCGGATTGCTGCTGGCGTCCGTCGGCGCGCTGGCCCTGCTGGCGGCCGGCTGTGGCGGCGGGAGCAAGAGCAGCAGCAGCACCAGCAGTAGCGGCGGCGGCGGCAAGGTGACCGCGCTGCCGGCGTCCTCATGTGCGCCGGTTCAGTACAAGGGGTCCGGCAACGCGGACACGCTGATCGCATCCGACCTGCCCATGCAGGGCGGCTCGCGCACCCAGACGGTGCAGATGACGAAGGCGATCGCGTACGTCCTCAGCCAGCAGGGTTGGAAGGCGGGGAGCCACAACGTCGCGTACCAGGCGTGCGACGACGCGACGGCCCAGCTCGGCAAATGGGATCCCGACAAGTGCAGCGCCAACGCGCATGCGTATGCGTCGAACAAGCAGCTGCTCGGCGTGATCGGGACGTTCAACTCCGGCTGCGCCGCGATCGTGATCCCGGTCCTGAACCAGGCGCCGGGCGGCGGGCTCGCCATGCTCTCGCCGGCGAACACCTACGGGTGCCTGACCGAGCCGTGCGCGGGTGACGAGCCGGAGAAGTACTACCCGAGCGGCACGCGCAACTACGCCCGCGTGGCGCCGAGCGACCCGAACCAGGGCGCCGTCGACGCGGCGTTCCTGAAGAGCAAGGGCGTCAAGCGCGTCTCCGTGCTGAACGACAAAGAGGCGTACGGCCTCGGCGTCGCGAAGAACTTCGCGGGCGCCGCGAAGGCGGCCGGCATGACGGTCACGGGCTTCTCCGCCTACGACCCGAAGCAGGCCAACTTCCAGGCCCTCTTCACGCGCATCAAGCAGCAGAACCCGGACGCGGTCTTCATCGGCGGCCTGATCGATGAGAACAGCGGCCAGCTGATCAACGACAAGGTTGCGGTCCTCGGCGACAACAGCAAGGTCCTGCTGATGCTGCCGGACGGGTTCACGACCGACGCGGTCTTCGACCGCTCGCAGGGCGGAACGCCCGAGGCCTCCGGCGCGTACTTCAGCGTCGCGGGCGTCGGCATCGACCAGTACAAGGGCGCGGCGCTGAAGTTCATCAACGGCTTCAAGTCGCAGCTCAACGGCAAGCCGGTCGACCCGTACGCGATCCTCGCTGCGCAGGCGGCGCAGGTGATGCTCGGTGCGATCAAGAACTCGGACGGCAGCCGCTCCGACGTGATCAAGAAGATGTACGCGACGAAGGTGAACAACGGCCTGATCGGCTCGTTCTCCTTCAACAAGAACGGTGACCTCTCCGGTGCGAAGGGCGCGGCCGTGCTCTTCACGATCTACACCGGCAAGAACCACCTCGTCACGGTCAAGACGACCGCGCCCGACCCGACGCTCGTCGCGGCCGCGCGGAAGGAGGCTTCCGGCTAGGCCAGCCGGCCCGAAACGAGGCTCGACGGAGGGAGGGCTAGACGCCCTCCCTCCGCGCTTTAGAATCCCCGAATCGCGGTTGACGCCAGCACCGAGGAGCCCCCCCGCGGCAGGACGGTTCGGCGGCGGCAGCGGCCTGCGGTCCTGTCCCTGATCGGGCTGAGCTTCGTCCTCGTGTTCCTCGCGTGGCTGGGCTACAACCTCCAGAACAGCCCGAGGGACTTCCTCCAGATCTTCCTGATCGGCTTGACGCAGGGCTCGGTCTACGCGCTCGTCGCGCTGGGGTACACGCTCGTCTACGGCATCCTGCAGCTGATCAACTTCGCCCACGGCGACGTCTTCGCGCTCACGGGTCTGTTCGCGAGCACGCTGATCGTCAGTCACTTCAATCTCAACTCTGGCGACCCGCCGACGACGATCGTGATCGGCCTGCTTGCGACCTTCCTGATCTGCATGACCTTCGGCGCCGTCGTGAACTCGTCGATCGAGTTCTTCGCCTACCGGCGCTTGCGGAGCGCGCCGCGACTGGCGGTGCTGATCACCGCGGTGGGCATGTCGTTCATCATCCAAAACATCTCGCTGGCGGTGTTCGGCGTGAACTTCCGCAGCGTGCCGCCGCTCATCTCCAACAACGACGTGCTCGGCATCGGCGGCGTCACGTACGGCTGGGACGCGCTCTTCGTCGTGCTGGTGACGGCGCCGGTGCTCGCCCTGCTGAGCTGGCTCGTCAAGAGCACGCGCCACGGCAAGGCGATGCGCGCGACGGCTCAGGACCCCGAGGCCTCCGCAATGATGGGCATCAACGTGAACCGCACGATCACGTTCACGTTCGCGCTCGCGGGCGCGCTGGCCGGCGTCGGCGCGGTGCTCTTCCTCGTCGAGTTCAACATCCGCTACGACACCGGCTTCGAGCTCGGCCTGATCGCGTTCACGGCGGCCGTGCTCGGCGGGATCGGGAACCTGACCGGCGCAGTCCTCGGAGCGATCATCATCGGGATGATCCAGGCGTTCAACGAGGGGCCGCTCCTGTGGGCACCCGGTAGCGACTGGACCCGCTCGATCGTGTTCGCCATCCTGATCGCGATCCTGGTCTTCCGGCCCGAGGGCCTGCTCGGCGAACGCACCCCGGAGGGCGGGTAGTGCCCAGGCGCAGGGACCAGGCGCGGAGCGCGATGCGCTCGTACAAGAAGCAGGCCGCGGAGAAGTCCGGCATGCACCGCGTCCGCGACGGCTGGTACCGGCTGCCCGACCCGGTGCGGCGCTACGGCCCTGCGCTGCTCGTCCTGATCGTCGCGGTTCTCTACCCGTACTACCTCTCGAGCCTGCCCACTGGGAACGTGCCGCTGATCTACTCGTTCCCGTCGGTCCGCTCGGCGGTGACGATCATCGTCTTCACGATGATGGCGGTCGGCCTGAACGTGGTCGTCGGCTACTGCGGTCTGCTCGACCTCGGGTACGTCGCCTTCTACGCGATCGGCGCGTACACGGCCGGCTGGCTCGCCTCGGGGCAGTTCCAGCAGGTGCGCTTCCACTTCGGCTCTGTCGGGGTGGCGCACACCGCAAACGGGATCCACATCTCGTTGTGGCTGGTGTTGATCATTGCGGCCATGGTGACGGCCGGCGGCGGGATCCTGATCGGCTTGCCGACGCTGCGCCTGCGCGGGGACTACCTCGCGATCGTGACGCTCGGCTTCGGCGAGATCATCCCGCAGTTCGTACGCAACGCCGACAGCCTGCACGGCTTCGACCTCACGCACGGCACGTTCGGGATCAGCCCGATCGACTCGCCGGGCTTCGGCAATCGGCTGCACACCTCGCTCGGGCTGCCGGCCGCGTACTCGTCGGAGTTCAGCGCCGACAAGCTCTTCTACTGGACGGCCGTAGCGCTGCTGATCATCACGATCCTCATCTGCATCCGGCTACGAGACTCCCGGCTCGGGCGCGCGTGGATCGCGATCCGCGAGGACGAGACGGCGGCCGGCGCGATGGGGATCCCGCTGATGCGGACGAAGACCTGGGCGTACGCGATCGGCGCCTTCTTCGGCGGCGCGGCCGGCGCCTACCTCGCGAGCTTCAACTCGGGCGCGTTCCCGAGCCAGTTCAGCTTCAACATCTCGGTCTTCCTGCTCTGCATGGTCATCCTCGGCGGGATGGGCTCGATCTGGGGCGTCGTGATCGCGGGCGCGATCCTCTCGTGGCTGAACGTCGAGGGCCTGGCGAACATCGGCACGTGGCTGAACGACAACATCTTCCCGGCCTCGCACCAGATCGAGGTCGCCAAGTACCAGTTCGGCATCTACGGCGTGATCATCGTGCTGATGATGATGTTCCGCCCGCAGGGCCTGATCCCCGAGGCCAGGCGGAAGCGCGAGATCGAGGAAGGGACGCGCGGCGCGCTCGACGAGCCGCTCTACGAGATGCGCGGAGCGGACGAGCCGGGCGCCGGCGAGCGCGGCTCGCCGGGGGCGGTGCCTCGAGGATGAGCGAGCACCAGGCATCTAGCGAGGGCAACCTGCTCGTCGCTGCGGACGTCCGCAAGGAGTTCGGCGGCCTCGTCGCCATCAACGACCTGACCTTCACGATCCCCAACCGCTCGATCGTCAGCCTGATCGGCCCGAACGGCGCCGGCAAGACGACCTTCTTCAACACGCTCACCGGGCTCTACAAGGTGACCGACGGCGAGATCATGTTCGACGGCGTCGACGTGACCGACAAGCCGCCGCACGCGATCACGAAGCTCGGCGTCGGCCGCACGTTCCAGAACATCCGCCTCTTCCCGCAGATGACGGCGCTCGAGAACGTCCTCGTCGGGATGCACTCGAGGCTGAAGGGCGGGATCGTCGGCTCCGTGCTCGGCCTGCCACGTGTGCGGCGGGAGGAGCGCGCGGCCGAGGAGCGCGCGCGCGAGCTGCTGGCGTTCTCGGGCCTGCGCAACGTGGACGACGAGCTGGCCGAGTCGCTCTCCTACGGCGACCAGCGCCGCCTCGAGGTTGCGCGGGCGCTCGCGACCGAGCCGAAGCTGCTCCTGCTCGACGAGCCCACCGCCGGGATGAACCCGCAGGAGACGACGACCTTCATGAACTTCGTCTCGAAGCTGCGCGAGGAGCAGCCGATCGCGATCCTGTTGATCGAGCACGACATGAAGGTCGTGATGAGCATCTCCGACCGCGTGACCGTGCTCGACTACGGCGAGAAGATCGCGGAGGGCGCGCCGCTGGAGATCCAGAAGGACGAGCGCGTGATCGAGGCCTACCTCGGAAAGGCGGCGACGCAGTGACCGAGCAGCCGAGCGAGCAGGCCGCCGCGCAGCCGGCCGAGCAGCCGAAGCCGGCCGAGAAGCGCAACGGGCGGAACGGCGAGGTCGTCCTCCGCGTCGAGGACATCCACACCTTCTACGGCACGATCGAGGCCCTGAAGGGGATCACGCTCGAGGTGCGCGACGGCGAGATCGTGACCCTGATCGGCGCGAACGGCGCCGGCAAGTCGACCACGCTGCGCTCGATCAACGGCCTGAACCAGCCACGCGAGGGGACGATCGAGTTCCGCGGCAAGGACATCACCCGCCGGCCGCCGCACGACATCGTCGGCATGGGCATCTCGCAGTCGCCCGAAGGCCGCCGGCTCTTCCCGCACATGTCCGTGATCGAGAACCTCGAGATGGGCGCGTTCCAGCGCAACGACCGGCGCGAGATCCGCGAGGACCTCGACCGCGTCTACGGCCTCTTCCCGCGGCTCGCCGAGCGCAAGAACCAGAAGGCCGGGACGATGTCCGGCGGGGAGCAGCAGATGTGCGCGATCGGCAGGGCGCTGATGGCCCGGCCGCAGCTGCTGATGCTGGACGAGCCCTCGATGGGGCTCGCGCCGATCTTCGTCGAGAAGATCTTCGAGATCGTCGACGAGATCAACAAGCAGGGGACGACGATCCTGCTGGTCGAGCAGAACGCCCTGATGGCGCTCGATGCCGCCGACCGCGGCTACGTGCTCGAGACGGGGCGGGTCGCGCTCGCCGACGACGCCAAGAACCTGCGCGAGAACGAGCAGGTCCGCAAGGCGTACCTCGGCGAGGAGTAGGGCCGCACGAAGTACGATTGGGGTCGATTCGTCGGAAACTCGCAGGCGCTCCGGCACCAGCGAACGGAAGGGGACCCGATATGCATCGCCGGACGACAGCCCTCTACTCGATCGCCTCGGTCCTGCTCGTCGCCGTGCTGGCGGCCGGGTGCGGCAGCAGCAAGAAAAGCTCGAGCAACACGACCACGGGCACGACCACGTCGACGTCGACGACCGCTTCCCCGGGCGCCGACGCGAAGGTCGTCGCTCTTGTGCCGAGCAAGTTCAAGTCGAAGACGCTGAAGGTCGCCGCCGACGCGACCTACGCGCCGAACGAGTTCGTGGCCACGAACGGCAATACAGTCGTGGGCATGGACCCCGATCTCGCCAAGGCTCTCGCAGGGGTGATGGGAGTCAAGGTCGCGGTGGTCAACGCGAGCTTCGACAGCATCATCCCGGGGCTTGCCTCCGGCAAGTACGACCTCGGAATGTCGTCCTTCACGGACACCAAGGCTCGCCAGAAAGTCGTCGACTTTGTGACCTACTTCTCGGCCGGCACCTCGTTCTACGTCAAGGCGAACGGCGGGCCCACGATCAACACCCTCGCCGACCTCTGTGGCCACTCGGTCGGGGTCGAGCGCGGGACGACCCAGGCCGACGACGCGACGGCCCAGAGCGCGAAGTGCAAGAGCGCCGGCAAGTCGGGCGTCAAGGTCTCGGTCTACCCCGACCAGAATGCGGCGAACCTCTCGATCTCGAGCGGCCGAGCACAGGTCGGAATGGCCGACTCGCCAGTCGCCGCCTACATCGTCAAGCAGTCGAACGGTCAGTTCAAGCTGACGGGCGCCTCGTACAACACAGCTCCGTACGGCATTGCGATCCCGAAGGGCAGCGGCCTCGACAAGCCGATCCTGGCCGCGCTGAAGGTCCTGATCTCTAACGGCCAGTACAAGGCGATCCTGACCAAGTGGGGCATCCAGAAGGGTGCGATAACGAATCCGAAGATCAACGGCGCGATCAGCTAATAACTGCAGGTCATAGGGGGCTCGATGGCGACGACCGAGACCGCAGAGCCGATCGGGTCCGACGAGATCAAGGCGATCCCCGTCCGTCATCCGGGGCGGTGGATAGCGGGCGCGATCACCCTCGTCCTCGCGGCGGCACTCGCGAAGTCGATCGCGACGAACCCGCGCTTCGAGTGGGGAGTCGTCCGACACTACTTCACGTCGGATCAGGTTCTTCGCGGTCTCGTTGTGACGCTCGAGCTGACCGCCCTCTCGATGGCGATCGGGATCGCGATCGGGATCGTTCTCGCCGTGATGCGGCTCTCGCCGAATCCGCTCGTCTCCGGGGCCAGCTGGATCTACATCTGGCTGTTCCGAGGAACGCCGGTGCTGGTGCAGATCCTCTTCTGGGGGTTCGTCTCCGCCCTGTATCCGCGGTTCTCCCTCGGGATCCCGTTCGGCCCGCAGTTCGTGCACTTCAGCGCGAACTCGCTCATCACGCCGTTCGTTGCCGGGATGCTCGCCCTCGGGCTGAACGAGGGCGCCTACATGTCCGAGATCGTCCGCGCGGGGATCATCTCGGTGGACGAGGGCCAGACCGAGGCCGCGCAGAGCCTGGGCATGACCCGCCTGCTGACGATCCGCCGAATCGTCCTGCCCCAGGCGATGCGGGTGATCATCCCGCCGACCGGCAACGAGACGATCTCGATGCTGAAGACGACGTCACTCGTCAGCGTGATCGCGGTGACGGAGCTCCTCTACTCGGTCGAGCTGATCTACGCGCGCACCTACCAGACGATCCCGCTGCTGATCGTGGCGAGCATCTGGTACCTGATCGTCACGAGCATCCTCTCGTTCGGGCAGTACTACCTCGAGCGCTACTACGGGCGCGGCGCCACCCGGGAGCTCCCCGAGACCCCGTTTCAGCGGCTCCGCCGTAACCTCTTCACCTTCCGGCACGCGACCGACGAGGTTCCCGAGGCCTCCGGGGAGCGGCGATGAGCGGTCCGATGGTGAAGGCGGAACGCGTCCAGAAGTACTTCGGCCGCCTGCACGTCCTGAAGGGGGTCTCGCTCCAGGTGGAGGCAGGTGAGGTGGTCTGCATGATTGGCGCGTCCGGTTCCGGCAAGTCCACCTTCCTGCGCTGCATCAACCATCTCGAGAAGATCAACTCCGGCCGGCTCTGGGTCGACGGAGACCTCGTCGGCTATCACCAGGTCGGCGACAAGATCTACGAGCAGCGCGACGCCGAGGTCTGCCGCGACCGCGCCGAGATCGGGATGGTCTTCCAGCGGTTCAACCTCTTCGGGCACATGACGGCGCTCGAGAACGTGATCGAAGCCCCCGTCCACGTCAGGAAGCTTCCAAGGCGGGAGGCGGTCGGCCAGGCGAAGGTCCTCCTCGAGCGGGTCGGCCTCGCGGACAAGCTCGACAGCTATCCGGCGCAGCTCTCGGGCGGTCAGCAGCAGCGCGTCGCGATCGCCCGGGCGCTGGCGATGAAGCCGAAGCTGATGCTGTTCGACGAGCCGACCTCGGCACTCGACCCGGAGCTCGTCGGCGAGGTGCTCGACGTGATGAAGGGCCTCGCCTTCGACTTCAAGACGACGATGATCGTCGTCACGCACGAGATGGGCTTCGCGCGCGAGGCCGCCGATCGTGTGTTGATGATGGACGACGGGCGGATCATCGAGGAGGGGCCGCCGAGCCACTTTTTCGAGGAGCCGCGCGAGGAGCGGACGAAGCAGTTCCTCTCGGCAATCCTCTAGCCGGGCGCGACTCGGATGGGAAAGTACGGAGGAGACAGGAGGTAGCCCACGCGGGCGTGGCCGCCGGCGCGGCCGTGGGCCATCTCAAGCGCGGTCGGCAGGTTGCGGGTGGGGACGAAGCCGAGCTGGCGCGCGGAGACGGCGTCCCGGCAGCCGGCGACGACCACCGAGCCGAGCCGCCCGAGCGCCGGTGCGCAGCCGGCCCAGTCGGCAAACGGCAGCAGCGGGTGGCAGGAGCGGCCCTCGCGGTAGGACGCGATCGCTCGCTGGTCGGCGACGGCGAGCTTCTCCTCGGGGACGAGCGCCTCCGGGTCTCGCGGGCCGTAGCCGAGCGCATGGAAGAGGGTCCGGTACGGCTGCTGCGTCGGGTGCGCGAAGTGGCGGTGGAAGCGGTGGAGCATGATCACCGTGCCGCCCTCGACGATCGGGAACGCCTCGCGCCAGAGCCGCAGTGCGAGTCCCAGCGCGAGGTACGTCGCCAGCAGCGGGTTCGGCCGCTCGCGCGGTAAGTGCGGAGTCGTCCTCGGGATCCCGATCACGATCGCGTCGAGCCGCTCGTCGAGCGGAGCCGAGCGCGCCTCGACTGCTCGCAGCAGCGCTTCGGCATGCGCGACCGAGGGCGGCCCAGCGAACGCACCGGTCGCGCTCAGCTCGCGCCGGACGGACTGGATCAGGCGGTTGCGTGCGAAGGCGGGGAGCGCGCCGAAGCCGCGGCGCAGCGGCGAGCGCGCGATGCGGTCGAGCGCCTCCGGCTCGTACGGATAGCCGCGCGCGGCGCCGTGCAGGCGCGGCTGGTCGAGCACGAGCGACGTCCCGACGAGCGGCACGCGGCCGGAGAGCTTCCGCTCGAGCTCGACCGCGAGCCGCCAGCCCTGCGAGGCGCCTGTCTCCAGCAGCGAGTACGCGGTAGCCGCGCGCAGGGCCTCCGGGCCGCCGGCGCCCAGCAGCAGCGACGGGCCGCCGTCGAGCACGGTCTCCGCGCCGCTGACCGTGAGCACGAGGTCGGTGTCGACGAGCGCGCGGTGGACGCGCAGCGGCGTGCGGCCGGCGGGCTCGAGCTCGACGAGGTCCGGCGACTCGGCGTCATGCACCTCGACGGTGCCGCGGAAGCGTCGCGCGAAGCCGGGGGAGACGACCCCGAGCTCCTCGAGCATCCGCGGCTGCGGCCGCCGGGTCAGGCCGGTCGGCGACGAGGAGCGTCTGGCGCTCGGTCGGGACGCCGGCGCGTTCGAGCTCGGCCGAGGCGGCTGCGAGCGCGTCCTGGCGCGGGTCCTGCAGCGCCCCGGGCAGCGGCAGCGCCGGCGGCTCGACCACCAGGGTCGCGCGGCCGCCGCGGGTGACGAGCGCCTCGAGCGGCTCGCCCGCGAGCGGGAAGCGAAGCGCGTCGCGGACCGCAGCGCCCACGTCGGCGACCGCCTCGCCCGGCGGGGGCGGCCGCAGCACGACCGCGTCGTCTGGCGCGTCGACGACCGTCAGGCGCGTGCCGAACAGCAGCGGAATTCGCTGCACTACGCGATCGACCGGTGCAATCGGAGCACGGAGGGACGGAAGCCGCGCCGTGGCCAGAACCGCGACGCGAGGAGATTCGTCACGCGCCAGTCGGTGACCATCGCCTCGTAGCCCTCGGTGGCGGCCCAGGCGAAGCCGGCACCGGTGAGCGCGACGCCGAGGCCGGTCCCGCGGCTCTCGGGCAGCGTCACGGCAAAGCCCAGGTAGCACGTGCGAGAGGCGGGCCGGCCGAGGTTGTGGAAGTGGCGTGACCGCTCGACGGGGACGTAGGACCAGCACGCGACCGGCTGTCCGTCGCGGAAGCCGAGCAGGATCTGCTCCTCGGCGTTCTCGAGCGTCTCGTGCCACTCGCGCCGGGCCTCGTCCTCCGTCGGCAGCGGCCGCGGCGAGAAGACCGGTGCAGCGGCCTGGTGGCGCGGCAGGGCGACGTCGAGCGCGATCAGCTCGTCGATCATCGACTCGTGCGGTGCGCGAATCTCGCAGCCGTCGGGCAGACGCACCTCCACGTCCCGCGGGATCTTCTGGTAGCCGTGCGCCTGCTGCTGCCCGAAGCCGAGCCGGAACCACGCGTCGATCAGTTCCGGCTCCGGCGGCAGCAGCGCGTAGTGAAGCGTGTTGCCCTCCTCCACCCAGCGCGCGGCGGCGTGGGCATAGAGGTCGCGAGCGTCCTCGGCGTCCTCGACGGCGTGGCCCGGAAGCTCGACCCAGACGTTCGGGCCCCAGATCTCCGGAGGCTGCGGACACCCGATCAGGTACCCGACGAGCCGGTCGCCTCGGAGCGCGGCCGAGCCGCTCATGCCGTCGTCGCGCCAGTGATGCTCGAGCGCCGGGCGCGTCTTGGCGGGATCCTCGAAGCGCGGATCGAGCAGCGGCTCGAGGGCGCGGTGGCGGGCATGGCGCGCCGCGAGCAGCTCGGCGGCCGCGTCGAGATGCTCGTCGGCGAACGGGACGACTTCGAGAGCAGGCACGGAACGTAGACTCGCAAAGATGTCGCCGAAGACGCTGACGGGCGAGGAGCTGCAGCTCGACGACGGCCCCGCCCGCGACTCCGAGCTCTTCCTCGTCGACGGGAACAACCTCGCCTACCGCGCCTTCTACGCGCTCCCCGAGGAGCTCGCGACCAGCGAGGGCTTCTCCACGAACGCCCTGCTTGGCTTCGCGAACATGCTCTTCAAGCTGCTCGCCGACTACCGGCCAAAGGGCGTCGCGGTCGCGTGGGACACGCGGCCGGTGCACCGCGCCGAGGCCCTCGAGACGTACAAGATCGACCGCAAGCCGATGCCGGACCTGCTGCGGGAGCAGTTCCCGTACTTCCGTCCGATCGTCGAGGCGTTCGGCTACCGCAACCTCGAGTTCGAGGGCTGGGAGGCCGACGACGTGATCGCGACGCTGGCGCATCGCGCCGACGAGGCCGGGGTCAAGACGACGGTCGTCTCGACCGACCGCGACGCCTTCCAGCTCGTCAGCGAGAACGTTGCGCTGATGATGACCCCGCGCGGCGTCTCCGACGTGAACGTCTACACGCCCGAGCGCGTCGAGCTGCGACTCGGGATCAAGCCGGAGCAGGTGCCCGACTTCATCGGCCTCAAAGGGGACACGTCCGACAACATCCCCGGCGTCCCGGGCATCGGCGACAAGACCGCCGGCCAGCTGATCGCGCAGTACGGCTCGCTCGAAGAGGTGCTCGAGCACGTCGACGAGCTCAGCCCGGCGCGGTCGCGCTCGATCCGCGAGCACGCCGACCAGGCGCAGGCCGCGAAGCTGCTGGCGACGATGCGGCGCGACCTCGAGCTGGACTTCGACCCGACCGAGGTGGTGCGCTCGCCGCCGGACCGCTCGCAGCTGAAGGAGATGTTCCGGCGCTTCGAGTTCCGCAACCTGCTGAACCGGGTCGACGAGCTCGACGAGGCGCTCCCTGCAGCACAGCTGACCCCGACGGGCGTCGAGGTGCCATGGCGCGTGGGCGAGCTGCCCGTGCTGGACGGCGTCGGCATCGCCGCCGACGGCGACCGTGTGGCCGTCGCGCGCGGGGAGGAGGTCGTCGTCGCGCCGCGGCCGGAGCGGCTCGAGGGCGACCTGGTCGCGCACGACGCCAAGTCGCTGCGGGTCGACGCCGCCGACGACACGATGATCCTCGCGTACCTGATCGAGCCCGGCCGCGCCGAGTACGCGCTCGACGACCTCGCCGCCGAGTACGGGGTCGAGCTCGTTCCGGACCCCGAGACGGAGGAGGAGACCGCCGCGCTCGTCCGGCACGCGGCCGCGACGCTGCGCCTGCGCGAGCCGCTGCTCGAGCGCGTCCGCGAGCGCGGGGAGGAGCCGCTCTACCGCGAGATCGAGCTGCCCCTGACCGAGGTGCTGGCCGCGATGGAGGCGGCCGGCGTCAAGGTCGACACCTACCGCATGGGCGAGATCACCGCCCGCCTGGCCGACCGCGTCGAGGAGCTCGAGGCCAAGGCCTACGAGCTGGCGGGCGAGGAGTTCATGCTCGGCTCGACGCAGCAGGTCGCGCGGGTGCTCTTCGAGGAGCTCGGCCTGACGCCGGGCCGTAAGGGCAAGACCGGCTATTCGACCGACACGCGCGTCCTACGTTCGATCCGCGGCGAGCACGAGATCGTCGGCGTGATCGAGGAGTGGCGCGAGTACTCGAAGCTGCTCAACACTTACCTCGGGCCGCTGCCCACGCTGATCGGCGACGACGGCCGGCTGCACACGACCTTCAACCAGACGGTCGCCGCGACCGGTCGCCTTTCGACCACGAGCCCGAACCTGCAGGCGATCCCGATCCGCACCGAGCTCGGGCGCGAGATCCGCTCGGCGTTCGTCGCCGAGCCCGGCCACAAGCTGATCTCGGCCGACTACTCGCAGGTCGAGCTGCGGATCCTGGCGCACGTCTCCGGCGAGCCGAAGCTGCGCGAGGCCTTCGAGGCCGGCGAGGACATCCACGCCGCCACGGCCGCCGAGGTCCTCGGCAAGGAGCGCGCGACCCTGACCAAGGACGAGCGCAATGTCGCCAAGATGGTCAACTTCGGGATCATCTACGGCATCTCGTCGTTCGGCCTCTCCGAGAACCTCGAGATCCCGCGCGAGGACGCGCAGGCCTACATCGACGCGTACCTGGCGCGCTTCCCGCACGTGCAGGACTTCATCCAGCGGACGATCGAGCAGGCGGCGCGCGACGGCTACGTGACGACTCTCCTGGGGCGGCGCCGGCCGGTGCCGGAGATCCGTGCATCGAATCGTCAGACGCGCTCGCTCGGCGAGCGGCTGGCCGTCAACTCGGTCATGCAGGGGACGGCCGCGGACGTGATCAAGAAGGCGATGGTCGCGATCCACCGGCGGCTGCGGGAGGAAGGCCGAGCCTCGCGCCTCGTGCTGCAGGTGCACGACGAGCTGCTGCTCGAGGCGCCGGAGGCCGAGGTGGGCGCGGCCAAGGAGCTCGTGCGCCAGGAGATGGTCGGCGCGTACCCGCTCGACCCGCCGCTCGAGGTCGACGTCGCCGCCGGCGACGACTGGAACGACGCGAAGAACTAGTTGGCGGACGGAGGCCTGAGCGCCACGATCTCGGCGGTACCGCCGCGGCGGTCGAGCGCGCGCAGCATGGCTGCGACGCAGTCCGGGTCGAACTGGGCTCCGGCGCACGCCTCGAGCTCCCGCCGGGCCTCGGCCTCGTCGAGGGCTGCGCGGTACGGGCGGTCCTCGGTCATCGCGCGGTAGGCGTCGCAGACGGCCACGACGCGCGCGCCGAGCGGAATCGCCCTGCCCGAGAGGCCGTCGGGGTAGCCGCCGCCGTCCCAGCGCTCGTGGTGGTGGCGGACGATCGGCAGGATCGCCTGCAGCGACTGGATCGGCTCGAGGATTCGCTGGCCTACCTCGGGGTGAGTCCGCATCACGGCCCACTCCTCGTCGTTCAGCGGGCCGGGCTTGTTCAGGATCGCCTCCGGCACGCGCACCTTGCCGATGTCGTGCAGGACGGCGCCGAGCTCCACGTTCCGGACGTTGCCGAGGTCGAGGCCGAGCTCCGCGGCGACCGCGACGGCGAGCCGCACGACCTCTTCGGTGTGCTGGCTCGTGACGGCGTCCTTGGCCTCGAGTGCATTCGAGAGCGAGGCGAGCGTCTCGCGGTAGATGCGCTGCGCACGCTCCTCGTGCTCGAAGGCCGCCAGCAGGCCGCCGATCTGCGCGGAGGCGAGCTCGGCCAGGTGGCGCTCGCCGGGCGGGAAGGCGCGGGGGCGGGAGTCGTAGACCTCGACGAGGCCCCAGATCCGGCCGTCCGCGACGATTGGGACGAGCAGGACCGACTGCATCTCCATCTCGCGCAGCACGAACAGCTCGGCGGCGTCTGCGCCGGGGTCGTCGGCCGAGATCGAGCACGGCACGCGCGACTCGAGCACGGCCGCGGTGGTGGGATAGTCGGCGAGGTAGTAGCTGAGGCCGCGCGCGACCTGCCGGTCGGCGTGCGCAAAGTCCGCCACCTCGCGCAGGAGGCCGTCCTCGAGCTGGGAGACGAGGCACGCCTCGGCGTCCAGGAGCCTGGTCAGCTCGCGGCTCGCCACGCGAAGCATCCGCTGGGAAACCTGCTCGGAGGCGATCGCACGCGAGAGGGCGACCAGGCGCGAGAGCGGCTCGGCGCCGGCTGCGAGGGCGGTCACGCGCTTTGCGGCCGCGGCGGGATCGACGCTCACGCCGCCACCTCGATCCTCGTGCCGGAGCGCTTGGCCGCGTACATCGCCTCGTCCGCGACCCGCAGCAGCTCCTGCGGGTGCTCGCGCGCACGCCGCGGCGCGATGCCGAAGCTCGCGGTCAGCGTGCGGACGAGCGGGTCGATGTTCGCCTCCACGGCGTTCACGATTCGCCCTACGACCTCCCGTGCCTCCTGCTCGCCGGATCCGTGGAGGAGCAGCGCGAACTCGTCGCCGCCGACGCGGAAGGCCCGGTCGCCGCTGCGCACGAGCTCGGCCAGCAGCGAGGCGAAGCGCGCGAGCACCCGGTCGCCGGTCAGGTGGCCCTGACGGTCGTTGATCTCCTTGAAGTTGTCCACGTCGAGGAACACGAGCGCGAGCGGCTTCATCCGCTGCTCGCCCGTCGCCTCGGCGAGCTCCTCGAGCAGCGCGCGCCGGTTCGGCAGGCGCGTGAGCGGATCGTGGTCGGCGAGGAAGCGGGTCTCCTCGAGCTGCGTCGCGACGGCGAGCGCCTCCATCGCGTGGTTCGCGAAGATGCGCAGCGCCTGCAGCGACGCCTCGCTCGGGACGCGCCGCGAGCGCGGCTCGTCGGCCCAGAGCACGCCGCGGATCGCGCCGTCCGCGTCGTAGAGCGGTACCACCAGCCAGTGGTGGTTCCAGGCGTGCGGGCCGCGGCCGTTCCTGGACGAGCGGTACACGACCTGCGCCGCGCCGACGCGCGCGACGGCCTCCTCGTGTGGAACGAGGTAGCAGCCGGCGACGTCGAACTCCGGCAGGAAGAGGCGCGAGATCGGCTCGAGCTCGAGCGCGCTAGTCGCGGCCACCTCCTCGGACGTGCAGCCGGCCGCCGCGGCCGGGCTCAGTTGGTCCTCCTCGTCGACGAGCTGGATCAGGACCTTCTCGAACCCGAGCGCGTCGGAGACGCCCTCGCACACCGACCTCAGCATCGCCTCGGTCGAGATCGTCTGGGGCAGCTGCGACGAGACACGTAGCAGCTGCTCGAGGCCCGCCTGGTGTCGTTTTGCCTCGCTGTTCTCCTGAGCCGCCTCGAGCGCCAGCGCGGCGTGCGACGCGAGCGCGCAGGCGATCTCGAGCTGCTCGTCGTTCGGCCGCTTGCCGTCGACGGGGTCGCCGAAGGACATGATCCCGACGATGCGCCCGTCCGAGTCCTCGAGCGGGACGAAGAGCTCGTCGTTCGGGTGCCAGGCGTCGGGCCCGTCGGCGCAGGGCGCAACTGTGGGGACGAACCGGGCGCCGATGTCCTGCGACCAGTCGAAACCGTCGTTCGGGATGAAGTAGGCACCCGCGCGCGAGAACCGGGAGTCGAGCAGCGGCGTCCAGCTGCCCCAGTCGTAGACCGAGCCGAGTAGCGCCTCGCGGACGGCGTCGCTGCCGTGGACGGTGGCGACGTGGAAGTCGTCCCATTCGGGGCGGTAGACGTTGAGGACGACCGTGTCGAAGCCGAGCGTCTCGGCGATCACGCGCGCGATCCCGTCGAGCACGGAGTCGACGTCCGCGCCGGTGCGGACCGCCCTCGTGATCTCGAGCAGCGAGCGCAGCGAGGACACGACGTCGCGGGCGGCAACGCCGGTGCTCGAGGCGCTGCTCGCGCCGGAATGGGTGTCGTCGTTGCTCATGCCGCAGCAGAACCGCTCAAATGCACAGAATCGTCCGCTGGACCGGCCTTCACATCACCCCTACGGGGGACGCTGGAAGGCCGCGATGCTCCAGTCTTGCGCCAGCCCGAGAATTCGCGGCCCCACGGCTATACTGACCGACTTCGTGATGGCGAGTGAGACCGTGAACCGAGAGGACACGCAGCTGGACGACGCCTCCGTCTGGACGACGACGGAGAACGGCGAGCGCGTGCCGAACTACGAGGCGACCTTCCCGACGATCAACGAGGGCGAGGTCGTCCACGGCACCGTGGTCCGCGTCGACAAGGACGAGGTGCTCGTCGACATCGGCTACAAGTCCGAAGGCGTGATCCCGGTTGCCGAGCTCTCGATCCGGCGCTCGGTGAACCCGGCGGACGAAGTCACCGTCGGCGACGAGATCGACGCGCTCGTGCTGACCAAGGAGGATGCCGAGGGCCGGTTGATCCTCTCCAAGAAGCGCGCCCGCTTCGAGATGGCCTGGAAGGCGATCGAGAGGGCGGCCGAGTCGGAGGATCCGGTCACCGGCAAGGTGATCGAGGTCGTCAAGGGCGGCCTGATCCTCGACCTCGGCGTGCGCGGCTTCCTGCCGGCGTCGCTCGTGGACATCCGCCGCGTGCAGGACCTGGACGAGTTCCTCGGCCAGGAGCTGCGGGCGAAGGTGATCGAGCTCAACCGCTCCCGCAACAACGTCGTGCTCTCGCGCCGCGCCGTGCTCGAGGACGAGCGCAAGGAGATGCGGCAGGCGATCCTCGACCGGCTCAACCCGGGCGACGTCGTCGACGGCCAGATCTCGAACATCGTCGACTTCGGCGCCTTCGTCGACCTCGACGGGATGGACGGCCTCATCCACATCTCCGAGCTGTCGTGGTCGCACGTCAACCATCCGTCCGAGGTGCTCGAGATCGGCCAGGACGTGAAGGTGAAGGTGCTCGACATCGACCGCGAGCGGCAACGCATCTCGCTTGGGCTCAAGCAGACCCAGAGCGACCCCTGGCAGCAGGTGCTCGAGACCTACCACGAGGGCGACGAGGTCGAGGGGAAGGTCACGAAGGTCGTCACCTTCGGCGCCTTCGTCGAGATCATGCCCGGCGTCGAGGGGCTCGTTCACATCTCGGAGCTCGCGCAGCACCACGTCGAGAACCCGCGCGAGGTGGTCTCGCAGGGCGACCTCGTCCGCGCAAAGATCATCGAGGTCGACGCCGAGCGGCGCCGTCTCTCGCTTTCGCTGAAGCGCGTCGAGGGCGGCGGCGTCCAGGAGCGCGCCGACGAGTCCGAGGCCGTCGAGGGCACACCGAACCTCGACCTCTCGGAGGAAGTCTTCCCGGAGTCTTCCGCCGCGACGGAGGCCGAGGCTGCCACCGAGGCCGAGGAGCCAGCGCCCGAGCCCGAGCCCGAGGCAGACGAGCTCGAGCCGGCCGCCGAGGCGGAGCCGGCTGTCGAGTCAGAGCCGGTCGCCGAGGCCGAGGCTCCCGCGCAGGAGCCGGTCCCGGAGGAGCCCGCCCCCGAGGCCGAGGCTCCCGCCGAAGAGCCCACGGAGTAGCTTGGCCAGACCGATCGCCGTCGCCATCACGGGCGGCATCGGAGCCGGCAAGAGCGAGGCCCTCGCGGCGTTCGCGCGGCACGGCGCCGCCGTCATCTCGAGCGACGAGATCGTCCATCGCCTGCTGAGCGAGGACGAAGACGTGCGCGCCCAGCTGGTCGAGCGGTTCGGCAAAGCGATCCTCGACGACGAGGGCCAGGTCGACCGCGGCGCGATCGCGGAGATCGTGTTCGCCGACCCCGAGGCGCTCGCGTGGCTCGAGGGCCTGCTCCACCCGCTTGTGGTGCAGGAGTACATGAGCTGGCGTGAGCGGCTCGCCGAGGGCGACGACCCGCCGCCGGTGACGGCGACCGAGGTGCCGCTGCTCTACGAGGTCGGCAGCCAAGAGCGGTTCGACGTGGTGGTAGTCGTCACCGCCCCTCCGGACGTGCGGACCGCGCGCACCGACGTCGACGCCGAGGATCGCGAGCGGCGCCTCTTGCCAGACTCGGTCAAGGTGGCCCAGGCCGACTTCGCCTACGTCAACGACGGCTCGCTCGAGGAGCTAGACGACTTCGTGGAGGGGGTCGTACGAGAGCTGACCCGCTGAAGAAGGTTCTCGTGCTCGTCGTCGTCGCCGCAGCGCTCGGGGCCGCGTTCGCGTACGTGAACTCGACCGAGCCCGCGTGGTACGTGCGCCTCCGCTACCCGCTCGACTACCAGGCGATCGTCCGCGGCCACTCGCGCAACTACCGGCTCGACCCGGCACTGCTCGCGGCCGTGATCTACCAGGAGAGCAAGTTCCGCGCGCACGCCCGGTCGAGCTCCGGCGCGGTCGGGCTGATGCAGCTGCTGCCCTCGACGGCCGAGGGGATCGCCGTCCATACCGGCGGGACGAAGTTCCGGGTCTCCGACCTCGACGACCCGGAGATCAACGTCCGCTACGGCTCCTGGTACCTGCGCCACCTGCTCGACAAGTACGGCGACGAGCGCACCGCGCTCGCCGCCTACAACGCCGGCCAGAAGAACGTCGACCGCTGGCGCGCGGAGGGGAAAGGGATCGAATTCGCCGAGACGCGCGCCTACGTGAAGCGCGTCGAACACCTGAAAACCCTTTACCGAAGGGGATATCGAGCCCAGCTGTACGGGTGACGCACGACCGACGCTTGACAGACACCAAGAGTGATGTCATAGTGACATCACGATGCAGCTACAGAGGTTCGTAGACGCACTCAAGGCCGACCTCACGGCGGTCGCGGAGCTGGGAGACGAGGCGACGGCCGAAGCGGCCGGGCGGCTCGTGCTCACGCTCCAGGCCTCGGTCGGCCTGCGCCTGCTCGACGCGATTTCGGAAGCGGCGCTCGAGCTGAACGACAAGCTTCCCGGCGGTCACGTCGAGGTGCGGCTCACCGGCCAGGACCCCGAGCTCGTGTACGTGAGCGACGAGCCCGAGCCTCCGGCGGCCGGCGCCGACGAGGCGTACACCGCTCGCATCACGCTGCGGCTGCCCGACGCGCTGAAGGGCGCGCTCGAGGTGGCGGCGAGCCGTGAGGGCGTCTCCGTGAACACGTGGATCGTCCGCGCCCTCTCGCGGAGCAGTACCGCCGCTCCGGCGGCGCAGCAGTCCAGCAACCGGCTGACGGGCTACGCCCGCGGCTGAGAGGGGAGGAACGACGATGGCCTTCTTCCAGCTCCCGTTCGGACACGTCGAGGTTCGGGTCGACACGCGCCCGCAGAGGCCGCGCGTGCGCTCGGGGGGTCGCCGGCGATGAGGACCGAGACCTTCGACACGCCCGGCGAGGTCCGGCTCGACATCAAGCTCGGCGCGGGCGAGGTTCGCCTCGAGACCGCCGACGTGAAAGAGACGACGGTCGTGCTCGAGCCGCTCCGCGACAACGACGCGAGCAGCGCCGCGATCGAGAAGGCGCGCGTCGAGCTGCGCGAGCGCGGCGACGGGCAACAGGTCGTGATCGACGTGCGTGACCGCGGCGGCATCTTCCGTCACGCCGAGGTGCTCGTCGCGGTGACGAGCCCCACGGAGACCAGCGTCGAGTCGAAGACCGGCTCGGCCGAGGTCGTCGGCCGCGGGGTCTTCGGGTCGATCGAGGTGGAGAGCGGCTCCGGCGACGTCGAGTTCGGTGAGATCCGTGGCGACGTGCGGGTCGACGCCGCCAGCGGCGACGTGGCTCTGGGCGACGTCGGCGGAAACGCCCGCATCAACACCGCTTCCGGCGACGTCGCGATGCGGTCGGTCGCCGGCGACGCGAAGATCAACTCCGCCTCCGGCGACGTGATCGTCCGCGACGTCACGGGCGATCTGTCCGTCAACTCCGCCTCGGGCGACGTGATCGTCCGCGCGGCGCGCTCCTCGGTCAGCGTCAGCACTGCGTCCGGCGACCAGGAGATCGGCACCGTCTCGACCGGCAAGATTGACCTGAAGTCGGCGTCCGGCGACCTGAAGGTCGGGATCGCCGAGGGCTCGACGCTCTGGGTCGACGCCCGTTCCCGCAGCGGCGAAGTCCGCTCGGAGCTGCCCGTGTCCGAGCTTCCACCCGAGGGCGAGGGCCCGAAGGTCGAGCTCCGTGCCAACACGATGAGCGGCGACGTCACGGTCGCGAGAGCGTGAGTCACCCCGATCCAACCCTTGCCGCGCCTCGAGCGCGGGGGCTCCGCCTTCCTGAAGTTCTCCGCGGACGCGAGTTCCGGCGGTTCTGGCTCGGCGAGACGGTCTCGCTCTTCGGCGACCAGATCACGCTGATCGCGCTGCCGCTTGTCGGCGTGTTCGCCCTGCAGGCGAGCGCGGCGCAGATGGGGTTCCTGGGCGCCGCACTCCTGTTCCCGAACCTGCTCTTCTCGCTGCACGCCGGGGCCTGGGTCGACCGTCGCGGCCGGCGGCGCCAGATCATGATCGCGACCTCGCTCGGCCGGGCGGCGCTGCTCGTGACGATCTCGCTGACCTACGCCTTCGACCTGCTGACGCTGACGCAGCTCTACGTCGTCGGCTTCCTGTTCGGCACGCTCGACGTGCTCTTCTACGTCTCGTACAGCACGCTCTTCGTCTCGCTCGTGCCGCGCGAGCGCTACCTCGAGGCGAGCTCGCTCCTGAACGGAAGCCGCGCGTTCTCGTTCGTCGCCGGCCCGAGCGTCGGCGGCGCCCTCGTGCAGGCGCTCTCGGCGCCGGTCGCGCTCGTCGCCGACGCGATCACGTTCCTGTGCTCGGCGCTCACGATGAGCTCGATCTCGCCCGTCGAGCCGCCGACCGAGCCGGCGCAGCGCGGCCACCTCAAGGCGGGGATCCGGTACATCCGCAACTCGCCGATCGTGCGGGCATCCCTGCTCGCGACGGCGACGATCAACTTCTTCAACTTCGTCTTCTGGGCGCTGTTCATGCTCTACGCGACGAAGACGCTCGGCGTGCGCCCCGGCGTGCTCGGGCTCGTGCTCGGCGCGGCGTCGATCGGCGGCCTGATCGGCTCGCTCGTCACCGGTCGCCTGAGCCGCCGGATGGGCGTCGGGCCGGCGTTTGCGCTCGGCTGTGTCCTGTTCCCGGCGCCGCTCGTCCTCGTGCCGCTCGCGGGCGGCTCCCGCGTGACCGTGCTCGCGTGCCTGTTCCTGGCCGAGTTCGGGTCGGGCTTCGGCGTGATGGTGCTCGACATCACGGGGAACGCGATCAAGACGGCACTCGTCCCGGACCGGCTGCGCGCCCGCGTCGCCGGCGCGTACATGGTCGTGAACTACGGCGTGCGTCCGCTCGGCGCGCTCGTCGGCGGCGCGCTCGGCACCTGGATCGGACTGCAGCCGACGCTCTGGATCGCCACGGTCGGAGCGATCCTCGGCGTGCTCTGGCTGCTGCCGTCGCCGATCCCGCACCTGCGCGAGCTGCCGGAGGCCGACGAATGAGTCGATCCGAGCTCCTGCACGAGCGGTCGATCCGCGCACTGCTGACGGCCGAGGTGATCTCGACCACCGGCGCGCAGATGACCTGGGTCGCGCTGCCCTGGTTCGTCCTGCTGACGACCGGCTCGGCGACGAAGACGACCTTCATGGTCGCCGCCGAGGTGATCGGTCTCGCACTGTTCGGCCTGCCCGGTGGGCGCGTGCTCGGCCGGCTCGGAGCGCGTCGCACGATGCTGCTCTGCGACGGCGCGCGGGCCCCGCTGATGGCGGTCATCCCGATCCTGCACTGGACCGGCGGCCTGACCTATCCGATCCTGCTCGCCGTCGCGTTCGCGCTCGGTGCGTTCGCCGCGCCGTACTTCGCCGCGCAGAAGGTGATCGTTCCGGAGCTGCTTGGCGAGGAGGAGGAGCGGATCACCGAGGCGCAGGCGCTCTTCCAGGCCGCGACGCGCGCAACGCTGCTCGCCGGCCCGGCGCTGGCCGGGATCCTGATCGGCATCGTCGGCGTGACCCCGGTGCTGCTGATCGACGCCGCGACCTATCTCGTCGCCGTCGTGCTGGTCGCCGGCTTCGTCCCGCACCGGCCGCCGGCCGCGCAGGAGGACGAGCACCGCGATCTGCGCGCCGGCTTCCGCTTCATCGCCCAGGACCGGCTGCTTCGGGTCTGGTGGCCGACCATCGCCGTGGGCGACGCGGCCTGGACGGCCTTCTTCGTCGCGGTGCCCGTGCTCGTGCTGACGCGGTTCGGCCACCACCCGGGGATCGTCGGCCTGCTGATCGCCTCCTTCGGGGTCGGCGCGCTGGTCGGCAACGCAATCGCCTTCCGCTTTCTCACGCGGCGCTACCAGGGCCTGGCCGTGATCGCCGCCTGCGCGCTCGGCCAGGCCGCGCCGCTCTGGTTTCTCTGGCTGCCGCTGCCCGCGATCGCCCTCGCGGCGCTGATCTTCGCCTCGGGCATCGCGAACGGGCTCGTCAACCCGAGCATGCACGCGATCCTGACGCTGCGCGTGCCGCCGCCGCTGCGGCCGAACGTGTTCGCCACCTCGATGGTCGGGTGGGCGGTCGTCAACCCGCTCGGGCTCTTCGTCACCGGCCCGGTGCTCGATGCCTTCGGGACGACGCCGGTGCTGATCGGCTTCGCGGCCGTTCAGACGGTCTCGATGAGCGTGATCGCGCTCGCCTCGGCGCGCGAGCTCGGCCGGCAGGGCCTCGAGCCTGCGCCGATCTAGTCGAGCTCGTTCGCCTTGCCTCTGAGCGCGGTGAAGCCCGCTTGCAGGAAATCGTTGGCGGCAGCGGCGCCGAGCGACCAGGTCAGCAGCCGCCCGAAACGCGGTGCCACGATCTGCGTCGAAGCGAGCCCTGCCGCGGCCCAGGTGCCGACGCAGCGCGTGCACGTCACGAGCTCGCCGATCGCCTGCTGCATGCCGCCCGTACGGACAGGCACCTCGTCGTCGGCGTCCGCCTCGCCCTCGACGAACGGCGCCCGCATCGGCGCCGAGACGCGATCGTGCGCAAGCGTCCGCGCCGCCTTGAAGCTCGCCAGCGCGAGGATCGCGAAGTCGAGCGACGTCTGGCACTGCGGGTCGCGGTCGAGCAGCCGGCTGAGCGCTCCGGCGGCGGCGAGCAGCCCCGCGAAGGACCCGGCGATAGCGGCGTAGGCCTCGTAGGGCGGGCGTTCTTGAACGGAACTCACCCCGCTACCCTTGAGCGAATGGCCGAGTTCAAAACCTCGCAGGCGTACAAGCCGACGGGCGACCAGCCGTCAGCGATCGCCGAGTTGTCCGAGGGACTCGCCGCCGGTGAGCGCTACCAGACGCTGCTCGGCGCGACCGGAACCGGCAAGACGGCGACGATGGCCTGGATCGTCGAGCAGATCCAGCGGCCGACGCTGCTGATCGCGCACAACAAGACGCTGGCGGCCCAGCTCTGCAACGAGCTGCGGGAGTTCTTCCCCGACAACGCGGTCGAGTACTTCGTCTCGTACTACGACTACTACCAGCCCGAGGCGTACGTCCCGCAGGCCGACCTCTACATCGAGAAGGACAGCTCGCGGAACGACGACATCGACCGGCTGCGCCACGCGGCGACCGCCGCGCTGCTCTCGCGCCGCGACGTGATCATCGTCGCCTCGGTCTCGTGCATCTACGGCCTCGGCTCGCCAGAGGAATACGAGAAGCGCGTCGTCCTGCTCGCTCAGGGCGAGGAGCACGACCGCGATCTCGTGCTGCGCAAGCTGGTCGACATCCAGTACGCGCGGAACGACACGCTGCTCGGCCGCGGCAAGTTCCGCGTCAAGGGCGACGTGGTCGAGGTGCAGCCTGCGCACATGGAGTCGGCCTACCGGATCTCGTTCTTCGGCGACGAGGTCGAGCAGATCACGCATTTCGACCCGCTCACCGGCGAGGTCTACGCCAAGCTCGAGCACCTCGCGATCTTCCCCGCCACGCAGTACGTGACCTCGAAGCCGACCGTCGAGCGCGCCTCCGAGCAGATTCGGCACGAGCTCGAGGAGCAGGTCAAGCAGTTCGAGGCCGACGGGAAGATGCTCGAGGCCCACCGCATCCGGCAGCGCACCGAGTACGACCTCGAGATGATGCAGGAGCTCGGCTTCTGCAACGGGATCGAGAACTACTCGCGGCACCTCGACGGCCGCCCCCCGGGCTCGGCACCGCACACGCTGCTCGACTTCTTCCCGTCCGACTTCGTGGTCTTCGTGGACGAGTCGCACCAGACCGTCCCGCAGGTCGGCGGCATGTACGAGGGCGACCGCTCGCGCAAGGAGACGCTCGTCGAGCACGGCTTCCGGCTGCCGTCGGCGCTCGACAACCGGCCGCTGCGGTTCGACGAGTTCCTCGGCAAGGTGCAGCAGCTGGTGTTCATGTCGGCGACGCCCGGACCGTACGAGCTGCGCCACTCGACGCGGATCGCCGAGCAGCTGATCCGCCCGACCGGGATCGTCGACCCCGAGGTCGAGCTGCGCGCGACGAAGAACCAGATCGACGACCTGCTGAACGAGATCCGCCGCCGCGAGGAGGTTGGCGAGCGCGTGCTCGTCACGACGTTGACGAAGAAGATGGCCGAGGACCTGACCGACTACCTGCTCGAGTCCGGCGTGAAGGCGCGCTACCTGCACTCCGAGATCGACACGCTGGAGCGGATCCAGATCATCCGCGAGCTCCGGCTCGGCGAGTACGACGTGCTCGTCGGCGTCAACCTGCTGCGCGAGGGGCTCGACCTGCCGGAGGTCTCGCTGGTCGCGATCCTCGACGCCGACAAGGAGGGCTTCCTCCGCGGCCAGACGGCGCTGATCCAGACGATCGGGCGCGCGGCGCGGAACGTGAACGGCAAGGTCCTGATGTACGCGGACAAGCACACGGAGGCGATCAAGTTCGCGCTCGAGGAGACCGACCGCCGCCGCGCCAAGCAGCTCGCCTACAACGAGGAGCATGGCATCACGCCGGAGTCGATCGTCAAGGGTGTCTCCGACATCGCGGAGTTCCTCGCGCTCGAGTCGCCGACGGTGCCGGGCCGCCGACGCAGAGGCAAGGCCGAGGTCGAGGGCATGGCGCCGGCCGAGCTCGAGAGGCTCGCGATCCAGCTCGAGGAAGAGATGTTCGCAGCGGCCGAGGAGCTCCGCTTCGAGTACGCGGCGAAGCTGCGCGACGAGATCAAGGACCTGCGCCGCGAGCTTCAGGCCGCGGCGGAGGCGCCGGCGTGACGCTCGCGTTCGTCCTCTTCATCCTGCTCTGGGGCTTGATCCTCGGCGGCCTCGCGCGACTTGCCGTCCCGGGCCCTGACCCGATGCCGATCTGGCTGACGATCGCGATCGGGATCGGCGGCTCGCTGATCGGCGGGATCGTGACGCGGATCTTCTTCGGGTCCGGCGTCAGCTTCTTCTTTGCCTTCCTCGGCGCTCTGCTCCTCGTAGTCCTCTACCGCAAGTACGTGCAGCACCGTCCGATCACCGGGCCCGGCGCGCGACGGCCGCCGGCCCCGTAGGACCCTAGGCAGGCGCTGTTCCAAGCGCCTCGCGGCCGCGCGGGAACGTCCGCGTGGCCGTGAGCCCCCAGTCGTCCTCGCGCCAGGTGTACGTGTGGACGAGCAACGACTCGGCGTTCGCCACGTAGACGTGCAGTCCCCGCGCCTCGCCTCGGCGGCTGGGCCGTGGCTGGCCGAGCCCGGGCGCGATCGAGACGGTCACGCCGCGCAGGCCGTCACGCTCGACCTCGAACTCGTGGCGCTCGCTGACGGCGGCCTGGTGGATGTGGCCGGCGAGGATCAGCTCAGCGCCGGCGTCGACGAGGCCGGCCAGCACCACGGAGCGGCGCGAGACCGGGCGCTTGCGGGAGCGCCACGGCGCCCCGATCAGGTGGTGGTGCAGGCAGACGACCTTGAGCGCGCCGGTCGGAGAGTCGGCGAGAAGCTCGGCGGCCCGCGCGATCTGGCCGCTGCGGATGCCGCCAGACTGGTGCCGCCAGGGCCGGACGGAGTTCAGCCCGACGACGACCAGGGCGTCCGAGCGGAAGACGGGCTCGACCGTCTCCCACTGGCGCTCGAACTCCGCCCACGGGCGCGTGAAGCGGGCGGGGAAGCTGTACGGGATGTCGTGGTTGCCGGGGATCACGAGCAGCGGCCGGCCGAGGCTGCGGAGGAAGTCGGCGGCGCGTTCGTGCTCGCGGCGCCGGCCGCGGTGGGTCAGGTCGCCGGTGACGGCGATCAGCTCGGGCGAAACGCGCTCGACCAGCGGCGCGAGGCGCTCCTCGACGGCCATTTCCTCCACGCTTCCCGCGTGCAGATCCGAGATGTGGAGGAGCCGTCTAGCCAACGCCGAACCAGGCTATACACTCAAATCATGGCCGAAGAATCAGCCGAAATCTTCGACGATCTGTACCTCGGCCTGCGCGCCGGTGGCGCCTTGCGCAAGCAGCGGCGCGGCGAGCCGCTGACCACCGAGGACCAGGAGGCGCTTGGCCGCTGGTCCCGGCTCTCGTCGTGGCGGAAGGCGCTCGCGATCGGCGCCTTCTCGGTCGGCACCTTCGGCCTCGGCTTCACCCTCGGCGGCCTCATCTTCGGCCGCTGGCGCAAGGCTTGAGACAGTCGCACCGGCAAAGCCGGCACGACCTCTCTTGGCGGCATCGCAAGCGACGCCTTAGCTAGAAGACTCCTTCGGATTCGCGAACAACACGGCCGGCACGTCCTCCTCGGCCGGGTCCTTGTCGCGGACGATCACGTCCAGCAGTGTTGCGAGCACGGCTACGAACGGCGTCGCCATCAGCACGTAGAAGCCGCCGAACAGCAGGCCGATCGCGCTCACGGAGACCAGCACGAGCAGCGGCGAGAGCCCGGTCACGTGACCCATCACGCGCGGGATGACGACGTAGTCCTCGAGCTGGCGGACGACGAGGACGACAACCCCGGCGAGGATCGCGACGTGCACGGACGCGGTGAGACCGACGCCGACCGCGAGCACTCCGGCCAGCAGCGGCCCGATCACCGGCACGATCTCAACCACGCCCGCGAAGGCGCCCAGCAGCAACCAGAAGGGCATGCCGATCGCCCAGAACGCAAGCGACAGCACCGTCGCAACGAAGGCGATCAGGAGCAGCTGCCCGCGTACGAACGCGCCGAGCTTGGCGTCGATCAGCTCCCAGGTGTCGCGCACGACGCGACGATGCTTGCGGGAGACCATCGAATTGACGAAGCGGATCGTCCGATCACGCTCGAAGATCTAGTAGGCGGCCGTCGCGAAGACGAAGAACACGCCGACGATCAGGCCCCGGACGCGGTGCTCTCGCCGCGTTGCGTTTGCCGCAAACGCAGGAACGGCGCGGGTTGCGGCGAAGCCGGTCGGCCCCATGGTCTCGCGGGACGAAGAGATCTGCTTCGACGCGCGCCGGCACGGCGTGGTGCTCGCGCGACCGTTCGCGCAGGCGGCAGTGCTCTCGCTGCTCGGGGCCGTACTCCTCGCGCAACCGTGGCCGCTGCTCGTTCCGGGCGCGGCGCTCGTGGTGGTCGCGGCGGCGGTCGTCCTGCGGGCGGTCTGGCGCTGGGAGCGGACGCGGCTCGTCGTCACGACGGAGAAGGTGTGCGTCGTCGACGGGACGCTGCGGCGGCGGTCGTCGGCGGTGCGCCTGCGCACGGTCGAGAAGCTCGAGCTCGAGCAGAGTATGGCGGGGCGGCTGCTCGGCTACGGGACGCTCGTGGCCGGGCCGCTCGAGATCGACCACGTGCCGGAGGCGCGCAGCGTGTACCGCCTCGTCGAGCGCCTCGCCGGCTGATTCCGAGGCGCCGCCGGTCCAGGTTCGTGCCCGACGGACGCACCGCCCGCATCTTGAGCCACGTGCTTGCCGAGTCGTTCGTGACAGTCGTCCCGGGCGCCAACGTGGTCGTGTTCGTCTGGCTACTCGCCGTCGAGTCCCCGCTGGCGATCGCCCGCGTCGACCGCTACGCGCACGAAACGCGGTGACGAGCTTCGTCGGGACGGGCGCGCAGGGCTCGGGGCTGTTCGAGTTCTGGCCGGGCTGCTGCTCGCGCCCGCGTACCCCGCTGGCTTTCGTGGTCGCGGGCGCGACCGAGGTCAACCGAACCGACTAGGCCGCCCAGCGGCCTGCGTCGAGGTCCGCATACGCGGCGGCACGCTCGTGCGGCAGCCGCCGCTTGGCGTCGAGCGGCACCCGCTTGAAGCCGATCTGGTAACGGCCGGGCGGCGCCAGGGTCCCGCGCTTGCACCAGAGCCAGAGGTAGTACACCGCCCCGATCGGCGGCAGGACGAGGGCCTGCAACAGCGCGTAATACGGGTAGATGATCATCCAGCGGCTGCGCACGCTCCAGTTCGAGAAGAAGCACACGCCCGTGTAGAGCAGCACGACAAACGGCAGGATCGTCGTGACGTGACGGACGTCCACGAGCTCGTTCCACTTCGCGGTCCACAGCAGCCATACGACGCAGGCCGTGTAGATGAAGGTCAGCGGGAAGCGGAGGGTTTGGTCGGCATTCACGAACGCCATGCGGAAGCTGCCGGACCACCACATCATCCGCTGGCGGAACCAGGCGCGGAACGTCTCGGGCGCGTCCGTGTAGAAACGTACGTCGACATGGCGGACGCTGAGCCGGAAATGGCGTGCGATCACGCCCGTCTCGATGTCCTCGCCCGGGAACCAGAACGAGTGGGAGCCGAGCATCCGCCGCAGCGAGTCCGTCCGCGCGATCATGCAGGCGCCGCTCGTCATCCACGGCCGGTTATGTCGCCCCAGCATCGACATGTCGTACTCGACGGCCTGGAGCTTCTCGATCAGCGTCTGTCGGCGCGCGACCGTTACCTTGACGCTGCACAGGTCGGCCCCGGCGGCGCGCACGGCAGAGACGACTGCGCCGGGATCGTCACGGGAGACCGTGTCGCCGTCGATGCGAATCACGTAGGTTGTGGCGACGCTCCGCAGCGCGTCGAAGACGAGCTCGGGGCACGAGACCCGGCCGCTGAGACGCGCGGTGTGGACGCGCCAGCCGCGCCCGCGCAGCTCCGCGACGAAGCGCTCCATCTTCGGGCTGTCGACGTTGACGGCCAGGAGGACGTTGGCACGGTACTGCCAGAGGTACTCGCCATTCCGGAAGTAGCGCGGGTCGCCGAAGATCGGCACGACCAGGGTGTAGTCGCTCGTCGTCTCGTCGCCGACCGAGATCACCCGCCCCCAGCGGGAGGCGAGGTTCTGCATGTCGAGCGCGACGAGGACGGAGAGCAGGATCAGCGCTGACCAGGTCAGCTACTGCTCCCTCGAGCCGCGCGTCCGGGGCGTGAGCTCGAGCGCGACGAGGGTGCCGACGAGCAAGGCGAGCATCAGGACGGTCGTGACCCACAGCGTCGTCCCGAAGGTCGTCATGACCCCGAGCAGCGAGGCTGCTGCAAATCCGGCGCGAAGTGCCATCTGGCTGTCTCCTTTGGGTTGTGTTCCGCAGGAACAGCCGCAGGCTGGCGTCTTCGGCGCTGTCGGGTTGAGGCCTCACCCCCGACCCAGGGATTTACTCACTCGGTCGCCTGTAGCGGCCCCAAAGCGAACACTTGTTCGCGTCCTTGCCCGGAGCTAAACTTCTCCGGTTATGGCCCAGGAAGAGCTCGTCGTCCACGGCGCGCGGGAGCACAACCTCAAGGACATCACCGTCCGTCTGCCGCGCCACTCGCTGATCTGCGTCACCGGCCTCAGCGGCTCGGGGAAGTCGAGCCTTGCCTTCGACACGATCTACGCCGAGGGCCAGCGCCGCTACGTCGAGAGCCTGAGCGCCTACGCCCGGCAGTTCCTCCAGATGATGGAGAAGCCGGACGTGGACTCGATCGACGGGCTCAGCCCGGCCATCTCGATCGACCAGAAGACCACGAGCCGCAATCCGCGCTCGACCGTCGGCACGGTCACCGAGATCTACGACTACCTGCGGCTGCTCTACGCGCGGATCGGCAAGCCGCACTGCCCGGTCTGCGGCCGGCCGATCGCCGGTCAGAGCCAGGAGGCGATCGTCGACCAGATCCTCCAGCTCCCCGAGGGCACGAAGTTCACCGTGAACGCCCCCGTCGTGCGTGACCGCAAGGGCGAGTACCGGGACGTTTTCGAGGAGCTCCGCGCCGAGGGGTTCACGCGCGTGAAGGTCGACGGCGAGCAACACCTGCTCGAAGAGCCGCCGACGCTCGACAAGAAGTACAAGCACACGATCGAGGTGGTCGTCGACCGCCTGGTGATGAAGCCCGACCTCCGCCAGCGGCTCGCGCAGTCCGTCGAGACGGCCTCTGAGCTCGCCGAGGGGCTCGTCGTGGTCGACGTCGTGGACGGGGACGAGATGCTCTTCTCCGAGAACTTCGCGTGCCCGGAGCACGGGGTCGGCCTCCCGGAGCTCGAGCCGCGGATTTTCTCCTTCAACTCGCCGCACGGCGCCTGCCCGCGCTGCACAGGCCTCGGCGCCCAGCAGGAGATCGACCCCGACCTGCTCGTCCCCGACACCACGCTGTCGATCGGCGAGGGCGCACTCGTGCCCTGGTCGCTCGGCAACTCGAGCTTCTACGAGTCGGTCATCCAGGCGATCGCCGACCGCTACGAGATCGACCTCGAGCTGCCGTGGCACGACCTGCCGGAGGAGCAGCAGAACCTCTTCCTGTTCGGGACGAACGGCGACAAGGTCTACGTCCAGTACCGCAACCGGATGGGCCGGCGCCGCTCGTACATGCTCGCCTTCGAGGGCATCGTCGCGAGCCTCGAGCGCCGTTACCGCGAGACCGACTCGAGCCAGCAGCGCGAGCGGATCGAGGAGTACATGAGCTTCCGGCCGTGCCCGGTCTGCCACGGCGCGCGCCTCAAGCCCGAGGTGCTGGCGGTGACCGCCGGCGGCAAGAACATCCACGAGTTCACGCGCATGTCGGTGCAGCGGGCGATCGAGTTCGTGGACGGCCTCGAGCTGACCGAAACCGAGCGGCTGATCGGCGAGCGGATCCTGAAGGAGATCCGCGAGCGCCTGACGTTCCTCGAGAACGTCGGCGTCGGCTACCTGCAGCTCGACCGCGCGGCCTCGACGCTCAGCGGCGGCGAGGCGCAGCGGCTCCGGCTCGCAACGCAAATCGGGAGCCAGCTCGTCGGCGTCCTCTACATCCTCGACGAGCCGTCGATCGGCCTACATCAGCGCGACAACGGGAAGCTGATCGCCACGCTCGAGCGGCTGCGCGACCTCGGCAACACCGTCCTCGTCGTCGAGCACGACGAGCAGATGATGCGCGCGGCCGACCACCTGGTCGACATGGGGCCGGGCGCCGGCGAGCACGGCGGCCACGTCGTCGCGGAAGGGCCGGCCAAGACGGTCGAGCGCAACCCGAAGTCGATCACCGGGCAGTTCCTCTCGCGCAAGCGGCAGATCGGGGTCCCCGAGCGCCGCACCGAGGACGCCGGCGCGTTCTCCGTCCATGGCGCGCGGATGCACAACCTCAAGGACATCGATGTCGAGTTCCCGGTCGGCAAGTTCATCTGCGTGACCGGCGTCTCGGGCTCCGGCAAGTCGACGCTCGTGAACGAGATCGTCTACAAGTCGCTCGCGAACCGGCTGCACCGGATGCGCGTCAAGCCCGGCGACCACGACGCGGTCGAGGGGATCGACCGCTTCGACAAGGTGATCGACATCGACCAGTCGCCGATCGGCCGCACGCCGCGCTCGAACCCCGCCACCTACACGGACATCTTCACGCCGATCCGCGAGCTCTACTCGCTCACGCCCGAGGCGAAGGTGCGCGGCTACAAGCCCGGCCGCTTCTCGTTCAACGTCCGCGGCGGCCGCTGCGAGACGTGCAAGGGCGACGGGACGATCAAGATCGAGATGCACTTCCTCCCGGACGTCTACGTGCCCTGCGAGACCTGCGGCGGCAAGCGCTACAACCGCGAGACGCTCGAGGTGCGCTTCAAGGGCAAGTCGATCGCCGACGTGCTCGAGATGTCGGTCGAGGAGGCGCTGCGCTTCTTCGCCAAGATCCCGAAGCTACGGCGGCGGCTGCAGACGCTGCACGACGTCGGGCTCGACTACGTCAAGCTGGGCCAGCCCGCGACGACGCTGTCGGGCGGCGAGGCTCAGCGCATCAAGCTGGCGAAGGAGCTCGGCAAGGTCGCGACCGGCCGGACGCTCTACATCCTCGACGAGCCGACCACCGGCCTGCACTTCGCGGACATCGAGAAGCTGCTCGAGGTGCTGCAGCGGCTCGTGGACGCAGGCAACACCATGCTCGTGATCGAGCACAACCTCGACGTGATCAAGCAGGCGGACTGGATCGTCGATCTCGGGCCCGAGGGCGGGGAGGGGGGCGGCGAGGTGATCGTCACCGGCACGCCCGAGGACGTCGCGGCGGTCGAGAGCTCGGTGACCGGTGAGTTCCTTCGCGAGATCCTGCCCGCGCGAGAACCGGCGGCCGCGTGAGCGCGCGGGCGTTGCCTGCGCCCGTCGACGAACGGGTCTGGCTCAAGCGCGCCGTGACCGTGCTCGTTCGGCCGCGCGAGGTGTTCGAGGCCTTGCGCGACGACTCCGACACGGCGGCCCGGGTGCGAAGCGAAGCCGTCCTCGCGCTCGTCCTGCTCGCGGGGATCGCGTCCGTGCTCTGGACGCCGACCTATGGGCGGCTGTTGGACGACGTGGCGAACGACGCGCTCAACGTCGCGGTGATCAGCTTCATCGGCGGCAGCTTGTACGGCGTGCTCGGCTACTTCTTCGGCGGCCTCGTGCTCTACGCGCTCACCCGCGCCGTCGGGGGCGCGACCTACCGCCAGGTGCGTCACGTCCTCGCGTTCGCCTCCGCGCCGGTCGCGCTCTCGCTGTTCCTGGTCTGGCCGGTGCGGCTAGCGGCCTACGGCGAGGACGTCTTCAGGAGTGGCGGCTCGGACCACGGCGCCGGGAACGCCGCCTTCTATGCGGTCGAGGTGCTGTTCGTCCTCTGGGCGCTCGCGCTACTGGTGTTGGGCTTGCGCACCGTGCTGCGCCGCGACCCAGGCCTCGAACGCGTCTAGCTCGTCGGCGGGCATCTCGTAGGCGTGCTGCTCGTCAGGAAAGGCGCCGGTCCGGACGTCGTTCGCGTATGCCTCGAGCGCGTCGCGGATCTCGCGTGAGAGGTTCGCGTAGCGGTTGACGTAGCGCGGCAGGTGGCCTTCCGTCAGCCCGAGCAGGTCGTGGTAGACGAGCACCTGGCCGTCACAATCCGGCCCCGCGCCGATCCCGATCGTCGGCACCGTCAGCCGCCGCGTGACCTCCGCCGCGACCGGAGCGGGCACGGCCTCGAGGACGACCGCGAAGCAGCCTGCGTCCTCGAGGGCGAGAGCGTCGTCCACGAGCCGCCGTGCGGCCTCCGCCGTCTTGCCTTGCGTCTTGAATCCGCCGAGCATGGTCGCCGACTGGGGCGTCAGCCCGACGTGCCCCATCACGGCGATTCCCGCGCCGACGATCGCCCGCACGCGGGAGAGCGACGGCCCCGCTCCTTCGAGCTTCACCGCGTCCGCGCCCGCTTCCTTGACAAACCGGATCGCGTTCTCGACAGCCGCCTCGTCCGACACCTGGTATGAGCCGAACGGCATGTCGCCGATCACGACCGGACGCCGCGCCGCCCTGACGACCGTCCGCGTCAGGAACAGCATCTCGTCCATCGTCACCGGCACCGTGCCGTCGTAGCCGAGGACGACCATCGCAGCGGTGTCGCCGACGAGCACGATGTCCATGCCGGCGTCTTCGGCGAAGCGGGCGCCCGGCGCGTCGTAGGCGGTCACCATCACGATCTTCTGGCCGTCACGCTTCATCTCGGCGAGCCGCGGCAGCGGCAGCTTTCCCTGCGGGGGCGTGCTCATCGGGTGTCTCCTTCCAGGACGACATTGTCGATCAAGCGGGTGCCGCCGACCCGGACGGCCGCGGCGAGGACGCGAGGCTCGAAGTCGGCCTCCTCGAAGTAGTCGACGTCGACGCCGTCGAGCAGGCTGCGGTCGCGGGCCGCGAGCGCGCGCGGAAGCGACAGCGCACGCTCGCGCTCGTCCGACGAGAGGTAGGCGTTGCGCGACGAGAGCGCGAGCCCGTCCTCGTCACGCACGGTCGGCACGACGCGGATCTCGACCGGCACGGCGAGGTCGCGGACCATCCGCCCGACGACGGCGGCCTGCTGCGCGTCCTTTTGGCCGAAGTACGCGCGGGCGGGGCGGACGAGGTTGAAGAGCTTCAGACACACCGTCGCAACGCCGCGGAAGTGCCCCGGCCGGTGCTCGCCCTCGAGGATCGAGCCGAGCCGCTCGACCTCGACCCAGGTCTCGAACCCGGGCGGGTAGATCTCCTCGGTATCCGGAACGTAGAGCACGTCGACGCCTGCCTCCTCGGCCAGCCGCGCATCGCGCTCCTCGTCGCGCGGGTAGCGCTCGAGGTCCTCGCCTTCGCCGAACTGGGCCGGGTTGACGAACAGGCTCGCGACCACGAGCTCGTTCTCGGCGCGCGCCGCGCGGAAGAGGGCGAGGTGGCCGGCGTGGAACGCGCCCATCGTCGGCACGAGCCCGGTCTCGACCTGGCGCGGAAGCTCGGCGGCGCTGCGGACGATCCTCATCGGGCGGTCGCCTCTGCGAGCACGTCGTAGAGCGGCTCGAGGTCGGGACGGGCCGTGCGAATCGCCTCGCGGTGCGCCTCGACGGTCGCCCAGTCGCCGCGCTCGATCGGGCCGGTGAGCTCGAAGTCGTTGTCGATCGTCCGGCGCATCAGGGGTTCGAGCGCCTCGGGCGGCGCGCCTGCGGCGGCGAAGAGGCCGGCCGCCGCGCCGTGCAGGGTGACGAGGAAGTTCGAGGCCATCGCCGCGCCGGCGTGGTACAGCGCTCGGTCGGCGTCGTCGAGCTCGAACGGCTCGAGCCCGAGCGTCCGCGCCAGCTCGAGGGCCTGTCCCCGGGCCTCGTCCGTCTCGGCCGTGACCGCGGCCCACGCGCCGTCGAGCTGTTCCGGCCCGCGCGAGCGCGTGAACGTCTGCAGCGGATGCAGCGAGAAGCGCCGCTGGTGCGGGTCGAGCGCCGAGAGCGACGTCGCTCCGGAGACATGTGCGATCCAGCCCGGTCCCGGGGACAGTCCCTGGGCCACGTCGCGGATCGCCGTGTCCGGCACGCAGAGCAGCATGAGCTCCGCGCCGTCCTCGCGCAGCTCGACGCCGCGCTCCTCCAGGCGCGCAGCCAGGGCCGAGCCGACGCGGCCGCGACCGATCACGTTGACGCTCTTCACCATCGAATGCTCCAGTTCCGTAGCGGATACCGGGCGCGGCGAAGTCTAGTCGCCGAGACGGGCCTCGAGCGCCGCCCGCGCCGCGGGCCAGTCCTCCGCGATCACCGCGTACCAGGCCGAGTCGCGCCGCTCGCCGCCGCGGACGAGCATGTGCTGCCGGTGGATCCCCTCGAACTCCGCCGGAATCGCCGCCAGCGCCGCCCGGGCCCGCTCGTTCTTCGCGTCCGTCTTGAACTCCACGCGCAACGCGCCGGCGTGCTCGAACGCGTGCCGCAGGAGCAGGTACTTCGCCTCCGTGTTCGCGCCGGTTCCCCAGGCCGAGGAGGCGAGCCAGGTGTTGCCGATTTCGAGCCTGCGGTGCTCCGGCGCGAGCGACATGTAGCTCGTCGAGCCGATCACCTCGCCGGCGCGCAGAACCGCGAACGGCTGCCGGTCCGGGTCGCCGCTCACTGCCCCGGCGATCCACGCGTCGACGTCGCGCGTGCTCATCCAGCGCCACACCCGCTCGTCGGCGGCAGCGGCGCGGAGCCCCGCCTCGTGCCCCGGCCCGAGCGGCTCGAGCGTGACGACCCGGCCCTCCAGGCGCACAGCGAGACTTTTGAACACGACTAGGGCATCATGATGAAGACGTGGGCGGGCACCGGGGGGCCGAGATGAGTTCGACCACAGCCGAGTTGCTGCTCTCCGCGGCGCGCTACCTGAACGAGACGCTCGAGCCGGAGCGTGTCTACGAGCGCTTCCACGAGCTCCTCGCCGAGGCCGTGCCCCACAACGGCGTGATCGTCTCCTCGTTCGACCCGCAGAGCCAGCTGATCAGCGCCGACTACGCCTGGGTCGACGGCGGCCGGCTCGACCCGTCGATCCTCCCGCGGCTGCCGCTCAACCGCGAGGGCGGCGGCATGCAGAGCCGGGTGATCGTCACCGGCGAGCCGCTGCTCGTCAACGACGTCCCCGAGCAGGTGAAGAAGCCGGACGGCGTCTACTACGACGTCGACCGCGAGGGCCACGTGCGCAAGCTGCCCGAGGAAGGCCCGCCGGGCGTGCAGTCGGCACTGATGCTGCCGATCAAGCACGAGGGGCAGGTGGTCGGCGTCGTGCAGCTGATGGACGAGCGGGCGACCTACGACGAGGAGCAGCTCGCCCTCGCCGAGGGGCTCGTCAGCCTGATGGCCGCGGCGGTCCGGAACGCGAGGCTGCACGAGCACGCCCAGGAGGAGGCGGCGCGGCGCGCGGCGGCCGAGGCAACGGCCGCGGCGGGCGAGCAGTCGGCGCGCGTGCTCGAGGCGGTCGGCGACGGCGTCCTCTACGCACGCGACGACGGGATCGTGCGCTTCTGGAACCGCGCCGCCGAGCTCGTCACCGGCCGGCCGCGGGACGAGGTGATCGACCGGAGCATCTCCGACGTCTTCAACGGCTGGCAGGCCGTCGCCGCCGAGATACCGGTCTCGGAGGGAGGCGAGGCGCCCCGCCCGGTCACGCTCCCGCTCGAGGTGCAGGGCCGCGAGCTGTGGCTCTCCTTCGTAGCTGTCCGCACCGAGCGCGGCATCGTCTACACGTTCCGCGACCTGACGCTCGACCGCGGCCTCGACGCGGCCAAGAGCGACTTCATCGCCACGGTCTCACATGAGCTGCGGACGCCGATGACGGCCGTGCTCGGCGCGGCGAAGACGCTCCTGCGCGACGACATCGAGCTGACGCCCGAGCGCCGCCACCAACTGCTCGAGATGATCGGGGCGCAGGGCACCCGCCTGACGCAGATCACCGAGGAGGTGCTGCTCGCGAACCGGCTCGACCGCGGCGACCTCCGGATCGGCAGCGAGCGCGTCGAGCTCGGCACGGTCGTGCGGGACGCCGTCGAGGCGATGCGGGAGCGGCTTCCGGACTCGGTCTCGGTGCGCGCCGCGGGGAACGGCGACGCGGCGGCGGTCGGCGACCGCGACCGCATCGAGCAGGTGCTCGTCAACCTGCTCGACAACGCGGTCAAGTACTCCCCGGACGGCGGCGAGGTGGTCGTGAGCACCGTTCCGTCGGCGTCCACGGTCCGCGTCGAGGTCGCCGACGAGGGAGTGGGCATCCCGGCCGCCGAGCACCAGGCGGTCTTCGAGAAGTTCTACCGGGGTGACCCGCAGCACCGGGCGGTGCCGTCGGGGACCGGTCTCGGCCTCTACGTCTGCCGCGAGCTCGTGCGGCGGATGGGCGGCACGATCGGCGTCCGCTCCGAGCCCGGCCGCGGCTCCACGTTCTGGTTCGACCTGCCGCGGGCCTGACGTCCGGTGCGTGGTCGATCATGCGGACCCGTTGCTAGGGTCTGCTGACACGATGCCGATCTACGAATACGTCTGCATGGAGTGCGAGTCGCACTTCGAGGAGCTCGTCCGGAACGGCGAGGAGCCGGACTGCCCGGACTGCAGCTCCGCGAACGTCAAGCGGCAGCTCTCGGTTTTCGCGATGCACGGCGTCGGCTCGGCCGAGCAGCCCTCATTCCGTTCCTCCGGGGGCGGCGGCTGTTGCGGCGGAAGCTGTGGCTGCGGCCACTGAGCATCCGCTGAGCGAGTTCGAGGCGTTCGCCCGCCAGGTCGCGGGCTGCACGACGTGCCGGCTCTCGCAGGGGCGCACGCAGGTCGTCTTCGGCGCCGGCGACCCGGCTGCCGACCTGATGTTCGTAGGCGAGGCCCCGGGCTTCCACGAGGACAAGCAGGGTTACCCGTTCGTCGGCCAGGCCGGGAAGCTGCTCGACAAGCTGCTCGCCGGGATCGGGCTCGAGCGCTCGAACGTCTACATCGCCAACGTGCTCAAGTGCCGCCCGCCGGGGAACCGCGACCCGGCTCCGGACGAGATCCAGGCGTGCGAGGGACACCTCTTCCGCCAGATCGAGCTCATCCGGCCGCGGGTCGTGGCCACGCTCGGCAACTTCGCGACCAAGCTGCTCTCGGGCAAGCCGACCGGCATCACGCGCGTGCACGGCGTCGAGCAGGAGGTCACGCTCGGCGGCAGCCGCGTGCTGCTCTACCCGCTCTACCATCCGGCCGCGGCGCTCTACACGCCGGCCATGCTGAACGTGCTGGAGCAGGACTTCGCGCGCCTGCCGGAGCTGATGGGCCGGGAGGTCGCGCCGCCTGCGCCGCTCCTGACGCCCGTCGCGCCGGAGCCCGCTCCGGCCGCGACCGTCCAGCTCGGCCTCTTCTAGGCTGAAGTCATGGAGATCGACTCCGCCTCGCCGGCGGAGACCGAGGCGGCTGGTGCCGCGCTCGCGGGCGAGCTGCGGGCGGGAGACGTCGTCACCGTCAGCGGCGACCTCGGCAGCGGCAAGACCACGTTCGTCCGCGGCGCTTGCCGCGCGCTCGGAATCACCGCGCCCGTCACGAGTCCGACCTTCACGATCGGCCACCGGTACCCGAACGACCCCGACGTCTCGCACCTCGATCTCTACCGCTTCCAGGGCTTTTCGGCGGCCGAGTGGGGCGACCTCGAGCCCTACTTCCAGGGCGCGATCTGCTTCGTCGAGTGGCCCCAGGCCGCCGCGGGTGCACTCCCTCCGGTGCGCGTGGAGGTACGTTTGTCGCACGTGGACCCCGCTCGGAGACTGATTGCGCTACACACCTCGGACCCGTCGCTCATCGACCGCTTGCCCGGGGGTGCTGACACTCGCGTTTGACACGGCGACGAGCGTAGCCACCGCGGCGCTCGTGCGGGACGGCGAGGTGCTCGGCGAGCGCGTCTCCCGCGCGGTTCGGGTGCTCGAGGACGCCGACGAGCTCCTCCGCGAGAGTGGAGCTGTCCGGGCCGAGCTGACAGCGCTCGTCGTCGGGACGGGCCCCGGGAGCTTCACGGGCCTGCGCCTCGGGCTGGCAGCGGCGCGGGGGCTCGCCTTCGCACTCGAGCTGCCGGTCGCCGGCGTCTCGACGCTGGCTGCGCTCGCCGCGGGCGCTCCCGGGGCGGTGCCGGTCGTGGACGCGGGGCGGCGGGAGATCTTCACGCTCCGCGACGGCAAGCCGGTCGTCTGCGTGCCGCAGGACGTCGAGGCAGGTCTGTGCGTCGGCGACGGCGCGCTTCGCTACCGCTCGGTGCTCGAGGAGTGCGGGGCGGAGGTTCCACCGGACGACGACGAGCGCCACCTGCCCCGGGCACGCTTCCATGCACAGCTGGCGCAGGACTTCGGCCCGGCCGACGCGGTCGAGCCGCTCTACCTGCGCGTTCCCGACGCGGAGCAGAAGCGGTGACCGAGGTGGAGCTCCGCCGCCTCGAGCTGCGCGACCTGAGCGCGGTCGAGGAAATCGAGCGCAGCTCCTACCCGACCCCGTGGTCGCGCTCGATGTTCGCAAGCGAGCTCGCGAAGCCCTCGTCGCTCTGCCTCGGCGCGTTCGACGTCCACACCGACCGGCTCGTCGCGTACCTGATCATCTCCCGCTACGTCGACGCCTGGCACGTGATGAACGTCGCCGTCGTGCCCGAGCGCCGCCGGCAGGGCATCGCGTCGCTGCTACTCAACCGGCTCTTCGAGTTGACCGCCGGCCGCAGCCGCCGGGGCTACACGCTCGAGGTGCGCGTGTCGAACGCGGGCGCGATCAAGCTCTACGAGGATCTCGGCTTCCGGCCGCGCGGCGTCCGGCGCGGCTACTACACCGACAACCGCGAAGACGCGCTGATCATGTGGAAGGACCCGATCGTCCGCGACGTGGTCGCGAACGACTAGCCGGCGGTGTTCCACCCCTCCTCGCCGTGAGCCCACGGCACCGCGCTGCCTCGCTCGAAGATCAGCTCGTCGGCCTCGTCGCCGGGGTACACGCCGATCTTGTCGCTGTCCGGGTAGACGCTGACAGCCGGCTCCCGTGAGCTCGAGAACAGCATCGTCCTCGCCGGCGCATCGCTGCGGTTCATCACCTTGTGCGCGCCCGTCGGCCCCGGCGGGAAGCAGACGAGGTCGCCGCGCTCGAGCGTGCGCTCTCCGTCGGGTGCGCGCACGACGACCGTGCCCTCCACGACGAGCAGCCATTCCTCTGCGTACTCGTAGTGGTACGGCGACGAGCCCTCTCCGGGCTCGACGTCGTAGATGTACATCAGCGTCGCCTTCGAGCCGACGGCCCGCGCCACGTCGATCCTGCCCTGGAGCTTCTCGGCGGTGAAGATGTTGACCGTGTCCATGCCCGCAGTATCGCTTCCCGCCCGAGGGCGCACGTGATCCTCGGGCTCGAGACCTCCTGCGACGAGACGGCGGCGGCGCTCCTCGAAGGAGGCACCATCCGCTCGAGTGTCGTCTCCTCGCAGGCCGACCTGCACGCGCGGTTTGGCGGGGTGGTGCCGGAGGTCGCCTCTCGTCGGCACCTCGAGCTCGTCATGCCGGTCGTGCGCGAGGCACTCGGCGAGGCGGACGCCTCGCTCGACGACGTGGATGCGGTCGCGGTCACGCAGGGGCCCGGCCTGATCGGCGCCCTGCTCGTCGGGCTGAGCGCGGCGAAGGCGCTGGCGTGGGGGCGGGACCTGCCGCTGATCCCCGTGAACCACCTGCACGGCCACGTCGCGTCGCTCTACCTCGAGCCGGACCCGCTCGAGGCGCCGTTCCTCTGCCTGCTCGCGAGCGGCGGGCACACGCTGCTCGTCGACGTGCCCGAGCACGGTGCGTTCGACGTGCTCGGAACGACGGTCGACGACGCAGCGGGCGAGGCCTTCGACAAGGGCGCACGCCTGCTCGGACTCGGCTACCCGGGCGGCGCGGAGATCGACCGGCTCGCCCGCGAGGGCGACCCGGAGGCGTTCGACTTCCCGGTAGCGCGCGTGCCCGGGCTCGACTTCTCGTTCTCCGGCGTCAAGACGGCGCTGCTCTACGCGGTCCGCGACCTTGGCGGTGAGCTCGAGTCGCGGAAGGCCGACCTCGCGGCGAGCTACCAGCGTGCGATCGTGCAGGCGCTCGTCCGGCGCACCCACGAGGCGGCCGAGCGCACGGGCGCCGGCCGGATCGCGGTCGTCGGGGGTGTCGCTGCCAACTCGGAGCTTCGCGCCGCCCTGCCGAAGGCGAAGGCGCCGCCGCTCGCGCTCTGCACCGACAACGCGGCGATGATCGCCTCGGCTGCGCGGTACGTCGAGGCGATCCCCCCGCCTCGTTATCTTGCGCTCGATGCCTATGCGTCGGCTCTCTGAGGCTGCCCTCGCGATCCTGGCGCTCGCGGCGGCCGGGCTGGCCGTCGGTTTCGGCGTCAGCTCGGCCAAGGAGCGCTCGCTCGGCTCCGAGGCCTCGTCGTGGCGCGGCCTCGTCGGAGGCGCCCATCCGTCCGTCTCGGTCGGCCAGCGCGTGCTCGTCGTACTGCGCTCGCCGTCGATGGCGCAGCGCGTGGCGATGAACGGGGGCGTCGCGAGCCAGCAGAAAGAGCGGGAGTGGACGCGCATAGCGCTGGCCTCGCAGCGGCAGCTGCTCGCGGAGCTGAGCACACGCGGGATCCGGCCACGGGTCGAGTTCAGCTACTCGCGCGTCCTGAACGGCTTCTCGGCGCCGCTCGACGCCCGCGCGATCGCGGTGCTCGAGCGCCGGCCCGAGGTAGCCGGCGTGTACCCGGTGCGCGCGGCTTACCCGGCGTCGGTCTCGTCCGAGCTGCTCGGCTCGAAAGGCGTGGCCCTCGGCGCGAGCACGCTGCCGGCCCTGCGGCTGCCCGGCTACGACGGCCGCGGAGTGACGGTCGCGCTGCTCGACACCGGCGTAGACCCCGGGCATCCCTACTTGCGCGGGCGCATCCAGCCGGGCATCGACGTCGTCGGCGGTGATGTGAACGCAACGCCCGCCGCCGACCCGAGCGGGACCGGCCGGCTCGAGCGCCACGGCACCGAGATGGCCGGGATCCTCGTCGGCGGCGGCGGCCCGGGCGGGATCGCCGGCGTCGCGCCCGGCGCGTCGGTCCTGCCGATCCGCGTTGCGGGCTGGCAGCCCGGCGTGACGGGCGGCTCGGCGGTCTACGCGCGTACGGACCAGCTGATCGCGGGCCTCGAGCGTGCGGTCGACCCGAACCTGGACGGCGACGCGCACGACGCCGCCCGCGTCGCGCTGATCGGCGAGGCGGTGTCGTATGGCGCCTTCGCCGACTCCCCCGAGGCGCGCGCGATCCAGGGCGCGATGGACCTCGACACGCTCGTCGTCGCACCGGTGGGGAACGACGGCCCGGCCGGCCCGGCCTACGGGAGCGTCTCGAGCCCCGGCGGCGCGCCGGACGCACTCAGCGTCGGCGCGGCCGACCTGCGCCCGCAGGCCGAGGAGGTCCCAGTCGCTGTTCGCTCCGGGCTCGACCTAGTGCTCGACCGCTCCCTGCCGCTGGCCGGAGCGGTCGTCTCAAAACGGCCCGAGGAGCTCGAGCTCGCCGCTCCCGACGCGCCGGGCCTCGGCGGCCTCTTCGATGCGCGCGGACGCAGCCTCGTGGCCGGACGCGCCGCGCTCGTCGATGGCGGCGGCGACCCGCAGCAGGAGGTCGAGGACGCGGCCGGTGCCGGCGCGGCCGCCGTCGTGGTCTACGGCACCGAGCTGCCGGCGGGCGGTCTAGGCTTCGACGAGTCGGTCGACATCCCCGTCGTGAGCGTGCCGTTGCGCGTGGCGCAGGTTGCGCTGACGGCGATCCACAACCGGCGGCACCCGGCGATCTCGATCGGCCGGCCGCGCGTTGTCCAGAACGCGGGCAACGGCGCGATCGCGCCGTTCTCGTCTCGCGGGCTCGCGTTCGACGGTCGCGTGAAGCCCGACGTGTCGGCGCCCGGCGTTGCGATCACCACCGCCGAGCCTGGCTCAAACGACGACGGTATGCCGCGTTACGGCACGGTCAACGGCTCGAGCCCCGCCGCGGCGGTGGTCGCGGGCGCCGCGGCCGTGCTGGCGCAGGCGCGCCCAGGCCTGCGCGCCGCCGACCTGAAGAGCCTGCTCACGGCGACCGCGCGGCCGATCCACGGCACGTCCGTGACCGCGCAGGGCGCCGGCCTCGTCGACCTCGGCGCAGGCGTGGCCGGAGAGATCACCGCGGAGCCGACGACGCTGGCCTTCGGACACGCACAGGGCGACGGCTGGCACGCCTCGCAGGAGATCGTCGTCCACAACGTCTCGAGCCGGACGCTGCTCGTCCGGATCCGCGACACCGGCAGCGGCGGGCTCGTGATCGACTCCAAGCCGCGCTGGGTGCGACTGAAGCCCGGCCGCCAGGCGCTGGTGCAGCTGGAGGCCCGGCTGAACGGCGCGCCGCCCGCGGACGGCTCGGCGGAGGGCGCGATCCTGCTCGTCCCCCGCGGCTCGGATCCGCTGCGGGTGCCGTGGGCGGTCACCTTCGGGCGGCCGCGACGCGACCTGATCTCGGCGGTGGCGCTCTCGCCGACCGCCTTCAAGCCATCACTGACCACGCCGGCGGTGCTCTCGTTCCGGGCGGGGAGCGTGACGAGTAAACCGGCGGGCGTACAGGTTCTGCCGCTCGACGGGCTCGATGTCGAGCTCTGGCGGGGGGGACACAGGCTCGGTCTCATCGTGAAGCTTCGCGACGTGCTGCCTGGGCTCATTGAGGTCTTTCTGACGGGTCGCGACCCCGACGGAAATCTACTGCCTCGGGGGGCGTACCGGATCCGCCTCATCGCCCACCCGCCTGCCGGCGGGCGCGCGACCGCGAAGTCTGTTCGCTTTCGAATCCGCTAGTTCAGCGGGGACTCTTCAACGGGTTCCAGCGTGAGAACATCGTTCCAACGTTGCAGGCGGGCTTGCTACAACGGGACGCAAGCCGCGCACCGCACCAAGCTCCTAAGGCGGTGCCCCGGAACCACACGCCCGTGGATGAGGCGAGGCCGAGCCTGAATGGCAACGTGCACGCAGACTCCCGCGACGGCGTAACCGGTGGCGCTACGAAGGCAGCTGCGTCTGGCAATGCGAGGCGTCGATATTGAGGACCTCGCCCCACACTAGTGCCTCATACTTGTTGCTCGGAAACGGATAGTCGACGCTCGGTGAGAAGTTATATCCGCCTCCGCCGCACGGGCGGCGCGCCCACATGTGGTAGGTCACATCCACTGCGGTGAAGTGATCCGTCCAAGCGTTGTACGAAATGGAATAGAGAGGAATAACATCGGCTTGAAGCACCGCATCGTAGTACGTGTAACCCCAGCTTTGTCCGCTGCCAGTTGCAACGACCCACGGGGTGCCGGTTCCCTGCTCCACGATGTACTGACACGAGCTGCAGCTGCTGTGATCTGACATCTGCACATAAGCTGCCGTGCGGAAGGCCAGCGCCTGGGCCGGAATAGTCAGCGCCAGGGCTGCGATAGCAGCAGTGGCGAACTTCTTGTTCACGGTCGTCTCCTTCCTTAGCTCGTTCTCCGTTGCCATGATCTCGCGAAGAGCGTGCGCTTCAAGGTCGCGCCCCGAGCGGAACCTGGCTATTCCCGCCGCTACCGCCTGCAGCTAGTCGCGGGGCCCGACCGGCGACGAGCCGCGGTTGAATCAAGTCGCCAGGTTCCGGATTACGTAGAGACCTATACTCAGCGCGGTTTTCCACACAAGGAGCGGCCCCTGTGACCACCGTCGAAGTCCCCGAATCACACCTTCGCGAGAACCCGTTCGAGATCGCCCGCGAGCAGCTGCGCCGCGTGGCGGAGATCTTCGAGATCGACCAGCGCTTGGTGAACGTCCTGCAGGAGTGCAAGAAGGCGGTCGTCGTCTCGATTCCCGTCACGATGGACGACGGCACGATCCACGCATTCGAGGGCTACCGCGTGACGCACAACATCGCGCGTGGGCCGTCGAAGGGTGGCATCCGCTACCACCCGGACGTCACGCTCGACGAGGTCAAGGCACTCTCGATGTGGATGACGTGGAAGTGCGCGCTGATGAACATCCCCTTCGGCGGCGCCAAGGGTGGCGTGGTGTGTGATCCCAAGAAGCTCTCGCGCAGCGAGCTCGAGCGGATGACCCGCCGCTTCACGAGCGAGATCATCAACGAGATCGGGCCCGAGAAAGACATCCCGGCCCCGGACGTGGGCACCGACGGCTCGGTGATGGCCTGGATCTTCGACACCTACTCGATGAACAAGGGCCACTCGGTGCTGGGCGTCGTCACGGGCAAGCCGCTGAACATCGGCGGCTCGCTCGGCCGGATGGAGGCGACGGCGCGCGGCAGCCTCTACACGATCCAGGAGGCGGTCCGGAAGAAGGAGCTGAGGCTGCCGGACTTGAAGGTCGCGGTGCAGGGCTTCGGCAACGTGGGCAGCTACCTCGCGAGGTTCCTGGCCGAGGAGGGCGCGACGGTGATCGCCGTCTCGGACTCCAGCGTCGGCCTGCACAACCCGAACGGGATCGACGTCGCGGCCGCGATCGCGCACAAACAGGACACCGGCTCGCTGGCCGGCCTCAAAGGCGCCGAGGAGATCACCAACGAGGAGCTGCTGCTGCTCGAGTGCGACGTGCTCGCGCCGTGCGCGCTGGAGCAGGTGATCACCGGCGACAACGCCCACCACGTCAAGGCGCAAATCATCTGCGAGGGCGCGAACGGCCCGATCACACCGGCCGGCGACGAGATCCTCGAGGAGAAGGGCATCCTGATCCTCCCGGACATCCTCGCCAACGCGGGCGGCGTGGTCGTCTCGTACTTCGAATGGGTCCAGGGCCTCCAGGAGTACTTCTGGAAGGAGGCCGAGGTGAACTCGAAGCTGCGCGACATCGTCACGCGGGCCTTCAACGAGACCTGGCACATCTACGAGGAGCGGCAGACGAGCATGCGGGCCGCGGCGTACGGTGTGGCCGTAGGGCGCGTGGCCGACGCGACGATCACGCGTGGCCTCTACCCGTAGACGCCTGACGGTCTTCCACGCCGAGGGCTGTCACCTCTGCGAGCGGGCGCTCGGGCAGCTCCGGGCTCTGCGGGACGAGCTCGGGTTCGAGCTCGACGAGGTCGCGATCGACGGCGACCCCGAGCTGGAGGAGCGGTATCGCGAGTGGCTGCCGGTGGTCGAGCTCGACGGCGAGCGCCTGTTCGTCTACTACGTCCAGGAGGAGGCGTTGCGTCGCCGGCTGGACGGCGCACAAAGTCACGGCTGAGCCCGGAGCTTGTAACCGTCTGACGCACGGAGCCGTGCTGGTCAGGCACAATCATCGTGCGTGTTGCAAACGACCGTGAACAATGCGGCGGGGTCAGAGCGACTGACGGTGGGAGTGGCGGCTCGGCTGAGCCGCTACCTCCAGGTCCTGACCCAGGCCAAGAAGATGGGCAAGGACCGGATCTCCTCCCAGGAGATCTCGGACTACACCAACATCAACGCGACGCAGATCCGGCGCGACCTGTCCGCCTTCGGCAAGTTCGGCAAGCGCGGGGTCGGCTACAACATCGACTCGCTGCTCGGCGAGATCCGCAAGATCCTGCGGACGCAGGGGCAGCACAACATCGCGCTCGTCGGTGCCGGGCGCCTCGGTCACGCGATTGCGAGCTCACCGATCTTCGCGGAGCACGGCATCAACATCGCGGCCGTGTTCGACAACGACCCTGAGAAGATCGGGCGCCTGATCGGGTCGATGGAGATCGAGGACTCGCGGCGGCTGGCGGACGCGGTCCGTGAGAAGAACATCATCGTCGGCGTCGTCGCGGTGCCGGCCGACCACGCCCAGCAGGTCGCGGACGAGCTGATCGACTCGGGCGTGCGGATCATCTTCAACTACTCCGAGGCGCTGCTCGACGTCTCCCACGACGTGACGGTGCACACGTCGAACCCCGCGGTCGACCTGCTGCACGCGCTCTACTTCCATCTGACGTAGATAGCGTCCGCCGGGTGCGGATCGTCCTCTGGCACGGGTACCTGCTCGGCGGGACCGGGTCGAACGTCTACACGCGGGCGCTGGCACGCGAGTGGAGCCGGGCCGGGCACGACGTCGTCGTGCTCTCGCAGGAGCCGCACCCGGAGCAGTACGACCTCGGCGGCGCACGGCACGTGCGGCCCGAGATCGGCGGGATCCTGCCGACCTTCGTGCTCGACCGCTACGAAGGGCTCGACGCCCGGCTGCTGACCGACCTGACGCGGGAGGAACGCGAGCGCTACGTCGAGCTGAACGCGGAGGCCGTCCGCAGCGAGCTGCCGGCCGACCTCGTCTTCGCGAACCACGTCCTGCTCGGCGGGCCGGTGGGTGCCGCGAGCGGCGCGCGCTACGCGGTCAAGGCGCACGGCTCCGAGCTCGAGTACGCGATGCGCGGGAACCCGGAGCTGCAGGCGTGGGGAAGCGAGTCACTCGCGCGGGCCGCGGCCGTCTTCGTCGGCTCGGAGCACATCCGCGAGGTGCTCGACGAGGTCGTCGGCCACGTCGACCGGGTGCACGAGGTGCCGCCGGGCGTCGACGTCGACGCGTTCCGGCCGCAGCCCCGCGAGGAGGCGCTCGCCGAGCTACTCGAGGAGGCCCGGCTCGACCCGCCGAACCCGGGCAACGCGAACGAGCGGCTGCCCGACGGCGGCAACGCCGACCGGCTCGCGGCCTTCCTCGCGGCCCCTGCGCCGACGGTCGTCTACTTCGGGAAGCTGCTGTACAACAAGGGCGTCCACCTGTTGCTGGAGGCGCTGCACGAGCTCGACGCCCGCGCCGTGATCGTCGGCTTCGGCGACTACCGCGAGGAGCTGGAGCGAATGGCGCCGCCGCGCACGCTCTTCACCGGGCCGCTCGAGCACCGGCACCTCGTCCACCTGCTACCGCTGGCCGACGCGACCGTCGTCCCGTCGATCTTCCCGGAGGCGTTCGGCATGGTCGCCGCCGAGGCGGCAGCGGCCGGCTCGCCGCCGCTCGTCGCGCGTCACTCGGGCCTCGAGGAGATCGCCGAGGGGCTCGAGGCTGAATACCCGCCCGAGCACCGGCACCTGACGAGCTTCGCGAACGGCGACGTCGTCGATCTCACCCGCAAGCTGCGCGAGCTGTTGGAGCTTCCGCCCGCAGAGCATCGACGCGTGTCCGAAGCTGCCCGTAGAGCAGTCGAGCAACGTTGGAGCTGGTCGGGCGTCGCCGAAAGGCTCCTCCAACCCTTCAACTAAGGTAGCGGCCCCATGGGTGACTCCCAGCGCCTCACTCCGGAGGAGCAGATCGCGTTCGCCCGCGAGCAGTTCGAGGGCGCACAGGACTTCACGGTCGCCGTGGAGGAGGAGTTCGCGATCCTCGACCCGGAGACGCTCGACCTCACCAACCGCTTCGAGGAGCTCCAGGCCGCGTCGCAGGGGACCGCGCTCGAGGAGCACCTGGTCGGGGAGCTGATCGCCTCGGAGGTCGAGGTGCGCACCGGCCGCTGCGCCGACTTCGACGAGGCGGCGGCGCGCATGGGCGAGCGGCGCGAGCAGCTGCATGAGCTGGCCGACGGGATCGGCGCCTCCCTCGCCGCCACCGGTACCCACCCGTGGAGCCCGTGGCAGGACCAGCGCATCATCGACACGCCGCACTACCGCCGGAACGACGAGATCCTCCGGTACGTCGTCTGGCGCAACAACAGCTTCGGGCTGCACGTTCACGTCGCGATCAACGGGCCTGACCGCGCGATCGGCGTCTGCAACGCGCTGCGGAACTACCTGCCGGAGCTGCTCGCGCTGAGCGCGAGCTCCCCGTTCGTGGAAGGCGTCAACAGCGGCCTCCACTCGGCGCGGACGCAGATCTTCACGCGCATGTTCCCGCGCTGCGGCGTGCCGGACTGGTACGAGAGCTGGGACGGGTTCGAGCGCTACGTCCGCTTCCTCTACGAGACGCGCTCGATCGACGAGCACACGCAGCTCTGGTGGAGCGTGCGGCCGCATCTGGCGTTCCCGACGGTCGAGATCCGCATCTGCGACGCTCAACCCGATCTGGGCGAGGCGCGATCGCTGGCCGCGCTCTGTTACGCCCTCGCCGCTCGGATCGCCCGCGCGATGGACGAGCGCGAGCCGCTCGTGTACTTCGAGCACCGGCTGATCGAGGAGAACCTCTGGCGCGCGATCCGCTACGGCCTCTCGGGCGAGCTGATCGACCTCGCGACCGGAGACGTGCGGCCGGCGCGGGCCGACTTGGAACGCCTCGTGGAGTGGGTCCTGCCGATGGCCGAGGAGCTCGGCTGCGCCGACTACCTCGCGATCCCGGCGCAGAACGCGGCGGAGCGGCAGCGCGCCCGTCACGAGGAGGGCGCGAGCCTGCACGAGATCTATTCCGAACAGCGAGCAGCGTCGTGGGCGAGGACGAGCGGAAGCTGATCGAGGAGCTCCAGTCGGAGCTCGCCAAGCTGAAGGTCTCCGACCTCCTGCTCCAGACGCTGTACTCGGTCTCCTCGCTCGCCTACCACCGCCTCGGCGCCGAGGGCCGCGACCTGGAGCAGGCGCATCTGGGCATCGAGGCGCTGCGCGCGCTCGTGCCGGTGCTGGAGGGCTCGGTGCCGGAGGAGGCGCTGCGCGACTTCCAGCAGGTGCTCGCGAACCTCCAGCTCGCCTACGCCGCCGCGGTCGCCGAAGGCGCCGAGCCCGTGAATCCGCCTGAGTAGCGACCCATATCCCCTAGGACGGGCTTGCGGAGACGTCTGGCTCGGCCGCGGCCGCTAGGCTCCCCGCCGCGATGGCGGACGCGCAGGTCGGCATCTTCGGGGGCTCGGGCTTCTACTCGTTCCTGGAGGACGTGGAGGAGGTCGAGCTCGACACGCCCTACGGCAAGCCGTCGGGGCCGTATGTGGTCGGCGAGATCGAGGGCACGAAGGTGGCGTTCCTGCCGAGGCACGGACGCAACCACGAGCTGCCGCCGCACGCGATCCCGTACCGCGCCAACGTCTGGGGCATGAAGGAGCTCGGCGTCCGGCGGATCATCGGCCCGAACGCGTCCGGCGCGTTGAGGGCGGAGCTCGGGCTCGGCGAGTTCGTCGTCTGCGACCAGTTCGTCGACCGCACGAGCGGCCGCAAGGACACGTTCTACGACGGCCCGGAGACGACGCACGTCTCGGCCGCCGACCCGTACTGCCCGGACCTGCGGGTGCTGCTCGTCGAGACCGCGCGCGAGCTCGAGATCCCGGTCCGCGACGGCGGCACCGTCGTCACGATCCAGGGGCCGCGTTTCTCGACCCGCGCCGAGTCGAAGTGGTTCCAGGACGCCGGGTGGGACGTGATCAACATGACGGCGTACCCGGAGGGCTACCTCGCCCGCGAGCTCGAGCTCTGCTACGCAAACATCTCGATGGTCACCGACCACGACGTCGGGGTCGAGGGCGCCGACCCCGTGTCGCACGAGCAGGTCGTGACGGTCTTCAACGAGAACAACGAGCGGCTGCGCGAGTTGCTCTTCCGGGTGGTGCCGAAGATCCCGCCGCAGTCCCAGGAACACCTCTGCGCGACGGCTTTGCGGGGCGCTCGGTTCTAGCCGTGTGATAAAAACCGCCCCGCGCCGGGGTGTCTCGGCGCGCGTTACGTCAGGGAGGCTTCTTGATCGACTTCTTCAGTAACCACGCGGTGCTCTTCGCGCTGCTCTGTTCCGGCGTCGCGATCGCCTACGGGATCGGGTTGACGTACTGGCTGCTCCGCCAGCCGGCGGGCAACGAGCGGATGCAGGAGATCGCGCGCGCCGTGCAGGAAGGCGCCGCCGCGTACCTACGCCGCCAGTACCAGACGATCGCGATCGTCGCGATCGTCCCGTTCCTGCTGCTCGGCTTCTACAACAAGCTCGGCTGGGGCACAGCCGTCGGCTTCCTGATCGGCGCCACGCTCTCCGCGCTCGCGGGCTTCATCGGCATGAACGTCGCCGTGCGCTCGAACGTGCGCACCGCGGAGGCCGCGAGGCACGGGCTCAAGCCGGCGCTGAACGTCGCGTTCCGCGCGGGCTCGGTCACGGGCATGCTCGTGGTCGGCCTCGGCCTGCTCGGCGTCGCCGGCTACTACTGGGTGCTGACGGGCTGGCTCGGTCATACGAGCAGCTCCGCGATCGACGACCTCGTCGGGCTCGCGTTCGGAGGCTCCCTGATCTCCGTCTTCGCGCGTCTCGGCGGCGGCATCTACACAAAGGCTGCGGACGTCGGCGCCGACCTGGTCGGGAAGATCGAGGCCGGGATCCCGGAGGACGACCCGCGCAACCCGGCAGTGATCGCCGACAACGTCGGCGACAACGTCGGCGACTGCGCCGGCATGGCGGCAGACCTGTTCGAGACGTACGCGGTCACCGCGGTCGCCGTGATGCTGCTCGCGTCCCAGACCTTCCCGGGGCTCCACCTGGAACTGTTCCCGCTCGCCATCGGCGGCATCTCGATCCTCGCGTCGGTGATCGGCACGTTCTTCGCCCGCGTCGGCCGGAACGGCTCAATCATGAACGCGCTCTACAGGGCCGTGCTCGTGGCGACCGTGCTCTCGGCGATCGGGTTCATCCCGGTCGTGCTGGCGTACGACTCGAGCCGGTTCAGCTTCTGGGATCTGTACATCTCGGCGCTCGTCGGCCTGATCGTCACGTTCCTGCTCGTGGCGATCACCGAGTTCTACACGGGCACCCGCTGGCGGCCGGTGAAGCAGATCGCCTCTGCGTCACGCACGGGCCACGCGACGAACATCATCGAGGGCCTCGCCGTGGGCATGCAGGCGACGGCCTTGCCTGTGGTCGTGATCGCAGCGGGCATCCTCGTCGCGCACCACTTCGCCGGCCTTTACGGCATCGGCGTCGCGGTGATGGCGCAGCTCTCGATGACGGGCCTGATCGTCGCGCTCGACGCCTACGGGCCGGTGACCGACAACGCGGGCGGCATCGCCGAGATGGCGGACCTCCCCGAGTCGGTGCGCGCGATCACGGATCCGCTCGACGCGGTCGGCAACACGACCAAGGCGGTGACGAAGGGCTACGCGATCGGCTCGGCCGCGCTCGCCGCGCTGATCTTGTTCGACAGCTACACGAACGGCCTCTCGGTGCGGAACTTCCAGACGACGTTCTCGCTCGACGACGCGTGGGTGATCGCCGGACTGTTCATCGGCGGCCTGATGCCGTTCCTGTTCGCATCGCTCGCGATGGAGGCGGTCGGCCGCGTCGGCGGCCAGGTCGTCACCGAGGTGCGCCGGCAGTTCCGCGAGATCCCCGGAATCATGGAGGGGACCGCGCGGCCGGAGTACGGGCGCGCGATCGACATCGTCACTGGCTCGGCGATCAAGAGCATGCTCGTGCCGGCAATGATCCCGATCGCGTTCCCGATCATCGTCGGGCTGATCAACGCCAAGATGCTCGGCGGCCTGCTGATCGGCACGATCGTCACCGGCCTTTTCCTGGCGATCGCGATGACTTCGGGCGGCGGCGCCTGGGACAACGCCAAGAAGCTGATCGAGGACGGCGCGTTCGGCGGCAAGGGCTCCGAGGCCCATGCGGCCGCGGTCACCGGAGACACGGTCGGCGATCCCTACAAGGACACCGCGGGGCCGGCGATCAACCCGATGATCAAGATCACGAACCTCGTCGCGATCCTGATCATCCCGCTGATCGTCTCCGTTCACGGGTAACAGCGTGGGCCGCCGCCGGCGGCTCTAGAGTCCGCCCGTGTCACGCAGGCGTCGGCAGCAGCGGCTCGAGCGCGTTCTCGGCACGCCGGCGCTGTTCGCCACCGCGTACGGCAACGTCGGCTCGTCGATCTACTACGCGCTCGGCGTCGTCGCGGTCTACGCGCTCGGCCTGACGCCGGTCGTCTTCATCATCGCCGGGTTGATCTTCGCTTGCACCGCGGCGACCTACACCGAAGGCACCGTCGACTACCCCGAGGCGGGCGGCTCCTCGAGCTTCGCCCGGCACGCGTTCAACGAGCTCGTCTCGTTCGGGGCGGCCTGGGCGCAGATGCTCAACTACATCGCCACGATCGCGGTCTCGGCGTTCTTCGTGCCCCACTACCTGTCCGTCTTCTGGGCGCCGCTGCGGCAGAACCCATGGGACATCGTCTTCGGGATCGTCGTGATCGCTCTGCTCGTGCTGCTGAACATCGTCGGCATCCGGGAGTCGGCGCGGGTGAACATCTTCCTCGCGGTCACGGACTTCGCCACGCAGCTGCTGCTCGTGCTGCTCGGCTTCGTGCTCGTCTTCTCGCCGCAGATCCTGAAGGCGAACGTCCACCTCGGCGTCGCGCCGACCTGGAGCTCGTTCTTCCTCTCGATCCCGATCGCGATGCTCGCCTACACCGGGATCGAGACCGTCTCGAACTTGAGCGAGGAGGCGCGCGACCCGCTGCGCACGATTCCGCGCGCGGTGCTCTTCGTGGCGATCGCCGTCTTCGCGATCTACTTCACGCTGCCGTGGGTCGCGCTCTCGGCGATGCCGGTGCACCACATCCCCGGCGACGGCTACAAGACGCTGCTCGCGCTGCCGCCGACCGAGCACTTCCAGGGCCAGCACGGCTACCAAAACGACCCTGTGCTCGGGCTCGTCAACAACCTCGGCCTGAGTGACGCCTTCACCCACGTGCTGCAGATCTACCTCGGCATCCTCGCCTCGACGATCCTCTTCATCGGCGCGAACGCGGGCGTGATCGGCGCCTCTCGGATCACCTACGCGATGTCGGGCTACCGCCAGCTACCGCTTGCCTTCCGGAAGATCCACCCGCGCTTCAAGACGCCGTGGCTCGCGTTGGTGGTGTTCGCGGGCTCGATCCCGATCCTCCTGACGCTTTCCGGGAAGACCTCGTTCCTCGGCGCAATCTACTCGTTCGGCGCGACCTTCTCGTTCACGGTCGCCCACGCCTCGATCGTGCGCATACGGATGCAGCAGGCGCGAGGAGGCGTCGAGATCCCGTACCGGTCGCGCTTCAACCTGCGCGTGCGCGGCGTCGACTGGCCGCTGTTCGCGATCATCGGCGGGCTCGGAACGGGGCTCTCGTTCCTCGTGATCGTGGTCAAGACGCCGTCGATCCGGTACGCCGGGCTCGGCTGGCTGCTGATCGGCTTCCTCTTCTACGTCTTCTACCGCCGCCGCGTGATCCACGCGCCGCTGACGGAGACCGTCCGCGCGCCGGTCGCGCTCGGGCCGGCGCTTGCGCTCGAGTACCGGAGCGTGATCGTGCCCGTGGTGTGGCGGCGCGAGTCGGAGGCGGCGGTCGACCTCGCCTGCCGGCTCGCCGTCGAGCGCCGAGGCTCGATCGTCGCGCTGACCGTGATCGAGGTGCCGCTCGACCTGCCGCTCGACGCCAGGCTTCCCGGCAACGTCGAGGACCGGGCAAACGACCTGCTCGACGAGGCGCGGGCGATCGGCGACGCGTACGGCGTGAACGTCATCGGCAGGATTGTGCGAGCGCGTCGCGCCGGCCGCGCGATCGTCGACGAGGCGGAGCGCCGGAACAGCGAGATCATCGTGATGGGCGCCCCTGGGCGCGACCGCAGCGGCCCTCGCGGGCGCATCTTCGGCGGGACGGTCGACTTCGTGCTCAAGAACGCGCACTGCCGGGTGATGGTCGCGGCGGCGCCGCGAGCGGCATGAGGAGCTCGTACCGCGGCGCCACCGCGATCTTCGGCGTGGTCGCGATCGGCATCGGGATCGCGATTCTGGTGCAGACCGCACGGCTTGGCGGCGGCCTCGGCTACGTGATCGGGCTGCTCTTCGTCGCCCTCGGCGCGGGCCGGCTGTATCTCCTCTGGCGCCGGCAGTAACCTCACGCCGTGGCGAGAAAGATCCCCGGCCTGCAGCGGGTTCTGGACGCGCCGGCGCTCTTCTCCGTCGCGTACGGCGAGGTCGCCTCGTCGATCTACGTCGCCCTCGGGATCATCGCCCTGCACGCGCTCGGCCTCACGCCGGCGGTGCTGGCGCTCGTCGGCGCGCTCTTCCTGGTCGTCTCGCTCTCGTACGCCGAGGGCACGACCGCGATCCCGGAGACCGGCGGTGCCGCGACCTTCGTCCGCCGGGCGTTCAACGACCTCGCCGGCTTCCTGACCGGCTGGGCGCTCTTCCTCGACTACCTGATCGTGATCGCGCTGTCGGCGCTCTTCCTGCCGCACTACCTCGGCGCCGCGATGAGCTGGGGCTCGCTCGAGCACAACCCGTGGGACGTCGTGATCGGCGTCGGCGTGGTGATGGGCGTCTCCGCGATCCGGCTCGTGCGGCGCTCGGCCTTCTACAGCTACGGGATCTTCGTCGCGATCCTCGACCTGCTCACGCAGGTGATGCTCGTCGTGCTCGGGTTCGCGTTCCTCTTCTCCGGCGACGCGCTCACCCGCGGGGTGTCGATCGGGACGCACCCGACGTGGCACCAGATCATCTTCGCGCTGCCGTTGGCGATGCTCGCCTACACCGGCCTCGAGACGGTGGCGAACCTCGCCGAGGAGACGCGTGAGCCAGGGCGCGACCTGCCGCGCAGCCTCTTCTCGGGCATCGGCCTCGTGGTGGTCATCTACGTCGCGATCGCGCTCGTCGCGCTCAGTGCTTTCCCGGCGCAAAACGGCTCGACCGCGCTCGGCACGGTCTGGCTGCGCGCGCCGCTCATGGGGATCGTCGACGCGCTCAGGGGACCGCTCCCGAACGGGCTGGCGACGGCCCTGCGCGTCTACGTCGGCCTGACCGGTGCCGTGATCCTGCTCGTCGCCGTCACGACCTCGATCTCGGGCTTCACGCGGCTCGCACACTCGCTCGGCGAGCACGGCCAGCTGCCGCGCGCGTTCGGCCGGCTCAACCGCCGCACGCTCGTCTCGCCGCAGGCGATCGTCTGGGCGGCCCTGATCTCGACGGCGATCATGATCGGCACGTCGTTCGTGAAGGACGACGTCGCCTTCCTGGCGAGCCTCTTCAGCTTCGGTGTCCTCGCGGCGTTCACCGCGGCCCAGCTGGCCGTGATCAAGCTCCGCTACAGCGAGCCGGAGCTGAAGCGTCCCTACCGCGCGCCGGCGAACATCCGGGTGCGCGGGGTGGAGGTCCCGCTCCCGGCGATCGTCGGCTCCATTCTGACCTTCCTGATCTTCATCGCGGCGATGGCGACGCACCCCGGCGCCCGCTACGGCGGGCCGATCTGGCTCGCGGTCGGGCTGGTCGTCTACGGCGCGGTGCGCAAGACGCGTGGGGAAGGCCTGCTCGAGCACGTGAAGGCGCCGCCGGAGGAGCTGCCGGAGACGGAGTTCTCGAGCATCCTCGTGCCGATGAAGCTCGGCGCGATCGGCGAGGAGATGGTTGCGACGGCGGTCAAGCTCGCGCAGGACCGCGGCGCGATCGTCGAGGCGCTCTACGTGATCCGCGTGCCGCTCGACCAGCCGCTCGAGGCCGAGCTCGACGACCAGGAGGAGGCCGCCGCCGCCTCGCTGGCGGAAGCACGCCTGCTCGGCGCCGACCACGGCGTCGAGGTCGCGGTCGAGACCGTGCGCGCCCGCTCGATCGGGGACGCGATCGTGGCCGAGGCCCGCCGCCGTGACACCGACCTGATCGTCGTCGGCTCTGCGCCGCGCTGGCGCCGGCAGTCGCGCTTCTTCTCGCCGACGGTCGAGTACGTCCTGCGCAAGGCGCCGTGCGAGGTGCTCGTCGTCGCGTTCCCCGAAGGCGTGATGGAGGAGGACGGTTTCGACGGCTCCCAGCCGAGCTGAAGGCGTCGCTAGCGATGCCGCTTAGAGGCTCCGGCGGCTTTGCCGACGGAGCCGTCTGAACGCACGCCCTGGTGACACGTCGCCTGGATCCCACGACTCGAAACCGAGCTAGAGTGAGCGTGTGAAAGCGCTGGTAATCGGCTGCGGCCGCGTGGGGTCGAACGTCGCCTTGCAGCTCGACCGCGAAGGCTGGGACGTCACTGCAGTGGACGAGAAGGAGGAGGCCCTCGGCCGCCTCGGCGACCACTGGGGCGGCGGCTTCGTGCTCGGCCACGGGATGGACATCGAGGTGCTGCGACGCGCCGGGATCGAGGACGCCGACGCAGTCGTCGTCGCCACGGACGGCGACAACACGAACATCGTGATCGCCCAGGTCGCGCAGCAGCGCTTCGACAACCAGTGCGTGGTCGTGCGCGTGCTCGACCCGGCGCGGGCAGAGTTCTACCGCCAGCGCGGGCTGCGCACCATCTGCCCGACCTCGGTCGCGATCGACGTGTTGCTCGACTCGGTGCGCGCCTGCGAAATCCGACCGGCGGAGACGACTAGCGCCTGATGTACATCTTGATCGCTGGCGGCGGGAAGGTCGGCGCGAATCTCGCGCGCGTGCTGCTCGCGGACCGCAAGCACGAGGTGACGCTCGTCGAGCAGCGCCGCGACCGGTTCGAGCGCCTCGAGCAGGAGTTCGAGCACCAGGTGCTGCTCGGCGACGCGACGGAGATCTTCGTGCTCGAGCGCGCCGGCATCGCACGCCCGCCCGACATCGTCGCGGCGCTCACCGGCGACGACGAAGACAACCTGATCATCTGCCAGCTCTCGAAGGAGAAGTACGGCGTCCAGAAGGTGATCGCGCGCGTGAACGACCCGCGCAACCAGGCGCACTTCGACCTGCTCGGGATCTCGCCGACCGTCTCGGCGACGCGTGGCCTGATGGCCTTGATCGAGCACGAGGTGCCCGAGCATGACCTCGTCCACCTGCTCGAGCTGCGCAAGGAGAATCTCGAGATCGTCGAAGTGCAGATCCCGCAGGGCGCCCCGGCCGCGGGCATGCGGGTCGAGAAGCTCGACCTGCCCGAGGGCTCGCGACTGATCTCGATCATGCGCAACGGCCGCTCCGAGATCGCGGTCGGCGCGACCGAGCTGCAGCCCGGCGACCAGGTTCTCGCCATACTGCAGCCCGGGAAGGAAGACGAGTTGCGGAGGGTCCTGCTCAAAGCTCGATGAGGGTCCTCGGGGTCACGCTAGCGCTCCTCGCAGCCGCCCTGCCCGGTGCGGCCAGCGGCCAGAGCGCCACGCCGTCGCAGCCGGCCAGCCAGCAGCTGAGCATGCGCCCGTTCGCGACCGGCTTCAACTCCCCCGTCTACGTAACCGCGCCTCGCAGCGAGCCCGGGAAGCTGTACGTCGTCGAGCAGCCGGGCGTGATCCGCGTGCTCGACAACGGCAAGCTCCGCCCGCAACCGTTCCTGGACATCCGCAGCCGCGTGACCTCGGGCGGCGAGCAGGGCCTGCTCTCGATGGCCTTCGACCCGAGCTACACAAAGAACCATCGCTTCTTCGTCTACTTCAACGACAAGAGCGGCGACGTGCGCGTCTTCTCGTTCCGCTCGAACGGCACGGTCGGCCTGCCGTCGACCGGCAGGTCGCTGCTGGACGTCAACCACCGCGAGTTCTCGAACCACAACGGGGGACAGCTGCAGTTCGGGCCCGACGGCCTGCTCTACGCCGGCACCGGCGACGGCGGCTCGGGCGGCGACCCGCACAACCACTCGCAGAACCTCAGCTCCCGGCTCGGCAAGATGCTGCGCATCAACGTGAACAAGCGCGGCGCCCGCTGGCAGATCGCCGGCTACGGGCTCCGCAACCCGTGGCGCTTCTCCTTCGACCGGCTGACGAAGGACCTCTACGTCGGCGACGTCGGCCAGGACCACTGGGAGGAGGTCGACGTCCGCACGCCGCGTCAGTGGCGCGGACTGAACAACTACGGCTGGCGGGTCTGGGAGGGGCGCTCCCGCTACACCGCCGACCAGACGCCCACCAAGCGCGGGACGCTCGTCTTCCCGATCGTCGTCTACAGCCACTCGTTCGGCTGCTCGATCACCGGCGGCTACGTCTACCGCGGCAAGGCGATCCCGTCCTTCCGCGGCCGCTACATCTACGGCGACTACTGCAGCGGCACGATCTGGAGCCTGCGCGCGAGCGGCGGCAAGCTCCGCTCGGGCCCGCGCAAGGAGCCGTTCACTGTCTCGAACTTGTCGTCGTTCGGCGAGGACGCCGCGGGCGAGATCTACGCAACCTCGCTCGACGGCACGGTCTACAAGCTCAGCCCGTAGATCTCCGGCGTCGAACTTGCGGCCCTTGCTGGCCCAGCGCGGCATACGCCAGCGCCTGAAGCGACTCGTTCAGGCTCCGCAGCTCGTGGGCGAGCGCGAGGTAGCCCTCGGTGTTGTCGAGCCGCTGGTTGAGCCGCTGGAGCTCGGCCCGCAGGCCGTCCAGGCGCTCGAGCACGGCGTCGAGCTGCCGGTCGTCGAAGGCCTTCCCGTCAGCCACGCTGCGATTGTACGGAGAGCTTCGCGGCATGCAGCAGCAGCAGCCCGAGCGCGAGCCCGGCGGCGTCCATGGAGACGTCGAAGGGCGACGCGTGGCGCCCGTGGACGAACGCCTGGTGGATCTCGTCGGTAATCGCGTACGCGACGCCGATCAGGAACGCGGGCAGCTCCCGCCCGAGCGCGCGGTAGAGCAGGAGGGCGAGGACGGCGTACTCGGTCACGTGGGCGCACTTGCGCAGCACGGTGTCCCAGGTGCCGAGGTCGGTGCCGAGGCTCGGCACGGACGAGAGCGCGAAGATCAGCGCGGCCCAGAGGACGACCGGGCCCCACAGCGAGATCAGGCGCGAGAGCTTCATCGAGCGGCAATGGTAGGCTCCGCGCGTTAGGCGAGCGGTGAGGGAACCCGGTGCGAGTCCGGGACGGTCCCGCCGCTGTGAGGGGAGACGCTCCCGCGCCGAAACGCCACTGGCCTCCGGGCCGGGAAGGCGGCGCGAGGGGGGAGCCCCGAGTCAGAAGACCTGCCGCCCGCCTCGAACGAGAACCCGAACCCCTCGCGGAAGGAGGATTCGTGTCAAGACTCGGTGTTCTCGCCGTCGCATTTGCGGCGGCGCTCCTCGTCGTCCCGGCGGCCCTCGCCCTCAGCGTGCACGTGCGCGTGGAGGGCAAGACTCGGACGATCTACGGCTCGGCGGAGCCGACGCTGGACGTGAAGGCGAACGCGCTCGACGCGCTCGAGTCCGCCAGCATCGCCGGCGAGTTCTACTACCACGTCACGACCACGTCCTTCGGGCCCTACGTCGACCAGATCGGCCGGTACGTCGCTGGCGCGACGAGCGGCTGGGTCTTCAAGGTCAACGGCGTCTCGCCGCCCGTCGGCGCCGACGCCGTCGCGTTGAAGGACGGCGATCACATGCTCTGGTACTGGGCGACCTTCGGGCCGACGGGCGGGCCGCCGACGCTCGCCCTGAAGGCCGGCTCGAAGCGGAACTGCTACCGCGTGCTGGCGCAGAACGACGCGGGCAAGACCACGGCGGCACGTGGCGCGCTGCTGCACGTCGGCTCGCGCAGCGTCGTCGCGCGTACCGGCACGACGTGCGTCGGCAAGCACAGCGGCCTGGTGACGGCGACCCTGAAGGGAACCGTCCGGTCGAACGCCCTGCGGTGAGAACGACGAGGGCACTGGCTCTCGCGGCCCTGGCGGTTGCGCTTGCCGGCTGCGGCTCTGCGAAGAGCAGCTCCGGGAGCGCGACCCTCTGGGTCACGCGCGACCGCGGCGCCGTCGTGCTCCACGCGGAGCAGGTGCCGTCGGGCGAGTCGGTGATGCAGGCGCTCGACCGGGTCGCCTCCGTCAAGACGCGCTTCGGGGGCCGCTATGTCAGCTCGGTCGACGGCGTCGAGGAGCAGGGCCACCGGTCGTGGTTCTACTACGTCAACGGCTACCTGGCCGACCGCAGCGCGGCCGACTACCGGCTGCATCCGGACGACGTCGCGTGGTGGGACTACCGCGCCTGGCGCAACCCGGCGCAGGACGCGGTCGTGCTCGGCGCGTTCCCGCAGCCGTTCGTGAGCGGCTACGGCGGAAAGCGCCGGCCGGCGGTGGTTGTCTCGACCGATCCGCGCGCCCGGGTCGTGGCCCGGCGGCTGCACGCGCGCGTGGTGGCGGGCGGCGCTCCGTCCGGCGCGAACGTGCTGGTGCTCGGCACGGGCCGGACGCGCATCCGGCTGCTCGGCTCGTCGCCGGGCTCGCCCGTGCGCCTGAGCTTCGCCGGCGACCCACGCGTGCTGCTGCGGCCGCGCCCGTTCCGCTTCCGCTACGGAGACGGCGGGTGAGCCCGGCTCCGGCCGCACTCCTGCTCGCGGCGCTCGCGGCCGCAGCGCTGCTGGCCGACCGGATCGTCTCGGTCGCCGCGATCGCGGCCGTCCTGCTGATCGTGTGCCTGCGCGCGCCTGCCGGCCGGCGGCGGCTCTACCTCGTCGGCGCGCTCGGCTCGGGCCTAGCCGTCTTCGTGCTGACGCCGTTCGTGTCGCAGATCGGCTACCACGTGCTCTGGAGCGGGCCGACCGTGCCGGTGCTCGGGACGCTCGACGTCACCCGTGAGGAGCTGCGCATCGGGCTCTTCCAAGGCCTGCGGTTGACGGCGGTCGCGCTCGCCTTTGCCGCCTACGCGCTGCTCCTCGACCATGACCGGCTCGTCCAGGCCGCCGGGTTCGCGCGGCGCTCGGTGCTCGCGGTCGCGCTGGCGACGAGGCTCGTGCCGACGCTCGAGCGGGACGCGGCCGGCCTGAGCGAGGCACTGCGCGGGCGCGGGGTGGAGGTGACCGGCGCCCGCGGGCGCGCGACGCTGCTCGCGCCCCTGCTTGCCGGCTCGCTGGAGCGGGCTCTGAACCTGGCCGAGGCGATGGAGGCGCGGGGCTACGGCCGCCCCGGCGCGACGCGCGCGCCGCGGCCCGGCTGGACCGCGCTCGACAAGGCTGCCGTCGCGCTGGGCGCCACCGCGATCGCGATCGGAGCCCTGTGGCTCTAGCGCGGGTAACCAACCTCAGTTTCGCGTACCCCGGCGGGCACGAGGCGCTGCACGACGTCTCGCTGGCGCTCGAGCCAGGAGAGGTGGTCGCGCTACTCGGGCCGTCCGGCGGCGGCAAGTCGACGCTCCTGCGTGCGCTGGCGGGCCTCGTGCCGCACTTCCACGGCGGCCGCTTCGCCGGTCGGGTCGAGGTGGGCGGCCTCGACACGCGGCGTGTCCGGCCGGCCGACCTGGCGGGCACGGTTGCCACGCTCTTCCAGGATCCCGAGGACCAGGTCGTCTTCACGCGCGTGGCCGCGGAGGTGCAGTTCGGGCTGGAGAACCTCGGGACGGCGCCGGCGGAGATCGCGGCACGAGCGGAGGAGGCGCTCGAGGCGGTCGGCGCGCTCCACCTCGCCGAGCGCCCCGTGGCCGAGCTTTCGGGCGGGGAGCTGCAGCGTGTCTGCCTCGCCTCGACGCTCGCGCTGCGACCGCGGCTGCTGCTGCTCGACGAGCCGACCTCGCAGCTCGACCCGGACGGCGCTGCCGCGGCGATCGAGCTCGCCCGCGAGAGCGGCGCAGCGGTGGTCGTCTCCGAGCAGCGGCCCGAGCGGGTGCTCGAAGCGGCCGACCGGGTCATCTTCCTCGCCGGCGGTCGGCTGGTCGACGAGGTGCCGGACGCCTGGCTACCCCGCGAGGCCGTCGTCCCCGACGCCGAGCCGCGACCAGACGCCGTCTGCCGGCTAGAGCAGGTCTCCTTCGCGTACGGGCCTGTGCCGGTCGTAGAGAAGAGGAGCCTGCACGTAGGCCTGGGTGAGATCGTCGCGCTCGTCGGGCCGAACGGCTCCGGGAAGACGACCCTGGCCAAGCTCGCGGCCGGCCTGCTCGAGCCGCAGGGCGGGCGGGTCGTACGCGAGGGGCGCGCCTGCTACCTCTCCCAGGATCCCGGCCGCTACCTCGTCCGGGAGCGGGCCGACGAGGAGGTCGCGCTCGCGGTCGCCGGCGACCTCGAGCGGGCCCGCGCCGCCCTGGCGCAGGTCGGCCTCGCCGGCTTCGACGAGCGCCATCCACGCGATCTCTCCAGCGGCGAGCGCGAGCGCCTGGCGCTGGCGGCGGTGCTCGTCGCCGAGCCCGACCTGCTCGTGCTCGACGAGCCCACCCGCGGCGTCGACCCGCCGCGCAAGGACGAGCTCGCGGCCCTGCTGCGCGCACAGGCGCCCGGGCGGGGCACGCTGGTGGTCACGAACGACCTCGTCTTCGCCGGCGAGGTCGCAGACCGGTGCGTCTCAACGGCCGCGAGAGAGGCCGTCCTTGCCTAGGTTCCTGGCGCTCGGGGCGGCCGTCGCCGCCGCGGTGTGGACCGTCGTCCGGCCCGAGGACGCCGCGCTAGCGCTGCTGCTCGTCGCCGCAGCGCTGATCGTGGCCGGCGCCGCCTGGCTCGAGAGCGGCCCGGGCTCGAGCAAGGAGCTCGTCCTGATCGCGACGCTCGCGGCGGCGGCCGCGGCCGGGCGGGTGCTGTTCGCGGCCGTGCCGAACGTTCAGCCGGTGACCGTGACGGCGGTCGTGGCCGGCGTCGCGCTCGGCCCGCGCGCCGGCATGGCCGTCGGCGGCCTCGCTGCGCTCGTCTCGAACTTCTACCTCGGCCAGGGCGCGTATACGCCGTGGCAGATGCTGGCTTGGGCCGGCTGCGGACTGATCGGCGGCCTCGCAGCGCCGTTCCTGCGCCGGCGCGTGCCGTTAGCGCTGACCTGCTTCGCGCTCGGCTTCGCGTTCGATGCCTTCATGGACGTCTGGGAGTGGCTCAGCTTCTACCCGCACACGTGGCAGGCGTTCACGGCGCTGTACCTTCGCGGGATCTGGTTCGACGCCGCTCATGCGGGCGGGAACCTCGTCCTCGCCCTCGTCGCCGGGCCTGAGTTACGACGGCTGCTCGAGCGCTACGCGCGCAGGTTGAAGGCGGAGGTCGTATGGGTTTGAGGCTCCTGCTGGCTACCGCCGTGGCCGCGACACCGGCCGGGTTCCTGCAGGCCCACCAGCAGACCAGCGGCGCGTTTGCCGAGTCGGGTGGTACAGCGGGCTCGGAGCTGACCGCGTGGGCGGCGCTCGGTTTGCGCGCCGCGGGCGCGGACACGGGCGGTGCGCTCCAGTACCTGCAGGCGCACGAGAACGGGCTGCCGGAGATCACGGACGCCGAGCTCGTCGCCTTCGCGGAAGGCGCCCTCGGCCGGCGGCCCGCCGCGTTGCTCGGCCGTATCCGCAAGGCGCAGCGCCCGGACGGGCGGATCGGCCCGAACGTGAACTCGACGATCTGGGGGATCCTTGCGCTCCGGCAGTCCGGCGTGCGAACGCCGCCGCCCACGGTCCGGTTCCTACTCCGCCAGCAGGCCCGCAACGGCGGCTGGGCCTGGTACCTGCACGGCCAGCCCGACTCGAACGACACGGCGGCGGCGATCCAGGCGCTGCGCGCTTCGGGCGTCGCCGGCGTTCCGGTCCGACGCGGCCTCGCGTACCTGCTCCGCCTGCGGAACGCGGACGGCGGCTTCGAGCTGACGCCGGGCCGCGGCTCGGACGCGCAATCCACCGCGTGGGCCGTCCAGGCCTTCGTCGCCGCGCGGAAGCCCGTGCCGAAGGGCTCGTTCGCGTACCTCCGCGGCCTGCGCCGACCCGACGGCAGCTACCGCTACTCGAAGCGCTTCGTCACGACGCCGGTGTGGGTCACGGCCCAAGTGCTGCCGGCGCTCCACCGGCAGTCGTTCCCGCTACCCAGCCCGGCGCAGGGCGGCTGAGGCTCCCTTCCTCGACGAGCTTCTCGACGAGCCCGTCCTCCCACCACGGGAACCAGCGCGAGAGCTCCGGCTCCGGCGCGAGCACCGCTGCGCGCACGCCGGCGACGAGCAGCTCGGCGAGCCCGCCGCCGGGACTCTCGGGCACGAGCTGGTCCCAGCGCGCGAGCACGCTCGTGTGCCGGTGCGGTTCCTCGTAGACGACGCTGCGCGCGACAACCGCGCCGCAGCGCTCGAGCGGCGCCCGCAGCCGCCGCAGCTCCTTCGGCGCCAACCCGAGCTCGAGCTGCACGTCTTCGAGCTCGGACGGCCCGGCCGCCTCGAGGTGGAGCAGCAGCGGGTCGTCCGCGTGCCGCTCGAGCTCGCCCTGGCAGAGCGGATCGAGCAGCCGCGCCACCGTGTCGGTGACGAGCAGGCTCTTGCCGCCGTGCACCGCGAGCGTCAGGTAGCCGCGCGCGCCGAGCTCGCCGAGCCACGGGAACTTCGTCCGCGGCCATTGGCCGAACCCGGGCTTGCCGGGCGCGTACGGCTCCTCGTGACAGGCCTCGAACAGGCTCGGCAGCGCCGAGTCGGTCGTCCGGGTCAGCAGCCCGCGGTCGAGCAGGAACGCCTCCGCCTCGTCGAGCGAGCGGAGGGCGCGGTCGGGTGTGAGTCGGCACTCGAAGGCCCGGCGCTCTCGGAGCTCGTCCATCGCCACTTAGGCGATTCTTACGCAGCGCTGATACGGTCCTGTCGGTCGCCTCTGCGGGGCAGTCGTGGCCTGTCCACGATGCGGCCAACCTCATGATCACGCCTGTGCGCACGTCCCCCTTCCAGGGGTTGGCGTTGCGGCGGCGAATTGCCGATGCCGTGCACGTGATGGGGCGCAGGAACATCGCGATCGTCGTGGGGATCGTCTCTGTAGCCGGGCTCGTCGCGCTCGTCGCGCGGACCGGCACACACACGTTCCAGGTCGCCGCGACGCCGGACTGGCGCTACCTGCTCGCCGGCCTCGCGATCTGCGCCGCGGTGCAGCCGCTGCGCGCGCTCGCCTGGACGTCGACGGTCCGGTCGCCCGTCGGGTTCCGTGCGATGTACGCGGCCAGCTCGGTCGGCTCGTTTCTCGACACGGTGCTGCCGGGCCGCATGGGCGAGGCCTCGAAGGTCGCGGTGCTGAAGGTCGCCGCCGGCCATCGCTGGCCCGGGTTCTCGCGCGCGGGCGGGAGCCTGCTCTGCGCGCACCTGCTCGAGATGATCGCCTTTGTGCTCGTCGGCGCCGGCGCCGCCTTCTTCCTGCCGATCCCGGGCTGGGCGAAGATCACGATGGTCGTCGGTCTCCCGGCCGCCGCCGGCGGGCTCCTGCTGGTCTCCGTCCTGCACAACCGCCTCAGCCACCGCCTCCCGGACGGCGTGGGCTTGTTCCTCGCGGGCGCCGCCGCCCCGAAGGGCGTCATGCTCCGCGCGGGCGTGATCCTCGTGTTCACCTGGGTCGCGCGCTGGTTCGGGATCCTCTTCCTGCTGCACGCAGTCGGCGTCCACGTCGGCATCGGCGCGGCGCTGCTCTACATGGTCGTCACCGGGCTCGCGAACACGATGCCGTTCCTGCCGGGAAACGTCGGCATCTACCAGGGAGCCGCGCTCGGCGCGCTCGCGATGGCGGGCCACGGCGGTTCGACGGCCGCGGCCGCGTCGGTCTTCACCCCAGCCGCGGCGAGCCTCGCGACGGCGATCGCCGCGATGATCGGCCTCGCGTTCTACGGCCGCCGCTTCGGCGAGCTCCGCCGGGCCGCCGTCCGATTTTAGAGAGCGTCTAGCCGAGCTTCGTCGGGTCAGCTAGCTGTCCGTCGCGGCCGACGTAGCCGCCCTTCGCGCCGACGACCAGCATCACCAGCGGCTCCTCGCCGACGCTCGTGATCTGCCGCGGCGTCGTCGACTCGACGTGGCAGAGGCCTCCGGGACCGAGCTCACGCGCTTCGCCCGGCAGCGCGAACCGCGCGCGGCCGGCGTGGACGAAGTAGAGCTCGTCCTGCTCCTCGTGGAAGTGCGGCCGCGCGACGACGCCCGGCTCGAGCACGAGCACGTTCACGCCGAACGCGGTGACGCCGAGCTCCTGGCGCACCTTGCGGAAGACGCCGTCGCCCATCTCGTCGATCGTCCCGAACGCCCAGCCCACGGGCGAAGACGCTACCCAAGCGTCCGCACGACGCGTGCGGGGACTCCCGCCGCCAGGACGCCGGCCGGCAGATCGCGCGTCACGACTGCGCCGGCGCCGACGACCGTGCCGGCGCCGATCGTGACGCCGGGACAGACGATCACCCCGCCGCCGAGCCACACGTTGTCCTCGATCGCGATCGCCTCGGCCGACTCCCACTTCGCCCGGCGCGGCTCGGGCTCGAGCGGGTGCGTCGCCGTCAGCAGCTGCACGTAGGGGCCGACCTGCACGTCGTCCCCGAGGTGGATCGGGGCGACGTCCAGCGCGACGAGCCCGACGTTCACGAACGTCCGCGCGCCGACGTGCGTGTGAGACCCGTAGTCGCAGTAGAAGGGCGGCCGGATCTCGGTGCCCTCGCCGAGCGAGCCGAGCAGCTCGGCCAGGATGTGTCGCCGCTCGGCGTCGTCCGCGGGCGACGAGTCATTGAAGGCCTTCGTCAGCTCGGCAGCACGCAAGGCTTCCGCGGCCAGCTCCGGGTCGTTCGCGATGTAGAGGTCGCCGGCGAGCATCCGCTCCCGCTGGCTCCTGCTGTCTTCACCGCTCATGCGGCGACCGGCGTGAGCGGCGGGTCGCCGCGCTCGACGGCCAGCAGGTTGTCGACGACGAGCCGTGTCATCGCCTCGCGCGTCTGGCGTGTCGCGCTGCCGATGTGCGGCGTCAGCACGACGTTCGGCAGGTCGAGCAGCTCGGCCGGCACGTCGGGCTCGTGGACGAAAACGTCGAGCCCTGCGTTGATCCGGCCGGAGACGAGCTCCCGCACGAGCGCCGGCTCGTCGACGATCTCGCCGCGGGAAGCGTTCACGAGCGTCGCGCCGTCGCTCAGCAGTGCCAGCCGCCGCGCATCGAGCAGGCGGTCGGTCTCTGCTGTGAGCGGCACGTGCAGCGAGACCACGTCCGACTCGGCGAGCAGGTCGTCGAGCGCGCGCCATTCGCCGAGGTCGCTGTCGGCGCGCAGCCGGCGGGTGTAGAGAACGCGCATGTCGAAGCCTTGGGCTCGCCGTGCGACCGCGCTCCCGATCCGGCCGAGGCCGACGATCCCGAGCGTCGCGCCGCTCACCTCCTCGCCGAGCCTGCCTTCCGACCACGAGCCGCTCCACCCGCCGGAGCGCACGACGCGGTCGCCTTCGACGAGCCCTCGACGCGCCGCCAGGATCAGTGCGAACGCGAGGTCGGCGGTCGCGGCGTCCAGGACACCAGGCGTATTCGTGACCACGACGCCCCGCTCCGAGCAGGCGGCCACGTCGACCCGGTCGTAGCCGACGCCGAAGTTCGCGACCACGCGCAGGGCGGGGAGGAGGTCGAGCGGCACCGGCTCGTTGGCGACGATCAGCCCTTCGACGTCCTCACGCGGCTCGCGGAGGCGCGCGGGCGGAAGGACCTCGACGTCGTCCAGCTCGTCGAAGGCCGGGCCCGGATACCGCCGGCTCGCAAGGACCTTCAGCTAGCCGCCTGCACGCCTAGCGCGGCCGCGACCGCGTCGAGTGACTCCTGCTCTGCGGGGCTGATCGCTTCGCCGTGCTCCTTGTGCGCGGCCGCCACCCGGCGCGCCAGCTCGAGGACGAAGCGCTGGTAGGCCTGGACGTCGTCCGGCGTCCCCTTCGCCTCGAGCGCGCCGACGGCCTGGCGCAGACGGTCGATCCCGTCGGTGCGCAGCGCCTCGGGCGTGCCGAAGCGATGCCGGTCGACGTGCGGCTTCTCCGCGACGAGCTCGTCGAGCACCTCGCTCTCGCCGTGCTGCTCACGGGCCTCGGCGTAGGCTTTGGCCAGGGCGAAGCTCTCGCGGAAGCTGCCGCCGCGCTCGGCCGTGACCACGAGCAGGCCCGCGACGGGCGGCCCGTCGGCGATCGCCTGCCACTCCTCGTCGGTGAACGCGCTCTTGCCGGTCATCCGCCCTCCTTCCGGTCGCCTCCGCCGTCGCTAGCATCGGCCGTGTGGCCGTAGCGTCGCCGGAACGCTATCTCGCAGACCTGAACCCCGCCCAGCGGGAGGCAGTCCTGACGACCGAAGGGCCGCTGCTCGTGGTCGCCGGCGCCGGCTCGGGCAAGACCCGCGTGCTGACCTACCGCGTCGCGCACCTGATCAACGCGTGCGGCGTGCAGCCGAACGAGATCCTCGCGATCACCTTCACGAACAAGGCCGCGGGGGAGATGCGCGAGCGGCTCGAAGACCTGCTCGGCCCGGTCGCGCGCGCGATCTGGATCCTCACGTTCCACGCCGCGTGCGGCCGGATCCTGCGGCGCGAGGCGCCGCGCCTCGGCTACCGCTCGAACTTCACCATCTACGACTCGGCCGACCAGGTGCGCCTCACCAAAGCGTGCCTGGAGGAGCTCGAGCGCGACCCGAAGCGCTTCGTCCCGCGCGGGATCCACGCGCAGATCTCGGCCGCGAAGAACCAGCTCGTCACGCCGGCCGAGTACGCCGAGCGCGTCGCCTCGTTCTACGACCAGACCGTCGCCGAGGTCTACGACCTCTACCAGCGCCGCCTGTTCGCGTCGAACGCGGTCGACTTCGACGACCTGCTGATGCTGACCGTGCAGGTACTGGAGCGCTTCCCCGAGGCGCGCGAGCGCTGGCAGAAGGCGTTCCGCTACATCCTGGTCGACGAGTACCAGGACACGAACCACGCGCAGTACCGGCTGCTGCAGCTCCTCGCCGAGAAGCACCGCAACGTCTGCGCCGTCGGCGACCCGGACCAGTCGATCTACGCCTTCCGGGGCGCCGACATCCGCAACATCCTCGAGTTCGAGCGCGACTTCGGCGAGACGAAGACGATCGCGCTCGAGCAGAACTACCGCTCGACGAACACGATCCTGCAGGCGGCGAACCACGTCATCGAGCACAACCGCGAGCGCAAGCCCAAGAACCTCTGGTCGGAGCTCGGCGAAGGCGAGCCGGTGCAAGCGCTCGAGGTCGAGGACGAGCACGCGGAGGCGCGATTCGTCGCCGCCGAGATCGCGGCGCTCGTGGAGGAGGGCTACGGCGGCAGCGAGGTCGCGGTCTTCTACCGGACGAATGCGCAGAGCCGCGTGCTCGAAGACGTGCTCGTCCGGCAGGGCGTCGGCTACCAGGTGATCGGCGGGCCGCGCTTCTACGAGCGGGCCGAGGTGAAGGACGTGATCGCCTACCTGCAGGCGATCGACAACCCGTACGACGCCGTCTCGCTGCAGCGCATCGCGAACAAGCCGCGCCGCGGGATCGGCGACGCCTCGCTCGCGCGGCTGCAGGCGCACGCCGACGCGTACGGGATCTCCCTCTGGGAGGCGCTCGGCCAGGCCGAGGACGCCGGCATCTCGGCGGCTCCGCTGCGGGCCGTCCAGCAGCTCCACGGGCTGCTGCAGTCATTGATGGCCGGCGCGCTCGACATGGAGGTGCCGGAGGTGATCGAGCGCGTGCTCGAGCGCAGCGGCTACCTCGACGCGCTTCGCGCCGAGCGGACGATCGAGGCGCAGGGCCGGATCGAGAACTTGCAGGAGCTTGTCGGCGTCGCCCAGGAGTACCAGCACACGGCCGAGGAGCCGTCGCTGTCGGGCTTCCTGCAGGAGATCTCGCTCTACTCCGACCAGGACGCGATCCGCGGCGAGCAGAGCCTCGTCACGCTGATGACGCTGCACAACGCGAAAGGGCTCGAGTTCCGCGCCGTCTTCATGATCGGCATGGAGGAGGGGATCTTCCCGCACGCCCGCTCGATCGAGGAGCAGGGGCTCGAGGAGGAGCGCCGGCTCGCGTACGTTGGTATGACGCGTGCGAAGGAGCGGCTCGTGCTCACGCACGCGAGCGCCCGCTCGCTCTGGGGCAGCCGCTCGTACAACCTGCCGTCGCGCTTCCTGGACGAGCTGCCCGACACCCACGTGGAGCGCTCGCGCCTGCAGCCGGCCTCCTGGTCGGGTTACGGCTCGCCGACTGGAATCGCGCCTCGCTCGGACGCGCCGACGCTCTCGACCGGCGACTCTGTCCGCCACGAGACGCTCGGCGAGGGCGTGGTCACCGCGATCGAGCGCGGCGGCGTCGTCACCGTACGCTTCGCCGGGGACGGCACCGAGCGGCGGCTGATGCTCGACTACGCGCCGCTCGAACGCATCTCGTAGGCGCGGGGTAGACACGTTGTCGCCGAACGGCGACGATGGTGGCTCGCCGCCATGGGGTTCCACCGCCGTCGACTGGGCCTCGTCGTTGGAGCGGTCCTCGCGTCCGCTCTCGTCGTCGTCATGCCCAGCGCCGGCCGTCGGTCGGCCCATGCACAAGTCGTCGCCACCGGGTATGTCGGCTGCATCGAGCTGACCGGAGATCCCGCGACGAAGCGCGATCTGAAGCTGCGCGTCGGCAGCTGCCATAAGCACGAGCAGCGAATCGCCTGGCCTCCGACCTCTGCAAGCGGCGCTGTCGGCCAGCGAGGTCCGACCGGGCCCGCGGGTCCCGCCGGGCAGCCCGGTTCCACGGGCGCGACCGGAAGCGCCGGTTCGACCGGCGTCGCCGGGGCAACCGGCCCCAAGGGCGCGACCGGTGCCACTGGGGCAATCGGGCTGGCAGGCGCGACCGGCCCTAGCGGCGCGCACGGTCAGACCGGTGCAGCCGGTCAGAAGGGAGCCACGGGCACGACCGGCGCACGCGGTCAGACCGGGACGCGAGGGGCCACAGGCCTGAAAGGTGCCACCGGGCCTGCGGGCGCGACCGGCTTGAAGGGGACGACGGGCTCGAAAGGTGCGACAGGCGCGCCAGGCGTCACGGGTCCGCCTGGCACCGCGGGGCCGACCGGCGCGATAGGCGTTACCGGCGCGACCGGCTCGAGGGGCGCAACCGGCCCCCAGGGCTCGACCGGCGCGAAAGGCGTGACTGGCTCGAAAGGCGTCACGGGTGCCAAAGGCGCGACCGGGCCGCCCGGTGCGATTGGGCCGACCGGGGCGAAGGGAGCCACCGGAGCCAAAGGCTCGACGGGCGCTAAGGGAGCGACGGGCTCGAAGGGGGCGACCGGCGCCAAAGGTGCGACCGGTCCGAAGGGCGCCACGGGCCTGAGAGGCACGACAGGCTCGCAGGGCGTAACGGGCGCCAAGGGAGCAACCGGTGCGAAGGGATCGACGGGCGCAAAGGGCGCGACGGGTTCGAAGGGGGCGACGGGTGCGAAAGGAGCCACAGGCGTCAAGGGAGCGACAGGCGCGAAGGGCTCGACCGGCGCGAAGGGCGCGACGGGCTCGAAAGGCGTCACTGGTGTCAAAGGCGCGACCGGGCCGCCGGGTGCGATTGGGCCGACCGGGGCGAAGGGAGCCACCGGAGCCAAAGGCTCGACCGGTCCGCCCGGGGCGATCGGGCCGACCGGTGCGAAGGGTGCGACCGGTGCGAAGGGTGCGACCGGAACCAAGGGCTCGACCGGAACGAAAGGGCCGACCGGAGCCAAGGGGCCGACCGGAGCCAAGGGGCCGACCGGAGCAAAAGGGCCGACCGGATCGAAGGGCGTGACAGGCTCCAAGGGCGTCACGGGTGCGAAGGGCACGACCGGTGCGCAAGGGCCGGCCTCGCAGGTGGTCGGGGGCGGAACGGCCGTCGGCAGCACGCTCCCCACGAACGCCTTCATGGGCATGTTCGCCTCCGGCTCGAGCACGACCGAGGCGCAGGTCCAGCAGCCGATGCCCGTCGCGGGCACGCTGAAGAACTTCACCGTCCGGCTGGACGCGGCGCTCGCGGGTGGGACGTCGATCGCCTACACCGTGCGCAAGAACGGCGTTGCCACGGCACTCACCTGCACGATCACGACAGCGAGTGCAGCGCTCGGCTGCTCGGACGTCACGCACACTGCTGCCTTCGTCGCGGGAGACTTGATCTCGATCGGCACCCTGCGTACCGGCACGGTCGGGGCGCAGGGCACGCGCTGGACGGCGCAGTACCAGTAGCAAGCATTTGCGTTTCCGCCCCCGCGACCTACAGTGCGTGCGGGGAGATCACTCAGCGGGGAGGGTCCATGCGGCACCTTTCGACGCGGCGCCTGGCGGGGCGTCAGCGGCAAGGCTCCCGCTGAGAGAGCGAAAAACGGGGGGCGTTCGCGCTCCCCGTTTTCTTTGTCAGCGGACGGCTTCGATCCAGTCGAGGCGGCGGCCGCACAGCGAGCGGGCGTCGGCAGGCGTTACCGAGTCGACCTCGTTGCGGTTGGTATCGAGCGGGCTCAGCGTGAGCGGCCCGAACGAGTAGGAGCTTCCGCCGCTGCCCGGATGCCAGCCGCCCGTGTCGACCCTGATCGTCACGCGGTGCGTGCCCGGCGCGAGGTCGATCGTGCCGAGGTCGGTGTAGAGCCCCGGCCAGTTCAGCTCCTCGCGCCTCGAGCCGACCTTGCGCCCGTCGACCCAAACCGTCGCGTTGCCGTACCAGTCGCCGGCGAGCCACGCCGTGTACGTGCCGCCGGTCGGAATGGTCGTGTCGACCGCCAGCGTGCCCGAGAGCGGCGGCGTAGTCACCGGCACTGCGACCGGCGCGACGGCGTAGAGCAGCGACCCGCCTCGCGCTTCACGCGCGAGCCTGAGCACGTCGGAGCAGCGCGGCACGGCGCCCGCCTGGGTGGTGTCGCCGAGCGAGAGGTGCTCGACGATGTGCCGCGGGGGGTGCACCGGCCGGATCCAGACCTCGTAGTAGCGGCCGCTCCAGGCGAGGCTGTACGGCGAGGGCGGGCGGCTCGCGGCCGGGCCGCGGCGCAGCACGAGCATCCGGTAGACGAGCACCTGGTCGAGCCGGAAGCGGTCGATGTCCGCCGAGCCGCCCTTGTCGAGGGTCTTGCCGTTGCGCAAATAGTCGTAGCGGCGCCGCAGCTCGGAGGCTCCCTCGGGGTCGGAGTTGCGGAGGAAGTGTCTGACCCCGTACGGCTCGTAGGTCGTCATCAGCGCCGGCTCGACGCCGGCGAACCGCTTGCCGATCGCCTCGAGCTCGTGCAGCTGCCCGCGTGGCGCCAGCCAGACGTCGTGGTACTGGAGCAGGTTCGACCAGAGGACGCCGAGCGCGATCGCGGCGGCGGCGAGCGACGCCTCGACGACGTGACCGCTCGCGACGAACGCGCCGCAGCCCGCTAGCGCGAGCGCCACGAACGCCGGCGACGCGATCGCCAGCGCCTTGCCGCCGACCCACGGGGAGCTGAGGCCGACGATCAGGAGCGCGCCGATCGCGGCCAGGCCGACGTATAGGAGCGGTCCCCACGCGGAGCGCCGCCAGGCCCACCACGCGCCGGCGAACCCGGCCGCGATCACGACGGCGATCAGCACGTACGTGATCGCCAGGTGGTCGGGCTTGACCCGGAAGTCGCCGCTCGGCCAGATCCCGAAGACCTGAAAGCCGCTCAGCGGGCCGATCAGGTTGCCGAGCTCGTCCCTCGAGCGGAAGCCGCCGAGGTGGTGACGCCACTGGTTGTAGGCGACGAAGGCCGGGATCGAGAGAACGGCTGTCGCCACAGCGAAGACAATCGCCCGCTCGACGAGCGGGCGGGTGGGGCGGCGGACGACGAGCACGATCACCGCGACGAAGAGCGGGCCGAGCCAAACCGAGCCAGGCAGGCTCTCGACGCAGGCGAGCGCGGCGCAGGCGGCGGCCAGGGGGAGCACGGCGCCGCGGCCGCGGGTGTCCAGCGTCCACGCCGCCAGCGCGGCCACGAGCGCGAGCAGCCACGCCCCGGCCACCTCCTTGACGCCGCCCCAGAGCACGTAGCCGTACAACACTGCTGCCTGGGCGGCCACGATCGCGAACACCGCGCGGAGCCAGCGCAACTCGACGAGGCGCTCGAGCAGCGCGTACAGGGTCAGCGCGAGCAGCGCCGCCATAAACGCGAGGTACGGCTGGTAGAGCCACGCGATGTCGTACGCGAGCAGCTGGTGTCCGATGCCGAGCGGCATCAGCGCGCCGGTCGGGTAGCCGAGCGCGAGCGTCGTCGAGAGCGTCGCCTCGTAGGTCGAGGGCGCGAGGCCCGCCAGGTTGCGCGCGTGCTCCATCGCCCGGTCGGTCATCGCGAAGTAGGTCGCGGTGTCGTCGAGCTTGATGTAGCCGGCGAAGGTCGCCTGCCCCGAGAGCACGATCGGCGCCGCGAAAACGGCGAACGTCCCGACTCCGGCGACGACCGGCCAGGGCGACGGCAGGTCGCGCCACGGGGGCGAGAGCAGCAGCCCGGCGACCGCCAGGGCGACGACGAGCGGGCCTGAGAGCTCGGCGGTCGCGTCGGTCAGCGTCGCGAACTGCGGCGCGAGTACGACGAGCGTGAACCCGGCCGGCAGCACGAGCGCGCCGGGAAGGCGCACGCCCGAGACCGCCTCGAGCAGCCGCCCGCAGCCGAGCGAGAGCGCCGCCAGCAGGAGCGGGTACGCGACCCAGGCGACGAGCAGCGCGCTCAGCTAGCCGACGGGCTCGACCCGGCCCGAGGTGACGAGCCGCTGCGCCCGTTCGGCGGAGGGGTCGAAGACCTCGATCTGCAGGTTCGAGCCCGGGTAGGCGACGTAGATGTTCGTCGGCTGCGAGCTGCTGTAGACGGCGATGCCGCCGTTCGGCACCGACAGCTTGTTCTCGCCGGACTTCTCCGCGAGACCCTGGAGGACGCTCGTCGCGTTCGGGACGGGGTAGGTGCCGACGATCGTGTAGTCGGCCTTGTCGACGCCGACCGGCACGCCCTTCGGCAGGTAGCGCACGAAGATCCGGCCCGCGGACGTGCGGGTCAGCTCGTACGTCGTGTTGTCCTCGGGGCCGACCCAGTAGATGTCGTGACCTTCCTGGCTTGCGAGCTGGCGCAGCCGGTCCTGGCTGGCGGCGACCGGCCCGATCGCGGGACCGGTCGCGACGGAGCCCGAGCCGCCGCTGTTGTCGTTGTTCCTGACGAGCAGCCAGACGCCGATCGCGACGAGCACGGCGACAGCGACGACGGCGCCGACGCGCACCCGAGAATCGCGCGCCCAGGGTGGAAGGGTGCGCTCGTTCACCACCACCCAGCATAGGTTCCGCCCCGGCGCGCACCGTCCTGCCCGGCTACAATCCCACGCCCCGGGGCGGTTAGCTCAGTTGGGAGAGCACCAGCTCGACAAGCTGGGGGTCACTGGTTCGAGCCCAGTACCGCCCACCTCCACTATCGGCTTGGTTGACCTGCGCCGGGTCATCCTCGCCCTTCGCTGTCCCTTCCTCGTCCAACTCAGCCACCACCAGCGCTTCCAGCCGCCTCGCCTGATTCCGCTTTTCCCCTTCGTACAGGTGGCGGTAAGTCTTGTGGAACAGGGCGCCGCCGTCGCTGTGCTCCAGCCGCTCCGCCGCAGCCGCTGGATCCATCCCGGCGAGCGCCATCAACGATGCCGCCGTATGTCGGAGCATGTGGAACGTGAAGCCTTCGAACGCCGACTCGCGCCCCTTGGCGACTTCCGAATCGTGCTTTCCCGCTGCCTCTACCGACCGAAGCCACACCCGATCGCGGAAGCGGTTCGCCTTCCACCTGCGGCCCTCCTGCGTCGGGAACACCACGTTCGCCCCGTCGCCCGCGCCATGAGCTGCTCCCGCAGCAGGGTCGCTTCCAGCGTCGTCAGGTAGATCCGGTGCTCGCGCCGTCGCTTCGCGAGCGCCGCCGGGATCGTCACCGTTCCGACCTTCAGGTCGAGCATGTCGTCCGTCAGGTTGAACCAGACGTTCTGTCGACAGCCGACCTGCCCGGCGAGCAGGATCAGCCGAGACACGTGCTCTGGGAACCACGACGCGAGTTCGTACAACTCGGCGACTGTCAACGCTCGCCCCGTTCGAGGCCGGTGCCTGATTGGCGGAATCTCGAAGATCGCTTCGTCCACTCGCTGCCCACGACCCTTCGCGTCGTGCAGAACCCGTTTCAGAAACTCAAGCTCGTTCTTGGCCGATCGCGGATGCTCCCGGGCCCGCGCGTAGATCATGTCCTCGATCTTCCTCCGCCGGAGGCTCGCCACCGGTGAGTTCCGCAACGACTCCCAGAACTTCGCGCACCGCCGGTTGAACTCCCGCGTTTTAGCACGCGGTGACCTCGTAGCCTCGATGCGTTCCAGCGCTCCATCAGTCGCCTCCCCGAGAGTGATGGACGGCTCCTCGTACAGGTCACCAAGCGATCGCCGCAGCTTCAGATCGAGCTCCAGCCTCTCAGCCGCGCGGCGGGTAGGAACAGTCTGAGCTTCGAATGGTGACACCCGCACCTGATACGCGTTCGGGCCGCGTTGCCGGATGCTCACGACTCCTCCTCGCCCCTGGCGCGTCCAGCCAACCAGTCGCGCACCGCGCTCTCCGGATACCTGCGATGAGGTCCGACACGAACTGACTTCAACTCGCCTTTCGCGGCAGCCCTCCTGATCGTCTCGGGGTTCACGGCGAGCAGTTCCGCCAGATGCCGGCCCGTATAGTGCGGTTCAAGCGGACGCTTCACGCCGGCTCACCCTCTGCGCCCGCTCCACCACTTAGCGCCTCGATGATCGCGTCCCCCCTTAGTGCAGTCCGCGCGCATCCAGATACACCGCGCTTGAACCAGGTCTCGCCCTCTTCATGCTTAAGCAGGTCGACCAGGCGCTGCGGAGTCGTCTCCCCTGGGAATGCCTCGCGGAAGCGCGCTTGCTCACGAAACACCGTCGAACGCGACGCGTGCCACCAGTCCGCGTAGTCCTCAAGCGTCAGCGAGTGCCCGAGCGCTTCACAGGCGATCCCCCACTGGACGATGAATGCCACTACCTTCGCCCCGGCGATCTGGCCGACGTTAGCCGCTGCGAGCTGCTGCAACGTTGGCCTCTCGCGCTTTCTCCGGTTTCGCATGAGTCCCATAATGACACCAGCGGGCTGAAGTGTCAACCTGACACTGGAGGCGCTGTGCTCTAACTACTTCAAGTCGGAAGGCGTCCTCTCTGGCGTAAGCACGCTCGCCCAGGCGAACCGGAACGGACCGCCAGCGTCAGTAAGGCGCGCTGGAGCGCAGCACGGTCTGTCGGTACTCGTTACACGGGCAGCACGACCTCGATCGGCAGCCGGCGCACGTCTTCGTCGCCGCGAAGCTCCTTGCCATGAGATCCTCGACGACCTGCCGCAACCCCGCTGCAGCACTCCACTACAGGCCCCATGTTGTAGGACTCGTACCCGCCGGAGCGTGTCCTACAGTTGCTGTTGAAGGTGATGGCGCTCGCCTACGAGATCCCGCCCGTTCGGGCAGATGGCGTCTCTACCAAACGACAGCCGGAGCGTGATGCCGATGAACAAGGCACGTGAGCAACAACAGCCGTCCCCAAGCCTGATCACCGCAGCCGCTTGGGCCGCAGCAGCGCTCGCTGCGATCGCAATCGTCGGGATGCTCGCGGCCCCCTCGCTGCGCCCGGTCTGGATCATTTTGTTGGTGCTCGCGATCGCAGCCGTACCGCAGGCGGCCCTCCACGTACGACGGGAGCGCCGGGAGCAACTTTGATGAACGCCGCCGGGCCGGGACGATCCGGCCTGCGGAAACCGGTTTCGCTAGCGACCCTCGGACGCCGTGTCGCTTTGCGGGACGCCGCCGGTTGCACGAATCGTCTCCGGTTCGTCCACGCGAGCCGGGCCGAACAGCACCCAGATGGCTCCTCCGATCGCTCCTCCGACGAGCGGCCCGACCAGATAAATCCAGACGTCGCCGAAGTCCCAGTTGTAGATCACAGGGTCGAGTGACCTCGCCGGGTTGAACGAGCCACCCGAGGCCGGGCCGATCGCATCCGCCGCCGTGAAGATGAAGAGCCCGATCAGCAGCGGCGCCATGACGCCTTTCCATGGCGCACGGTCGTCCGTCGCGACCGTGCAGATCACGATGACGAAGAGGCCGGTCGCGATCAGCTCGAGCACGAGCGCGCCTCCGCTCGAAATGCCGGCTCCAGGAGCAGTGTCGAGCGAGTCGACCGCACGCTCCGAGTACACCGCGGCCACGGCGAGCACGGCTACGAACCCTCCGACTAGCTGGGCAGCCCAGTAGGGGACTACCTCCTTCGGCGGAAACTTTCGGGCTGCGGCAAGCCCGAGCGAAACGGCCGGGTTGAAGTGGCCGCCGGAGAGGTGTCCGAGCGCCGTGATCGCAAGCGCGAGACCCAGGCCGAACGCAAACGCGATCCCGAGGCTGCCGATTGCCCCGGCCCCGATGTCGACCGAAACGGCAATCGCGTTGAAGCCGAGGAAAAAGAAGAGAAATGTGCCGAGTGCCTCCGCCGCGAGGCGCAGCCGGAGCGATGAAAAGTCCACCTCACCCACCTCCTTTGCCGCGACCACCAGCCGAGCGGCGTTTCGCGCGAGCATATGCCCACTCGCGTCGGGGCGTGCGAGCGGGTGGCCGGGCTCAGCGGGAGCTGGCCGGAACGAGGCGCTGGTCGTCGCGCCAGAATCTCCGCGCCCACAGCGCGACGTAGACGAGCGCGACCAGCACCGGCACCTCGATCAGCGGCCCGACTACGCCCGCGAGCGCTTCCCCGGAGGTCGCGCCGAAGACGCCAACTGCAACGGCGATCGCGAGCTCGAAGTCGTTCGAGGCGACGGTGAAGCCCATGCTCGCCGTCTGCGGATACGGGAGGCCGATCAACTTGCCGATCACGAAGCCGGCGACCCACATGACCCCGAAGTAGCACAGGAGCGGCAGCGCGATTCGGGCGACGTCCACCGGCTCGGCCGTGATCTTCTCGCCTTGGATCGCGAACAGGAGCACGATCGTGAACAGCAGACCGTAGAGCGTGATCGGGCCGATCCGGGGCAGGAACTGCGTGTCGTACCACTCGCGGCCCTTGCGCTTCAGACCGATCCGGCGCGTCAGGAACCCGGCCGCGAGCGGGATGCCCAGGAAGATCAACACGGTCTTCGCTACCTCCCAGATGCCGACCTCGAATCCCTGGGTGTCGAGGCCGAGCCAGCCTGGGAGCACGGTCAGGTAGAAGTAGCCGAGCAGCGAGTAGGCCGCGACCTGGAAGAGCGCGTTGAAGACGACGAGTAGCGCGGTGCGGTCGCGGTCGCCCTTCGCGATGTCGTTCCAGATCAGCACCATCGCGATGCAGCGGGCGAGCCCGACGATGATCACGCCGGTGCGGTAGGCGGGCTGATCTGCGAGGAAGAGCCACGCGAGCGTGAACATGAACAGTGGGCCGACGATCCACGACAGGAAGAGCGAGACGCCGAAGAACGTGCGGTCGGAGACGCCGTCGTGCTTCACGCGGCCGAGTTCCTCGTAGCGCACCTTCGCAAGCACGGGGTACATCATCAGCAGCAGCCCGAGGGCGATCGGGAGCGACACGGTGCCGACCTGCAACCGGTCCAGACCGTTGTTCAGAGAGGGGATGAGTCGGCCGAGGCCGAGACCGGCGGCCATCGCGAGACCGATCCAGAGCGGCAGGAAGCGGTCGAGGATCGAAAGCCTCTGCAGTACTGCGCTGTCTGCCTCCGACGGCGCCGTTGGCGGACGCTGAACGGTCTCAGTTGCAGCCACTGGAGTCGACCTCGACGGCCTCGTCGAGCATTAGCCCGACGAGGCCGTGCAGCTCGTCCAAGCGTGCTCGGCTCGCGCAATAGCTGGTGCGCAAGCCTTCAATGTCTCCGACGATCAGCCCGGCGTCTCTGAGCACCTTCAGATGTTGTGAGACTGTTGCCTGAGCGAGGTCGAGCTGGTCAACGAGTTGCCCGCAGTAGCAGGCGTCGTGTGTCAGCAGCAGCCGGATGATCCGGACGCGCGCCGGATGGCCTAACGCCTTGGCCAGTAGGGCGACGTCCTGCTCGACCGTCGTCTCCAGCGACAGGGTCACGAGGCGCTCGCGGCGGCGTTGTGGCGGCCGGCAGCGGCGATACCAGCCGGAATGCCTCGCATGGTCCGCACGCGCGAGATGTCGTGCATGCAGGCGTAGTGGGTGCCGCCCACCGTGAACGCGTGGGCTTCAGCGAGGTGGTCGAGACAAAGTCCAACCCCGCAGTGCTGGCAGACGCCAACAGCCGGGATGGTGTCGTTCACCTTTGCGCACTCGTAGCAGTTCATCGGATACGCCTCCTCGAGTCCCGTTGGGACTCATCGTTGATCGCAAATCAACGATCACCTAGCCTGCGGCCGGCGGCATCCGCCTAGGCGCGTATCAGCTCTGCCAGGAAATACCTACACACAAGGCAGTGGCTACGAACCCGGTAGCCAGCAACGTCGCAGCCCCGTCGGGGTAGGGCCTCATTGAATGCTCGGGTCTCAGGTGACATTCGCGCACACTGGCCCACGCGAGGCTCTCCAGCACTGAGTGGTTAGTGAAGTGCGAGCAGCGACACGGGCGGGCCAAAAAAAAAGAAGGCGATCGTGATCCAGCCCGACCACAAGGAGGCCAACTAGTAGGGTGGGACGAAGAAGTGAGGGGACGGTGCGGATCGAGGATTATGGGCTGGTCGGCGACCTGAAGTCTGCCGCGCTCGTTGGCCGCAACAACTCCTTCGAGTACGACGTGAAGCGGGCGCGTCAGGTCGGCAACTTCCCTCAAGCCTTCATCCACCTGACGCTGATCGGAGCGGCGTTGGCGATTGCCAAGGCGGGTTCGAAAGCCGCGGCGTGAGCGAAGGCTCCGCAGCTGTGAGCGAGGCGCTGACTCCGGAACGGCCGCGTGCGTCCGCGCGTCGGCTGATCCTGCCGCTCGCGCTGGCGCAGTTCATCTGCAGCTTCGCCGGATCGAACATGAACGTGATGATCGCCGACATCAGCGACGACCTGGACACGACCGTCAAGGGCGTCCAGACCGCGATCACGCTCTTCCTCTTGATCATGGCGATCCTGATGATCCCCTGCAGCAAGCTGACCGACCGCTGGGGCCGCAAGCGCTGCTTCATGCTCGGGCTGACGCTGTACGGGATCGGCGCGCTCCTGAGCGCGGTGTCGCCGAATCTCGGCGTGCTGATCCTCGGCAACTCAGTGTTCGAGGGAGTCGGCACCGCCTTCCTGATCCCGCCCGTCTACATCCTCGCGACGCTCTGGTTCACCGACACGACTTCCCGCGCCTGGGCGTTCGGCGCGATCAGCGGCCTGGGAGGCATCGGCGCTGCCGCGGGCCCGTTGATCGGCGGCCTGATCACGACCGCGATCAGCTGGCGGGCCGCGTTCGTGTTCCAGGCGCTCGTCGTCGCGACGATCGTGCTCCTGAGCCGGAGGCTCGCCGACCCGCTGCCGGCCGACCCGTCGCGGCCGTTCGACGGAATCGGCGCCGTTCTGTCGGCCGTCGGGATGTTCTTCGTCGTCTTCGGCATCCTGCAGGCCGGCACCAACAACGCGTTGTTCGTCGTCTGCCTCGTGGTGGGGCTCGTGTTCCTGGCCGGCTTCTACCTCTACATCCGCCGGCGCGAGCGCGCAGGGAAGGAGCCGCTGCTCTCGACCGGGCTGTTCCGGAACCGCACCTGCAACCTCGCCTTGGTGACCCAGAACATCCAGTGGCTCCTTCTGATGGGCATCTCATTCGTTGTCTCCGTGTTCCTGCAGGAGGTCCGTGGCTACAACGCGATCCAGACGGGCGTCGTTTTCACCGCCGCGACGGTCGGCATCCTCCTCTCGTCCTTCGCCCAGCAGCGGCTCGCGAAGAAGTTCGCGCAGCGGACGCTGATCATCGCCGGCTTCGTCGTCACCCTCGCCGGCATCCTCCTCCTCCTCGCCTTCGTTCACACCTCCTCGCGGGTCGTCGCCTTCGTGCCCGGGCTGTTCCTGATCGGCCTCGGCGTCGGCGCGATGCTGACGCCGTCGGTCAACGTCGTGCAGTCCAGCTTCCCCGAGGAACTCCAGGGCGAGATCTCCGGCCTGTCGCGCGCAATCTCGAACCTCGGCTCTTCCTTCGGCACCGCGATCGCCGGCACGATCCTCGTCTCCGTTGTCGCCCTCGGCACCCGCTCCTACGCGGTCGCGCTGATCGTCCTCGTCGGGATCGGCCTGCTCGGCCTCGTCGCCGCCCTGCGCCTCCCGGCCAGGATCGAACGCGCGTAACCCGCCGGAGCGGCTTCGCCACGGGATCGTGGCAGTCGCCTCTTGCGCGCACGTAGCTGCGCCGGTTCAAGTGACATTCCTGCACGCTGGCCCACCCCAAAGTGTTATGCCTAGGTGGTTTCTGCTCTTTGTCGTCGAGACGGTTGTCCTCGGGCCATGATCGTTGACGCGCACACGGACGTATTGCTCGAAGTCGTTGTCCTCGAGGGGGAGGAACAGTTGTTGGAGCTCGTTCTCTGTAGTGGGAGGGCGGGCGTGTTCGAGCGCTATTGGTTGCCCAGGCTTGAGGCAGGCGGGGTCGCTATCCAGATCTGTCCCCTGTACGGCGAAGGCGCACGCCGGAGCGACCCGCGTGAGCGGGCGCTAGCCCAGGTCGCGGAGTTCGGACGCCTCGTCGCCGAGTACCCAAAGCGTGTCTGCCACGTCTCTGCAAGCACCGAGCTCGATGACCCTCGCCTGCGCCTTGTGCTGTCGATGGAGGGTGTCGAGCCGCTCGAGGGTGATCCCGGCGCGTTCGAGGACTGGTACGGGCGGGGCGTTCGTGTGGCAAGCCTCACGTGGAACCACCCGAATGAGTTCGCGGGCGGAATCGACTCGCCGAAGCATGGATTAACGAGGAAGGGCCGCGCGCTCGTTCGCCGGCTCCGGGAACTCGGCGTCGTCCTCGACCTTGCGCACGCCTCGGAGCAGACTTGGCATGACGTCCTCGAACATGAGGGCCCCTTCTCGGTGACGCACGCGGGGTGCCGCGCTGTCTGCGACCATCCTCGGAATCTCGCCGACTGGCAACTCGAGGCGCTCGCGGAGCGAGGAGGCGTCCTCGGGATGATGGCGCTCCCGTTCGTCATTGATCGCGACGCGCCAACGCTCTCCCGCTGGCTCGACCACTTCGACCACGCGGTCGCTGTGATGGGGATCGAGCATGTCGGCCTTGGAGCCGACTTCATCGATCAAGTCACGCCCAGTGAGCAAGCATCTGGGCTCGCCGAGGTAGCGCACCCCGAGATTGCGCAAGCCACCAAGGCGTGCCTCGCCCTCGACGGCTTCACAGGGCCCGAGGACTTTCCATCGCTGGTCACGGCATTGCAAAAGCGACGCTACGACGCTCCGCGCCTAGAGGCGATCACGAGCGGGAACTGGCTCAGGATCCTCCGCGACGCGCTGCCTACCTGACGAGCGCCTTGCTCGCCCGCACGAAGTCGACGCCGCGCCGAACCACCCACTAACCGCACTCGCTCTTCGGACTCCGTCAGGGGACATTCCCGAACACTGGCCCACCCGAAGCGTCGCGTCTCCTGGCGAGCGACCGTCCACCCGCGCGGATGGTGTTCGTCCGCAGTAGCCTCTAGGAAGTTGGCGCTCTCGACTTCCGATATTTCCGCCATCCGCGCAGCCGAAAGGGCTCTGGCCGAGGCTTTCGAGTCTCCCGATCTCCTGGCCTGGGTGAATTCGTACACGGAGGACGCGATCTTCGTAGGGCTCGGTGTACCGGCGATTGAGGGACGCGCCGCCCTACTGGAGGTCGCTCCTCAGATCAGCATCTCCTCAATGGAGATCGCAGCGCACTCAACGCTCTGGGAGGGAGATCTTGCGGCCACGTTCGGCCGTGCGACCTGGGTCAGCGGCCCGAAAGGCTCGGATGCCCGGACAGTCCGGAGACGCTTTCTCATGGTCTGGCGGCGCGATCTCGACGGGGCTTGGCGCATTACTCGCGAAATGCTCAACCAGGATCTCTAGACGTCCGATAGTCGACGGCCCGCCGGGGACATTCGCGAACACTGGCGCACCCAAGCCTCGGGGCACTCAGCCGCCGCTTCGTAGGCTGCGACTCGAACTGGCCTCCCTCGCTACGTCGAGCTGGGCGGCTTTCAGAAGCCCCTCGTGCTGTCCTTGCCGCGATGCGTCAGATTCGCTGGGCCAGTGAGTGACCCGGTGCGTAGCGTCTCCTTGTCTTGGCGGATTCGCTCCGCCTCGGCGCGAGCCCCAGGGTCCTGGTCGCCGCCGCTCCACCACGCCTTCAGCTTCCGGATGAATCCGAGCACCTTGAACCGATGCTAGGCGGCACCACCGCGACTCGCAAGCGCCGACGGTTGTCGGGTGACATTCGCGCACGCTGGCCCAGGCGAGGGACTGCATGTGAATGCGAGAATGAGCCGGTGATCGTTAGGGAGCAGCAGGCCGACGATTACGAGGCGATTCGGCACGTCTACGCCGAGGCTTTTCGGCGGCCGCGTTTTCGGCGGCCGCAGACACCTGGTTCCGTCCCACCCGAGGTCGGTCTGTTCGAGGCGCTGTGGGAGGCGGGCGACGCCATTCCCGAGTTCTCGTTCACGGCACTAACCGACGGCGGGGTGGTCGGCCACGTTACGGCGAGCCAGGCGACCGTCGCCACCGACCCAGTTGTTGCCGTTGGGCCGATTGGCGTCCTTCCGGATCATCAAGGCACCGGCATCGGGAGCGCCCTGATGGACGCGCTTCTCGCCGCTGCTGACGCCGCGGACGTGCCGTTGATCGGGCTGCTCGGCGCGCCTCAGTACTACAGCCGCTTCGGGTTCCGTCCGGCCAAGGAGTTGGGCGTGATACCTCCGGAGCCGGAATGGGGAGATGCCTTCCAAGCCCGACCTCTGACCGCGTACACAGAGTCTGTCGCAGGACGATTTCAGTACGCGTCGGCCTTCGCGTCTTAGTCGCTCAGGGGTCATTCTGGAACGCTGGCCCATACGGGTGTGGCCTGTTACGGACCCTGTCCGCACTTCCCTCTTGGTTAGCCGCGAACAGGTGCGATCGTCTTCGCCATCAGCACGTCATCGACCGGCACCACGGCACCGCCAGGGCCAACTGGCACGCGGAACTCGCCCCTTAGTTCACCCTCAGTCTCATATCTGTGGCGTTCGTATAGGGCGCGGGCAGCGGTGTTCGCCGAGAGCACGCGAAGCGTAAGACGTTCGATCTTGCGCTGAGCCGCATACGTCTCCGCAGCTTCGAGCAGTGCGCTGGCCACTCCCTTTCGCTGCGCGCTCGGCTCCACCGCGAGGCCGAAGATCATCAGCACATGTGCGTTTGACGCGAACGGTGTCGGCGGCCGCAGCACGAGAAAACCGGCGACCCGGTCGTCGAGCACCGCGACGAGCACTTCCTCGGGGCGAGCGTTCTTGAAGAAAGGGCGCGGCGGAAAGACGTTCGGCGAGACCTCTTGCGACGCCGTCTCCTGCTCGATTCTCGTGAGGGCGTCCTCGTCGCTCATTTCAGCCGCTCGGATCACGATTGACACGGCGGCATCGTGTCACGGCACGGCCAAGGTCCCGCCGCGAGAAAGATCGAGTTGGCTTCTTGCCAAGCGCCGCTGGTCCGGTCGGGTGACATTCCGGCACGCTGGCCCAGGCGAGGCTCAAGACGGAGGCAGCGGCAGCGCTGACAGCTGGACGAGCGACAGCACGAGCAGGGCGATGCCCAGGCCGACCAGGCCGTAGCGGATGCCCCGGAGCGGGAACTGTGTCGAGATGCCGACCAGAAAGAGGATGCTGGCCAGGACGACCGTGAGCCGGATGTACTTGTCGGCGGTCGCGCCGTCCTTCTCGCCGTCGAGAAAAGCTGCTTTGGCTCGGGCATCGCGGACCCGAGCCTCGGCCTCACCCGGCCGCTTGTACTGGGGCATGAAGGTCGGCCCGCGCGGTGCGTCGGGGTTCGTCTCCGGCTTCGTCGCGCGCCAGGCGACGAAGGCGACCTTGAACTCGGGCCGGAACCGATGTTCCGCTAGCCGCATGCCGGTCTTGTTGCCCGCGATGAAGGCCGAGAACCAGGACTCGAAGGTGGACGAGTCGAAGTCACGCAGCTCGCGCGAGTCGGCATCCGCCTGGCTCGCCTCGATCCGAAGGGCCGACGCCGTGGCGAGCTCCACGCGCGACTGGGTCGACCACTTGGCTGCCGCGTACCCCGACCACGCCGCCAGCAGCGCCACGACCGAGAGCAGGACGGCCTCGGTGATGGAGATGAGCCGGCCGCGCCGCTCGTGCGTGCCGGCGTGCTTGGCGTGCTCGCCGATCTCTTTCCCGACCTCGTTGGCCGAAAGCCCCTCGGGCATGGAGGGAGCCTAACGCCATAGTCGATTTCCACTCTGGTGACATTCCCGCACGCTGGCCCAGGCGAGGCTGCTCTGCTCTTACGCCCTCGTCCGACCCCAGCCCTTGGTTGCGTCGCAGAGGGCTGTGCTCGAGGTTGAGCAGCTTTAGCCATGCTGGTTTCCAGTGGTGCTTCCAAGTCAGGCGCGGAGGTGGATGACCCTGTGGATCCGCGTCAAACGCGGGTTTCTGGCCGCCCGCGCCGTATGAGAAACAGCGAGGAGGCGAGCGCGAGCGCGAGGAAGCCGAGGAGTCCGAGCTCCAGCAGCAAGTTTGTGAGAGCGCGCCCGGAGGACACTGTTCCCTCGAACTGCGCGGTGACGATGAGAATCCGCCGGACAACGGCGATCAGGCCGATGTAGAGGAACGGCTCGACCGCAATCTCGTGGGTACGCAGCACGAACCGAAGCGTGTATACGAGTTCGGCGATGATGAGCAGGAGCAGAACGCGATCGAGGACTATCACGCCCGTGTCGACGCCTCCCCGTCTGCCCGAGATCGCGTGAGCGAGCTCGTGCACCGTCCCGACGAGGACAAAGATCGAGGCTACGGCGAGCAGAACCCCGACCGCGACATAGAGGACGAGCTCGAAGCCGACGAGTCCGCCAAGCAGGTTCAAGCCCCGAGGCGAAGGGGCATCTTGCCCCGACGAGCGACTCGGCTGCGAGCGCTCTCCCTCTGAAGGCATGCTCCGAGATTACGCCCACATCAAGGGCGCCGAGTGGCCAACGCACGGCAGCTGCTCGTGAACGGGATCCCCGACGGAGTGAACACCGTCGGGGTGTCGCTGACTAAACCCGTTCAGGTGACATTCGCGAACACTGGCCCAGGCGAGCGACCTGCGCCTAGAGCTCGACTACTGGATCGCCGACGCGAATGACGCCACCCACGAGGACGTCGGCATTGATCCCTGCCGATGAGTGAGGCTCCCGGGCGGCGTTACGATCCGTTTCCGATCGCAGGCAGCAAACGGGCGATCCCGTTAGCCGCTCAATTCCCGCCTGAGAAGACAACGCGAGGGGGCCGTTTGCAGGCACTTCGAAAGCGGGAGCGACGGTACTCGAACCCGCGACCTCCGGCGTGACAGGCCGGTCTTGGTCGTGCCGGTCTGGCGGGGATGGGCGGGGATTACCGGGGCGAGCAGGGCGCTTTCCAGCCATCGTCTTGCGGCTGTGTCGAGCGTCGCTGCGGTTGCCCTAGTGCACGACGATCGCCCGGCTCGCGGTGCCGGTCGCCAGCCACAGGACGCGGAAGCGCGTGCCCTTCGTCGCGCGGACAACCCGCGTGTACGAGCCGCGGACGTTCGTCAACGCCGGGTGCCCCACCGAGACCCAGCGCCCGTTCGCCAGCCGCTGCAGCCGGTAGAGCCGCCTGCCGAAGCCCGGGCGCACCTGGCCCCAGATCGTCGTAGGCAGCCCCTTCCGGGCTGCCTGGGCGATCGGGAGCATGAAGGAGTTCAGGGACGGCTTGACGACCCCCGCGGCGGTGAAGAGGCCGCTCTGCCAGCCGGACAGCTGGGGCTCGTCGCGGACGACGAAGTGGATCAGCACGTCCACGAAGCGCGCGTTCTTTGCCCGCAGCGCTGCCTCGGCCAGGTACTGTGCCTGCACCGAGCGCGAGACGCCGGAGCGGTCGGGCGGGTTTGTCTGGTAGCCGTACTCGGTCAGCCAGATCCGCTTGGGGCCGAAGTCGCGGCGCACCTCCTTCAGCAAGACGGGCAGGTTCGCGAGCGTGAGCACACCCTTGCAGTACCTGCACGTGTTGCCGAAGAAGCCGTTCGGCCGCTCGCGCCGCGTGACCGGATAGGGATGGTGGGAGTAGGCGTCGAGCCGGGCGTGCGCCGCATGCATGCCGCGCATGAAGACGACCGGCGAGAGGCCGGACGGCGTCGGCCGCGGCGAGGTCGCGCCGCCGGCGACGCGGTTCCCGGCGCGAGCCGCGTGGAGCGTGGCAACGGTCGGGTTCAGCAGACGGCCGACGTAGAGCGCGGGTGAGTTCGGGCTCAGGAACCTGCGCAGGTTGGGCTCGTTCCAGACCTCCCACATCCGCACCCACGGGTAGCGCCTTGCGACTGCGAGCGCGAAGGCCGACAGCGACCACTTGCTCCTCGGCATCCCGTTGGCGCCCAGCCCGCCGTTTGCCCAGGCAGGCGTCCCGTACAGGGTCACGATCACGCCGATCTTGCGTGCGTGGAGACCCTTCAGCACGGCGTCGGCGTTGGCCCAGTTGTAAGCGGGGTCGTTCGGGTTGGATGCCTTCCGCGGCTTGTGTACCGCGATCTGGCGCCAGTTGACCGTGTAGCGCACGAGCTTCGCACCCATTCGGTCGAGCCCGTCCAGCCTGGTCTGCAACGCCGGCCCGGCTGATAGGTACGCGTCGTCCTGCACGCCGAAGCGAACATAGGGCGAGGCCGACGACGTGGCCGGCAACAGCAACGTGACTGCGGCGGCGGCGAGCGCTGCGAGCAAGGCGACCTTCATGCGTGAGACCCCCTGAGATCGATTACCTGGCTGCTATCCGTTAGGACGGAATGCGATGCACGTCAGTCGGTAAAGCTCCTGTAAGGATTCCCCACACCGAGGAGTTAGGCGGTCTGGCAGGACCGAGCCTCGAAGCCGTGCCCTCTCAAAGAGCCGAATCGCAGTGGGCTGCGGCATCACCTAGGCCTGCGTTTCCTGTCGCCGCGACAAGCCCCCTGCAAATCACGACCTCACATCCTTCGAAAAGGCGAGGGCCGCGAGAACCACCACAACTTGCTCCGATGAAACTCGATGGGCAGGGCGGCGTTCGGCTAAGTAGTGACGCCCCGGCCGAGTCGCCCCGGGCTGGCAGGCTCACCGTCGCTCTCGGCCGGGGCGTTTCACTGACCCCTTCACTCCCTCGCTCACCGAATGTACCGAGCATCGTATTCCGATTCAAGATGAGGTGGCCAATCCTTACAGCCTCCGAACGAAAGTGGCCGGTAAGGACTCCGTAAGGGTTTCGCGGAGGATGGATCGTAGTCCAATTGTTCGGGTAACCCCTTCGCATTCGCTGGCAAGAAGAGGAGGCTACGAATGCGCAAGCTCGCGCTACTGACTGCGGTGCTGGCAGCGTTGCTGGCCACGCCGCAAGCACTTGCACAGACGGTGACGGTCCAGATTCTGAAAGGGGGCTTCTCGCCGGAGACTGTCACGGTTGCACGAAACGACACGGTCGTCTGGAAGAACACAGACACGGCCAAGCACCAGGTCGTAGCCGACAACGGCTCGTTCCAGTCGCCCGTGCTCTCACCTGGTACGACGTATGCGCACGTCTTCGGAGCCGCGGGTACGTTCAGCTACCACGGCGCGCTGCACTCGGCCTTGAAGGGTGCGGTGGCCGTGCGAACCGTCAGCCTCGGCGCTTCGCGGACGCTGCTCACCTACGGGACGAGCACCAGGCTCTCCGGTCGCGTCTCGAACGGGAATGCCGGCGAGGAGGTGACGATCCGTGCCACACCGTTCGATCAACCGGAACGCCTGATCACGGTGACGACAGAGGCGGGCGGCTTCTGGTCGCTTCGCGTCTTTCCGCTGATCAGGACGAGTTACGAGGCAACCTGGGGGCCCGCGGCAAGCGAGGTCACCGAGACGGTCCTCGTCCGCCCGCGGCTGATCCTGAAGAGGGGCCATCACGGATTCTTCTCGGTCACGCTGTTCGACCTGAACCAGCTGCCAAACAACCACGTCTGGATCTCGCGCTGGTCGCCATCGCTGGGGCGCTACGTGCACGTTGCGAGGATCTTCCTCAATCCGACGAACCGCGAGGTGATCTGGAGGGCGACCTTCCGGCTGCGCGTGCGGAGAGGAACCAGACTGAAGGCGTTCATTACCGGCTACCAGGCCGGGCCTGGCTATCTCGCTGGATGGAGCGATCCCGTCAGGCGCTAGCCAGCGCCACCGCGGCCGCCGGGACCGCTCCGGCGGCCGCGTGCTCTCTGTTGGGGACTCATCGACGGTGCGTCTCCCCAACGCCGGGAAGAAGGGGTCATGTAAGCGCAACTCCGGCCGTGCGGTTGTCGAGGATTCGGCAGTCATGCGCGAAAGGTCGCTGTTTCGACTGAACTCGGAGCGGTGGCCTTCGATCGCCCCGTCGGGTGACATTTCCGCACGCTGGCCCAACGAGCGTTCCTCACGCCTAGCGTGCCCCGGCGCTCTTACAGGTGGACGTCGGGCCTACTCTGGCCTGACGATATCGACCGAGATCTCCACCGCCGGAATCGTTCCTCTGTTCTCAAGCCAGTGTGTGGTTTTCCTGTCCTCGGGCCAGCCCACTCCCGGCCCATACTCGGTAGCGGCTCCACTCCGATGATCGGTGATCGTTCCTTGCAGTATGTAGACGATGCCTGGTCTGTCTTTGTGGTCGTGAATCGGGCCGAAGACGCCGCCAGGCTCGATGGTCACCATACGCATTCGAAGTTGGCGCCCTGCCATGCCCTCGATCTCAGGCCCAAGGTCAAGCGTTGCGAGTAGCTCCGTCGTAACACCTTTCGTCTCCGGTGCCGCCTCTTCGTTTCTCATCGTGCTCTCCTCTCGGTACTTCCAGGGCCTTACGTCCGACCCGACCTGGATTCTCGCGACTGTGGGGCGTCTTTCTTTGTCGGGATTGCCTTTGCCATCGGCGCAGTAGCAAGCACGAGACGCAAGGGAGGAAGCCCGCGGGTCCGAGAAGCCTCCGTAGTTCAGGTGGTCATTCCGGAACACTGGCCCAGCCGAGGAGACTTTGCTACGGCGTGGTCTCCTAGCCGGTGCGCTTCGAGACCGCCACCGCGTTGCCGGAGTCGTCGTACGCGGTGATGCGCTCGACCTCCGCGCCCTTCGGCATCGAGCCGAGGAAGCCGCCCTCGACGACGGGCAGCGTGAGGGTCGAGCCGTCGGCGAGCCGGACATCGACCCGTGCGGCTGGAACGAGGACGTAGCCATAGACGGTGAGGAGGTCGGGGTGCGGGTAGACCCAGATGCTCCCCCGGTTGATGTCCGATGACGCGGGCCAAGGTGGATAGCAGCCGCCGAAGCCGAACTGTCCGCCGGGGCCGGGCGCGTCGTCTGCCCAGTCGATGAACCAGCACTTACCACCCTGGTCGTTTGGCGCGACCCACATGTCCTGCGGACCGTCGGCGGTCTGGATCTCGATCACGCCGTGCGCCTGGCTGACGTCGGCGTGCGGAAACTTGTGGCCGAAGCCTTTCTGCGTCGCCATGTCCGCCGCCTTGTTGTTCGTCTCGAAACTGGTCGAGACGGCAGGCGGCGCGGGCGTCCCCTGGAAGAGGTCGGCGATCTGTCCGCGCAGTGCGACGGCGGTGGGCACGAGCAGCAGCGCCAGCGCCGCGACCGCGAGTGCCGCGTAGCGCCTGCGTGTCGTGTGGGCGCGCGCGAGCACGTCCTCCCAGCCGTCGGAGCGCGGCTCGATCGCCGGCACGAGTTCGTCGAGCAGCTCGTCGATTCGTGTCTCGGTCATGACTTCACCTCCGGTGCAAGCGCCTGTCGCAGGACGCGGCGGGCGGTGGAGAGCGTCGCGCCGACCGTGCCGGGGCTGACCCCGAGCGTCTCGGCGATCGTCGCGTAGTTGAGATCGGCGTAGTAGTGAAGGAAGAGCACCTCGCGCTGGCGGTCGGTCAGCAGCTCCAGCGGGAGCGAAGCGCCACCGCCGTTCGGTGTCGGAGTCTCGGGCCGGTCGTACAGGGCAAGCAACGGGCGCCGCTTGCGGCCGGCGTCGCGAGCCGCGTTGACGACGATCCGCCAGACCCACGCTTCCAGCGAGCCGCGGCCACGGTAGCTGCGCCGGTTCCGCACGGCCTTCGCGAACGCGTCCTGGACGGCCTCCTCGCCAAGTGTCCGGTCACCTGCGATCGCGGCAGCCGCTCTGCAGAACTGGGGTCGCTGCGTGCGGTAAAGCTCTTCGAGGTCGTCGATCATCACTCGTCCGACGCGCCGGACGAGGTCGATTCTTTACGGCTTGAGGTGCTTCCGCACGATTTTCACCCCGACACCATCGGTCTGACCCGGTCATCCTCTGGTGACATTCCCGCACACTGGCCCAGGCGACCTCCTAACGCAAGCTCGCCTCCACAGAAGAGTCCTAGCCGAAGACGTGTCGAACCGCGACCCGCAGGGCCTCAGTTGCGAGGGCCGCGGCGATAACGAGCGCGGCCACCGGGTCGGCCCACCACCACCCAAACGCAAGATCGAATGCGAGAGCCACAAGGGTGATCCCGGCGAGCGCTGCGGCGGCGAGCGTCAGAACGCCGTCGCCTCGAAGCGCCGGGCTCTGGAGAGCCGCGGCGACGACCAGCTTCTCGCGTCCGAGCCAGGGCAGGAACAGGAGCGACAGCCCCGTCACCAAGATGGCAAAGACGGTCTCCTTGGCGTGTGATCCGGTCACAAGGGCGCGCAGTGCCCCGGCAGTGACCAATGCCGCAACGGCGGCCATCGCAATCACGATGAACTTCTGGGCGTGGCGCTCCAGGCGTTCCGCGGCCTCCGGGTCGCTCCGTTCGCGCCGGAATCGCCAGATGAGAACCACCGAGGCTGACGAGTCGAGTAGCGCGTTCAGTGCAAAGCCCGCCGTTGCCGGACTGTCTGCGATAAGTGCAAGCGCCAGCCCAGATGCTCCGGCGATTCCGTTCCAGCCAATCGTGGCGTAGGAAAGGCGAAGCGCACGGTGGATGAGTGAGTTCCGAGAAGCGGGCATGGGGGCATTGGCGCCGACCCGTCTTCCCGGCTCACCGCCCGAGAACCTACCAACTTCGCTCGGACCGGGGCGAGAGCGCCCCGGAGGGCGCTCTCGGAGGGAGGGTGGCCGCTACCAGGTGCGGTAGGACTGGCGAGAGATGAAGACGCCGTGGGCGCCCTGGTTGCGGCAGGTGACGCCGGTGATGCGGGAGGTGCAAGAGAAGGGACCGCGTGTCCAGCTCCTGCCGTAGGCAAGCGTCGTGTAGACCGGGCGGATCGCGTAGTTTCGGTTGCCGGCGCAGAAGATCGTCGGCCTCGTTTTCGCACCAAGCCCGAAGCCGTGCCAGTCGCCGGCGAGGCAGCGACGCTGCAGCTGCATTGCATAGCCGGCGTGGCGGAGACCGCAGGTCAGCAGGGGCTTGGTGCCGTGGGGCGCGAACGCCTTCGGATCGTAATAACACTGGATGTTCCCCGACGGCGAGCGGAAGCCGGGCACCATCCGAGCGCCGGAGCTACCAGCCGCCGACGAGGATATGGCTACCGCCGCCATCGTGAAGGCGACGGCGATTGAGATGAAAAGCGAGAGCTTCATGGATGCCTCCTAATCGACGACGCGCCCCATCCTGAGCCGGCCGCTCAACAGCCACGTCACGGCCGCGTAACCGTTACGCAACACCGAGAAGTCCGAGGTCAAGTGCACGGATTCCCCCGATCGAGGGACGTCCGCTAGCTCTCGATGGGCGATCTTTGACAGAGAATGCGGAAGCGGCTCCGCTATGCCCTTGCGGCCACCTCGCTCATCACTGGGGCGATCGTTTTCGTGTCCTTTACGCTCCTCCCGGAGCCCGGATTGGGGCTCCCTCACTTCTTTTACGTTTCGATCATCCTCGCTGCGTTCGCGGGCGGGCCTTGGATTGGCGCAGCCGCAGCGACGGTTGCGACGGCGATGTACACGACGGGTGTGGTTGCCAACCCAGCTATCCCGCCAAGCGAGGTCATGACCGCAGGTACGGCCGTCCGCCTTATCACGTACCTGACGGTGGGGATCGTCACCGGCTACTTCGCGACTCGGAATCGAGAGCTACTTGCGGAGCTTGAGCTACTCGCCGAGCGAGACGCTTTGACCGGGTTGCCGAACACGCGCGCGTTCGAGCGGGCCATAGACAACCGCCTCAGCCAGGACGACCCGTTCGCTCTCCTCGTCGGCGGTGTCGATTCCCTTCCACGGGTGCCCCTTCGCGCGGAAATGGATGCTGATGACCTGCTACGCCAGATCGCGAACTGCCTACTAGGCTCACTTCTTCCGGGCGATGACGTCGCACGCATCGGAGACGACACATTTGCCGTATTGACCTACGCGGCAAGCGCAACCGACGCGGGCAGGATCGCAGCTCGTCTGCAAGGCGTCCTGGCTGAGAGTGGGTTCTCCGTGACATTCGGCTGGTCCGCTTCTCCACAGGACGGAAAGAATGCGCTCTCGCTTTATCGGGCCGCCGACGAGCGGCTTTACGCGAGGCGCGTGATTAATCGTGAGTCAACGGTGATACCGCTCGCGGGGTTCGGCTAGAAAGCCCGAGCCCGACAACAGGGCACCTCGGAAGACGACACCGATCCCCGCCATCGACTGGGCGATGCAGATACGACTACCAGCCTGCACCGCGCCACAACCGCGAGTGGAGGCGGCCCTCCCGGGCCGGGTCTCCCCTCGCGGGAGCGGCTCACGGTGCCCGCGTCGACGCCGGACGCCGATCCAGCACCCTCGCCACTGCAGCGAACTCGGCCTCTGACCAGTCCGGCATCGGACAACGACCTTCCCGAGCCGACCAGAGCCGCCGCGCCTTCCGCAGCGCCACCATCGTCACGCCAGTCCGCCGCGTCAGCGAGCGAGAGACTGTCAGCACCGGCCCGCTGATCGTCTGCAGGAACTCCGGCGGATGCTTTCCCGTCAAGTACTTGGTCAGGTAGCCGATCGCCTTCTCGTGCGCGAACACCTTTGAGCGCTCCGCCGCCTTCCAGCCCTGCACGTAGCCAAGCCCGCAGAGCGGTGCCCAGCGCTTCATCGCGTCGATGAACGCCCGCGAGAAGGCCATCTCGAGCGGCGTCGTGTAGGGGAGCGCCATATGCGCGTGCAGCGCCCCGCGCTTCTGCACCTCCAGGTTTCCGACCAGCACCGGCGGCAGCCGCTCGAACTCGTAGCCCGCCCTCCGCAACACCGAGCGAGCGTCGTTGTACGCCTTCCGCTTCAGCCAGCGCATCCGCAGCTTGAGGCGCCGGTTTGCCTTGTAGAGCGCCTTCGCCTCGCCCCGCCGGTCGGCGCCCCACGGGATCGCCACGTTGCGGCGGTGCCGTTCCTGCTCCGGCGTCCCCGGCAGCGTCACGTCGGTCAAGAGCAGCAGCCCGCCGTACTCGCGCAGCGCTTCTGCGGTCACCCGCCGCTGATCGCGCGACCACTTCGGATACACGGCCGAGCAGGTGCGCCGGCCGCAGTTCGGCGCCTTGCTTGAGATGACCTTGCCGCAACCGGTGCAGCGTCCCTCGAACGGCTTCAGGCCGCGCCGCTGCGCGAGCAGGCGATCCAAGACCTCGTTCGTGTGGCGGAGCGCCTCGGCCGGGTAGTGGTCATAGGTCGGGACATATCGCTGGGGCCGCCGACGCGTTCTCGTCGCTTCAAAGAGCGCGAGCTGTCCCAGCGAGCCGTGCTTAGCCATCGCCGAGCAAGTCGAAGACGTCTAGCTGCCCCGGATGAATGGACGGCAGCTCGTCGTCGGCGCTCGCTGCTTTCTGCTTGTGACCCTCGTTCGACGCCGATTCGCCGGCGTCAGGTGTCGCTAAGTCCGGGTCCTCCTGTGACTCGTCGGAACGGGAACGCCGACGCGGGTTCGACTCCCCGCCGTCCACCGGCTGTCCAACTGCAGAGTCGGAGCCTGTCAGTCTTAGTCGGTCACCCGCGCCGTGCCCCGAGTCGCCTTTCCCCTGCAAAGCGCATGGAGAGTGGCCGACAGTGCGTCGGAGTGAATCGGCGCCCGATCTGGTTCGAGCCCAGTACCGCCCACCTCACGGAAGCCCTGCTGGTGCGGGGCTTTTGTTTGCACGGCGGTGAACTGTCCGTCGGTCCTTGGCCAGCACGCTACGCCACGGCTGCGGCGGGGGGATGTGGCCCGTTCGGCCATGGCCTTGAGCGTCTGAGCAGCTTCCGCGTAGGCGGGGCCGGAGAGGGCAGCAAGACTGACTGCCTCCCTCAGCCATCTCGATGTGACGGCCAGGGGCCTGAGTGGCCCTCCAGCCGAAACGTAGAGGCGCCGCCCTCTCGGCGAACCGCACATCATCCGATCCGGATGATGCTGGACTGCCACGCGGCTGATGCCGTCTCCGCGGCCCAGGCCTCGGCATGTCTGGCTCGGCCGCGGCCCAGGTCGCCCTGTACACCGAGGCCAGGAGACCGGAACAGGACTGAGGACCAGCCGCTGTCAAAACGACCCACTGAAAGGACGTGAGCTGATGCCCGCGACCGACAGCTCCCACGCCCTCGACCACATCGTCGTCGTGCTGTTCGAGAACCGTTCCCTCGACAACATGCTCGGGAACCTCTACGGCCCCGAAGACGGCAAGACCTTCGACGGAGTCATCGGCAAGAACCTGAGCAACCCCATTCCTGAGTGGGCCGAGCACGGCGCCGACCGGAAGGTGGTGCCGTACGAGGTCGCCACCGACATGGACGCGCCGAGTCCGGACTCGGGCGAGGAGTACTTCCACACCAACACCCAGCTCTACAACACCCTCGACGACCAGAACCGCTTCAAGCTCGGCGAGGAGGTGGCTGAGCCGTGGAACGCGCCGCCACCCGGTGCGACGCCGACCATGGACGGGTTCGTCACCGACTACATCAGCACCTTCAGCGCCGAGATGGGCCGCCAGCCGACCTACGACGAGTACGCGCAGATCATGACCGGGTATACGCCGGAACAGCTCCCGGTGCTCACCGGCATCGCCCGCGACTTCGGCGTCTTCGACCACTGGTTCTCCGAGGTGCCGTCGCAGACGTTCATGAACCGCTCCTTCTGGACGGCGGCGACATCGTCCGGGATCGTCGTGAACAGCCCGGTGAAGAAGTGGTTCAGCAAGAACGACGCGGAGACGATCTTCGAGCGGCTCGAGCAACACGGCAAGACCTGGAAGATCTACGTGATGGAGCCGATGGTGCTGTCCTTTCACGGCATCATCCACTACTCCCGTCTCAAGGACCGGCTGGCAACGAACGTGGTGCCGTTCGCGGAGTTCGAGAAGGATGCCGCCGCCGGAACCCTGCCCGACTTCTCGCTGATCGAGCCGAACTTCATTTCCGGGCACGGCGACTACCACCCCGCCTTCGGCCGCTCATTCGGCCGCCCCATCGACGTCACGACGCTCGATCCTCCGTCCTCGATCCTGGGCGGGGAGGCCTTTCTGGAGCGCATCTTCGATGCCTACCGCTCCTGCACCTCCGAGTCAGGCTCGAACGTCTGGAACACCGCCCTGCTGATCGGCTGGGACGAGCCGGGCGGAACCTACGACCACGTGCCCCCCGGATCGGTCCCGCCCCCCGATCCGGACGCACCGGCCGGCGAGCTGGGCTTCAAGTTCGACCGATCCGGCTACCGCGTTCCCGCGATCCTCGTCTCCCCCTGGGTCCCGCAAGGCTCGGTGTTCAACGACGAGTACCGCCACACCTCGCTGATCGCCACCCTGCGAAAGGTCTGGAGTCTCGGCGACCCGCTTACCCAGAGCGACGCCTCTGCGCGAACCTTCGACGACCTCTTCATCCTCGACAAGCCGCGTGACCCGGAGACCTGGGCGACCATCACCGCCCTCCCCGTCCCGTCATGGCACCTTGACGAGGAGGCCCTCAGCAACGCTCTCAGCGGCCTCGGCAACAGCATGGGACGGGGCCTCATCGAGCACGCCGGGGAACTAGGGCTCGAACTCCCGCCAGAACTCGACGACCCCAACGCCGAAGTCACACCCCAGCTCATCATCGACGTCTTCAGACAGGTCGCCGGGCACTACTTCCCCCTCCTCGCACCGGCCGGCACAGCCGGCACAGCCACCGGCCACTCAGTGAAGGCCTAGTACAAGCCTTGCACGACCGGGAAGTGGGGGGCATCGGTACCAGACCTCTACGGACTGCTCGCTCTCAGCAGCGTGGCTGCTCCAGGCCCAGCACCCGTCGAGGTGGGGCCGTGGAGCACGCGGGCTGGACGCTGAGGCGCTGGATCTGAGCCTGGACTGACCGGGGGCTGAGCGCTCGTCGGCAGAAGGGGCTGCTCCGGCAGCCCCTTCCCGGTCCAGCGGAGCACCGAGGCCCGCTAGGTAATGGTGAACACGCCCTTCATCCCAAGTGCCGCATGGCCCGTGACGAAGCACTTGTAGGGGTAGTGCCCTTTTTTCAGGAAGGTCATCCGCAGGGTGGCAGACTTCCCGGGCGAGATCAGCCGCGTCTTCCGTCCTTTGATCTGGAAGCCGTGTTGAACCGTGCCGACGTTCTTCACCTTGAAGATGACGAGTCCGCGTTTCGCCGTCTTCTTGCTGAGGGTGATCTTGTACTCCTTCTCGGTCACCTTCACCGTGGTGAACAGAGCCGCCTGCGCAGTCGCATCCGGGGCTGTCGGCCGAAGGGAGGCCCCGGCCGAAAGCCCTGTGCCTGCCGCCAGTACGGACGCTGCCATAGCAGCAACGAGCATCCGCGTCATCGTTCCTCCTTCAGAGGTGGCGGTGAGAGATCCTAGCCCGCGATGCGCGCCGCCATGACTCCAACTATGCGAAGGCCGGAGCCGCAACCGCAGGGGCCGCCCAGCCGGAGGAGCGCACCCGCGGCGGCGTCGCGACACGGCCGCGCCTCGACGGGGTGGGGTGGCGCCGGGCGACGCGCTACCTCGCGGACGGCGGCCACCTTTTCGCGAAAAGCCGACGAAATGAGGGCCGCGCGTTGTGACCGGAAATACGAGCGCGCCGACCCTAAACGCGCCAGCCCAGCGCCTCGGCGTCCGCGAGCAACCTGGCTGGTATCGGTGGAAGCGGGCCGATGTCGCGCTCGTAGTCGCGGACGATCTGTTCACAGTCCTCGAACCACTGCGGCAACGAGGGCCATGTGTCGAGTTCTAGGCCAGCGCTGAAGGCCGTAGGGCGCATTGACTCGAGATGGAGGTGTTGCGCGCTGTACCAGGCGCCGAAGCGGTCTGGGTTGGACAGTCCCCACAGTAGCGCTTGGAGTAAGACCTGCTGCATCGGAACTCGCAGCCGCTGGTCCTGGAACTGCTCCACGCTGATCGATTGCCCCAGTGCCTCTCCAGCTCTAGCGGCTGAACGGCTTCCTGAGGAGAGGCGGCCGTCGACCAGGCGCCACCCTCTCGTTCGCCCTCGACAACGAACTTCACATCCGGAGCTTCATCTCCGTCCCAGTCACGATCACGGAACATCTCCGCGATCATCTGGAGGGCTAGTCGAGGGCGGCCAGCTCCAAGGGCGGCACCCCAGTCGATCGACTGTGCGACGGCGTTGTCCGCGATGAATGTGTCATAGCCCTCGCCTTTGAACACGCCCAGCTTCCGCGGCCACCCGGCTTCACGCAGTAGCCCGGTCGCGAAGTAGAAAGCGAAGGTCGACAAGGGCGCAGATCATAGGACGCTCGGCGCACTTATCCATCGCGCGCGGGCGCGTCCGGCGAAGCCCGCGAGTCGCGGTCGCCGGCAGCTCGCGGAGACCACCCCCGTGTAGTCTCGGAACCCCGTGGAGCGCAAGTGGTGGACTCTGCTCGCGAGCTGCATCGCGATCTTCATGCTGCTGCTCGACGTGACGATCGTGAACGTCGCGCTCCCGTCGATCGAGCGCGACCTCGGCGCCAACTTCAGCGACCTCCAGTGGGTGATCGACGCCTATGCGCTGACCCTCGCGGGCTTCGTGCTGGCGGCGGGGTCGCTGGCCGACAAGGTCGGCCGCAGGCTCGTCTTCATGCTCGGGCTGGTGATCTTCACCGCGTCATCGCTGGCCTGTGGGCTGGCTCTCGACCCGCTCTTCCTGAACGTCTCGCGCGGGGCGCAGGGGCTCGGCGCGGCGATGATGTTCGGCACCTCGCTGGCGCTGATCGCGCAGGAGTTCCAGGGTCGCGAGCGGGGGGCCGCGCTCGGCATCTGGGGCGCGACCACGGCGGCCGCGGTCTCGATCGGGCCGCTTGTGGGCGGTGCGCTCGTCGACGCGCTGTCGTGGCGCTGGATCTTCCTCGTGAACGTGCCGGTCGGCCTGGCCGCGCTCGTGGTCGCGCGCCTGCGGTTGCGCGAGTCGCGCGACCCGGCTGCCGCGGGCGTCGACCTCCGCGGCGTGGCGCTGCTCTGCCCATCGCTCTTCCTGCTCGTCTACGGGCTGATCCGCGGCAACGAGGCGGGTTGGGGGAGCCCCCTGATCGTCAGCTGCTTTGCGGCCTCCGCAGTGCTGCTCGTGCTGTTCGTGGTGGTGGAGCGCCGCGCCGCCCACCCGCTGCTCGACCTTTCGCTGTTCCGCAAGCCGGCCTTCACCGGCGCCACGATCGTCGCCTTCGCGCTGGCAGCGTCGATCTTCGCGATGTTCCTCTACATCACGCTCTTTTTCCAGAACGTGCTGGGCTTCTCGCCGTTCGAGGCGGGGCTCAGGTCGCTGCCGGTCACCGCGCCGATCCTGTTCGTCTCGCCGCTGAGCGGCCGGCTGACGGCGCGCGTGCCGGTGCGGCTGCTGCTCGGGACGGGGCTCGCGTTCGTGACGGTCGGGCTGGTGCTGATGGGGAACCTGTCGGACTCGTCCGGGTGGACCGCCTTGCTGCCCGGTCAGATCCTGGCCGGCATCGGGATCGGCCTGGCCACCCCCGGGCTTGCCTCGACCGCCGTCGGCGTCGTCAGCCCGCAGCTGAGCGGCATGGCGTCGGGCGCGAACAACACAGCTCGTCAGCTCGGGCTCGCCACCGGGATCGCCGGCCTCGGCTCGATCTTCCAGTCGAAGATCGAGTCGACGCTCACCCCGCTGGTCGCGGGCACGCCTGCGTCGTCGCACGTCCACGAGTTTTCGCGGGCTGTGGCGTCAGGCGGGGCCGGGCGCGCCCTGCGGGCGGTGCCGCCCGCCGACCGCGACAAGGTGGTGCACGCCGCGCACCACGCGTTCGTGACGGGCTTCAACACGATCGCGCTGGTGAGCGTCGCCGTGGCGGCGGTCGGATCCGTGGCGGGGTATGCGCTGGTGCGGTCGCGGGACTTCGTGGTCGCCGGCGGCCCAGCGCCGGCTCCGCCGGAGCCGGCGCGCGTGTAGACGGCGGCGCGGAGGCTTGGTCTTCGTCTCGTTCAAACTCGCAGGATGAAGCTCTGGCGTCTAACGCGTGCGGCTCACACGGCGCTCGACGGTTCGGGGACGCGTCGCCACGGCGGGCGCTACTCGCCTCCAGGGGTTCCAGTGGTGAACTTCGCCTCCGAGGCCGGCCTCGCGGTGCTCGTCGCGCTCCGCTACCTGCCGGGCGATCCGGCCGACGCTCCCAACGACTACCTCCTCGGCTGGACCGAAGTCGACGCGACCCCCGAACGCGTCCCGGACGAGGAGGACGAAGACGCGATCCGCGGGTTCGTCGTCGATTGGCTGGAGGAGCGCCGCTCCCTGCTCGTCGCGGTGCGCTCGAGAGTCCTGCCCGAGGCGGACGTGGTGCTGATGAACCCGGCCCATCGCGATGCGGCGGGGGTGCCGCCGCTCACTACGCGGCCGTTCAGCTTCGCCGAGTGCCTGCACACCCCGCCGGTGAACCCTGGTGCGGCACCGGAACCTGCGACTCGTCACATGGCCAGTTGATAGGCGTTCTCGGCTGTAACGAAGTGCCCCCTTGCTTGACTGTTCACCATGACCAAGATCAGGAAGACCGAAGAGCAGTGGCGGGCCGAGCTCACGCCCGAGCAGTACCGGATCCTCCGGGAGAAGGGGACCGAGCGCCCGTTCACTGGTGAGTACGACCACACGTTCGAGCCGGGCACGTACCGCTGTGCCGGCTGTGGCGCCGAGCTGTTCGCCTCGGAGGCGAAGTACGACTCCGGCTGCGGCTGGCCGGCGTTCTCCGCACCCGCCTCGGAGGAGGCGATCGACGAGGAGAGCGACAAGACCTTCGGGATGGTGCGCACCGAGGTGATGTGCGCCAACTGCGGCGGCCACCTCGGCCACGTGTTCCCCGACGGTCCGCACCGACCGGGCTGCGCTACCGCATCAACTCCGCGTCGCTGAAGCACGAGGAGGCGTAGTGGAGAACAAGGCAACGTTCGGCGCCGGCTGCTTCTGGGGCGTCGAGGCCGCCTTCCGACAGGTCGAGGGCGTGACCAAGACCGAGGTCGGCTTCGAAGGCGGCACGCTCGAGAACCCGAGCTACCGGCAGGTCTGCTCGCACAGGACCGGCCACGCCGAGGTCGTCGAGGTGACCGACGATCCCGCCGTCGTCTCGTACGAGCAGCTCCTGAACGTCTTCTGGGGCAAGCACAACCCGACGCACCGCAACCGGCAGGGCTGGGACTTCGGCGACCAGTACCGCTCGGTCGTCTTCGTCCACGACGACGAGCAGCGCGAGGCGGCGGAGCGCTCGAAGGCCGCGCTCGACGCGTCCGGGCGCTACCGCAAGCCGGTCGCGACCTCGATCGAGCCGGCGCAGAGGTTCTACCCCGCCGACGAGCACCACCAGCAGTACCTCGAGAAGAGCGGTCGGTCGAGCTGCACGCCGGCGCTCGCCGCCACCGCGTAGCGCCCGCGATTTCTGCGGAGGCCACGGGTGGGCGTAGGCTTCACCCGTGGCCGTCGCACGTCCGAAGCACCTCGTCCTCATCCTTGCCCGCGAGTTCGCCTCGAACCTCGCGACG
>CAVXXW010000019.1:0-346789 GCA_963765785.1 uncultured Actinomycetes bacterium
AGGTGGCCGGCGGCACGATCGTTCGCGTCGAGACCGACGCCGACGGCCACGCGGCCTACGAGGCCCACATGGTCAAGGCCGACGGCACGCCTGTGACGGTCTACGTGAACAAGGAGTTCGAGGTCGTCGGCGTCGAGTCGGGCATGCCCGGACCGCCCGGCGGCCGAGCGCCGTCGTCCTCGAGCGGCGCGAGCGCCTAGCTCGCGTGGAAAGGGCTCGCCCAGGCGCCGGGCGAGCCCTCGCCGTCCGCAGTAGCATCGCGCCGTGCACGAGCTTCGGGCCGGGCTCTGGCACTGGCAGGGTCCGCATCCGGAGTGGACTCAGGATCAGTGGTGGCCGCAGGAGGTCTCGTCGTACGCGTTCGACGACGGGCTGCGGCTGCTCCTCTTCGACCCGCTGGCCGTGCCTGAGGAGATCCTCGCCATCGCGGCCGACCGCGAGCCGGTGGTGGTGCTCACTGCGCCCTGGCACGAACGCGATGCGGAGCGCGTGGTCGAGCGCCTGGGCGCGCCAGTGTTCACGCCGCCGCCCGACACCGCGGACGACCTCGTGCGGAAGTACAGCCTCGATCCTGAGCAGATCCCGGAGGGCTGGCACAGCTCCGACCTCGAGTGGCTCGTGGCGGAGGGGCGCGGGGAGGCCAACCTCTACGTGGCCGGTGACCGGCTTCCGATCGGCGTCGAGGCATTTCCCGGACGGTCGCACAACGACGTCGTGCTCTGGGTTGAACGCGCGGGCGCGGTCGTCGCCGGCGACTCGCTGGTCGACTTCGGCCGCGGCTTCGAGGTCCCGCAGGAGGTGCTGGAGCACGGCGCCACCCGCGAGCAGGTGGTCGCCGACCTGCGGCCGCTGCTCGAGCTGCCGGTCGAGGTCGTGCTGCCGGCGCATGGGACGCCGAAGGACCGTGAAGCGCTCGAGCGCGCACTCGCCGAATAGCCCGGCGACTGCGATGACCGATGAGTTGTGCGCGCCCCCGAGTCTCTGAGGGCAGCGCTACGCTGGCCCGCGAACGAAGGAGCACCCGACGACGAGCGCATGCGCAGCAGCTTGGGATCGGCCTTGGTCTGGATGTGGACGGCTGACGGCGCAGTCGACCTCGTCGTCGAACGAAGCAGCGCCGCGGACGACCTGGCACCCTGGACGACCGGCACGAGCAGGAGGGATGAGATGGCCAGGATCAGCTACGACGAGGGGACCGCTGCGGCGTACAAGGAGGTCCGCGAGATCCCGCGCGCCGGGCTCTCGGACTGGCGCGAGGCGGTACGACGCCACCTCCGCCCGTCGGCGGGAATGACCCTCGTGGACATCGGCGCCGGGACCGGTCAATTCGCCGCGGCCTTCAGCGACTGGTTCGACCTCAGCGTCGTCGCGATCGAGCCGTCGGCCGCGATGCGGGATCAGATCCCGCGGTCACCGGCCATCGAGGTGCTCGAGGGAGACGTGTGCTCCCTACCACTGCCGGATGAATCGGCAGACGCCGCCTGGCTCTCACTCGTCATTCACCACGTCCCGGACCTGGGAGTCGCCGCACGCGAGATCCGCCGGGTCCTCCGCCCAGGCGCCCCCGTCCTCATCCGGCAGGGCTTCCCGGGCAGGCTGGACGGGGTCGAGCTCGTCCGCTGGTTCCCCGAGACCGCTCGGGTAGTCGAGACCTACCCTTCGGTCACGGATACGTGCGAGGCCTTCGCGGGCGCAGGGTTCCAGCAGGACGCGCTCGAGCAGGTCCGCGAGACGTACCCGACGAGCCTGGCGGACTTCCTCAGCGAGGTGGACACGTTCCGCCACGCCGACACCACGATGCGGACGCTCACCGACGAGGAGTTCCTCCGCGGCAAGGAACGTCTCCGCCGTGCCGTGAGCGACGCCGAGGGAACAGCGAGCGCGGAACCCAGAAGCAACTGGCTCGACCTCCTGGTTCTCCGCTAGGCGGGAGTTGCCGCGGCCACCGATTCCCTTCGATCCCCACCCTCGTCGGGTCGCAGGATCGGCGAAGACGGCCTGAACGCGCCGACTAGGTCTCTGCCAGGAACCGCCGCAGCACGTACTGCAGGATCCCGCCGTGACGGAGGTACTCGCGCTCCTTCGGCGTGTCCAGGCGGACGCGGGCGCGGAACTCCTTGTCGTCCGCCCTCACCGTCACCTCGTCGGCCTCGCCGTTCTGGAGGCCGGTGATCATGAACTCCTCGCGGCCGGTCAGGCCGAAGCTCTCGCGGTTCTCGCCGTCCATGAACTGCAGCGGGACGATCCCGCACATGAGCAGGTTCGAGCGGTGGATGCGCTCGTAGCTCTCGGCGATCGCTGCGCGCACGCCGAGTAGGTCCGGGCCCTTCGCGGCCCAGTCGCGTGACGAGCCCGAGCCGTACTCCTTGCCGGCGAGCACGATCAGGGGCACGTCCTCGGCGCGGTACCGGTCGGCCGCGTCGAAGATCGTCATCTCCTCGCCGTCGGGGAAGTGCGCCGTCCACGTGCCCTCGCTGCCGGGAACGAGCAGGTTCTTCAGGCGGACGTTCGCGAACGTGCCGCGCACCATCACCTCGTGGTTGCCGCGCCGCGCGCCGTACGAGTTGAAGAAGCGCCGCTCGACGCCGTGCTCGATCAGCCACTCGCCGGCCGGGCTCTCGGGCTTGATCGACCCGGCGGGGGAGATGTGGTCGGTCGTGACGCTGTCGCCGAGCGACACGAGGCAGCGCGCGCCCTCGATGTCCTCGATCGGCTCCGGCTCGCGCGGCATGCCTGCGAAGAACGGCGGCCGTCGGATGTAGGTGGACGCCTCGTCCCAGGCGTAGAGGTCGCCCTCCGGCACCGGCAGCGCCTGCCAGCGCTCGTCGCCGGCGAAGACGTCGGCGTACTGCTTGCGGAACATGCCGCCGTCGAGCGCGGTTGCGACCGTCTCCTCGATCTCCTGCGAGCTCGGCCAGAGGTCGCGCAGGAAGACGTCCTCGCCGTCGCTACCCTGCCCGATCGGCTCGCTGTCGAGGTCGATGTCCATCCGGCCGGCGAGCGCGTAGGCGACCACGAGCGGGGGAGAGGCGAGGTAGTTCGCCTTCACCTCGGGGTGGATCCGCGCCTCGAAGTTGCGGTTGCCGCTGAGCACCGAGCAGACGACCAGGTCGCCCTCCTCGACCGCCGCCGAGATCGGCTCCGGCAGCGGGCCGGAGTTCCCGATGCAGGTCGTGCAGCCGTAGCCGACGGTGTGGAAGCCGAGCGCCTCGAGGTATGGCGTCAGGCCGGCCTGGTCGTAGTAGTCGGTCACGACGCGCGAGCCCGGGGCGAGCGACGACTTGACCCACGGCTTGCGCTGCAGCCCGCGCTCCACCGCCTTCTTCGCGAGGAGCGCCGCGCCGATCATCACCTGCGGGTTCGAGGTGTTCGTGCAGCTGGTGATCGCGGCGATCACGACGGAGCCGTCGCGCAGCTCGATCTCCTCACCGTCGAGCTCGGCGGTGGCGGCGTGCGCCTGCGCGCGCTCCGCGATTGCGACCGGCGCCGGGTCGGGCTCGTACTCGTGCGGGCCGGGCTCCTGGAACGAGGTCGGGTCACTGGCGGGGAAGGTGTCCTCGACGCCCCGGTCGAGGGTGCCGTTCCCATACGAGTGCCCGAAGCTCGAGAGCGCGTCGACGAACGAGTCCTTCGCCTCGGCCAGCGGCACGCGGTCCTGCGGGCGCCGCGGCCCGGCCAGGCTCGGCTCGACCGAGCCGAGGTCGAGCTCGACGACCTGCGAGTACTCGGGCTCGACCGACTCGTCGTGCCAGAGCAGGTTCTTCTTGCAGTACGCCTCGACCAGCTGGATCCGCTCGTCCGGGCGGCCCGTGAGCCGCAGGTACGTGAGCGTCAGGTCGTCGACCGGGAAGAAGCCGCATGTCGCGCCGTACTCGGGCGACATGTTCCCGATCGTGGCGCGGTCGGCCAGCGCTAGGCCCTCTAGGCCCGCGCCGAAGTACTCGACGAACTTGCCGACGACGCCGGTGCGGCGCAGCAGCTCCGTCACGGTCAGCACGAGGTCGGTCGCAGTCGCGCCCTCGCGCAGGCGGCCGTCGAGCCGCACACCGACGACCTGCGGGACGAGCATCGACAGCTCCTCGCCCAGCAGCGCGGCCTCGGCCTCGATCCCGCCGACGCCCCAGCCGAGCACGCCGAGGCCGTTGACCATCGTCGTGTGCGAGTCGGTGCCGACCAGGGTGTCCGGGAAGGCGACGCCATCGCGCTCCTCGATCACGCGCGCGAGGTACTCCAAGTTGACCTGGTGGACGATCCCCGTGTTCGGCGGGACGACCTTGAGGTTGTCGAAGGCGCCCCGGCCCCAGCGCAGGAAGGCGTAGCGCTCGCCGTTCCGCTCGTAGTCGCGGTCGCGGTTGACCTCGATTGCCATCCGCGTCGCGAACTCGTCGACCTGCACGGAGTGGTCGATCACGAGCTCGGCCGGAATGTGCGGGTTGATCTTCGCCGGGTCGCCGCCCATGTCGGCCATCGCGCTGCGCATGGCGGCGATGTCGACGATCGACGGCACGCCCGTGAAGTCCTGGAGCAGGACGCGCGAGGGGCGGAAGCCGAGCTCGCGGTACGGCTCGTCGTGGGGCTGCCACTGCGAGACGGCTTCGACGCCGGCCTCGGAGCCGTGGCGGAGCGCGTTCTCGAGCAGGATCCGCAGCGAGTACGGCAGCCGCTCGACGCCGTCGACGGACGCCAGCGGTGCGTAGGAGACGCTTCGGTCTCCGGCGCGCAGGGTGGCTGTTGCTCCGGAGGCCATGGCTCGACTTTACCGAGCCATTGCGGGCTAGGCCTTCGCGGGCGCCTGCAGCTCGACCTCGGCGGGCTCGCCCTCGCGGAGCTCCCTGCTGCGCTCGGCCTCGGCGTTGATCTCGGCGCCGAGCAGGAGCGCAACCGAGCTGACCCAGAGCCAGGTCAGCATCACGACCACGGCCGAGAGGGAGCCCCAGGCCTTGTTGTAGGAGGCGAAGCGGCTCGTGTAGAACGCGAACGCGCCGGACGCGAGCAGCCAGACGAGCACCGCGAAGACCGCCCCGAAGCTGACGAACTGCCACCTCTGCTTCACGTCCGGGCCGAGGTAGTAGATGACTCCGAAGGCGAGCAGCAGGCCGCCGATCAGGATCGGCCATTGCGCCGCCCACCACACGTACTCGGTGGCGGTCCTGTTTCCGATCGCGTTGCCGAGCCAGCGGGAGAGGTGCGGCCCGAGCACGAGCAGACCCAGCGCCAGCGCGGAAGCGAGCAGGGCAAAGACGGCCATGCCCGCGGCGACGAGGCGCCGGCGCACGAAGCCGCGCGTCTCCTGACGCGCATATGCCAGGTTCAACGCCCACATCACGTTCTGCATCGCGCCGCTCAGCGACCAGAGAGCGAGCACGCCGCCGACGGCGATCAGCGTGATGCTCGTGCCGTTCCGCCGGGTCAGCCGGCGCAGGCTGTTCTCGATCAGGCTCGAGACCTCGCTCGGGACGATGTGATGGAGCTTGTCGATGACGGTCGTGACCGCGTCCGGCCCGGCGTACAGGCCGAAGAGTCCGGCGGCGAGGAGCAGCGCTGCCGGGATCGTGAGGAAGGCGTAATAGGCGAGCGCGGCCGCGAGGCTCGTGAGGTGGTCCTCGCTCGACCGCTTGAACGCGCGCTTCAGGATCGCGAGGTAATCGCGCTTCGACAGGTCTGCCGGGCCGGGGTTTTCGAGCCGCGGCTCCTCGAGCTCCGGCTGCGGCTCCGGCGCCTCGTTCTCGGCCGCCGTGTCTCTCATCGAGCCTCCTTGCCTCGGCGGTGGCGAACGCAAACTTACGACGTGAGGCCGCGCTGGGTCAGCTCGGCCGCTGCCTCGTCGAAGCGGTCGGTCGCGACCTGGCCCTCGAGCCAGCCCGCGAGCTCCGCCAGGCCGTCCTCGAAGGGCACCTCGGCCTCGAAGCCGAGCGCCTCGTGCGCAAGAGACACGTCGGCGAAGCAGTGGCGGATGTCGCCGGCGCGGAACTTGCCGGTCAGCTCCGGCTCGATCTCCTTGCCGAGCACGCGCGTGAGCGCGGCGGCGATCTCCAGCACCGAGCTGCTCTTGCCGCTGCCGACGTTGACCGGCCGGCCGTCGGCGCCGTCGCGCTCCAGCGCGAGGCGGCACGCGCGCGCCACGTCGGCGACGTTGACGAAGTCGCGCCGCTGGCCGCCGTCCTCGTAGACGAGCGGCCGCCGGTCGTTCAGCAGCCGCGAGGCGAAGATCGCGAGCACGCCGGTGTACGGATTGGACAGGGCCTGGCGCGGGCCGTAGACGTTGAAGAGCCGCAGGGCCACGGCCGGCACGTCGTACGCGGCGCCGTAGAGCAGGCACATGCGCTCCTGGTCGTACTTCGTCAGCGCGTAGATCGACGCGAGCGACGGCTCCTTCGTCTCGGGCGTCGGGACCGGCGTCAGCTCCTCGCCGCTCGCGCCGCGCGGGTCCCACTCGCCGCGGGCGAGCTGCTCGCGGCTGCGCACGGTCGCGGGCACAGGCTCGTACGAACCTTCGCCGTAGATGCTCATGCTCGATGCGACGACGAGCTTGCGCACCGGGTGGTCGAGCAGCGCCTCCAGCAGGACGCCGGTGCCGGCGGTGTTCGCGGCCGCGTACTCGGCGGGCTCGTACATGCTCTGGCCGACCCCAACGCGCGCGGCGAGATGGACGACGGCATCGACGCCTTCGAGCGCCGCGCGCACGACCTCGGGGTCGCGGACGTCGCCGGCGATCACGTCGATCTCGTCGGCGAGATAGTCGGGCCGCCTCGCGTCGCCGTGTACCTGCTCGACGAGGCTGTCGAGCGCCCGTACCCGGTAGCCGGCGCGAAGCAGCTCGTCGCCCACGTGCGAGCCGACGAAACCCGCGCCGCCCGTGATCAGGACGTGCTCTCCCATCAGGGGGCGAAGCGTGTCAAAAGCAGGACGAGCGCCACGTTTCCTGCGAAGCCGGCGGCTGCGAGGAGCGGCGACCTGAGCCAGCGCGGGCCGTCGGCGATCGCCCAGAAGATCGGGAACGCGAACAGGCTCTGCCGGCCGAAGCTCTGCATCGTCCCGGAGAGAAGCAGCGTGACGATCACGACCGTCGCGAAGGCGGCCCACGGCCGGTAGCGGCCGCCCATCCGCCACAGGACGACGAGCAAGGGGAGGATCAGCGCCGCGCGGGCGCTGTCGACGAACCCTTCGAGGCTCCTTGTCGCCGCGAGCAGGAAGACGACGGCGCACGCGTAGCCGGCGACGAGCGCTGTCCGAGGCCCGAAGCGGCGCCAGACGACCACCAGCGCTACGACGGCGGCGAGGGCGAGGACGCCGATCACCGGGCCGTGATGCGAGAGCAGCCGTCCGGCCTGGTGGATCCAGTGCGGGATGTTGTGCGGCCCGCCGCGACCCCAGAGCCGCTGGGCGTCGAAAAAGACGCCTGCCCGGTCGCTGCGGGCCCAGAAGTACCCCTCGACGACCGCCGCGGCCGCGACCGGCAGCGCAGCGCCGATCCAGCCGCGAATGCTGCGGCGCCCGATCCAGAGCAGCGGGAGCGCGATCAGAACGCCATTCGGCCGGGCAAACGCCGCGACCGCCCCGAGCGCACCGGCGGCCAGCGGCTTGCCGCGCAGCGCGAACGCGGCGGCCCACGCGGCCGCTGCCAGCGCGAGCGCGTCCGGGTAGACGATCGCCAGCGCGAACGACCCCGGCCAGCACGCGACCGCGAGCGCGCTCCGCAGCCGCACCGGAGGCAGGCCCGCCGAGACGCCGAAGAACGCCGCGGCGCTCGCCGCCCAGGCGCCGCCGGCGCCCACGATCACGTCCCAATGCGTCCCCGCCCAGCGCAGCAGCAGCGGCCAGAGCGGGAAGAACGCGTACTGCCGCCCGCCGGCGTGCGCGGGATAGCCCGAGCGGGCGATCAGCTCGTACCAGTTGTAGTCCCAGGCGAACAGCGGCCAGAGGCCCTGGTGCTCGTACCAACCGAGGCGCCAGTGGTAGGCGCCAGCCGCGAGCCCGATCCCGACAGTCGCGAGCAGCGCGCCGAGCCACGCGAGCCAGACGACGGCTATCCCGAACGAGTCGCGGCGCACGGAGCGACTCTAAGGCGCCGACTCGGCGGCGCCGACCAGAGAGGGCGTGCGGGCTTTGCCCGTGCGCCCGTCTTAGTCAGGCCGCGGAGACCTCCTCGGCGCCGAGCTGCTTCTGCCACCACTCGGACTCGCGGCGCTGGAGCTCGGTCTGGGCCTTGGCGACGTATGCGGCGAGCTCGCGCTCCTGGTTTGCCAGCCGCTCCTCGAGCTCGCGCAGCTGCTCCTCGCGCTCCTCGAGCTTGTCCGTGCGGATGTCGACGTCGGCCTGATGCTTGGCCTCGCGCAGGTCGAGCTCGCTCTCGCGCTCGTCTAGGTCCTGTTGCCGCTTCTGTGCCGATTCCTCGAGGCCGCCGAGGCGCGCCTCCTTGCGCTCGTGGCGCTTGCGGTGGGACTCGGCCGTCGTCTCGAAGTTCGAGGCCTCGGCCTCGCGCTTCGCGAGCTCCTGCTCGCGCTCCCCGAGCCGCGCGGTCCACTCGTCGAGGTCGCGGCCGCGGTTCATGTCGCGCTCGGCGTGGGCGACAGACGCCTGCATCCGGTTCAGCTCGGCCTCGCGCGCGGTCAGGTCGAGCTCGCGGCGGTCGAGCTCGGCGGAGCGGGCGACCGCTTCACGGGCGACCTTGCCCTTGTCGTCGAGCTCGCGTTCGAACCGCTCGGCGTCGTTACGCAGCTTGTCCTGCCTGAGCAGGAGCTCGGCCTCGCGCTCGCCGATCGCCTCGTCGCGCGCGGCGACGCGCGCCGACTCCTTCCTCAGGTCGTTCTCGCGCGCGGCCAGCTTGCGCTCGCGCTCGGAGATCTCCTTGTCGCGGGCGCGCCACTCGGTCTCGCGCTTGGTCAGCGCACGCTCGCGGCCGTCGAGCCGGGCGGTCCCAGCCTGCTCGCGGGTCGAGACCTCGGACTCCTTGCGGGCCAGCTTCTTCTCCTGCTCGTCGATCGCCGCGCGGGCCTTGGAGACCTCTCCCATCGCCCGGTCGCGGTCCCGGTCGGCGCCTTGCAGCTCGCGGAGCCGCTGGTCGGCCGCCTCGCGCTGCTCGACGGCCATCGCCTGCTCTGCGGCGGCCTCGGCCTGAAGCTCGGCCACGCGGGAATGCTCGGCCTCGATCGCCTCGCGCTGGTCGCGGACGCGCCGCTCGCGCTCCTCGAGCTCGACCTCGAACTCGGCCAGCTTCGCCTCGCGCTCGTCGAGCGTCGAGGCCCGGTGCGCGAGCTGCTTCTCGGAGCCGACGTTCTGCTCGTAGGCCTGCGACCTCTCCTGCAGCTGCTCGCGCAGCATCGCCTCGCGCTTGTGCGCGGCCTGAAGCTCTTCCCTCAGCGCCTGCACGTCGGGGCCGACGACGGCCTCGAGTCGCCTCTCCGTTCGCGGGCCGCGCCGTCAGCTCGAGGCGCAGCTCGACGTTGGCCGAGCCCTGCGACGTCGGCCTGCCCGTCCTCACCCTCCCGCCGGCGCTGCAGCTGGGCGCGCAGGCCGGTTCCGAACCCCTTTTCGGTCTCTGCCCCCTGGTGCTCGGGTGTGTCGGACACGTCGCCTCCGATTCCGGTTAGAAGATCTTGGAGAGGTTGAGGAACGCCGGCCCGAGGATCACGAGGAACATGGCCGGGAAGATGAAGAGGACGGTCGGGAAGAGCATCTTGATCGGCGCCTTCATCGCCTTCTCCTCGGCCGCGGCCTGGCGCTTGAGGCGGCTGTCCGTCGCCTGCACGCGCAGGATCCGGCCGAGCGAGATGCCGAGCTGGTCGGCCTGGATGATCGAGCGCACGAAGCTCGACAGCTCGGGGGTGTCGGTGCGGTCGGCGAGCTTCTTGAGCGCGTCCTGCCTGGACTCGCCGATCCGGATCTCGCCCAGCGTCAGTCCGAACTCGTCCGCCAGCGGGCCGTGCATGTGCTCCGTCAGCTTCGAGATCGCGCCGTCGAAGCCCATGCCGGCCTCGACGCTGACCGCCATCAGGTCGAGCGCGTCCGGCAGCTCGGCCCGGATCCGGTCCCTGCGCGAGCGCGCCTTGCTCGAGACTACGAAGTCCGGCGCGATGAATCCGAGGCCGGCCGCCGCGATCGCGAGCAGGAGAACGCCGCCGGCGCCGGCCACGGCACCGCCGAACAGGGCGCCGAGCACGAGCCCGCCGATCGCGAACGTGGACTTCAGCGCGAGGAACGTCGTCGGCGAGATCGTGCGCCCCAGGCCGGCGGCGAGCAGCCGGGTGCTGACGCCGTCGAGGGTCGTCTTGGGATGCAGCTTGAGCGTGAAGCCGGCGAGCCGGTCGCCCATCGGCGTCAGCACGCGCTGCTTGAACGGCAGCTGCCGCTCGCCCAGTGGGGCGCGGGTCTTGCCGTAGGTCGCGGCGCGGCCGACGGAGGAGCGCCGCTCGCGGGCGGGCAGGGTGACCGCCTCGCCGACGAGGTACGCGGCTCCGGCGAGACAGAGAACTCCGAGCACGATGAAGACGATCATCTGCGTTACCCCTTGAAGGAGACGAGCTTTTTCAGGATCAGGGAGCCGAATGCCATCATCACGAGCCCGCCGATGATCAGCATGTGGCCGGTCGAGGTGTTGTAGAGCGGAGCCATGTAGGACGGGTTCAGCAGCGTCAGCGCGGCCGCGATGAAGAACGGCAGGCCGACCAGCACGTAGGCGGACGCACGGCCCATCGCGGTCAGGCCCTTGATCTTGCGTGCGAACTGCTGCCGCTGCCGGACGGTGTCGGCGACCATGTCGAACAGCCCGGCGAGGCTCCCACCGACCTGGCGCTGGATAGTCACGGCCGTGATCACGAACGAGAAGTTCTTCGAGCCGATCCGCTCCGCGGTCTCGGCGAGCGCCTCGTCCATGGGGCGGCCGAGCCGCGTGTCGGTGATGACGCGGCCGAGCTCCTTGCTCGCCGGCTCGTGGCCTTCGTCGACGATCGTCTGGATGCCCTGCTTGAAGCTGTGGCCGGCCTTGAGCGACGCGGCCAGCGTGACCAGCAGGTCGGGCAGCTGGTCGTCGAAGGCGTTCATTCGCTTCTTCGCCTTGAGCGAGACGAAAAAGTAGGGGATCGCGCCACCGAGGGCGAGGGCGATCAGGATCTGGAGCGACGGGCGACCGCTGACCGCGGCGAACAGCGCGAGCGCGAACCCGCAGCCGACGATCAGGTAGGCGAACTCGACCGTGCGCAGCGGCAGGTCGGCCCGTTCGAGCTTGCGCTGCAGGTGCAGCCAGACGCGGCGATGGCCGAAGGCGTCTTCGGTCGCGCGGAACAGGCCTGCGAACGCCGCGAGGCGCTGGCCCTTCTCACGCTTGCGGGCCTTGCGCGAGCCTTCGACGTGCGGCGCGAGCCTCGTCTTGACCCACGAGCCCTTGGCCGTCGCAAACAGGAAGCCGCACGCGGTCAGCACGAGGAACGCGACGAGCATCGTCAGCAACAAGCCGCCGATCGACGAGTACAGCGGACTCGGGAGGGCGTCGCCGGCAGGGCCCGGCGCGGAGCTGCCGGGAATCGTCACATCGGTGGACGCGGCGCCTTCCGGGTTCAGCAGCACGCGCAGGTGGAGCTTCTCGCCGGGCCTTGCCGCGGTGACGTACTCGACGCGCCAGGTTCGCTTCAGCTCGCCCGCGATCGACGAGTAGACGGCGTGCAGCGATGCGCTCGACGCGGCGGACTTGAAGCTGCCGCCGGTCTCCCGTGCCATCTGCTTGAGCGGAGCCACCGTCGCGCTGTCGCCGCCGACCGCAATCGGGTAGACGAGCGTGCCGGTGTCGTGCGCCGTCGTGAGCGCGGTCTGGAGCGAGGTTTGGCTCGAGACGTCCTTGCCGTCGGTGAGCAGCACGACGACCCGGGCCCGGCCGACCTGGCTACGCAGGGAAGAGGCCGAGAGCTGCAGGGCGTCGTACAGGGCCGTGCCGTTGGCGGTGTCCACCTTGAGCAGGCGGAGTGCGTCGTCGGCGTCGGCGGTCGACTGCGAGAACGTCGTCAGCTGCACCGCCTTCGAGCCGAAGGCGACGACGGAGACGCGGTCGGTGGGCGACTTCGTGTGCAGGAAGGCGCGCGCCGCGTCGAGCGCGTCGGCGAGCTTTGCGCCTGCCATCGAGCGCGAGCGGTCGATCGCGACGACGACGCTCTTGGTCGAGGCGAGGTTCGTCGCCTGGAGGCCCACGACCGCGTTGCCGTTCTCGGTCAGCGTCGGGGGTGCCGCGGTTGCGGCGACCGGCGCGACCACGGTCACGCGCACCGTCGGGTAGCTGCTCGTGTCGATCCCGCGCAGGCTCAACGAGGCGCCGGCCGCGACGGGAACGACCAGGGCGGCGACGACGGCTGCGATGAAGAGGCGAAGCGCTCGGCGGCTCACTCGAACCCGCCGTAGGTCGCATTTGCGTAATTCGGCCTGAACGAAGCGCTGTCGCCGAAGAACGACGGCGGCAGGCTGACACCGTTGGCGGCCATCTTCTCGAGGAACTGCGGCTTGAGGCCGGTGCACTCGAGCGGGTTGAGCAGGTTGACGGGCTGGTCGGGTCCGCTCTCCGCGTCGTCGTCGGGCGGCTTGGCGACGTAGACGTCCTGGAGGGTGATCACGTCCGACTCCATCCGGAGCACCTCGGTGATGTGGGTGATCCGGCGGGAGCCGTCGACGAGGCGGGAGATCTGGACGAGCAGGTCGAACGCGCTCGAGATCTGCTCGCGGATCGCGCGGTGCGGCAGCTCGACGCCGGCCGTCATGACCAGCGTCTCGAGCCGCGAGAGCGCGTCTCGCGGGGTGTTGGCGTGGATCGTCGTGAGCGAGCCTTCGTGGCCCGTGTTCATCGCCTGGAGCATGTCAAGGGTCTCCGCGCCGCGGACCTCGCCGACGATGATCCGGTCGGGGCGCATGCGCAGGGCGTTACGGACGAGCTCGCGGATGCGGATCTCGCCCTCGCCCTCGATGTTCGGCGGGCGCGACTCGAGCGTGATCACGTGGTCCTGCTGGAGCTGGAGCTCGGCCGCGTCCTCGATCGTGACGATGCGCTCGTCGTTCGGGACGAAGGCGGACAGCGCGTTCAGCGTCGTCGTCTTACCGGTGCCGGTACCGCCGGAGATCAGGCAGTTCAGCTTCCCGCGCACGCACGCGGAAAGGAACTGCGCCGACTCCGGCGAGACCGTCCCGAACGTGATCAGGTCGTCCATCGTGTACGGGTCGCGCGAGAACTTCCGGATCGTCAGCGTCGGCCCCCGCAGCGAGAGCGGCGGGACGATCGCGTTGACGCGGCTCCCGTCGGGGAGGCGCGCGTCCACCATCGGCGAGGCCTCGTCGACGCGGCGGCCGACCTGCGAGACGATCTTGTCGATGATGCGCAGGAGATGCGCGTTGTCGACGAACGTCGCCTCGGTCACCTCGATCTTGCCGTTGCGCTCGACGTAGACCCGGTCGTAGTTGTTGACCATGACTTCGGTCACGGAGTCGTCGCGGAGTAGCGGCTCGAGGGGCCCGTAGCCGAGGATGTCGTCGGTGATCTCCCGTGTGACCTGACGCCGCTCCTCGCGGGTCAGCGGGGTGCGGTCGAGCGCGAGCTGCTCGGTGACGACCCGCAGCACCTTGTCGGCGAGGTCGTCGTTCGAGGACTCGTCGGCGCTGCCGGCCGCGTAGAGCTGCGGGCCGAGCTTCGCGATGCAGGCGTGGTGGATCCGGCCCTTCAGCTCGGCGTACGGGTCGACGGGCCGGCGTTCGGGTGCCTCGGCCTGGCCGCCGAGGAGGACGTCGAGATCCGGCCCGTGGCCGTTGGAGGACCCGTTGCGGTTGAGCCTGTCGTGGAGGCCCATGGCGCTACGCCCTTGCCAGGGTCGCCATGAACTTGCGCTTCTGCTTCGCCACTGCCTGCGCCGCGACGAGCTCCTTGGCCATCGCGCGGACGGCCTTCGCGAACTCACACTTCGGCTCGGCGACGACCGCGGGGTTGCCGCGATTGACAGCCAGCGGGACGACGCGGTCGCTCGGGATCTCGAAGTTGATCGTCCGCTCGAGAGCCGATTCGACCTCCTTCGGCTTCATCCCGACCTTCGAGTTCGCCCGGTTGAGGACGAGCTTGATCCGGTCGGGCGGGAAGGAGAGCAGCTCCAGCGTCTGCAGGCTGAGCCGGACGTTCTTCAGCGTCGGCACGTCCAGCCCGCAGAGCAGCAGCAGCTCGTCGGTGCGGTCGAGGGTGGCCAGCATCGGGCCGTGGAAGAACGGCGAGGTGTCGACGACGATCACGTCGTACGACTCCCGCGCGACCTCGAGCAGCCGGGCCAGCTTGGCCTCGGTGACGAGCTCGGCGTCCTCCGGGCGCAGGGGTGCGGGGAGGATGTCGAGGCCCGACGCGTGCCGGGTCGTGTAGCCGGCGAGCTTCTCGGAGTCGAGCTCGCCTGGAGCCGTGACGAGGTCGTAGATCGTCTTCTCCGGCTCGATCCCGAGCATGATCGCCGCGTCCCCGAACTGCAGGTCGAGGTCGAGCAGCAGAGCGCGCTTGCCCCAGTGCTTGGCCAGCGACGCGCCGAGGTTGGTCGCGGTCACGGTCTTGCCCGTGCCGCCCTTCGGCGAGAAGACCGTCACGAGGCGGCCGTGCCGGCGCTGGTCGCCGGTCAGGCGCTTGCTGACGTGGCCCGCCTTGCGGATCGAGAAGACGACGTTGTCGGTCAGCTGCGGGAGCAGCAGGACGTCGGCGACGTCGTGCTCGAGCGCCTCCTCCAGCAGGGCCGGGGAGCCGTTCGAGGCGAGCAGGATCATCGGCGCCCTGGTGTGCTCGCGGATCGCCGCCAGCTCGTTGACAGGCAGCGTCGCAGCGCGCGTGGCGTGCAGGACGACGCTCAGGTGTCCCCCGGTCAGCGTCGGCGCGGCCTCCATGACCTGCGTCGCCGACCCGACGAGCTCGACCTCGGGATGGGCGGCGAGCGCCTCCCGCAGGTCCGGCAGCCCGTCGCAGTCGCCCGTGACGTAGACGCGGTTCGGGCTCTTGCTTGCGAATTCGTTGCCGTTGCTCATCGAGGCCTCCTAGTGCCCGAGCGTCTTCCGCGCGGCAGCGCTGAGGCCGCCGGAGATGACGCTTCCGAAGCTGTCGACGTGGTCGGGACTGTCCGCGTCGTGGTTGACGGGGCGGAGCTCGAGGTGCCAGCGGTCGGGAGTGGTTCCCTGGCCGGCGTTCGCGAGCACGTACTGGATCTTCTGCGCCTGGCTGTCGGTGAGCGCGAGCATGGCGTAGAAGTTCGAGTTCGCCGCGCCCGTCAGCTTGCTGCCGGCGGGCGGGGCGGACGGCGCCTGGAGCACCTTCACGTTCCGCACAAGGACGCGGCTGAGGTAGATGTCCTGCGCGCCCGGGACCTTCAGCGCGGCGACGAAGTCGACCGAGTCGCCGTCCTTGAGCGTGCCGGCGAGCAGCTGGTTCTGGTCGCCCTCGACCGAGAACGCCCTGAGCGTTCCGGTCAGCTGGGCCCGCACGCCGACCTGTGTCTTCGGGCTGAAGCTGCGCGTCGTGATCTGCTCGCCTTGCAGCACCTGCTGCGTCGCGACAAGGCCGGCGAGCTGGTCGGCGTTGGAGATCGCGCCGGGGACGACGCTCTTGCGCGTGACATCCTGAGGCGTGAGCATGGCGGCGGCGTCAGCGGCGCTCGTGCCCTCCGGGATGTCCTTCTTGGCAACGAGCACCTTCACGTGGTCCTCGCCGCTCTGAACGTGCCGCTTGTAACTGGTCACGTAGAAGCTCGTGAGCAGGGCGGCCACAGCGGCGAGGGCGACCGCGATCAGGATGTTTCTAGCTCGATATGCCATTGCTCCTTGTCCTTGTGGTGAGGGCGATCAGGGGTAGGGGTCAGTCGACGAGGTAGACGGTCCGGGCGCCGAGGTCGGGCTGGCCGCCGTCGGAGCGGGTGGACGGGATGCCGTCCCAGGTGACGCTCGTGAACCAGCCGGTGATCGAGCCGGACGATCCGCTGGCGGTGAAGCTCGTCAGGTGGAAGCCGACCCACGCGATCACGTGGTACTGCGCGTTGGAGCCGGTTCCGACGATCGTGTCGTAGACGGGGAAGAGCAGCACCGTGCCCAGCCGGGACGTGAGCGCGGCGTCGACTTCCGACGCGTTCCACTTGGCGCCCGAGTCCGAGAAGTACTGGCCGAGTCCGAGGTAGCCCTGGTAGCCGCGGAGAATCCAGTCGGCGATGATCGACTGGCCGGTTCCGCCGTGGCTGTTGTCGATGTTGATCAGGTCGAAGCTGCCCGGCGCGCCGGTCTTGCCGAGTGGCAGCGTCGTCGGCTGGGTCGGGCCCATGCAGGGACACGTCGGGGTGCCCTTGAGCTTCGGATTGAGGATGTTGACCCCGATGGGCGCGACGTACTTCGCGTCGTCCATCAGGCTTGCGCGGGCGCTGGCGTGCGAGCCCACGGTCACGGTGTTGACGCCGAAGAGCTTGGTGAAGAAGCCCTGGGCGGGCCGGCTGACATTGACCTTGATCGTGTCGTTCGTGGCGACGCCGGTCTGGACGTTCACGGTCGGAGTCCCGCCGCCGTTCTTAGTCAGGTACTGGAGGGCGAGGGTGTTCGCGTTGCCCGGGTCGCCCGGGAGCGACTGCGCCCCCGCGAGCGCCGCGGCGTCGGCCGCCGACTGCGTGGCGCGGTCGGCGCGGTACCACGACCCGATGTCGAGGGTCAGCGCCGCCATGCCGAGCAGCACGACGAGAAAGACGAGCATCAGGATGGTTGCCTGGCCGCGGTCGCTACGAGGGTTCATTCCACACGCTCCGTGGTCGTGCTCGACAGGCGCCCCGTCTTCACGACGAGCCCGAGCAGGCTGATCTTGTAGGGGTAGGTCGCGGTCACCGTGACGTCCGCGCCCATCTGCCACGTCGACGTGCACGAGGTCGTGAGGTCGGACGCGTTGAGGTCGTTCGCGGAGCTCAGCACCGCCGTCTGGCAGTCGCCGACCGGGTTCGCCGACTGCCGGCCGACCGCGGCCTTGCGAGCTCCGGCGCGCGTCGCGTCGGTCAGGGTGACGTAGTTGTTGAAGGCGATCCCGAACTGGACCACCGCAAAGAGGAGCAGGGCGAGGATCGGCAAAACCAGCGCGAATTCGGTCAGCGCCTGACCTTGCTCCGACCGACAGTCGATTTTGCGGCGAATTACCTTGGTCACGGGAAAGTTCTTTCTCGAGTCGAAGTGGAGTGGGCCCCTTCGCGTCGAAGGGGCCCCCTACCGGAGAAACTGCGGTGTTCCTAGCCGGGCAAAATGCCGGCGACGTTCTCGATCGCAGAGCGGACGTTGTCCGAGAGGAGCGTGATGGCACCGATCACGGCGAGCGTGATCACGGCGAGAACCACGCCGTACTCCGCCATCGTCTGGCCCTCCTCGCGCCTGCGCAGCGAATCAGCGGCAACCTGCATGAACGTGAAGAGCTTCAGCATCTAGTTCACCTCCCTTCTCTGGATCGATGCGCACGCACTCGCGCGCGAAATTCCCGAGGGAAACAGCGGTAGAGAAGGCTTGTGCTGGAAGAGCCTGGTGGTGATGCGGGCGTTGCGCTTGGTCACGCCGGGGGAAACCTCCGGGTTGTCTCGGCGTGGCCGCGCCGCCTATGGCTCAGATGGCGGGTTCATCGTTCCGATCGGGGCGCCGGCCCATCCCTCGGAGAGGGGATCTGCGCATCAGTTCCCTAGATCGGGGGAGAAGGCTGTGCTGCGGCGGCCGATAGTGCTCCCAGTCCGTAACGGCCCGCGGATGCCAACTTGAGAGATCCGCGCCGACGTGGCGGCCCACCGGCGCCCGACACGAACGGGAGCACACGGCATGCCACGACGGAAGTCCTCGACCAGGCGGTTCCTCCAGCACCTCCTCCTGATCTCCCTCGCGCGCACGATCCTCACCGTGATCGGGCGCGGGCGCGCGTGGGACGAGTGGGACGAGGGCAAGCTCGTCGAGCCAGCGCAGCAGCGGAGCCACCGGAGCCGCTTCGTACAGACCTTCTCCTTCGGCGCGCTCTTCGTCGCCGGCCTCGCCTTCTCCGCCGGCGCGGGGAACACCGTCCAGTCGCTGCTGGACAACGGGAACGCCGTCTCGGCCTCCGGCGCCAGCGGCCCGAGCGGGCCGACCGGCGTCACGGGCGTGACCGACGCCGCCAAGGCCGCGCAGGCCGCCCCGGCCACCGCGGCTGCACCGGCAGCACCCGCGCGTGTCGCCCAGGTGCAGGCCGCCGCCGCGCCGGCTCGGCCCGTCGCCGCTCCGGCGCAGGCACGCGCCGCCGTCCAGTCGGCCGCTCCGGCCGTCTCGCGGCCGGTCGTCTCCGGCTCGACCGCCGCGACGAAGACGGCCGCGGTCGCCAGCACCCATGCCGCGCGCCCGTCGCGCGCCGTGCAGGGCAAGCCACAGGCCAGGCCGCGGCACAAGACGACCGCTCCGAAGGTGCAGCCCAAGGCGCCGGCGCTCGACCCCGAGATCCACGACTTTCCGGCCGCGACCGTCTGGTTGAACCGGGCCGCCCCCGACCCGACGCCGCCGGCGGCCCGCCTGAAGCTGAGCTTCGCGCGTCAGCTGGTCGCGGACTCGCGCAAGGCGCACGTCGACTGGGCACTCGTCCTGGCGACGCTCCGCGCCGAGGGCCGCAACGGCCGCGCCCCGGCCGGGCGGGTCGAGCTCCGAACGCTTGCGACACGGCTCGCCGCCACGGGCGGTCGCTCCAACCCGTGGGCGGCGGCGCTCGCCTACTCGAGCGACACGTCGCTCGCAGACCGCGTCGTCGCCCTCCGTCACTACTACCGTGCGGTCGGCGTCGCGGCCCTCGTCAACGGGCTGCTCTCGCAGAAGGCCGACCTGCAGGACCGCGTCCTACACGACACGCGCCTGAACATCTACGCCGGCGGCCGCCACGACGTCCAGGCGGGCCACGTGGACGTCCGCGTGCTCGCGACGATGCTCTACCTCGCGGAGTCGTTCCACGAGGTCACGGTCTCGTGCCTGATCTCCGGCCACCGCCTCTACGCGCGGCCGGGCGTCGTCTCGGCGCACATCTACGGCCGGGCCGTGGACGTGGCCGCGCTCGACGGCGTCTCGATCTACGGCCACCAGCAGCCCGGCGGGATCACCGAGCAGGCCGTCCGCGCGCTGCTGATGCTCCCGGGCGGCATGGAGCCGGCGCAGGTGATCTCCCTGCTCGGCATGGGCGGGCCGTCCTTCGCGCTCGCGAACCACTACGACCACATCCACGTCGGGTTCTAACGATGTCCTTGCCTCAGGTCGCACTGGCGAACGACGACGGCGACGTCGTCGTGGAGCACTGCCTCCTCGCGGAGACGGCGTTCTCGCGCTGCCGCGGCCTCCTTGGGCGGAGCGGTCTTTCCTCTGGTGAGGGGATACTGCTCCGCCCGGCGTCGTCCATCCACACCGCGTTCATGCGGTTCCCGATCGACGCCGTCTTCCTCGATCGTGCCGACCGCGTGCTGAAGGTCGCGAGCGACCTCGGCCCGTGGCGCATGGCAGGTTGCCGTGGAGCACGAGCAGTGCTCGAGCTCCCGGCGGGCGAGGCCCGCAGGCGCGGGCTCAGGCCCGGGGTCTCGCTCACGCAGGTCTGGCGGACCGCATCGGGGACTTCCCCGGCGCGTCCGCCAGCGCCTGCCTCCGCCCGCCCGAGCTGAGCGGGGCGCCGGTGACGGCGGAGGCGTGTGGTAAGAGCTACGCATGAAGGGCGTGTCGGTACTCGTTGTGGACGACGACGCGGATGTCCGCACGCTCGTCTGCGAGCTGCTGGCGCGTGCGGGCTACGCCGTCTCCGAGGCGCCCGACGGGCGAGAGGCGCTGCGGCTCCTCTACGACGAGCGGCCCGACCTGATCGTGCTCGACGTCTCGATGCCGGAGCTCGATGGCTGGGCGACGCTCGAGCGTATCCGTGAGCTGAGCAGCGTGCCCGTGGTCATGCTGAGCGCGCTCGACGCTGAGCTCGAGAAGGTCCGAGCGCTGCGCGGCGGCGCGGACGACTACGTGACGAAGCCCTTCGGCCGCCAGGAGCTGCTCGCCCGCGTCGAGACCGTGCTGCGGCGTTCGCCGTCGCGTGAGGTGCGCGCGACCTATGCCGACGAGCTGCTGGAGGTCGACTTCGCGGAGCGGCGCGTCCGCGCGAACGGCATCGACGTCGAGCTGACCCCGCTCGAGTTCCGGCTGCTCACGGCCTTCGTCGACCACCCCGGCCAGCTGCTCGAGCACGACCAGCTGTTGCGGCTGGCGTGGGGCGGCGAGCGCGGCTCCTCGCGCGACCAGGTGAAGCTCTACGTCGGGTACCTGCGCCGCAAGCTCGGCGCCGCCGGCGTGCCGCCCGGGGCGATCGAGTCGGTGCGCGGCTACGGCTACCGGTACGCGCCCGGTCCGAGCACGGCCTGAACCGCTATAGGTTGTCCCCATGGATCCGGCCAGCGCGAGCTCCGTGGCCGCCCGCGCGCGCACCGAGAACTTCCCGGTTGCGTCGCTTCTGTTCCCACGCGCGTACCGGCCGCACCTGCGCGCGATCTACGGCTTCGCGCGTCTGGTCGACATCCTCGGGGACGAGTACGACGGCAACCGGCCGGCCGCGCTCGACGAGCTCGAGGCGCAGGTCGAGGCGTGCTACTCGGGCGAGCCGTCGTGGGAGGTGATGCGCGAGCTGCAGCCGACGATCCGCGCCTGCTCGCTGTCGCGCGAGCCGTTCCTGCGGCTGATCGAGGCGAACCGCATGGATCAGCGCATCTCCGAGTACGCGACCTGGGACGATCTGAAGCACTACTGCGTCCACTCGGCCGACCCGGTCGGCCGGCTCGTGCTCGGGGTGCTCGGCCGCACGGAGGCCGAGCTTGTTCCGCTCTCGGACGACGTCTGCACGGGGTTGCAGCTCGTCAACTTCCTGCAGGACGTGCCGCGAGACGTTGCGCTCGGGCGCGTGTATTTGCCTGCGGACGACCGGGCCCGCTTCGGCGTCGGCGAGCTCGACCGGCCGAGCCCGGAGCTGCGGGGGCTGCTCGAGTTCGAGGCCGGCCGGGCGCGCGGCCTGCTCGCGAGCGGCGAGCACCTCGGGCGGAAGCTCGGCGGCGGGCGCGTCGGCCGCGCCGTCGCGCTGTTTGCGCGCGGCGGCCTCGCAGCACTGGAAGCGCTCGAGCGCGCCGACTGGGACATCTTCAACGGCCGGCCGCGGCCCTCGCGCGCGCGGCTGGCGCTGGCGGCGATCCGGGTGACGGTGGCCGAGGCATACGCGGAGGTCGAGCGGCTCACCCGGCGAGAAGCGCGCAACTTCGCCTACGGGATCCGGGTGCTCCCGCGCGACAAGCGCCAGGCGATCTCGGCCGTGTACGCGTTCGCACGGCGGGTCGACGACATCGCGGACGGCTCGCTGCCGGCCGGCGACAAGCGCGCGCGGCTGGACGAGCTGCGCGAGGCGCTCGACCGGACGCCGGACGACGCAATGCTCGTGGCGCTCGCCGACGCCCGCTCGCGCTTCGGCATCCCCGAGCCGGCGCTGCAGGCGCTCGTCGACGGCGGCCTCCAGGACACCGAGCAGTCGCGCTACGCGAGCTTCGAGGAGCTGCGCGGCTACTGCGAGAAGGTCGCCGGCGCGGTCGGCGTCGCCTGCGTCGCGGTCTACGGCTCGGCCGACGTCGAGCGCGCGGAGACGCTCGGCATCTCGCTACAGCTGATCAACATCGTCCGCGACGTCCGCGAGGACTGGGAGCTCGGGCGGGTGTACCTGCCCCAGGACGAGCTCGAGGCGTGCGGCGTCATCGAGGACGACATCGCCGCCGGCCGCGTCAGCGAGGAGTGGCAGGCGCTGATGGCGTTCCAGGCCTCGCGCGCGCGCGCGTACATGGAAGAGGGCCTGGGCCTGGTCGAGACGCTCGACTCCCGGAGCGCCGCGTGCGTCTCGACGTTCGCCGGCCTCTACCGGGCGACGCTCGACCGGATCGAGGCGCGCGGGTACGACGTCTTCGACGGCTCGCTGCGGCTCTCGCCGCTGACGAAGCTGCGCATCGTGGGCGCGGGGCTGCTCCGGTGAGCGACGTCGCTTGCGATGTCGCTGTCAGGCCGAGCCGGCTCTGCTGGCTCGGCCGTCTGCGCCGTTGGCCGGGGGCGCATGAGTCGAAAGGCACGGAATGAAGGCCGCTGTCGTCGGCGGCGGCCTCGCGGGTCTGACCGCGGCGCTCGAGCTGGTGGACGCCGGACACGAGGTCGCGCTGTACGAGGCGCGGCCCACACTTGGGGGCGCCGTGCAAACACTGCCGCGGCGCGAGGGCGACCCCGAGCCGCCGCCGGACAACGGCCAGCACATCGCGCTCGCCTGCTTCACCGAGTACGTCCAGTTCCTCGAGCGGATCGGCGAGGCGAAAGGCGTCTGGCGCCGCCGGCTCGAGCTGCCGGTGATCGACGAGCGCGGGCGGACCGCGGTGATCGCACCGTCGGCGCTCGCGCTGCTGCGGTACAGGCACGTTCCGTTCGGGGACCGTGTGCGCATCCTGCGCGCGCTCGCGCGCTGGGGCGACGAGAGCGGGCGGACATTCGCGGACGCGCTGCGGGCCCGCGGCCAGTCGGAGCTCGCGATCGACCGCTTCTGGGACGTGTTCATCCGGCCGGCGCTCAACCTGCCGAGCGCCGAGGCCAGCGGCGACGTCGGCGACTTCACCGTGCGCACCGCGCTGCTCGGCCACCGGCGCGACTCCGACCTCCTGCTGCCGATGGCGCCCCTCGGCGAGATGCACGGCGACGCGGCCGGGCGTGCGCTGCAAGCCGCGGGCGCCGCCGTCCACACCGGCTCGCGCGTCGAGAGCCTCGACGAGCTGCGAGCCGACGCCGTCGTGGTGGCGGTGCCGCCAGGGGAGAGCGCGCGCCTGCTTGGCGAGCCCGAGCCGGCGCTCGAGGACTCGCCGATCGTCAGCGTCCACCTCTGGTTCGACCGCACCTTGCTGCGGTACCCGCTGGCGGCGCTGCTCGGGAGCGACGCGCACTGGATCTTCGACCGTGGGGCGCTCACGGGCCGGCGGCCCGACCGCGGGCAGTACCTGACGGTCGTCTCCTCGGGCGCGCCGGAGCTGATGGAGCTGCGCGGGCGCGAGCTCGTCGACCGGATCGCGGGGGAGCTGACCTCTCGGCTCGGCGAGGGGGAGCCGCTCTGGTCGCGCGTCTCGCGCGAGCCGGCGGCGACGATCGCGGTGCGGCCGGGCAGCGAGGCCGAGCGACGCGGCGTCGAGACCGGCAGGCCGAACGTCACGCGCGCGGGCGCGTGGACCGCCACCGGCTGGCCGGCGACGATGGAGGGCGCCGTCCGCAGCGGCCGGGCGGCGGCGCGTGCGCTCACCTGCACGAGGGCGGAGGTCGCCGCGTGAGCGTCGCCACGGAGACCCGGCTCGACGCCGCGATCGAGGCGGCGACGAACCGGCTGCTCGAGCTCCAGCATCCCGAGGGCTACTGGGTGGGCGAGCTGGAGTCGAACGTGACGATGACGGCGCAGCACCTCTTCTGGCACCACGTCCTCGGCCTGCGCACGCCCGAGCTCGACCGCAGGATTGCGAACGAGCTGCTCGCCCGGCAGCGCGACGACGGCACCTGGGCGATCTGGTTCGGCGGCCCCGGCGACCTCTCGACGGCGGTCGAGGCGTACGCGGCGCTGAAGCTCGCCGGCGTCGACCCGGGCACCAAGGCTCGCGAGTTCATCCGGTCGCGCGGCGGGATCCCGAAGACGCGTATCTTCACCAAGTGCTTCCTCGCGCTGCTCGGCCAGTGGCCGTGGCAGCGCGTGACGCCGATCCCGGTCGAGCTCGTGCTCTTCCCGCCGGGCGCGCCGTTCTCGATCTACAACTTCTCCTGCTGGGCCCGGGGCACGTTCGTCCCGCTCGCGGCGTGCCGGGCTCTCCGGCCAGTGCGCCACGCGGACGTCGACCTGCGCGAGATCGGCTCGCGGCCGGGACGCACCCGCCGGCCGGCGCCGCCCGGGCCAATGCGCCGCGCGGCGTTGCGCGAGGCCGAGCGCTGGGTGCGCGCGCACCAGGAGGCGGACGGCTCGTGGGGTGGGATCCAACCGCCCTGGGTCTGGTCGATCCTGATGCTCGCCGCGCTCGGCCACGGCCTCGAGGACGAGACCTTCCGGCGCGCGGTCGAGGGCTGGGAGGGGTTCATGGTCGAGGACGGCGACCGCTTGCGCCCCGAGGCCTGCCAGTCGCCGGTCTGGGACACGGGCCTCGCCGTGCTCGCGCTGCGCGACTCCGGGCTCGGGCCCGAGCACCCCGCGCTCGTTCGGGCGGCCGACTGGCTGCTGAACGAGGAGGTCACGGTCGCAGGCGACTGGGCGGTCCGCACGCCCCACCTCGCGCCCGGCGGTTGGGCGTTCGAGTTCCAGAACGACCTCTACCCGGACGTCGACGACACGGTCGTGGTCGCGCTGGCCTTGCGGCGCTGCCACCGCGGCCACGAAGCCGTCGAGCGCGGGCTCAAATGGACGGCCGGCATGCAGTCGAAGAGCGGTGGCTGGGGCGCGTTCGACGTCGACAACGAGGCGTACTGGCTCTACAAGCTCCCGTTCTGCGACTTCGGCAAGGTCACCGACGAGCCGAGCGCCGACGTCACCGCGCACGCGCTCGAGGCGCTCGCGCCCGAGGCCCGCTACGACGGCGAGGTCCGGCGCGGGCTCGACTGGCTGCTGGCCGAGCAGGAGGCCGACGGCTCCTGGTTCGGCCGCTGGGGCGTCAACCACGTCTACGGGACCGGCGCCGCCCTGCCGGCGCTCGAAGCGTGCGGCCTCGAGCCCTCCCATCCCGCGTTCAGGCGCGGGATCGCGTGGCTCGACTCGGTCCAGAACGAGGACGGCGGCTTCGGCGAGGACGTCCGTTCCTACGCCGATCCGGCCTGGCGCGGACGGGGCCCGAGCACGGCTAGCCAGACGGCCTGGGCGCTATTAGCCTACGTCGCGGCGGACGAGGCAGGCTCTCCCGCCGCCCGCCGCGCCGCGGAGTGGTTGTGCAACGAGCAACGGGTAAACGGCGACTGGGAGGAGGCGCAGTTCACCGGCACCGGATTTCCGCTTGACTTCATGATTCGTTACCACCTGTACCGTCTTCATTTCCCGCTGCTTGCTCTCGGCCGTCTACGAGAAAGGCTGTCTCGATGAAGTTTCCGCTCGGCTCGACCGTCCAGATCGCCCGCTACGTCGCCCAGCAGCAGCGCAAGGGCGAGCGGTATCCGCTCGTCCTGATGCTCGAGCCGACCCTGGCCTGCAACATCGCGTGCATCGGCTGCGGGAAGATCCGCGAGTACGAGTCGAACAAGGCGCGCCTTTCGGTCGAGGAGTGCATCGACGCCGGCGAGCAGTGCCCGGCGCCGGTCGTCTCGATCTGCGGCGGCGAGCCGCTGGTCTACAAGGGGATCGAGGAGGTCGTCGAGGGCTTCCTCGAGTTGAACAAGAACATCGAGCTCTGCACGAACGCGCTCCGGCTGGAGCAGTTCCTCGACGTCTTCACGCCGTCGAAGCGCCTCACGTTCGTCGTCCATCTCGACGGCATGCGTGAGATCCACGACTACATCTGCGATTACCCGGGCCTGTGGGACATCGCCGTCGACGCGATCAAGCAGGCCCGCGGGCGCGGCTTCCGCGTCACCACCAACACGACCATCTTCAAGGAGACCGACCCGAACGAGGTCGTCGAGATGATGGGCTACCTCACCGACGAGGTCGGCATCGACGGGATGCTCGTCGCGCCCGGCTACCAGTACTCGCAGATCGACCCGAACCTGACGATGACGCGCGACGAGCACGAGGAGAAGTTCCGCGTCATCCGCTCGGCGGCGCGGAAGCACGGCTACCGCTGGCTGGCGACCCCGATCTACCAGGACTTCCTCACCGGCGAGCGCAAGCTGGCGTGCGCTCCGTGGGGCTCGATCACGCGGAACCCGTACGGCTGGAAGGGCCCGTGCTACCTGCTCACGGACGGGATCTTCCCGAGCTACGAGGCGCTGCTCGACGGGATCGAGTGGGAGGAGTACGGCCCCGGGAACGACGACCGCTGCGAGCACTGCGCAATCCATTCGGGCTTCGAGCCCTCGGCGGCGTTCGAGTCGACCGGCAGCGTCAGGGAGACCGTTCGCAGCGCGGCATGGACGCTGACCGGGTGACCCTGGCCTGCGCCACCGCCGCCGAGCTGCGCGTCGCCCGGCGCTCCGGGGTGCGCTCGCAACTGGTCGGCCTCGGCGCGCGCAACGGCGTGCCCGACGGGCCCGTGCTTTCGTTCGGACTTGCAGGAGCTCTGCGGGACGGCCTCGCCCCCGGCACCGTGGTCGACGCTACGAGGATCGTCGACGTCGAGGGCACGGTGCTCTGGGACGGCGGCCCACTCGGCGTCCCGGGCGCGGAGCCGGTGACGATGCTCGCGGCCGACCGCGTGGTCGACGACCCCGACGAACGGCGGCGGCTGCATGAGCGGACCGGCGCCGACGCGGCCGACCTCGAGAGCGGGCCGCTCGCCCGGAGCGGCCGCCTGGAGGGTGTCCTCCGCGCGGTCAGCGACACGCCCTCGCGGCCACTCGACGGGCTCGCGAACGGCGTCAAGGACGACGGCTGCTACGACTGGCCGGCGCTGGCGCGGGCGTTCGCTCGCTCGCCGCGCGGCTTCGTCCGCTCGGCCTCGGACGCCCAGCGCGCGCTCGGGCGGCTCGGCGACGTGGCGAAGGGGTGGTCGAGATAGGCCAGGTGCTGTTGGCGGCGCCGCGCTCCTTCTGCGCAGGGGTGGACCGCGCGATCGAGATCGTCGAGATCCTGCTCGAGCAGCACGGGCCGCCGGTCTACGTCCGCCACCAGATCGTCCACAACGACCACGTCGTGAAGCGCCTCGAGGGGCTCGGCGCAGTGTTCGTCGACCACGAGGACGACATCCCGGCCGGCGCGATCTGCGTCCTGTCGGCGCACGGGGTCGCGCCGTCGGTGCGCGCCAACTGCGAGGCCCGCGGCCTGCGGGTCGTCGACGCCGTCTGCCCGCTCGTCTCGAAGGTGCACGCCGAGGCGAGGCGCTACGCCGACAGCGGCCACCTGGTCGCACTCGTCGGCCACGCCGACCACGTCGAGGTGATCGGAACGCGCGGCGAGCGGCCCGACGAGACCGTCGTGATCGAGTCGCCGGAGGACGCTGCGAAGCTCGACTCCGAGGGTAAGCCCGTCGCGGTGATCACGCAGACGACGCTCTCGCTCGACGACGTCGCCGAGACGGTGGACGCGCTGGCGGAGCGCTTCGGCGACCTCAAGCGACCCGCCGCCGACGACATCTGCTACGCGACGCAGAACCGGCAGGACGCGGTCAAGGAGCTGGCCCGCGGAGGCGCGACGCTGATCCTCGTGATCGGCTCGCAGACGAGCTCGAACGCCCAGCGGCTCGTCGAGGTCGCGGAACGACACGGCGCGACGGCCGAGCTGATCGACGGCGAGAGCGGCCTCGACCCGGACATGCTGGCGGGGCACGAGACGGTCGGCGTGACCGCCGGCGCCTCGACTCCCGAGGAACTCGTCGCCCTCGTCCTGCGCAGCCTCGCGTCATTCGGCTTCGACGAGCTCGGCGAGGTCGAGGTCGCGCGCGAGAACGTGAGTTTCCGCCTACCGCGCGAGGTGACAACACCGGTATGACCTCGGTCGAGGTGCCGTACTCGATCGCGTCGGCGCTGCCGTCGCTGACGGTGCTCGACATCACGAACGAGGTGCGTCGCGAGCTCGCCCGCTCGGGGCGCGAGAGTGGGATCGCGCTCGTCGTGCCGCTCGACGACGTCGCGCTCGTGCGCGTGCAGGAGCGGGAGTCCGGCTTCTTCTGCGACCTCGAGGACCTGCTCACGCGGCTGGTGCCCCAGGAGGAACGCGACCGCGAGCGGCTCCTCTGCCTGCTGCTCGGCCCGCGCGGCGAGCAGATTCCGTTCTCCAACGGCCAGCTCTGCCTCGGCCGCTGGCAGCGCATCCTGCTCGTCGACTTCGAGCCGCCGGACGAGCCCCGCTGGACGCTGGCGCTGCTCGGCTAGCTCACCGGTTTGCTCAGCGTGTGCCACTTGCGGCACACTGAGTGCGTGGAGCGCGCACGACGGCACCAGCGGATCTTCTCGGCGCTGGCGTTTGCGCTGCTCGCGCTGATCGCCGAGCTCGCCGGCCGCAGCCTGACGCACAGGCTCGACTTCGGCCGGCACGTCGACTCGCGGCCGTACTCGGGCGCCGAGTACTACCCGTTCCTCCTCGCGGCCGTGAAGCTCGGCGTGGCGCTGCTGCTCGCGCGCCTCGCCTGGCGCTTCGTCCGCGCGCACGTCGCCGCCCGGGCGGGCCGCCGCGTCCTCGCGGCTGTCGGCAAGGCGCCGACGCCCGCGCCGCGGGTCCGGCTCGACCTCTCGCCGCGGCTGTGGCTGATCTCGTTCCTGGCGACTTCGACCTTCTACCTCCTGCAGACGGACGCGGAGCAGATCGCGTCCGGCCGCTGGCCGCTGCTCGCGCCGTGGCTGCACACCTCGGCGCTGCCGGTCTTTGCGGTGCTCGCCGTGCTCGTCGCGCTCGCGTGGAGCGCGGTCGCGAGCTGGCTGCTCGAGTACGAGCGCTACGCGCTGGACACCTGCGCCCGCGCCGGTCGCGTGGGCCGTGCCGTCTCCGCGCCGGCGCGATACGCGCGCACCGAGACGCTCGTTCCGCCTCGCAAGCTCTTCGGCCTCGCCTTCGAGAGCCGGCCGCCGCCCCTCACCGCGTAGACCCGCGGTAGCTCCCAGAACCGCGGGACCGGTGTCGTCCCGACCTGGGGAGGTGGAATGAGCACACAACTGATCTCCGAGCGCGCGGCCGAACGCACCCGCTCTGCCCGTGCGCGCGCCGTCGGGCTGCTCGGCCCACTGACGATGCTCGGCGGCGTCGTCTGGGCCTTCCTGCAGCCGTACCGCATCACGCTCCTGCACCCGCACGGCGAAGGCTTCTGGTGGCTGCTCGTCGAGCCGCCGCTGCTGGTCGTCGCCGTCGGGGTCGTGTTCGCGCTCTTCGTCGCGCCCGGCCTGATCGAGGACCTGCGAGAGGACTAGTGCTCCTCCCAGCGATCCACGCCCGCTTCCGGCCCGCGATCACGCGGCGCCAGGAACCACGCTCGCCCTTGCCAAGGCACCCAGCCTTGGCCGCGGAGGGGTGCGGATCCTGGCTTGGTGCTCGCGACCCGGAAGCTAGACAGCATCACTGGAAGGAGCACTGATGGAGCCGCCTGCCGAGCACGTCCACTGGCTCTTCGCGACCGGCTTCCTGCTGCTCGCGCTCTGCCTGGTCGCCCGGGCGATCGTCGGCGTGGAGGTCTGGGACCGGCGGGCCTGGCGCGCCTACCTCTGGCCGAGCCTGCTCTTCGGGCTCGGCGTCTTCATGTGGCCCGTGATGGTCTTCTTCACGAACTCGACCATCCACATGGTCGCCCACGGGGCCTGGGCCCAGACGATGATGCTCGCGGGCGCCGCCGAGCTCGGCCTCGTGCGCGGGAAGCTGCACAACCGGGCCTGGCACCTCGCGCTGCCGCTCGCGCTCGCGGTCTCGGGCATCGCGCTGCTCGTGCACGAGCAGAACGGGTGGCTCTTCGCCCGGGCGGCGTTCCTGCACCACGCGCTCGGCTGGACCGCGCTGATCGGCGCGATCTTCCCGCTGCTCGCCGTGTTCCAGCCGCGCCGGCGCACCTGGGCGGCTGGGCTCGCGCTCACGCTCGTCGTGGTCTCCGTCTTCCTCTACTCCGACCGCGACGTCGCGCCGATCTTCGGGCACCTCTCCGAGCGCGCGGGGGCGCCGCACCGATGAGACGCCTGCTCGTCCTCGGCGCGCTACTCGCGCTCGCCTTCCCGGCGGCGGCGTCGGCTCATGCGACGCTCGAGCGGACGACGCCGGCCTACGGCACGAGGGTGAACCAGTCGCCGAAAGCCGTGGTGCTGACCTTCGACCAGAGCGTCGACGTCCTGCCGAACGCGATCCACGTCTACAGCGCGCACGGCGCGATCTTCTCGGGCACGACGGTCGCGAGCGCAGACCACCGGACGATCAGCGTGCCGGTGCGGACGCTGCCTCGTGGTGGCTACACGGTCCGCTGGCGCGCGGTGTCCGCGGACGGGCACGTCGTCTCCGGCGTCTTCACCTTCGGCGTGAAGATGGCCGCGCCGGCCGCGACCGACGCGTTCGGCTCGGGCGGACCGACAACCGCCGAGCACCTCGTCCGCTGGCTCTACTTCCTCGCGCTCGCGCTCCTTGCCGGCGGCCTCGGCTTCCGGTTGCTCGTCGTGCGGCAGCCGTTCGGGCCACGCGCACAGAGGCGCTTCTACCAGCTGCTCGGCGTCGGGGCGATCGGCGCGCTCGAGGTCGGGATCCTGGCGTTCCTCCTGCGGGCGGAAGACGCGCTGCAGCTGCCGTTCGTGAACTTCCTCTACGGCGACCTCTCGCCGCTCGCGAAGACCCGGTTCGGCACGGCGTTCGTGGCGATGACGCTTGGGTACGCGCTCGTGACGGCGCTGGTGTTCCTCGCGTGGCTGACGGAGCGGGAGCAGCTGCTCTGGCCAGCGTTCCTGCTCGCGATCGGCTTTGCATCGGGGCTCTCGCTCTCGGGCCACGACGCCGTCGACCCCGGCTCGTCGTGGCTGTCGCAGCTCGCAGACTGGCTCCACCTCTCCGCGGCGACGCTCTGGGTTGGCGGGCTCCTGCAGCTCGCGTTCGTGGTCTGGCCGCTCGAGCCGGAGCTGCGCCGGCGGTCGTTCCTGCGCTTCTCGAAGCTCGCGACGCTGCTGATCGTGGTGCTGCTCGCGGCCGGAACGTACCTCAGCATCCTGCGGCTGCCCCACCTCTCCGACCTCTGGAGCGAGGGCTACGGACAGGTGCTGCTGGTCAAGCTCGGCCTTGTCTCACTCGCGCTGCTGTGGGGCGCGGCGCACCACTTCCTCGTGCGGCCGAAGCTCGAGCGAGGCGGGCCGCTCTTCGCAGGGCTGCCACGCAGCCTCATCGGCGAGAGCGCGGTGGGGATGGCGATCCTGCTCGTCGCGGCCGTGCTCGTCGATTCGAAGCCGCCGCCTCGGCCCTTGAAGGGTTCAAACACCACGGCTGCGCAGCGATAGCACGTTCGAGACGAACAACTTCGTCGACGCGAGCTGCCCGTGCCGCCGCACCGAACCAGGCCCCTGGTACCAGGCCGCGAGGGCGCGCTTGCGGTCCCAGGCGAACTCGTGCAGCAGGTGCCGCAGGTAGACGACGCCGATCTGGATGTTCCCGGTCGTCGAGTTCGGGACCTTCCGTCCGATCAGCTGCCACTGGACGTAGTAGCGCGTGCTCGGCAGCACCTGGAGCACGCCGCGCGCGCCTGCCGAGGAGACGAGGCCCGGCTGGAACCCGGACTCCATCCACCCGAGGGCTCGGACGAGCGACGGGTCGAGCCGGTAGGCGACCGCCCAGTTGGTGAGCATCGACCGGACGCTCGCCGAGGGAGCCGGCACGGGGCGCACCGGCCGGACGCCGGGGGTCGCGTGGCCGAGCGCGCGCAAGGTCCTCGGCCCGGCGATGCCGTCTGACGCGAGCCGTTTCGTCCGCTGGTACCGCTCCAACGCCCGCGCGGTCGCCGCGTCGAAGAACCCGTACACCGGCACCAGTTGGCCGCGGCGCGCGAGCATGTACTGCAGCACCGAGACGTCCCAGCCGAAGGACCCGCGGTGGAGAGTCCTGCGGCCGAACACCGGCGTGCCGAGCGGGCCGAGCGCCCGCCGTGTTGCCGGCCCGGCGCGCCCGTCGGGCACCAGGCCCACGCGCCGCTGGAACGCCTTCGTCGCGCGCACCGTCTGCGGCCCCGCGATCGCGTCGATCGGGCCGTTGTAGAGGCCGTATGCGCGCAGGGCGACCTGAAGACCCGCGATCTGCGGGTTCCGAGCCTGCGCGACCGTTGCCAGCGTGAGGCCCGCCAACAGGGTCGCGCCGAATGCCACGAGTCTGCGGGCCACGGGTCGGTCCGCTTCGCCCTGCGCACGTAGAGTCCTGCCCCGATGCGGTGGGCGATCACAGGCGGCGCCGGCTTCCTCGGGCTGCACCTCGCGCGGCGGTTGCTGGCCGACGGTCACGAGGTGCGCACGCTCGACCTCGAGCCGCTCGACGACGCCGAGCTCGAGCAGCACGTCGAGGAGTTGCGCGGCGACGTGCGCGACCTCTCGGCGGTCGCGCCGCTCGTCGCAGGCGCGGACGTGCTCGTCCACGCGGCGGCGGCGCTGCCGATCCAGGCCTCGCGCGAGTCGATCCGCTCCGTCAACGTCGGCGGCACCGGCGTCGCGTTCGCGGCCGCGGCGGACGCCGGCGTGGCACGGGCCGTCCTGATCTCCTCGACCGCGGTCTACGGCGTCCCGAAGCACCACCCGATCGCCGAGGACGCGCCGCTCGTCGGCGTCGGGCACTACGGCGAGTCGAAGATCGACGCGGAGGAGGTGGCCCGCGACTTCGGCCGGCGCGGCCTGGAGGTCGTGATCATCAGGCCGAAGACCTTCATCGGCCCCGAGCGGCTCGGCGTCTTCGAGATCCTGTTCGATTGGATCCGCGAAGGCCGCAAGATCCCGATCCTCGGCAACGGCTCGAACCGGTACCAGCTGCTGGCGGTCGAAGACCTGGTCGAGGCGACGGTCGCCGCTGCCGAGCTGGACGTCGCCGGCGAGACGTTCAACGTCGGCGCGACCGAGTTCGGCACCGTCCGCACCGACCTCGAAGGACTGATCCGCCACGCCGGCTCGGGCAGCCGGCTCCGCCCGGTTCCCGCACGGCCTGCCGAGCTCGCGCTACGCGCCCTCGAGCTGGCACGGCTGTCGCCGCTGGCCGAGTGGCACTACCGCACCGCCCACCGCGACTCGTTCGTCGACGTCTCGAAGGCCCAGCGGCTGCTCGGGTTCGCGCCACGGCTCTCGAACGAGCAGGCGCTCTGCGAGACCTACGACTGGTATCTCGCCAACCACGCTACGCGTTCGGGGATCACGCCCGGCGTCACGCACCGCGTCCCGTGGGACCAGCGGGCGCTCGGCGTCGTGAAGCGCTTTTTCTAGGGCGCTACGTCGGAGTACGCCGAGGCGTTGACGTCCGCCCAGGAGACGTCAGACCAGGAGACGTCCGACCAGGACACGTCGGACCAGGAGACGTCGCCCCAGGAGACGTCCGACCAGGAGACGTCCGACCACGAGACGTCGGACCAGGAGACGTCGGCCCAGCCGTCAAGCCAGGAGACCGCGTCCCAGGTCGGCGACGCCTTGGCCGCGTCGAGCCACGAGACGTCGTCGAACATCGGCCCGTCGCCCTTCGGATCCGGGACGAGGAAGCCGTCGAGCGCACGGTTCGGGTTGGGCGGGCTCGCCAGCGCAACCGCGCCGGGCGCGTAGACCTCGCCGACGCCCGCTGCCAGCGTGCGCACCTTGCGCAGCGGCCGCGCCTCGTGCATCAGCGCGCCCTTGACCTGGTCCGGTGTCAGCCACGGGCGGAAGGCGAGCATGTCGGCCACGATCCCCGAGACGACCGGGGCCGCCAGGGAGGTGCCGGAGAGGTCGATGTACGTGCCGCCCGGAGTCCAGACCACCTGGCTGCCGCGCTCGGTCGCCAGCGTCGAGCCGGCCGGAACCGGCCCGATGATGCCGCGCCCCGGAGCGGCCAGCTCCGGCTTGGCGAAGCCGTCGAGCGTGTAGCCCCACGCCGACCACGGCGCGGTGTCGGCCCGCTCGAGGTTCGTCGAGCCGTGCAGGTCGAGCGCGCCCACGGTGATCGCGAACGGGTCGTTGCCCGGCGCGTACGCCATCGGCGTCGGCTTGGCGCCCTGGCCCTGGTTGCCCGCGGCCGCGACCACCACGACGCCGTTGAACCACAGCTTCTCGATCGCCTTGTCGAGCGGATCCCAGCGGAAGCTCGTCGCGCTCGCCGAGTGGAGCGAGAAGTTGGCGACGCGGATGTTGTAGGCCTTGCGGTTCTTCAGGATCCATTGGGCGGCCGCGATCACGTCGCTCGTGCGCGCCATGCCCTGGTCGTCCATCACGTCGAGGGAGACGATGCCGGCGGTCGGCGCCGCGCCCGAGAAGCCAGGAGCGGAGCCAGCCGCGACGCCGGCGACGAGCGTCCCGTGGCCGAGGCCGTCGCCGGCCGAGTTGCCCGGTAGCGACGAGAGGTTGAGGCTCGCGAGCACGCGGTTGCCGAAGTCCTTGCGTCCGGCCTCGAGGCCGGAGTCGACGAACGCGATCGTCGGCGTGCCGCCGCCCGGCTTCGTGCTCGGCGCGGGCAGCGAGTCCCAGAGCCGGTCGACGCCAACCGCCGCCGGCCACACCTGCGACGAGGTGAAGTTGGGCTGGTGCGGGTTGTTCGGCGGCTTCGGGCCCTTGGGGCCGTTGCCGTTCGGCTTCCCGCCGACCGCGTCGAGGACGACCTCCTGGTCGGGAGTGATGACGAGGTCGTGCTGCTCCGCGAGCTTCGGCAGGTCGCTCGCGACCACGTTGCCCGAGGCGCCGTCGACGATGTCGAGCCGCCGCTGGGACTTCGTAAAGTCCTTGAGCGCGTCCGCGGCCTGGCCGTCGTCGCCCGTCGTGCTCTGCACGATCACTGGCACGGAGGCATTCGGCGTCTGTTGCGCCGCACGCTGGAGCGAGGGCGCCAGGTAGCTCGGCGTCCACGAGGACTCGCCGTGACCGCCGCCCGCCGACGCGGCCAGCGGAGCCGCGAGGGTCAGCGCCAGCAGCAGGAGCAGCCCGCGCCTGACGGCTCGGTTACGCCCGTCGCCGCGGCCGCCGCCGCGTCTGGAGCCCCAAAGCCCGCTTCCGCGAGCCTCATCGCGCACGGTGTCGTCCCTCAACGTCGCTCCCCTCTTCCGCGCAGTTCGCGCGGGCCGCAAGTTCGTCCTCGAAGCCGACCGTAGGCGGGCGCGGATGAGCGGGAATCACCCCTAAAGGGGATTCGCCGCGCGCTCACTCGTTCGGGGGACCAGGAACGGCGCGGGCGTGTCCCTATACTCGCGCCCGGTGGCCAGCCTGCTCGACTACCGCGAGCGGTTTCCGATCCTCGCGGAGACCACGTACCTGATCAACCACTCGCTCGGCGCGATGCCGGCGGCGGCCGAGGAGCGGCTGCTCGAGTACACGCGCGCCTGGAACACCCGCGGGGTGCGCGCCTGGGAGGACGGCTGGTGGGATCTGCCCGTGACCGTCGGCGACCAGATCGCGCGGCTGATCGGCGCGCCGCCTGGGTCGGTCTCGATGCATCAGAACGTGACGCTCGCAGAGGCGGTCGTCCTCTCGTGCTTCGACTTCGCCGGGCCGCGCCGCCGGATCGTCTACGAGGAGGGCAACTTCCCCTCGGTGCGCTATCTCTACCAGGCGCAGCGTGGGGCCGACATCCTCGTCGCGGCCGACGACGAGGGCGTCGCGGAGGCGATCGACGACCGGACGCTGCTCGTCCCGGTCACGCACGTGCTCTTCAAGACCGGCGAGATCCAGGACGTCGAGGCGATCGTGGCGGCCGCGCGCGAGCACGGCGCCCTGGTCGTGCTCGACGCGTATCAGTCCGCCGGCGCCGTGCCGCTCGACGTGACCGCGCTCGACGTCGACTTCGCCGTCGGCGGGTCGGTCAAGTGGCTCTGCGGCGGGCCCGGCGCGGCGTGGCTCTACGTGCGGCCGGAGCTGGCGGCGACGCTCGAGCCGGCGATCACCGGCTGGCAGGCGCACGCGCGGCCGTTCGCCTTCGAGCCGGAGCAGGACTACGCGGAGGGCGCCTGGCGCTTCCTCACCGGCACGCCGAACGTGCCCGCGCTCTACGCCGCGACGGCTGGCTACGACGTGATCGAGGAGGTCGGTGTCGAGCGGGTCCGCGAGCGGTCGCTCGAGCTGACCACGCTGCTGATCGAGCTGCTCGACGAGGCCGGGTTCCCCGTCGGCAGCCCGCGCGACCCCTCGCGCCGCGGCGGAACGGTCGTCGTGAAGCCTCCCGGCCACGAGCAGGTCGGCCGCGGGCTGCTCGAGCGCGGCGTGATCCTCGACTCGCGGCCGGACGTCGGCCTGCGGCTGGGGCCGCACTTCTTCAACACCGAGGACGAGATGCGCTTCGCGGTCGAGCAGATCGTCGAGCTCGCCGGCGCTCAGAGCACGAGCTTGCGGGCGTAGAACGCCTCGGCGAGTCCGCTCGGCGAGCGGCACTCCATCCCGCGCAGGCGCATGAGCGCGCGGAAGAGCGACTCGTCGAACCACGGCTTCGCGGCCTGCGACGGGAACGACTCGAGCAGCGCCGAGACCTTCGCGGCGGCGACCGGCTCGTCCAGCGGCACGAACATGCTCGGCGTGCCGAGGTCGCCGTCGTACTTCGGGATCTCGTACTCGAGGATCAGGTGGTCGCGGAACGTGTTCCAGGTCAGCTCGCAGACGAGCCGATGGTCCTGATGCCGGTCGTTGTCGGTGTGCGTGAGGACGAGGTCGGGCTCGACCGCCTTGAGCGTCTCGAAGTAGTCCTTCACCTCGCGGCCGTACTTGAAGAACGCGTCCTCGAAGTCGCGGATCTCGACCGTCGCCGCGCCGAACGCCCGCGCTCCCGCCTCTGCCTCCTCGAACCGCGCGCCCGCGGCGCTGAGCACGACCCACGTGAGCTCGAGCTGAGGCACCTCGCGCGCGAGTCGGAGCAGCGTCCCGCCGCAGCCCAGCTCGATGTCGTCGGCGTGGGCGCCGACCGCGAGCACGGCCAGGCGCTCGCGCCCGGCCGCGAGGTCGAGGGTCAGCACTCGAGGCGCATGCCCCGACCGCCGCAGAAGATCACGACCTTCACGACAGGCCTACTGTAGGGCGATTCGCGCGGATTGCCATCACCCTCCGAGGGTTTCGAGGAGCTTCGCGGCGTACGCAGGGCCGGTCGGCTCGTCCTCGTGCTTGAAGTAGCCGTAGACGCGCGCCCCCTCGCCGAGCAGCGCGCCGACGCGGCCCGCCCACTCCTCGATCGCCGCGTCGTCGTACGGCGGGTCGCGGAAGCGCAGGTAGCGGAACGGCGCGTCGGCGTCGAGCTGGTTCACGCGCACGGGAACCTCGACGCCGTCCCAGGATTCGTGCCGGAAGTCCCACGCGACCTCGAGCTCCGGGTCGAGCGAGTCGCGGAGCAGCAGGAGGAACCCATCGTCGCGCTTCCGGTCGAGCACGACGAGGATCGGCCCGAGCTTGTCGCCGAGCAGGCGCAGGCGCTCGCAGAAGGTGCCGACGAGCCCGAGGCGCGACGCGTGGGTGATCAGGCGCGGCATCCGCACGGCGAAGCGGAACTCCGTCGGCACCTGCTCGGCCCAGCCCGCGAAGTGCTCCTCGGACGGCAGCTGGTAGGCGCTGGCGTTCAGCTCGACAGTTCGGAAGTGCTCCGCGTAGTGGCGCAGGAACTCCTTCGGGCGCGCGTCGGCAGGGTAGAAGCCCGGCTTCCAGGTCGGATAGGACCAGCCAGAGGTGCCGACATACAGCCCCGCTAGACTCGCCCGCGTGGCGGTCACGGCCGAAGTGATACCGGACGGCACCATCCGCGTCCTCGACCATGGGTTCGTCCGGCTCGACGACGCGATGGCCGACGACCTCTCGGTCGTCAACGGCGCGCGGGTCAGCTTCGCCCGCCACAAGGACGAGATTGACGAGTCCGACCAGGGCCTGATCCGCTTCCTGATGCGCGAGCGGCACGGGACGCCGTTCGAGCACAACGCGTTCCGGTTCCACGTCCGCTGCCCGATCTTCGTGGCGCGCGAGTGGTTCCGGCACCGCGTCGGCTCCTTCAACGAGTTCAGCCTGCGGTACGCGCGGGCGACGGACGACTTCTACGTGCCCGAGCCCGAGGACGTGCGCACCCAGGTCGGCAAGCCGGGCGCGTACTCGTTCGAGGCGGTCCCGGACGAGATCGCCGAGACGACGCGCGACAAGCTGCAGGCCGTCTACGAGACCGCGTACCTCGCGTACGAGCAACTGGTCGAGCTGGGCGTCGCGCGCGAGCTGGCGCGGTGCGTGCTGCCGGTCGGCGCCTACACGGAGTTCTATTGGACGGTCAACGCGCGCTCGCTGATGAACTTCCTCTCGCTGCGCAACTCCGAGACGGCTCAGCGCGAGATCCGCCGCTACGCCGAGGCGTGCGAGCGGTTCCTCGAAGAGCAGATGCCGGTCACGTACGCAGCCTTCGTCGCGAACGACCGAGCGGCGCCTTAGATTCGGCTAGTGCGCAGAACGACCGGGTGTGTCGTCGTGCCGCGGCCCTCGCGCGTGACGATCCAGCCCGAGTAGCTGCGGAGATCGTACGGCGCGTTCAGCCGGACGCTGTCGCCGCTCGTGAGCCGGAATGCGCCGCAGGTCGCGACGGCCTTGCCGTGACGGGTCAGGTACATCGCGTAGTACTGGCCCTGCGGCAGCTGCTTGAGGCCGTGGACGACGACCTTCAGCGGCCAGTTGCCGTTGGAGTCTTCGTTGCCGACCTGGATCACGGCGGAGGCGTTCGACGCGATCGCGGTGCCCTGCATCGTCACCGCGACCTTCGTCGGGAATTCCTTGCCACGGTGCTGGCCGGCGACGAAGCCGCCGACGAACGTGACGAGAGCGATCGCGGCGGCGAGCGCGAGGGCCAGCCCGGTCCGGCGCCGGGGCAGGAAGGCGACCGGGCTGTCCTCGCGAGGCGCGGGCTGCGGATCCGCAAGACGCGGCGGGAGCTCGGGGGGCGGCCCCGCGGCGACGAGCAGATCGTGGACGCGCTCGAGGCGCGCCGCCTCGTCGGGGCTCAGGTCGTCCCCGCCGACCAGCTCGTCGAAATTCGGTTCCCGGTTCATCCCAGCTCCTCTTCGAGCAGTGTCGCCAAACGGGCGAGCGCTGCGCGTGTTCGTGTCTTGACGGTGCCCAGCGGAATTCCTAGAAACTCCGCAATCTCGGATTGCGAGAGCCCGCTCCAGTAGGCGAGCTCGATCACGCTGCGCTCGTTCTGGTTCAGCTCCTCGAGCGCGCGGTGGATGCGCCAGGCGGTCCAGCCTGCCTCGGCGCGCTCCGCGGGGCCGGCCTCGCCGGACGGCTCGTCCGGCACCTCGGTCGGCGTCTCGCTGCGGGCGCGGCCGCGGTCGGTGATCGCGTTGCGCGCGACCGCGTAGAGCCACGGCGCGCCGGGGCCGCGCTCGGGCTTGTAGCTCCGGGCGGCGCGCCAGATCGAGGCGAACGTCTCCTGCACCGCGTCCTCGGCGCGGCCGCGGTCGCCGAGGCGGCGCAGGGCGAGCCCGAAGACCGGCCGCGCGTAGCGCCCGTAGAGCACCTCGAAAGCGCCGCGGTCGCCGTCGGCCGAGCGAACGATCAACTCGCCGTCGCTGAGCTGGTTCGTAGCCACCGGCGGCATGGTGGCTGGTTCCGCGCGGCGCGGCAAGCAGAGTGGGTCGAGCGCAAGCTCCATCGCACTGTTTTACGGCGTTGAGGCGGCGCCGGATTTGAGCGCCCGGCCCCCGTCGACGAAGAGCGTCGTGCCGGTGACGAAGTCCGCTCCCGCGAGGTACGCGACGGCCGCGGCGACGTCCTCCGGCGAGCCGACGCGCCCGAGCAGCGTCTCGGCCGCGCGCCGCTTCTCCTGGCTGCGTTCGACGGCCACCGGGCCCGGCGCGACGCCGCAGACACGCACCTCGGGCGCGAGCGCGCGTGCGAGCACGCGCGTGAGCATGGCCTGGGCCGCCTTCGCCGCGGAGTGCGCGACGAACGCGGGCCAGGGCTGGTAGCCGGCGACGTCCTCGATCATCACGACGCAGCCGCGGCTCGCGCGCAGGTGCGGGGCCGCCGCCTGAGTGACGAAGAAGCTGCCCTTCGCCGTCGCTCCGAACGCCGCGTCCCAGTCGTCCTCCGTCAGCTCGTCGAATGGCTTCGGCGCGAAGCCCTCGCCGGCGCAGTTGACCAGCAGGTCGAGCCCGCCGAGCTCGCGCACGGCCCGTTCTACGAGCAGCCGCGCGTCTTCGGGCCGCGACACGTCGCCGTCGGCTCGCCCGGCCGCGAACACCGACCAGCCGTCGCGCTCGAGCCGCTGCACGATCGCCTCGCCGACCCGGCCTCTTCCTCCCGTGACGAGCGCCTTCACGCGGCGAGTCTAAGCAGTTAGCAAGTTTCGGCCCTGAGCGGCGACTTCTTCGGCATGAAGACCTTCCTGACCGTCACCGTCCTCGGCGCCGCGCTCGCGACCGCGGCAAACGCCGCCGCGCCGACCTTGACCCTCACGTCCAACGCGACCGTCGTCGCCTACGGCAAGCCGCTGACCCTGAGCGGCCAGCTGTCGGGGGCAAAGCCGAGCCAGACCGTCGGCGTCGACGGCCTCGCCTGCGGCACGACCCGCGCGGCGAAGGTCACGAGTGCCAAGACGACCGCCACCGGTGCCTACTCGGCCGCCGTCACGCCCACGGGCGGCACGAGCTACCAGGCGACGTACAAGAACGTGAAGAGCGCGTCGGTGGCCGTCACGGTCAAGCCGACGCTCGCGCTCTCGAAGAGCGGCACGACGTGGACGGCGAAGGTGACCGCCGGCCAGGCACTGACGGGCAAGGCGGTCCTCTTCCAGCGCTACGTGAAGCTGACGAAGCGCTGGAAGCAGGTGAAGCGCGTGCTCCTGACCGCGACCACGCCGGGCCCGGCGAAGCCGACGGTGATCAGCTCCGCGACGTTCACGGCGAAGCTCGCGCGCGGGACGCGGGTCCGCCTCGCGATCTCCACGGCCCAGGCCGGGCCGTGCTATGTCGCAGCGACGAGCCCGTCGCTCCGCAACTAGCGCCGCTGCATCTCCGCCAGGGCGTGCTCGTAGTTCGCGGAGACGGCGTCCCAGTTGACGACGTTCCACCACGCCTCGAGGTAGTCCGGTCGGCGGTTCTGGTACTTGAGGTAGTAGGCGTGCTCCCAGACGTCGATGCCGAGGATCGGGATGTCGTCGTTCAGGATCGGCGAGTCCTGGTTGGGCGTCGAGTACAGCGCGAGGGCGGTGCCGTCGTGGACGAGCCAGGTCCAGCCGGAGCCGAAGCGTTTCACGCCGTTGTCGTTCACTGCAGCCTTGAAGTCGGCGAATCCGCCCCAGAGGTCGTCGATCGCGTCGCCCAGCGGGCCTGACGGGTCGCCGCCGCCGTCCGGGCCCATGATCTCCCAGAAGAACGAGTGGTTCGCGTGGCCGCCGACGTTGTTGCGGACGGCCATCTGCTTATCCTCGGGCAGGACCTCGAGGTTCGTGAGGATCTGATCGGGCGAGCGGCCGTCGAGCTCCGTCCCCTCCAGTGCCTTGTTCGCGTTGTCGACGTACGCCTGGTGGTGCTTGTCGTGGTGGACGCGCATCGTCGCCTCGTCGACGTGCGGCTCCAGCGCCGCGTAGTCGTAGGGAAGAGGCGGTACCTCGAAGGCCATCTCGTGCTCCTTTCCTCGCTGCGAGGAGGCTAACGGGTTGGGCCGGCCCGCGGCTCGTTATGCTCAGCCGTCCCTCGCCGAAAGGATCTCGTTTGGCCACGCTCGCGTTCAACCGGGAAGCAATCACCCCGCGTCCGCTCAAGCCCGCGCTGCTGGAGCTGGACGGCATCTCGCGCGAGTCGGTCGAGGCGCACTACAAGCTCTACGAGGGCTACGTCAACAAGCGCAACGAGATCTTGGAGCGCCTCGGCGAGGTCGAGCTGGGCGCGGCGAACCAGGTCTACTCCGACCTCCGCGCGCTGAAGGTCGACCTCAGCTTCGCGCTCGGCGGGATCAAGAACCACGAGATCTACTTCGAGCACCTCGGCGGCAGCGGCGGCGACCCTGACGGGCTGATGCGGGAGCTGATCTCGCGCGACTTCGGCGCGGTCGCCGACTGGCGCGCCGACCTGAAGGCGACGGGGATGGCCGGCCGCGGCTGGGCCTGGACCGCGTACGACTGGGACGAGAGCCGCCTGTTCAACTACATCGGCGACGCCCAGAACACGTTCCCCGTGTGGAACGCGACGCCGCTGGTGGCGCTCGACGTCTACGAGCACGCCTACTTCATCGACTTCCAGACCGACCGCGCCTCCTACATCGAGGCGTTCTTCGCCAATCTCGACTGGAGCGTCGTGAACGACTGGGCTCAGCAGTACCAGATCACGCCCTGAGGCGTCGCTTGCGATGCCGACCTCAGGACGCGGGCGTGACCGCGCGTCCGTCTGAACGGACCGGTCGATGCGCGTGGGGTAGAAGGCGACGATGAACATCTTCTGGTTTGCACTCGGCGGGTACCTGGCCGGGAGCATTCCGACCGGCTACTGGCTCGTCCGGGCGGTCAAGCACGAGGACATCCGCCGCGTCGGCAGCGGGAACATCGGCGCGACCAACGTCTGGCGTACGTACGGCGCCCGCCTCGGCGTGACCGTGATGGCGGTCGACACGCTCAAGGGCTTCGTGCCGGCGTTTCTGGCGACGATCTACGTCAGCCACCTCGCGGGCGTGATCGCGGGCGGCGCGGCGATGCTCGGGCACTGGCGGCCGTTGTTCATGAAGTTCGCCCGCGGCGGCAAGGTGGTCGCGACATGCGGCGGCGCATTCCTCGGCGTGGCGCCGCTGGTCGGCGGGATCGGGGCGATGGTGTGGGTCGCCGTCTTCGCGCTCTTCCGCTACCCGTCGCTCGCGTCGATCACCGCGGCGCTCTCGCTGCCGGTGGCCGCGGCGCTGCTCGGGGAGCCGTGGCCCGTGATCGCGTTCGCGACGATCGCCGCGCTCGCCGTCATCGTCCTGCACCGTCCGAACATCAGCCGCCTGCGCGCGGGGACCGAGACCCGGTTCCGATTCCGGCGGCCGCCTCAGCCCGTCAAGAACTGAGCCACTCGCGCAGCTCGGTGTGGCGGGGCGCCGAGGCGCCGCCGTCGAGCTCCGCGCGCAGCTCGCCGACCGTGCCGTAGCGCTCGGCGACGACGTCATGCGTGTGGATGGTCTCGAGGTTGACCTGCCGCGAGAGGACGAAGTCGGCGTCGTCGAGCTTCGGGTACGACGCGAGCGTGTCGCGCAGCGCGACGCGGACGGAGTCCTCGACGAAGCGGGGCTGCAGGTGCGCGTGCTCGACGACGAACAGCTCGTCGGGCCGCTTGAGCAGCTCGTAGACGGGCGAGCTCATCGAGCTTTCCACGATCCGCACCAGGTCTTCGGCGTTGATCGGCGACTCGGTGCCGACGAAGAGCGTCCCGCGCCCGCGCTGGTTGTGGGTCGCGAGCGGCACGAGCTCCAGGATCCGCTCCACGTCGAGCTCGGCGAAGCCGGCCTCGCCCAGCCGCTCGGCCGCGCGCTCGCGGACGAGCCCTTGCGCGCACGGGCACGCGTTGATCCCGTTCGCCTCGACGCCGACCAGCCGCCGCGTCCGCTCCTCCGACGCGGCCGCGAGCCCAATCAGTGAGACGAGCTCCTGTGTACGCAGGTGCGTGACCGGCGTCTCGCGCTCGAGCGGATACTGCGCGACGATCCGCACCTCGGCCCGCAGCGCGCGCTGGCGCTCGACGATGTGCGCGACGATGTGCTCGGCGAGGTTCTCGACCAGCAGTGCCTCGCCGATCACGACCTCCTCGATCGCCTCCTCGAACAGCTCCGGGAAGCGCGACATGTGGACGCCCTTCTGCGACGGGTCGAGGTCGACCGTGCAGTCGATCTCCGCGGCGATCAGCTTCTGCTTCTCGCCGGTGCCGTCGCTGATCCGGATCGCCTTCTGGATCCCGCGCACGCCCGCGCGCGAGAGCCCGAGCGGCACCTCCGAGGGGGCGGCCTGGAGGTCGTGTGTGAGAAGCTGCCTGAGCTCGTCCACGAGGCAACGCTACCAACCGCACTTGGCCGAAGATCCCGATTTCGCCCGGCTCGTGATGCTCGCGTGCCACGACCTGCGCACGCCGCTCGCGACGGTCCACGGCTTCGCCCACACGCTCCAGCGCAGCACGGAGCTCGACGAGGCGTCAAGCCGTTACCTCGAGATGATCGGGGCCGCTTCGAGCCAGCTCGCGGAGCTGCTCGACGAGCTCTCGGTGGCTGCACGTCTTGCCGCGGGGCGCTACGACCCGCCGTTGCGCGCCGTCGACACGCTCGAGCTCGCCCGCGCCGCCGCCGGCCGGCTGGGCGAGGAGCGCGTGGCGGTAACGGGCGAAGGCGCGGAGGTGGAGCTCGACCGTGACGCCGCCGAGCGCGCCGTCTCCTCGCTGGCGCGCTGTGCGCTGCGTCACGGCGGTCTCGAGCAGGTCCAGCTGGCGGTGCGCGGCCCGGAGCTCGCGCTCGCGCCGGTGACGCCCGCGTCGGCGCCGGTGCTGCTCGGCGAAGACCTGCGCGACCTGGGGGCCGCCGTCGCGGTGAGGGTCGTCCAGGCACGCGGCGGGGCCGTCGCGGTCGAGGGAGACACGCTGACCGTCCGCCTCGTGTGAGCTTCCCGCTCCTCAACGTCGACGACTTCGCCGAGGCCGCGCGCCAGCGCCTCGACCCCGGCCCGTACGTTTACGTCGTCGGCGGCGCGGGCGACGAGCACACACTCCGCGCGAACACCGCCGCCTACGGACGGTGGGAGCTCCGGCCGCGAGTGCTCGTCGACGTGGGCAGCATCACGACCGCGACGACCGTACTCGGCACCGAAGTCGCGCTGCCGCTGCTCGTGGCACCGACCGCCTTCCAACGGCTCTGCCACCCCGACGGCGAGGTGGCGTTGGCCCGCGCGGCTGCGAGCGCCCGGACGGTGATGACGCTCTCGACGCTCGCGAGCGTCACCCCGGCGGAGCTCGCCGCCGGCGCGCCCGGCGGGACGAAGTGGTTCCAGTTGTACTGGTCGCGCGACCGCGGCTTCACGCAGGAGCTCGTCCAGGCGGCGACGGAGGCCGGCTTCACGGCGCTGATGTTGACGGTCGACCTCCCAATTGCCGGGCGGCGAGAGCGCGACGCCCGCGCCGGCTTCGCGCTGCCCGACGACCTACAGCTGCCGAACATCCCGCTCGCCCTGCGGCGCGAGGACTTCCACTCCGCACTCGGCGCCATCGTCGACGACACGCTTACCTGGCGCGACCTGGAGTGGCTGCGCTCGGTCTGCCCGCTGCCGCTCGTGATCAAGGGGATCCTGACGAGGGAGGACGCGCTGCTCGCCGCCGACCACGGCGCGGCCGCGGTGGTGGTCTCGAACCACGGCGGCCGCCAGCTCGACGGCGTACCGGCCTCGCTCGACGCGCTGCCCGAGGTGGTCGAGGCCATCGGAGAGCGCGTCGAGGTGCTCGTAGACGGCGGAATCCATCGCGGCACCGACGTGCTGAAGGCGCTCGCCCTGGGCGCGAAGGCCGCGCTCACCGGGCGCGCCGTGCTCTGGGGCCTCGCCGTGGCGGGCGAGGAAGGTGCGGCGCGGGTGCTCGAGCTTCTCCGCAAGGAGCTCGAGACGGGGCTGAAGCTGCTCGGCTGCACGTCGCCTGCCGAGGTGACGGGGGCGCACGTGCAGCGGGCGTCCATATAGTCCGGCGCATGGACGAAGGCACCTTCACGACGCCGGACGGCCGCACGATCGCCTACCTCGAGCGCGGCGCGCCGGACGGCGTGCCGGTGATCCTCTGCCACGGGACGCCGGGCTCACGCCTGTCGCGGCACGTCGACCCTGAGATCTACGAGCGCCACGATGTCCGCGCGGTCTTCTACGACCGACCCGGCTACGGGCTCTCGGACCCGCATCCGGGCAGGGAAGTGGCCGACGCGCCCGCCGACATCTCGGCGCTTGCCGACCACCTGGGCTTCGACCGCTTCGCCGTGGTCGGCGGATCCGGCGGTGCGCCCCACGCGCTCGCCTGCGGGGCGCTGCTCGCCGACCGCGTCCTGCGGGTCGGCGCACTCGTCACGCCCGCGCCGCCGGACGAGGACTTCGACTTCTTCGAGGGCCTAGCGGAGCTGAACGTGAGGGAGTTCACGGCTGCCCAGCAGGGCCCCGAGGCGATCGAGGCGTTCCTGCAGGCGTACGTCGAGCAGATCCGAGCCGACGTGGACGCGGTGATCGACGAGATGCTCACCGAGCTGCCCGAGATCGACCGCGTGCGGGCATCGGAGCCCAGTCAGCGCGCGATCATGAGCGAGTCGTGGCGTGAGGCCGTCCGGCAGGGCTCGCGCGGCTGGGCCGACGACGACCTCGCGTTCGCGAAGCCGTGGGGCTTCGAGCTCGAGGACGTTACCGCCGAGACACGCGTCTGGCAGGGCGAGCTCGACGTGCTCACCCCGCGCCCCCACGGCGAGTACGTGGCGTCACGCCTCCCGAACGCGCGCTTCGAGGTTCTCCAGGGCGGCGGGCACTTCCTCGACCACGAGTGGACGGTCGTGCTCGACTGGCTCGCCGGGGCCGGCGCCGCCGCGTGACCGATCCCGCGGCCGTTCTCGCCGACCACGTCCGGCGCTTCAACGATGCCGTGCGCTCCGGGGACTTCGGGGAGATGGTCGACGGCTTCGCCCCCGACGCGGAGATGTCGTTCGAGGATGTTCCCGTCGGCCCGTTCGCCGGCCGCGACGCGATCGCCGCCGCGTACGCCGCTCGGCCGCCGGACGACGAGATCCGCCTGCTCGGAGAGCCGCGCGTGGATGGCGAGACGGTCGAGACCGACTACGCCTGGGCCGCCGAGGGCAGCCGGGCGGGGCGGATGATCCTGACCGCGCGCGACGGCGAGATCGCCCAATTGGTCGTCACGTTCGAGTGACGCCCGGCGACGGGTCGCCCGGAAGCCGGGAGTAGAGCACAGAGTCGATCCGCCTCCCGCGCACGACGAAGCACGAGCGCAGGAGCCCTTCGCGCTGGAACCCGGCCTTCTCGGCAACACGCAGTGAGGCGGTGTTGTCGGGATCGACTCTCAGCTGGAGGCGCTCAAGGCCCAGCTGGTCGAACGCCCAGCGGCTCAGGAGTTCCAGCGCGTCGGTGGCCAGTCCACGGCCGCGCACGAACGACGCGACGACGTAGGCGATTTCGGCCGTCTGCCACTCCCGAGCGAGGAGGATGATCTCGCCGAGGTACGCGTCGCTTACGCGGGCGGCGATCACGAGGTCGAGCATGCGACCGCGGCGCCGGTCGGACTCGTTGCTGCGGGCGACACTCGCTCCGTCGGAGGCAAGAAAGGGGTTGATCCAGCGAGCGGTCGACGGTTCCTCGACCACGTCGTTCGCGACCTCGAAGTCGTCCGCGCGAAACGGACGCAGTACGAACCGATCGGTGGCGAGCTGCGGCCTTGGGTACGGGATCGCCCTCGTGGGCATCAGAGGAATTCCGCGCGGTGTTCGTGAAGGAACTCGGCCACCGGGCGCGCGGCGCGGCCGGTGATCTGCTGGAAGGTGTCGGTCGTGTAGTCGTTCTCGCCGGCGAGGATCGCCCACTCGCGCGCGATGAGCAGCTCGGCCGTTCCCGCAGGGACGCCGGCGCCGATGAGGCGCTCGCGGAACCGGCGCTCGTCCGCGACCCGGAACGTGACGGGCTCGCCGAGTTCCGCCGACAGCAGCTCGAGCGCTTCGGGCCACGACATGGAAACCGGTCCTGTCAGGTCGTGGTGCGCACCCCAGAGCGACGGGTCGGTAAGGACGTGCACGCCGGCCTCCGCTGCGTCGCGGTGGTCGATCAGGGCCATGCGGCCGCTGCCGGCAAGACCGGTCCAGGTGCGCGCGGCCCGCACCTCAGGTGCCGCGGTGAGCAGCGACGAAGAGAAGATCGACGGACGGATCGTCGAATACGGCACCCCGGTCGAGGAGGCGAGCTGGTCGATGCTGTCGTGGGCGCGCTGGTTGATCCCGAGTGAGTCCGCCGAGGCGTTGAGCACCGACAGACGGGTGACCTGCTCGATCGAGGTGATCCCGGCGGCGGTGTTGACCGCGATCCGCTGCAGGACGCCCTCGATTCCGACCGATCCCATCGCGATGAACACTCTCCGGATCCCGTCGAGTGCTTGGGTCAGGTCGCGCGGGTCGTCCAGGCGCGCGTGACGGATCTGCAGCCCGTCGGGCTCGCCGAAGGCACGGCGGGCTTTGTCCGGGTCGCGAACGAGCGCCGTCACCTCGTCGCCGCGGGCGAGAACGCCGCGGACGATCTCGCTGCCGACGCGTCCGGTTGCGCCGATCACAGCGGTCGTCATCGACACCACGACCACATTGCAGGCGTCAGCGCAGGAGCTTCGACAGTCGCCGGTCCTTCAACATCCGGCCGCCTGTCTGGCAGGTCGGGCAATAGAAGATCGTGTGCTCCTCGAAGTCGACGCGCTCGATCGGCGTGCCGCAGACGTAACACGGTTCGTGCAGCTTGTTGTGGACGCGGTAGACCTTCGCGTTCTTCGCGCCGCGCTCGCGGAGCTCGAGGCCCCGCTCGAGCTCGGAGTCGATCGCGGCCGCGAGCTGGGAGACCTGTCCGGGGGACAGTCCCTGGGCCGGGGCAAAAGGGGACAGCTGCGCCGTGTGCAGGATCTCGTTCGCCCACGCGCGGCCGATGCCGGCGATCACACGCTGGTCGCGCAGGAGCGAGTGCAAGCGTCGCGGCTGCTCGGCCAGGATCGCGCCGAGCCGCTCCTCGCCGAGGCCCAGCGCCTCCGGGCCGAGATGCTCGAGCTCCGCCTCCGCCGCCTCCGGCGTCAGCAGCCACACGCCTGCCCGCTTCTTCGGCCCGCCCTCCGTCAGCACCAGCTCGCCACCGCCCTCGAACCGGAGCCGGAACGCCGGTGTCTTCGGCCCTTTCTCGCCCGCCTGCAGGTAGCGAAGCCGGCCGGCCGACATCAGGTGCACCATCAGCACGAGCTCGCCGTCGTCGGTCGGGAACAGCAACCGCTTGGCGCGTCGCTCCGCGCCGGCGAGGCGACGACCCTCGAGTGCCGACAGCGGCGGGTCGAACGTCTTGAGCGTCGCGATGTGCGCAGGCCCCGCCTGCTCGATCGGGAACGCGCTCACCGGCTCATCGAGCTGGCGCCGCCACGCCTCCATCTCCGGCAACTCAGGCATGGGTCACTAGGCTCCTGCTCATGGCTGAGCCGTTGAGGGTAGCCGTGCGCAGGGGGACGTTCGTCGAGTGCGTCCACGAGGTGCACGCCGTCGCCGTGCGAGACGGCGAGACGATCGCGGCCTTCGGCGACCCGTCGTTCACGGGGTCCCTGCGCTCGGCGGCGAAGCCGCTGCAGGCGCTGCCCCTCGCGCGCGCGTACCCGGACCTCGGCGACGAGGAGCTGGCGATCGCCGCCGCGTCGCACTTCGGCACCGAGCGCCACGTCGAGGCGGTGCGCAAGCTGCTGGCCGCGACCGGCGGCCGAGAGGAGGAGCTCGACTGCGGCATCCAGGACGGGCGCCCGCAGCAGCCGATCTACGACAACTGCTCCGGCAAGCACGCTGGCATGCTTGCGGTCTGCCGCGTGCACGGCTGGCCGGTCGAGGGCTATCGCCGGCCCGACCATCCGCTGCAGCGTCTGCTCCTTGAAGAAGTCGCAGCGGCTGCACAGCTGCGCCCGAACGAGATCGGCACGGGCGTCGACGGCTGCGGCGTCGTCGCGTTCGCGATCCCGCTCGAGCGCGCGGCGCTCGCGTACTCGCGCCTGGCGGAGCTCGACGGCGGTGGGCGCGTGGCCGCCGCGATGCAGGCTCACCCCGAGCTCGTGGGCGGCGAGGGCTCGACGGACACCGCGCTCATGCAGCAGCACCCCGGCCTCGCCGCCAAGGGCGGGGCGGAGGGATTGTTCTGCGCGGGCGGCCGCGGACTCGGTCTTGCGCTCAAGGTCGCGGACGGAAATCCCCGCGCCCTGCGGCCGGCACTCGCGACTCTCGGCGGCCCGCTTGGCGTGCCGCTCGACGGCTTCGCGGAGGTCCCTGTCCCGAACCGCCACGGCGAGCAAGCCGCGGTGGTTTCAGTCCTGTAAGGGAATTGTTTCGATCTTGCGGTTTCCCGTGTAACATCCGGATCCGCAGGAGGGTTGAGCCGGGGGATGGGACGGTCCGGCTCGTTTCGTTTCAGGTAGGCCGCAGGTCACAGCCGCGAGACAAGCCGGGAGGTCACGTGCTCACCGTCGACATCTCTCTTCCCGACGTCGAGGAGCTGCACAAGCTCGTCCAAGACGGACAGGAGAAGGGGTTCCTCACCTACGACGAGATCGTTGCCGGCCTCGAAGAGGTCGAGCTCACGAAGGAGCAGATCGAGGATTTCTACACGTACCTGATCGACCACTCCATCGAGCTGATGGAAGGGGAGAACCACAAGCACCCGCCGCACGAGCAGCCCGCGCTGGCAGAGGACGAGAAGACGGCGCCGAAGCTCGACCTGACCGTGGAGCCGTCGCTCGACTCGCTTCGGCTCTACCTCCGTGAGATCGGGAAGGTGCCGCTATTGACCGCCGACCAGGAGGTCTACCTCGCGAAGCGCATCGAGCGCGGCGACATGGCGGCGAAGACGCAGATGATCGAGGCGAACCTGCGCCTCGTCGTCTCGATCGCCAAGTCCTACCTCGGGCGCGGGCTCAGCTTTCTCGACCTGATCCAGGAAGGCTCGCTTGGCCTGATCCGCGCCGTCGAGAAGTTCGACTACCGCAAGGGCTACAAGTTCTCGACGTATGCGACCTGGTGGATCCGCCAGGCGGTGACGCGGGCGATCGCCGACAAGGCGCGCACGATCCGCATCCCGGTGCACATGGTCGAGAAGCTGAACAAGGTCGTGCACATCGAGCGCCAGCTCGTGCAGCGCCTGGGACGCGAGCCGCGGCCCGACGAGATCGCGGCCGAGCTCGAGATGACGACGTCGGAGGTGCGCGAGATCCTGCGCATGGCGCAGCACCCGGTCTCGCTCGAGAAGCCGATCGGCGAGGAGGAGGAGTCCGAGCTCGGCGACTTCGTCGAGGACGAGCAGGCCGAGTCGCCGTTCGACACCGCGCAGGTCTCGCTGCGCCGCGAGGACATCGAGAACGCACTGGCCTCGCTGCCCGAGCGCGACCGCAAGGTGATCGAGCTGCGTTTCGGGCTCTCGGGCGCGCAGCCGTGCACGCTGGAGGAGGTCGGCAAGGCCTTCGGCGTCACGCGCGAGCGAATCCGGCAGATCGAGAACAACACGCTCAAGAAGCTCGAGTCGCTCCCTGAGGCCCAAGGCCTCAAGGATTGCGTCTGAACGACGTTCGCGGCCTCGTCGACGCGTATCGAGCCGGTTGGTTCGGCCACGACGTGGACGCGATCATGGCGGTCGTCAGCGACGACGTCGTCTTCGACAACGTGACGGCGGGCGAGCGCGTGGAAGGCGCGGCTGCGTTCCGCGAGCACGTGAGCTCGATCCACGAGCGCTGGCCCGACCTCAGCTTCGAGGAGCACGCGCTGTACCTCTCGGACGACACCGGAGTCGCCGAGTGGACGGCTCGCGCGACCGCTCCCGACGGCCGGCGGCTCGAGTGGGATGGGCTCGACGTGATCAACTGCCGCGACGGCCTGATCACGCGTAACGCCGTCTACTCGTCAGCCCACGCGCCGCGGGTGCTCAGGCAGTCGAGCTAGACGCCGTGCCCGCGCCGGGGCCGGCGAACGTCGGCATCTGCGCCTGGACGCTGATCGGCGTGTTGTCCGGCTGCAGGTAGCCGGTGCGGTTCGAGTGCCAGCTCAGCGTCCACGGGCGGCGCTGGTCGACGGCGACCGAGACGACGACGCTGCGGCCGGGGACGACCGCCACGCGGCGATCGAGGCCAGGGCCCTGGAGGCGGAGCACGGTGGTCTTCGTCTTCAGCGGCAGCGAGAGCCGTAGGCGAAGCGTCCCTTGCACGCGGCCGGCGCGCGGGTAGACGGTGAGGTGGCCGGCGGGAGAGAGCCAGCCGTCGTGGTAGAGGCCGCCGACGAAGAGCGCCATACGCGGCGTGCCCATGGGGCGCCAGAGCTGGTAGTCGGCTCCGGTTGCGACCATCGTCGCGCCGGTCAGCTGCGCGCGGACGGCGAAGTTCGAGATCGCGAGCGGCCCGCGCAGCGTCTTGCCGCCGACGAGCAGCCGTCCGTCGTCCGCCACCTGGACGTGCGGGCGGCCGAACGCGTCGATCGGCGAGGCCTGGTCGAGGAACGCGAGCCGCGTCAGCGAGGCGTTCCAGAACAGCTGCTCGTGCGCACGCGCGTGTGGCGTGGCCGGCGTCTGGATCAGCGTCACGCCGCGCAGGCCGGAATGGTCGACCCAGCGAGCGTCGGCCGGCAGGAAGGTCTCGCGTACGTTCTTGACGACGTGGTGGTCGAAGGAGATCGCGCCCATCGAGACCGCGCAGGAGACGACGAGGCTGGCGACGACCGCGGGCCAGACGAAGCGCGACCGGTAAGCGGCGGCGAGGGCGAGGCAGGCGAGCACCGCCGCGGCGAGCGCAATGGCGAGAGAGCCGTCTCCGATCCCGACCGCCTTCTCGAGCCGGAAGACGCCCATCAGGAACGGCGAGTCCTGCTTCGAGTCGCCGACGGTGTAGCCGGAGAGCGGCACGCGCGCCGAGAGCGCGAGCAGCGCGACCGCGATCAGGGCGACCGCATGCTTGGCTGGCCAGCCGCGGCGCAGCCAGAGCACGAAGGCGGGAAAGGCAAGCGGGAGAAGCACCATCAGGTAGCGCTCCTGGAAGCGGTCGGAGCCGTTCGTCGCGTAGAGCGCGGCCTCCGCGAAGAGCCCGAGCAGCACGCCGACGGACAGCGCCGCGAACGCGCACTCGTCTCGCGTCTGCGGCTTCCAGAGCGCGTAGACCACGCCGACGACCGCGCCGGGCACGAGCGCGAAGCCCACGGCGTAGGCGAGCAACATCGCGTCGGTGCCGAGCCAGTGCGCGATCTCGCCCGGACGGACGTTGAGGTCGGCAACGCCGGAGTAGTAGCCGAGCAGGCGCTTCGGCCCGAGCGCGGCGGCAAGCGCCACCGGCGCGGCGTAGAGGAGCACCGAAAGCCGGAAGCGCGACCATACCGAGCGCAGCGAGCCGCGCTCGACCACGAGCGTCGCGGCCACGAACACGAGCGGCAGGAAGACGTACTGGATCCGTGCGAACGTCGCGAGCACCGCGAGCGCCGCGAACGCGAGCTGCGCTCCGCGCGTCGGGCGCGAGAGCGCGCAGACGCCCGCGTAGACGGCGCCGAGCACGAGCGGGTACGCGATCGCGTCCGCGAGCACGAACGACGAGAAGAAGAGGTCGGGCGAGGCAACGGTCAGCGCGGCACCGGCGAGCGCGAGCCAGGCGCCGCCCCCGAGCCGGCGCACCAGCAGGTAGACCGGCACCGCCGCCAGCGACATGGCGAGCGCGTTCTCGGCCTGCGTCAGCCGGTACGCAAGCTCCGGGTCGTGCGTCAGCCAGAACGGCGCGGCCAGCAGCGGTTCTAGCATCGCCGGGAAGTGCGCGGACGAGCCGCGGATCAGCGGCCTGCCGTTCTGGGCGAGCGAGCGCGCGATGGAGCCGTAGATGTACTCGTCCGGGAAGTAGAGCGGCGTCGTGTGCCAGAGCGCCGCGATGAAGCGGAGCAGGAAGCTCGCAGCCACGATCCCGAGCAGCACCAGGCGCGCAGGGACCGCGGCAGCGCGCTCGACCGCAGCAGGGCGTGGTAGGGAGAGGTCGACCGCCACGTGGTCGCTATCGGCAGGGCGACGCTATCCCTTGAACGAGGGATACTTGGCGCGATGGCGGTCGCAGGCGCGCGAGTTTCGCGCATCGCATCGAGGGGCCGGCTGCGGGTGGACGCACTTCGGGGCGCGCACCTGCTCGCGGTCTCCGGGTTCGCGCTGGCACAGCCGCTCTTCGACCTGCTCGGCAAGAACGCGGAGTTCTTCGCCGTGCGCGGCTCGACGCCTGGCGACATCGTGCTGTTCGCGCTCGTCGTCACCTTCGTCCCGGCGCTCGTGCTCCTGACGATCGAGGTGCTCGTCGGGCTTGTCAGCGAGACCGCCGCGACGGTGCTCCACTACGTCTTCCTCGGCTTTCTTGCGGCCGTCTTCGGCGTGCAGGCGCTGAAGCGCTCCGGCGTGGATGCAAGCGCAGTGCTGATCGTCGGCGCGCTGGCGATCGGAGCCGGAGTCGCAGTCGCCGCGTGGCGGCTGCGCCCGGCTCGCTCCTTTCTGACTGTCCTGGCCGCTGCTCCGATCCTCTTCCTGGGGCTCTTCCTGTTCGACTCCGAAGCCTCGAAGCTCGTCGTCTCGAGCGGGAGCGCCGAGGCGGCCGCCGTACGCGTGCGCGCGACGACGCCGATCGTCGTCCTGCTCTTCGACGAGCTCCCGGTGATCGACCTCCAGCAGGCGGACGGCGGGATCGACGCCAAGCGCTTCCCGAACTTCGCCAGGCTCGCGTCCGAGTCGACCTGGTTCCGGAACACCACCACCGTCTCGGCGTCGACGACGGTCGCCGTGCCGGCGATCCTCACCGGCCAGAAGCCGAAGAAAGGCGAGCTGCCGATCTTCCGCGACCACCCGAACAACCTCTTCACGCTGCTCGGCCACCGCTACCGCTTGGCCGTGACCGAGTCGCAGACGCGCCTCTGCCCGCGGCGCCTCTGCAAGCGCAAGGACGCCGGCGCCGGCTCGCGCCTCTCGTCGCTCTACTCCGACGTGCGCGTCGTCTACCTGCACCTGATCGCGCCGCCGGCGCTCGAGCAGCGCCTGCCCGTGATCGACGAGTCGTGGGGGGACTTCGACGGCGGCTCAACCGGCGAGGACGACGAGCCATCGGCGGCGGACTCGGCCGGCGTGCCGAAGGTGGACTTCAGCACCTTCTACCTGAGCCGGGTCCGCGACTTCAACCGCTTCGTCGCCTCGTTCCGCAAGCCGGGCACCGGGCCGCCGACGCTCTACTTCCTGCACGTCCTCCTGCCGCACACGCCTTGGCTCTACTTCCCCGACGGCCGTGCCCGCGCCGTGACGACGACGAACGCGCCCGGCCGGAACGGCGAGCTGTGGGTCAACTCGCAGCTCGCAGAGCAGGCATGGCAACGACACCTCGAGCAGGTGGGCTATACGGACAAGCTGCTCGGCAGGTTCCTCGCGCGCCTCCACAAAGTACGCCTCTGGGACAAGGCGCTTGTGATCGTCACGCCCGACCACGGGATCAGCTTCCGCGGCGGCGATCTCCGGCGGCGCCCGACCCGCAAGAACCTGGCCGAGCTCGCGTTCACGCCGTTGTTCGTGAAGCTCCCGGGCCAGCAGGAGGGGCGGGTGGTCGACTCGCGCCACGTCAGCACGCTCGACATCCTCCCGACGATCGCCGACGTGCTCGGCATCACGATCCCGTGGCACGTCGATGGGACGTCCGTTCTGAAGGGCGGGCCCGGGTCGCTTGTCGTCGACGTGGCGGGCGTGCGCGAGCCCTACGCCGCTGCGCTCGCCCAGCGTCGGGCGTCGCTCGCACGCCAGCTGTCACTGTTCGGCAGCGGCGACTGGGGCGCGGAGTTCGCCGGCACCGGGCCCTATCGGCGGCTCGTCGGCGCCTCTGTGTCAGGGCTCGACGTCGCCTCGGACACGTCGGCGTCCGCGCACCTCGACGCCGTCGGCAGCAACCTCGTGCGACGCTTCCCTCGCAACTCGACGCTCGTTCCGTCGCCGCTCGCCGGGACGCTCTCGGGCGTGAAACCCGGGCAGGCGGTGGCGCTGGCCGTGAATGGCCGGATCGAAGCGGTGAGCGTCACCTACCGCAATCCGGGCGGCGGCCCGGTGCGCTTCTCGGAGCTCGTCGGCGAGAACGCCTTTCGCGTAGGGCGGAACGCGATTCGCGTTTACGTCGTCAGTAGTGATCCTGCAGCGCCGCGGCTCGAGGACCTGAGCGGCTAGGCGGCAGGCTCGTCGGCGACCGGAACGGCCCGGTCGGCCGGCACGAAGAGGCGGCAGTGCGGGCACTTGAACCCCTCCGGCGCATGCGCCGACACGGACGTAAGGAGCTCCGGCTCGAACTCCTTGCCGCAGTGCGGACAGACCACGCGCTGCGCCTCGGCCATGCGGCCAAGCTAGCAAGCGTCATCGCGTCACCGGCGGCTCGAACCGTTCGAGCAGCTGGCCGGTCTCGACCGCCAGCCGCGAGGCGAGCTCCGCCTGCTCCTCGTCGAAGTTGCCGCGCTCGTTGTAGACCTCGACGAGGCCCCAGCAGCCGCCGCCCGAAGGCAGGCAGACCATCAGCAGCGACTCGAACCCGAGCTGAGTGAGCAGAGCCGTCTCGTCCTCGTCGGCCCCGCTGTCGAGCCGCGAGACCCAGCGCGCCTTGCCGGACTCGACCACCTCGCGCGTGAGCGGGAAGTCGGAGATCAGGTACTCGTGCCCGTGGGCGAGCGGCCGGGCGGAGATCGTGTGCTCGTCGAGCCCGACGAGGAGATCGCCGATCACGCGCGAGATCGCGCAGGCGGTGGCATCGAGCAGGGTCACCGCCTCCCGGCAAGCGGTGCCGAGCAGCCCGCGGATCGTCGTCTCAGCCTGCAGCGCCGCGCTGCTGCGCTCGAAGGAATCGGTTGCCACGAGCGGCAGCCTACGGGACCGCGCCGACTGGGCGATGATTGCGCAACGTGAAAGGCCTCAGCCCACTTCGCACGACGTTCACCGGCGAGATCATCCTCCCGTCCGAACGCGGGTACGACGAGGCTCGCGCCGTCTGGAACAAGATGTTCGACCGCCGACCCGCGATCGTGGTCCGGCCGCGGGACGTCGACGACGTGACCGCTGCTCTACGCTTCGCCCGCGAGGAGGAGCTCCTCGTCGCGGTGCGCTGCGGCGGCCACAGCATCCCGGGGCTCTCGACATGTGACGACGGGATCGTGATCGACCTCTCGGCGATGCGCGGGGCCACCGTCGATCCGGAACGGCGCACGGCGCGGGTGAACGGGGGCGCGCTCCTCGCCGAGCTGGACGAGGTCGCCCAGGCCCACGGGCTCGTCTGTCCCGTCGGCGTCGTCTCCCACACGGGGGTCGCCGGGTTGACGCTCGGAGGCGGGATGGGACGGCTCCAGCGGAAGTTCGGGCTCACGATCGACAATCTCGTCTCGGTAGAGCTCGTGACGGCGGACGGCCGGCACGTGCGCGCCTCGGAGGACGAGCACCCCGAGCTCTTCTGGGGCATGCGCGGGGCCGGCCCGAACTTCGGGATCGTGACGGCGTTCGAGTACCGGCTCCATCCACTCGACCACGCGATCACGTTCGGAACGGTCACGCATCCGCTCGAGCGGGCCCGCGACCTCGCCGGGCTGTTCCGCGAGCTCGCCGAGAGCGGGCCGGACGAGCTCTTCCTGTCCTACGGCACGGCGAAGGACCGCTCCGGCGGCGACGCCTTCGCCTTCCTCACGGTGCTGTACTGCGGTCCGTCAGACCGGGCCGAGCGTGAGCTCGCGGGCGTCCGCGCGTTCGGGCCGCCGGTGAGGGACTCGATCCAGACGATGCCGCATCTCGCGGCGCAGCACCTGAACGACGAGACCCAGGACTGGGGGCATCGCTTCTACATGAAGAGCGCGTTCATGCCCGCGTTCCCGGACGACGCCGTCGACCTGTGCGTCGGGCATGCGAGCCGCGCTCCCGACGGCGCCGACTGCGAGTTCTCGGTGTGGGCCTGGGGCCGCGCGATCGCGGACGTCGCGGAGGACGCAACCGCCTTCACGGGCCGTGAGGCCGCGGTGTGGCTCGCAGCCGAAGCGCTCTGGGACGACGACGCGCTCGACGAGCAATGCCGCTCGTGGGGTCGCGACGCACTGGCCGACTTGGCGCCGTTCGCCTCCGGCGGCCGGTACGTCAACGACGTCGCGGAGGTCGGCGCCGGCGTGGCTCGGATGGTCTACGGCGACGCGAAGTACGAGCGGCTCGTCGCGCTGAAGCGCGCCTGGGACCCCGACAACGTCTTCCGCCTCAACCAGAACGTCCAGCCGTAGCCGCCGGAGCTACGCGCCGAAGGCGCGTTCGAGGATCTCGAGGCCGCGCTCGAGCTCCTCATCCGTCGCCGTGAGCGGCGGCAGCAGGCGGATCACGTTGCCGTAGAGGCCGCACGAGAGGATCAGCAGCCCCTGCTCGCGGGCGCCGACGGTGATCTCCTTGGCGCGGTCGGGCGAGCGCTCCGCCAGCTCGAGCGCGAGCATCGAGCCGAGGCCGCGCACCTCGCCGATCTCGTCGCTGCGGGCCGCGAGCGCCTCGAGGCGGGAGCGCATCAGCGTCGCCACCGCCTCCGCCCGCTCGCGGACGCCGGGCTCGGCGAGCTGGTCGAGCACGGCGCAGGCCGCGGCGCACGAGACGGGATTGCCGCCGAAGGTGCCGCCGAGGCCGCCGGGCGCCGGCGCGTCCATCAGCTCGGCCCTGCCGGTCACGGCCGCGAGCGGAAGCCCGCCGCCGAGCGTCTTGCCCGAGACGATCAGGTCGGGCTCCACGCCGAGGCGCTCGATCGCCCAGACGGTGCCCGTGCGGCCGCAGCCGGACTGGATCTCGTCGGCGACGTAGACGATCCCGTGCCGCTCGCAGAGGTCCTTCAGCGTCTGGACGAACTCGGCCGGCATCGGGATGAAGCCGCCCTCACCCTGCACCGTCTCGAGCACCATGCACGCGACCGCATCCGCGGCAACGTCTTGCTTCAGCAGCAGCTCGAGGCCGTGCAGCGCGTCCTCGACGGACACGCCGCGGTACGGGTAGGGCGCCGGGGCGCGGTAGACCTCCGGCGCGAGCGGCCCGAAGCCTTGCTTGTAGACGAGCTTCGAGGTCATCGCCATCGTCAGGTTCGTGCGGCCGTGGAAGGCGCGGTCGAAGACGATCACGCCGGGCCGGCCGGTCGCAGCGCGCGCGATCTTGACGGCGTTCTCCACGGCCTCGGCGCCGGAGTTGACGAGCAGCGTCTTCGTCGCCGAGCCGCCCGGCCAAAGGTCCGCCAGCCGCCGCGCGACCTCGACGTACGGCTCGTACATGCCGACCATGAAGCACTGGTGCAGGTAGTGGTCGACCTGCTCGTGCACGGCGCGCACGACGGCCTCGGGGTTGTGGCCGAGGTTCTGGCAGGCGATCCCGCCGGCGAAGTCGAGCAGCTCGTTGCCGTCGGCGTCCCAGACGCTGGCGCCCTCGGCGCGGGTGACGACGAGGTCGGTGGTCGCGACGCCGCGCGGGACGAGCCGCTCGCGCTCCTCGCGGACCTCTGCGGTCCCGTGCAGCTGCTCGGTCGCCATGCGCGAAGCCTACTCCTGGGCGGGAGCAGCGGGCATGCCGCCGCCGCTCCGAGCCACTGCTGAGTGATTACGCTCTCGGCGACCCCGTTTCCAGGAGGAGTTATGGCACTGCTGCAGCTCGGCGACACCGCACCCGACTTTCACGCGGAGACCACTGAAGGCCCGATCAGCTTCCACGACTGGGTCGGCGACTCGTGGGCGATCCTCTTTTCGCATCCGAAGGACTTCACGCCCGTCTGCACGACGGAGCTCGGCTACATGGCGAAGATCAAGCCCGAGTTCGACAAGCGCGGCGTCAAGGTGATCGGGCTCTCCGTCGACCCGATGGAGAACCACGAGGGCTGGGTGAAGGACATCGAGGAGACGCAGGGCATGGCGCCCAACTACCCGATCATCGCCGACCACGACTTCAACGTCGCGCAGAGCTACGGAATGCTCTCGACCGAGGTCTCGGGCGACCCGGGCTCGCGCACGCCTGCGGACAACCAGACCGTCCGCAACGTCTTCGTCGTCGGGCCGGACAAGAAGATCAAGCTGATCCTCGTCTACCCGATGACGACGGGCCGGAACTTCGACGAGGTGCTGCGCGTGATCGACTCGCTGCAGCTGACGGCGAACCACAAGGTGGCGACACCTGCACAGTGGCAGCAGGGCGACGACGTGATCATCGCCGGCTCGGTCTCGGACGACGAGGCCCGCGAGCTCTTCGGCGAATGGGACGCGCCCAAGCCGTACATCCGGGTCGTCCCGCAGCCGGACGGAAACTAGAGGCGGAGAGGCGGGGGACCCGGAGGTCCCCCGCCTCGACCTTCAGGCCGCGACGTCGAGCGCCGGCTCGGCGGCGGGCTCGGTCGCCGGCACCGGCTGCTCGAGGTGCCGGCTCCGGATCATGGTCAGCGACGCGAGGACACCGAGCGCCGCGATGATCGCGCCGGCCACGAAGGCGGCCGAGAACCCGTTGACGAGCGCGCTCGGGAGAGGCGTTCCGGAAGCGAGAGCGCTGTCGGTGTGGGAGCCCGCGATCGTCGAGAGCGCGGCGATGCCCAGCGCGCCGCCGATCTGCTGCGAGGTGTTGATCAGGCCGGAGGCGAGGCCGGCCTCCGCGGGCTGAACGCCTGCCAGCGCCGCGATCGAGATCGGCACGAAGGCGAAACCGATCCCGAGGCCGACGACCAGGAAGCCCGGAAGCAGGTCGCCGAGGTAGCTGCCGCCGACCGAGACCTGGGTGAAGTAGACGAGGCCGACCGTCAGCGCGGCCATCCCCGTGACCAGCACCGGCTTCACCCCGATCCTCGTCACGAGCTGCGCCGCGACCGCCGACCAGACGATCGCCGTGCCGGCGACCGCCAGGTACGCGACACCGGTCTGCATCGCCGAGTACCCGAGCACCTCCTGCATGTACAGCGTCAGCATCAGGAACATGGCGAACAGCGCCGTCCCGAGGATGAACCCGGCGACGTTCGCGCCCGCGACTGTGCTGATGCGGAAGATGCCCAGGCGCATGAGCGGCTCGGGGTGGCGGATCTCCCACGCGACGAAGCCGGCCAGAAGGACGACCGAGGCCGCGAAGAACGCGAGCGTCGGCGTCGCGAGCCAGCCGTCGGTGCCAGCCTTGGTGATCGCGTAGACCATCGAGGAGAGCCCCGAGGTCACGAGCAGCGCGCCCGGGAGATCGAAGCTGCTCACACGCGCGTCGCGGCTCTCCGTCAGCAGGAACGGCGCGATTACGAATGCCGCCGCGCCGACGGGGACGTTGACGAAGAAGATCCACGACCAGCTGAGCGTCTCGGTCAGGACGCCGCCCAGCAGGACACCCGCTGCGGCGCCGAAGCCGCCGACTGCTCCCCAGACGCCGAGCGCGATGTTGCGCTCGCGTCCTTCGCGGAAGGTCGTGGAGAGGATCGACAACGCCGCGGGCGAGATGATCGCCGCGCCGAGCCCCTGCAACAGCCGCGCGCCGATCAGCGAGGCCTCGGACCACGCCAGCCCCGCCAGCAGCGACGCGACGGTGAAGACCGCGAGGCCGACGAGGAAGACACGCCGCCGCCCGAGCAGGTCGGCGGCGCGGCCGCCGAGCAACAGGAAGCCGCCGAAGACGAGGGCGTAGGCGCTGATCACCCACTGGAGGTTGTCCTGCGAGAACCCGAGGTCGACCTTGATCGAGGGCAGCGCGACATTCACGATCGCGATGTCCAGGACGACCATGAACTGCACGACGCTGAGGAGGGCCAGCGCCAGCCACTTGCGTCGTTCCGTTGCCACCATCTCGCCGTTCCTTTCACTTGTTGGCTCTGGAGAAGCTTGCAAGCTAGCAGTAACGACTTTTAAAAAGCAAGTATTCCCTTTCGACCAGCAAGCGGAAGCGCTACACTGTGGGCATGGCCAAGCACTACGAGCAGTACTGCCCGGTCGCCCACGCGCTCGAGCGGGTCGGCGAGCGCTGGTCGCTGCTGATCGTCCGCGAGCTGCTGAAGGGCCCGAAGCGCTACACCGACCTTGCCGACGCGCTGCCGCGCATCGGCACGAACGTCCTGGCGGCGCGGCTGAAGGACCTCGAGGCCGCGGGGATCCTCACGAAGCGGCGCCTGCCCCCGCCTACGCCGGCACAGGTCTACGAGCTGACCGCGTACGGCGTGGCGCTGAAGCCGGTCGTGCGCGAGCTGGCGCGGTGGGGCCTGCAGTCTCTGCCTGCCCCGGGAGAGGACGACGAGCTCGTGCCGGGCTGGCTCCCGGATGCGCTCGACACGTTCTTTGCGCCCGTGGCTTCGGAGGGCTCGTTCGAGTTCCGGGTCGGCGGCGAGGTCGGGTCGCTCGTCGACGGCCAGGCCGCCTCCGGTCCCGCGGCGGATCCCGACGTCGTCCTCGAGGCTGCGCCCGCAGACTTCTACTTCCTCTTCACGGAGCGGCGCTGGGACGGAGTCGAGGTCGAGGGCGACCGCGAGCTCCTGGAGCGGCTGTTCGACGCCGCCGCGCCGATCGACGCTACGGTGGCCGCCTAGCGGCCGATGAGTTGCCACGGCGCCGGCCGTCCTACCTCCCAGTGACGAAGCGAAGGAGGTCGAGGTGGCACGCGTAGTGGCAACGGAGTTCGTGACGCTGGACGGCGTCTTCGAGGACCCGGGCGGGTCGGAGAGCCTCGAGCGCGGAGGCTGGGCCTTCCAGTTCGAGCGCGGCGAGGACGGCGACAAGTTCAAGCTCGACGAGACGATGGGCTCGGACGCGCTCTTGCTCGGACGCCGCACGTTCGAAGAGTTCGCGAAGCACTGGCCCTCGCGCGACGGCGAGTTCGCCGACAAGTTCAACGGGCTGCCCAAGTACGTCGTCTCCTCGACGCTCGACGACCCGGAGTCGGTCTGGAGCAACTCGCGCGTCGTGACGCTCGACGACGTCCGCGCCCTTCGCGAAGGCGACGGCGGCGACATCGTCGTCCACGGCAGCGGCCGGCTCGTCAGGGCACTGCTCGAGAACGGCCTCGTCGACGAGCTTCGGCTGATGGTCTACCCGGTCGTCCTCGGCAGCGGGAAGCAGCTGTTCGGCGAAATGTCCGGGTCGAAGCCGCTCCGGCTCGTCGAGGCGCGGCCGGTCGGGCCGGACGGCGTCGTCATCCTCACCTACCAGCCGGCCGGTGACGACGCCTAGCCGCCGCCACCTGCTCCGCGCCAAGGACCTCGTGGACGCGCGCTACCGTGAGCCGCTCGACGTAGCTGCGCTGGCGCGGGCCGCGCACCTCTCGGAGGCGCACTTCAGCCGGGAGTTCCGGCGCACGTTCGGCGAGACCCCGCACCGCTACCTCCTGACGCGGCGGCTCGAGCGCGCGGCCGCGCTGCTGCGGCAGACCGACCGCAGCATCCCGGAGATCTGCTTCGCCGTCGGCTTGCGCAGCGTCGGCTCGTTCACGACGAGCTTCGGCAAGGCGTTCGGCCGCTCGCCCGCGGCCTACCGCGCCGCGCATCCACCGGCCGCGGAGCGCGCACCGATCCCGACGTGCCTGATCCAGGCGTGGGGCCGGCCTGGATCCAGCAGGTTTCGAGAAGACGAGCAGCGGGTCGCGTGACTAGCCTCGCGCGGATCAACGACTCGATTGGAGGACGACGATGCTGAACCAGCTCGCGAACGTACAGGTCTGGGTCAACGATCAGGACGAGGCGCTCGCCTTCTACACCGACAAGCTGGGCTTCGAGGTGCGCGAGGACGTGACCGTGCCCGAGCTCGGGAACTTCCGCTGGCTCTCCGTCGGCGTGCCCGGCCAGGACGTCGCGATCGTGCTGATGGCCGTGCCCGGCGCGCCCGTCTTCGACGACGAGACGCGGCAGCAGATCCTCGACCTGCTCGCGAAGGGTGCCTCCGGCGGCCTCTTCTTCACCACCGAGGACTGCCGTGCCAGCTACGAGGAGCTCGCCGGCCGCGGCGTCGAGTTCACTCAGGAGCCGACCGAGCAGCCGTACGGCGTCGACGCCGGCTTCCGCGATCCCTCCGGCAACCAGTTCAGGATGGTGCAGCGGAGCTGAGGCCGGTACCAACTCGGAACACGGAATGTTGAGAGGACAGCTACGTTGAACACGCCTATGGGCACCCCCGAGTCATCTCCTCGGCTCGCGCGCCTGGCACACGTGATCGTGCGCCGCCGCAAGCTCGTAATCGGCGCCTGGATCGTGCTGACGCTGTTCGGCGCATACTCCGCCGGGCAGGTCTCGAAGCGCTGGTTCCAGAGCTTCTCGATCCCCGGCTACTCGGCGTACGAGACGAACCAGAAGACGCTGAAGATCTTCGGGCAGGGCGAGCAGGCGCCGCAGGTCGCGGTCTTCCGCACCTCCGGCGACGTGACCAAGGAGACCGGCATCGCGAAGGCCGTCGCGGCCGCGGCGGCGGTCAACCCGGGCTCGCGCACCTCGTCGTACTTCTCGACTCACAGCCGCGATTACGTCTCGAAGGACGGCCGGACGACGTTCGCCGTGATCTACCCGCCCGGCACGCCGACCTTCAGCTCGTCGACGCACATCGATCAGGTGCGCGCGAAGCTCAAGGCCGCGACGCCGGCGGGCGTGCAGTCGTTCCTGACCGGCCGCGACGCGATCCAGCAGGACTCCTCGGGCGGCTCGACCGGCGGGCCGAGCGTGCTCACAGAGGCCCTGATCGGCGGCGCCGGCTGTCTCGTGATCCTGTTCTTCGTCTTCGGGACGCTGCCCGCCGTGCTGATGCCGATCGTGGTCGCGGCCGCAGCGATCCTCAACACGTTCACGCTCGTCTGGCTGCTGACGTACGTGACCAACGTCTCGATCATCGTCGAGTTCCTGATCGCGCTCGTCGGCCTGGGCGTGGCGATCGACTACGCGTTGCTGATGATCTTCCGCTTCCGCGACGAGCTGCGCGAGGGCGAGGACGTCGAGACCGCGATCGTCGAGACGATGACCCACGCGGGCCGCTCGGTGATCGTCTCCGGCTCGACCGTCGCGGTCGGCCTGCTCTCGATGATCGTGCTGCCGCTGCCGTTCATCCGCTCGATCGGGATCGGCGGCCTGCTGATCCCGACGGTGTCGGTGCTGACAGCGATCACGCTGCTGCCCGCGCTGCTCGCGGTGATGGGAGCGCGGATTAACAGCGTCCGCCTGCTGCCGAAGCGCTTCGTCGACAAGGGCCACCCCGAGGAGGGCCTATGGGGCAAGTGGGCCAACCTGGTCGTCCGCAGGCCATGGCCGGTCGCGCTGACCGGCCTCGCGATCGTCGGCGTGCTCGTCTTCTACGGGGTGCAGCTGAACCCGAGCGAGGCACAGGCGAAGGACATCCCGGGCAAGGGCGACGCGATCAACGGCCGCGATGCGCTCGCCGACGCGGGCTTCTCGGCGGGCGTGCTGAAGCCGTTCGTCGTGCTCGTCGAGAACGGCGGCGACCGCCAGGCGATCGTGGCCAAGCTGCGCACCGTCCCCGGTGTGGTCGGAGCGGTCGCCCCGCCCGACTGGGTGAAGGGCGACGCGAGCCTGATCGAAGCCTTCCCTAACGCGGATGGCGCGGCGAAGTCGACGCGCACGACGATCAAGCGCGTCCGCGCGGCGCTGAAGGGAACGAGCGCCAGCCTCGGCGGCGTCGCGCCCGAGGACCGCGACTTCGTCGCCGCGGTCTACTCGAAGTTCCCGTACGTGCTCGCCTTCGTCGTGCTGCTGACGTTCCTGCTGCTGGCGCGCGCGTTCCGGTCGATCGTGCTGCCGATCAAGGCGGTGGTGCTCAACCTGCTCTCGTTGGCGGCGGCCTTCGGGATCATCGTCTTCATCTTCCAGGACGGCCACGGCTCGGATGCGATTTGGGGGGTGCCCGCGACGCACGCGATCATCGCGTGGATTCCGTTAATGATCTTCGCGTTCCTCTACGGGCTCTCGATGGACTACGAGGTCTTCATGCTCTCGCGCATGCGCGAGGCCTACGACGAGTTCGGCGACACGCCGAAGGCAATCTCGCTCGGCCTGGCGCGAACCGGGAAGCTCGTGACGAGCGCCGCGCTCGTCCTGATGTTCGCCTTCTTCGTGCTCTCGTCGAGCCCGGGTGTCGACATCAAGCAGTTCGGGATCGGCCTCGCCGCCGGGATCATCTTCGACGCGACCGTGATCCGGGCGCTGCTCGTGCCGTCGCTCATGCGGCTGTTCGGCGAGTGGAACTGGTGGATGCCGACCGCCGCCAAGAAGGCCCTGTTCGTGCGCGAGCCGCGGCCCCAGGAACCGGCGCTCGACTCGGCCTAGGTCGGCCTAGTTCTACCCGCCGCTGATCGCAGCGATCACGTCGACCCGCGAAGCGGGCTCTAGCGAGCTTTCGAGCCCGCCTCGCTCGCGGTCGACGTAGACGTTGATGTGCGGGCGCAGCTTCGGGCCTGGCTCGACGAGGCGGTCGCGCATCCCGGGCCACCGCTCGTCCAGACGATCGATCGCCTCGTCGACGGTCGCCGCTTCGACCTCGAGCTCGCGCGGGAGCCCGGGGAAGAGCGGCGGCAGGATCGGCGGGAGGTGCAGCTCGGCCATCAGTCGGCGGACGCGACCGTCACGGAGGTGATGCCCGGGAAGAGGCCGCCGATCTGGCTCCAGCTGTCGCCCTCGTCGATGCTCGCAAAGAGCTGGCCGGTGCTCGTGCCGAAGTAGAGCCCGGGCTCGTCCTCCTTGTCGATCGTCATCCCGTCGCGGAGGACGCCGACATAGGCGTCCTCGCTCGGCAGGCCCTGGTCGAGCCGCTGCCAGCTCGACCCGGCGTCGCGCGTGCGCCAGACCGCCGCTTGGCCGTCCGGCATCGTCCGGCCGTGGCCCGGGTCGAGCGGAATCACGTAAAACGTGTCGCGGTCGTGCGGGTGGGTCGCCGCCGCAAAGCCGAACTCCGACGGCAGCCCTTCCGTGATCTCCGTCCAGGTCTTCCCGCCATCGTCGCTGCGGTGCATGCCGACATGGTTCTGTTGGAACATACGCTCGAAGTCCGCTGCCGGCGCCACCTTGTGGACGCAGAAGCCGATGTCCTCGTAGTCCGCCGGCCAGTCCCGGCGCAGCCCTTTGTTGCGGGGCTCCCACGTCTGGCCGCCGTCGGTCGTCTCGAAGAGGCTGAAGCCCTGGACGATCACCCAGAAGCGGTTCTGCTCGTCCGGATGCGGGATGATCGCCGAGAGGCCGAGATGGCCGGGCGGCTGCTGGGCCGGGTCGTTCCAGGCCTCACGGCCCTCCTGGCCCTCGAAGGTCGTCATCAGCGAGAAGTTCCTGCCGCCGTCGGTGCTCTCGAAGAGGCCCGCCGACTCGGCGCCGACGAGCAGGCGGCCGTGCACCGGCATGACGTGCGAGACCTTCGAGAGGCGCAGGCCGTCGCCCTCCGGGTAGCCGATGCCTTCGCTCGAGTGCTCCCAGGTCTCGCCGAGGTCGTCGCTGCGCCAGATCGCGGAGCCGAGCCACTCGCTCGCGGCGGCGGCGTAGATCGTGCCGGAGTCGGGATCGAGCACCGCGTGGTAGATGGGCCAGCTCTCGCAGTAGGGGCCGCGCACGGTCCAGTCGCGCCGGTCGCCGCTTTCCAGCACGAACAGGCCCTTGCGCGTGCCGACCAGGAGCATGCTCTTCGACATCGGTTCACCTCCGTCTCGACGGTCGTCCTTCATTAGACCGGATTCGGAGAGCTAACTCATCGACGGGTTGCAGCGCCCGCGGCACCGCACCCACGGCGCCCCCGACTTGGCGGCTCGGCCAGCCCTAGGGGTTGAGCGGCGCGCAGCGCGGCTCGTGCGTCTCGGCGAGCCGGCGGAGGAGCGCATGCAGCTCGGCGCGTTCCTCCTCGTCGAGCGGCGCGAGGAAGTCGTCCTCGAGCTGCCGCGAGAGGCTACGCAGCCGCTTGACCGTCTTCTTGCCTTCCGGCGTCAGCTTCACCAGGTGCCGCCGGCGGTCGTTCGGGTCGCGCTTGCGCTCGACGAGGTCCTGCTCCTCGAGCTCGTCCATCAGCCCGACGAGCTGCCCGTGGTCGTAGCCGAGCGCGTCGGCGATCGACCCCTGGGTCTCGCGGGAGCCTTCTTCGAGGACGAGCAGCACCGCGTGGTGGTACGGGTGCAGGCCGGTCTCCTCGTAGGCCGCCAGCGCACGTTCCTTGGCGGCGAAGCCGAGTCGCTTGAGCAGGAAGGTCGTCGACTCGAGGAGCTCCTTCGGCACTCGCGGCGACGCGGCGAGCGGGGTCTGGGGTATCGATGTGGTGACGTTCATCGCAAAAAGAGTAGCGCACTCAAAGGTTGTTCTGCTAGATTGTTGTTCGAGACAACGATTCGGGAGGACAACAACGTGGGAGATGCCGTCCGGAAAGACCGCCGCTGGAGCGCACTGGCGCTGATCGTGACCGCACAGTTCATGGTCATCCTCGACGTCGCGATCGTGAACGTCGCGCTGCCGTCGATCAAGTCCGACCTCGACTTCTCGCAGGCGAACCTGCAGTGGGTCATCTCGGCCTACGCGATCATGTTCGGGGGCGTGCTGCTGCTGGGCGGCAGGCTCGCGGACGTGCTCGGGCGCAGGCGCCTGTTCGTCGGCGGGCTCGCGCTCTTCACCGCCAGCTCCCTCCTCTGCGGGCTCGCTTGGTCGGAAGGCTCGCTGATCGGCTTCCGCGCTCTGCAGGGCCTCGGGGGCGCGCTGCTCGCGCCCGCGGCGCTCTCGCTGCTGATGACGACCTTCGCCGAGGGCCGCGAGCGCAACCTCGCGCTCGGAATCTACGGCGCGGCCTCGGGCAGCGGCGCCGCGGTCGGTGTGCTGCTCGGCGGCGTGCTGACCTCCTACCTCAGCTGGTCGTGGGTCTTCTTCATCAACGTGCCCGTCGGCCTAGCGGCCATGGCGCTCGCGCCGGTCCTGCTGACCGCGGGCGCGCGCTCGGCCGGCCGCCGGCACTTCGACGTTCCCGGCGCCGTGTCGATCACGGCCGGGCTGATGCTGCTCGTCTACGCGACCACCCGCGCGACGATTGACGGCTGGACCGCACCCGTGACCCTCGCCCTGTTCAGCGTCTCCGCGCTGCTCGTGGCGGCGTTCGTCCTGATCGAGCTGCGCTCGCCAGCGCCGTTGCTGCCGATGCGGATCTTCCGCTCGAGGACGCTGACCGGCGCCAACGCGGCAATGGCCATCGTCGGCTCGGTCGCGTTCTCGGAGTTCTTCCTGCTGACGCTGTACCTGCAGGACGTGCTGCACTACTCGGCGATCGAGAGCGGCGTCGCGTTCAGCGGCTTCGCGCTCGCGGTCGTCGTCGTCTCGAACCTCGCGCAGATGATCGTGACGCGGTTCGGCGTCCGGCCGACGCTCGCCGTCGGCCTGTTCGCCAGCGCCCTCTCGGTCGCCTGGCTGACCCGCCTGCCGGTCGAGGGCCACTACTTCTGGGACCTGTTCCCGGCCTTCGTGCTCGGCGGCGCCGGCATGGGCATGTCGTTCGTGCCGGTCACGATCGCGAGCCTGAGCGGCGTCGAACGGGCCGACGCCGGCGTCGCTTCCGGGCTGGTCAACACGAGCCGTCAGATCGGCGGCGCGGTCGGCCTCGCCGCCGTCAGCGCGATCGCCGCGACCTCGACGAGCTCGTTCGCCAGCTCCAACGGCGTCTCGGCTGCGAGCGCCGCCGCGCTCGACCACGGCTTCCAGACCGGGCTCTACGCCCTGACGGGGTTGCTGGTGCTCGGGCTGGTGATCGCCCTCACGCTCGTCCGACCGCCGGCACCGAAGACCGAGGTCGTACCGGAACCCGAGCTCCCGGTCCTCGAGGAGGCAGCATGAGCGCCGCCTTGACGGGCTTCCGGGAGCTCGACGACCTCGTCCTCCACCTGAAGGGCCTCGTGATGGTGCAGGGCCTGCGCGAGCAGAGCGGCGCCGACGACCTCGAAATTGCCCAGTACGGCGCGGAGATCGAGCGCGTCCGCGAGCAGCTGGCGGAGTACGTGCGCGGCGCCGCGCGATGACTTTCGCACGGCGCCCGCGTCTACTTCGCTAGACAGGCTCCACACGACGAAAGGACGCGACGATGCCGATGGTCACTCCCTGGCTCTGGTTCGACACCGAGGGCGAACAGGCCGCCGAGCTCTACACCTCCGTCTTCCCGAACTCGCGGATCCTCGAGGTCACGCGCTACGGCTCAGCCGGCCCGCGCGAGGAAGGGCTGGCGCTGACGGTCAGCTTCGAGCTCGACGGCCAGCGCGTGGTGGCGCTCAACGGCGGCCCCGACTTCAAGCACAGCGAGGCGTTCTCGTTCCAGATCGACTGTGCCGACCAGGCCGAGGTGGACTACTACTGGGAGAAGCTCGGCGATGGCGGCGAGTTCGGCCCGTGCGGCTGGCTGAAAGACCGCTTCGGCCTCTCCTGGCAGGTCGTGCCCAGGCGGCTCCAGGAGCTGCTCGCCGACCCCGACAAGGAGAAGGCGCAGCGCGTGATGGCCGCGATGCTGAAGATGGGCAAGATCGAGGTCGACGAGCTCGAGCAGGCGGCGGTTTCGGCCTAGCGTTCGCTCGGGCGGGACCCCGCGCTCCACCCCGAGTACGACGCCTGCGACCGGAGTAGACTGACCGAAGGTCTAGGAGTAGCAACCGGCGTTTTTGTCGAAAAGATTTTCGTGGACACGAACGAGATCGCCCTCCACAAACCGCTGATCATGTGCCAGGAGTGCGGGAGCCTGTGGCTCGACCCGGCCGAGCGCTGGCGGCTCTACCTCGACAGCGACGAGCCGCCGAACGCCGTGCCGTACTGCCCGGTCTGCGCGGCCCGCGAGTTCGACCCCGACTAAGTCTCGCCGCACGGTCAGTGGCGCCGCCGCCTCGCGCGCGGCACAACTAACGCAGGGCACGTTTTCCTAACGCAGGGCACGTTTTCGCCACGAGGAGGGGTGGATGGCGACCGAGGGGTTGCACGAGCTGCGGCCGGCGAGGATCCGGGAGATCCTCGACGACCTCGTGCACCAGCGGCAGCGCCTACGCAACTCGCCGGGCGAGGCCGGGCTGCTGGAGGCGAACCGGCGCAGCATCGTCTACTGGCAGACGGAGCTGTCGCGGGCGCTGCTCGCCGAGCGCGGTCACGCAGCGGGGCCGCGCTAGGGCATACGATCGCCGCGTGCCGGCGATTCGCGTGCTCGACCTCTCGCGCGTGCTCGCGGGGCCGTACTGCACGATGCTGCTCGCCGACCTCGGCGCGGACGTGATCAAGGTCGAGCGGCCGGGCGAGGGGGACGAGACCCGCTCCTGGGGCCCGCCGTACGCCGGCGGCGAGTCGGCCTACTTCCTCTCCGTCAACCGCGGCAAGCGGAGCGTCGCGCTCGACCTGGCGCGGCCGGACGCTCAGGAGGCGTTGCTGCGGCTCGCGCGCACGGCCGACGTCGTCGTCGAGAACTTCCGGCCGGGCACGGCGGAGCGCCTCGGCGCCGGGTACGAGCAACTCGCGCGCGAGCGCCCGAAGCTCGTCTACTGCTCGATCACCGGCTACGGTGACGAACGGCCCGGGTACGACTTCATGGTCCAGGCCGACAGCGGCCTGATGGCGGTCACGGGCGAGGTCGACGGAGAGCCGATGAAGGTCGGTGTCGCGGTCGTCGACGTGCTGGCCGCCTACGCGGCGGCGAGCGCGATCTTCGCGGCGTTGCTCGACGGCGGCGGCCGCCGGATCGAGATCTCGCTCTCAAGCGTGGCCCGGTCGGCGCTCGTCAACCTCGCCCAGAACGCGCTCGTGACGGGCGAGGAGCCGCGGCGCCGCGGCAACGCCCACGCGAGCATCGTCCCGTACCAGACCTTCGCCGCGGCCGACGCGGCGATCGCCGTCGGCGGCGCGAACGACGGCCTCTACCGCCGCCTGTGCGCCGCGCTCGAGCGGCCCGAGCTGGCCGACGACCCGCGCTTCGCGACTAACCCCGCACGCGTGGAGCACCGCGACGAGCTGGTCGCCGAGCTCGGCCGTGTGTTCGCGACGCGTGACGCCGACGAGTGGGTCGAGCGGCTGGGCGCGGCGGGTGTGCCGGTCGCCAAGGTGCGCGGCGTGCTCGAGGCGCTCGCGGGACACACGTTCACGGTCGACCATCCCGCTGCCGGCCGGCTGCAGCTCGTGCCCTCGCCTCTCGGCGCTGCCACGAGGCCCCCGCCGCTGCTCGGCGAGCACACCCGCGAGGTGCTCTCCGAGGTTGGGTACGCGGACGACGAGATCGATTCGCTGACGGGCTAGACCCGCCGGCGCCAGCGCGAGAAGACGTCTTCGAGGTCGGCCGGCGCGGGACGAGCACGAACAGCCGCGCGAACGTTCCGACCGTGCGTGGGATCCGCGCGAACACGTACGTCGCAATGGCGCCGAGGACGACGCCGACCACTAGGCCGAGCCCGATCTGCCGGACGACCAGTACGACGAGGTTGTCGAGCCCGTAGGAGTGCGGATGCTCGATCCACGCGATCAGCCCGAGGGTGAGCGCGATCGCCATCGGGTCGTTGCCGCCGGACTCGGCCTCGAGGGTCCGCGCCAGCCGCCGGCGGATGTGCGTGAAACGCAGGGTCGCGAACACGGCGGCCGCATCCGTCGACGCGACGACCGCGCCGAGCAGCATCGCCTCGAGCCACGTGAGGTCGAACAGCACGCGGGCGCCGACGCCGGTGATCAGCGTCGTCACAGCCACGCCGACTGTGCTCAGCAGCGCGTAGGGAACGGCGACTTCCCTGAGCCGGCGCCAGGAGGTCTGCAGCCCGCCCTCGTAGAGAATCAGGCCCAGGCCGATCGTCCCGACCCGGCGCGCGAGGACGGCGTTGTCGAAGTCCATCCCGCCGGGACCGTCGGAGCCGAGCAGCATGCCGAGCCCGAGGAACGCGACGAGTACCGGAAGCCCGGTGCGCGCCGCGACCAGCGCGAGGACGATGCTCGCGGCGAGGACGGCGCCGACGAGCAGGAGGGCGGTGCCGAGGTTCACAGTTCCATCCTGACGGGCCCCGGCGCCCGCATCCGGTTCTGGTATGCAGCAGGGGTGACCGGGGTCGAGCGACAGGACTACAACGTGACCTTCACGCTCCTGGCTGTCGCCGCGGTCGCCTATGCGCTGCTGCAGTCGCTCGTCGCGCCGGCGCTGCTGACGATCCAGGAGGACCTGCACACGACCACCACGGGCGCCGCCTGGATCCTCACCGCCTACCTGCTCAGCGCGTCCGTGATCACGCCGATCGCGGGCCGCCTCGGCGACATGTACGGCAAGAAGCGCGTCATGGTCACCGTGCTGATCGTGCTGGCGATCGGGACTGCGCTCGCCGGGCTGGCGACGACGATCGGCGTGATGATCGTGGCGCGCGTCATCCAGGGCGCCGGCGGCGCGGTGTTCCCGCTGTCCTTCGCGATCATCCGCGACGAGTTCCCGCGGCCCCGCGTGCCACACGGGATCGCAATGATCTCCGCGATTCTGGGCATCGGCGGCGGCCTCGGGATCGTGCTCGCCGGGCCGATCGTCGAGCACCTCACCTACCACTGGCTCTTCTGGTTCCCGCTCATCGCCGTCGTGATCGCGACGATCGGGATCGTCGTGTTCGTGCCAGAGTCGCCGGTGCGCACGCGCGGCCGGATCGACCCGGTCGGCGCTGTCCTGCTGGCGGCGTGGCTCGTGGCGCTGCTCGTGCCGATCAGCGAGGGGGCGAACTGGGGCTGGACGTCGCCGAAGACGCTCGGCCTGTTCGCGCTCGCCGCAGCGCTGATCCCGGTCTGGGTCTGGGCGGAGTCGCGCAGCAGTGCGCCGCTCGTGGACATGCAGATGATGCGGCTGCGGCCGGTGTGGACGACCAACCTGGCCGCGCTCGTGCTCGGCTTCGGCATGTTCGCGTCGTTCGTGCTGGTGCCCGAGTTCGTCGAGTTGCCGGCCTCGGACGGCTTCGGCTTCGGCGCGTCGGTGACGCAGGCCGGCATCTTCATGCTGCCGGCGACGATCGGGATGCTGATCGGCGGCCCGATCTCGGGCCGGCTGTCGAGCACCGTCGGCTCCCGCGTGCCGCTGATGCTCGGCGCGCTCATCTCGTGTGCCGGGTTCGTGCTGCTGACGCTGGCCCACGACCAGCGCTGGGAGATCTACTTCGCGTTGCTGCTGATGGGCATCGGGATCGGCTTCGCGTTCGCGTCGATGGCGAACCTGATCGTCGAGTCGGTGTCGGCGCGCCAGACCGGCGTCGCGACCGGGATGAACACGATCGTCCGCTCGATCGGCGGCGCGATCGGCAGCCAGGTCTCCGCCGGGATCGTGACCGCGACCCTCGTCGCGGGCCGACCGACCGAGCGCGGCTTCACGCTCGCCTTCGCCGTTGCCGCGGGGGCGCTGGCGCTCGGCTTCGTCGTCGCGCTGTACGTGCCGGCGCCGGCCGAGGCGCACGACGAGGCGGTCGCCGAGGCCGCGTGACCGAGCAGCCGCAGCAGCAGCGCGTTCGCCTGATCTTCGGCGCGCTGCTCTTGGTGCTGCTGCTCGCGTCGCTCGACCAGACGATCGTCGCGACCGCGCTGCCGACGATCGTCGGCGACCTCGGCGGGCTGCAGCACCTCTCGTGGGTCGTCACCGCGTACCTGCTCGCCTCGACGATCTCGGGGCCGCTGTACGGCAAGCTCGGCGACCTCTACGGCCGCAAGAAGCTGCTGCAGGCCGCGATCGTCATCTTCCTGATCGGCTCGGCGCTGTGCGGCATCAGCCAGAACATGAGCGAGCTGATCGCCTTCCGCGCGCTGCAGGGGCTCGGCGGCGGCGGCCTGATGGTGACGACCATCGCGGTCGTCGGCGACATCATCCCGCCACGCGAGCGGGGGAGGTACCAGGGCTTCTTCGGCGGGGTCTTCGGCGTCTCGACCGTGATCGGGCCGCTGCTCGGCGGCTTCTTCGTCGACCACCTCTCGTGGCGCTGGATCTTCTACGTGAACGTGCCGATCGGCCTCGCCGCGCTCGGGGTGATCGGCGTCGCCTTCCACGCGCGGCAGGCGACCGCCCGGGCCAAGGTCGACTACCTCGGCGCTGCCGTTCTCGCAGGCGCGCTCTCCTCGATCGTCCTCTTCACGAGCCTCGGCGGGACGACCTACGCGTGGCGCTCGTCCGAGATTCTCGCGCTGATCGTCATCGCCGTGGTGCTGACGGTTGCCTTCCCGTTCGTCGAGCTTCGCGCGGCCGAGCCGATCCTCCCGCTCGAGCTCTTCCGCAACCGGGTGTTCACGGTCACGAGCGCGGTCGGCTTCATCGTCGGCCTCGCGCTCTTCGGCTCGGTCACGTACCTGCCGCTCTTCCTGCAGGTGGTGAAGGGCGACAGCCCGACCCAGTCCGGGCTGCTGCTCACGCCGCTGATGGCCGGCGTGCTCGTGACCTCGATCCTGAGCGGCCAGCTGATCACCCGCTACGGGCGCTACCGTCCGTTCCCGATCGCCGGGACGGCGATCGCCACCGTCGGCCTCTACCTGCTCTCTCGGCTCTCGGTGACCACGCCGACCTGGGTCACGGCGCTCTACATGCTGGTCGTCGGGCTCGGTCTCGGGATGGTGATGCAGGTGCTGGTGCTCGCGGCGCAGAACGCCGTCGACTACCGGCTGCTCGGCGTGGCGACCTCCGGCTCGACGCTTTTCCGCCAGATCGGCGGCTCGGTCGGCGTCTCGCTCTTCGGCGCGATCTTCGCCAACCGCCTCGCGCACGAGCTGGCCGCGAGGCTGCCGGGCGGGGTTCGGCTGCCGCCCGCCGCTAACCCGGCGGCGGTGAAGCGGCTGCCCGCGGTGGTGCACGCACCGTACGTCGCCGCGTTCTCCGCCGCGCTGACGCCGGTCTTCCTCGCCGCCGCGGGGATCATGTTCGTGGCGTTCCTGCTCACGTGGCTGCTCCGGGAGGTGCCGCTCAAGGCCTCGGCTGCCGAGGGGATCGGCGAGACGTTCGCCTCGCCGCGGGAGGACAGCTCGGAGCGCGAGCTCGAGCGGATCGTCAGCTCGCTCGTGCGCGGCGACGAGCGGACTCGCGTCTACCGGCGCGCGATCGCGCGTTCCGGCGTCGAGGCGACGCCACCGCAGGCCTGGGTGCTCGGTCGGCTGAACGCCCGCGAGCCGATCTCGCCCGCCGCCCTCGCCGGCGCTCTGGACGTCGCGTTCGAGCGGCTCGAGACGATTCTCCGCGAGCTCGAGCGCCGCGGTTTCGTCGAGGCGGCCGCGGCGGGAACGGTCTGCCTGAGCGGGGAGGGCCACGTCGTCTACGCGCGCCTGGTCGAGGCCGGCCGGGTCGAGCTCGCCGCGCTCGTGCCGCAGCCCGACCGCGACGGAGAGGCGGCGCCGGTGCTGCGGCGGCTGGCAGAGTCCCTGGTCGCAGACATGCCAGAGAGCTCGTGAGCACCGTCATCCGCTGGTACGGCCAATCTGCCTTCCTGGTCGAGGGCGTGTGCTTCTCGGTCTGCGGGCTTCGCCTCTGCCAACTCGGCGACCTCTGGCAGGCGGCCGAGCGGCACTAGGACACCGGCGGCGAGGCGGGCCGCCCCGCCGCCGGGTGGAGGCAGATCTCTACGCCGGGACGCCGGCCCGGATGGCCTTGACGTCCGCGGTCGTGACGGGGTTGCCGCCCATGCCCCAGTCGCCGCTCGCAACCTCCTCGAGCGTGACCCAGGTCACGCCGCGCATGCTTTCGCCCTCGATCTCGACCATCGCGTCGGTGAGGCGCTCGATGATCTGGTGCTTCTCCTCCGGCGAGAAGACCCCGTCGATCAGCTTGACGTTGATGAGTGGCACTGCTTCCTCCTTCGTCGCTTGCCTGACGAGTCTCGTCCGGAAGGGGTGCGCCGCGCATCGAGCGACCGGGCCATCTTCGGTCTGTCGCGGAAGATGGCCCGGTCGGGCAGGTCAGACCAGGCCGTCGCGTGTGGCGCGCGCCGCCGCCGCGGCGCGGGTCGGCTCGCCGAGCTTGCGCAGGATGTTCGCGACGTGGCGGTGGACGGTGTGCTCGCTGACGACGAGCCGCTCGGCGATCTCGCGGTTGCTTTGGCCTGCCGCGACGAGCGCGATCACCTCGAGCTCCCGGCGTGTGAGCGGTCCGTCCGCCTGCGGCCGCGCGAAGAGGCCGTCGGCAGCGGCCGCGTCGTGCTCGGCGCAGAGCTCCTCGAATGCGGCGCGTGCTTCCGCGGCCTCAGCGGCGGCGGCGTCGCGCTCGCCGAGCGCCCGGAGCGTTCGCGCGAGGTCGAGCCGGGAGTGGGCGCGCTCGTACGGAGCGGGAGCGTGGCCGTAGAGGTCGACCGCGTCCTCGAACCGAAGCTTCGCGTCCTCGCGCCGGCCCTCCGCGAGCGCGACGATCCCCGCCGCTCGCGCGGACGCGGCGCGCGCGCCGGTGGTGCCGACGACACCGGCCACGCCTTCGAGCTCCTGCGCCGCCCTTGCCGCGACGCCGAGCTCACCGGCCGCCGCCGCCGCACGTGCGAGCAGGAGCAGGACATCGACCCGCGACAGGCGCCGCTGCTCGTCCGTCGAGCGCTCGAGCCGCTGTGCCAGCGCGAGCGCGCCGCCGGTGTCGTCCTCGCAGAGCGCCAGCTCGACCGCGCCGATCCGCGAGATCGAGTTCAGCTCCGACTGAGCGAACAGCGACCGCGCCTCGTCGAGGCGGCCCTGCCGCCGCCGCAGCTCGCCGAGCCGCGCGATCCCGTCGACGAGGGCCGCGCGCCGGCCGCGGCCGAGCACGTCGATCGCCGCGGTCAGCTCCCGCTCGGCCTCGTCCCACGTCCCCTGCTGGAGCAGCACCGACGCGTACTGCGTGCGGCACACGTTGAAGAGCGTGCGCAGCTCCCACCGCTGCGCGAACTCCTTCACCTCGTCGCACCACTGCGTCGCGCGCTCGACGTCGCCGACCCGCTCGCAGGCGGCGATCAGGTTGCAGCAGACCTTCGAGATCCACATCAGGTCGCCGACTTCGCCGGCCGTGGCCGCGGCAGCCGACTCGTCGAGCCTCCGCATGCCTTCGCCGATCTCGCCCGCCTGGACGAGCGCGAGCCCCTCGAGCGAGCGCCCGGCGACCTGCACGTCCTCGCTGTCCACCTGCTCGCCGAGCTCGACCGCCCGGCGTGCCGCCTCACGAGCGGCTTCGGGCGTGCCGGTCTGCAGCGCGACCTCGGCTTCTCGGACGGCGAGCCAGCCGTGCTCGGCCGAGACAGGCTCGTTCGCGAGCAGCCGTCGAGCGCGCTCGAGCCAACCCTGCGCGACGGCCGCGCGGCCGCCGAAGAGGAGCGAGTCCCACGCGAGCGCGGAGGCGACGCGCGCCGCGCCGAGCGGGTCGCCTGCCTCGCGGTAGAGGCGGAACGCGCGCTCGCGGGCGCCGAGCGTCGCGTCGGCGTCGTCGAGCCACCAGTTCGCGAGGCCGACCCCCTCCAGCGCCTCGGGATCGTCCTCGCCGCCCCGGAAGTGCTCGAGCGCCTCCTCCCACCGGCCGGCAGCGAGCGCCTGCCAGCCGGCTGCAACGTCCGTCATCCGCGCAGTATCTCGCCCTCGGCGGGCTGCCGAGAGCCGACGGCTCACACCTCCTTGGGCACGTGCCCGGCGAAGACGTGCCGCATCACCTTGTGGCCGAGGTCGGCCGTCGGGGCGAACATCAGCGGGCAGCCCCCGTCGATCACCGTGATGCCGTGGCTCCGGCCGAAGTCGGTCGCGGCCTCGGACACGCTGCCCGCGCCCGGCCCTCGGTGCAGCCAGACCTGCGTGATGCCGAGCTCGGCGCACTCGTGCATCGTCTCCTCGGCGATCTCCGGCCGCGTGCCGATCACGACCGCCTGCACTCCGCCCGGGATCGACTTCAGGTCCGCGTACGCGCGGTCGCCTTCGACCTCCTGCGCGTTCGGGTTGACGGCGAAGACCCGGTAGCCGCGGTCGCGCAAACGCCGGTAGACGTTGTTGCTCCCGTGGGTCTTGGGCGTACGCGACACGCCCGTGACGGCCACGCGCTCGTTGGACAGGAATGCCGTCGCGGCGTCCTTCACGCTCGTCATGGGCTCCTCCCTTGTCGGTGCACGGCCAGCTTCGTCCGCCCGGCGAGCCGGCGAATCGGAACTTCTCCGCATCGGTGGTTCCTGGAACTCCGTATCTCGAGCGGCGTACGCTTCGGATGCCGGCATGAACACGAAGAACATGGTCGAGCTGCCGGGCGGGACGTTCCGCATGCTGCCGGCGCTACCGGCCCGCCGCGCGGCAGGCAGAAACGGTCGACTCGACCACCTGCCACATCGGCTTTCGCTACGTCATCCGGGCCGGGTGATGCGGCCGCAGGAACGCGGGTGCAGCGTACTCACCTCGTAGTTCGCAATGTGAGGAGCACGCCGTGAGCAAGCGGTTCAGCGGCACGATCGAGGTCGACATCCGCGACTCGCAAGCGGACTGGGAGCCGTACCTCCAACCGGTCGCGCCCCCCGGGTCGCCGAACGTCCTCTACATCGTCCTCGACGACGTCGGCTTCTCGGCGATGGAGCCGTGGGGCGGCCTGATCGAGACGCCGAACATCAACCGGCTCGCCGAGAATGGCCTCACCTACACGAACTGGCACACGACAGCGCTGTTCTCGCCGACGCGTTCCGCCCTGCTCACCGGTCGTAACCACACCACGAACGGCATGGCCTGCATCGCCGAGGCGACCACCGGCTTCTCGAACGGCAACGGCCATATCCCGTGCCAGCGCCCATACGCGTTCACGGGCGGGACGATCAAGGAGGCGGTCGTCGACCTGTCCGGCGAGGAATACGTCGACCTCGAGCGCGAGCCGCTCGCGATGATGAAGCGCGAATAACGCCGGCGTGAACACCTCGGCCACGGACACGCCGCTCTCGCGTCGCGAAGTTCTGGCGAGGCATGGGCGGGCGCTCGTTCGCGCGATCCGTGAGGGCGATGAGGCTCAGATCGAGACGTCGGTCATCGCCCTGAGCCGCTCGCGCCGGATCTTCGCGCCACTCGTCTTCGCGGTCGCGGCGGTCGTGATGCTCTTCCAGGGCGTGCGGCTGATCTTCGCGAACTGGCGGCTGACGCTCGTGCAGGTGCTCCCGGCGATGTGGATCTGGCTCGCTTTCCTCGACCTCAAGGCCCACGTGTTCGAGGGGAAGGAGTTTCACACCTGGCATGGCGGCGTCGAGGTCCTGCTCGTCGCCGCGACCGCGCTGGTGACCGCGGCCGCCTTCTATCTCAACGCCGTCTTCGCCTTCGCGATCTCGGAGCCGGGCACGCCGCAGATCCGGCCGGCGTTCACGCTCGCGCGGCGGCACCTTGGAGTCGTGCTCGGCTTCGGGCTCACGGTCGGCGTGGCCCTCGGCATCTCGGCGGTCGTCGTCCCGCGCTGGGGCCGGTTTTGGTTCACGCTCTCGCTAGGGATCGTGGTCGGCGTGATGATGCTGACCTACGTGACCGTCCCGGCGCGGATCGTCGGCATCAAGCCCGTCGGCTCCCGGCGCGACAAGCTCACCGCGGCCGCGATCGGCGGCACGCTCGGGGCGATCGTGTGCACGCCGCCCTACGTGATCGGGCGCATCGGGATCCTGCTGATCGCCTCCCCGAGGGTGTTCATCCTGGCGCTCGGCGCCTTCCTGCTGGCGCTGGGGCTGACCCTGCAGGCCGGCGCGACCGGCGCGGTCAAGGCGATCAAGATGAGCGCGAAGCTCGCGGCCGGCCGGACCTGACCGGGCTCAGTCGAGCAGCCGCTCGCTCTCTCGCCAGCTGCGCCAGACCGGCGAGAAGACGGCGCAGACGAGCGTCATCGTGAAGAGCACGAACGCGTAGCCGATCGTCGTCAGCACGACGCCGAACGACCCGAACGCCTTGCCGTTCTGGTTCAGCGGCGCCGCCACGAAGAGCGGTGCTGTCGCGACCGTCCCGCCGATCAGGAGCGACGCCAGGAGCGCGCCCGGCATCAGGGCGCGCAGCCCGACCTTCCGGTGCAGGAGCGCGCTCGGAACGACCAGCCAGAAGGCCGTCGACGCGATCAGCCAGGCCGGCACCAGGACGAGCAAGCCGGCGCTGCGGAACTTCGCCGCCGTGACCACCGCGAAGGCGATCGCGCCGGCGAGGAGGAAGAAGAACGCCGCGAACAGCCCTTGGTCGGCGATCGAGCCGACCTCGACGCCCCAGGCGCGCGCGTAGACGTCCTGGTAGATCTGGCCGATCCCGATCCCCCAAAACAGGAACGAGATGATCACGGCGATGCTCGCGGCGAGGGCGTTGGTCGAGGTTGTGCCGAAGGTGTTCTGGACGAGTGTCGCCGTCGTGCCGGTCAGCTTCATGTGTGTGACCAGACGCTGCGCGAAGACGTTCACGTCGCTGTTAAGCGGGTGTGCGGCGGCGACGAACACGAGCGCCGCCGGAATGACCGAGAGCGACGCATAGACGGTCACCGCGCAGCCGGAGTTCCGGCTGGCCGCGAAGTACGCCCGGAACCACTGCAGCGCGAGCCGGCCGAGCGACGTGTCGGCCCGGCCAAACAGCCAGTCCTGAATCCGCCGCGCCCGGCCGCGGCCGAGATCGGTGTCGCTCACGCGTGTCGGCTCGTCAGCCATCTCACTTCCTCTCCAGGTTGCGGAGCATCCCCTCGAGCGTGTCGAAGCGGCCGTCGAACTCGTCCAGCCGGGCCTCGAGACGCGCGCGCTGCGTTGCGTCGTCGGCCTCCTCGGCCACTTCCCGCTCCTGCTCGGCGCGGGCGACGAACGCCGAGGTGATGACTGCCGTGGTGATCGCGAGGAACGCGATCCCCTCGAGCATCACGAACGCACCGACGGCCCGGCCGATCGGCTGCTTGGGCGTGACGTCGCCGTAGCCGACCGTCGTCACGGTCTGCAGTGCCCACCACATCCCGACCCAGATGTTCGAGTACTCGTGGGAGTCGAGCACCCTGATCAGGATGCCGGCGCCGATCACAACCAAGGTCGTCGCGGTCACGATCACGCCGGCGGCTGTACGGACCGACGGCGGCTTCCGCATGAACTTCGCCATCCGCCGCTCGATCGGGTTCAGTTGCGGCACGGTTCGAGCGTCTCTGGCGCGCCGCGCTGGCGCATCATCCGATCCGGACGAGCCGACGCGGTTTGGCGTCTGCTCCTACCGGTGAAGCGATGACCATGCCGATACTGAGCGGCCCCGGCGCCTATCGCCTCGGCGGCGACTGGACAATCGGGAGAGTACGCAGGACGAGCGGCTCCGTACCGGAGCAGAGGTCACCGCGGCGCCGGGCGAAGCGCCCGCACAAGCCGGCGCGGCGGCACTCGAGCCTCTGGGCGGCTTAGCGCTGTAGGAAAAACGAAAGAGCGCCCGGAGGCGCTCTTTCGTTCGCCGAGTCGATTTCGCTTTCGTCCACCGCTCTCGCTGACCCTCGGCTTCCGCCTTACGCCTTCGAGATTCGGCTTCGACCTACTTGCGCTCCGTGCTCGGCGCGAGAGGGAACCTATGGCCTCGGACGAGTCCGCGCAAGAGGCCGACGGACGAAAAAGTCCGCAAATTCGGATCACCTCCTCGCGGCCCTCTCGGAAGGCTGTCGACGGCGGCGTAGGGTCGGCCTGCGGCGGAGCTGGCAAGCTGGTGGGACTGGCGTCTGGCGATCTGAGCCGGCTGGTTGGGTGCCGAGGCAACCCCCAGGCTCAGACCTGCCAGCCCCGCGCCAGCTTGATGCGCGCTCCTGCCGACCGCGAACGCCACCTGCTTACGAGGCGACGCTCGGCGCTGCGGACCGCGGTAGCTCGTGACGTCCGTCGGCGAGCGCGACGGGAGGCTCTGCGACGAGCACCTCGGGATCCTCGCCCTCGCGTGGGCTCCGCCGCATGACGGCTGACGCAGTGCGGCCGTCGAGCCAGAGCTCGCCCAGGCCGTTGTCGAAGGTCGACCGGCGGGTCGGCGTCCAGCTGGCCGACGGCGGCGCGACGCGTGCAAGCCTCGCAAGTCGTGAGAAAAGCATCTCCGAGAGCCGGGAACCGGTCGCCTGGACGATACGCCGCTCCTTCGTCGACAGTGGATTGCGGAACGGCGAGCAGACGAGCTGGTGCACGCGGCACGCTCGACCGGTTCCGAGATCGACCTCAGCGATCGAGCTGCTGTGGACGTCACCGCCGAGTAGCAGGACGGTGGCCGGCGGCTCTGCCCCTTCGGTCCCGCACGCGACCGTCCGCAGCCACTCGCACAGCTGCTCGAACGAGCGGTTGAACGCGGCCCAGTGCTCGAGGTCGACCGCCCGCCGTAGTCGCTCGCTCAGGTTCGCGGCGAGGCGCCCCCAGCGGCCGGCGCACAGGGCCTCGTTCCACGCCTGCAGGTGGTGGATGCCGGTGGGCAGGAACACCGGCAGCGTGCTCGCGATGACGACGTGGTCGAACGCGCCGCGGGAGTGCTCGACGATCCAGTCCCACTCGTCGTCGTCGATCATCTGCCGACGGCCGTCGGAGAGCACGCGCGCGGCCCGCGAGTCGAGCACGAGCAGACGCGTGTCGCCGAAGTCGCGGTAGAACGCCCAGCGGCTGGCGGCCGACTCGCGATCCCACGTGTGGGCGAGGCGCCGCAGGAGCGGCCCGGCGTCCTCCTCGCCCTTCACCTGCGGGAAGGTCGTGTCGGCCTCGAGCTCCGGCGGGGAGAGGTTGCCGAGGTGCTGGTAGATCCAGTAGGCCATGAACGCGCCGGTGACGCGCGCCTCCCACCATGGCTCCCGACGCATCTCCTCGACCCAGAGCCACGAGATGTTCCAGTCGTCGTTGACGTCGTGGTCGTCGAAGATCATCGCGGTCGGCACGGTCGAGAGCAGCCAGCGGATGTCGGGCTCGGACCACGACTCGCGATAGAGCCTGGTGTACTCCTCGAAGTCGGCGATCTGCTCTCCGGGCGCGCGGTCGGTTCCGCGCTTTTGCTCGATGAACTTGAGCGTTTCCGGCGAGACCTCGTCGGCGTACACCTGGTCTCCGAGGAGGAGGACGGCGTCCGGCCACTCGAGCTCGCCGCGCTGGAGCTGCTTCGAGTAGGTCCACAGCGCGTCGACCCCGAGGGCCTTCACGTCCTCCGGCCACTCGCGCCCGAGCTTCGTCGGCTGCGGGTCGCCGACACGGCACGAGCCGAAGACGAGTCGCGAGCGTGGCTCGTTGTTCCGAGTGTGGACGACCGGCTGCGGCCGGCCGTCGTCAGGCGGCCAGACGAGCTCGCCGTCGAGTCGTACGTCGTACGGCGTGACGCTGGCGGGTGTCAGGTCGTCGACAAGCAGCAGCGCGTAGTGATGGCCCTCGACGGTGAACGTCGACGTGTGGTTGCCGAGGATCTCGACTCGACACGGTGCGCTCGTCTCGACCCAGAACGTCGCGCTTTCCGTGCCGGCGTAGCGCAGCATGGGGCCGAGGACGAGCTCTGCTCTGGCCTCCACCATGTGTCAGCGATCTCAGACGCGCCGGTAGCGGGCCTCGACGAGGGAGAAGCACGAGAAGGCGATCAGCCCAAGCGCGACGGCACCGAGCAGCCATGAGCCGTACGCGCCGTTGTAGAGCTTGGCCAGAGAGCCGTCGAGGCCGATCGCCTCGTTCGCCTTGTAGTCGTATGCGGCCTTGATCAGGAACACGGCGACGAGCCCGAACACGACCGCCCGCGCCACGTGGCCGCTCGTCCCGAGGGCCTTGAACCAGGGCATCAGGCCACGCGGGATCTGCTCGGTCTTCGAGTCGTCGAGGAACTTCTGGCGGACGCCGCGGATGAACTGGAAGATCGCCACGCCCGCGAGCACGAGCCCGGCGAGGCCGACCAGCCAGCGACCCGCGGGCCAGCCGAAGACGTCGCTCGCGGTCTTCTTCGCACCGCTGCCCGACGTGCCCGGGCCGGTGAGGATCTGGACGGCGATCGCGCACATCGCCGCGTAGACGATGCCGCTCGCGAACGCCCCGAGGCGCTCGATCCCGCGGTCGGCTCCCTCGGCTCCGTGGCCGAGGACGGCCCGGAACAGGCGCCAGACCGCGTAGCCGCCGAGTCCGATCGCCAGAACCGCGAGCAGGAGGTGACCGAAGGGCTGCTGCTCGACCGTCCGGAGCGCACCCTGCTGGTTGGTGATCTTGCCCCCGTGCCCGACGGCCAGGTCGAAGGCGAGGACGCCGATGATCCCGTAGACGAGGGCCCGCGTGACGAACCCGGCGCGCGACAGGATCTCGAAGGCTCTGCTGTGGACGAACTCCTCGCTCCACGAGCGCGCGGTGCGCAGAGGCGCAGTGGAATCAGGCTGAACCGTTGACATGTCCACACTCCTCTCTCGGCAGGCAGATCGTGATCGCGGCGGCCTGCACCTTGACGGTGAAGGAGCGGACCTTCTCGCGATCGCCTCCGTCCACCTCGTAAAGAACCTTGCGATTCAGCTTGACCTTGATCTTCTTCGCCGTCGTCGCCTGGACGAGCGGCGACCGCTCCGGATGCCCGGCGGCCGTGCGCGCCAGGGTTCGCATCCAGTCGGCGACACCGTCGGCGTTGACCACGCCGAGCTCGAGCCGGCCGTCGTCCGGCCGGGCGTGCTCGAACACCTCGATACCGCCGAAGAGGCGGCCGACGTTGCCGAAGAGGATGCAGCTGGCAGCTCCGGCGTACCAGGGTGCCCCGTCGACCTCGATCTTCGCCTTGAACGGCTTGGCCCGGAGGTTCTGGGAACCGCTCCAGACATAGGCGACGCGTCCGAGCCGATCCTTGAGCTTACCGTCGGCCTGCTCGATCATCGCCGCGTCGAAGCCGGCGCCGGCCATGACGGCGAACCTCTCGCCGTTGAACCGGCCGACGTCGAGCTTGCGCCGTTCTCCGTCGAGGCCGATTGCGACTGCGTGACGAACGTCCTGCGGGATCCCGAGGTTCGTCGCGAGCAGGTTGGCGGTGCCGGCGGGCAGGATCGCGAGCGGCGTCTCCGAGCCCGCCAGCGCGTCGATCGAGCGCTGGACCATTCCGTCGCCGCCCCAGACGAAGAGCAGCTCGGCGCCGTCGGCGAGCGCACGCTTCACCTGCTTCGGCGCGAACTTGCTTTTCGCCACTTCGGCCCACATCGGATCTGTGACCCCCCTGCGCTCCAGCTCGCGCCGCAGCTCCGGCAAGCCGCCGCCGAAGGACTTGCCCGCGTGCGCGACCACCGCGACCTTCGTCATCTCGCGGCGTCCCCGGAAGCCCGCGTGACCAGAAGGAGCGCGGACACGGCGGCGATCCCGACGACCACGCCGCCTGCGATGTCGAGTGGGTGGTGCATCCCGCGATACATGCGGGAGAACGCGACGAACACTGGGATCAGGACTGCGACGATCCAGGTCGCGACCCGCGCCGTGCGATTCGTGATCCGCGAGGTCAGCAGGAGCGCGAGCCCGCAGTAGACGGCGATCGACGCTGCGGTGTGACCCGAGGGATAGCTGGCGTCCACGGGCAGCTGCTCGAGCCGATGCACCTCCGGCCGGTGACGGTGGACCACGAGCGTCGTCGTTCGATACGAGGCCGACTCGACGGCGAGCGCGAAGAGCAGGAAGCCGGCGAGTCGCCAATGCCTTGCGACGACTGCGATCAGCGCTCCGACTGCGGCGACGATCGGCAGCACGATCCCGCCCGCCATGATCGAGCCGACGAGCGAGGCATCCGTCAGACCGCTCGAGCGATGACGCGCGAGAAAGCCGACGAAGCGCTCGTCGTCCGCTGCGACGCCGTGGACGTGGAGCAGCACCCGTGTGACGACGAGTCCGGCGACGATCGACAGCGACGCAATCGCGACGACTGCGAACAGGATGCCGAGCAGATACGTCCACACCGGATGGCCCTCGCCCGGCAGTATCGCCAGGCGTCGCCCGAGCAGTCCCGGCTCCTTGTCGAGGACCGGGAAGTCAAGCGCCGCCCGGTTCGTGCCGGGATGGGCGCGCACAGGAGCAGAGCTGCGGGTGTTGCTGAGGGTTTGTGTCGACATTGGGCGGGGACCCGTTCGAGAGGGGAGCGGGCGCAAGACACGGTTTCTGGTTTGTCTGGTTCGGAAACATCGGGGTGCGCCGGCACACGGCCGTCTCCACACTTCGCCTTAGATGCCCCTCGTTGCCGATCTGACCGCAGCGCTCGTCGCCGGGCTTGTCGCGTTCCTCGCCGCCCGCTGGTACGCGCGCTCCGGCTCGACGCCGGAGCGGCCGAGCGTTGAGGTCGCACGTTCGCTCAGCCAGACGGTGAAGCCGCACCCCGGTCCGCGGCGGCTTCTGGCCCGGCGACTCGACCGCGAGGTCGCGAGCGGGCTCCTGCTGACGCTCGCCCTCTTGGTCACCGTTCTCGGCGGGCTCGTGCTCGGCGTCCTCGCCGTCGTCGTGCGCCGCGTTCCGCTCATTCAGCACGTCGACAACTCGGTGGCCGCCTGGGGCTTCGACCACCGGAGCGGCCCGTCGACGACAGGCCTGCATGCGATCACCGACCTCGGCAGCATCCAGGTCGTCGTCGTGTTGGCGATCCTGCTCGCCCTGCTCGACTTCGTGCGCACGCGGAACCGTTGGACCTTCCTCTTCCTGGCAGTCGTCCTGGTGGGCATGGAGCTCGCCCAGCACGGAGTCAAGGATCTCGTGGGTCGCGTCCGCCCGACCCTCGTTCCCGCCGCGGCGCAGCTCGGGCCTTCGTTTCCGAGCGGCCACTCCGCCACCGCGGCGGCCTTCTACGCAGCGGCGGCTCTGGTCGTCGGCCGCTGGCTCCGTCGGCGGTCGGCGCGACACGTCGTCATTGCTGCGGCGGTCGGGCTCGCGGTCGCCGTAGCGGCCAGCCGCGTGCTCCTCGACCTGCACTGGCTGTCGGACGTCATCGGCGGTCTCGCGCTCGGCTGGGCGTGGTTCGCGCTCGCCGCTGTCGTCTTCGGTGGACGGCTGCTCATCCCGACGGCCGCCACGGACGTCGCGGCGGCCGAAGCCGCCTCTGACAACGGAGCGCCGCGCACGAGGCCGGGCGGATTCACGACGGGCGTATCACAGGAATCGCCGCCGTCGAGGCGCTGAGGGCCTCGCGAAGCTGCGGGCCTCCGCTCCGGCCGCGAACCGGAGCGGAGGCCCGCAGCTCGTGATCTAACCGAGCGCCTCCGCCTGATCGACATAGGCTGGGCGAAGCTCGCGGTAGCGCGCCGTCCAGACCTCCCGCGTCGTCGGCGATCCGGCGACTAGCGCCTCGATCGCATCGAGGTGCGAGTGCCAGCCCGCCCCGACCCCGATCGCCTGCTCGACCGAGGTGCAGCGATGGTCGAGCGTGAGTAGCGTGCCGTCGCCGTCGGGGCGCAACTCGAACCGGATCACCGACTCGCCGTTGCGCGTCCAGGTGTACTCGAACAGGCGCGGCGGCTCGAAGACGCGGATCACGCCCTCGTCCTGGTCGGCGTCGCCCCAGTCGAACGCGACCCTGCCGCCGACGCGGGGCTCGATCGTCATCTCTGCGAGCCAGTTCCTCACGTGCGGGGGCTCGACGAGGATCGCCCAGATCTCTTCTGGGCTTGCGTCGTAGTGTCGTTCCAGGTGCACCGTGTCCACGGAGCCGTCCCGGCTCAGCGTGCCGAGGGTCTGTTGCGTCATCGTTTCTCCTTTCGTGTGCGGCGCAGCTCGACGTCGAGGGCGTCGAGCTTCGTTGTCCAAAAGCTGCGGTAGCGCTCAAGCCAGTCGTCGAGCTCCCGGAGCGGACCCGGATCGAGTGCGTAGATCCGCTGCTGGCGCACTCGGGTCGCCCGTACGAGCCCGTGCTCGCGCAGCACGCGCAGATGACGTGAGACCGCGGGCCGGCTGACGTGGAAGTGCGACGCGATCTCGCCTGCGTTGCGCTCGCCCGTTACGAGCAGCTCGACGATCTCGCGGCGTGTTGGGTCGGCCAGGGCCTGGAACGCGTGCATGTCTCTGTGTAACAAGAGACTTACGTAACTGTCAAGTTACGCAAGCGGCGGTCGCGCCACGACTGGATCCCATCGAAACACGCAGCCGAGCGTCCACGATCATCCGACCTTTCAGCACCCGATCCGCTGCGAATTCCACTCGGACGATCCGCGGATCGTCCGACGTCCTAGCGCCCCGGCGAGACGGACGACGGACGGTACGTGTTCTGCCGCGCATCACTCCGCTTCGTCGGCGCCAGGTCCGCGGTCCCTTCGGCTTGCGACAAGGTCGGTGGCGGTTACGGCACCGGCCACTAGCGATTCCTGCTCGCCAGCGCCGGCAGCGCAATCGCGAGGGAGGCGATAGCCGTGGCGGCAGTCGCCTCCCGGCCGGGGAAGGAGCGGTTCCGCCGGCGCCACATCCTCGAGGTCGCGGCCGGCGTCGTCGTCGTGCTCGTGTTCGTCTACCTCCTGCCGAAGATCGCCGATTACGGGCAGGTATGGGCGGTCGTCAGCGCGCTCTCCTGGCGGTGGATCTTCGTACTCGTGGCCGCGTCGGCCCTGTTCATCCTCAGCGACGCGCCCCCTTGGTTGACGGTTCTTCCCGGTCTCGGATTTCTAGGCGCTCTGCGGATGGATCTCGCCGGAAGCGCCTTGTCCCAGATCGTCCCAGGAGGCACCGCCGTCAACGTCGCTACCCAGTACGGAATGCTCAGGAACTGGGGCTTCCAGGGCCGGCCGGTCGTCCTTGCGGTCAGCGTGACGACGCTCTGGAGTCAGTTCGCGACATTCGGCTTTCCAGTCATCGCGATCGCGGCGCTCTCACTCGATGGCGGCCACGACCCGACGTTGCGTACGGTCGCGCTGACCGGTGTCGTGATTGTTGCGATGCTGGCCGGCGTGTTCGCCGCGATTCTGTGAAGCCCGCGGCTGGCGCAGAGGCTGGGCGACTCGGCGGCGGGCGTCGGGACGCGCCTAGACGCAATCGCCCACAAAGGCCCAGCGACGTGGTCGGGGGCCGATCTGGTCCGGTTTCGGAGTGAGGCCATCGACCTTCTGCGGCACCGTTGGGCGGCCCTTACGGTGGCGACGCTCGCCAATCAGCTCACAGTGTTCGTCGTGCTCGTCGTATCGCTTCGTGCGTTCGGGATCACACGGTCCGAGGTCGACGTTATCGAGGCGTTCGCCGCCTGGTCGCTTTCGCGCGCACTCGGCTCGATCCCGATCACGCCCGGCGGGCTCGGGGTCCAGGAGGTCGCACTCAGCGCAGCGCTCGTCGGCTTCGGCGCGCACACGTGGCCGCGGTCGGGGCGACCCTTGTCTACCGGCCTTAACCTTGTTCCAAGCGTGGTTCTCGGGCTTGTCGCCGCTGCGACCTACAACCTCGGCAGGCACGCGGAAGCCGGCGGCGTCCAAACAGGCTGACTAGCAGCGACTTCGACGAGCGCGGTGCACTCGAACCCGAGATTGCCGGTTCGTCAGTCGCCGAGCGGCGCGGCGGTGGCGGGGCCGCCGAGCGACGCGCGGCGGCTCAGGCCCTCGTCCAGCCCGAGCTCGTCGCTCTCGAACCCAGCCTCGCGTGAGATCTCGCCTCGAATCCTGAGCTCGTCGGCATCCTGCTGAGCGTGCGACTCGAGCGTGATCCGGCGCGTGAGGACGTTGGCGCGCTCCTGGAGGCGGTGCACCTCGACGAGGTCGTTCGCCCGCAGCGCGGCTGCACTCCGCTCGTAGGCGCCGCCAGTGCTGAAGAGATGGGTGAGCTTGAGGATGAGCGCGACGAGGTCGATCGCGATCAGGAAGGCGAGGAAGAACTCGACGTACTTCTTCACGGACGGGCTCGCCTGCTCGACGCGGTCGAGCGCCGCCTGGCGAGCGAGGAAGTCGCGGTCGGCCTTGATCGTGGCGACCCGGTTTGTAATCTGGCTGCTCTCGGCGGCGCGCCAGGCGGTGATCTTCTGCTCGTCGGCGGCGATCGTCGCGGCGAGCTGCGGACGCGCGCGCTTGAGCTCCGCCGCGGCGGCGGCCGCCCGGCGGGCGTCGCGCCTGTAGTAGGGGCCGCGGCCGAGCTTGTGGGTTTGTGAGCAGGTCTGGAGGCCGGCCTCGCAGTCGGCGAGGAAGCGGCTGTTCGTGACCTGCTTCTGGAGGCTCGCCTGCTTGGCCTGCGCGGTCGCGATCTCCTTCTGCGCAGCAGCGACCTTCGCGTCGTAGGTGCGCGTGATCGCGTTCGTCGCCTCGTGGATCCGCGCCGTCGTCGTCTTGCTGAGCTCGTCGTTGATCGACCCGCTGTAGATCACCTGCGCCATCGGCAACCCGATCACGAGCGCGATCGCGAGCGAGAGCACGAGGCGCGGGACCGTGAGCACGAGGTTCCACTCCCAGCTCGTGCCGAAGCTCTTCAGGACGAGGCGCTCGATCAGGCAGTAGAGGACGGCCCAGAGCGGGAGCACCCACAGGACGCTCACAATCGACGTGCTCCACCACTGACTGGCGGCGACGGTCATCCCGAATCCGCTGACTACGGCCATTCCCGCGACCCACATGCCGAGCCCGTTGAGGAAGCTCGCCTCGCTGGGCACGTTCCGAAGGACGAAGCCGTCACCGCCGGCAAACCATGCCCACCCGGGGCGCACGCGACGACGCGACGCCTTGCGCATCATCGCGGCGTCGATCGGCTTCCCCTCGTCCGTGGTCGAGGCAGTACTCACGCGAAGAACAGAAGACGCATGAACGACCGAACAGTTGGCGCCGCGGGTCGATTCTTAGGGACTTCTTACGCGAGGGGGCCGTGCTGGAGGTCGCTCTCCAACTCGTGCTCGAGCGTGCGGAGGCGACGGCGTATCGGCATCTTCGAGACCCTGTCGGTGTGAAGCGTGTCGAGCGCGCAGGCGAGGAAGCAGGCCGCGCCGAGGGACGTGTTCCAGTTGGCAGCGGCCAGGTCGATCATCGAGCCGGTGGAGGGAACGACGTAGCCGGCGACGGCGGAGATGCCGAAGAAGATGCAGCCGAGCAGGTTGACTCCCGGCTGCCACCAGCCGACGCCCCCGCGCACCGGCAGCCATCCGTGCCAGCGCCGGCGTTTTGAGGCGCGGTAGGCGATCGCGCCGGAGACGAGGAAGCAGATCGAGCCGCGCCAGTCGGGCCGCCAGACGAGCTTGTCGTACGTCGAGCTCGTCACGGCGGTGTGAAGGGCCTGGTAGGTCGTGACGTTGAAGAAGAGCGTTCCCGCCGACTGGATGATCGCGGCCCACCAGGAGGCGCGCCCACCGTCCGGGGTACGGCGTTCGGGCCAGGCGAGCCAGCTCTGCAACGCCCCGCCGGCGGTGAACAAGATCGAGCCGACGAAGAACGTCACCGCGTCGGCCGAGCCGCCTACCAGTTGCACGTAGCCCGGGAACGGGCCCACGAGGAAACAGGTCGATCCGAGGGCGAAGCAGAGGGCCATCCAGCGCGGGCGTGTCATGGTTCGTGCCGGCCGTTTGCCACACGGACAAGTCAAACACGGTCGCGGCTACTCTTGTGGGCGTGGGCACCGATGACCTTGAAGTCGCCGCTCGATTTCGCACGGCACTCGAGACAGCGGTCAGGACGGGAGACAGCGAAGGTGTGCTCGAGCTGGTCGCTTCGGACGTGGAATGGGTTACCCCGCAGCGCACGCTGCAGGGAGTCGACGAGCTGAAGACGTGGCGGCTCTGGGGCTCGGCCGCGGAGGCCTTCGACTTCGAGTTCGCCGAAGGCGACTGGATCGATCACGGAGACGGTCGGCTTGACTGCGAGGTCACGCAGGTCTACCGCGTGAAGGAGACCGGCGAGCTCGCCTACGAGCGCGTCCGGCGTGTCGAGCTCACCGTGCGAGACGGAAAGATCAGCCGGTACGAGCTCCGCTTCACGGGCTAAGCCGCACGTCCTTACGGCCCGGCAGAACTCACCCGTAATCGGGCAGGTCGCGCGGCCCTCACTCGTCCTTCCGCCGGCCGCTCGGCAACCATCGCGATCTTGCGAACGCGGCCGGACGCGAGCCACTCGGTCCACAGGCGGTGGGCGGTCAAGAGCTCGTCGAGCGCCCGGCGTCCGATCTGCGACGCGATCGCCGGGGCGTCTGCCGTGAACGCGTCGGTCAGCGACTCGGCCACCGCGCGGTGCGAACGGCTCCAGTCTTCCTGCCAGCGAACGACCAGACAGGCGCGTTCGAGTAGCGCCTGCATCTCGTCGAGCGGCGTGAGCCAGACCGTGTCGGCGTCTGGCATGCGCGTGCGCTCCGAGTCGGTCAGCGGCGTGCCCTCCTCCACCGTGAACGCGAACCGTCCGTGGGGTGAGAGCGCACGGGAGATCGCCTCCACCAGCGGCTTCTTGTCACTGAAGGCGAGCATCGTCTCGAGCAGAAGCACCGCATCGAAGGTACCGGGCGGGAGCGGAGGGACCTGCGCGACCACGAAGCGGCAAGGCAGGCCGCGAGCACGCTCACGCGCGATACCGACGGCGCTCGGACTCGAGTCGACGCCGATGTAGCTGCAGTCAAGCTCTCGAGTCAGGAACCGTCCCGGCCCGGCGACTCCGCAGCACAAGTCGAGGACGGAAGCGCCGGCGACGATGCGGGCGCGCTCGGCAAGGGACAGGATCTCGCTCGCCCGCATGAAGCTCTCCTGCTCAACGTACTCGCCGGGAGAGTAGGCCGCCTCACGCGCATGCTGCAGCGCCTCGACGAACGGACGACGCTCGTCCTGCCTCATGACCTCGGCGACTTGCGCAACGACTTCGACTTCTCGCAGGCGCCGCGGACAAACCAGCGCACGACATCGAGCGTACTTCACTCCGGATGGTCCAAGGCGGAGCGACGGTGCGGGCTGCGCGGCGCCCGCTGGCCGGGCTGGGCGCCCAGCTCGGCCCGCTCGCCGGGCTCTGCGGCACGCTGTTGCTCCTGGCCGTGCTTGCGCGGACGGTCGGGCTCGGCGGCGCCGGCTGGCTCGTCGGTCTCGCCAGCGGCCTGACCTTGAACCTGGCGCTCGCGCGTGCGCTTTGGCGCGATCCGTCGGCGAGGCTCGGCCCGGCTGGCTGGGTCACCCTGCTCCGCGGGACACTCGTGGTGGGCGTCGCCGCTCTGACCGCGGCCTCGTTCGAGCGCCAGGTGGCGGTGGCGACGCTGGTGACGCTCGCGTCCGTTGCCCTCGTGCTCGACTTCGTCGACGGATGGATCGCGCGGCGCACGGCGACGGAATCGGCGCTCGGCGCCAAGCTGGACGGCGAGGTCGACGCGTTCCTGATCCTCGTGCTCAGCGTGGAGGTCGCTCCCTCGGTAGGCGCCTGGGTGCTGGCGATCGGCCTCGCGCGCTACGCGTTCCTCGCAGCGGGGTGGGTGCTCCCGTGGCTGCGGGCGCCCCTGCCGCGACGCGAGTGGAACAAGACGGTGACGGCGTCCCAGGGAGTCGCGCTGGTGATCGCGGCTTCGGGGGTTGCGCCGTCGTGGGTGAGCAGCGTCCTGCTTGCCGTCGCTCTCGCCATGCTCGTCGAGTCGTTCGGGCACAGTGTCTGGTGGCTGTGGCGGCACCGGCACGATGCGCCGTCCACTCTCGGTACGTCCCGTGCCCGGCACCCGGTCGAGACCGCGGTTCTCACCGTCGTCGCTCTGGCGATCGTGTGGGCCGCTCTCGTGGCTCCGATCCGGCCCTCGCTGCTCACCGCGGGCGCCTTCGTGCGGCTCCCGCTGGAGGGACTTGTCGTTGTCGGCCTTGCCCTTGCCCTGCCGGCCCGCGCCCGGCGCGTCGTGCCGTGGCTGATCGGGCCTCTGCTCGGCGTGCTGGTGCTGATCAAGATCCTCGACCTCGGCTTCTTCATCGCGTTCGACCGGCCCTTCAACCCGGTCGAGGACTGGAGCTACCTCTCGATCGGGGTCGGGACGGTGCGCGACACCTTCGGCAGCCGGGACGCCGATCTCGCGGTCGCAGCGGCAACCCTGATCGGTCTCACGGCGCTCGTCATCCCGGCGCTGGCCGTGGGCCGGTTGACTCGGGTTGCGGGCCGTCACCGCCGAGGCTCGCTGCGTGCGGTGGGCGTTCTCACCGCGGTGTGGGTGCTCTGTTGGGTGCTGAGTGCAGAGGTCTCCGGGGCCGGGATCGCGTCGACGAGCGCGACGCGTCTTGCCGTCAGCGAGGTGCACGCCGTGCAGAACGACCTCCGCGACCAGGCTCGCTTCAGGGTCCTGATCGCCCGCAAGGACCCCTACCTCGACACAGCCCCCGGCCGGCTACTCAAGGGACTGCGCGGCAAGGACGTCCTGCTCGTGTTCGTCGAAAGCTATGGACAGATGGCTGTCCAGGGAACGTCGTTCTCGCCGGGCATCGACGAGGTCGTCGGCGCCGGCACCAAACAGCTCCAGGCCGACGGCTTCTCCTCCCGTAGCGGCTGGCTCACCTCGTCGACGTACGGCGGAGGCAGCTGGCTCGCCCACTCCACATTGCAGTCGGGAGTCTGGGTCGATACCCCTGCGCGCTATTCCGAGCTGATTGCCAGCAAACGTTTGACACTCACGGCCGCCTTCCGGCGCGCCGGGTGGAGGACGGTCGCCGACGTGCCCGCGACGCACGGCTCCTGGCCGGAGGCGCACTCCTTCTACCACTACGAGAAGATCTGGGACCGCGACAACCTCGGGTACCGCGGCCCGAGATTCGGCTTCTCCCCAATGCCGGACCAGTACGCCCTCCAGGCGCTACAGAAGCTCGAGCTGGCGAAGCGAAACCGCCGACCCGTCTTCTCGGAGATCGACCTCACGTCGAGTCACACGCCGTGGACTCGCATTCCACCGCTCATCTCCTGGAACAGGCTCGGCAACGGATCGATCTTCAACCGCCGACCGATCGACCGGACCGGCCTAAGCGACACCCAGCAGGGGTACGCGCGGTCGATCAAGTACGCCCTGCGCGCTCTGTATTCGTTCGTCGAGCACTACGGCAACAAGAACACCGTGCTCATCGTGCTGGGCGACCATCAGCCCTCGAGGGTCGCCGAGCCTGCGAGTCGCGAGGTGCCGATCACGATCGTCGCGCACGATCCGAAGGTGATCAGCAGGCTCTCCAGCTGGGGCTGGACGAATGGCATGCTGCCGAGCTCGACGGCCCCGGTCTGGCTGATGAGTGACTTTCGGGACAAGTTCTTCAACGCCTACGACCACTGAGGCGGCCGTCCTTGCCGTTCCTACGGCAGAGCCGCCGCGCCCGGGTCCGTCGACGGGAGGTCGAGCGTGTGGCGTCCCCGGCGCGCTTTCGTCTCCAGATAGCGGAGGTTCGCGGCTGACACATACACGCCCGTCGGCACCTGCTCGACGACGGTCACGCCGCAGGAGCGAAGCTGCCGAGCCTTGTCGGGGTTGTTGCTGAGGAGTGCGACTCGGGACACGCCGAGGGCGTGCAGCATCTGCGCCGCGGCGACGTAGCTGCGCTCGTCCTCGCCGTGGCCGAGCGCGACGTTGGCCTCGTACGTGTCGACACCGGCGTCCTGCAGCCCGTACGCATCGAGCTTCGAGTAGAGCCCGATGCCCCGACCTTCCTGCCGCAGGTAGAGGAGGTAGCCGCCGGCCGCGGCGATGCGCTCGACCGCCTCGCGCAACTGCGGCCCGCAGTCGCACCGCTCGCTCCCGAATACGTCTCCGGTGAGGCACTCGCTGTGCGGGCGAATCAACGGGACGCGGCGTTCGTCTGCGGGATGGGGGACGGTGCGATCGCCGAGGGCGAAGGCGAGGTGCTCGCGGTCGTCGACGAGCCGGTCGAAGGTGAAGACTCGAGCATTCACCGCAAATCCGTTTGCGAACCGCAGGGGCAGCTCGACCTGGGTGCGGATCCTCGCCGCCGGGAGGCGCGTCAACATCGGCTGCCTCGCGCAGCCTCCTGGAACCGTGACGAGAGGGCATACCGCAGGAGAACCACGTCGCCGAGCTTGTGCACGTCGACGAGCTCTGCCCGACGGGCGGGGTTCCAGGGGAAGATGCCGTCACGCACGAACCTGGGCGCCTCGGAGTCGCCGACGAAGACCGGAGCGACAGTCAGCTGCAGCTCGTCGACAATGTCCTCCGTGAGGAACTGCGTATGGACAGTGCCTCCGCCTTCGACCATCAACCGGTCGACGCCTCGCGCTGCCAGGTCCGTGGTGAGCGTGCGCATCTCGACGTTGTCGCCGGCGTCGACGACGGTGGCGACCGGCCCCAGTCGATCCCGCGCGTCTGCCACCCACGGGCTCGCGCAGTAGACGATCTTTTCGGCGTCCCCGACCTCGAAGAAGTCGGCGCGTGCGTCGAGCTCGGCGCGTCGCGTCACCGTTACCTTCATGGGCGACTCCGGGAGGCCGCGGGCGGCCCGTTCCTCACGGCGAGCACCCGACCGCACGAGGAGCCGGGGGTTGTCGGTCCGTACCGTCGTCGCCCCGATCAGGATCGCGTCGCAGGAGGCGCGGACGGCATCGACCCGGTCGAAGTCGGCGTCGTTGGAGAGGAACAGACGCGAAGCCGCCTTGCCGATGTAGCCGTCGATCGACACGCAGCAAGAGAGAAGCGTGTAGGGCCGCTCACGCATCCGCGGCTCCTTCCGGCCGGAAGACGACCCGCCTGCGCGACCGAGTCCTCGAGACACGGCGGCGGGGAAACCACCCCACGATGAGCACTATCGCGCCGGGCAGGCTGGCGGCGAGCACCAGGACTCCGTAGGCGACGGCGGTCGCGGCGCCACGATCCGCGCCCAGGCCCGCCGCGGCGAACACCCATGCGGTGACGCCCTCGCGCGGTCCCCAGCCGCCGATGCTCGGCAGCACCATTGCCAGCATCGCGATCAACGCGAGCGGCAAGAGCCGGGAGAGCGGCCCGGTGACGCCTGCCGCCCGCGCGGCGACGAGGAACGTGGCCGCGTGGCCGACGAACACCAGGGCCGAGGCGAATACGACCGCCGGCAGCGCGTTCCGCCGCAGCACGCCGTTTCGGACGTCGGCCACCACCGCGTTCCAGACCCGCGCCCACCTGGAACGTCCGCCTCTCACTCTCATCCGGCCTACGAGGACGAGCCCGAGAGCGACCGCGGCCGCTGCGACCGCGACGAACGGCATGGACGAGCGCAGAGGCGACGGCAATACCAGGAGGACGGCGATCGTCAGCACGACCTGCACCACCTGGCCGGCGCCGCGCTCCCAGACGACGGCCCTCAGGCCACGGCCGACGTCGTGCACCTCACGGCCGTGGCTGACACCACGATGGACGTCGCCGGCGACACCGGCCGGAAGCACGAGGTTGAGGAACACCGCCCGGTAGTAGGCGGCGACGGCTGCAGGCAGGGAGAGGCGGACACCAAGGCCGCGGGAGACGATCGTCCATCGCCACGCAGAGCAGACGGTGGTGACGAAGAAGATGGCCGCCGCAGCCAGAAGAGCACGGCCATCGACCGCGCTGAGGCCAGCAAGGAACGGGCCGGTGCCGAGACGCCAGATCACGACCGCGAGCAACGCGAACGCGACCGCTGGGCTGGCCCACCGACGGACGCTTCTCATGGCAGCACCAGGAGGTCGGCATGGCCAACGGTGACGGCGAGCGCGCCGGCTGCCGCCTCTCTCAGACGGCGGCGTCGGTAGAGATCGGCATCGAGGGCCAGCGCGGGCTCCTGCTCGCACGCTGCGTCCACCCAGCCGGTGAGCCACTCGACTGCGAGGTCGCATTCCGTGGCTCCGAGCCGCCATGGGCTCGGTCTGACGACGACCTCGGCTCCCAGCCGCCGGAAGCCCTCGACAGCTGCTTCCACCGCATCCGGGCCGAGCAGGCGCCCGCGGGGCGTCACGCGGCGCTGGTGCTCGTCGAACGAAGCCGCGACTCTCGCGTCGAGCGGATCAGCCGGGAGCAGCCGGACGCGGCCGGTGACGGAGAGCGTGAGCAGCGCCGGGCACCCGGCTCCGGCGCACGCACGCATCAGCGCGTTCAGTTCGTCCGCGGTCAGCAGGTCGAGCAGCGCCGACGCCGTGACCACACTCGCGCCGGCGAGCTCGTCCCGGCCGAGCCGGGTGACATCGGAGAGCCTTGTCTCGACGGTGATGTCGGCTCCGTCGGCGGCAGGGCCGGGGACTTCGGTCTCGGCGAGCGTCAGCAGGTCCGGGTCGAGATCGTGGAGGATCCAGTGCTGCGGCCCGGGCAACAGCGGAGCGAGCCAGCGGCCCATCGAGCCGCTGCCGCAGGCGAGGTCGTGCACGACGAGGGGACCGCCGGACGTGAGGCGGCGGATGTGCCGGGCGAGGTCTTGCGAGCGGGCCATGGCGTCCGCGCGTTCGCGCAGGTCGAGCCACTCGGGGCTGACGCGGATCGCTTCGGCGGTGGTCACGCCGCCCTTTCGAGGACGTCTGCCACGGCAGAGGTCGTCGTCGACCAGCCGGCGAGCGACTCGCGCCGCTCCCGAGCCGCGCGGCGCAACCGCAAGCGAAGGTCGGCGTCCTCGAGCCAGCCTCGCAGCGCGTCACGGAGTGCTGCAGGGTCGTCGGGCGGAACCAGCAGGCCCGGCCGAGTATCGTCGGCGCCGTGGCCGAGAGCCTCAGGCACTCCGCCGACGTCTGCGGCGACGACCGGGAGCCCGCGTGCCAGCGCCTCGGCGACGACCATCCCATACGTCTCCGCGCGCGACGGCAGCACCAGCACATCCGCAGCGCCGTAGCTGCCGGCGAGCTCGGCTCCTGCCTGCGGGCCGGAGAAACGAACCCGATCGTCCATCCCCCCGGCGGCAACACGGCGACGCAGACGCTCGACGAACATCGGGTCGCGCTCGAGGCTGCCGACGCACAGGCACTGCCAGCGAAGGCCGGTCAGCGGCGCGAGCGCGTCGAGCAGCACGTCGTGTCCCTTGTCAGGGATGACCGCCGCCACCGAGAGCAGCGCCCCGGCGGTTGCCGTGCCGGTCGCGAGCTCGGCGGAGTCGACGCCGGGCTCGGCGACCTGGACACGGTCGCCCGGCAACGAGTAGCGCTGGACGAGGACTCGTCGGGCCCACGCGCTGGTGGTGACGACGGACACGGCGGCCGAGAGCACCGCCCTCTCCCGCTCGCGGACGGCGTCATCCGCCTTGCCTTCGCCCAGCGGCATGTGCACGAGCGCGACCAGCCGCATGCGGCTGCTCTCCGGCACGAGCACCTCGGGAGCAGGCGAAGCGACCAGCCCGTCGACCAGGACGAGAGCGCGATCGGGGATCCGGTACAGGGCATCGGCGAGCGCGGCGTACGACGGCGCATCGGGCCACGGCCACGACCCCGGGATTTCGTGTACGTGCACCGTCCAGCCGGCCGCGGCGAGGCCGCGGCACACCCGGCGATCGTAGGCGTTGCCCCCGCTCGGCCGCGCCGGGTCGTCGAACCCTGCGGGGACAACGATGTGCACGGCGGAGATCACAACGCTCGCTCGTACGTCGCCGAGGCGACGTGGGACTCGTGCAGCGTGACGACGAGCCCGTCGAGCTTCCGCGCGGCATCGCCGAGGGCACCGGCATGCGCCCGCTCTGCGAGCCGATCCGCGATCAGCCGGGCGAGTGCCTCCGAGGTGGTGTTCATGCCGGCGAGTGCCGGCTCGTCGTCGAGATTTCGATAGCTGAGCTCCGAGAGGACCGCGTGCAGCTCCTCGGTCGCTCGGCCGATGTCGACGACGACGCCGTCGGCGTCGAGGTCCGCGCGCCTGAACGTGGCGTCGACGACGTACGTCGCGCCGTGGAGCCTCTGGGCCGGCCCGAAGGTCTCGCCGCGCAGACTGTGGGCGATCATCATGTGATCGCGGACGGTCACGCCGAACACGCCGTCCTACCCCTCGCCATAGGTGAGTGTGTGACAGAGCGCCGGCAGGGTTCCCGCGGCGAGGCGGGCCATCACCTCGGGCAACTCGGCGAAGCGCGACTCGCCCGTGAGCAAGGCGTCGAAGGCGGGGTCGCGCAGCAGCTCGAGGGCGAGCGCTAGACGTTCGGCGAACGTCCGGCGCGAGGCGCGGACCGGGGAGAGGGCGCCGACCTGGCTCGAGCGGATGGCGAGGCGGCGGGCGTGGAATGCCCCTCCGAGCGAGAGGCGAACCTCGGTGTCGCCATACCAGCTGAGATCGATGACGGTGCCCTCGGCGGCGAGCAGGTCCAGCGAGCGTTGGAGGCCCGCGGACGTCGCACTCGTGTGCACGACCAGGTCGAGATCGCCGGGGGCGTCTTCCGGCAGGGCGAAGTCGACGTCGAGGGCGGCGGCGACGTCGGCGCGGCCGGGATCGACGTCCACGAGCGTCACGTGCACGGCGGGATACCGCTGCAGCAGCCGGGCGACGCAGCAGCCCACCATCCCGCCGCCCACGACCGCTACCCGGTCGCCCACGGCAGGGGCGGCGTCCCACAGCGCGTTGATTGCGGTCTCGACCGTGCCCGCGAGCACGGCGCGGGCGGCCGGGACGCCCTCGGGCACGACCGATACCGCGCTGGCAGGTACTACGTAGACGGTCTGGTGCGGGTAGAGGCAGAACACGGTACGGCCGCGCAGGTCGGCCGGCCCTTCCTCCACGGCGCCGACGTTCAGGTAGCCGTACTTGACCGGCCCCGGGAAGTCCCCCTCCTGGAACGGCGCCCGCATCCTCGCGCGCTGGTCCGGCGGCACGCGGCCGCGGAACACGAGGGTCTCGGTGCCACGGCTGATGCCCGACCGTACTGTGCGTACGACAACGTCGGCCGGGCCCGGTTCGGGGAGACCGACCGGACGGATCTCTCCACGACCCGGCGCTCGCAACCAGAACGCATGTGCGATCCGGCGATCGACTTCCTCGTAGTTGCGCACTGTCACAGGAGTCTTGTGCCGAAGTACGCGAGACGTCCGCCGCCGGATTGACCAGCAACCGCTTCTCTAGCCATGGCCCGTGGGTCTAGAGCCGCGGGACCCCACAGCGAGGAATGCGGTCCCGAAGAACAACTCGTGTCCAGGACAGATCGGCCAGCTCATCCTGCATGGCCGCGTGAACCGCCTCCCACGGACGGCGCTCGATCCACTCGTCTATGGAGCCGAAGCGCCGTCCAACTGCGATTCCGAGCCGCGCCAGCCAGCGGGGTGTGTCGTCGGGAACCTTGAGATCGAGCACGACCCAGCGCCCGCCGCGGGAAAGGGCGGCAGCGCCGTGGGCGATGACGGCTCCGCATTCAGGCACATGCGAGAGGGCGTATGTGGACAGGATCGCGTCGACCTCGGTCGGGAAGTCGAACTCGGCCGCGTCGGCTTGCACGAGGCTGATGTTGCCCCAGCCGTTGGTCTCGATCCGATGCTGGGCCTGGGCGAGCATCGCGTCGGTCAGGTCGACGCCGACGATCCGGCCCTTGGGACCGATCGCTTGCTCGATCAGCGAGAAGTTCAGGCCGGTGCCGCAGGCGACGTCGACCACGCTGTCACCTGGACGAAGCCCGAGTGCGCGTACGGCCCGGAGGCGCTGGGCCCGCTGGGGGTAGCCGGGCACTGGGTAGAGCCGGGACGTGATGTCGTAGTGCTTCGCCTTCTTGCGGTAGGTCTCGATTAGATGCTCTCGCGTGCTGTCGATCTGGCTCACGGTGTCTCCTCGGTTTCGACGGCACGTCACGCTGAAGTCGTCGCGCACTCGGCCGTCGACGGTCTCGTAGCTGAAGCGCGCCTCGCGAGGCGCCACGTCCACCCTTAGCGCGCCGAAGTGGCCTTGGACGATGCGGGCGGGCGGAATCGTCAGTTTGCGGGCGTCATTGTCCAGCGGGGCTCCGCCCGTGCCGACGGCCACATACACCACCCCGTGGCGGGGACGGCTTCGGGCGTACGCATGGAGGTGGCCGACGAAGACCACCTGAACCCCGTCCTTCTCGACCAGCGGGACGATGTTGCGGCGGAGACCTGGACTGAGGGGGCGTCCCGGGGGCTCCCAGGGCGGGTGATGCCAGGCGGCAAAGCGGAAGCAGGATTCGAGCGCCAGCGCCCTACGGGCGAAACGCAACTGTGGCGAGTCGGGTCCGACCGAGGAGTCGGAGTCCAGCACGACGACGGCCGCGTTCCCCCACGTGAAGCGGTACCAGCGCTCGTTGCCGAGCGAATGGAACGCCTCGAGCTCCGGCTTCCCGCCGTTCGCCTTGACGTCGTGATTGCCGAGCGCAGGGAACCAGGCCGACTCGCGCATGACGGCCGCGTACGGACCGAAGATGTCGCGATCGAGCAGCTCAGGCGCGCCGAGCGGGTAGGCGTTGTCGCCCACGGTGAGCACGAAGTTCGGGTGCCAGGACTCGATCATCGAGGCGACGGCCATCTCGTCTCGCGTCCCGCTGCCGAAGTCGCCCACGACGGCGAAGGTGAACCTGGCGGCTCGCGCCGGCGCGGCGCGGAACCTGCCCTCCGCGACGACCCCGGAGTCTGTCTCGACCGTGTACCTGTAGTGCATCCCCGGCTTCAGACGGGTCAACTTGACGACGTGGTCGACACCGGTGCCGGCGGCGAGGCGGGCACCGTTCCGGAGGACGACGAAGGCACGGTCGGCCACCGTCGTGCGGAACGAGATGATCGCGCTGCGTTGCCTCACGCTCTCGACCACGGGGCCGCGAGCGAGGGCAACCGCGGCGACCGCGGCGCCGATCACGGCGTAGTGGACTCGACCGCAGCCTTGATCGCCGCCATCTCGTGATCCATTACGCGCTGGATCCTGCCCTTGAGCACGGGGCCGGGGATCGCGCGCATGATGCTCTTGCGGTCGACCTCGACCCACATCATGGCGTCGGTCCGCCCCTCGTCCAACGGCTCGAGCTCCATTCCCCAGCGTGCCGCGGACGTGCCCATCGGTCCGGCGAACGCGATGCGGCGGGGCGCCTCGACCGCGGTCACGTTCTGGGCTCGGTAGCGAGTGGACCCGAATAGCCCCTTAGCGTGCTGCTCCACCAGCGAGCCGGGCTGAAGCGGAGCACCTCCGCCAACCCAACATTCGCGAACCGTCGGCGCCCACTCCGCCCAGCGTCCGAGGTCACAGACGTACGCCCACACTTCTGGGACGCTGTCGGCGATCGTTACGCGGCTCTCGGATCTGAGCGCCATCGCGCCGGGCGAGATCGACACACCCCAGCAGTACGCTCGAAACGCCCGCCCGGATCCCGCTCCTCTCTCGTGAGAGGGGCGGCCGCGGTGCCGCCCCTCTCGAGCATTTCGTTCCGAGTCCTGTCTGTGTTAGCCGTCGTTCTCGTCTTCGTCTTGGTTGTCGCTGCCAAGGGGCTGCCAGCCGGGGACGAACTGGAGGCCGCCGGGATGGACTGCTACCGCGTCGCTGCCGTCCTTGGCGTCGAGCGTGTAGATGGTGCGGCTCGGGAAGTCCAACGTGGCGATGCGGCGCCCGTCGGGTGACCAGGCGGTGCCGTAGTACGTCGCATCGTGGGTGATCTGATGCTGGTGGGTGCCGTTGGCGTTCATCACCCAGATGTCGCCCCAGCTGCTGCCCATGTCGGCGATGCCGTGCGTGTCGGCGAGGTAGGCGATCTTGTTGCCGTGAGGGCTCCAGTCGGGTACCTGGTCCTTCGGCTGCGAGTCGAAGGTGAGCTGCGTCTGATTCGAGCCGTCGGCGTTCATCAGCCAGACCTGCGAGGTGCCGGTGCGGTTGCTGGTGAAGACGATCTTGCGGCCGTTCGGCGAGAAGGCGGGGTAGACGTTGTTGCCGACGCCGCTCGTCAGCCTGGTGAGATCGCTGCCGTCGCTGTTGACGACGTAGATGTCGCGGCCGAAGGTCGTTGCGCCGGCGCAGAAGACGATCTTGCTCCCGTCGGGCGAGAAGTCGGGGAAGATCGCGGTGACGTTCATGTGCGTGACCTGCTGTTTGTCCGAGCCGTCCTGCTTCATCGTCCACACCTGGACGGGGCCGCCGCCCTCGCCCGAGCAGTAGGCGATTCGCTCGCCGTCGGCCGAGTAGGCGGCGCAGGCGTCGAAGCCCGGATCGGTGGTCAGCCGCTGCAGATCCTGTCCGTCTGGCCGCACCGAGTAGACGTCGGTGTTGCCGTTGATGTTGATGCCGAAGGCGAGCCGCCCGTTCGATTTTCCTGCGTAGGTGGCGTGAGCCGAGCCGTTGATCGCAGCCAGCGCGGCAAGCACGCTCACGGCCACGACGGCTGTGATGGCAAGAGCCTTCTTCATGTCATCCCTCCTCCTGTTGTCGATGCCGTGGCTCCCCCGCCGCGTGACGGCCGCTGATCCACCCTCCGTGCGAACGAGCCATGGCCCGACCGTGCCTGCCTCCGGTAAGACGGCAGGAGCAGTCGGATAAACAGACCGCGCTCCAGCTGCTTCCGTTTTGGCTTGGGAAGCGGTAAAACCCGCCGGTGGAGTACCGGATCCTCGGGCCACTCGAGGTGGTCGACGAGGGCGAGCCGGTCCCGCTGGGCAGGCTGAAGGAGCGGCTCGTCCTGGCGATCCTGCTCCTGCATGCGAACGAGCTCGTCGCACGCGAGCGGCTGATCGACGAGCTTTGGGGCGAGTCGCCGCCGCCGACGGCGCGGAAGGCCGTCAACGGCTACGTCTCGCAGCTGCGGAAGGCGCTGACACGGAACGGCCGCGACCCGATCACGACCGTGGACGGCGGCTACCGCATCGAGGTCGATGCCGAGCGCCTCGACACCACGCGCCTACAACACCTCCTTGCCGCGGCCCGCGAGCGCGCCTCGGCGGGCGAGCTCGAAGCGGCTGCCGAGCTCCTGCGCGAAGCGCTGGCGCTCTGGCGCGGCCCCACCCTCGCCGGGCTCCTGCTCGAGTCGCACGGGCGTGACCAGGTGGCCCAGCTCGACGAGCTGCGGCTGACGGCGCTGATGGACCGAATCGACTACGAGCTCGCGCTCGGTCGTCACGAGGAGGTGCTGGGTGAGCTGCAGGTGCTGGTCGGTGAACACCCTTTGCGGGAGCGACTCCGCGGCCAGCTGATGCTGGCCCTCTACCGCGCCGACCGGCAGGCAGAGGCGCTCGAGGCGTACCAGCAGGCACGGGAAGTCCTCGTCGAGGAGCTCGGGATCGAGCCGAGCCCGGCGCTGCAGCGACTGCAGAAAGGGATCTTGATCCAGGATCCGGCACTCGAGCTGCCGGCCGGGATCGCCGCTCCGGACGGATTCGCTCGACGCGCGCAGGACGCTCCCATCCCGTCGACGCGGCTCGTGCTGGCCGAGGACCACTACCTCTTGCGCGAGGGGATGAGGCGACTGCTCGAGACGAACCCCGACCTCGAGGTTGCGGCCGTCTGCGAGGACCTCCACTCGCTGCTCGCCGCGGTCGAGGCCGAGCGGCCCGATGTCGTCGTCACCGACATCCGCATGCCGCCGGGCAACCTCGACGAAGGGATTCAGGCTTCAGACCGGTTACGCGACGAGCATCCGGACGTCGGCGTGGTCGTACTCAGCCAGTACCTGGAGCCCGCCTACGCGCTTGCGCTCTTCGAGGCAGGGACGGAGCGCCGCGCATATCTCCTCAAGGAGCGCGTCCACGACGTCGGCCAGCTCGTCGCGGCGATCCGGGCTGTCGCGGATGGCGGATCGGTCGTCGATCCGAAGGTGGTCGAGGCGCTCGTCGCCGAAAAGACGCGGCGCGAGCAATCGCCCCTCGACGAGCTGACGCCGCGAGAGCGCGACGTCCTCCGGGAGATGGCGGAGGGGAAGAACAACGCAGCGATCGCGGAGGCGCTGCGCCTGAGCGAACGCACCGTCGAGAAGGTGATCCACGCAATCTTCCTCAAGCTCGGTCTCGCCTGGGAGACCACGGTCCACAAGCGCGTGAAGGCGGTGCTCTTCTACCTGACTGGAACTGCCGCGGAGACACGGTCGGCTGAAAGGTCGAGCTGACCGCCGACCGCAGCGATTCGCTCGCGCGCGTGCGAAAGCTCGTCGCCGTTGACGGCGGTGACGCCGACGAGCTCGAGGCGAAGAGTGGCACCCTCGCTCCACACGCGAGCCCGCGCCGCGCTGCTCCGCAGGGCCCGACACGAGAAGTAGACCGCCTCCTCGATCTCGAGCGGATACCGCTCCAGGTCTGCGGTCTCGACATCGAGCGAGCGGAGGGCATCGGTCAGCCCGCGCGCGGGGAGGATCGACGGATAGACCGTCCCGGCGAGCGCCCGCACTCGCTCGAGCGCCGCCTCGACCTGCGGAGCCAACTCCTCGAGCACACTGCGCGCAGCGGCCGGGTCGGAGTCGAGGAGCTCCCGTGCGAGCTCGACCGCCACCACGGTCGCGGCGAGATCCTGTTGCACGCCGTCGTGCAAGGCCTCCTCGATCCGCCGGCGCTCCCGGTCGAAGTCGGAGAACACGTGGAGAGGGTAGGCCTCCGCGTCGGAGGAGGCCAGCACGATCGCGGTCGTGGGCAGGCACGCTGTCGCGGCGAGACCGAAGGGCGTAGCGTCCTCGTCGAGGAGGAGGCATCGCCATGGCCCATGAGTTGATCCTCATCGTCGACGACAACGAGCAGAACCGGAAGCTCGCGCGCGACGTTCTCGAGTTCGCAGGGTTCCGCACGCTCGAAGCCGCGGGCGGCGGCGAGGGGCTCTCCCTCGCCGTCGAACACCACCCCGACCTGATCCTGATGGACATCCGCATGCCCGACATGAAGGGGACCGAGGTGCTGCAGAAGCTGAGGGAGGACGAACGCGTGTCCGCGATCCCGCGTCGTCGCACTCACCTCCTCGACGATGAAGGGCGACCGCGAGCGGTTTCTCGCCGACGGCTTCGACGGCTACCTCGAGAAGCCGATCCGCGTCCGCGAGTTCCCGGACCAGGTCCGGAGGCACCTGGCGTGACCAGCTTGCGACCGTAGACGCGAGCCATGGCGAGAGAGAGCACCCCTTCCGTAGAGGCCGCGCCGGAAACGGTTGACGTCGCGCGCGGCAGGACGCACCTTTGGGTGGGCTGCGCTGGTACGAGCGGTCGCACGCGTTCCACTGCCGATCCGGGCGAAGCAGCTCTTCGGCACGCTCGCCGTCGCCGCGCTGCTCGCCCTCGTCGCCGTCCTCGGTCTCGTCGCGCTCGGCCAGTCGAACTCCCGCGGCACGGAGCTGAGGAGGCTGCAGCAGCAAGGTGTCTACGAGCAGCTCCTCCTGACGGACGCGACGCAGCTCTAGCAGTTGCTCGACTACCGCCTCGGCCCGGGCTCCAACGAGAGGCCATCGCGATCAGACGAACCGGACCTCCGGAATTTCGATCCCGCCTCGTACCAGCGCGGGTACCTCTCGGCTGAGGATCAGCAGATCGGCGGGGAGTTCACCCGGCTCTGCCTCGACGCGGGCGCCGGAGTGGAGCGCGCATTGCCCATCGACAATCCGACTACTTGCCCGCCGCACCTGCCGCTCACCCTCGACGCCGTCGCTCCGTCGCTGTCGCGGAAGCTCAAGGGCGTCGATGTTCGGTTGGGCGGGGGCCCCGCCACCGGTTACAGACTCGTCCGTGCATCCCGCCTCAGCTCCACAACGACCCACTCGCTCTTCTCTACCGTCGCGCTGCCTCCGGATATCCACAGGCGTCCCGTTCTATCCGTCGACATCCGTGCCGACAAGTGGGCGGCTTCGTTCGCGGCGAAGCCTCGCCGTCCTCACCAGGAAGACCCAGGCCCGCGCGGACGCGCTCGTCGCGGCCGACCGGCGCTCGTACAGCCGCTCGCGGGACCTCCTGATCGGTGCGGGCGCGGGTAGCCTCCTCCTCGCTCTCGCGCTCGGCCTGCTCCTCTCCGACTCGGTCGTCGTACCGCTGCAGAAGACGCAGAGGCGGCTGGCCGCGATCGCGGCCGGCGACTTCTCGGGGCATGTGGAGGTGCCGAACCGGGACGAGATCGGTGCAGCTCGCCGCGGACGTGAACCGGATGAGCGACGAGCTGCAGCGCCTGTATCAGGAGCTGGAGACGGCGAGCCGGCACAAGTCGGACTTCCTGGCCACGATGTCGCACGAGCTGCGGACGCCGCTGAACGCGATCATCGGCTTCAGCGAAGTGCTGCAGGAGCAGATGTTCGGCAAGCTGAACGAACGGCAGCTCACCTACGTCAACGACGTGCTCCAGGCGGGAGAGCACCTGCACTCGCTGATCAACGACGTGCTCGACCTCGCGAAGATCGAGGCCGGCCGGATGGAGCTCGAGCTCTCGCCGGTCGCGATCCCCGACGTCCTCAGGAGCGCGGTCTCCATGCACGCGGAGCGGGCAAGCCGCGGTGGCATCGACCTCGCCCTGACGTCGGAGCCGGAGGAGATCACGGTGACCGCCGATGAGCGCCGCGTCCGCCAGGTCGTCTTCAACCTCGTCTCGAACGCGGTCAAGTTCACGCCTGCCGGAGGGCGGGTCGACATCTCCGCCTGCGCGGACGACGGTCACGTCGAGATCGCCGTCGCAGACGCGGGGCCGGGGATCCCCGCGGGCGATCTCGAGAGGATCTTCGAAGAGTTCGAGCAGAGCGCCGACGGCAAGAGGGTCGAGGGAACGGGCCTCGGGCTGCCGCTCTCCCGCAAGCTCGTCGAGCTCCACGGTGGCCGGCTCTGGGTCGAGAGCGAGGTCGGCCGTGGCACCACCTTCCGCTTCACCCTCCCCGTCCGCCGGACCGAGCCCTCCTCCGTCCTGACGAATTAGCGGCGACTATGACTTGGCCAGTGGTGTTCGGGAATGACCCCGAAGAAGTGAGGGTGGATCTGGCCGCAGCCGGTGATTTCGGTGGTTTGCCGGTCTCTAGCGCGTACGGATCCGTAAGCGGCTAGAACGTTCGCCGCAGTAACGACTCCAGAAGGCAGGGATGAAGCTTCTTCTCACTTCCGCCGGCATCAAGAATCCAAGCATCCACGACGCGCTGGTCGACCTCCTGGGCAAACCGATTGCCGCGTCCAACGCCCTCTGCATTCCGACCGCGATCTATGCCTTCCCCGGCGGTGCCGGCAGTGCATGGCAGCTGATCAGCGGACGAGCCGCCAGCCCCTTGTGTGAATTAGGTTGGAAGTCTTTGGGAGTGCGGAGCTCACCGCGCTGCCCAGCATCGAAAAGCGCACTGGACCGCTGTGGTCGAGAAGACGGACGCCCTACTGGTCGGAGGTGGCGATCCCCTGTATCTGTGCTACTGGATACACCAGTCGGGGCTGACGGACCTCTTCCCGTCACTGCGCGAAACGGTCTGGGTGGGAGTGAGCGCCGGGAGCTTGGTAATGGCCCCGAACGTCGGGGAGGAGTTCGTCTATGGGAGTCCGCCCACCACCGGCGGCGACAGAGCGCTGGGATTGGTCGATTTCGCGATGTTTCCGCACCTGGATCACGAGGCTATGCCGGACCATTCCATGGCAAACGCAGAACAATGGGCGGCCGGGATATCGGGTCCGGCGTATGCGATCGACGACGAGACCGCCATCAAAGTGGTCGACGGCACCGTCGAAGTCGTCTCCGAGGGGCACTGGAAGCTGTTCACCCCCAGCCCGGAGGCAAGCTAGCCGGCTCCGGAGACGCGTGCACCGCTCGGCTGGGCGAGCGTCCTCTCGCTGACCAACGCGCACGACACAGAACCAGCCGATTAGCAGCGGCTTTCCAGAGCCCTCTGACGGACTCGAACCGTCGACCCCCCTCCTTACCATGAACGTGAGGAGGGGTCGCATGCGGGCTTCTGCGTAGTGGTGCCATTCGCCTGGGTCGACTAGCCGCGTCTTCTCGCTCTTTGCGTCTCGGTGCGACCTTGGTGCGACCCCGGCCAGGCCGGCGCTCGAGCGCGCAAGTTGGGCCCACCAACTGCATGTAGGTACTGCTGTGCGATGGCGAACACGAGGAGCGAGACGCCGCTGCCGAGAAGAGCGCCGGCAACGGCGTCCGTGAGCCAGTGGACTTGTAGGTACGTGCGACTCCAGGCCATGGCGACAACACCGAGGCCGGCGAGCGCCCACCACCATCTGCGGTGCGAGCCGGGTGCGGTAAAGAGCAGGACGAGCGCGACGCAGGTCGCGCCTGCGTAGGTGGTGTGGCCGGAAGGGAAGGAGGCGCCGACGGGGTGGACGAGCCCGTCGGGCGGGCGGGCACGATCGACCAGCACCTTCAGGAGCGCCGAGAGCAGCGGAGCCAGGCTCTCGGCAACGGCGAACGCGACGAGGGCGAGCCAGCGACGCCGCCGAAGGAGGAGCAGTCCGACGAGCGCGAGCGCAATAGCACGGCCGACTCCGCGCCCGAGCCAGTTGAAGACGAGCGCGAGATGGGTGAGCAGCGGCGCCTCGAGGTGATGCATCGCCTCGGACCAGCGGCGGTCGAGTTCGAATGGCCCTGCCGGTACGAGGATGGCGATCAGCACGACGATCGCGAGCATCACGCCGCCTGCCCAAAGTGCACGGGCCGGATGCGCGAGAAACGACTCACCTGACGTACGCGCCGACCCCTTGGTCTCGCGCTCTTGCTCGGTGGCCGCCTTCGTCATCGTCTCCAGCTTCATTCGTTGGTGTCGGACTCTGGCGGCTGGGGCTGCCATGCGACTGCCGCGCCGGCGACATGCGCTGCCAACGGCCTGGGTGGCAGCGACACCAAGCGGTGTGGCATCGGCTTGGCATCGACGCGCGGCAGGCTGCAGTCGTCAGAGATGTTCAACCGAAAGGAGTATTCAATGGCTCTGGAAAACGTGGTGGTCGTTCGGTTCACGGAGCCGAGCAAGGCCTACCAGGCGCTGAGCGTCCTCAAGGAGTGCGATGCCGAAGGTCGCCTCGGCCTCGAGTCGGCGGCGGTCGTGGAACGTACTGCAGCGGACGAGCTGCGCATCCTGGAGAGCACCGACAACGTTGGCCCCCTCGGGACTGCGAGCGGCTCGCTGATCGGGATGCTGATCGGCGTTCTGGGCGGCCCGGTCGGGGTCCTTCTCGGGTGGGGTGCCGGCGCGATGGTGGGCGGCGCGTTCGACATCGATCGCACAGTGACCTCCGATGAGGCGCTGACCGTTCTCGGCACGGCGATTCCGCCGGAATCGACCGCCCTGATCGCAAGCGTCGAGGAGCCGGTGGTCGAGGTCATCGACGCCGAGATGGACATGCTGGGCGGCGAGGTGACCCGCCAGCCGGTCGCCAAGGTGATGAGCGAGCTCGAGGCGGCCGAGGAGGCCGCCGACGCCGCAGCGCGCGAAGCACGACGCGTAGTGCGCGAGAAGCGCAAGGCCGAGTTCCACGCCGGCGTCGACGAGCGCGTGGGAAAGGTGAAGGAGAAGGTCCACGCGTCCTGATCCGCGCCGCATGTGCTCGCCGAAGCCCGCCGACCGTACGGCCGGCGGGCTTCGGCCATCCCGGGTCCGCGGATCAGCCGGCCAGCGGTGCTGAGTGGTCGCCTTGCAGCGCCAGGAATGCATCGACGACGGCCGGGTCGAACTGGCTCCCTGCGCAACGCTTCAGTTCGGCGAGCGCCAATCGATGGACAGCGCCTCCCGGTAGAGGAGGGTCACGAGTGGCGAGAGCCCGACGGTCTGCCCGATGTACCCGGGGCCGAATTCTAGGCGGATCCTGCTAGGGCGTCCGCCCTCTTCCTCGCCCGGACAGCGTCGAGGAGCGCATATTCGGCTTCCGTGATCGCGGACGCCGCGAAGTTGATCGCGTCTTCCGCATCGACCTCGGCCCATTCGGCGGCATCTTCGGCGTCGCTCGCATCGAGCGCAGCCTTCTTGGCATCGATGTGTGCTCGCGTGTGCTGGACGTGTTGGTCCCAATCGCTCCGTACCTGTTCCCAGTGGCTCTCGGGCCGATCGGCCTCTTTCGGCTTGTCGCGTAGCTTGGCTGCACGCGCGTCGGCGCTCCGGCGCACCTCGTCGACCTTGGCATCTACCCCGGCCTGATCTTCCCCGGCCGCCTCGATGATCGTCCGTTCCGCCTCCTCGACCTCGTCCTTCAGTTTGGCGAAGTCGCTCCGTAGCTCGAGCTCTACCGGCGTGGCGTTCGGCATGACGTGCCTCCTCCCGGGTTTGTGGTTGGCGCCTGAGCCCGCTTTAGCACCGCTGGGAGGAGACTTCGTCATGCCAATGGGGTGATGCTGGGCCGGCCCTGCGCGTGCTGACGGACTGATCGCTAGGCCGTCTGCTGCTGCTTCGCAGCGTCTGCGGCGGCGATGCGCGCTCTTCTGCCGGCGGTGAGCTCTTCCACGACGATCTGGAGCCCGGCTGCAATTGGCACGCCGATGATCGCCCCGATCAACCCGAAGAGTGCCCCGAAAGCCAGGACACTGGCGAGCACGGTGAAGCCGGAGACCTGTGCCGCCCTTCCGATGATCGTCGGCTGCAGGATGTAGTTCTCGATCTGCTGGTAGACCACGATCACGATCACGAAGACGATCAAGGCCTCGAGACTGACCGAGAGCGCGACGATCCCGATGATGACCCCGGCGAGCGTGGCCCCGATGCTAGGGACGAGGTCGAGGATCCCCGCGATCACCGCTAGGGCGAGCGGGTACGGAAGGCCGAGGATCACCGCGGTGACGCCGTAGACCGTCCCGCAAATCAGGGAGATGGCGAGGTTGCCGAGCATGTAGCGCGAGGTCGTTTGGATGATCCGATCCGTGACCGAGAGAACGCGCTCCCGCTTGTCCCGATAGAGCAGGCTCCCGATCCCGTCCAGCCAGCGCGGGGCGTCGATCAGCCCGAAAAGAGTCAGGAAGACGACCGAGAAGACGAGCGCGACCGCTGCGAAGGCCGAGACTCCGAGATGGGCGGCGCCGCCCGCCGCCTTGCCCACCCCGCCCGTGATCTCGCTCGCGTGTTTTCGCAACGTGTCGAGCGAGTCACTCCCGCCGTTGATGAAGTTGCCCAGACCGCTGTGCCTGGCCTTGTCAACGACCTGCGGCAGGTCGCCGCTGAGCCCGCGCACCGCGCCGCTGATCGCCTGCACCACCAGCAGCGCGACGACGGCGATGACGATCACGATCGCCAGGACGAGCAACGTGGAGCACAGCCGCCGGCTCCAGCCGAACCGCCGCTCCATCCAAGTCACCACTGGCAAGAGGACGGCGGTGCTGAAGACGGAGACGAAGACTACGAGCAGGACCTTCGCAATCGACGCCAGTGCCCACGCGACGGCGGCCACGGTCGCAACCAGAAGGATCGTCTGGATCGAGATCGTGACATCGACCTTGGAGCGACCGGTCTCCCTGGCCGCGGCGGCCGACTCTAGTGCGGTCACCCGCTCTTCATAGCGAAGGGGGCGGATGACCTACGGCTCGGTGCATCGGCGCCCCCGTCGCGAGGTCAGTCGTATGCGCGGCGGCGGCGCGCCTCGATCCGGCCCCGATTCGAGCGGTCACGGGCAGCGCGCTGAGAAGGCCGCGCGGGCGTTCCTGAGCTACACGTCGACGCCGAGCTGCGCGACTCCGCGATCGCCGGCTCTGCGCCAGCGGGCGCGAGCGCGATGGCACGGCCGAGCCCTCGCCCGAGCCAGTTGAAGACGAGCGCGACATGGGTGAGCAGCGGCGTCTCCAGGTGATACATCGCCTCGGACATGCTGTGGTCGAGCTCGAGCGGTCCTGCCGATACAGCGGATGGCGATCAGCATGACGAACGCGAGCATTCCGCCGGTCGTCCAAAGAGCATGAGTTAAGGCCGGGGTATCCGCACGCGGAGCGCGGCGGGCCGGATAACGAACCGGAGCGGGGAGTCGAGGTCGATTGCCTCGCCGTCGATGCCGGCGTGGACGGGAGCGGTGGCGATCACCTCGAGCTGTTTCGCAGTCCATGTTCGCGCGGAGGTCTGGCCGGGAGCCGGCCGGTCGAGCACGACGACGCCGAGCTGCCCGCTGTCGAGTGCAGGGCGGGTGCCCGGCGCACGCGGCGGGTCGAAGGAGTAGGGGTTGTTCGACACGAGCACGACGGCCGGGTCGCGATGGGCGCGGCCGCGGTCGTCGACGAGCTCCAGGTTGGCTGCCCGCGCGCTTGGTCCGAGTACCTGCGCAGCCGTCTCCAGCAGCGTTCGCGCTTTGGCGTCACGGTAGGCCGGCTGCCGAACGGCGTCGCCGTAGATCCCGAGCGACACGTTGTTGAGGAAGAGGCGGCCGTTCACCTCCGCGACATCGATCCGGCGCTCGACGCCGTCGGTGAAGGCGTCGAGCGAGCCGACGAGATCGCCGCGGTCGACACCGACGTCGAGCGCGAAGTGGTTGCGGGTCCCGGCCGGCACGCAGACGAACGGCAGGTCGTGCGCGAGCGCGGCTGCGGCCACGACGGCGAGCGACCCGTCGCCGCCGGCGGCGCCGAGCGCGTCCGCGCCGCGCGCCACCGCGTCGTCGACGAGCGCGGCGAGGTCGTCGTCCGGGCGCAGGACGATCACGTCGATGCCGAGCTCGCGCGCCCGCTCGGCAAGGCCCGCGCGCGTCGCCTTGCCGCCGCCGGACTTCGGGTTGACGAACAACACGGGCCGCGGCGGCCGATCCGCGCCGTGGTAGTTGGAATGCTTCATCCGGAGCGTCGGAGCCGGAGCGAGCGGCGAGGTTGTCCAGTGGGTGGCTCGTGACCGAGCACGAGGACGTCTATGAGCGTCGCAACCGCCGAGGTAAACGGGACCGCGAGGATAACCGCCAGCCCGCCGAACAAGACTCCCACGACTGCGACCGAGAGGAGCGTGACGAGCGGCGAGAGCCCGACGGTCCGCCCGATGCGCGGGTTGACGACGTAGCTCTGGAACTCGCGGACGGCCACGAGCCAGAGCAGGGAGAGCGCGGCGATGTGCAGGGACTGCGGGAGGCCGACACCGAGGACGAGGATCGAGCCGACGATCGGGCCGATGATCGGCACGATCTCGATCAGGCCGACGAATGCCCCGGCGAGCAGCCAGTAGTTGAGGCCGATGACGTAGAAGCCGGCCGAGAGCACCGCTCCGACCGCGAAGACCATCAGGAAGCGAAGCCGCGTGTAGGCGCCGAGGCGGTTGTCGATCGCCAGGTAGGTCTCCCGGGCCTTGTCGCGCTTCGACTCCGGTGCGAGCGCCGTGAGCAGCCTGATGATCGCGTTGCGCTCCGAGACGCAGTACCAGGTGGCGGCGAGCGTGAAGAAGACCGCCACGACCGCCTCGCCCGCCTTGTGGCCGTACGTCGCGACCGGGTGGAGGAGCTGCGCCCCGGTGGGGAGCTGGCGGAGGTGCTGTTGGAGCCAGGTGAGCACGACGTCTCGGGTGCCGGTCGTATGCGCGTGAGGCGTGCCGAGGGCGTGCCCGATCTGGTGGAGCGCCGGCGGTACCGCGAGCCAGACGAGGAGCCCGATCGCTCCGCCGACGACGGCGAAGTGGAGCAGGATCGCGACCGACTCGGGGACGCGGTGCCGGCGGAGCCATTCGACACCGGGGCGGATCGCAGCCGCGAGCGTGACCGCCAGGAGCAGGAGGATCAGGACGCTCCGCACCTGCCAGATGCCGAAGGCGAGCGCACCGACGGCGAGTGCGGCGGCGGTCGCCTTCGCGACGCGGATGGTCACGTCGCGATCGGTGGTGTCTTCGGCGAGCTGCGTTTCCATCAGACCGGCGCCAGGGCGGCGCGTTGCGACGTGCTCTGCGGCACGACCCGCCCGGCGTTGAGCAGGGCCAGTGTGACGAGGGCGCCGAAGGCGAACCCGCCGATGTGCGCGAAGAATGCGACGCCCCCGCCGTTCGCCGCTGCCGAGGTGAGGCCGGCGTGCCCCTCGACGAGCTGGTAGACGAACCAGCCGCCGAGGTAGACCCAGGCGGGGATCTTGACGAAGAAGACGAGCACCAGCGTCTTGATGCGCGCGTTCGGGTAGAGGACGAAGAAGGCGCCGAGCACGGCGGCGATCGCGCCGCTGGCTCCGAGCGTCGGGACACGCCCCGCCGACGCCGACCCGAAGAGCAGGGTGACCGCGGTTTGCGACATCGCCGCGACGAAGCCGCCGGCGAGGTAGAAGCCCAGGTAGCGGAGGTGGCCGTATGCGTCCTCGACGTTCTTGCCGAAGATGGCGAGGAAGAGCATGTTGCCGAGGATGTGGCTCCAGCTGCCGTGCATGAACATGGCCGTGAACCAGCTGAGCGCCCACGGCTCGGGCCCGCGGCAGGCGTTGTCGACGGTGCACGGGTAGAACGAGGCGTGGTAGATGGACGAGTTCAGGTGGGGCAGCTCGTAGAGGAGCCAGACGGCGAAGTTGGCCGCGATCAGGGCGACGTTGACGATTGGGAAGCGTCGCGGGTGGAGTCCGTCGGAGAGTGGAAGCATGGGAGGAGCGTGCGCCGGGCCGCTGCCAAGCGAGTGCCAACCCCGGCCCGCCTAGTGCCAGGCGGCGCTCGAGGTGCGAGACTCGTGCTGGGCATGGCCGAACGGCTCGAGATCCGGCTACTCGGCCCGTTCGAGGTTCTCGCGGGCGGGACGCCCGCGGATGTCGGCGGCTCCAAGCGTCAAGCGCTGCTGGCGATGCTGGCGCTGCGCAACGGCCACGTCGTCGCCGTCGACGCGCTCGTCGACGGCCTCTGGGGGGAAGAGCTGCCGTCCGCGCCGCGGAACGCGCTCCATCACCACATCGCACGGCTTCGGGCGGCGCTCGGCGAGGAGTCGATCGCGGGCGTCGCCGACGGGTACGCCGTGGAGGGCGCGCACGTGGACGCGGTCTCGTTCGAAGAGCTGCTCGCGGAGACGCGCGCCGCGCTGCGGGCCGGCGACGTCGATGCCGCCGCGGATGCTTCCGCATCGGCGCTCGCGCTCTGGCGCGGGCCGGCGCTGCAGGGCCTGCCCGCGACGACGTGGTTCGGCGCCGAGGCCCGCCGGCTCGAGACGCTGCAGGTCGACGCGCTGGAGGAGGACTTCGAGGTCAGGCTCGCGCTCGGCGAGCATCGCGAGCTGACGCCGGCGCTCCGGTCGGCGCTCGCGGACAACCCCTTTCGCGAGCGGTTCTGGGGGCAGCTGATGCTGGCCCTCTACCGCAGCGGCCGCCAGGCCGACGCGCTCGAGGCGTTCCAGGAGGCCCGGCGCGTGCTCGCCGACGAGCTTGGGCTCGAGCCGGGGCCGGAGCTCCGGCAGCTCCAGGAGGCGATCCTCGCGCACGACCCGGCGATCGCCGCCGTCCCGGTCGATCGCCGGCGCCCCGGCAACCTGCCCGCGCCTTCGACGTCGTTCGTCGGCCGCGAGGACGAGCTGGCCCAGGTTTCCGCGCTGCTGCGCGAGCACCGCCTCGTCACGCTCACCGGGCCGCCCGGCGTGGGGAAGAGCCGGCTCGCGGTCGAGACGGCCCGCTCGCTCGAGCAGGAGTTCCCGGACGGGAGCTGGCTCGTCGACCTTGCGCGCGCCGGCGGCGCGGACGACGCGGTGCGGCTCCTCGCACACGCCGTCGACGTGCGCGGCTCCGACCCGCTCGCACGCGTCACGTCGCGGCTTCGAGCTGCGAGTGTGCTCATCGTGCTCGACGCGTGCGAGCACGTCCTCGACGAGGCCGCGCACATCGCGTCGACGCTCCTGGACGAGTGTCCTGGCGCCCGGATCCTGGCGACGAGCCGCGAGGCGCTCCACGCCACGAGCGAGGTGCGCGTTCCCGTTGCTCCGCTGCGCTCGGCCGCCGTCGACCTGTTCTTCGAGCGCGCGCGGGTGGCACGTCCTGGCTTCGAGGCGGACGCCGAGGCCGTCGCGCTGGCGGCCGAGGTCGTCCGGCGGGTGGACAGCCTGCCGCTCGGGATCGAGCTCGCCGCCGCGCGCGTGAACGTGCTCGGGCTCGCGGAGCTCGTCTCGATCCTCGAGCGGCGCTCGGCGCTCCTCAGCGACAGCCCGGCCTCCGATCCCGCCCGAAACGCGCTGCAAGAGCTCGTCGAATGGAGTTACGACCTCTTGCACGGCGACGAGAAGACACTGCTCCAGCAGCTTGCCGTCCACCGCGGCGGCGCGTCCCTCGCGTCGCTCGCCGCGGTCGCAGCGACGCACGGCCTCAACGAGGCCACCGTCGGGTACCTCCTCGCGGCGCTGGTCGACAAGTCGATCGTCTCAGCCTCGTTCTCGGGCGGCGCAGCGCGGTACGACCTGCTCGACAGCGTTCGCGAGTACGTGCTCGAGCGTCTCGACGAGAGCGGCGGGCTCGACGCGGCCCGCGCCGCCCACGCCGCGTACTTCGCGGCGCTGGCCGAGGAGGCCTGGGGCGAGCTGCGCGGGCCGGGTTGGCTGGCGTGGGAGCGTCGGCTGGAGCTGGAGAACGACAACTTCTGGGCCGCGCTCGACCACGCGCAGGCCGCGGCGGATCCCGGAATCGCGGCCCGGCTCGGCACGCTCGGCTGGTACTTCATCCTGGCGGAACGCGTGTCGGAGGGTCGGCGCTATCTTGGGCTCGCGCTGTCTGCCAGCGGCGACGACGCGCGCGCCGACCTGCAGATCGAGCTGGTGGCCACGCTCTGCTACCTCGCGACCGAAGAGCTCGAGCTCGAAGCTGCGCTCGCTGCAGGCGAGCGCGCGCTTTCCCTCGCCGAGTCCGAGGCGGCGCCGAAGCAGCTCGGGCTGGCGCAATTGACCGTCGCGCTCGCGCTTGTGCAGTCGGGGGACGAGGACCGGGCCGACGCGATGGCGCAGCACGCGTACGCGACGCTCGCAGCCGTGGGCGACGATTGGGGCGCGGCCGCGAGCGGCATCATCCGCGCGACTGGCGCGGCGCGGGCCGGCGACGTTCCGACCGTGGCCGCGATGACGGAAACGGTGCGCCGTCACGCAGACGCGATCGAGTACGACGCCTTCCGCGTCCCCGCGTTGCTGCTCGAAGCGTGGGTGGCAGAGCGGCGCGGCGACGGCCCGGCCGCGGTCGCGGGATACCGGCAGGGGCTCGAGCTCGCGGGGCGCATCGGGTTCGGCGACCATGCGGCGTTCGCGCTCTGCGCACTCGGCTCGAACGCGCTCGCCGGCGGCGATCTGGACGAGGCCGAGGAGCTCCACCGGCAGGCGCTCGCGACCGCCGAGGCGGCCGATGCGACCTGGGTCGCCGCCCACGCGCGCGTCCAGCTCGCGCGCGTCGCCACGGCGAGCGGCGATGCGGATACCGCCGACAGCCTCTACCGCTCGGTGCTCGAGTGGTCGCAGCTGCAGCGACCCCACCAGGCGCGCGAGAGCCTCTTCGTCGCGCTTGCCGGCAGCCCGGCGACGGCGGCGGCGCTCGGGCTGGCGGAGCTCGCCGAGCGCCGCGGCGACACCGCCTCGGCCTCGCCCTGACCTGAGCTGGCAGAACCGGCGCCGCGGCTGGCACGGCGTTGGCAGCGGCGCAGACGAGCCTTCCTGCTCAGAGAACCGACCAACAGGAGGCTCGAGATGAACACCACCACGATCGAGGAGCAGCTGGCGGAGCTCCACAGCCGGATCGACCGGCTACGAGCGCGCGAGCACACCGCTCCTCCCGCAGAGCAAGCGCGAATCCGGCGTCACCTCGGCGTCCTGGACCGAGGAGAGGCGTCCGTTCGCGCCGCTGTCTGCCACGCTCCCGACGAGGTCGAGGAGAAGCTCGGGCAGCTGCGGACGAGGCTCGAAGTCGCCGAGCACTCGCTGACGGCGGACGCCTCCGACGGCTGGGCGACGTTCGCTGAGGCCGTCGAGGCGGAGCTGCACAGCTGGGACACGTACCTCGAGCGTCTGCAGACGAGCGTCGCGGCCAAGGCCTGGAAGGCGCGCGAGCAGGCCGAGGCGGCGATCGGCGACGTCCGCAGCCGCCGAATCGAGGTCGACGAGCGGCTGGCACAGGCGCGCGACACCGCCTCGCAGGACGCGCGGCAGCGGGTCACCGGGGCTCGCGACGAGCTCGAGCAGCAGGCCGACGAGCTGTCGGCGAAGCTCGGGTGAAACGGTCCGCAGGCGTCGCGCGGTTCCCCGCGTGCCGCGAAGTGCCGGCGCTGAACGGCGCGACACGCGACGTGCGGGCGTTGCAGGCCGACCTCTCGGTCGTCTTCCTCGTTGACGAGCCGATCTCGCGCGACGAGATCGCGGACACCGTCGCCGCGGCCTTGCGCCGCGGGTCTGACTGGCAGCAGGAGACGCCGCCTTGGCAGCAGCTTGGCAGTCACGCCGCGCACGCTCCCTCTTGCAACTGGAAGCCACCGGACTGGAGGTAGAGATGGAAACCATGTTCGACCGCGCCGCGGAGATCTCGCGGACGCAGGTCACGAAGATGCGGTGGACGCTCGGCCTGCACGGGCTGGCATCGGTCGTGCTCGGCGTGATGATTCTCGCCTGGCCCGGCATCAGCGTCTACGCGCTCACGATCGTCTTCGGCGCCTACACGCTCGGCACGGGCATCGTCGAGCTCGGCACGGCGTTCAGCTCGCAGGGCAAAGAGGAGCGCGGGTGGCTGATCCTCAGGGGCCTCCTCGGGATCACAGTCGGCGTACTCGTCTTCGCGTGGCCCAGCATCTCGGCACTCGCACTGCTGTATGTGATCGGCGCCTATGCCTTCGCGCTCGGGATCCTCGCCCTCGCCGCGGCGTTCCGGCTCCCGCTGGATGGACGCGACACCGTGTCGATCGCCTTGACCGGCCTCGTGTCGATCGTCTTCGGGATCGTGATCTTCGCGAAGCCGGGCGCAGGTGCGCTCGCCGTGCTCGCACTGATCGCGGCGTTCGCGCTCGTCACCGGAGTCAGCGAGCTCGTCGTCGCGATCGGCGGCGAGAAGCTGCTCGAGCGGAAGGCGAAGACCTTCGCACCGCCCCGGAAGTCGCTGAAGACGACTCCCAAGCTCTCGCATTGACGATCGTTCTGCCAGACCGCACGTTCTCGGAGCCGGCGATGAACTCGCCGGCTCCGTGTCGTTGGCAGCAGGTGCCGATGGCTTGGCATTGGCGTGGCATCGCTCTCCGCCACCGTGGTGAAGACACCTCGAAAGGAGATTGCGATGACTACGACAGCAACTGAACGGATGACGGTGGCGCCGCTGCGCTGGTCGCTCGACTGCGACGGCTCGTCGGTCGACTTCACCGCCAGGACCATGTGGGGTCTGCTCCCGGTTCACGGGCGCTTCGACCGGTTTGCCGGCTCGTACGAGGTCGGGCGGAACGGGACGACGATCGAGCTGATGATCGACGCCGACAGCCTCGACACCGGCAATGCGAAGCGCGACGCGCATCTGCGCTCGTCCGACTTCTTCGACCCCAACCGTCACCCGCAGGTGCGCTTTCGGTCGACGAGGGTGGACGTGATCGGCGACGGGATCCTGCACGTCGTCGGGAACCTCGAGGTGGCGGGCATCGTCGAGCCGCTCGAGCTCGACGCGACGGTGCAGCCTGTCGGCGACGCGTTCGCAGTTGAGGCGACCACGACCGTCGATCAGCGGCGGTTCGGCATGAGCAGCGGCGTGCTCGGGATGATCCGCCGGCCTGCGACGCTGCACGTCAGGGCATTGCTGCACGACGATGCCGATGGGCGGCACTTCCATGACTGAGACGTCCGCGCGCCAGCGGCGCCTGATCTTCGGCGCGCTACTGCTCGTCCTCTTCATCGCGTCGCTCGACCAGACGATCGTGTCGACCGCGCTGCCGACAATCGTCGGCGACCTCGGCGGGCTGCAGCACCTCTCCTGGGTCGTGACCGCGTACCTGCTCGCCTCGACGGTGGTCGGGCCGCTGTACGGAAAGCTCGGCGATCTCTACGGGCGCAAGCGCGTCCTGCAGGTCGCGCTCGTGCTCTTCCTGCTCGGCTCGGCGCTCTGCGGGCTGGCGCAGAGCATGCCTCAGCTGATCGCGTTCAGAGCCGTCCAGGGGCTGGGCGGCGGCGGCCTGATCGTCGTGACGATGGCCGTGGTCGGCGACCTCGTCGCGCCGCGCGACCGCGGCCGCTACCAGGGCCTGTTCGGCGGCGTGTTCGGCGTCTCGGTCGTCGCGGGGCCATTGCTCGGCGGCTTCTTCGTCGACAACCTCTCCTGGCGGTGGATCTTCTACGTCAACCTGCCGCTCGGCCTCGTCGCGTTCGCGGTGATCGCGAGCGCCTTCACGTCGCGGCAGGTGACGACGCGGCACCGGATCGACTGGCTCGGGACGATCGTCCTCGGCGCCGGCTTGTCGGGCGTCATCCTCTACACGAGTCTCGGGGGCGCGAGCTATGCCTGGGACGCGCCCGGGATGCTCGCCGCGATCGGCGCCGGCGTTACGCTGCTGGCGCTGTTCCCGCTCGTCGAGGCGCACGCCGAAGAGCCGATCCTGCCGCCGGAGCTGTTCCGCAACATGACGTTCAGGACGACGAGCGCGATCGGCTTCGTGGTCGGATTCGCGCTCTTCGGCTCCGTCACCTTCATCCCGCTCTACCTGCAGATCGTCAAGGGCCACACCGCGACCGACTCCGGTCTGCTAATGACGCCGATGATGCTCGGCGTCCTCGTCACCTCGACGGCGAGCGGCTTCCTGATCTCCCGCTACGGGCGCTACCGAGGCTTTCCGATCGCCGGCACGGCGATCGCGACCGTCGGGCTGTACCTGCTCTCGACGCTCGAGGTCGCGACGCCGACCGAGGTCGCCGCCGGCTACATGCTGCTCCTCGGTCTCGGGCTCGGGCTCGTGATGCAGGTGCTCGTGCTCGCCGCGCAGAACGCGGTCGACTACCGGCTGCTCGGCGTCGCTACCTCAGGCTCGACGCTGTTCAGGCAGGTCGGCGGCTCGATCGGCGTCTCCGTCTTCGGCGCGATCTTCACGAACGAGCTGGGCCGCGAGCTCGCGCGTCGTCTCCCCGCAGGCGCACACGCGCCCGCGCACACGACCCCCGCCGCCATCCAGCACCTGCCGCCCTTCATCCACGCGATGTACGTCACTGCCGTCGCCGTCGCGCTGCATCCGGTCTTCCTCACGGCGTCCGCGGTGATGGTGGTCGCGTTCGGCCTGAGCTGGCTGCTACGGGACGTGCCGTTACGAGAAACCGCCGGGGCGACCGGCGGCGAGGGCCTGGCCGCGCCGCGCGAGACGGCCGCCGACAACAAGCCCGAGCGAGTTCCAGCTCCGGCAGCGATCGAGACACCCTCGATCGCCGGCGGAACGCGTCGCCGCGCCCGATCCCTAGCCGGAGGCGCGCGCCTTCGGCAGCAAACCTGAGCGGCCGCTCGTTTGCAGCGACTCCTTCAAGCCCTCTTCCGGACTCGAACCGGAGACCCCCCTCCTTACCATGGGCGCCGATACGTCCACCGCCGTTTGCGCGTTGTCGCCGTCTCTGCTTGTTCTGCGGCTTCCCGCTCTTATCGGTTCGCGAACGTTTGCGGACGTTAGCCGCCTCTCCTTTCCAGACCTTTTCCAAGGGCTGTCGTTAACCGGCTCACCGTCCGCCGCCTACGGGTCCCGTAGAGGAGACTCAGCGAGCCTAGACGACACCTGCCCGAGGTCGAGCATGGGGAGCGGCATATCGGTCAGGAGGATCAACGCGGCCGGGGGGACGCCGGATTATCGTCAGCCAGGCCGAACGACACGGCGCCTGATCCGGTGGTTGGCGGTGGCGGTTACGCGCCGCGGCCCATCTGGTCGATGCAGACAGCGACGGCGACGATGAGAGCGTCGTTCTGCTCGTCCGTTATCTCGATGCCGTACGTGTCGCGGACGCGGAACCAGCGCTTCGACACCTCGGCCACCTTGTCGCCGTCGCGCTCGATCTTGTACTCGTGGTCGACGATGTTGCCCTTGGCCTCGAGGTCGTCACCGCCCTCGACCTCGACCGAGTAGCGGTCGCGGCCGTGATCTCGGTCTGCTTCATGCGCTCAGGAGGGCGGCCCGGGAAGGCTCAAAAGCTGCACCACCGATACGACGAGCAGGACGCCGGCGACGGCGACAAGCCCGTAACGTGCAACTCGGACCGGAAAGCGACTCCCGATGCCGACCAGGAAAAGCACCGCTGCGAGCAACACCGTGAGGCGCACGTACTTGTCCGCGGTCGCCGCCGCCTCCTGGCCCTTGCTGAAATACGCATCAGCTTTGGCCGTCAGCGCCAGTCCCTGGGCCTCTTGGGGGATCCTGTATTGCCGCATGTACGAAGGATCAGGCGGGGCATGAGGGTTCTTCAGCGGATGGGTCGCGATCCAGGCTGCGAACGGCACCCGGTAGCCAGGGCGCAGGCGCTTCACGGCGAGCCGGAAGAGCTTGGGGTCCTTCGACGCGTAAGCGGTTTCCGCGGCATTGAACGACACGGAGTCCAGGGTGCGGATCTGAGTCGCCTGGATCTGCGCTAGGCTGGCCTTCGTTCGGGTCGAGGACGCCTTCGCGAGAGAGAGTGACGACTCCGTCCCCCACTTGGCCGCCGAGTAGCCGGACCAGGCGGCGAGCAGGGCCACAACCGAGAGCAGGACCGCCTCTAGAATCGCGATCGCGCGGTCATGCTGACCGTGGTGAGTCGCCGTGTGCTCGTGATGCTCGGCGATCTCCTTCCCAACCTCGCTAGCCGACAGGCCTTCGGCCATCCGGACGCTCCATTCCGTCGCGTTCGGCCCACGCTCACAGCCGTGGCAGGCGGTCACATCGTCCGAAAGAGATGATCGGGTGTTTCATGCGAACCGCATGAGGCGAACGGATCCGCGCCGGGCCGACACTCGACCGATGAACGGCACGTCACGGCTCGCAACGGCGGCGGCTTCGACCTGATCGAGGGAGTCGTCGCGAACACGGTGGAGAAGTGACGTCCCGGCGGCTCCTGGGCGGGGGTCACTGCATACGCGCGCACCCGCGTGCCGATGTCGCTCGGGAGGTGGCGCCGGGACTCGCGACGCTGTTGCACTACCCGCGTTCGTTGCTGCGGTTCGACCTCATTGCGGGAGTGACCGTCGGCGCGAGGGCGGCCCTCTTCGCTGGCGATGGCCGAGCTGGCCGGCTTGCCCGTGGTGTACGGGCCCTGCGGGACCTTTTACCGCTCGCCGTCCAGGGGCTCTTGGGGACCTCACGGCAGCCTGTGATCGGGCCTGACGACGCTCGCAGCATTGACTGCGGTGACCGTCGCTCCGTTGGCACGACCAGCGCCGCCGGCACCCACAGCGGCCGCGCGCGGGGAAGAGCCCGTCGAGCCGTGGCGTGATGCGCCGATCATCGCTCCCTTTTGCCCTGGCTCGATTCGAACGCCGCCACCGCGGACCTCACCGTCGGGAAGAAGTGGTTTGGCCCGATTCGTGCGGTAAGGCCGGTCTCGGCGAAGATTTCGCGCTGTCGCCCCTTTAGGCGGGCGATGCAAAGCGTGACGTCGCGCTGGTCGAGTTCGTCGTGCAGGAGGCTCAGCGCGTCGATCGCGGTCGAGTCGAGAAACGTCCAAGCCTCGGCGTTGAGCACCAGCCACCTGACGTCCGGAGCCTCGTCGGCGAGCGCGAGCACGCGCCGGCGAAGATATTCCGCGTTGACGAAGAAGGGCGGGGCGTCGAACCGGTAGACGAGAAGCCCGTGGACGGTCTCGGCGCTCTTGAAGCGTTCGATGTCGTGGTAACCGTCGACGTCCTCGACACGGCCGAGCACGGCATCGTGCGGGCGCGCGGCGCGGTACAGAAATACGCCGATCGAAAGCGAGATCGCAACGACGACTCCCCCGAGCACGCCGAAGAGCAGAACCCCGCCGAAGGCGGCGAGCGCAAGACCAACCTCGGCGGGTCGTACGTGGCGAAGGCGCCAGATCGAGCGGACGTTGATCAACCCGGCGGCTGCGACGACGATGATCACTCCGAGCGCTGCCTTGGGCAACGGCTCGATCAGCGGCATTGCGAAGAGAAGGAAGAGCCCCACAACCGCCGCGGCGACGACGACGGCAGCCTGGGACTTCGCGCCGGTGGAGTCGTTGACCGCGGAGCGAGAGTTGGAGGACGAGACGGGAAACGCACTGGTCAGCCCGCCCATGAGGTTCGCGGCGCCGAGCGCGCGCAGCTCGCTGTTGGCGTCGACTTCGTAGCCGTGCTTGCTCGCGAACGTGCGCACGGTCGCGATCAGGTCGGCGAAGGCGACGAGCGCGAACGCCGCCGCCGGAAGCAGCAGATCGAGGAAGTCGTCCGCGCCGACGTTCGGCGCCCCGAAGGGCGGCAGGCCGCCGTTCACCTCTCCGACGACTGCAATCCCGTAAGCCTCGAGATCGGCGACGGCTGCGATGAGAAGCCCCAGTCCGAGCACCACCAGGGACGGCGGTACGGCTGGGAGGAATCGTTTGACTGCCACCGCCGCCAGCAGCAGACCCGCGCTCAGGAGTACGGTCGGCCCATTCGCATCGCCGAGCTTGGGGATGACCTCCCGAACGATGGGGAAGAATTCGCGCGCGTCGACGGTGATCCCGAGGAGCTTGCCGAACTGGGAAGCGATGACGATCAGCGCAACGCCGTTGATGTACCCGAGTAGCACGGGTTTGCCGAAAAAGTCGGCCACGAACCCGAGCCGAAGCAAGCCGGCCGCAAAGAGCAATGCGCCCATCGCAAGCGCCAGCGCCGCCGTCAGGGCGACATAGCGTGTCGGGTCGACTTCGCCCCCGGCTGCCGCAATCGGGGCGACTGTCACCGCCGTCAACGCCGCTAGCGCGGAGTCCGGGCCGATGACGTGCTGCCGCGACGTCCCGAGCAACCCGTAGACCGCGAGCGGAAGAAAAGTCCCGTAGAGCCCGTACACGACCGGCACGCCGGCCAGCTCAGCCATCGCCATGGACGACGGCACTGCAACCGCGCCGACGGTCACTCCCGCCACGAGATCGCCGCGGAGGAACGACCGTGGGTACCTCAGCAACGTCGCGAGCCCGGGTGCGATGTCCGAGACGGACAATCTGCCGAGCCCACGCGCCGGTGGCGGCGCCGCGGCCGGAGGGTCAGTGTCGTTCAAGATTCCGACGCCCGGGCCGGCTGCCGGAGAGCACGCTCAGAGCCTCTTGCAGAACCACCGTGCCGCACCTTCGGCGGGACAGCCCTCGATGACGCCGACGGCTTCGTAACCGAGCCGCTCATAGAGACCTGCGACCAAAAGGTCGTAGGCGAAGAACTCGACGAGGGTACACCCGCGCTCTCTCGCGACAGACTCGGCTCCGGACATCAGCGCGCGTGCGAGCCCGCGGCCCCGAAGCGGTTCGTCGATCCACATGGCGTGCAACTCGCAGCACCGGCCCCACGTCATGCCGGAGATGCCGGCCACGATCCGATGCTCGTCGTCGCGGACAAATATCCCGAACGATCGGTCCTCACCTACGCCAGCTGCCTCGATCGCGGCCGCGGTGACACGCTCCTCGAGCAATGCTAGGTCGGCGAGATCCGGCGAGCTCTCGAAGAGGAGCTGAAACGGGCCCTCCCTCACCCGCTGAGCATCCTGCTGCCGCGCTCTAGGCGGCGACCATTTGCTCCAGCAGAGAGGCGTCGTCGAAGTAGTTGCGGAACGCCGAGATCTTGTCCCCGCTGAACTCGGCGACGAGGGCGGCTCCCAACAGGATCTTGTCGCCGGTCGGTTCTACGACCGTGTTCTCGTCGAGCGCGAAGGGCCCGGAGAAGACGGCATGGAGGCGGTACTCGACGAATCCCTTGTTCGCGAAGACGTCGAGCGAGTTGATCTCGATCTCCACATCCGAGAGGGCTTCCTCCCGGCCGGCCACGGTTTCCTTCAACTCCTCGAGCGAGCTGACGAGCATGTTCGGCGACCAACCGCTGACGTCAGCCGTGAACAGCTCCGGCAAGACGTCGGCATCTCCCGCGATGCACGCCTCGAGCGCGCGCCGCAGGACTTGACTACGGCCGTTGTCAGCCATGACGACTCCTTCCTTTCTTGCGCGTTGCGATGTGGCTAGGTGTCGAGGATCTTGGCCTTGGCCGCCGCGAACTCCTCGTCAGTCAGGGTGCCGTCGGCGTGCAGCTGCCCCAGGCGCTCGAGCTCGTCCATGTCCGGTCCGGCGCTCGTCGGGGCCGGCGGCGGGGGTGCAGGCGGCGGCTCCTCCTCGTATCCCCCCTGGTCGTAGTCGTCCTGCTGTCCCGAGCGTCCGCCCGCCCTGCCGGCCGCGTATGCCGCGCCGCCGACTACCAGCGCCGTCCGACGTCGCGCCCGTCGTCGTGCGAATCCCATCGCTCTCTCCTATCGTCGGTTTACATTCGGCCGGGTCTCACGAGGACCAACCACCGACGATGGTGTCCCGGCGTCCGTCGGTCGGCATCATCCAAACAGGGCGAACCCGGCCAGGGGCAGAGGCTCCTGGCTCTCGGCCAGCTCAGGCGGCGCCGCGTTCGACGACCTCGCACCTGAGCCCGTCCGGTGTTCGTTTGACGCGGCGGCTGTAGTGGACGCGCAGCGCGGCGTCTGGCCCGATGTACAACTGGTCCGGCAGCACCCACACCGAGGTCGCCCAGCTCGACGTCGGCCACCTCCACGGATCGAGCGTGTGCGCGATTGACCCGTGCAGGTCGGCGCGGAAGCTGATGGCGACGGCGTTGACGCTCCCCGGCTGCCCGAGAATGAGATCGGCGCTTGCGCGCACCGTGGCCTCCTCGAAGGCGGTGAGGTCGAGGACCGTGAGCACCGTCGGCGGCCCCACGGGCGGCCACGTCGCAGCTACCTCTGCCTCGGTCGGCGAGTTGACGGGGCCTGGCGCCGCCGCGTCTACAAGCGGCTCGAAGTCGATCCCATAGAGCCCCCGCCAGCGCTCGAGCGCCGCGCGTCCGAGCGCGCGCTGCCTCGCCTCCGCCTCGGGGAGCTCGAGCGGCCGCGCGAAAAGCGTGAGCGTGTTCGGAATCAATCGCGCGCCCGGCTTCAGCAGTCGGCGGCGTGCGTCGAGCGTCGTCTCGAGGATCTCCTCCTCGAAAGGCTCGTTGCCGATGACCTCGGAGACGAGCAGGTCGGCCTGTTCGGGCAGCTCGATCTGCCGTGACCACCCGGCGACGAGCGTGATGCGGTCCTCCATGTCGCTCAGGGCGAACACGCGCGCGGCGGCCTCTGCGATGTCACTGGCCTCGACGGCGTAGACGTGCCGGGCGCCCGCGCGGGCGGCGGCGACCGCGAGCACGCCGCTCCCGGTGCCGATGTCGAGCACGACGTCCCCAGGTCGCACGGCGTCCGCGAGCGCCGCCAGGAAGGCATTCGTCCGACGGTCGTCGTGCAGCATTCGGGCATGCTCCACCGGGTCTGCCCACCCGCTCGACGGACCGCTTAGAGCGCCCGGCCGCACCAGGGCGCCCTCCTCGATCAACATGTTGATGACGCTCAGCGTCGGCACGAAGTCGGTCGGGCTGCGTTCCCCGCCCTCCAAGTGCTCGATCGCGTCCCCTAGAGCCACCGGTCGTGAGAAGAGCGACAGGATCGAATAGCCCCTTGGCCCGATGTCGACGATCGTCCCGTCCGGCGCATCGACGAGGACGTGCCCCGCGCCGTCGAAGCGCGTACGAACGTTTGGCGCGAGTTCCAAGAGCGTTCCCCTGGAAATGCCCGGTAATGCCCTAGGCACGGTGGTCTCTTGACCGGAAGCAGGCCGGTGTTCTGCTTGCACTCTCCTCCTTCTCTCGGACTCCGCGCCGATTCAAGGCCCGCGACTTGCTGGGGTCATCGTCCGATCTGGATGGAATCCGGCCGACACAGGATGGCTCGACGAGGTTTCGAAGCACTCCGCCCCGTCTCGCCATTTCATCGCTTAAGGACGATGCCCGGTCGGGTCTGGATGTCGATCCTCTCAGTCCCGGATTTTGTCGGGCCGCCACACGAGGAAAGGGGATGGTATGGCGATCGGACCCGTTCAGCTCATCGTTCTGGGGTTCAACCACCCCCAGTTCCACGGGGACATCATCGCCGAGCTGGAAAAGCTGCGGAAAAGCGACACGGTGCGCGTGATCGACGCGCTCGCCGTCTACAAGGACGCTGAGGGCGAGCTCGAGGTGGAGCACCTCAGCAACATCACCGAGGACGAGGCGATCGAGCTCGGCACGACCATCGGCGCCCTGATCGGCCTCGGCATCGAGGGCGAGGAGGGCATGGAAGCGGGTGCAGCCGCTGGAGCCGAGCAGGCCGCTACCGAGGGCGTCCATATGTTTTCAGACGACGAGGCCTGGGACGTACTCGAGGAGATCCCGAACGACTCCGCCGCCGCCTTGCTCCTGATCGAGCACCACTGGGCCGTGCCGCTTCGTGACGCGATCGCGCGCGCGGGCGGCTTCCGCATCGGCGACGGCTTCATCAGCCCGCTCGATCTGATCGAGATCGGGCTCGTCTCAGCCGAGGAGGCGAAAGAGCTCCACGCAATGGAGACGGCCGCGGTCGGCAGCCCACAGTGACCCTTACGAGCCACGGGAGGTAGAAGGTGTTCGGAGGACGAAGGGTGGCACGCCGAACGAGCCGGCGCACCGCACGGCGCGTCTCGCGTCGCCGCTAGTAGATCACGAGCAAGCCGCCCTGCGGCGGGCCGGGCGGCTTGCTTACCCGTACGGACCGCCGATCTCGAGGAGGCCAGGATGATCGGAGGAAGGCGCTGCGCCGCTTCTTGACCTGCCGCGGGCCCGGGTCGCATCGGCAGTTCCGTGAGCGGTGGTCATCTTGTTCGGATGAAAACGGCGGGCGCTCCTCGGGGCTGTCCGGCGTCAGAGGCCTTCGATCGCATTCAGTCGTCCTGAAGCGATCGCTTTGGTGAAGGCCTGGTAGTCGCGTTCGTTCTGATCCGCGTAGCCCTCGGCGAAGTCGGTGACCGACTTGTCGAACGCATCGCTCTGGCCCAGGTAGGTGGAGATCGCGACTGGATCTCCAGAGCGAGCGTGCGCACGGGCAAGCGTCCACCCGCACCAGTGGGCGTAGAACGCGAGAGCGGCGGGGCTGAGCGATTCGATGTCTGCCGAGCCCTTCATGTCCCGGAGCTGGCGCCAGTAGAGGTAGCGGTTCGCTTGCACGCCCTTCGTCCAGCCGAGGTAGATGTCGCTCGCGGCCTGCATGAGGCGCTGGCCCCGGACGACGCGCTCTCCAGGCTGTTTGTAACGGCTCTTCGGTAGGTGATCCTCGAGCACCGAGGCCGTTGCCTCCTTGACCTGCAGGAACAGCGGGTCGTTCTGGTCGCGTCCCTGCAACAGAACGATGAACGCCCGCGCTCCGACGCTGCCGACGCCGACGACCTTGTGAGCCATGTCGACGAACTGGAACCGCTCGAGGAGGTGGCGTCGGTCGTCCTCCAGGGTTGCCCTATAGGCCCGGAATTGCTCGTGCACCACATGCTCGAACTGCTCGGCGGACATGCCCTGGCGGCCTTCCAGCTCACGCATCGGGATGACGATCGGCGGCTGGCTGATGATCCGGTACTTGCCGTCCACGACCTCGGCGAGCTTCGACAGCGCCTGCAGGCTGTCGCGCGTGCGAGCCTTCTCCGCGGCCCTCCTCGCCCGCTTTGCGTCGACCTTCGCCGCGCTCATCTGCGCCGCCTTCACTTTCGTCCTCTTCTTGCCCTTCTTCTTGGAACTCTTCTTGCTCGAGCTGTCCGTGCTCGCCACGAACCTCTCGATAGCCTCCATGAGAGTCGCTTCGGACAGGTGGGCGTACCAGACATCCATGGTCGACATCTCCGCGAACTCGGCCATCGCCTCGCGATAGCCGCGGACCGCCGCGAGCGTCGCGTCGCGGACGTCGGCGTTGCGGAACCCGTTGTTGCGGCCCGCGACCGTGAAGCTCGCCGCGAGCCGCTTGACGTCGTACTCGAACGGGCCGGGCAGCGTTTCGTCGAAGTCGTTCAGATCGAACAGGAGCTGTCGTTCCGGCGAGGCAAACGCGCCGAAGTTCGAGAGGTGGGCATCGCCGCACAGCTGGACCATCAGGCCGGCCGTGGGGGTGTGCTCGAGGTCGGCAGCCATGATCTTGGCGGCGCCGCGATAGAACGTGAACGGGGAAACCATCATCCGGCCGTGCCGCACCGGCACGAGGTCCGGCTCCCGGGTTTCGTTCTGCTGCTCGAGCAGGGCGATCGGATCGATTCGCTCAGCGCCGGGCACCCACGTCCCATGCGTTGAGGGAGGCGTCCGCTCCCGCGACTCCTTGCCCTCCGCTCGACGTTCGTCGACACTCGGATGCTGGATCTTGGCCGCGCTCATCGTTTCCCACTGGGCTGCGTAGCGCCCGTGGATTTTTCAGCCATTGCGACCTTCCCTTCGGCCATCCAAGAGAGTGGAGGCTAGGTCTCCCGGAGCCCTAGCACGTTAGACCGAGGCCGTTTCGCGCTCTTCACCCTGTGGGGATGAATCGAGAGCTCCGAGGCGTCCGTCACCGCGACGCACCAAAGACAGCCGCTCACCGCGATCGCACACCGGCTCTAGCCGACAAGCCGAGATGATCGCGGGCGTGGACCGGGAGAGCCGGCGCTCGCGCGCTCAGCGATGGAGATGTCCCTCAGACCTGTGATCCGGCCGCAGTGGAGGCGATTCTTGAAACCGGCGCTCGTGATCGGTGCGCTGGTGATCGTCTTCGCATGGGTACTCCCGCGTTTCATCGATTACGAGGAGGTTTGGGATGCGCTTGCCCAGCTCGATGCCTGGGAGCTGGCGGTCCTGGTCGGGCTCGGGCTGGGGCGCGTGCCCACCGAGGCGCTGATGTATCGGGCGTTTCTGCCGGGGCTCGCTCTGCGGCGGGGAGACGAGGCATACGGGCCTGCTCTCGCTCCTCGTCACTGCCGTCGCGGGCTCCGTCGGCTACCTATTTCTGCGCCAAGAACGCACGGCGCGCTGGCTCGGGGCGAAGACGCAACGGCCGCTGTCCTGGATCCTGGTGAAGTTCAAGCGCGATGGACTCCTAGACGGTGCCGGACAGGCGGCCGAGCTGCGTACTCAGACGCTCGCAGCCTTGCGGGAGGGCTGGGCGTTGGGCTAGGTCGGCGTCGCTGCCAACCTCCTCGTTACGTATCTGATCCTGCTCGCATCGCTCCGATTCGTCGGCGTCTCGAGCGGCGAGCTGTCCGCACCCGACGCGTTCGCAGCGTTCGCCGTCGCCTTCTGGGCCTGTGCCGTTTTCCCGTTGACCGGGAGCGGTCTTGGAGTCGTCGACGCGGTTCTACTCGCCATGCTCGTCGAACTCAGTGGCGCCTCCGACGACGCCCTGGCGGCAGCAGTGCTTCTGTGGCGCGTCTTCTACTCGCTGCTGACGTTGCCGCTCGGGGCGATCACGTTGAGCCGGTTTCGCAAGGCGAACCCGGGCTTAGTGGGACGCGACGAAATGGATGTCACGTCGGACGTGCTGCGCTAGGCCCGCTGGTCTGCTGAGCGCGAATGGCGCTCGAAGAGCGTGGCGTTGAGGACGGCTGCCCCGACGATCACGCGGCCGACGAAGAAGAAGGCGAGCAAGAGGGTGGCTGCCGTCCCCAGGGCTCCGTAGGTGCTCGTCTTCGAGTGGATCACGTTGCCGAGAAACACGATGTTGAAGATCACGACGCCGGTGAAGCCGACGGCGTAGAAGAGCGATCCTGGGATCAAGTCAGTCCATCGGGCGTTCGAGTGGGGCAGCTCCAGGGAGATGACCAGCCAGACTCCCGCGAGGCCGAACACGAAGACGACAAGCGTGAGGATGCCGCCGATCAAGGTCTGATGCTTAACGGCGCTCACGCCGACCAGGAGCAGAAGCTGGCCCGCGAGCGCGGTGCCGAAGACCCAGAGCGAGTGCGAACTCACCTTGATCGAGGCCGCCGAGCGCTCCCAGGCCAGGGAGTGAGTGATGGTGATGGCCCGGAGCAGAACTCGGGTCGCGTAGACAAGCACGAAGAACGAGCTGAGGGCGATCCACCAGCTGGAGGCGCCCTTACTCGTACTCGCGACTTGCTTGGTCACGACCCCGGCGAGGCCGACCGAGTTCGAGATCAGGTGCGGCTCGATGCCGACGGCGCTGGCCAGCAACCCGAGGCCCGAGACGGCGAAGAACGCCGCCGGCAAGGAGAAGACGAACAGCCTGTAGGAGAGCGCCCCGGCGAGCATGTTGCCGCCGACCTCGGAGTCTCGCTCGATTGTCTCGAAGGTGGCATCGAGCGCCGGCGAGCGTCTTCGGGCCTCTTCGATCCAGCCTCTCAGCGCACGGGCATGCTCGGCCCAGAGCGTCACACGCCGAAGCAGCGTCCGCCTCGGCGGCGGCAACTTCATCTGCTCCGACCCCTGCCCGTGCGGAGGAGAGGACAACCCCCGACGCTCAGGAGGGGAGGAGGGGTCGGTCGGCCGCGGAGGCTATCTCTCGGAGTTGCCTCTCGCTCTGCCGCCACTTGGCCCAGACGGGCGAGAAGACCGCGCAGACCAGCGACATCACGATCATGATGAAGAACCAGCCGATCGTCGTGAGCACGACCCCGAACGAGCCGAACGCCTTCCCGTTGGCGTTCACGGTCGCCGGCAAAAAGAAAGGCGTGGCGGCGCTTGCGCCGCCGAGGACGAGCGTTGCGAGCAGCGCGCCGGGGAGCAGCGCGCGCAGACCGATCTTGCGGTGCAGGACGAAGCGCGGCACCCAGAGCCAGAAGACCGTCGAGCCCAGAAGCCAGGCGGGCAGAATGACGAGCCGGCCGGTATCGCGGAGCTCTCCGCCGGAGACGACGACGAGCGCGACGGCGCCCGTGAAGACGAAGAAGAAGATCACGAACAGTGCCTGGTCGGCTGCCGACCCGACCTTGATCCCCCAGGCGCGGGCGTAGACGTCCTGGTAGATCTGGCCGATTCCGATTCCCCAGAGGAGGGCGCCGATCAGCACCGTGATGGTCGCCGCGAGCTTGTTTGCGGACGCGCTGCCGAAGGTGTCCTGGACGAGTCTGGCGGTGGAGCCGGTCAGCTTGAGGTGGGAGATCAGATGCCCGGCGAACGGGTTCTTGTCGTTGCTTCCGGAGGAGCCGAAGAGGGCGATGGCCACGAGCGCGGCGGGCAAGACCGACAGCGTCGCGTAGACGGTCACCGCGCACCCCGAGTTGCGGCTCGCCTTGAAGTAGGCCCGGAACCACTGCAGCGCGAGCCGGCCCAGGCGTGTGTCGACGCGGCCGCTGAGCCAAGCCTGTACCGCCTTGATACGACCGCCTGTCCCGGCTGGAAGTTGATCGGGTTCTGGCCTTGCGCTGCTGTGATCCAACCTAGGCCCTTTCAAGGCTCCAATGTCCGCCGAGCGCGACCCGGCGTTTCACGCTCCGTGCGCTACGGCCTCCTCGAGCTCCGCGATGTCGATCGCGAGGCCGAGCGCCCGTGTGAGCTTCGTCGCCGCGGACGCGATGCGCGCGGTACCGACGATCGGGGCAAGTCCGATCAGCACACCCTCAACCTCCTCGGCGTCGACGCCCAATTCGCCAGCGGTCCCGATGTTCAGGAGATAGGAGGCGGGCGGGGCATCGACCGCAACGAGACCCGCGATACGCACCAGCATCAGCGTCTTCGGATCGAGGCTCGACGCCTCGATCGAGTCCATTGTCATTTTCGTCAGCAGGTCGAGCACGGGACTCTCATCTGTCTTTTGCGGCATCGTGACTCCCTTTCGGTTAGCCGATCAGTCCACCGCCGAGGTGGCAGGATGACGACGCGCGGTCGGAGAGTTCTCCGATCTGCGTGCCGCTCACGACGGCCTTAGCTTGTCGATCGTGCCTCAGGCGGCCTGCGCCGTCGTCGGCCTCATGAAGGCACCGAAGATCCAAAGAATCGGGAAAAAGATCCCGAAGAAGAACATCCACCCGTGCCTATTCCTCAGCGTCATCAGACCGAGGGTAAACGCCAGAATCAGGTATATGAGTCCGCCGCCAATACCGATTCCCCACCACATGAGTCCTCCTTGCTTGCGGTAGTTTGGGGTGCGCCGTCAACTCTGACGTTGCATGTGGCGGAGCACGTCATCCCATGCGGATGAGTTGCGCAACGTCGCTGCGTTCTATGTTGGGCGCTGCGTGAGTGAGGTTTCCAGGACTGCGTCCGCGGAGAACGGCCCTTCCTCTCTGGATCCTGCTGCTCTGATCCGCAGCCGCGACTATCGCGTGCTGCTAGTGCTCGCGGCGTTGGTCGGACTGCTGGTCTCGACCGCGTCGTGGTGCTTCCTCGAAGGTGTTCACGAGCTTCAGGTATGGGTGTACGAGGATCTGCCCGGCGAGGTCGGCTACCACGCGGCCCCGCTCTGGTGGCCGCTTCCGTGGGTCGCCCTCGCAGGGCTGCTGACCGCGATCGCCATCGTGCGTCTGCCGGGGCACGGCGGCCACGTACCCTCCGACGGGCTGAAAACGGGTGGCCCACCGACCCGTCCGATCGAGCTGCCGGGCATCTTGCTGGCGGCGTTGGCGACGCTCGGGCTCGGGCTGGTGCTCGGCCCGGAGGGACCGCTGATCGCGCTCGGCCTCGGGCTCGGGGCACTCGCGATGCGTCTGGTCAGGCGCGACGCACCGGACCAGGCGGTGGGGCTGATGGCTGCCGCAGGGAGCTTCGCCGCCGTCTCGTCGATCTTCGGCTCACCTGTGATCGGCGCCGTGCTCATCATCGAGGCGACCGGGCTCGGCGGGGCCACCCTGCCGCTCGTGCTCCTTCCCGGTCTCCTGGCCGCCGGTGTCGGCTCGCTCGTCTTCATCGGGCTGGGTTCGTTCTCAGGCTTCAGCACCGCCGCCTGGCAGTTGAGCCCGTTCCCGCTGCCGTCGTTCGGCGGCCCCGGCTGGGGCGACTTCGGCTGGACGATCCTGCTGGCCGTCGCCACCGCCGTCGTCGTCTTCGCGATCATGGAGCTCGCCCGCTGGGCCAAGCGGTTGGTCGAGCAAAACACGCTCCTGCTCACGATCGCTGCTGGACTGGCCGTCGGTGGCCTTGCAATCGCCTTCGCCGAAGCAACCGGCGAGTCGCCCGACGCCGTCCTCTTCTCGGGCCAGGAAGCCTTCGGCACGCTCTTCGGACAGGCGGCGACAATCTCGATCTCGACGCTGACGCTGCTGCTCCTGTTCAAGGGGCTCGCCTGGTCGATCTCACTGGGGAACTTCCGCGGCGGCCCGACCTTCCCGGCGATCTTCCTCGGCGTCGCCGCCGGCCTCCTGGCACAGCACCTGCCGGGTTACGCCGAGACGCAGGCCGTGGCAACGCTCATGGGCGCTGCCTGCGTCTCCGTCCTCCGCCTCCCACTTTCGTCCGTCATGATCGCCTCGCTGCTCTCGATCAAGGCCGGCCTCGCCGTCGCCCCGCTGATCGTTGTCGCCGTCGTGGTGGCCTACCTCACGAGCGAAGCGCTGACCGCCTACGTCGACGCCCGCGTCGGCGCGGCCCCGGCTCGCAGGGAGACAGTGAGCGGTGCCCCAGTCGTTACATCCGCCGACTGACGGCGCGGGCGCTTCATCCTCAGAGGGTGACGAGCGTCCAGCGTGCGAGGTCTAGCCTGCGTGGCGGCGGACCGGACCGAAGGGAGCGTCGAATGGCCGAGACACCGACGGACGTGCTGGTCGCGGGCTACCAGGACATCGACGATGCGACGAAGGACTTCGATGCGCTCGTCGCGCTGGTCAAGGAAAAGCAGGTCTCGATCGAGGGCGTCATCCTGGTCACCCACGCTCAGGACGGCACCGTCGGCGTGCGGCAGACCGGCGACAACCGCGGCCGCAAAGGGATGGGCTGGGGCGGCGGGGTCGGACTTGCGGTCGGCCTCTTCGCGCCGCCGCTACTCGCCTCGGCCGCCGTCGGCGCCGTCGCCGGCGGGGTGGTCGGCAAGTTCGTCGACCACCGGGTCGAGAACGACATCCACGACAAGATCGGCGAGAACCTGCCGCCGGGCTCGGCCGGAATCATCGCGATCTTCGACGACGAGCAGCGGCTCGGTGTCGAGCAAGCACTTGCGGGCGCCCAGCTCCGTTCGGTCGTCCAGGGAGACAAGAGCGGCACCGGCGCCCTGAAGGAGTCCCTCGCCGAGGCGATGGGAAAGTTCAGCCCCGACCGGACGGTGCTGCCGATCCCCGATCCGAACTTCGGCGGCACGATCGGCCGAACCATCGATGCCGCCGTCGCAGACTGGACGATCAACATGACGCCGTCGCCGCCGGAGGGCGCGCCAAACGTCTTGCTCGTCCTGATCGACGACGCCGGCTTCGGCAACCCGTCGACATTCGGCGGACCCGTTGACACACCGGCGATGACGCGGGTCGCGGAGCGGGGCCTCAGGTACAACAGTTTTCACGTCACCGCCCTCTGCTCGCCTTCGCGTGCCGCGCTGCTGACGGGGCGCAACCATCACACCGTGGGGTTTGGGTCGATCGGCGAACTCCCCGGACCGTTCCCCGGGTACTCCGCCAATGTGCCGAAGGACTGCGCGCCGTTCGTTCGGGCGCTTCAGGGCAACGGCTATTCGACTGCCGGGTTCGGCAAGTGGCACCTGACCCCGGATCACGTCCAGGGGGCAGCGGGTCCATTCGACCGCTGGCCGAACGCCTGGGGGTTCGACCGCTTCTGGGGCATCCTCGGCGGCGAGGCGGGCCAGTACGACCCCGTCATCACCCAGGACAACACCACCCTCGGGGTGCCGGAGGGCGATGACGGTAAGGAGTACTACTGGCCGGATGACATCACCGATCAGGCGGTGCGCTGGCTGCACCAGGTGCGCGCCCAGGACCAGGGGAAGCCGTGGTTCGTCTACTACTCAACCGGCTGCTCGCACGCCCCGCACCAGGTCGCGGTCGACTGGAGCGAGAAGTACCGCGGCAAGTTCGACCAGGGCTGGGATGTGCTCCGCGAGGAGATCTTCGAACGGCAGAAGCAGTTGGGCGTGATCCCGCCGGACACAGAGCTCACGCCGAGGCCCGACGAGCTGCCCGCCTGGGACTCGCTGTCGGACAGCGAGAAGAAGCTGTACGCGCGGCAGATGGAGGTCTATGCCGGCTACCAGGAAAACACCGATTCGAATATCGGCCGCCTGCTCGACGCGGTCGAGGAGATGGGCGAGCTTGACAACACGCTCGTCATCTACATCTTCGGCGACAACGGCGCGAGCATGGAGGGCACGATCACCGGCTCGTTCAACGAGCTGACGATGCAGAATGGGATTGCCCTCACAGCCGAGCAGCAGCTCTCGCTGATCAACGACTACGGCGGCCTCGATGCCTGGGGCACCGACTCCTATGCGCCCCACTACGGCTCCGCCTGGGCATGGGCCGGAAACACGCCCTTCCAGTGGGGCAAGCAGTGTGCCTCCCACCTCGGCGGCACGCGGAACGGCATGGCAATTTCCTGGCCGGAGCGGATCAAGGACGCCGGCGGGTTGCGTGAACAGTTCACCCATTGCATCGACATCGGCCCGACGATCCTCGAAGCCGCCGGTATCCCCGAGCCCGAAGTTGTGGAGGGAACCGCCCAGAAGCCGATGGAGGGGACGAGCTTCCTCTACACCTTCGAGGACGAGGCCGCACCAGAGCGCCACACCGTGCAGTACTTCGAAATCGTCGGCAACCGGGCGATCTACAAGGACGGCTGGTGGGCGGCCTGCAAGCTCGACCGGATCCCATGGGACCTCTCGCCGCCGACTATGGCCAGGTTCGCACCGGGAGCGTATGACCCGGAGCAGGACACCTGGGAGCTGTACTACCTCCCGGAGGACTTCAGCCAGGCAAAGGATCTAGCCGCGGAGAACCCGGAGAAGCTCGCCGAGTTGAAGGAGCTCTTCTGGGAGGAGGCCGAGAAGCACAACGTGTTGCCGCTACTAGGGGCGTTCTCGGTCTTCTTCGGGATCCTGCCGCCGCTCCCGACCACCACGACCTACACCTTCTACGGCGACGTTCAGAACATCGCCTCGGGCATGATCCCGCGCGTCTACGGCCGCTCCTACGCGATCGAGGCGGAGGTCTCGGTCCCTGATGAAGGTGCTGAGGGTGTGATCGTGGCCGAGGCGGACGAGATGGGCGGCTTCTCGCTCTGGCTCGACGAGCAAGGTCGTCTGCACCACAGCTACTCGATGATGGGCGTCGAGCGCTACGAGCAAGTCTCGAGCGGGCCGATTCCAACCGGGGACGTTCTCGTTCGGATGCTGTTCGAGGCCGATAAGCAGCAACCGATGACCGGCGGGACTGTCTCCCTGTACGCGAACGACGAGAAGGTAGGCGAAGGGCGCATCGAGAAAACGGTTGCAGTCCGCTTCTCCGGCTACGCCGGCATGGACGTCGGCCGCGACAACGGCCTGCCCGTCGACCGCGCCTACGCGGCCAGATCACCCTACCCCTTCACCGGCACGGTGAAGAAGGTCGTCTTCGACCTCAAGCCGGGCAGCCACGACGACGAGAAGGCGCTGCACGAGGCCGGCGCGCACGTCGCCACAGCGCACGGGATCAGCGCCTAGGTGGCCACGATGCGGTTCAGCCCAGCTGGCTCGAGGCAGCATCCGCCGAGGGTCCACTCGGCCATTCTGAACTGCAAAGGAGGACCACTATGAGCCAGAGTCATCTCGTCGTTGACTTCCCGATCAAGGGTCCTGCCAGTGCCAAGGCGCTACCCGAAGAGCTGCCCCCGCTGATGCCCGATCTCGCACGAGCGCAAGACGACCTCGGTACCGTGCATTTCTCCCGCTTCATGGTCGAGGGAGACGAAAGGCTTCTCTTCCTTTCGGACATCGACGGCGAGACCGACCAGCATATTGAGCGGCTCGTCGAGAGCGCCGGCCCGGTGTTCGATGCGATTTTCGTACACGTGGAGAATCCGCCAGCCGCGCCCGCGGCTGATAATCCTCAGAGCGTTATCGAGTGGCTGAAGGATCATGTTCGCGAACCCATAGATACATACTTCGCGTACGAGGACGCATCGGTTCAGGACATCAAAGAGTGCGCTCGTGCGGCCGGCTTTGCGGGGACTACGTCGCAGAGCGCGCTGTTGACATACATGTCCATCAAATCACGTTTGCAAGGGCTTGCCTTGAAGCTGGGCACGAGATCCATTAAAGAGAAGGGCAAAGAGGCGTCGGATTCGCTTGGGACGCTGCATTTCTCTCATTGGGTGCCCTTTGGCACCGACCACATAGGCTTCTTCACGATCTTCGACGGAGATATGGAGAAGTACTTCCAAGACTTCGCAGACAAGACTTCGTTCGTCTTCGATTCTGTCTTCCCACATGTCGATGGCGCGCCACCAACCCCGGTCGCAAAGAACGCCCCGGCGTTCTATCAGTGGGGACTCGACAACAACTATCCGGCGATCGGGTTCTACAGTGCCTATCCGGGACTCGGGGTCCAGGACATCCGAGCTCTGCTGGCCGACTACCGCACGTCACCAACGGCCACCGCTGGATAGCAGGTGTCACACGGTCACGAACCATGATCAACCCCGCGGTCGGCGTTCGCTAGGAAGGACAGCTCACAAGGAGCACCGGGGATGAAGGGCCTAGCGCTCGTTCGCGGGTTCCTCGATCGGAAGGGACATGAGTCACCGGAGGCCGACGCCCATTCGGCGGCCGCGGAAGGGCCGGCCCTCGACCTCGCGGACATTCAGGGGCTCGTTCTCCGCGCTTACCGAATGCCGATGGTTCGGCATTTCTTGCTGGCGGTGGGAGTTCCGGCAGAAGCGCGCAGACAGCTTGGGCGGCTCGTGAGCGGCGGCGAGTCCGACGTCCCCCAGATCACGACTGCCGCCGACTGGCACGTGGGGTTCGGCCCCGGGCCAGGAGACAATCCGACGGATGCCCCGCGTTGCAAGCCCGATTATTGCCTCAACATCGGGATCACGTGGTCCGGCTTGGTCGCGCTGGAGATAGAGGAACGCGTCCCAGCGCTCTCCTTCGAGTCGTTTAGTGCATTCGTCGAAGGAGCTGCGCATCGCGCTGAGTTGGTCGGAGACACGGGAGCAAGTTCGCCCGAGAACTGGGTTGGCGGCTTTGGCCGAGGTGACGATCACGTCCTGGTGACGCTGCACGCGATCAGCCCGGAAACACTGGTGAGCTACAGCGACACGCTGCGTGCCTGGTTCGCCGAAGCGAATGCTTTTCGCGAGATCTGGTCCCAGGACGGGATGGCGCTAATGGAGATGCAAGATGGCCAACCCATACCTACCGCCAAAGTCCACTTCGGATACACCGACGGAATCAGTACGCCCACGATTCACGGCGGCCCCGAACATTATTACCCCGACCATCAGCAACCTTGCGAGCCATGGCTCTTCGTCTTACGGGAAGACGCTACAAACTACGTGGTACCCGAGCCGAGCGAACTTGGCTTGAACGGCAGTTTTGCAATCTTCAAGAAGGTCGAGACCGACGTCGTGGGGTTTGAAGACTTCTTGCAGTCGCACAGGGACAAGATCGATCCCGAGCTCCTGGCCGCAAAGATCTGCGGACGCTGGCGCAACGGCGTTCCGCTCGCCGTATCAGCGGACACGGACAGCCCCGCGGGCGGAATCTCACCCGAACAGTTGAACGATTTCGGTTATGTAGAAACCGATGGTTCAGGAGATGCGAAGGGACTCCAGTGCCCGGTCGGCGCACACATACGCCGCGTCAATCCAAGGGGTCAACCGATCGCCGGACAGGGCCTTACTGGGGGTAGTAACAATTCCCACCGGATAATTCGCCGCGGCCTGCCGTATGGGCCGACCTATGACCCAAGCACCGCCTACGACGGCATCGAACGCGGGATGCTTTTCCAATTCATCAATGCAAATATCGAGAATCAATACGAGTTCGTGCTGCAACGTTGGGTCAATGACAGCGAATTCGCCGGGGCCGTCAGACTTCACCCGAAATCGAGAGACCCACTGATTGCCTCTCAGGAGCCAGGAGAGAGCATTTTCGTGATGCCGCAGGCAAACGGAGACCCCCCGATCGAGGTTACGGGCTTCTCGAGCTTCATTACGACCAAAGCCGCTGCGTACACCTTTTTGCCGAGCATCACGGCCATGAGATTCATCGCCACTCTGGACGAGAGCCTTTGATGCGTTGCCGGGGCACGGGGCGGCAGCGCACGGGATGCGCGGGTAAACGAAACACCGATCAGACATTGACCGCGCGGTGGGTCGATTCGAACGCCGCGACAGCGGAACGGGGTCTGGATCGACAGGGCGTGATCACGCATTGAGCACGTCAGGTCGCCGGCGGCTCTCCGGCGCGGGCCGCAAAGTCAAGGCCGTGCCACGGCCGAACCCGATCGAGCGGCGCATGACGAAGTTTCTGCGCGAACCGCCGAGCGTGCGGACGGCCGCGAGCGTCATCGTGACGGCGACGCTCGTGATCGTCGTGGGGGGCGGCGCGCTGTTCCGCGTGCTCGACCACAAGGAGTACACGAGCATTTGGATCGGCATGTGGTTCGCGTTGCAGACCGTGACGACGGTCGGCTACGGCGATGTCGCGCCGAAAGACGCGGCCGGGAAGCTCGTTGCCGCGCTGATCATGCTCGAAGGGGTCGCCTTCCTCGCGATCCTCACCGCGGGGATCACCTCGACCTTCGTCGCCCGCGCGGCACGGGAGCGCTCAGGGGTGGAGGAGGACACTCGCGACACCGACATGGACCGGATCAACGCACGCTTCGACGATCTCGCGGAGCAAATCAACCGCCTCGAGCGCACAACCGACCGACTTGCCAGATCCAACCCCGATCAGGCGGCCGAATGATCGGCGAGTCTTAGCGTGACTCGCAAGGCGCCGTGAAGAACATGGTCGAGCTTCCGGGCGGCACCTTTCGGATGGGCTCTGATCGCTTCTATCCCGAAGAGCGGCCGGTGCGCGAGGTGTCGGTGGATGGGTTCTGGATCGACCGTCACCCGGTGACCGTGGCCGAGTTCCGTCGGTTCGTGAAAGCGACCGGCCACGTCACCTGGGCCGAGCATGCGCCGCGGCCCGAGGACTACCCCGACGCGGACGAAGACGCGCTCGTGCCGGGCTCGCTCGTGTTCCACAAGACGAATGGCCCAGTCGACCTGCGCGACTTCCGCAACTGGTGGGATTGGACTCCGGGAGCCGACTGGCGACACCCCGAGGGGCCCGGCAGCAACGTCGGCGGACGCGAGCAACACCCCGTGACGCACGTCTCGCTTTCGGACGCCGCAGCCTATGCCGACTCGGCAGGCAAGTCGCTCCCGACCGAGGCCGAGTGGGAGTACGCCGCCCGCGGCGGGCTCGATGGAGCGACCTTCGTCTGGGGCGAGGAGTTCGCGCCGAAGGGGCGGATGATGGCGAATACGTGGCAGGGCGAGTTCCCCTGGCAGAACCTGTGCGCCGATGGCTACGAGGGCACGTCGCCCGTCGAGAGGTTTCCGCCCAACGCTTTCGGCCTTTGCGACATGGCCGGCAACGTCTGGGAGTGGACTGACGACGACTTCCGTCAGCCCACGGCTTCGAGCGAGCATGGGTGCTGCGCCCCCGAGAGCCCACTCGTCCTCGCAGGAGAGGCGTTCCCGCGCAAGGTGATCAAGGGGGGCTCACACTTGTGCGCGCCGAACTACTGTTTGCGCTACCGGCCGGCCGCCCGCCAGGCCGAGACGATCGACACGACAACGTCGCACATCGGCTTTCGCTGCGTCGTCCGCACCTGATAGGTCAGAGCTGAGGGCGACCGCTCCCACAGCTCAAGCGACGCCGCTGAAAGCGGCGACGGCCGCCGCGCCGCTCCTTGCCATGGCTGGCTAGAGTTCGGGTAGGACTCGCCAGCAGTTACCACTGTCGGCGGTAAGCGGGCTTACCGTCTTGCTGATCGGCCGTTAGTCGCGGGTGTTTGCCGTGTCTGCTTTCCAGCGTCTTTCCAGGCCGCCACTGAGCGGCTGTCTATGGATCTGGCTAGTTCGCAATGGCGACTCTCCAGAGCCTGACGACGACGCGCTTCGGCGACGACAACCGGCCTAGGGTCAAGGCGACGGGACAGCCCGAAAGCGCCAAACCTCATCCAAGTCCCATGGCTGATGTCGTCGACGCCAAAACCTAGACGAGGGCCAACGCTGCTCAAGACGATAGTAGTGGCGGCGAGCGTGGAGATGGGCGGTGAAATCGGCTGTCGCATCGAGTTGGTAGGCGATGAGCGGGCTCGTTGCACCAAGCAGGCACTTGGCAATCACCTCAGCTCCGCGAAGCCCGGAGTGAAGTGCGCGCGCAATCCCGGATCCAGACAGTGGATCGAGGCAAAAGGCGGCATCGCCTACAGCTAGCCAGCGTTCCCCGACACAACGATCGAGTGTGCTCGTTTCCGCGAGCGCGACCCTGATCGCCGGCGCTGCTAAGGCGTCGAGTCGTTCGCGAGTACGCTCGGTCTGATTCAAGCAGGCTCGAAAGAGTTCAGCTCGAGGTCGTCCCGAGACGCGGTCTGCGTCCGTGAGATATACGGCGATCATTAGGCCGGTTGGAATCGACACGGAATACCACCACCCATCAGGCGCCGCTTCCACCAATAGGCCCTGCGGGCCGGCCCGGGAGTCCTGATAGCCCCCAGTGAGGCCAACAAGATGATCCAGCCTCTGTCGTTTTGACCCCATGCGTCGGGCGAGCCATGCGGGTCGACCAGTGGCATCGATGATATAGCGCGCTTCCACAGCAGTTCGAGTTGTCGCGCTCTGGAGTGAGACTCGCCAGCCGGCTGCGACGCGCTCGACATTGTGGGGCCGAACCCCGCAATAGATCAACGCACCGGCGTCCTCGGCGGCGCGCGTGAGCATCGCATCAAACCAAACGCGATCGAAATGCCACGCTGGCCCGTCCGGGTCCACGTCCGGTGAGCGCTCGCGAGCTTCGGAGTCGCCCCAGACCGACATCAACGGCGCGACCTGGAGAGGTTCGCCGGCGCAAAAGCGATCCCACACTCCGAGCGCTCGCAGGAGAGACTGAGCGAATCCTCCTTGCGAGCGCCTCGGTGATCGCGCCTGCGCCGGAGCGGAGTCGCTCACTCTCGCTCTGAGGAAAGTGCGCCCCCACCCGACGGCACGCAGTCCCTCCCGCTTCTCGCCGCGCAGCCCGACCTTCATTGGGCTTTCCAAAAACTTTCCAAGGGCGAACCAGCGGCTGTCTCTTGCTGCACCTGCGTAAGGGAAAAAGCCGGTTTGCAGCGGATTCGCGCGAAGCCCTCTGACGGACTCGAACCGTCGACCCCCTCCTTACCATGGAGGTGCTCTACCAACTGAGCTAAGAGGGCAGCTCGGCCATTGTAGGCGTGATCTCACGCGGCGCCCCCGGCGCGCGTTCTACATTCACGAGATGCCGCAAACCGTCGTCGACAGTCCCATTGGGCCGCTCGGGCTCATCGCCTCCGACTCCGCCCTGCAAGGCGTGACGTTCCACGCCCGTCGCGCCCGGGCTGGGGGACGGTCGCCCGTCCTCGACGAGGCGGCGCGCCAGCTGGAGGCGTACTTCGAGGGGGAGCTCGCGGCGTTCGACCTGCCGATCGAACTGCACGGAACGGACTTCCAGCAACACTGCTGGCTCGCGCTCGCGACCATTCCGTACGGGCAGACCGTCAGCTACGGCGAGCAGGCGCGCCGGCTCGGCCTCGGGAGCGACAAGGCGCGGGCCGTCGGCGCCGCCAACGGGCAAAATCCGCTGCCGCTCGTGCTGCCCTGCCACCGCGTGATCGGCGCAGACGGCTCGCTGACCGGCTTCGGCGGCGGGCTCCAAGTGAAGCGCTTCCTGCTCGAGCTCGAGGGCGCGCTGCTACCGCTCGGCTAGCAGCGACGCGACATACCACTCGTCGAGCGGGTCGAAACTGTCGTAGGCCTGCCCGACGACCGTGATCTGCTCGAGCGGGTGCGGGCAGACGACCTCGTCGGCGACCTCGATCAGCCGGCGCAGACCGTCGACGCGACCGACCGGAGTCGCGGCGACGACGCGCGCCGCGCCGGCCGCGCTCGCCCACAGGCACGCCGCCGCGAGGGTGAGGCCGGTGATTGCGCCGTCGTCGACCACGAGCGTCTCCTGTCCCTCGACCGGGAGGCGTTCGTGCTCGAGCCGCGCTTCCAGCCGCTCGGCCTCGAGCTGCGCACGGGCAAGCGCCTCCTCGACCTCCGCCGCCGGCGTGAGCAAGTACGGCGGCCCGTCGGTCGTCGCGGCGCCGAGCCGCCGGCCGCCAGCGTTGACGCGCTCGACGTCGACCCCGGTCAAGGGCAGGTCGAGCTCGCGCGCGACCTCGGCGGCCACGGCGACGCCGCCTCGCGCGACACCGACCACGACGTCGGCGCGCGGCACGACCTTGGCTAGCACGCGTCCGGCGGCGGTCCGGTCGCGAAAGAGCGGCTGCATCCACGGCACGATCCGCATGCGAGGATTGTCGCGCCGATGCGGGCGCAGCGAGCCATCACCGTCGTCGGCTGCCACGCCGGCGGCGAGGTCGGGAACGTCGTCGTCGGCGGCGTGCTCCCGCCGCCCGGCGAGACGGTCTTCGAGCAGATGCAGGCGCTCGCGCGCGACGACTCGCTGCGGCGGCTGCTGCTGCGAGAGCCGCGCGGGAGCGTCGCGCAGCACGCGAACCTGATCGTGCCGCCGACTCGGGACGACTGCGACGCGGGCTTCATCGTGATGGAGCCGACCGAGTACCCGCCGATGTCCGGCTCGAACGCGATCTGCGTCACCACCGTGCTGCTCGAGACGGGGATGGTCGAGCTGCGCGAGCCCGAGACCACGCTCCGCCTCGAGGCGCCCTCTGGCGTGGTCGAGGTGACGGCCCGCTGCAAGGACGGCAGGTGCGAGAGCGTCGAGCTGACGAACGTGCCGTGCTTCGCCGACCGGCTCGACGCGCCGCTCGAGGTCGAGGGGCTCGGCACGCTCAGGGTGGACGTCGCGTTCGGCGGCATGTGGTACGCGATCGCCGACGCCGCAGCCCTCGGTTTCGCGCTCGAGCCGGCCGAGGCGCGCGAGCTCTGCGACGCGGGGGAACGGATCAGGGCAGCCGCGCGCGAGCAGCTCCCGTGCGCACACCCGGAGAACCCGGAGATCGCCGGTGTCAGCATCGTCCAGATCGCCGGGCAGTGGCAGGGCATCGGCCGGGTCTCGCGGAACGCCGTGGTCGTCGCGCCAGGGCGGCTCGACCGCTCGGCAACCGGCACCGGACTCTCCGCGCGGATGGCCGCCTTGCACGCACGCGGCCAGATGCGCGCGGGCGACGCGATGACGCACGCCTCCGTGCTCGGCACGACCTTCGAGGGCCGCATCGTCGAGGAGACGACCATCGCGGGCCGCGAGGCGATCGTGCCGGCGATCCGCGGCAGCGCCTGGATTACCGGCGTCACGCAGGTCCTCCTCGACCCGGCTGATCCGTTCCCGGAGGGCTACCTGCTGCCTGACACGTGGCCCGGGGGCGACACCCAGGGCTAGGGGACGACGACGACCTTGCCGCGCGTGCGGTGGGACTCGACGTGCCGGATCGCCTCGGCGGTCTGCTCTAGCGCGTAGGTGCGCTCGATCACCGGTCGCAGCCGTCCTTCGTCGACGAGGCGGGTCAGGAAGAGCAGGCGGTCGCGGGTAACGTCCGCGATGAAACCGACGACGTCGCGCCGCACGGCCGCCGCCGCCATCTGGCCGAGCGAGCCGGTGACGAGGACGATCCTCCCGCCCGGCGCGAGCACCCGCCGCAGGTCTCCGAACGACCGGCCGTCGGCGCAATTGAGGACGAGGTCGTGTCGGCCGGCGCTCGCGAATTCGTCCTCGGTGTAGTCGAGGACCCGGTCGGCGCCGAGCGAGCGGACGAGCTCGAGGTTGCGGGTGCTGCAGACGCCGGTCACCTCGCCGCCGAGCGCCTTCGCTATCTGGACGGCGAAGGTGCCGACGCCGCCGGAGGCGCCGTTGACGAGCACGCTCTGCCCTGGACGCAGGCTGCCGCGCTCGCACACCGCCTCCAGCGCGGTCACGCCCGCGACGGGAATCGCGGCCGCCTCCTCGAAGCTCAGCTGCGCGGGCTTCGGCGCGAACACCTGCTTCTTTGCACGGACGAGCTCTCCGAAGGAGCCGCGGCCGATGCCGAGCACGTCGTCCCCCGGAGCGGTCGAGGTGACCTCGGCTCCGACGGCCTCGACCGTGCCGGCGACGTCGACGCCGCGTCGCGCGTGCTTGGGCCGGCGCAGCCCGAGCACCACGCGGGCGACGCGCGGCGTCCCACGGAGCTCGTGGTAGTCGACCGGGTTGACCCCGGCAGCGCGGACGCGAACGAGCACGTGCTCCGGTCCTAGCTCGGGCGGGTCGATCTCCTCGAGCGCCAGCTCGCCGTATCTCCGGCTGACGATCGCACGCATCCGGCCGATTCTCGCCCATCGCTGCCACGACGAAGGGGCTCACGGGGAAACCGGGTTTCCCGTGACAAGGATGGGGGCGGGAGGATTCGAACCTCCGTAGGCTGAGCCGACGGGTTTACAGCCCGTTCCCTTTGGCCGCTCGGGCACACCCCCGGGGGCGGCCATTGTAGCCGCGCGCCGGTCGCGCGTACCGCGTGACACATGCGAGAATCGCGCGCAGCGCAGGACCCGACGAAGGAGGACCCCATGGAAGCCGCGACCGCTGGCGAACCTCGTCGCTTCGACCACCTCCGCGAGCATTCGATCGGCCTCTGGCAGGTGCTGTTCCAGTCGATCACGCACATGGCGCCCGCCGCCGCGGTCGCGTACTCGATCTTCATCTCGGTGCCGTTCTCGCAGCAGGCCCTGCCGCTTTCGGTCGGGCTCGCTCTGATCGCCTGCATCTGCGCCGCGACCGCGATCGGGCAGCTTGCGAAGCTCTTCCCGAGTGCCGGAGGCATGTACACGTACGCCGCGCGCTCGCTCGGGCCCTGGGCCGGCTTCCTCGTCGCGTGGCTCTTCATCCTCTTCGAGCCGCTCGTCGCGCCGTTTCTGTACCTCGAGTTCGGCTGGGCGATGACGGACGTCTTCCGCAGCGAGGTCGGCTGGAACTACACGGGCCAGTGGTGGATCTGGGTGCTCGTGATCACGCTCTTCGTCTTCCTGCTCACCTACCGGGACGTGCGCCTCTCGACGACCGCCGGCGTCATCCTCGGCGCGTTCGAGATCGCCATCTTCGGCGCACTCGCGATCTGGATGCTGATCTCGAACGCCGGCGACCTGAACGCGCAGCCGTTCAACCCGCACCACGCGGCCGGCGACTGGAGCGGCGTCTTCAAGGGGATGGTGTTCGCGATCCTCGCCTTCATCGGCTTCGAGGCGGCGGCGCCCATGGGCGAGGAGGCGAAGAACCCGCGCAGGACCGTCCCGCGTGCGGTCGTCGGCTCGGCGATCGTGATCGGGATCTTCTACGTGCTCTGCTCGTACGCCTGGGTCTTCGGTGCGGGCTTCAACGACTTCGTCAAGCAGGCGACGACCAACGCAGATCCGTGGCGCGCGCTGGCAAAGGTGTTCTGGAGCAGCGGCTGGATCCTCGTGTTCCTCGCGATCTGCAACTCGATCGCGGCCAACTCGAACGCAGCGGTGAACGCGGCGACGCGGGTGTTCTACGCGCTAGCGCGGAACGGTCTCGCGCCCAAACCGCTCGCGCACACGCACTCGCGCTTCAAGACGCCGCACATCGCGATCATCTGGCTGTCGATCTTCGCCGCCGGGGTCGCGCTGCTCTTCGGCTGGAAGTGGGGGCCGCTCAACGGCTTCTTCACGATCGCGACGATGGCAGTGCCGGTCGTGATCATCGTCTACATGCTGATCTCGGTCGGCTGCATGCGCTACTACCTCGGGCCTGGACGGGCGCAGTTCAACGTCCTGCTGCACGTCGTGTTGCCGGTCGCCGGGATCGTGCTCTTCTTCTTCCCGCTCTACTACCAGTTCTACAAGTACCCGCCGGTCTACCCGGAGAAGTACGGCAACTGGGTCGACATCGCGTGGGTGATCCTCGGTCTCGTGCTGATGATCTGGCTGCTGGCGACGCGTCCTGAGAAGCTGCAGGACATGGAGCGGGTCTACGTCGAGGACGAGACCGTCGCGCCTGAAGGGCTCCCGGCCTTCGTGCCTGAGGCGTGATGGCAGTTGCGACCGCTCACAGGCTCTCGCGAGACCAGGTGATCTGGTCGTTCGGGCCCGACCTCGAGCCTGTCCTGGAGGTCGAGCCCGGCGACACCGTCACCTTCGAGACGAACGACTGCTTCACCGGCCAGATCCGCAGCGAGGACGACCTCGTCACGGAGATCGACCTCGAACGGATCAACAGCGCCACCGGGCCCGTGGCCTTGCGCGGGGCCGAGCCGGGCGACTCGCTCGTCGCCGAGATCCTGGACGTGCGGCCGATCGAGTGGGGCGTGGCGACGCTGATCCCGGGCTTCGGGCAGCTGATCGACCAGGTGCAGGCGCCGCTCACGCGGCTCTTCGACGTTCGCGACGGCGAGATCCGGATGAACGACCGCGTCTCGTTCCCGGCGCGGCCGATGGTCGGCGTCGTCGGCGTCGCGACCGACGGGGACACGCTCTCGAACGGGCTCGCGGGCCGGCACGGCGGGAACCTCGACGACCATCTGCACGGGAAAGGCGCGAAGATCTTCTTCCCGGTGCGCCAGACGGGCGGGATGTTCGCCGTCGGTGACATGCATGCCTCGATGGGCGACGGCGAGATCTGCTTCACCGGCGTCGAGATCGCCGGCGAGGTCGACGTCCGCTTCGACCTGCTGAAGGGCAAGCAGGCGACGTGGCCTGTCACCGAGCTCACCGACCGGTGGCTGCCGCACGCGACCGCGGACGACTTCGACGAGGCGCTGAAGCTCGTCTCGGAGGAAGCGGCGAGGCTGCTCGTCGACCAGCACGGCTTCACGATCGAGGACGCGTTTGTGTTCCTCTCGGTCGCGTGCGACGCCGGTGTCGCGCAGGCATGCAAGCCGGCGCCGCAGTTCGGCACGATCGCCCGTTTCTCGATCCCGAAGATCGCCGCCTGCCCGGCACCCTTCTCGATTTCATAGTCGCGCCGTAGGCTTTAACCGTGATGACCTGCGCAAGCTGCGGCCAGGAGAACCCCGCCATCGCGCGCTTCTGCCTTGCCTGCGGGCGGGAGCTGGCGGGCACCGCGCCTCGCGAGGAGCGCCGCGTCGTGAGCGTCATCTTCGTCGACCTCGTCGGCTTCACCCAGCAGTCGGACCAGCGTGACCCGGAGGACGTGCGCGCGATCCTCGGCCCGTACCACGACTGCGCGCGGCGGGAGATCGAGTCCTTCGGCGGCCGGGTCGAGAAGTTCATCGGCGACGCGGTGATGGGCGTCTTCGGGGCGCCGACGGCGTACGGCGACGACGCCGAGCGCGCCGCGCGCGCGGCGCTCGCGGTGCGCGACTCGCTGAGAAACCTCGACCTGCAGTTCCGGATCGCCGTCAACACCGGCGAGGCGCTGGTCACCCTCGACGCGCGGCCGGAGCACGGCGAGGCGATGGTCGCCGGCGACGTCGTCAACACGGCGGCGCGCCTGCAGCACGCCGCGCCGGTGAACGGGATCGTCGTGGGCGCCGAGACTCACCGGGCGACGCGCGACGCGATCGTCTACGAGCCGCTCGACCCCGTCGTCGCCAAGGGCAAGGCGGACGTGGTCGAAGCGTGGCTCGCTGTCGAGGCGTCGACACGGGTGGGTGAGCGCCGTGCCAGCCGCGCGCCGCTCGTGGGGCGCACGCGCGAGCTCGACGTGCTGCGCGGGATCTGGGAACGGACGGCGGAGGAGCGCAGGCCTCACCTCGTCACCGTGCTCGGCCAGGCGGGCGTCGGCAAGACGCGCCTGGCGACGGAGTTCTCGGCGAACGTCCAGGAGCTCGGCGGCCGGACGATCCGCGGCCGCTCGCTGCCGTACCGCGAGAGCAGCGCGTACTTCGCCTTCGCGTTGCAGGTGAAGCAGCTCTGCGGGATCTACGAGACCGACTCGCCGGAGGTCGCCCTCGGCAAGCTCCGCGAGCAGGTCGAGACGCTGGTCGGCTCGGGCTGCGGCGAGGTCGCCGAGCACCTGGCGATCCTGCTCGGCCTTGACCCCGAGCGCTCCGTCGCCGACCGCGAGACGCTCTTCTTCTCCGTGCGCGTCTTCATCGAGGCTGTGGCGCGCGAGGGGCCGACGATGCTCGTCTTCGAGGACCTGCACTGGGCCGACACCAGCCTGCTCGACCTGATCGAGCTGCTCGCGGCCCGTCTGCGCGACCTGCCGATCCTGATCCTCGCCCTCGCGCGGCCGGACCTGCTGGACGCGCGCCCGGCCTGGGGCGGCGGCCTTTCGCAGTACAGCGCGCTCCCGCTCGAGCCGCTCTCGGCCGACGAATCGCGGGTGCTGGCCCGTCACCTGCTCGCCAACGGCGCGAGCGACGCCGTGGCCGCGAACGCCGAGGGCAATCCGCTGTTCATCGAGCAGCTCGCCGCGACGATGGTCGAGACCTCGGCCAGCGGCCGCGTCTCGCTGCCGAACTCGATCCGCGGTCTACTGGCCGCGCGGCTCGACGCCCTGCCGCCGAACGAGCGCTCGCTGCTGCTCGACGCGGCGGTCGTCGGCAAGACCTTCTGGCGCGGCGCACTCGAGGCGATGGGCGACGGCGAGGAGCTCGCCGAGCTGCTCGCCGCGCTGGAGCGGCGAGATCTCGTCCGCCGCGACACGGTCTCCGGCTTCGAGGGCGACCAGCAGTACTCGTTCACGCACGTGCTGATCCGCGACGCCGCGTACGACCTGCTGCCGCGGGCGCGCCGGCGGGAACGGCACGCGCAGGTCGCGCAGTTCTTCGAGCAGGTCACCTCGGAGGTCGGCGAGGCGACGTCCGCGAAGGCGCGGCACTGGCGCGACGCCGGCGAGCCGGAGCGCGCGATCCAGCACTTCCTCGCTGCCGGCGGCCAGGCCGAGCGCGGCTGGGCGAAGGAGCAGGCGGTCATGCTCTACCGCGAGGCGCTCGAACTGGTCCCGGAAGGGGACGACGCGGGCCGGCGGGAGATCACGGCGAAGCTCGCGGTCGCGCTCCAGGCCCACTACCACGTGCCCGACGCGCGGCTGCTCGGCCGCGGGGAGGGCTAGCCGGGAAAGTCGGCCGGGCTGACGTCGCCCGCGATCACGTGCAGCGACTCGATCTCGTGCTGCCCGAGCCTGCCGGAATGGTCGCGGACCGTCTGCTCGTCGGGCGCCGCGTAGACGCAGTACGTTCGGACGACGCCGTCGTCGTCGACGATCACGTGGCTGTGCTCCCACGTGATCTGAGGGAACTCCTCCTCGATCGTGACGCGTGACTTGCGCCCCACCTGGGGCATCGCGTCCTCGGAGACGTCGAACCTACGGACGACCAAGTACCTCGGCATCGTTCTGATCCTACGTTGTCAAGCAGCCGGTCGGATGTTCTGGTTCACGTGGAAGACGTTGCCGGGGTCGTACTGGGCTTTGATCGCGGCGAGCCTCGCGTAGTTCTCGCCGTAGCTCGCTCTGACGCGCTCCTGGCCTTCGTCCATGATGAAGTTGAGGTAGACGCCTCCCGAGGAATATGGGTGCAGCGCCTCCGAGTAGTCGACCGCCCACGAGCGAATCGCCTCCGCGTTGGCCGGGTCGGGGTCGACGCCGATGATCACCTGCGACCAGTTCGCATCTCGCGCCGCCCACGGCGTCTCGGTCGCGCCCACGCGGTGCGTGACGCCGTCGGTCGGGTAGAGGTGCATCGTCGACTTCCACGTCGGCATGGCTGCAGCGAACTCGAGATGCCGCTCGATCGCCTCGTCCGGGAGCTCCTTGACGAAGTCCGCCCGCCAGTACCACTGGTCGCCGGGCGGGAAGATCGGGTCGAAGACGCTCTGCAGCGCCGGCAGCGGCATCGGCTGGACGCCGTCGAGCAGCAGACCGGGCTGTGAGCGCGGGTCCGCGAGTACCGCTTCCGCCTCGTCCTCCGCGCCCGTCCAGCACCAGATCACGGCCGCGACCTTGCGCAGGTGCAGCTCGTCCGGGAACGGCGGCGCCGGCGGGACGCTCAGGAACGCGAAGAACCCGCCGAGCTGCTCCGGGGCGCTGAGGATGAACTCGCGATACCAGCGCATGAGGTCGCCCGCCTGGTCGAGGTCCCAGAACATCGGCCCCGCAACCACGTTCGCGATCGGGTGCAGCCGCGACCTGATCGAGGTGACGACGCCGAAGTTGCCGCCGCCGCCGCGGATTGCCCAGTAGAGATCGGCGTTCTCGGATTCGTCGGCGTTGACGACGCTGCCGTCCGCCAGCACGACCTCGGCGCCGAGGATGTTGTCGATCGAGAGCCCGGCTCCGCGCGTGAGATGGCCGACCCCGCCGCCGAGCATCAGCCCGCCGGCACCCGTCGTGGAGATGATCCCGGCCGGGGTCGCCAGCCCGTGCGCGTTCGTGGCTTCGTCGACGTCGCCGAGCTTGGCGCCGCCGCCGATCGTGACCGTCCTCGCCTCGGGGTCGACCTCGACCGAGCTCAGCGCGGCCAGGTCGATCAGCAGGCCACCATCGACGCTGCCGAGGCCGGCGCCGTTGTGGCCGCCGCCTCGAATCGCCAGCTCGAGGCCGTTCTCACGGCCGAAGTTCACCGCGGCGACGACGTCGTCCACGTCTGCGACCTGAGCGATCAGGGCCGGCCGCTTGTCGATCATCGCATTGAAGAGCGCACGCGCCTCGTCGTAGCCGCCGTCTTCCGGACGAACGAGCGTCCCGCGCAGTTGCGAGGCGAGGCCGTCCGCGTCGAGGGTCCCGGACATTGTCAAACTCCTTCCCGTAGTCCTAGATCACGTGACGTGCCTGCGCCGCCGGTTCTTCCCACGCAGTCGTACCATGGAACGGTGGAGCGGTTCGACGTGATCGTCGTCGGAGCCGGGCCGGCCGGCTCGACCGCCGCGCTCCGCCTAGCCCGAGAAGGCGCGCGCGTGCTGCTCCTCGACCGCGAGCGCTTCCCGCGCGACAAGCCCTGCGGCGGCGGCCTGACCTACCGCGCGGTGCGGCAGCTGCCGGTCTCGGTCGAGCCGGTCGTCGAGGACACGGTGCACCGGTTCGAGCTCGGCTTCCGCTACGGGCGCCGGTTCGAGCGGAGCAGCGAGTCGCCGATCGTGCTGATGACGCAGCGCCGGCGGCTCGATGCGTTCCTCGCCGAGCAGGCGGCCTCGGCCGGCGCGGACTTCCGCGACGGTGTGCGCGCGACCGCCCTGGAGCAGGACGACGACGGCGTGACCATTCGCTTCGACGGCTCGGCAGCGACGGCGCCGGTCGCGATCGGCGCGGACGGCGTGAACGGCCTCACCGCCCGGTCCGTCGGCCTGACGGGTCGGCGATCGCACGGCGTCGCGCTCGAGGGGAACGTTCGTCATGTTCACGCGCGCGAGGACTACCGCGGCCGTGCGGTCGTGGAGTTCGGCACCGTGCCCGGCGGCTACGCGTGGATCTTTCCGAAGGACGACCATGTCAACGTCGGCGTGGGCGGCTGGGAGTCGGAGGGCCCGAGGCTGCGGGAACACCTCGACCGGGCCTGCGCCGCCTACGGACTGCCGGCCGAACGGCTCGAGTCGCTGCGCGGCTACCGGCTGCCGATGCGCTTGGGCGGTGCACGCTCACGCTCGGGGCGGGTCCTGCTCGCGGGCGACGCGGCCGCGCTCGTCGATCCGCTCTCGGGCGACGGCATGTACGAGGCGTTCGTGAGCGCGCGCCTCGCCTCCGAGGCGGTGCTCTCCGGGAACCTCGACGGCTACGAGCCGGCGCTCGAGCGGGAGCTCGGCCGCACGCTCGCGGCGTCGTGGAAGGCGAAGTTCGCGCTCGAGCGCTTCCCGCGCCTCGTCTTCGGCGTCGCGCGGATCCCACCGGTGTGGAGCTTCACGTCGGCGTTCCTCCGCGGAGACCTCGCGCATCCCGACGAGGCGACCGGCCTCGTCCGCGCGCCGCTGCGCCTGGTCGACGTGCTCGGCCGCCGCTCAAGCGCCGCCGCCTAGCTGCCGATCTGCCCTCCGTGGACCTGAATGCGGTACTCGGCCGTGCCGTGGAACTCGGCGCGAGCGACATCCACCTGAAGCTCGGCCAGCCGCCGGTGCTCCGGCGCGACGGCGAGCTCGGCCTGCTTCCGGACCACCAGCCGCTGTACGACAGCGACCTCGACGCGACGCTCGCCCTCGTCGCGGACATGACGCCAAAGAAGCTCTCCCACTTCCACGAGACGGGCGAGCTCGACATCGCCTACACGGCCGACGGCCTGCCGCGCTTCCGCGTCAACGGCTACCGCCAGCGCGGCTCGATCTCGTTCGCCTTCCGCGTGATCCCGAAGGAGGTCCCCAGCTTCTCGCAGCTCCGCCTGCCGAAAGGCGTCGAGCGGCTGTCCAGCGAGCACCGCGGGCTCGTGCTCGTCACCGGGGCGACGGGCTCCGGCAAGACGACGACGCTCGCGGCGGTGATCGACCACATCAACCGCACGCGCCGGCAGCACATCGTCACGATCGAGGACCCGATCGAGATCCTCCACTCCGACCACGGCTGCATCGTCAACCAGCGCGAGGTCGGCCTCGACACCGAGTCGTTCCTCGCGGCGATCCGCCGCGTCCTGCGCCAGGACCCCGACGTGATCCTGATCGGCGAGCTACGCGACGCCGAGACGGCCGAGACCGCGCTCAAGGCGGCCGAGTCGGGCCATCTCGTCTTCTCGACGCTCCACACGATCGACGCCGCCGAGACGATCGGCCGAATGGTCGAGTTCTTCCCGGCCGAGAAGCAGGACCAGATTCGCTCGATCCTGGCGGGCGTCTTGCGCGGGGTGATCAGCCAGCGTCTGCTGCCGCGCCAGCAGGGCGGCCGCGTCGCCGCGGTCGAGGTGATGGTGAACAACTCGCGCATCTCCGACCTGATCCGCGAGCGGAGGACCGAGGAAATCACGGACGCAATGGTCGAAGGCCAGTTCTTCGACATGCAGACCTTCAGCCAGGCACTGATCGAGCTGGTGGTCGCGGGGGAGGTCGAGCGCGAGACGGCCGCGAACGCCGCCACGAACCGCCACGACTTCCTCGTCTCGCTCGACCAGGCGCTCAAGCGCCAGGCCGCCGGCGTCCAGACCGACCGGCCGGTGTCCGAGATGGAGCCTGAACCGCCGCCGCCCGACGAAGGGCCGATGCCCGGGCTGCGGATCGCCGGCGCGCAGGACGGCTGATGATGCGCCTCATCGCTGCGGCCATTGCGGCGCTCGCGCTCGCCGCTCCGGCGGGTGCCGACGTCTTCCGGATCGTCCCGACCGCGCCCGCGAACTCGCCGGCGTTCCTGCCGAGCGCGCAGGCGCCGAACACGCCCGGATCGGTGCTGCTGACGCCCGACCTGCTCGTGCCGCCGGTCGTGCCGCAGACGCGGACGTATGACCAGCTGCTCGCGCTCTGGCAGCGCTACGGCGCCCAGTACGGCGTGCAGTGGCAGGTGCTCGCGGCGATCAACAAGGTCGAGTCGAACTTCGGCCGCAACATGGGGCCGAGCTCCGCCGGCGCGATCGGCTGGATGCAGTTCATGCCCTCGACCTGGGAGCGCTGGGGCGTCGACGCGAACGGCGACGGCGTCGCCGACCCATGGAGCCCCGACGACGCGATCGCCGCAGCCGCGCGCTACCTCGCGGCCTCGGGCGGCGCGACCGACATCTCACGGGCGGTCTTCTCCTACAACCACGCCCAGTGGTACGTGGACGAGGTGATGCAGCTCGCTCAGCTCTTCGGCAACGGCGGCGTGGACGCGACCTTCAGCCTCGACCGGATGCAGGTCTCGCTCGACCGGGCCCGCGCGAAGGTCGTGCACGCGAACCAGCAGTTGCTCCAGGCCGAGCGCGACCTGCGGGCGCTGAGCGGCCGCGAGGACGCGCTCAGGCGGCACGAGGCCGTGTCGCCTCTCCTGTCCGACCAGCTCTCGCTCGACCGGCGCGCGACCCAGCTCGGCGTGCAGCGCGCCGCCGCCCAATCGAGTGTGGACGCCCTTCGCGGCGAGCTCGAGCAGGCGCAGAGCGACCTCTCGCTGGCGAAGGACCGCTCGCTCGCGTCGTCGTTCGCGCCGGCCGCGGGATCCCTGCTCGCGGCCGCCGGCCTACGACGGCCAGTACGTCTTCCCGGTCGGCGGCGGGCCCTCGCTCGTCTCGGTCTCGCACCACCACCACGACTACCCGGCGGCCGACATCGCAGCGCCCGAGGGCACGTCCGGTCTACGCGCTGGCGGACGCGACCGTCGTGCGCTCCTGGAGCTACCCCGACCCGCGCTGCGGCATCGGCCTCACGATCGACACCGCTGACGGTCAGGAGTGGACGTACTGCCACCTCTCCTACCTCGACCCGACGGTGACGGCCGGAGCGCAGCTCCCCGCCGGCACTGAGGTCGGCCTCGTCGGCATGACCGGCGACGCCACCGGGCCGCACCTGCACCTGCAGCTGGACCCGACGACGTCCTACCCGCAGCAGCAGCCGTGGTTCCAGCGCTTCGCCGGGATTGCGTTCCGCTGGCAGGACGCGGGCCCGACCGACTCGGTCGCCCAGCCGGGTACCGGCCCTGTCTTCGCCGTCGTCCCCCAGCAACCGGAGGAATCGAGTGGATCGGTCGTCCTGTTCACCCGGTAAGGGCTCTAGACGAGAAAAGCCCCGGAAACCGGGGCTTTAGCTCTGCCGCTAGGCGGCGATGTAAACGCTTCTGTCAACTTGAGCGGGCCAGCAGATGCCCGAAGCGCTCGCCGAGCCCGTCGCGCAGCTCGTCAGCGTGGCGCGCCTTCTCGAATAGGTGTGCGTAGGTGCGAAGAGTCGTCGCCGGGTCGGCGTGGCCGAGCTGGCGGGCGACGTTGACCGGGTCATAGCGCAGGTCGACAATCAGCATCGAGGCGAAGCCGTGCCGGAACGAATGAGCTGGAGCTCACCATTCCTTGCCTCCTCTTGGAATCAGGCCTGGCTTACCACGCGTTCGAGCGGTTTCCTAGTCCGCGCCTTCTCTTAGACTCGTCAGGCCGTCCGGCCCCGCGGGGGAGGAGCGTCGACCTCTAGTAGATCGTCGGCAGTTCGTTGACCTTCGTGAGAGCCTCCTCCAAGGTCGACGTCTGGTAGATCTCAACCGTGTTCCACTGGCCGAGCCTTGATTGGAAGGCAAACTCGCGCACCGTGGCCATGTCGTCCGCCTCGACCGCCGCAAAGACCATGTGGTTGTTCATGGGGACGTAGGTCGCCAGGAGCTTGACGCCCAGCTTCTCGGCAAGTTCGGGTATTTGAGCGGCACCCTCCTGCGAGAGGTTCCTAACGGTTTCGTTAGCTGAGGGGCATAGGTCAGGTGGGTGCTGACCGGCGATGAGGTATTGCACTGGTGATCCTCCTCCTGTCGAAGACGCTCGACCCTACCACCCTCGAGTTTTCACATCCGCCGTCTCTACATCAGCCCTCGTTCGACCGCGCTCCGCTCGTAGACTGAGGCCGCCGTCCGGCCCCAAAAGAGGAGGTACGTCGACCTCGCCGGGGCCGCCCCCAATTCGATCGTCCGCTGAGCTCAGGCAACCCGCGCAGTAGGCGGCGCTCCCGAGCCGCCTGGGTTCAGGAGCGAAGCGGCTCGGGGAAACGCCGTGGGAGAGCGCCTACGGTAGAACGCCGGCGACGGCGTTCAGGGCGTTGCTGACGTTGCCGGCCAAGAGCGTGATTGCCGCGATGACCGCGAGGGTGATGACGGCCAGCACGACGCCATACTCGGCCATCGTCTGCCCCTCCTCGCGCTTGCACAACGAGTTGGCCAGAGCCTGCGAGAAGGCGCACAGCTTCAGCATCCGAGTTACCTCATTTTCTGAGCCCACCCGCGCGTGCACGGGAGCACGCTTTGTCACAAGGAGGAAAGGCTCTCCCAGCAGTCATCGGTCCCAACCGCCTCGGACCTCATCCCTCGTGCTGATGATCGGGCCGCCTGAGCCGGGTCGTAAGCCCAAGGACGCTCCTGCTCAGTCGTCCCCGAACGCGCGCTTCGCGCAGCGCGCGGACGATTTGCTACCAGCGCCGCCCACCGCGAGAACGATGGGCTGCCGCTCGCGCAAAGGTCCAGTAGACGAGCAGCGCCACAGCACCGGCTGCAGCTATCCCGAACACGATGTACCCGATCATGGAGCTAGTTCTTGCCGACGGCCGGCCGCCGCAAACGCCGCGAGGATGCACGAGCAGCGGCCATTACTGTTCGCCATCGTGCGGAACGGCCGCGGACTCCCCCCGCCGATCGGCGGCCGTACTTCGCTCGTCTGGGTCGCTTCCCGGACCGAGGCTTAGGCGTCCTCGAAATGCTTTTGAGTACAGGCCGGGCGGTAGAAGACGACCTCGGGCGGTTCATCGAGATGCTCGTCGCAGCCGAGGTATGCGCGCCAGCGCTCTCGTCCGCCGGGAGCCGGGCGGCCCCGCACTCGGCACAACGCGGGAACAAGGCGACGCTCTCGGCGCTCATGGATCGAGTCTCACACAGAGAGCTGGCCCTGCAGGTCGGAACTCTGTTCGCCTAGGCTCATCGCCTCGCGCGCCAACGCGCGTTGGTGGCCTTCGGGCTTTCGGCCGGGGTTCTGGCGGCAGGGCCAGTCCAGCCAGTGTACTCCTCTCAGCCCGAAGGGGTCCGCGAGGCAGCGCACGGGCGTTCGGCTCGCCGCCCTGCGGGCCACAGGCAAGGCGACGCTGAGCCGGAGGTTCGCGAGGTCGAGCCCGAACGCCCGCTGACGGCGGGGAGGCTCGGTCAGCCGGCAGGCATGGCGATTTGCGTGATCCGGTGTCCGTTGACCTTCACGCTGACCGTCGTCTGGGCGCGCCCCGGCACCAGCATCGTGCAGTAGTAGTCCCAACCATGCGCTCCCTTAGAGCAGTGGAAGCTCGCCTTTGGATTGAGACTCCGCTTGAGCTGTCGCTCCGTCGCGCTCGCGGGAAGCTTTCCTCCGCCGCATCCCGCCGAGAGGGCGATCAGGGCAACGCAGGATGCAATAGCCACAGTGGGCCTGATGACAGCCACTCGTGGCGACTGTAGCCAGCCCTCACACCGTTTCAGGCACGCGTTTGAGTGTCAGTCGCCGCCAAACTCCCGCTCGGCACACCGCGGGCAGTAGAAGACGACCTCGGCCGGCGCATCGAGAGAACTCGTCGCAGCCCGAGGTACGCGCGCCAGCGCTCCTCATCGGCCGGCACCCAACGGGCATCGCACTCGGCGCACTCAGGGATGAGGGCGACGCTCTCGCCACTCACGCGACGTGAATCTACGGAACGTCAGGCCGCGTCGCTAGACGCTCTTTCGGCCACGTCCTGAACGATTCGGTTGGTGCGGCAGGGAAACCTGAGGCTTCCACGCGGTCGTCTCCCAGGAGCGCGCGTACTACCTAGTGCCGCAGTCCCCTGCCGCGTGATCCTTCTACAACGAAGACGCTGCGCCCACAACGGACCGAAGGTATGGCATCTCAGCGCCAGGCGTCCTCCACGACCAGCACAGGCGGTTGGTCAGCGGCGTCGTCACGCTTGCCCACGACACGCAACGTCTTTGCGCCCAAGGTGGATCGTGTCGCCAGCCTTCCAGTTGGGAACGGCGGCGCTCAGCGTAGGCGGCTCTGCCGGCTCACCCTCCACCGTCTCCAACCTGAACAGGAATCCAGCCATCCGATCCTCCCATCCGCCTGGGGCCGGACGGCTTGCCATGAGCTTTACCGAAGGCGAAGGGTGACGCAAGTCATGTCGCGGACGTCACCTAGACGGGCCGCGCCGTGACGACTAGCGCTCAAGCGCGGCCAAGCAGGGCCGATGTAAACAGCGATGTCAACTTCAGCGGCTTGCGGTTGGTTGCGGCGTGGGCTCTAAACGGCTTGCTTGCAAGCAGGTGCAACCCACGGCAACCGTTCCGGCCCATTCACCCGGTAGGGGGATGACAAGGCGGGACGTCGCTGCCGAAGGGGTGAGCATGGCGTTCCGGCTCGCTGCGCTCTTGCCGCGCGCGGTCATCGTGGCCCTCGTCTGGGTCCTCGGCACCGCGGCGTTCACCCTCGCCGCCGACAACACGATCGTCGGCTCGTCGAAGCCGAACGGGTCGGCGACGCCGGTCGTGCAGCCCGAGCTGATCGTCCCGTCGGTCTCCGGCCAGGCCTACGTGTTCGCCAAGGGCATCCTCGAGGACGCCGGTTTTGCCTGGCACGTCGCCGGCTCTGTCCACGGCTATTCCTCCAACCGCGTCGTCACGCAGAGCCCCGCTGCCGGGACGCGCGTGGTCGACACCGGCGCGCCGACGGTCACGCTTCGCCTCGTGCGCGGGCCGTATGAGCAGCTCGGCCGCCCCTCCGACAACTCTCCTTACAGCGGCACCGCGATCCGGCTCGCCGGGCTCGCATCCGTCACGACGCCGGCCGCTAAGCCCAAGACGACGGCGCCCAAGGCCAAGCCGGTGGAGAAGCCCAAAGCCAAACCTGCCGCGAAGCCCAAGACCAAGCCCGCCGCGAAGCCCAAGACCAAGCCCGCCGCCAGGCCGCCCGCGTTCACCGTCAAGGGCGCGCCCAAGGAGCCGCTCGACGAGATCCCGCTGACGGCGCGCGCCCTGCGCCTCGAGCAGTGGGTCGCCGGCAAGCCGAGGACGCCCGCGAACGTGCAGCACTGGCTCTACCAGCACGCGTGGATCGTGACCGGCGCGCGGTTCGGCTGGTGGCACGGCGCCGACGCGCTCGGGACGCTGATCCGCGTCGACCAGCGGGTCGAGCACGAGTGGGGGATCGGCGCGAAGAGCGAGGCCGTCGCCCGCGCGACGCTCGCCCAAGTCCGCCGCCGGTCGCAATGAGCCGCCTCCGCTCCGAGCGCGGCTACACGCTCGTCGAGATGCTGACGGTGCTCGTGATCATGGGCGTCGTGATGGGCGGCCTGACGACGGTCTTCGTCTCGGCCACGAACTCCGAGGCGGACATGAACAACCGCTTCCAGGCACAGCTCAACGCGCGGCTCGCGCTCGACAAGATGCGCCGCGAGATCCATTGCGCGAGCGTCGCCACGCCGACCGGCAGCAGTTCGTCCGTGACGATCACGCTGCCGTCGTACTGCAAGACCGGCAGCGGCTCGATCACCTGGTGCACGCGCAGCGTCTCGACCAACCGCTACGCGCTCTACCGGGTCGCCGGCACGACGTGCTCGGGCGGCGTGCTGTGGGCCGACTACCTGACGCCGACGTCGACCGCGACGGTCTGTAGCGGGGCGCTCTGCATCTTCAACTACGCCGCGCAGTCGACCTCGTCGCTCGCCAAGCTGAGCGTCGACTTGCCGGTCAACCTCAAGCCGGCCAAGACGGTCGAGCTGTACGAGCTCAGGGACGAAATCGTCCTGCGGAACAGCAGCCGTTCCTGATACCCGTTCGAGGGACGCGGACCGCGCTCCGCATGCCGATTCTGAGCCCATGCGGCAGCGGTGGCTAGGGCTACGCGTGCGGGTCTGTTCTGACGAGCGCGGAATGGCGCTCGTGATGGCGATCGGCATCATGGCCGTGCTCGGCATCGCCGGCACGACGGCGGTCATGTACTCGACCTCCAACGCGCAGCAGGCGACGCAGTCGCGCTCGCGCAACGACGCGTTCTCGCTCGCCGAGGCCGGGATCAACAACGCGATGGCGGTGCTCAACGTGCCGACCAATAACGCGCTCGACCCGGACACGCTGAACAAGTGCACCTCGAACGAGACGAAGTACGGCACGCCCGGCTCGAGCCCCACCGACGAGTCGGGCTGGCGCCACGACTCGTACGCGAACGGCACCGTCGACTGGTGCGGCACGCTCAACCGCAGCACCGCGCAGTGGTACCTGACCTCGATCGGGATCATGAAGAACCCAGATCGCACCGGGAACGTGACGCGGACGCTCCAGGCGACGGTCTCGGTCGTGCCGACGCTGACGCAGCCGCTCAACAACCCGGCGTGGAACTACATCTACGCGACGCGTAGCGGAAACACCTGCGATCAGACGCTGGCCAACAACGTCGGAGGCGGCGCCTGGATGTACATCGCCGGGAACCTGTGCCTCAAGCAGAACGTCGGCATCAGCTCGTCGAAGCTGATCGTCGGCGGCGACCTCGACCTCGAGAACAACGCGTTCATCGGCGCGAACACGAGCATGGCGACCCGCACCGAGACCTACGTCGGTGGCAACTGCCGCTACCAGAAGGTCAGCTTGACGTTCCACACGTGTACGGGCAACCAGGACGCCTACAACATCTTCAGCAAGCTTTCCGACGGGGCGACGATCGGCGTCAACCACTCCGCGCCCGTCGTCGCGCCCCCCGCCGCCGATTTTGCGACCTGGTACGAGAACGCGATCCCCGGGCCGTCGCAGTCGTGCACGACCTCGACCGGCACCCCACCGACTTTCGACAACAACTACCCGAGCCGCGACAACAGCGTCTCGACGCCCTTCGACCTGACGCCGGCCAGCTCGTACACCTGCCGCGTCGGCCCCGGCGCGAACTCGACCCTGTCGGGCGCGATGACGGCCGCTCAGACGACGGTCACGGTCCCGTCCGCGACCGGCTTCCCGACGAGCGGCACCTTCCGCATCCGCGTCGACGACGAGAACATGACCGTCACCGGCGGTCAGGGAACGACCACGTGGACGGTCACGCGCGGCGTCAACGGCACCACGGCGGCCACGCACGCCTCGGGCGCCTCGGTCTACTGGGACGACTCGAACACGAGCGGCGAGATCTCCTGGAACGCGACCTCGAAGACCCTCACCGTTAAGGGCACGATCTTCATCGACGGCAGCGCCAAGGTCTCGCAGACCGCGAACTACAACGGCCAGGCGACGCTCTATCTCTCCGGGACGATGTACTTCAACGGCAGCCTCTGCGGCGTGCCGACGGGCGCCAGCTGCGTGTTTTCCAACTGGGACCCGAACACTGAGATGCTCACGATCGTCGCCAACGGCACCGGCGGCCAGGTCAACGCGGGCGACAGCATCCTGCTGGCGAACAACCAGTACTTCCAGGGCGGCCTCTTCGGGACCGGCAACGTCGAGTACAGCCAGAACTCGAACTCGGACGGCCCGATCATGGGCTCGCAGATCATCCTGGCCAACAACGTCCTGACGAACTCGTTCCCGAACATCACCACGGTTCCCGTTGGGATGCCGGGCAACCCGAACGTCTACGCCCAGCCGAACCCGCCGCAGATGTTCAGCGGCTGAGGCCCGCTGCCGATAGAGACGGTGTGACCCTCGGCATCGTCGCCTTCTGGCCTGCGCTCGCGGTCGGCAGCTTCCTGAACGTGGTTGCGGCCCGGGTGCCGCTCCGCCGCTCGGTCGTGCGGCCGGCGTCGGCGTGCATGAGCTGCGGACACGAGCTGGCCTGGTACGACAACGTCCCGGTCGCCTCCTGGCTCTGGCTCCGCGGCCGCTGCCGTTCCTGCGGCACCGGCATCAGCGCCCGCTACCCGGCCGTGGAGCTCGCCACCGCCGCCCTCGTCGCCGCGTGCTTCGTCAAGTTCGGCTTCTCGGGCGAGGCGTTCCTGGCGGCGTTCTTCTGCGTGGTGCTCGTCGTGTTGAGCGCGATCGACTTCGAGCACCGGATCGTCCCGAACCGGATCGTCGTCCCGGCGGCGGTCGTCGTGCTCCTGGCGCAGACGGCGCTGAACCCGAGCCCCGAGTGGCTGCTCGGCGCGCTCGGCGCCTCAGGCTTCCTCTTCGTCGCCGCGCTCGCGTACCCGGCCGGGATGGGCATGGGCGACGTCAAGCTCGCGCTCCTGCTCGGTGCGATGCTCGGACGCCTCGTCGGCGTCGGGCTGATGGTCGGCATGGTCGCGGCGCTGGTGCCGAGCGTCTTCGTGCTTGCCCGCCACGGCTCGGCTGCCCGCAAGATGGGCATACCGTTCGCGCCGTTCCTCGCGCTCGGCGCCCTCGTCGCGCTGTTCTTCGGCGAGCCGTTGCTTCACGCCTATCTGGGCCGCTTCTAGAGAAGGGCACGACGGCAGGTGGCCTGAGCCCCCGGAACGCGCTGCTCGCTCCGATGCTGCGTCCTCAGTCGCGACCGTACCTTCCGGGTACGAACGCTCCCTGCGTCCTTGCCTCGGAACGACCAGCGCGCCCCGGCGGCGAGCAACCTCCCGTCGCGCCCTTCTAAGCCTTTCCGGCCGTTCTGCCGATACCTCGTTCGAGGGATCTGATGGACCTCAAGCGGCCCAACAAGCTGAGGCTGTCCGGCAAGTCCGGAGCCGACGAGGCGTCCGCCGCGGACGCCGGCGGCGGCCTGCGCGCGCCCGGGCCGCCGATCAACGAGGTCGCCGAGCTCGTCGCCGACCTGATCGAGGCGGCGGGGCTCGTCTCCGTCGACCGACTCGCGGCCGTCCGCGGCCGCGTCAAGCAGGGCGGCTCGTTCTCGCAGGCGATCGTCGACGAGGGCGTCGCCACGAGCGAAGGCCTTGCGCGCACGCTTGCGAGCCGCTTCCAGCTGCCGTTCATCGACCTACCGCTGACCGGCGTCTCCGAGGCGGCGGCGCGCGAGATCCCGACTCACGTGCTCGAGCGCGTCGTCGCGGTGCCGTACGCGCTCGAGGGGAACACGCTGCAGATCGCCATCGCCGACCCGAGCAACGTCCACGCGATCGACGAGCTGCGCCTGGCGACGCGCTTCGCGCTCGAGCTGGGCGTCGCGGCGCGCGAGGACATCGAGAACGAGATCAAGCGCCTGATGCGCGCTTCCCAGGCCGCGAGCGCCGTCCTCGATGACGAGGCGGGCCTGCTCGGCGAGGTCGCCGAGGAGGCGGACGGCGACGACCTCGAGGTCGAGGACGGCATCTCGGACGTCCCGCTCGTCCGGCTCGTCAACTCGATCATCTTCCAGGCCGCCGAGGACGGGGCCAGCGATATCCACTTCGAGCCGCAGGAGGACGCGCTGGCGGTGCGGCTGCGCATCGACGGCGTGCTCCACGAGGTGCAGCGGATCCCGCGGCGGATGATGGCCGGCGTCACCACGCGCCTGAAGGTGCTCGCGAAGCTCGACATCGCCGAGCGCCGGAAGCCGCAGGACGGCCGCATCTCCCTGAACGCGGCGGCGGCCGGCCGGATGCTCGACATCCGCGTCGCGACGCTGCCGACCGTCGAGGGCGAGTCGGTTGTGATGCGCCTGCTCGACAAGTCGAAGCGCGCGCCGACGCTGCAGGAGCTCGGCCTCTCCGACGAGATGCGCGTGAAGATGGAGGGCCTGATCCGCCGCCCGACCGGCGCGATCCTCGTCACCGGCCCCACGGGCTCCGGTAAGTCGACGACGCTCTACGCGGCGCTGACCGAGATCAACCGGCCGGAGATCAACATCATCACCGTCGAGGACCCGGTCGAGTTCCGGCTCGGCGGCGTCAACCAGGTGCAGATCAACGCGCGCGCCGGCATGACCTTCGCGGCCGCCCTGCGCTCGATCCTGCGCTCCGACCCCGACGTGGTGATGGTCGGCGAAGTCCGCGACGGCGAGACCGCCAAGATCTCGATCGAAGCGGCGCTGACGGGCCACCTCGTGCTCTCGACACTGCACACGAACGACGCGCCGGGCGCGATCACGCGCCTGAACGAGATGGGAGTCGAGCCGTTCCTGACCGGCTCCGCGGTCTCCGCCGTGCTCGCGCAGCGCCTCGCGCGGAAGCTCTGCACGCACTGCTGCGAGATGTTCACGCCGACAACCGACGAGATGATCAAGGCCCGCGTCTCGCCCGACGTCGCGGCTGCCGCGGACGGCGTCATCTTCTACCGCAAGAAGGGCTGCCCGCGCTGCGGCCAGACCGGCTACAAGGGCCGGATCGGCATCTACCAGCTGCTCGTGATGAGCGAGAACCTCGAGTCGCTCGCCGCCTCGAAGGCAAGCCGCGAGGAGCTCGAGCGCGCCGCGATCGAGGAAGGCATGCGGACGCTCTGGGACGACGGCCTAGCGAAGGTCGCCTCGGGCCTCACGTCGCTCGAAGAACTCGCCCGCGTCACCGTCTGACGACCTAGACGCATCGAGCTTCAGCGTGAAGGCCTCGGCCGCAGGCCGAGGGTCTGCGCGGGTTTCGTTACGCGGCTTGGATGTCGCAGCCGAGGTACATCAGCGCCTCGACCGCTTCGGTCACGAACGCGGTCGCCTCACGGGCGTCGGCGAACGTGTACGGGCCGGGGCGCTGCGGATGCGCAGAGCCGGCCGGGAAGACCTCGGCCTCGACGACGCACGAGTTGCCCTGGTCGACCGCCCGCATCACGACGACGGAGCGGCCGTCGCGGCGCGCATGGCGGACGAACAGCTCGCGGCCGGCCAACGGTTCCGCGGCTGGCGTGCCGCTGCTCACCGTGCCAGCGTGACCGCGTTCGCGGCCGCCTGGGCCACCGTGTCGCGGTCGGCGAAGCCGTTGAAGCGGACGAACAGGGTGTTCGGCCGCTCGAAGACGAGCACCGCCGGGCCGTCCAGGACGCGGTCGGCCGGGGTGGGCGCGCCGGCCAGCAGCGCGCTCAGCGGCGAGACGATCTTGTTGTCGGCGACGTTGAACGCGACGAAGCCGACGTGCGCCGCCTGGGCGCCGTGCTTCGCCTCGGCGGTCGACACGGAGTCGACGCTCGAGTCTGGGGTGTAGAGGGACACGACCACGACCGGATGCGCGCGCAGCGCCAGCGCGAGCGCCGACGGCATGCCGTCGATCACGGCGGGCGTCTGCGCCTTCGGCTTGGCGACGACTTTCGGCTTCGGCGCCGCCTTGACGACGGGCTTGACCTTCACGCCGGTCGCCTTCTTCGCCGGCGCGGTCTTCTTCGCAGCGAGCACCTTCTTCGGAGTCGCGGTCGTCGGCGTGGTCGTGACGTGCTTCTTGACCGGGTGCAGCGGCTTGATCACCGGCGGCGCGGCGGTCGAGGAGCTCTGGCCGCGGCCGAGCAGAAGGAACCCGCCCGCGAGGGCGAGCACCGCGACGCCGACAGCCGCAGCGAGAACCGGAAGACGTGCGTCCAGGCTCACACGATTCCTATCGGCAATCGGAGGTCGGCGCTTGACGGGCAAAACGAAGGGCGCGGTCTCCCGCGCCCTTCGTCGATCGGTCGTGAACGACCCCTAGCAGCTGCCGGGCTTGATGTCGGCTCCCGGGCCGGACTTGTGGTAGAAGACCGTGCCCGGCGACGTGTTCACGATGCAGTACGTCGTCGAGTTTGCGACCGAGACCTTGATGTTCTTGATCCCGGCGTCGTACGAGGCCTGAAGCTTGGTCAGCGTGACGCCCGTGTAGCCGGTGGCGTGGTCGGCGTTGAACGCCTCCATGCCGGGGACGGCGGCCCGGACGTTCGCCTGGGCCGCGGACTTGTTCGCCCGCGTGCGGAAGCTCAGGTACGAGGGGATCGCGATCGCAAGCAGGATCCCGAGGATGATGATCACGACCAGGAGCTCGATGAGGGTGAAGCCTCGATCGTCGCTCGTCAGCCGCTGCCGCAACTTGTGCATTCGTTGGCTCCTTCGGACTAGGGAACTGCGGTGGCGCGAACTAGATCGGCGTGCGATCCCGCGGGCGACACCCCCGAGCGGGGGATGCCGTATCGCCCGCCGCGGGGGATCAGCAGCTGCCGGACTTGATGTCGCCCGAGGGGCCTGACTTGTGGTACGTGACCGTCCCCGGCGAGGTGTTCTCGATGCAGTACCCGCCCTGGGTCGCCGCGCGAACGGTCACGTTCTTGATCCCGGCGTCGTACGAGGCCTGCAGCTTCCCGAGGTTGACGCCCACGTAGCCCGTCGCATGGTCGGCGTTGAAGGCCTCCATGCCGGGCACCGCCGCCCTGACGTTTGCCTGCGCCGCGGACTTGTTCGCCCGCGTGCGGAAGCTCAGGTACGACGGGATCGCGATTGCCAGCAGGACCCCCAGGATGATGATCACGACGAGGAGCTCGATCAGCGTGAAGCCCTGCTCGCCGGCCGCCCGGTGCTTGGTGAGGTGGTGGCTCATGCTCGACTCCGTATCGGCCGGAGCGCCGGCCGCGTTAGGGAAAAAAAGGGCGCGGTCTCCCGCGCCCTTTCGAACCGTTCGAGAGCTGCTTAGCAGTGACCTGCCTTGATGTCGGCTCCCGGGCCGGACTTGTGGTAGAAGACCGTGCCCGGCGACGTGTTCACGATGCAGTACGTCGTCGAGTTTGCGACCGAGACCTTGATGTTCTTGATCCCGGCGTCGTACGAGGCCTGAAGCTTGGTCAGCGTGACGCCCGTGTAGCCGGTGGCGTGGTCGGCGTTGAACGCCTCCATGCCGGGGACGGCGGCCCGGACGTTCGCCTGGGCCGCGGACTTGTTCGCCCGCGTGCGGAAGCTCAGGTACGAGGGGATCGCGATCGCAAGCAGGATCCCGAGGATGATGATCACGACCAGAAGCTCGATGAGGGTGAAGCCCTCGTCGCGCCGCACCTGGCCGAGTCGGTGCGTAAGCCTTGCAGACATGCAGAGTCCTCCTTGAGGGTGCGCAGATGGCCTGCCGGCTCTATCGGCGGCCCGATGCGTCCAAGCGCACCCCCCGAAAAGGTGAAGCTGCACCGCTCGATCTAGGGGAGCGCGCCGGCCCTCAAGTCGGTGAATGGCGCTGCCGATAGCGAGCGCAGCGGCAATGGCGGACACTCTGTACTCGATCGACGATCTGCTCGAGCAGATGGTGGCGCGGAACGCGTCGGATCTGCACGTGACAGCGGGGGCGCACCCCGCCGTCCGCGTGCGCGGGAAGCTCGAGCCGCTCCAGGAGATCCCGCCGCTGACGCCCGACGCGACGCAGCAGCTGCTTTACCGGGTGCTCTCGACGGAGCAGCAGAAGCACCTCGAAGTCGACCGCCAGATCGACTTCGCGCACTCGATCCCGGGCCTCGCGCGCTTCCGCGTGAACGTGTACTGGCAGCGCGAGGCTCTCGGCGCAGCCTTCCGCCTGATCCCGACCGAGATCAAGACGCTCGAGGAGCTCGGCATCCCGACGGCGCTCCACTCACTGTCGGACAAGCCGCGCGGCCTCGTGCTCGTCACGGGCCCGACCGGCTCCGGTAAGTCGACGACGCTCGCGGCACTGATCGACGAGATCAACCGCAAGCGCGCCGAGCACATCCTCACGATCGAGGACCCGATCGAGTTCGTGCACCGCCACAAGCGCTGCGTCGTCAACCAGCGCGAGATCGGCGTCGACGCAACGAGCTTCGCGAACGCGCTCCGCGCCGCGCTCCGTCAGGACCCCGACGTGATCCTCCTCGGCGAGATGCGCGACCTCGAGACGATCTCGACCGCCCTGACCGCGGCCGAGACCGGCCACCTCGTGTTCGCCACCCTGCACACCCAGAGCGCGCCCGGGACGATCGACCGCGTGATCGACGCCTTTCCGGCGACGCAGCAGGAACAGATCAGGATTCAGCTTGCCGCCACGCTCGAGGGCGTCGTCACCCAGGCGCTGCTCCCGACCGCCGACGGCACGGGCCGTGTGCCCGCCCTGGAGATTCTCTTTCCCGACGACGCAGTGCGGAACCTGATCCGCACCGCCAAGGTCGAGCAGGTCTACTCGATCATGCAGACCGGCACCGCGCGCGGGATGCAGACGATGGAGCAGTCGCTCGCCGATCTGACGCTCCGCGGCGTGATCACGTTCGACTCTGCCCTCTCGCGCTCCAGCCGGCCCGAGCAGCTGTACGGCCTGCTCGAGCGGGCCGGCTTCGCCGTCCCCGGCGAGGGCGCTTCCGCCGCGACCCTGCGGGTGGCCGAGGCCTAGCAATGGACTGGGACGAGCGCACCGAGGAGCCGCGGCAGGAGGAGCCGCAGGAGGAGGAGACGCAGCCGCTCGTGCCCGAGTCGGTCTCCGTCCCTTCGCCCCTGCCGGAGCCTGTCGCCGCGATCGAGCCCGAGCCCGTCGCCGTCGTCGAGCCGGAGCCCGAGCCGGAACCGGAGCTCGAGCCGGAGCTGGATCTGGAGCTTGAGCCCGAAGAGAAGACGTCGCTGCTGAAGAAGGAGATCTCGTTCCGGCGCAAGCCGAAGGAGCCGAAGCCTCCGAAGTCCAAGCAAGAGACGCCGCCGAAGGAGAAGGGCTCGGGGCTCAAGAAGGAGATCAGCCTGCCCTCGTTCGGGCGCCGGAAGAAGGGCCTGGTCGAGGAAGACCTCGGGCCGGAGCCCGAGAAGAAGGTCAAGCAGCCGCGCAAGCCGCGCGGGCGCAAGGAGCGCTCGTCCGGCTCGGCCAAGCGCTCGAAGCGCCTGGTCGGGCTCAAGATCGGCGGCTCACAGCTCGCGGCGGCGCGCATCGTGAACAACGGCGCGCCCGAGCTCGTCCAGGTGGCGCGCGAGCCGCTCGGCCATGGCATCGTCGTGGGCGGCGAGCTGCGCGAGCCGGAGCTGCTCGCCGAGGAGCTGCGTGCCTTCTTCCGCAAGCACAAGCTTCCGCGCCAGGGTGTGCGCCTCGGCATCGCCAACAATCGCATCGGCGTCCGGATGTTCGAGATCGCGGGCATCACCGACCCGAAGCAGCTCGAGAACGCGATCCGCTTCCGCGCCCAGGAGGCGCTGCCGATCCCGATCGAGGAGGCGGTGCTCGACTACCACGTCCTCGGCGAGCGCACCGACGAGGAGGGCCAGGTCGTCCGCAAGATCCTGCTCGTCGTCGCGTACCGCGAGCTGATCGACCGCTACGTCGCTGCCTGCAAGAAGGCCGGCGTCCGGCTGTCGGGCATCGACCTAGAGGCGTTCGCGCTGCTCCGTGCCCTGGGCGAGCCGCTCGCGGACGACGCACCCCCTTCGGACGCCGCGCTCGTCGTCGTCGCCGTCGGCCACGACCGCTCGACGTTCGCCGTTTCGGACGGCCGAGTCTGCGAGTTCACGCGCGTGCTCGACTGGGGTGGCGCCACCCTCGACGTCGCGATCGCGCGGGAGCTCGACTGTGCGCCGTCCGAGGCGGAGCCCGTCAAGCGCGAGCTGACGCTCGCCACCCCGAACGTGCCGGAGGGATTGACCCAGGATCAGGCGGATCGTGCTCGCGAGGCCGTTCGGCGCCAGCTGCAGACCTTTGCGCGCGAGCTCGTCTCCTCGCTCCAGTTCTACCAGAACCAGCCCGGCTCTCTGGGCATCGGCGAGATCGTGATCACGGGTGGCACCGCGCACCTCGGCGGCGTCGCGGACGAGCTACAGCGCCTGATCGGCGTCCGCGTCGCCGTCGGCGACCCGCTGATGCGCGTGAAGCTCGGCAAGAAGCTCCGCGAGGCGGACGAGCAGCTCGGTTCGCTCGCCGTCGCGATCGGCCTCGGGATCGAGGACTAAGGCATGCGCGCGATCAACCTGCTCCCGAAGGACGACGCTCGCCGTGGTGGCCCGCAGAAGCGCCAGTGGATCGTGCTCGTACCGGTCGTCCTGGCCGTCCTGCTGACGGCCGTCTTCTCGGCGATGTTTCTCTCGGCGAGCGGCAAGGTGAAGGACAAGCAGTCCGAGCTCGCGCAGCTGCAGGACGAGCTGCATGCGATCCCGACGCCGAACGCGGACAAGGTCAAGACGCAGACGGCGCTCGCGGCCGACAAGCAGGCGCGGGTGACGGCGCTCTCGGCGGCGCTCTCCCGCCGCGTCGCGTGGGACCGCGTCTTCCGGGAGCTCTCGCTCGTGCTCCCGAACGACGTCTGGCTCGCGACGATCTCCGCGAAGGCGCCGGTCCCGTCGTCGTCGGCGATCGCACCGCCGGCGGCGGCCGCCGGCAGCACCACTGCCGCGACCGAGTTCACCCTCGACGGCTTCACCTACTCGCACGACGCCGTCGCGCGCCTGCTGACCCGGCTCGCGGTGATCCCGGACCTCGTCAACGTCCAGCTCCAGCAGAGCACCCTGACGAAGCTCGGCACCGCGCAGGCGGTCCATTTCGTAATCGTCGCCGACGTCCGGCGGCCCGGAGGCGGCTCGTGAAGCGCCGGATTCCGCAGTCCGCCGTGATCGCGCTGATCGCGTTCGGGTTCCTGCTCGTCGCGGCCGGCGGCTACTTCCTCGTGCTCGGGCCGCAGCGCTCCAAGGCGTCGGACATCGACAAGCAGATCGCGGACACCAACAGCGCCATCGACGCCGCCCGCGCGCTCACGCTCGAGGCGAAGAAGGGTGCGCAGATCCGCGTCGCCGACCTCTACCGGCTGACGAAGGCGATGCCGGACCAGGTCGACATGGCCGGGATCATCCTGGAGCTGAACCAGGTCGCCCAGGACAGTGGCATCACCTTCGAGCAGATCTCGCCGTCGACGACCGCGACGCCGATCTCCGGCTACCTCGCGATCCCGATCACGGTCGAGTTCCAGGGCAACTTCTACGACCTCTCGGACTTTCTCTACCGCCTGCGAAACCTCGTCGACGTGCGGCACGGGACGCTCGATGCAACCGGTCGGCTGTTCGCGATCGACGAGGTCGACTTCGCCGAGGCGCCTCCGCCGCCCGGCTTCCCGCAGATCCGCGCGCACCTCGTGATCGACGCGTTCGTCTACGGCACCGGCACCGCGCCGACTGTGCCGGCGCCCTCGACCGGCGCGACGGGCGCGACCGGGACGACGGGCGCCACCGGTACGACCGGCTCGAGCGGTGCGGCTCCGACCTCGGCAGCGGGGGCCTAGCGATGGCGAAGAAGAAGAAGATCGACCCCAAGGCGAAGGCGAAGCGGCAGAAGATCATCGCCGGCGTCGGCGGGGTGATCCTGCTCGGCGTGCTCGCCTTCCAGGTGCCGCGCACGATGAAGATGCTGAACCCCCCGACCGACAGCTCGTCGAGCTCGAGCAGCGCGCCCGCGACGACGACCTCGTCCACGGCCACGCCGATCGCGGCGCCCTCGCTCGCGGGCGGCAACGCGACGGCCGCTCCGGCGGCGGCTCCCGGCGGCGACGGCCTGAGCGATCCGGACGCCGTGCCGACGCCAGCGTCCGGCCAGCTGCTCGCGTTCGGGCTCTTCCGCTCGAAGGATCCGTTCGTCCAGCAGCTGAACGTGGGCGCGACCGGATCGAGCGGTGCGACCGGCGGCGCGGCCACGTCTGGCCCGACCGGCGCGAAGGGCTCGACCGGAGCCATCGCCGTGGCGCCGAGCGGCGGCAACAGCGGCGGCTCGGGCAAGAGCAGCAGCAACAGCGGCTCGGCCGCGCCGGCGACGCCTCCGACGGCGGCGGTCACCACGGCGGTCATCTCCGTCAACGGCGCGCCGGAGTCCGTCCAGGTCGGCGGCCAGTTCCCGGCCGCGAGCCCAGTGTTCAAGCTCGTCTCCCTGACGAAGACCGGCGCCAAGGTCGGCATCGCCGGCGGCACCCTCCAGAGCGGCGCCGGAACCGTGACGCTGAAGAAGAACAAGCCGGTCACGCTGCTGAACACCTCCGACGGCACGCGCTACGTGCTGCGGCTCGTCTCCGTCTCGTAGGGCCGGCGCTACGTGCGCGAGGGCGAAGCGCTTCTCGCGGCCTCCGCCTGAACGAAGCTCGCGTCGTGGCCGCGCTGGTTCGCGGCGGCGATCTCGTCCTCGTCGAGCGCGCCGATGCGGTGTAGGAGCTCGAACTCGTCCCGTAGGTGCGTGCGCATCATCTCCGGGCCGTCGGTGGCGATCGTGAACGGCACGCCGTGGTCGACAAACGCGCGGAAGGTCTCGCGCACTGCGTCCTCGCTGCTCAAAGCGCGGGTGAGCAGATTCGACGTCGGGCAGATCTCGAGCACGATCTCCCGCTCGCTCAGCGCCGCCATCAGCTCGGGGTACCGTGCTGCGAGGATGCCGTGGCCGATGCGGTCGGGGCGTAGGTACTCGACCACCTCGCCGATCTCCGCCTCGCCGTGCTCCTCGCCCTCCTCGCCGACGTGGATGGTCACGCCGAGGCCGGCCCCGCGGGCCTCTTCAACGAGCGGCGCCAGGTCGCGGTACGGATAGCGTGCGCCGCCGGGCCGCGGGCCGGCGATGTCCACGCCGACGATGCCGCGCGGCGCGTAGCGGATCGCCTTCTCGACGATGATTGCGTTCTGCCGCTCGTCGAAAGTGCGATCCATCATCAGGATCAGACCGGCGCGCACGAGCGGGTATTCCAGGCTCGCCCGGTCGACCCCGCGGACCGCGGCCATGATGATGTGGTCGAGGTCGCGTTCGCCGCCCCGGTTGCGCTTCATCGGGTTGAAGCGGAGCTCGAGCGTCGTGATGTTCTGCGAGCGGTAGGCGCCGCCGATCGCGGCGTGGACCGAGCGTTCGACCGCCAGTGGGCTCGACTGGATCAGCTCGGTCCAGTGGTAGATGTCGTTCAGCGCGTCGAGCGAGTCGACCCGGCGCGGGTCGGCGATCGTGACGAGCCGGTCGAACTCCCAGAAGTCCTTGACCGGGAGCGCGATGCCCTGCTCGTGGGCGAGGCTCCACATGATCTCCGAGGCGACCGACGCGCCGAGGTGCGTGTGGAGCTCGGCGAGGCGGCCGTCGACCATAGGCCCGAGTCTATTCCGGCGCCTGCAGGCGGCGGGCGCGGCCGAGCGAGAGCCACCAGCGCCCGACGCCGATCTGGAGCCAGGCGGCGAGCACGAGCGGCAGCGCGAGCAGGGCCGGGAGGATCACGTCGAACAGCGCCACAGCGACGGGCTTCACGAACGGTTTCTCGGAGTTCGCGTAGATCGCGAGGGCGCCGAGCGTCGCGAGGCCGGCGATGAAGAGCACGTCGCCGTGCGGCGTGAGCAGGAGCCAGAGCCCCCAGGCCGCCGCGCCGAGGCCGGCGAGGATCAGCACCAGGACCAGCGGCAGCAGGCCGGGCGTCATCCGCGCCGGCTTGAGGAAGCGCTGCTTCGAGACGCGCATCAGCTTCAGGTAACGGTCGCTCGGCGTGCCGAGCTGGCCCTCGACGGGCTTGAAGGCCCAGTCCTGCTCGCCGATCGGGGTGCCGAGCGAGGCGAGGGCGGTGCGAGTGGGGAGGATCCGGCCGGCGAGCTGGTAGGCGTCGGCCATCAGCGACCACGCCTCGACCTCGCAGAAGGCGTCCAGGTCGGTGCGCACCTCCGCGTGCGCGCGCTGTACTCCTTCGGCCACGCCGAACTCGGTCGTCGGCAGCTGCGCCTCGTCGGTCGAGGCCTCGCCCTTGGCCGGCATCGTCCGGGCCGGCAGTCCGGTCTGCAGGTGCATGAAGCCGACGCTGTCGCCGCGGTCGAGCAGGTCGAGCAGCCGCTGCTCGCGCTCGGCGTCGCCGTAGATCGACACCACGCGGCCGAGCACGGCCGGCAGCCGCGTCGACGGCTTCTTCACGTCGGGCATCTGCCCCGAGCCGTCGCTGATCACGAGGTGCGTGCAGCCACGGTCGTCGAGGCCCTCGACGCCCTGGTTGTCGTGGACGCCGCCGTCGATCAGCTCGACGACCCAGCCCTTGTCCTTGTAGAGGCCGGTGACCTGCATCGGCGGGAAGCCGCCCGGGAAGCAGGCCGATGCGACGACCGCGCTGCCGAGCGGGAAGTCGCGGCACGACGGTGGCAGGTCGTCCCACGCGGTGCGCGGGAGGATCGTGTTCTTGTCGACGTCCTCGCGGGCGGCGACGTTCGCCAGGCCCTGGCGCGGCGGCTCGCCCATGTACATCGCCTCGAAGCGCCAGTTGTGGCCGGTGTTCACGGTCGTCGACTCGAGCAGCAGGATCGGCACCGGCGCGTTGCGACTGGCGTTCTCGACGTCGGGGTCGAAGCGGCCCTCGTGCCCCTTCGGCGCGATCAGCAGGTCGCGCATCCGGATGCGGCCGCCCGTCTTCGCCCTGTTGCCCCAGGCCTTCGAGTAGAAGCGCTGCTCGTATAGCTCGCCGACACGGTCGGTGCGCGTGTAGGTCGGCAGCGCCATCTGGAAGTTCTTCAGCGGGTTCGCCCAGGCGGAGCCGCGGACGTCGGTCGCCGCCGCGTCGCGGTACTCCCGCTCGACCGCCCGCACGAGCTCGACGTAGTCGGCGTCGGCGATCTCGGCGTCGGCCTTCGACTCGAGCAGGTTCTTGACGTGGAGGTAGTAGAGCGCGCCCACGATCGAGCCGCCGGACACCGTCGAGATCACCTCGACGCGGCGGAGCAGGCCGAGCTCGGCGAGGCGCGCCAGGACGCCGATGTGGAAGAACGCCGCGCGATGCCCGCCCCCAGAGAGGGCGAGGCCGAGCTTCGGGTGCTCCCGGGTCTCGGTCACTGGCGGCGCGTCCACGATGGCACCGGTTCCGGCGCCAGTCAATGGCCGGTGGTCCGTACCTTTTGACCCACGTGGGTCATGGACATGCAGACCACCCAGGTGAGAGGCTCGCGCAGGCTCGGACGGTCAAAGGTATGCCCATACCTTCCCCCCTGGTTCTCGGCGTGAGGCGGGCGCCAGAATCCTCGTGCCGGACGAGCCCCCTTCCTACCGGCCGCCCGCGGCGGGGCGGCCGGTAGGCCTCCGTTTCACGGCAGATCGAGTTGACGAGCGACGAACTCACCGGTCACAACTTCGCCGAGGTGATGGAGGACCTCGCGGCTCCGGCGTACCTGATCGACAAAGACGGCCGCTTCTGCTGGCTGAACCGCGCCTGCATCGAGACCTTCGGCGACCTGCGCGGACAGACGTTCGTGGACCACGTGGTGCCCGAACACCGCCAGAAGGGCCGGACGAACTACGCCCGGAAGGTCGTCGGCAACTCGACCACGATCTTCGACATCGACGTCTTCGACGGCTCGGGGGAGCGGATCACGATCAGGGTCACCTCGGCGCCGCTGCGCCAGAAAGGCAAGGTCGTCGGCGTCTTCGGGCTCGCGGTTCCGGTGGCGCACGCATCGGTCCCGGCGGGCTCCGCCCTGGACGACCTCACGCCGCGGCAGCAGGAAGTGCTGCGCTTGCTCGCCGAGGGGCTCGAGACGCCGGAGATCGCGAAACGGCTCGGCATCGCGGACGAGACGGCCCGGAACCACATCCGGGCGCTGCTCAGGGCGACCGGCGCGCACTCGCGCCTCGAGGTCGTGCTGATGGGCCTGAGGCACGGGCTTGTCTCGCCGGACACGACGTAGCCGTTCCAACCTTCTGCGCTCGTTCGGCGAGCGCGCCTTGGGCCAGGACGGAGCCGGCCGATTGATGTTCGTCCTTCTGCGTTCGTAGCGCGCCCGCGTACCCCTCGCGCACCGTCAGAATCGACGGCGATGAAGGTCGGCATCGTCGTCCCGTACTCCTGGTCCTACTGGGGCGGAGTGATCGAGCACGCGGAGCTCCAGGCGGAGTCGCTGCAGAAGCTCGGGATCGAGACGCGCACGATCATCGGGCACGACCCGTCGGGCAGCTTCACGCGCGTGCTGCACCCGCGGCACGGGCGCCACGGGCGACCGCCGGCGGACGTGATCCCGGTCGGGCGCTCGGTGATCGTCCCGGCGAACAGCGCGCTGCCGAACATCGTGCTCAGCCCTGGCGCGATACCGAGGATCAAGCGTGTCCTTCGGCGCGAGCGCTTCGACCTGCTCCACCTGCACGAACCGATGACGCCGGTGATCTGCACCGCCACGCTCTCGTGGGCGCGCGTCCCGGTCGTCGCGACCTTCCACGCCTACGGCGGCCTCGGCTGGCTGCACGCGGGCAAGCCGATGTGGGGCTTCCTGATGGACCGCATCGATCGCCGGATCGCGGTCTCGCCGGCGGCGCGGGAGTCGGCGTCCCGCTGGTTCCCGGGCGACTACGACGTGATCCCGAACGGCGTCCTGATCCCGGACCGCGCCGACCCCGGAGGGCGCGAGAACCGGATCGTCTTCGTCGGCCGCCACGACCCGCGGAAAGGCATGCCGGTGCTGCTGCGCGCCTGGCCCGAGATCCATCGGCGGACCGGCGCACGCCTGCGCCTCGTCGGGGCGGATCCGCTGATGGTGCGCCTCGCGGAGCAGCGCGCAGGCACCGACGCGGCCGGGATCGACGCGCTGGGGTTCCTGCCGCAGGAGGAGCTGACCGAGGAGCTCGCGAGCGCCAAGGCGCTGGTCGCCCCGTCGCTCGGCGGCGAGAGCTTCGGGATGGTGCTGACGCGGCCGTTCGCGTGCGCGACTCCCGTGGTTGCGTCCGACATCGACGGGTACCGTCAGGTCATGACCGACGAGACGGGCGTCCTCGTCCCGCCGGGGGAGCCGGACGCGCTGGCGGACGCGGTCGTCAAACTCCTCGACGACGAGCCACGGAGGCAGAGCATGGGCGCGGCGGCACGGCGCGTCGCGGAGGAGCGGTACTCGTGGGACGAGATCGGGCGGCGGCTGGCCGCGGTGTACAAGGAGCTGGCGTGAACATCCGCATCCCCGGCTCGCTCTGGCTGCGCGCGGTCGTCGTGATCGCTGCGGCGGCGGGCGTCGGCGCGCTCGTCTGGTGGCGGGGCCCCGACTGGGGCGTCGTCTGGCACGCCTTCGACGCGGTCAAGTGGTACTGGGTCGTCGCCGCGATCGGGCTCAACCTGCTGTCCGTGATTCTCCGCGCGCTCGCCTGGCGCACGGTGATCAACCAGGCGATGCCTCCGCCGCACCCGCGCTTCGGGCTCGTCTTCTCGGCGTTCTCGGTCGGCCTGTTCGCGAACGCGGTGCTGCCCGGGCGGATCGGCGAGCTCGCACGGGTTGCCGTGCTGACGCGCAAGATGCGGCTGCAGGGGCACGGCAACGGCACGTGGGCGGCCCTCGTCGGCACGGTTTTTGCGCACCGGCTGTTCGACCTCGTCCCGACGACGTTCTTGATCCTGTACGTCCTCGCGACCGCGAAGATCCCGCACTGGGCGATCGCGAGCCTCGTGATCGTCGGCTGCGTCGGCTTCGGTCTGTTCGCCTTCGCATTCGCGAGCGCGCGCCGTCACCACCAGTCCGTGCTCGACAGCGCCGGCCCGGTTCGGCGGCTGGTGGAGATGGGCCGCCACGGGCTCGGCGTGCTGCACGCGCCCGGGCCGGCGGCGCTCGCGGCCTTCTGCCAGTGCTGCGGCTGGGTCTGCCAGCTGTTCGCCGTGTACGTCGCGATGCGGGCGTTCGACATCCACGCGCCGCTGCCGGCCGCGGCGCTCGTGCTGCTGCTGATGAACGTTGCGACGCTCTTCCCCCTCTGGCCCGGCAACATCGGATTGCTGCAGGCGGCGATCGCGCTGCCGCTGCGCTCCTACGGCGTGCCCACTGCGCAGGGGGTCGCGTTCGGCTTCGGCCTGCAGGCGATCGAGGCCTCGGTCGGCGTCGGCGTCGGCCTGATGTTCCTCGCGCGCGAGGGCCTTTCGTTCGCGATGCTGCGGCGGATGCCGGGCGCCTCGCAGGCCGAGGTGCCACTCGAGGAGGAAGAGGCGGCCGCGCTCGAGGCGCTCGACGACTCGCGTGAACGCGCTCGCGTCGCCGGCTAGCCTCAAGAACGTCCTCTCGGCGCGCGAGGCGGCCGCGGCGCTGGCCCGCGGGCTCCGTCGCGACGGCGCCGCCGCCGAGGAGCTGCCGCTCGCCGACGGCGGCGAGGGAACGGCGGAGGTGCTCGGCGCCGAGGTCGTTCGAGTCGAGCGCGTGCACGACGCCTTCGGCCGGGTACGCGAGGCGCCGGTGTGCGCGCTGCCCGACGGAACGGTCGTCGTCGAGAGCGCGGACGCGATTCCACTCGACCCGGACCGGCTCGACGCGGGCGCCGCCTCGAGCCGCGGCCTCGGCGAGCTGATCGCGAGCGTCGGAGACTGCCCGCAGCTGCTCGTCTGCCTAGGCGGCACCGCGACGATGGACGCCGGCGACGGCCTGCTCGAGGTGCTCGACTCGCTGCCAGCGCCGACGACCGTCCTCTACGACACGCGCGCGACGCTCGCCGAGGCCCCGCGGCTCTTCGGCCCGCAGAAGGGCGCGCTCCCGGACGACGTCGCCGAGCTCGAGGCGCGGTTCGCCGACCACCACCAGTCGTTCGCGAAGCTTCCCGGGTCCGGCGCGGCCGGCGGCCTCGGCGCGGCGCTCGCGGCGCTCGGGGCCGAGCTCGTTCCCGGCGCGGCCTACGTGCTGGAGGCGATCGGCTTCCGGGAGCGGGCCGCAGGCGCCGATCTCGTCGTCACCGGCGAGGGGACCGTCGACCTCACGACCTTCCAGGGCAAGGCGCCCGGCGAGGCGGTCGCGATCTGCGCGGAAGTGGGCGTCCGCTGCGTCCTCTTCGGCGGGCGCGTCGAGGAGGGCGTCGAGGCGCTGGCGCTCAGCGGCGACCCGTCGCGCGCCGAGGCAGACCTGGAGGAGCTAGCCCTCGGCCTCGGCCGCGCGTAGCCGCTTCGCCATCGTCTGCAGGAGCGGCCACGCTATGCGCGGGTCGGTCTCGACGAGCGGGCGGAAGTCCCAGAACGTGAGGCTGTAGCACCTGAGCTCGGAGACGGCGTGAATCGTGGCCGTGCGCTCGCCCCGGTCGATCATCGCGACGTCGCCGAAGTAGTCGCCCGCGCCGAGCCGACCGTGCTCCTGGCCGTGGACCGTTACGACCGCCTCGCCGCTCTCGATCACGAAGAACCGGCCGCCGCCGCCGGTCTCGCCCTCGACGGCCACGTCCTCGCCTTCCGCGAACACTCGCTCCTTGAAGGAGCCGCTGAGCTTCTGCAGCTCCTTCGGGTCCAGCTCGGCGAAGAGCGGGACGCGCTGGAGCAGTTCGACGGAAGGCCCGGCCACGGGTCAATTCTTACACGGTCGAGACGCCGAGCCGCGAGCCGATGACGGCTTCGGCCGCCTGCGCGCTCCCGGCGTGACCCGTGACCGCCGGCAGGAAGTCGTCGCGATCGAGCGCGAACAGGCGCACGTCGCTGGCGGCCCGGACGGTCGCCGTTCGCGGCACGTCCCGCAGCAAGGCGATCTCGCCGAAGTACGACTCCGGCCCCTCGCGGCGCGGCGGCTGCCCGTCGAGCACGACGTCGACCTCGCCGCTGTCAACGACGTAGAAGCGGTCGCCGTGGTCGCCGGCGCGGATGATCTCGTCGCCCGCGCGCGCGTGCACCGGCGTCAGGCGTGCAGCGAGCTGCTCGAGCACCGGTGGCGAGAGCGGCGAGAAGATCGGGATGCCGCGCAACAGCTCCAGGCGGCGTGGATCGTGCGGAACGACGTCGATCCGCGTCAGGCTCGCATGTGAGAGAACCGCGAGCACCGGCAGCACCGATCCGACGAGCACTAGCGTCCAGCGCGCGCCGACGGCGTTGATCAGAGGTGGTGCAAGCAGCGCCCCGGCCGCTGAAGTCGCATAGAAGAGGCTGTGGAGAACGCCGAAGACACGGGCCAGCACTTCAGGCGGCGTCTCGCGCTGCAGGATCGTGAAGCCGGAGACGTCGCAGATGATGTTCGCGAATCCGATCAGCCCAAAGGCGAGCAGGGCTGCTCCAGTCCGTGGAAAGCCGCCCACGAGCAGGAGCGGCCCGCCCGTGCCGGCGACCGCGATGCCGAACGTCGTCGCCAGCCGGCGGTGGCCGACCAGGGCCACCGACGCCGCTCCGCCGATGAGTCCGCCGAAACCGAACGCGGCGTTCAAGAAGCCGACGCCGCCGGACCCGAGATGAAGCAGCTGGAAGGCCGAGACGGTCACGAGCACCACGAACGCGCCGTTCACGAGCGTCTGTGCTCCGAAGAGGCTGACCACGAGGCGCAGGCGCGCGTCATCGGCGATGGCACGGAAACCGGCGGTCGTCTCGTCCACGAGGTGAGGCCGCTCGTGGGTCAGCGGGGGCTCGGATTCGCGTAGCAGCGGGAAGAGCATGAGCGTCGACCAGACGAATGTTGCGGCCGTAATTGCGAAGACGACCCAAACGTCGGTCACCGCCAGAAGGACGCCGCCGAGCGCGGGCCCGACACAGATGCCGAGGCTCTCGATCGTGCTCGAGCTGACATTGGCGGCGGTCAGTTCTTCGGGTGTTCGCGCGAGCGAGGGGAGGAGTGCCGATTGCGCAGGCTGAAATGCGGTCGCTATCACCGCGACGAAGGACGCGAGCGCATAGATGGCAGTTGCCGGCGCGTTCTCGAATACGAGCATCGCCATCGCGGCGAGCGCGAGCGCCCGCAAGAGGTCGGTCGCAAGCATCACGCGAACGCGCGGGTAGCGATCGCCGAGCACGGCCGCGATGGGCGACGCGACGGCTGCAGGTACCCACCGGATAAGCAGCACGAGGGCAACCGCGGAGGCGCCGCCCTGGTGGTACGCGTACACGGCGAGCGCGACGCCGTATGCCCAGCTGCCGATGATCGAGCCTGCCCAGGCGAGCTGCAGCTGCCTCAGTGCTCGGTTGCGGAAGACCTCCCGCATCGCGCGAAAGGACTCGCGGAGATGCTCCCGCAGCCGCTTCACCTGCGGAGAATCGCACCGCGTATTGCGTTTTGGAAGCTTCCGTGGAAGATTTTGGTATCGAACTCCGTCAGGTGGTCAGGTTCCGGAAGTTCCAAAAGGAGGAAGGTTCCATGGAGGAGGATCGCGAGACTCGGATCGACGAGGACGTCGAGGCTCATCACGTCAAGAACTCGACGAAGAACGCGACGAAGGCCCGCAACGACGAGGGCGACGACGTCGAGGCTCACCAGACGCTCAACCATACGAAGAATCAGACGAAGGCCCGTAACGACGAGGGCGACGACGTCGAGGCTCACATGCTGCTCAACCACACGAAGAACCAGACCAAGAACTAGCACCTCGGGCTTCGAGCTCAGCCCAACTGAAGAGGGAGCCGAGAGGCTCCCTCTTCGCGTTCTCTAGAAGAGCTTCTCGAGCGCCGACAGCAGCTGCAGCGCGGCCTCCCGCTGCTCGGGCTCGGCGTCGTCGAGCTTCGCGGCGAAGCGGGCAAGCGCGTCGGCCTCGCCGCCCTCGCCTTCGAGCACACCGCGGGCGGCGCGCGCCTTCAGCAGCAGGTCGAGCGCGATCGCGGCCTCGTTTGCGAACAGGCCGAGCAGCTCCATCTCGGCAAGCGAGAACGCCGCCTTCTGCGGCCGGTCGAGCACCTCGAGCACGCCGAGCGTATTGTCCTCGTGGAGAAGCGGCACCGCCATCAGGCCCTTCGGCACGAAGCCCGTGGACTCGGCGGCCTCACGCGCGAAGCGCGGGTCTTTGCCGAGCTCCTCGACGACGAGCGGCTGGCGCGTGACGAGCACCCAGCCTGCGATGCCGGTGCTCGACGGGAAGCGCTGGCCGACCAGGTCGCCGGCGCCCTCGCCGGAAACGGCCTCAAAGACCAGCTCGTCGGACTCCTCGTCGAAGAGGAACACGGACGATGCCCGCGCGCCGAAGATCGCGCGCGCCACCTCGACGATCGACTGCAGCAGCTCGCGGTACGCCTCCTCCGAGCCGAGGGCGCCGGCCGCAACGGCCGCGCGTAGGTCGCTCATGTGCCTCCTCCCACGTTGTTGGCGGTCAAATAGAGCACGTTCTTGAGCTGGAACGGCGTCAGCTCGGGGTGCTTCGAGAGCACCAGCGCGCAGATGCCGCTCATGTGCGGCGTCGCGAAGCTGTTCCCCGTCGACAGGATCGTTCCGCCGCCGAGCCACGCGATCTCGACGCCGACGCCGCGGGCAAAGAACTCGACCGGCGGCGACGGGTTGTAGAAGAACGTCATCGGGTCGGGCTCCTCGTGGCTGCCGACCGAGATGACCGACGAGAAGCGCCAGGGGTAGCTTTCGACGGGCATGTTGTGCGCCGACGCCACGAGCACCGTGTTCTTGAAGTACGCGCGGTCGGCGAGCTCGTGAAGCAGTTCCGCGAACTGCCGCTTCGTGGTCGAGAGGCTCATGTTGATCACGTCGAAGCCCTGCTCGACCGCCCAGCGCAGGCCGGCGAGCAGGACCTGGCCGCTGCCCTTGAAGCCGGCGCCGAGCACGCGCGCGCTGAAGAGGCTGCACTCCGGGGCGAGCTGCCGGACGATCCCCGCGCAGGCGGTGCCGTGGCCGCAGAGGTCGCCCTCGGCGTCCTCCTCGACCTCGACCTCGCCGTCCTCGAGACGGTGGAACGCGACCGAGCCGTCCACCTCGCCGACGCGCGGATGTCCCGACTCGATGCCGCTGTCGAGGATGCAGACGCTGACGCCCTTACCGGTCGAGCCGCCGAACGCCCAGTCGCGCGTGACCTGCTCCGGCCAGTCGACCCCGATCGAGATGCGCTCGCCCGCCCCGGCGGGCAGGCTCCAGGCAGGGAGGTCCGCGGGCTCCTGGCTCACGCGCGGATCGTAGGCGCCCGGGCTACTGGTCCGCCAAGAGGCGACGGAGCTGGTCGACCACGCGCGGCTGCGGCTCGACGCCCTCCGCCTCGAGCGCCCGCTCGAGGTCGGCGAGCACCTCGGCGCGGAATGCGGCGTCGGCCTCGGCGCGAGCGACCAGCTGGTCGAGCCCGCGGCGCGCCGACGGCAGCTCCTGCGCGGCGCGAACCCAGGCCTCCGGAGCCGGCGGGAGCATCCCGATCAGCTGCGCAAGTAGCTCGTGGTCGTATGCGCTCATCACGTCACCTGTCCACCTGACGGGGCAGGCGGCAGGTTTCTTCCCTCGCCCTCGAAGGCGTCGCGGAGCTTGTCCAGGCAGCGCGAGATCCGGCTCGCGATCGTGCCGGCCGGCAGGCCGAGCTGGTCGCCGATCGTGCGGTAGCTCTCGTCCCGCGCGAAGAAGCGGTCGAGGATCTGCCGGCAGTTCTCGGGCAGGTCGGTCATCGCCTCGTGCACGTCGAACGCCTGCTCGAGCGCCTCGAGCACGTCCTCGGCCGGGACCTCGGGGAGCTCGTCGAGGTCGGCGTCGGACTCCCGTGCGCCGGCGCGCAGGCGGTCGATGCACAGCCGTCGCGTCAACTGCGCGATCCACGGGCGCACCGCCTCGTCGTCGCGTAGCGAGCCGAGCCGTTCGTAGACGCGCGTGAACACCTCCTGGAAGACGTCCTCGGCGTCCTGCTGCGGCAGGCGGAAGCCCTGGACGGCGATCGCGTAGACGTAGCGGGAGAAGCGGTCGACGAGCTCGCGCCAGGCGTCGTCGTCGCCCGCGCGGCAGCGTTGGACGAGCGCCGCGTCGGTAGCCGCCTGCTCGGTCAGCTCTGCGCGGCCCGAAGCCGCTGCGCCATCGTCTCCAGGAGTTTCCAGGCGATCGAGGCGTTGCCCTCGACCAGTGGCCGGAACTCCCAGGAGGTGAGGCCGTAGCAACGGAGCTCGCTGTCGGCCGTGACGGTCGCGCTCCTGGCGCCCTCGTCGATGAGGGCGATCTCGCCGAAGTAGTCCCCGGGGCCGAGCTTGCCGCGCTCGGAGCCGCGCACCGAGACGGAGGCCTCGCCGCTCTCGATCACGAAGAAGCCCGCGCCGGCGCGGCCCTCGTCCGCGACCGTGCTGCCGGCGTCGAAGGTGCGCTCCTTGAACGACCTCGCCAGGTGCTGGAGGTCGCCGCGCTCGAAGTCGGCGAAGAGCGGGACGCGCTGCAGGAGTTCGACCGGTGCTTCTGTCACGCCGTTGATCTTAAGGCACCGCTTGCGGTGCCGACATCAGGACATGCGGGCTCGGCCCGTATGTCCGTCTGAAATGACCGGTCGAACCGCGTGTTTCGCGCCAAGGCTCAAGGCTTTGCGGCTTCCGCGCGACTTGCCAGCTCCTCGATCTTCCCTTCGGCCGTGTCCAGGCGCTGCTTGCAGAAGCGGTAGAGCTCCTCGCCTCGTTCCCAGAGCTTGAGCGCCTCGTCGAGCGGAGCGTCGCCGCGCTCGAGCCGCTGGACGATCTCCTCGAGCTCGCGCTGCGCCTGTTCGAACGTCATCTCGTCTCCTCGACGCGGGCGCCGAAGCCGCCTTCGGCCAGCTCGACCTCGACACGCTCGCCGGGCTCGACCGTGCGGCCCGAGCGGACGATCTCGTCGCCGGCCCGGACGATTGCGTAGCCGCGCTCGAGCGTCGAGCGCGGCGAGAGCGCGCGCAGGCGGCCGGCGCTCTGCTCGAGCTTCGCGCGCCGGCGCTCGACGAGGAGCCGCGGCGCGCGCCGGAGACGCTCGTGGCCGCGGTCCAGCCGCTGCCGCTCGCGCTCGAGGCTGCGGCGGGTGCCGCGCTCCAGGCCGGCGCGAGCCCGGTCGAGCCGCTCGAGCAGCTGCGCCAGGTCGGGCACGACGAGCCGGCCGGCCACCGACGGCGTCGAGGCGCGCACGTCGGCGGCGAGGTCGCAGAGCGGCGTGTCCTGCTCGTGGCCGACGGCGCTCACGACCGGCACCGGGGAGTCCGCGATCGCGCGCACGAGCCGCTCGTCGCTGAAGGGCAGCAGGTCCTCGAAGCTGCCGCCGCCTCGGGCGACGACGACCACGTCGACCCCCTCGCGGCAGAGCGCCCGTAGCGCCTCGACCACGGCACCGGCGGCCCGCGGGCCTTGCACGTACGTCTCCGCGACGAGCACGTTCGCGGGTGGGAACCGCGTCGTGATCGCGGTCAGGACGTCGCGCTTGGCGGCCGCGTCGTTCCCCGTGACGAGGCCGATGCGCACCGGGAGCAGCGGCAGCGGACGCTTCCGCTCGGCTGCGAACAGCCCTTCGTCCGCCAGCTTGCGCTTCAGCCGCTCGAGCGCTGCGAGGTGCTCGCCGAGCCCGAAGCGCTCGAGCGAGAGGGCGCGCAGCCGGAACTCGCCCCGCGCCTCGAACAGCTCCGGACGCCCGAAGCAATGGACGCGGTCGCCGTCCGCGAGCTCGAGGCGGAGCCCGTCGAACTGCCCTCGCGGCATCGAGACGCCGAGGCACGATCCGTCTTGCGGGTCCTTCAGCGTGAAGAAGACGCTCGCCCAGCGATCGGAGCGGCGCAGCTCGGTGACCTCGCCCTCGACCCAGACCGTCGGCAGCCGCTGGATCCACGAGGAGACGCCTCGGTTGAACGCGCCCACCGAGTAGACCTTGCGGTCGCCGTACGCGGTGGCCTCGACCTTCACGGGGCCAGGATACGGCGGCCCGGGCCCCGACGGATCGGCGGAGCCTTGCTCGGTCCAGGCTCCGGCGAGCCGGAGCTACCTAGATCAGAATTTCCGCCGCAGTCTCGGGCGTGCAGCCCTGCGAGAGGAGGTCGACGGCGTGGTGCAGGTCGGCGTCGCTGTGCGCGATCTTCTCCGCCAGCGGCAGCGGATAGCCGGCCTCCATCAGCACGTGCAGACGCCAGCTCTCGACTTTCGCCTGCTCGTCCCGCGGTGTCTCGGCAATCTGTGTCATCGGTGTCATCGGCGTCCGGGTAGTTCGCCAGGTCCTAGACGAACCCTCTTCGTGGAAGTTGGACGTTCCGCGCTTCAGCTTTCGCGAAACGTGGGAGCGAAGCGCGAGCCGGCTTCGGTGAGCGCTTCGTCGATCCGCCGCTGAAGGTCCTGGAGCCGTGCGTTGAGGACCGTGCGCTCCGCTTCGGCGTCGGCGGCGAGGGCCTGGACCTGCGAGCGGAGCTCGACCTCGGCGTCGGCGATTCGCCGCTGGAGGTCGGCGACCAGCTCGTCGCGCTCGTGCTCGAGGGTCGTCCCGATCTCCGAGAGCTTGCGCTCGAGCCGCTGGCCGCCGGCGTCGGCGACGTGCGCCAGGCGCTCGGCGAGGACGCTCTGCGCTTCCTTTGCGAAGTGCTGCACGGCCCGGTCGAGCTCGCGTGAGAGCCGCTGCGCGGCGTCGTCGCGTGCGTTGCGGATCGCGTCGGCGAACTGCTTCGAGACCGCCTCGGAGAAGCTCGCGGCCGTCCGCTCGACCACGCGTTTGAGCTGGTCGAGCTGACGGCGCTCGATATCGGCGAAGCCGGCCTGGATCCGCTGGATCGCCTCGGCCTCCTCGGCCGCGATCCGCTCCCGCAGCTCGCGCTCGCGCTGCCGCAGGCGCTCGGCGACCTCGTGCAGCGCCCGCCGTCGGTCGCGCTCGTGCGACTCGAGTTCCTCCTGGCCCGCCTGCGCGATCTCGTCGGCAGTGCGTGAGAACTGCTCGTCGAGCGTCGACAGCCGCTCACGCTGCGCCTCGCTGGCGGCGTCGAGCCGCTCGGTCTCGAGCACGAGCCGCGACTCGGCCTGGCTCATCAGCTGCTTCTGCCGGTCGGCGAGCGCCTTCAGCTGCGTCGAGAGCGCCTGCTCGGTGCGCTCGAGGTCGGTGCCCAGCTCGGCCAACCGGTGCGAGATGCGCTGCTCGACTTGCCCGAGCGCCTCGCTCAGCTCCGCGCTGGCCCGCCGCTCGCGCTCGGCGAGCGCCGAGCGTCGCTCCTCGCCGATCTTCCGCTCCTCGGCGACGAGCATCGAGAGCGAGTCGGCGCGCGCGCGGGCAAGCGTGCGCTCGAGTTCCGCGGCCCGGGCATCGGCCTCTGCCGAGACGACGGTGTCGAAGCGGGCCTCGGCCTCCTGCAGCTGGTCGTCGAGGCGCCGCGCCCGGGTGAGCAGGCGCTGCAGGACGAGTGTCGCGCCTTCGAGCGCCGCGCAGACGGTCAGGCCGCCCGCGGCCACGGCGAGCTCGCGTGACGGGTCGAGCGCGAACACGATCCACGCGCCCAGCGCCGCGGCGGCGATGACGGCCGCGAGCGCGGTCAGCGTGCGCCGCGAGACGCGATCGGCGACGGCTGCCGCGGCCGACGCGAACACGACGACGATCGCGGCGGCGAAGACGAGCTCGAGGACCTCCGCGCGCACGGCGCGCATGCTACGTCAGCCTCAGCAGCAGCAGCGACGCCGCGAGGGCCACGTGTGCGGCGGCCAGCGCCTTGAGCGCGCGCTCGGGCGCCCAGGCGATCGTCTCGCCCGTGACCGGCTCGGTTCCGCCGTTGCGGAGCTCGATCGTGCCGCTCACGGCGGCGACTCGCCGACGCATGTGGCGGACCGGTGTCGAGAGGACGCGCTGCACGTAGCTCGTCAGGCCGGCGAAAGCTGCGGCGAGCAGCGAGACCCATGTGATCGTTCCCGCGCAGGCGAAGTAGCCGGTCAACAACGGGAACGACCCCCAAGCGAGCGCAAAGCCGACCTCGTTGTGGATCGCGCCGCCGAAGAGCTCGAGGTTGTAGACCGGCACGAGCGCCAGTCCGACGCCGACGAAAACGAAGAGCCACAAATTGAACGCGATCGCGCCGGCGATCCCGATCGCGACCGCCGCGAGGAGCGGCACGATGCTCAGCGCGACCAGCACTCCGTCGGGGATCCGGGTCGCGAGCGGCCGGCCGTTCAGCTCGTCGAGCGCGTGCGCGGAGATGCCGAGCGCGAGGAAGAACGCGGCCGCGGTTGCGACGAGACGGCCGGTGTAGAGGTGCGGCGCGAGGCAGGCGCCGATCACGACGTAGCTCAGGTGCCACGCCGTGTAGGGCGGGTGCAGGAGCGTGACGTAGTCGCGCCAACCGCCCGGCGCGAGCGCGTAGAAGGCCGGCCGCGCCTGGGCCTCGCTCACGCCCGCCGGCCCCAGAGCACGGTGCAGCCGCCGAGGCTGAGCCGCCGCGCGTGCGCGTCCTCGAAGCCGGCCTCGCGGAAGGCGCCGAGCAGGCGCGGCAGCGGCCAGCGCGCGTCGAAGTCGCGAATGCTGCCGCCCAGAAAGCGGCCGACCTCGTGCCAGGCGGGCGAGATGGCCCGGCCGAGCACGGGCAGGCCGACGTCGACCCACAGGTTCCAGGCCGACCGCGGGAGCGGGGCTGGCGGCACGCCGAAGTCGAGCAGTGCGGCCGTTGCGCCGGGCCGAAGCACGCGCCCGAGCTCGGCGAGGCCGGCCGGAAGGTCGTCGAAGTACCGCAGCAGATAGGCCGCAGTGAGGCCGTCGAACGTGCCGTCCTCGAACGGCAGCCTTGCCGCGCCCGCCTCGATCAGCTGGACGCGTCTCGTCGCCGCGGCGAGCACGAGGCGCCGGCGCGCCTCCGCGAGCATCTCCGGGCTCTGGTCGACGCCGACGACCGCGCAGCCTTTCTGCCGGACGAGCTCGAGCGTCACCGCCGCCGTGCCGCAGGCGACGTCGAGGACCGTCTCGTCGGGCCCGACCGGCAGCCGCGCGACGAGGAAGCGCCGCCAGCGGGGATCCTGTCCGAACGAGAGCAGGTTCGCGTACCGGTCGTAGCTCGGCCCGAGCGGCGCGAACAGGCCGCGCGCGAGCTCGGTCCGGGACGCGCTCACACAACGAGTCTAAGCTCGTCCTCGTGGCGCTGGAAAACGACCTGCGGCGGATTGCCGAAACTGCTGCGCGTTTCGCCGCCGACGGCGAGGAGGTGGCCGGCATCGTCCCGGCCGAGCCCGCGAACGGGATTCGCGTCTACGTGTGTGCCTACGGCAACGAGGACGCGACGAGCTGGCTCGTCTTCGACGCGACGGCGGTGCCAGTCCAGGACCTCCAGCTCGTGCGCGACGCGGTCTCGATCGCGGCGCTCTGCGAGCTCGCGGAGGAGGCGGCCGGCACCGAGCCGTCGGACGCGCGTGTCGCGTCGCCGGCGCTGCTCGACGAGCTCGGGGCAGAGGCCGGACCGGATGTCGCCGCTGCGGTCGGCGGAGCCTCCGTGGCCGTCGCTGGGCTCGTCGCCGACGTCGAGCGCGGCTACAAGCTCGAGCTGAGCTAGGCTGACCCCATGGAAGGCTTCCCATTCGGGGGCGATCCCGAAGACCTGATGCGCAGCCTGCGCGAGTTCGCCGAGCAGCAGGCCGAGTCCGTCCAGGAGGCCCAGCGCGAGCAGTTCGCGACGCTGACCCTCAACACCGCGGTCGAGCTCACCGCCGCAGCCCTGCAGCAGGTGAACCCGACCGGCGGTGCCGACGAGCAGGCCATTGCCCTGCGCGACGCCATGCGCGTGCTCTTCCCGGAAGCCGTTGCGCTGGTCTCAGCAGCGCGGCAAGGCTTCATGCGGGAGAGCTGACCGGCTCTCGGGTGCGAGCCGGCGACCGGCCCCGATCAACCAGCGGCCGAGCGCCAGGCGAACGCGGCGGCGCGGTGCGACGGTGGGCCAGTCGCGGCTCAGGCGAGCCAAACGATCCTGGGCGAACTGTGTGCGGAACTCGTAGTCGTACATGGGGCTCGCGCTCCTCTCTCGTGATCGAGTATCTTTACGTCGAAGCAAGAGAGTACAGGTCAAGTATCTTGACGTCAAGAGAAATATCTTCCACAATGCGCGCGTGACCGACGAGCAGGACCATGTCGACCGCTGGCTCGCCGAGCACGAGCTCCCCGGAGCCGTCGACCACGAGGTGGAAGGCATCGTCGACCGCGTCAACGGCCTCCAGCGGCGGCTGCACCGCATGCTCGACGAGACGCTTCACGACTTCGACCTCAGCGTCGGCGAGTGGAAGGTGCTCACGCACCTCCAGCTCGACGGGCCGCCGTACCGCAAGTCTGTGGGCAAGCTGGCCAAGTGGGCCGAGCTCTCGAGCGGCGCGATGACGAACCGGCTCGACAGGCTCGAGGAGGCCGGCCTCGTGCGCCGCGTCCCCGATCCGGACGACCGGCGCGGCGTCCTCGTCGAGCTGACCGACAAGGGCCGCAAGGCCTGGGAGGACTCGGTCAGCGCGCAGGCCGAGAAGGAGTCGCTCGTCGCGGCCGCGCTCAGCAACGCCGAGAAGAAGCAGCTGAACACGCTCTTGCGCCGCCTGATGCGCGAGTTCGAGCGGCGCGAGCAGAAGGGCTAGACCGGCCGCAGCGTCCCGCGAAGACCTGCCGCGAGCGCGGGCTTCGTGGTCAGGCGCAGCACCATGTAGACACGCTCTCCGTAGAGGTAGTCACGCAAGCGTCCGACGCGCTCGTACGGCAGGGCCATGTTCTGCGCGAAGACGTTGAAGATCGAGACGCAAATCCACTAGACGGAGCCGGGCGGGCCGCCGGGGGCCGAGACGGTCGAGACCGCGCAGGCTCCCGCTGCGCGCCGGCGCGGCGGGAGCCTCGTTGCGGTCGGTGCAGCCGTCACTACCGCGCGGGGGGGATCAGTACGCGGTTGACGACGTGGATGACGCCGTTCGTCGCCATCACGTCAGCCTTCACGACCTTCGAGTTGTTCACGAAGACGTTCATTCCGGAGACGCGGATCCGGACGCTCTTGCCGTTCAGCGTCTTCGCCGAGCGGAGCTTGACGACGTCCGCGGCCGTGACCTTGCCGGCGACCACGTGGTAGAGCAGGACGGCCTTCAGCTTCGCCTTGTTGGCGAGGAGTGCATTGAGCGTCTTCTTCGGCACCTTCTTGAAGGCCGCGTCCGTTGGGGCGAACACGGTGTAAGGGCCGGGCTGCCGCAGCGCCGAGACCAGGCCCGCGCGCTTGAGCAACTTCGTCAGCGTCGTGAACTTCCCGGCGCTGGTGGCCGTCGCGACGATGTCGCCACCGCCGCGCGTGCTCGCGCCGGCAGAGGAGCCGAGCGAGGTTGCGGCGACGGAGGAGACTGCGACGACGGCGAGCATGAGTGCGGTCTTCTTCATGACGTCCTTTCGGTCGTGGTACGCGTCAGCGGGACGCGGACGCGGACGCGTGGGTCGGTCGATGGCGTTCCTGGCGACGGCCGGCGGCGAGCCAGCCGAGGCCGTAGACGGCCGAGAGGCCGACCAGGCCGTAGACGATCCGGGTGGCGGCGTTGGTCTCGCCGAAGTCGAGCCCGAACACCCACGCCACCAGGTCGAACTTGGCCAGCGCGACGAGACCCCAGTTGAGGCCGCCGACCAGCACGAGCGCGAGCGGGAGCAGATCACGCTTCCCGAACATTTCGTTCACCTCCTGTAGAGATACTGTCCAACATCGAGTGGCAGAGTACTGCCCTCGACGCGCGTTGTCAAACTTATGTCCAGATCCTGTATAGTTCAGCCGAATGAACGGCGAGACCGTGCTCCGGATCGGCGAGCTGAGCAAGCGCTCGGGCGTGAGCCCGGAGCTGCTGCGCGCGTGGGAGCGCCGGTACGAGCTGCTGCAGCCGACGCGCTCACCGGGTGGGCTGCGGCTGTACTCGCTCGAGGACCTCGAGCGCGTTCGGCTGATGCGGCAACACATCGATGGCGGGTTGGCGGCGGCCGAGGCGGCGGCGCTCGTCTCCCGCACGCCGGTCGGCGACGCCGCCGCCGACACGCCTGCGCTCGCGCCCGCGGGCGCGCAGCAGGAACTCGCTGCAGCGCTCGACGCCTTCGACGAGCCGGCCGCGCAGGCCGTGATCGACCGCCAGCTCGCGACCACGACGCTCGATTCCTTCTTGAGCGAGGTCGTGCTGCCGTACCTCCGGGAGCTCGGCGAGCGCTGGGAACGCGACCAGGTGTCGGTCGCGCAGGAGCACTTCGCTTCGAGCGTGCTTCGCGGTCGGCTGCTCGGCCTAGCGCGCGGCTGGGGCCTCGGACTCGGGCCGCTCGCGCTACTCGCCTGCCTTCCGGGTGAGCAGCACGAGCTCGGCCTCGTCGCCTTCGGGCTCGCCCTCCGCGCGCGCGGTTGGCGGGTCGGCTACCTCGGCGGCGACGCCCCGCTCGACACCGTGACGAGGGCCGCCGACGACCTGCGTCCCGACCTCGTCGTCCTCAGCACCGTCTCGGACGACCGCGCACGAGCTGCCGCCGACGAGCTCCGTTCGCTGGCGCGGCGGCATCGCGTCGCCGTCGGGGGCGCGGGGGCGACCGGCGGCGCCGCCGAGGCGGTAGGGGCGATCGCGCTCACCGGCGACGTGGTCGTGGAGGCGGGGCGCGTGACGGCGCTCGCCCAGAGCGTCCGCTCGTAGAATCGGCGGGCCGATGGGCATCCTCGACTCCGCGATCGTCCGCCTCCTGCCGGCGGTGCCGAAGCCGGTCGTGCGGCGGATCTCCGCGCGGTACATCGCGGGGGAAGAGCTCGACGACGCGCTCCGCGTCGTGCTGCAGCTGAACGACGAGGGGAAGCTGGCGACGATCGACGTGCTCGGCGAGGAGATCGCGGAGCCGGACGAGGCCCAGGCGATCGCGGCCGCCTACCGCGAGGCCTTCGAGGCGATCGAGCGGGGCAAGCTCGACTCGAACGTCAGCATCAAGCCGACCGCCCTCGGTCTGAAGCTCGGTTACGACCTCTTTCGCGAGAACCTGACGGAGGTCGTCGAGGACGCGGCGTCGCGCGAAAACTTCGTCCGGATCGACATGGAGGACTCCTCGACGACGGACGACACGCTTCGCCTCTACCGGGAGCTGCGCGCGGCCGGCCACGACAACGTCGGCGTCGTGTTCCAGGCGCGCCTCAAGCGGACGCTGGCTGACATCCGCGAGCTCGCCGAGCTGACGCCGAACGTGCGGCTCTGCAAGGGCATCTACCTCGAGCCGCCCGAGCTCGCCTACCGCGACTTCGACTCGATCCGCGCCGGCTTCGTCCAGGCGCTCGAGGCGCTGCTCGACGCTGGCTGCTACGTGGGCATCGCGACGCACGACGAGTGGCTCCTCGAACAGGGGCAGCGCCTCGTCTCGGAGCGCGGCCTCGGACGCGAGGGCTACGAGTTCCAGATGCTGCTCGGGGTCAGGCCCGCGCTCGGCGACGAGCTCGTGCGCGGCGGGCATCGCCTCCGTATCTACACGCCGTTCGGCCGCCACTGGCACGCGTACTCGCTGCGCCGCCTGCAGGAGAACCCGAAGATCGCGGGCTACATCGCCGCGGACACCGTCGGCCGGCTGATCCCAGGCCGCAACGGCTCGGCGTAGCGGCGCAAGTAACAGACTGTTACAAGGATCTCGGCGCCGAACCTTCCGCGTCCGTGCGGGTTCGGGGCGAGCAAGTAACAGACTGTTACTTGATGTTTCAGGGTTTCCGGGCGACCACGACCAGGTCGCCCGGGACCCGAACCTCGCGGCGCCCCCAGCGGTTCGGGTCCGGCAGCTCCTCGAGTCGCTCGAGCGCCAGGCCGGCGCCGCCGAGGGCGTGGATCAAACGGCCGATCGGCCACGCGTCGAAGTAGCTCTCGTGCCAGTGGAGCATCTGGTCGAGGCACGCCGCGACCGGGTGCTCGTCGTAGAGGAAGAGGATCCCGCCGCGCTTGAGCGCCGCCGCGATCCCGGCCGACCAGCCGTCGAGGTCGGCGATCTCCGCCAGCGCGCCCCACGACGAGTAGACGACGTCGAAGCGCCCGCGCCGCAGCTCCACCGGCAGCGCCTCCGGCGACGCGGTCACGAGCGCCGCGTCCGGCAATCGCTTGCGCGCCGCGACGACGGTCTTCTCGTCGGCGTCGACTCCGGTGACGAGCGCGCCGAGGCTCATCAGCGCCGCCGTCTCGCGACCGGCGCCGCAGGCCAGGTGCAGGACGTGCCGCCCGCCGATGTCGGGCAGCCGCTCGCGCACCGGCTTCGGCAGCGTGCGCGAGCCGCGTGTCGACGAGCGCCGGATCCGCTTGTGCGCCTCTTCCCAGGCGCGGAGGTTCGTGTCTGTCGGTTCCATCGCGGTTCAGGCCAACAGCGAGAAGCCGCCGTCGACGATCAGCGTATGCCCGCAGACCATCGCCGCCGCGGGCGAGCACAGGAAGCAGACCGCATCCGCGACGTCGGCGGGCTCGACCAGGCGCCCGACCGGTGTCCGCGCAAGGCCGGACGAGATCATCTCCTCCCGGTTCGGGAAGTGCTCGAGCGCGCCGGTCTCGACGACGCCGGCCGAGACCGCATTGACGCGGATCCGCGGCGCGAGCTCGACCGCCAGGTAGCGCACGAGCGCCTCGAGCGCCGCCTTCGAGACGCCGACGAGCATGTAGTTCTCGAGCACGCGGATCGAGCCGAGGCTGGAGACGCCGACGATCGACGAGCCGTCCGGCATCTGCGGTGCGCATGCGCGAGTGAGCGTCAGGAGCGCCCGGGCGTTGGCCTCGAGCGTCCAGTCCCAGTGCTTGTCCTTGGTCTCGAGCGCCGGCCGGATCACGCCGGTCGCTGCGTTGTGTACGAGCACGTCGAACGGGCTGAGCTCAGCGGCCTCCGCGGCGACGCGCTCGGAGGCGACGTTGCCGCGCAGGAGCAGCGGCTCGGCGCCGGCGCTGCGCAGCTCCTCCGCCGTCTCTTCGGCAGCGCGGTCGTTCCGGAGGTAGCCGATCGCGACCCGCGCCGCGCCCTGCTCGGCGAACTTCAGCGCGATCGCCTTGCCGATCCCGCGCGAGCCACCGGTCACGAGGACCGAGGCGCCGTTGAAGATCATTGCTGCCGCGGCAGCGGCTCGTCGGCCGGCGCGGCGCTCGGGATCTCGTCCCACCCAGGCACGTCGCGCCGCACGCGCGGGCCCTCGTGCGCCTTGGTCGAGGCGTGGCCGAGCCGGTCGAGCAGGTCCATCTGCTCCTCGGCGTAGCGCCGCACCTCGTGGTCGTCGGGCAGGTCGAGCACGAGCTCCTTCACGCGTGCGCGCAGCTGGTACGCGAAGTGCGGCGTTGCGGGCCCGACGAGGGCATCGATCTGCTCACGCGTCGGCTCGGGCATGCGCAAAAGCCTACTGGCCAAGGCGTCGCTTGCGATGCCATTAAGAGGTGCGCGGGCTTTGCCCGAGCGCCGGTCTGGATAGGTTCAGCGATATGCGCCGTCCCGAGGTCGCCGATCTGATGCTGCTGGCGACGGTCACCCTCTGGGCGCTGAACTTCACGGTCACGAAGTACGTCATCTCCCACGGCTTCCAGCCGATCGCCTACGGCGTGCTCCGTTTCGGCGGGGCGGCTGTCCTGTTCAGCGGCGCAACGTACGCGCGCGAGCGTTCGTTCTCGATCGCCCGGCGCGACCGCTGGATCCTCGCCGGCGCGGCTCTCGTGGGGATCTTCCTCAACCAGCTGGCGTTCGGGTACGCGATCAAGCTGACGACGGCGACGACCGTGGCGCTGCTGTTCGGGACGCTGCCGGTGCTGACGGGAATCTTCGCGTCGCTGCTCGGGATCGAGCGGGTCGGCTCCCGCTTCTGGCTCGCGGCCGTGCTCGCGTTCGGCGGCGCGGCGCTCGTCGCGCTCGGTTCGGGCGGCGGCGTCTCGGGGCAGCTCTGGGGCGACCTGCTCGGCCTCGCCGCGTCGGCTACCTGGGCGTGGTACACGGTCTCGGTCTCGCCGCTCCTCGCCCGCTACTCGACGCTGCGCGTCAGCGCCGTCGCATTCACGATCGGGACGATCCCGCTCATGCTCGTCGGGCTCCCGCAGCTGACGAGCCAGGACTACGGGCAGCTCGGGACGACCATCTGGCTGCTCTACGCGTTCGCGATCGTCGGCCCGCTCGTCGTCGCGAACCTGCTCTGGTTCGGCGGCATCAGCCGCGTCGGGCCGGCGCGTGCGTCGGTGTTCGCGAACCTGCAGCCGTTCCTGGCCGCGATCTTCTCGCTGCTGATCCTGTCCGAGCCGCTGACGCGGCTGCAGGTGGCCGGCGGCGTCGCGATCGCCGGCGGGATCCTCCTCTCGCGCCCGCCTCGGCGGCTTCGCGCGGAGACGGTGGCGACGTGAACGGCCTGCGCGCGCGGCTCGAGCGGACGCCGCCGGGCTACCACTACTCGATCGGCCGCGTGCTCGCGATCTACTCGGGGCTGATGGTCGCGCTGCTGCTGGCCGCGCTCGACCAGACGATCGTCGCGACGGCGCTGCCGCGCGTCGTCTCCGAGCTCGGCGGGATCAGCCAGTACTCGTGGGTCTTCACCGCGTACATGCTCGGCTCGACCGTCACGGTGCCGCTCTACGGGAAGCTCGGCGACGCGCACGGGCGCAAACCGCTCTTCATCGTCGCGATCACGATCTTCCTCGCGGGCTCCGCGCTCTGCGGCCTGGCCCAGAACATGGTGCAGCTCGTCGATCTTCCGGGCCGTCCAGGGCGTCGGCGCCGGCGGCCTGTTCCCGCTCACACTGGCGATGGTCGGGATGATCGTCCCGCCCCGCGAGCGCGGCCGGTACCAGGGGCTGATCGGGTCGGTCTTCGCGGCCGCCTCGATCATCGGCCCGCTCGTCGGCGGGTTCATTGTCGACAACGCGTCCTGGCGCTGGATCTTCTTCGTCAACCTGCCGGTGGGGGTGCTCGCGCTCGGCGTGATCCTCGTGACGATGCCGAGGCGGACGTCCCGGCAGGAGCACTCGATCGACTGGCTCGGCGCAGGCGTGCTCGCGCTCGGCACCTCGGCGCTCCTGCTCGGGCTGGTCTGGGGCGGCCGCGAATACGCGTGGCCCTCGCCGCAGGTGCTCGGCGCCCTGACGGCGGCGGTCGTGCTGCTGTCGGTGTTCGCGGTGATCGAGCGGCGCGTGCCGGAGCCGATCCTGCCCTTCGACCTGCTGCGCAACCAGACCGTCGCCTCGAGCGTCGCGTGCATGGGACTCGTCGGCGCGGCGATGTTCGGGACGATCAGCTTCGTCCCGCTCTTCGTCCAGGGCGTGATCGGTACGTCGGCGACCTCGTCGGGCGTGGTCTTGACGCCGCTGCTGCTCGGCGCGGTGACGACGAGCTTCATCTCGGGCCAGATCGTCTCGCGCACCGGCCGCTACCGGCCGAACACCCTGATCGGGCCGGTCGTGCTCGGGCTCGGCGAATTCCTACTCTGGCGGATGGGTGTGAACACGACCAACGCCGAGGCGGCGCGGAACATGGTGATCGCCGGGATCGGGCTCGGGATGATGATGCAGATCTTCGTGCTCTCGATTCAGAACTCGGTGCCGCGCAGGCAGATGGGCTCCGCGACCGCCCTGAGCCAGTTTTCCCGCTCGATCGGCGCGACCCTCGGTGTGACGTTGATGGGCGTGATCGTGAACCAGGGCCTGCCGCCGCAGGCGAAGCTCGAGGGCGCGACGATCCACCGGCTGCCGCCGGCCGGGCGCGAGGCGCTCGCCAACGCGCTGCAACCCGCGTTCCTCCTCGCAGTAATCCTCTGCGCGCTCGTGTTCGTGGTCTCGCTGCTCTGGGTGCGCGAGGCGCCGCTGCGGCAGGAGCTCGACGACCTGCCGCCGGTCGTCGGCGATGAGACCTCGCCTCAGGCAGCAGTAAGATCAGAAGCGTGAGCGCAACCGACTTCATGCCGCTCGAGGGCTGGGACCACGTCGAGCTGTGGGTCGGGAACGCCAAGCAGGCGGCGTACTTCTACGAGCACGCGTTCGGCTTCACGCGCACGGCGTACGCCGGCCCCGAGACGGGCGTCCGCGACCGCGCGTCGTACGTGCTCGAGCAGGGCGACATCCGTCTCATCGTGACGAGCGGCCTGCGCAACGACAGCGAGGTCACGCAGTACGCGTGCCGACACGGCGACGCGGCGAAGAGCATCGGCCTGCTGGTTCCGAGCGCGGCCGAGGCGTATCGCCAGGCGGTTCAGCGCGGCGCGCGCGGGATCGTCGAGCCACGCTGGGACGAGGACGACTTCGGCCGGGTGGAGCTCGCGGCGATCGGGACCTACGGCGACGTGATCCACTCGTTCGTCAACCGGCACGAATACGCCGGGCCGTATCACCCGGGCTACGTGTCGACGACCGAGAACGGCCACGCCGGCGCGGGCGTCGGGCTGAAGGCGATCGACCACGTAGTCGGCAACGTCGAGCTCGGCCGGATGAACCACTGGGTCGGCTTCTACGAGCAGGTCTTCGGGATGACGAACATCGTCCACTTCGGCGACGACCAGATCCAGACCGAGTACTCGGCGCTGATGTCGAAGGTGATGGCGGACGGCACCGGCAAGATCAAGTTCCCGATCAACGAGCCGGCCGAGGGCAAGCGCAAGAGTCAGATCGAGGAGTACCTGGAGTTCAATCACGGCCCCGGCGTCCAGCACATCGCGCTGCAGAGCGACGACATCGTCCGCACCGTCGAGGCGATGAAGGAGCGCGGCGTGCTCTTCCTCGACACGCCCGACACGTACTACGAGGACGTCGAGGACCGGGTCGGCGAGATCGGCGAGGACTACTCCGACCTGCACAGGCTGAAGATCCTGGCCGACCGCGACGAGGACGGCTACCTGCTGCAGATCTTCACGAAGACCGCCCAGGACCGGCCGACGGTCTTCTTCGAAGTGATCGAGCGCCACGGCGCGACGACGTTCGGCGAGGGCAACTTCAAGGCCCTCTTCGAGTCGATCGAGCGCGAGCAGGCGCTCCGCGGGAACCTCTAGCTTCCGCGTCCCGAATACCACCAGCCGATCGCCGGTAGCCGGCCGCGCTCGAGTGCCGCGAACTCGGTGCGCTCCAGGTCCGGCCTGCCCAGCATCGCGGCGAGGTACGGGCGGGTCGTGACGCTCTGACGCTCGAATGCCTCGTCGAGCGCGGCGCGGACGCGCTCGCCCGGGTGGAGCTCGTCGTGCTCGCCACGCCATGCAGCGACGGACGCGTCGCGCGCCGGGTCGTGCTCCTCGACCCACGCGGCGGCGCGATCGTCGTATGCCTCCCAGCTGAACTCGGAGACGAACACGATGCCGCCGGGGCGGAGCAGGCGGCCGATCGAGGCCAGCACCGGCTCGAGGTCGGCGTGGTGAAGCGCCATGACCGAGCAGATCGCGTCGAACCGCCCGATGCCGGTCGCGTCCTCGACCCGCTCGCGGACGAGCCTCGGCGCCGCGGGGGCCTTCGGGTCGATCCCGACCGCGTCGAAGCCCGCGGTTGCGAGGCGCTCCACCAGACCCCCGGCGCCGCACCCGACGTCGAGGACGCGCGCCCGCCGCGGCAGCGCGTCGAGCAGGAAGGCGTCGAAGCCGCGCCACCACCGATCCGTCGCGGACATTAGGACTCGCGCTGCTCCCAGCGACGGAGGCCGCCGGCCGGGTGCCAGGCCAGTCCGTGGCGGTTCCCCTCGGCGAAGGTGACGAAGCCGGCCGAGTCGACGTCGACCGCGAACACGTGGTAGTTCGGCTCCTCGGGCTCCCAGTCGATCCGTGCCTTGACGGTCTCGCGGTAGCGCGTCCGGCGGGCGCCCACCTCCACCGGGACAGCCCGGCCGTAGAGCTTGAAGTCGCCCTCGTTCCCGAGGCGCGTCGAGACGACCGAGTGGACGACGAGGCGCGGGTCGCGCAGCAGGTCGAGCGCCTTCGGCGAACGCCACATCATCCCGAGCATCAACTCGCCGTCGACGAACTCCGGCTCGACCGGCGAGATCCGCGGCCAGCCGTTCCGGCGGAGCGTGCCGACGAGGCAGAGCTCACGCTCGCGCAGGCGCTCATCTCCGAGAGCGGCCAGCTCGGGAACGGCGGTGGCGAACTCGTCCCAGCGCACTGCAGCAGCGTAAGCGCACCGCAAGAGTCCTGGCCGAGCGGGATCCCTTCACCAACAGGCACGACATCGTCCAGGAGGCTTACTGACATGCAGAAGCGATGGATCCTGCCGGGCCTGCTCGTAGCGGCCGCCGCCTTCGCCGCGAGCGGTCTCGCCGATCCCGGCCATGGCCACGGGAACGGCCACTTCAAGGGCAAGCACGGCAAGTTTGGCCCTTACGACGTGGTCACCGACGACCACGGCTCGTGCAGCAACGCGTGGGCCGCCGACACCGAGAAGCGCACCTTCCGCGTCCACAAGAATCACGACGGTTCGTACACCGTGCTGCGCATGGACCGCGGCACCTTCCTGACGAACGCGGGTCAGAGCCCGGGCGCGTGTGAGACGAAGGGCCGCCACGGCTCGACCGTCCTCGCCGGCGTCAAGGGCAAGTTCCACGGCTACCTCGTCGGCAAGGTCACGGGCGGCACGTTCGACCCGACTGCGACCTGTGCGACCGACTGCGGGTTCACCGACGTCTGGATCGCCACGTTCTTCGGTTCGAGCGCGACCTTCTCGTGCTTCACGGACTCGAAGGCGTGCCGCTTCGACTTCGAATACACGGCCGCCAAGCACCAGGCCCTCAAGTACCGGCACTGGTTCGACAAGGGCACCGGCGCGGGAACGTTCCTGAAGGAGCGCTTCCGCGGCGACGTCGCGAACGCCTAGCGCGCTCGTCTGAGCATTCCCCTCCGGAGGAGCCCGCCACCGCCAGGCGGGCCCTCGGCCCTTCCAGCGGCCGTGCGATCCTTGGCGGCTATGAGCCCGCAGCGCCGGACCGCCCTCGTCTCGATCGTCGCCGCGTGCGCGCTGATCGCGGTCAAGCTCGTCGCGGGCCTGGCGACGCACTCGCTCGGCCTGCTCTCGGAGGCCGCGCACTCCGGCACCGACCTGATCGCCGCAATCCTGACCTTCGTCGCGCTCGGCGTCGCGCTGCGCCCGGCCGACATGGGCCACCCGTACGGGCACGGCAAGGCCGAGCACCTGGCGGCGCTCGGCGAGGCGGCGATCCTCGTCGTGGCCAGCCTCCTGATCGCGTGGCGGGCGCTCGGGCGTCTCTTCGGGTCGAACACCACGCAGGTCGATCCGCGCTGGTATGCGCTCGTGGTGATCGGGATCGTGATCGTCGTCGACTTTGTCCGCGCCTCGGTGTCGTTCCGCGCGGGCCGGCGGTACCGCAGTCCCGCGTTGCAGGCGAACGCGCTCCACTTCGCGTCCGACCTGGCCGGCTCGACCGCCGTGCTGCTCGGCCTCGCCGCCGCGCGCGCCGGCTACCAGTGGGCCGACTCGGCCGCGGCGCTGTTCGTGGCGGCACTCGTGCTGGTGGCCGCGGCGCGGCTGATGCGCTTGAACGTGGACGTGCTGATGGACCGCGTGCCGCCCGAGGCGCAGGAGGCCGCGCTTGCCGCGATCGCGGCGCTGCCGGGCATCGAGCTGCGGCGGCTGCGGATGCGGCAGGCCGCGGGGCGGCAGTTCGCCGACATCGTGATCGGCGTGCCGCCGGCGGCGGCAGTCGGGCAGGGGCACGCCGCCGCGGACGCGGTCGAGGCGGCGGTGCACGGCGCGCTGCCGGGCAGCGACGTCGTCGTCCACGTCGAGCCGCAGCAGGATCAGGCCGCGCTGGCGGAGCGGGCGCTGGCCGCTGCGCAGCGGGTCCCGCGCGTGCGCGAGATCCACAACCTGACCGTCCTGCGGGTCGGCGGCTCGACCGAGGTCTCGCTCCACCTCAAGCTTCCGGGCGAGGTCCCGCTCGAGGATGCGCACGAGGTCGCAACCGAGGTCGAGCGGGCGATCGTCGAGTCCGTGCCGGAGGTCGACGCGGTGCAGACGCACCTCGAGCCGCTGGCCGAGGCCGCGGAGGGCCGCGACGTCGCCGGCGACCGTGACCTCGTCGAGCGGATCGTGCGCGAGGAGACGGGCGGCCCGCCGCGCGAGCTTCGCTTTCTGCGCACCGGTGACGGGCTGCGCGCCTACCTGACACTGGGGCTCGACCCCTCGACGTCGCTGGCCGACGCGCACGCCCGGGCGAGCGAGATCGAGGAGCGAATCCGCCGTGAACGCCCGGAGATCGCCGACGTCGTGGTACACACCGAGCCCTGAATGAAGTTGTGCATGTTCACGCCGGTCGAGCACGAGGTGCGCGGTTGGCCGGGAAGGATCGAGGACGACCGCGTGATCCAGCTCGCGGCGCAGACGCTGGAGTCGTTCTTCACGGGCGGCGGCCACGCGCGCGAGCACGCCGAGTACCCGCTCGACCAGGTCCGCCTGCTCGCACCGATCCGCCGGCCGCCGTCGGTGCGCGACTTCTACGCGTTCGAGGAGCACGTTCGGAACGCCCGAGCCGTCACCGGCCGCGGCGAAGTCGTGCCCGAGTGGTACGAGATCCCGGTCTTCTACTTCTCCAACCCGGCGGCGATCTATGGGCCGGACGAGGAGATCCCGTACCCGGAGGGTTCGGAGGCGCTGGACTACGAGCTCGAGGTGGCGGCGATCATGGGCGCCGACGGGGAGATCGGCGGGTTCACGGTGATGAACGACTGGTCGGCGCGGGACCTGCAGCGCGCCGAGATGCGCGTCGGCCTCGGCCCGTCGAAGGGCAAGGACTTCGCGACGTCGCTCGGTCCGGTCGTGGTCACGCCGGACGAGCTCGGCGACCTGCGGCTCGAGATGGTCGCGCGGGTGAACGGCGAAGAGCGCTCGCGCGGGAACCTCGGCGACATGTACCACTCGTGGGAGGCGATCGTCGCGCACGCCGCGCGGAACACGGAGCTGCGGACGGGCGACGTCCTCGGCTCGGGCACGGTCGGAACGGGCTGCATCCTCGAGCACGGCGACGAGCGCTGGCTGCAGCCCGGCGACGAGGTCGAGCTCGAGGTCGAAGGGATCGGCGTGCTCCGGAACCGCGTCGGGCCGCGTGCGTGATTCGTGAGGTGTCTGACACCGCGCGGAGGCGGAGCGAACCCTTCGAACTGCAGGCGAAGACACATCCGCGGCACACGCTCGTGACACTTCCGTTTCCATGCCTGACACCGGATCGGGTAACGATAGGACGATGAAGGTCGCGGTCATCGGCGGAGGCGTGATGGGCCTGGCCACCGGCTGGGCGCTCCACCGGCGCGGGGTCGAGTCGGTCGTCTACGAGCAGTTCGAGGTCGGCAACCCGCACGGGTCGAGCCACGGGCGCTCGCGGATCTTCCGGCTGGCGTACCCCGAGGAGCACTACGTCCGCCTGGCCCAGGAGTCGCTCGGGCTCTGGCGCGAGCTCGAGGCCCAGAGCGGCGAGACGATCCTCGAGCTCTACGGCCTGGTGGAGATCGTGAGCAGCCTGGACGAGAGCACCGCGCCGACACTCGAGCGCTGCGGGGTCGCCTGGGAGCGGCTCGAGCGCGAGGAGGCCGAGCGGCGCTTCCCGATCCGCGTGCCCGAGGGCGCCTTTGCCGTCCTCCAGCCGGAGGCCGGGATCGCGCGCGCCGACAAGGCGCTCGCTGCGTTCAGGCGAGAGCTCGACGTCCGGGAAGGCGCAAAGGTCCACCCGGACGAGCTCGACGCGGAGGTCGTGGTCGTCACCGCCGGCGCCTGGGTGAACCAGCTCCTCGAAGACGCACTGCCCGTGAAGACGACGCGAGAGACCGTCTGCTACTTCCGGCCCGAGAGTCGTCCGGTTCCGTCGGTCGTCTCGTTCCACAACGACCGCCTCAAGCACGACATGTACTCGCTCTACGACCCCGTCTACGGGCTCAAGGTCGGCGCCCACCACGCCGGGCGGGAGGCCGACCCCGACGTCCCGACCGAGCCGCAGCCGGAGCTGGTCGAGCGGATCACCGCGTGGACGAACGACACGTACCGCCTGGCCGAGCCGGAGCCGGTGGCGCTCGATACCTGCATGTACACGACCACCGCCGACGAGAGCTTCTTGCTCGAGCGCCGCGGGCGGATCGTGGTCGGCTCACCGTGCTCGGGCCACGGCTTCAAGTTCGCGCCGGCAATCGGCGAGCGGCTCGCGAACCTCGCTCTCGAAGCAGCCGCCTGATAGGGGCGCCGCCATTGACCCGGGTGGGTCAGAAGCGTACGCTCGCAGAGAGGTCATGAAGGTCGTGTTTCGCCGCCGGACCTTTCGACTCAGCGTCATCGTGGCACTCCCTCTGGTGTTCGCTGCCTCGGCCTACGCCTACGTATGTCATCCAGACCTGCCCGGGACACGCACCCTTGCCGTGCCCGGGCGCGTCGACGGGTACCAGCTGAGCGGCCGGCAGGTGCGTGTGCACGCGTGGATCGACGGCTGCGAGCGCGTGGTCCTCTGGCGACCCGCTTCGGCGATGTCCTCCGCGAGCGGTTGCACGAGCTCGCCTCCGGAGCCGGCACCGGGGCGCTCCGCAAGCGACGGCCGCGTGCGGGTCGAGCTCGTGTCCGGGAGCACCGAGCCCGATCAGCCCGATCGGGTCGCCGTCTACGACGTGCGCACGGCAACCAAGCTTCACGCCTGGCCGTTGCCCGCCGCCGCATCCTCGGTCGACGTAGCGCGTGGAGTAGCCGTGATCTCTACGACTAACGGCGACTACGCCGTACGCCTGCGCGACGGCCGGTTCGCCCTGGTCGGCGTGAAGCGCCCGGGCGACCGTCCGGTGATCGACCCGGCCGGAATGGTCTTCCAGGACGATCTCTACAAACGCCGGAGTGCAAGCCGGTGGGTCCTGAAGTTCCTGCCGTTCTCGACTGTTACGCACGCTCTGCGGCCGTTCGGGCCCCTGCGGGTACCGGGCCGGATCGGGGCTTTCTCGCTCGACGGGCGCAGCGTCGTCTTCGTGAAGAAGGACCCGAGTGGCGCGTGCGATCGCATCGGCGTCTGGACAATCCCGTGGCATTACTCGACGGATCTGATGGACGAGCCGCCTATCTGCCCGGAGCACCACGCGCCTGGCGGGATCTCTGGGCTCGTCCTGGGCGGGCAGTTCGTCGAGGTCGTGACGAGGTACGGCGGGATGCAGACGCTGATCACGAGCACCTTCGTTCACTGCATCGAGAAGATCGTCACGCGCACGACCATCGGCACGGGCTCGATCCCGGTCGCCGCGGACGGCGCGACGCTTTCCTACGCAGTACGAAACGGCGCCGGCGTGGTGCGTCTCGGGCGCCTACGCGGGCAGCAGGCCGCCGGCTCGACCGAGGTGCAGTCGGCGACGCAGCTGTCAGTCGACCGAGGCCGCGTCGCGGTGCTGGGCGCCGACGGGCACGTCGACGTGCTCCAGGACGACGTTGTGACCCAGACACTCGACTTGCCGGACGCACGCGCGATTGCGCTGCGCAACGACCAGCTCACCGTCCTGAGGGGGGCGGGGACGCTGGACACCTACGCGCTCCGGAACAGGCAGCTGCTCCACCATTGGCAGGTGCCTGCCGGGACAGCGCCCGCGGTCGATGTCCACTATGGCGTGGCCGTCGTCACCGCCGGCCGCCGGGTCTTCGGGATCAGCCTGGCGACCGGTGCTCGAAGCGTGCTGCTGACGGCTCCCGCGGCCGTGCGGGCACACCTCGACGACATCGGCGTCGTCTACGCCTACGACGCGGGCACGGGCGGCGTGCTCGGTTTCATCCCATTCGCAGCGGTCGAGCAAGCGCTCGCCCACTGAGCTTCGGCACGACTATCCTTCGGCCGTGCCGACGTACCAGGTCAGAGGCGACGTCCCGCGGAAGCGGCACATCCAGTTCCGCGACAACGGGACGCTTTTGACTGAAGAGGTGATGGGCCTCGAGGGCTTCTCGGGGAACGAGTCGATCCTCTACCACCTCATCTCGCCCTGCCGCGTCACGAAGGTCGGCGAGTTCGAGCCGATCGAGCGCGACGAGTGGGTGCCCGACGGCCATCAGCACCGGCACTTCAAGACGATGGGCATCGACGCCGGAGGCGACGCCATCACCGGCCGCAAGCTGCTGATGTGGAACGACGACGTCGAGATCTCGCTCTGCCGCCCGGACGGCGAGATGGACTACTTCTTCCGCAACGGCGAGGGCGACGAGGTGATCTTCGTCCACGAGGGCTCGGGCACACTGGAGACGATCTTCGGCGACCTGCCGTACAAGGAAGGCGACTACGTCGTCGTCCCCCGCGGCACGACCTACCGCTTCCGGCCCGAAGGCGAGCAGCGGTACCTCGTCTTCGAGTCACCGGGCCTGATCGAGATCCCGCGCCGCTACCGGAACGAGTACGGGCAGCTGCTCGAGCACGCGCCGTACTACCACCGCGACATCCATCCGCCGACCGAGCTGCAGACGCACCGCGACCGCGGCGAGTTCCCGGTCAAGGTGCGGATCCGGGACGGCTACCAGACCTACCTGCTCGACTACCACCCGTTCGACGTCGTCGGCTGGGACGGCTACGTCTACCCGTGGACGTTCTCGATCCACGACTTCGAGCCGATCACCGGCCGGATCCACATGCCGCCGCCCTCGCATCAGACGTTCGAGGGCCGCAACTTCGTGATCTGCTCGTTCTGCCCCCGCAAGCTCGACTTCGACCCGCTGGCGATCCCGATCCCGTACCACCACTCGAATCTGAACTCGGAAGAGATGATCTATTACGTCTCCGGGAACTTCGGCTCGCGGCGGGGGATCGAGGTCGGCTCGGTGACGCTTCATCCGTCCGGCATCCCGCACGGCCCGCACCCTGGGCTCGCGGAGAAGTCGATCGGCCAGACCGAGACGCACGAGCTCGCCGTGATGTGCGACACGTTCCACCCGCTACGGCTGACGAAGCTCGCCAAAGGGCTCGACGACGGCGAGTACGCCTACTCGTGGCTCGAGGAGCGGGCACAGGGGGCCGGCGACTCCGACGCCGACCCGGCCGGGGTCACCTCACACTTCTAGGCTCAGGCGGTAGAGGCCGAGCAGCGCGGCGGTGTCGCCGAGGCGCGCGAGCTCGACGGTCGTCGCCGCCGCGACGTCAGGGAGGACGCTCGTCGCCAGCGCTTCCCGGATCGGGGTGAGCAGCGTCTCGCCCCAGACCGCGGTCAGCCCGCCGCCGACGCGGAGCGTGCCGGGGTCGCAGGCGGCCACGAGCGCAGAGGCCGCGAAGCCGATCGCCTCGAGCGCGTCGTCGAGCACCTCGCGCGCCCACTCGTCGTCCTCGGCAGCGGCGAAGAGCGAGTCGGGGGTCGGCTCGGGCAGTCCGGCGTCCGCGTGGCGGTCGAGGATCCCGCCCCAGGCGCCGTACGCTTCGGCGCAGCCGTCCTGGCCGCAGCGGCAGCGGAGGCCGCCCGCGCGGAAGCGGAGGTGGCCGACCTCGCCGGCGTAGGGCCGCGCGTCGACCCGTCCCTCGACGGCACACCGGCCGGCGATCCCGGTGCCGGCCTGGAGCAGCGCGAGCGTGCCGCCCTCCGCCTCGCCGACCGTCGCCGCGACGAGGTCGTTGGCGAAGACGGCCGGATCCGGCAGCAACTCCAGCAGTGGCGTCTCGCGGAGCGGCAGGTTCGACGCGTAGCGCACGACGCCGCGCTCGACGTCGATCAGGCCGGCGATGCAGAGGCCCCACGCCGGAGCACCCGCCTCGTCCTGAATCCGGCGCAGTTGCGCGACCAGGCCGTCGAGGTCCGGCGCGACCGGCTCGCGTCCCTGCGCCTCGAGCCTCCCGTCCATGACGAGGGCGTGCTTGACGGAGCTCCCGCCGACGTCGACCGCGAGGAACGGCGCCGCCTCAGCGGGCAAGCGTGACCTTCGTCAGTCCTTCCGGCCGGTCGGGATCGAGCCCTTTGGCGCGGGCGAGCTCGAGTGCGAACAGCTGCCCCGGCACGACCGAGAGCAGCGGCGAGAGAAGCGGCGAGGGCGGACTCGGCACAGGGAGGGCGTAGGCCGCCCCCGCCAGCTTGTCGGCGGCGTCGCCGCTCGCGACCAGCGTCGCGCCGGCGAGCCTCACGCGCTCGGCGGCCTCCACGACCGCGGGCAGCGTCTCGTCGTTGGAGGCGATCGTCCAGACCGGGAACAGCGGGTCGAGCGCGGCGACCGGCCCGTGGGCGAGGTCGGTCGCGGTCAGCGGCTCCGCGGCGACCCGGCAGGTCTCGAGCAGCTTGAGCGCGATCTCGCGCGCGGTGCCGAACTGGATCCCGCGGCCGACCACGAACATCCGACCGACCGATGCGAACGGCGGCGCGATCCGGCGGACACTGGCCTCGAGCTCGGGGAGCATCTCCTCGAGCAGCGCGGCCGTCTTCTCGATGCCATCCGCGAAGGGCTCGCCCTGGCCAGCAGCATGCGCGGCGAGGAGCCCTAGCGCCGCGACCTGGTTGAGGTACGTCTTCGACGCCGCGACGGCGTTCTCCGGGCCGGCCTCGAGCGGCAGCACGTCGTCGGCCTCGGCGGCGAGCTCGGAGCTCGGGTCGTTCGTCAGCGCGACCGTGTACGCCCCAGCGCGTCGCGCGCGCGTGACGTAGTCGATCACGTCGGGCGTGCGGCCCGACTGCGAGAGCGCGACGACGGTCGAGCTGCGCAGCTCGAGCTGCGCGTCGTAGTACGCCGTCAGCGTGATCGAGTCGCGCAGCGCGGTCCAGCGCGGCAGGAGCCCGAAGGCGTAGACGCCGAAGGACGCGGCGTTGTCGGAGGAGCCGTGGCCGACCATCCGCACCATGCTCGTCCCGCGCTCGCGCGCGGTCGCAGCGACCCGGGCGAAGTCGGCGTCATGCTCCAGCAGTGCGCGGAGGGCGTGCGGCTGCTCCCGGATCTCGGCGAGGAAGACGGCGCCTGGTTGGTTGGGCAAGGCGAGCGGCTCAGGCGACGACACGAGCCTCGCCGCCGACGCAGACGCGTTCGATCTCGAGGTTGTCGTCCAGCACGAGCAGGTCGGCCTGCGCACCGATTTCGAGGCGCCCCAGCTCCGGCCGGTCGAGCATGTGCGCCGGCACGGTGGTCGCCGCGCCGATCGCGTCCGCCAGCGGGATGCCGAGGCCTGCCAGGTTCCGCACCGCGTCGATCATCGTGAGGGCGCTTCCGGCCAGCACGTCGTCCGCGCCGCGCACGACGCCGTCCCGCACCTCGATCTCGAAGCCGCCGAGGAGGTAGGTGCCGTCGCCCATGCCCGCGGCGGCGACCGCGTCGGTCACCAGCGCGACGCGCCCCGGCGCCGACTGCCAGACGACGCGCCCGGTCTCGCGGGCGAGGTGGACGCCGTCGAGGATGATCTGGATCGTCACGTCCGGGCGGGCCAGCGCGGCTCCGGCGAGGCCGGGATCCCGGTGGCGGAAGGGCCGCATCGCGTTGAAGAGGTGCGTCACGGCGCGTGCGCCGCGGTCGAACGCAACCGATGCCTCCTCGGCGGTGGCGTCGGAGTGCCCGCACGAGACGGCGACGCCTGCGAGCAGCAGCCGGTCGATCAGCTCGAGCGCGCCGGGCAGCTCGGGCGCGAGCGTCATCAAGCGGACCGGGCCTGCGCCGAGCAGGCGCTCCAGAAGGGCCACGTCCGGGTCGCGTCGCGCCGAGGGCGGGTGGATGCCCAGGCGCTTCGGGGAGAGGAACGGCCCCTCGAGGTGGACGCCGAGGATCTGCGCGCCCGTGCGGTCCGAGGGCACGTTGCCGAGCGCCGCAAGCACGTCCTCCTCGGGGGCTGAGATGAAGGTGGGAAGGTAGGAGGTGACGCCGGTCTCGAGCAGCGCCTCGCCCGCGCGCCGGTAACCCTCGGCGTCCGCGCCCATCAAGTCGACGCCGGCGAAGCCGTTCACCTGCAGGTCGACGAAGCCCGGCACCGCGACGCGACCGCCGTTGCCGCCGCCCTCGAGCGCGTAGCCCGTGACGACGCCGTCGACGACCTCGACGTCGCCGCGCACAAGCGCGCCGTCGACGACCGCGGCTTCGACGCCGAGCCTCATCGGGCCAGTGCTTCCTGGATGTTCCCGCCGAACTGTTCGAGCCGGCTGCGAGCGGCGTCCGGGTCGACCTCGGCGAGCAGCGCGACGACGGCTACCTTCGCGCTCCCGCCGGCAGCCTCCAGCGCCTCGCGAGCCTCGTCGTCCGAGACGCCCGTGGCCTCGCGCACGATCCGGCGCGCCCGCGCCTCGAGCTTCTCGTTCGACGTGCGTACGTCGACCATCAGGTCGCCGTAGGTCTTGCCGAGCCGGATCATCGCAACGGTGGAAATCGTGTTCAGGACGAGCTTCTGCGCAGTGCCGGCCTTCAAGCGGGTCGAGCCGGAGACGACCTCGGGCCCGACGACGACGGCCACCTCATGGTTGGCCTCCCGGGCGAGCGGCGAGTCGTGTGCGGAGACGAGCGCGACCGTGAGCGCGCCGGCCTCGGCGGCGGCTTCGAGCGCGCCGAGCACGTAGGGCGTCCGGCCGCTCGCGCTGACGCCGACGACCGCGTCGCCGGAAGAGACGCCGAGCTCCTCGACCGCGCGCCTGCCGGCGGCCCCGTCGTCCTCGGCCGCTTCGCGCGCCTCCGCCGACCGCGCCTCGGCACCGGCGACGAGCGCAACGACCTGGCCGGGCGGGGTGGAGAACGTGGCCTCGCACTCCTCTGCGTCGAGCGCCGCGATGCGGCCTGACGTGCCGGCGCCGGCGTAGACGAGCCGTCCACCCGCCGCGAGCCGCTCTACGATCCCGTCCAGGGCGGCGGCGATCGCCTCGGCCGCGGTTCCGACCGCCTCGGGCACCGACGCGTCCTCGGCGTTCATCAGCTCCACGAGCGCCTGCGTCGAGAGCGAGGCGTAATCGCCGTCCGGGCGCCGCGATTCGGTCACCAGCCCGTCCAACGTCTCGGGTCCCTCGCTCGACGCCATGGCGTCAGTCTAAGCCTGTTCGGGCGAGGTGGTCAATACCAGTTGCGGCTTAGTCACCATTTGGTCTTGCTTTTCCGGAGAACCGGTCCTATCCTTGTCGCCTCGTGGCGGAGATTCGGATCGAGCACCTGACGAAGGTCTACGCCGGCGGCGTGACCGCCGTCGACGACGTCAGCCTCTCCATCGGCGACGGCGAGTTCATTGTGCTCGTCGGCCCCTCGGGCTGCGGGAAATCGACGCTCCTCCGAATGGTCGCCGGGCTCGAGGAGGTCACCGAAGGCTCGATCTCGATCGGCGGCGCCGACGTCACCGAGCTCGCCCCGCGCCGCCGCGACATCGCCATGGTCTTCCAGAGCTACGCGCTCTACCCGCACATGAGCGTGCGCAAGAACATCGGCTACGGCCTCAAGGTGCGGCGCACGCCGAAGGACGACGCGAAGCGCAGGGTCGTCGAAGTCGCGAAGCTGCTCGGCCTGGAGGAGCTGCTCGAGCGCAAGCCGGCGCAGCTCTCGGGCGGGCAGCGCCAGCGCGTCGCGATGGGCCGCGCGATCGTGCGCGAGCCGAAGGCGTTCCTGATGGACGAGCCGCTCTCGAACCTCGACGCGAAGCTGCGCGTCGAGATGCGCGCCTCCCTGGCGCAGCTGCACGCGCGCCTCGGCGTGACCACGATCTACGTCACCCACGACCAGACCGAGGCGATGACGCTCGGCCAGCGGGTTGCCGTGCTCGACGGCGGCCGGATCCTGCAGGTCGACACGCCGCAGCGGCTCTACGACCACCCGGCGAACGTCTTCGTCGCCGCCTTCATCGGGACGCCTGCGATGAACCTCGTCGAGGGGACGATCGACGGCGACGAGGTCGTCTTCGGCGGCTTCCGCGTCCCGCTCGACCGGGGACGCAGGCCGGCTCCCGGCAGGCGCGACGTGGTCGTGGGCGTCCGTCCCGAGGCGTTCGAGGGAGCCGCGACGGCCGCTTCCGGCCTGACGACCGTGACGGTCGTGCCGGTCGTGGTCGAGGAGCTCGGCTCGGACGCGCACGTCTTCTTCCACGTCGACGCCGAGGCGGTCGCGACCGACGTCAGTGGCCGCGACGAAGCCACGCTGCTGCAGGAGTCGAAGGCCCTCTTCAGCGCCCGCATCGACCCGCGCGTGCGCGGTGCCGTCGGCGAGCCGCTCGAGCTCGCCCTCGACCCGTCGAGGCTGCACTTCTTCGATCCGGACACCGGGTTGACCTTGCTGCCGGACGACACCCCAGTGGCGGCCCCGGAGCCGCAGCTGGCACCGGCGGCGCCGTGACGAAGCAGCGCGAGACCCGCGACCGCGTCTTCGAACTGATCGACCGGCTCGGCGTCGGCGAGGCGATCCCGTCGGAGCGGCAGCTGAGCGCCGACCTCGGCGTCTCGCGCCTGACCGTGCGGGCCGCGCTCGACGAGCTGGCTCGCGAGGGCTACCTCGTCCGCCGCCGCGGCTCGGGCACGTTCGTGAGCGAGCCGAAGATCGCGCAGGAGCTGACGATGACCTCCTTCACGGAGGACATGCGCCGCCGCGGGATGCAGCCGGGCAGCCGGACGCTCGGGCTCGAGGTCGTCCCGGCGGGCGCGCGGCTGGGCCGCTTCCTCCATGTCTCGCCGTCCGAGTCGATCGTCGTGGCCAAGCGCCTGCGGCTCGCCGACCGCGAGTCGATGGCGATCGAGACCCTTCACGTGCGCGAGGCGCTCGTCCCCGGGCTGAGCGCGGCCGACCTCGAAGGACAGTCGTTCTACGACCTGCTGCGCTCGCGCTACGGGATCGTGATCGCCGGCGGCATGCAGACGATCGAGCCGACGGTGACCAACGAGGACGAGTCGGAGGCGCTCGGGGTGCCGCTCCACTCGCCGGCGTTCCTGTTCGAGCGCGTCACGCGCTCCGAGCGGGGCGAGATCGTGGAGTTCGTCCACTCGATCTACCGCGGCGACCGCTACCGGCTCGTCACCGACCTGAGCGCCCAGCCGTCACCACATCGCCCGGCACTCGCCAGCGCTGGTCAAGACCAACGCGACGGGAGTTCCGGCTCCAGTTGACGAATCGGCTGGAATGGTCTTGACATCCTCCGTCAAATTGTGCCAATGTCCACCCTGTGGCCAAGTGGTATGCACCAATTCATCGCGGCCGCCGCGCACCGTTGACCGGGGCCACTGCAGGGAACGGTAGAAGCGGGTCGTCCACCAGGAGCAGGGGGACCACATGAAACTCCGGATCATCGCCGCCGTCGCTCTCGCGGCCGCACTCGCTACAGCGGCCTCGACGGCGACCGGCAGTACGAATAGAGCGTCGGCCAGCAGCGTCACCGTCTGGGTGATGACCGACGCTCAGAACGGCTGGCCGGGGGCGATAGCCGCCGCCAACGCCGCGTTTCAGAAGCAGCACCCGGGGGTCGACGTCAACATCCAGTACCAGAGCTGGGACAGCGTCCTCCAGAAGTTCGACGCAGCGCTCGCGGCGAACGACACGCCTGACGTGATCGAGCTCGGCAACAGTCAGACCGTGAAGTACATGGCGGCCGGTGCCTTCAGCCCGATCAAGGCGCAGGGCTACCCAAACAGCAGCACGTGGCTGAGCGGGCTCAAGGCGTCGTGCAGCTTCAAGGGGAAGCTCTACTGCGTCCCGTACTACGCCGGTGCGAGGGCTGTCATCTATCGCAAGGACATGTACCGCGCGGCCGGCATCAAGGGCGTTCCGACCACCTATCAGCAGTTCCTGTCGGACAACACCAAGCTGATGAAGAAGTTCGGCAAGAACGGCAACTTCTCCGCCTTCTACGAGCCGGGCCAGAACTGGTATGTCGCCACGTCGTTCGTCGAGGACTACGGCGGTCAGCTCGCCGTTCTCGGCAAGAACGGCAAGTGGAAAGGCGCGCTCGACTCGCCGCAGGCGATCAAGGCCCTGACCGTCTTCAAGGCGATGGTGCAGAAGTACTCACGCGCCAGCAAGACGCAGGACGAGGCGCATCCGTACCCGAGCATCCCGTTCGCCAAGGGCCGGATGGCCGCGTTCATCGGCAATGGCTGGGAATGGCCATACGTGTTCGACCCGAAGGGCGGCGCCGCGCCGAAGTCGTTCGTCGCGAAGATGGGCGCCTACCCGATGCCGAGCCACATCAAGGGCCGGTACATGCCGACGTTCCTCGGCGGCTCCGACCTCGGCATCCCGATCTCGGCGAAGAACAAGGCGTTGGGCGCTGACTGGATCAAGGCCTTCACCGGCACCGCGTCCGAGACGATCATCGCCAAGGCCGGGAACATCGCCAACACGACCAAGCTCGCGAACGTGAACGCGCACAACCCTGCGCTCGCCCCGTTCGCGCGGGCGTCGAAGTACAGCTGGTTCACCCCCTCGGCGCCGAACTGGACCAACGTCGAGAACAGCCACCTGTTGAAGCAGATGCTCACAGCCATCCTCACGAACAGCAAGAGCGTGCAGGCGGCCGCACACAGCGCCAGCACGCAGATGACGAAGATCCTCAACGCTTCGTCGTGACCTCGCGTCCGGGAAGCGAGCTGCTCCTTCGGTGAGCACTCGCTTCCCGGACTCCTCGGCTGCCGTCGCGCAACCGCCTGGCCTGACGCGACGGCAACGCCCCCTTTCTGGCCGTCTCGGCGGCGGCGTCCTTCCCTATGTGCTGCTGCTGCCCGCGACGGCGGTGATCGCCGCGGTGCTTGGCTACCCGCTCTACTTCATGGTCAGGCTGTCGTTCCAGCACTACGGCCTGTTCCAGCTCATCCGTCACCAGGGCGTGTGGATCGGCACGCAGAACTACACGCAGATCTTCCACGACAGCGTCTTCTGGCACGTTCTGTTCCGGACGCTGGTGTTCACCGCGGCCGCGGTCACCCTCACGATGGCCCTCGGGACATTGATCGCGCTTCTGCTGGAGCAGCTCGGCTCGAAGATGCGAGTCCTTCTTTCGGCCGGGCTGATCTTCGTCTGGGCGATGCCGGTGGTCGTCGCGGTCGCGGTCTGGTCGTGGATGGTCGACTACGAGTTCGGAGTTGCCAACTGGCTGCTCACGTATCTCCACTTCGGGAACTTCAACCACCATGAGTGGTTCGCCACCACCTGGACGGGCTGGGCGATCATCACGCTGCTCGTCGTCTGGGGGGCAATTCCGTTCGTCGCGTTGACGGTGTTCGCCGGCCTGACGCAGGTGCCGCAGGAGCTCGTGGAGGCCGCGAAGTCCGACGGCGCATCGGCCTGGCGGATCTTCCGTGACGTGACGGTGCCGCTGCTCAAGCCGATCTTCGTGATTCTGACGAGCCTCTCGATCATCTGGGACTTCCAGGTCTTTAACCAGATCTGGCTCCTGCTCAGCAGCCAGCCGCCGCCCCAGTACTTCACGATGTCGATCTACGCGTTCACGACCTCGTTCCAGCAGAGCGAGTATGGGCTCGGCGCCGCGATCGCGCTCGTGATGGTCGCGATCCTGCTCGTCGTCAGCTTCGTGTACATCCGCCAGATGGTGAAGATCGGGGAGACGGAATGAGGGCCGGCCGGTCACGTCGCATCGCCCTCAACGCGACAGCGCTGGTCGTTTTTGTCGTGATGGTGTTCCCCGTCTACTGGATGGTGTCGACGGCCTTCAAGCCCGGCGCGGACATCTTCGCCAACACCCCGGTCTGGTTCCCGCGGCACCCGACGCTGTCGAACTTCTCGGCCGCGATCAACCGGCCGCATTTCTGGTCGTCGGTCAAAAACAGCCTGATCATCGTCAGCACCGTGGTCGTGGCGTCGCTCGTGCTTGCGTTCCTCGCCGCGCTCGCCCTGGCGCGGTTCCGCTTCTACGGGCGTCGGGCATTCATCGTCCTGATCATCGCCGTGCAGATGATCCCGCTGAACGCGCTGATCATCCCGATCTACCTCGTCCTGTCCAAGGCGCATCAGGTCGACAAGCTGAGCGGCGTGATCGTGACGTACCTGACGTTCGTGCTGCCGTTCACGATCTGGACGCTGCGCGGCTTTCTCCACGGTGTCCCGGTCGACCTCGAAGAAGCGTCCCAGGTCGACGGAACGACCCGGTTCGGCGCGTTCGTGCGGATCCTGCTGCCGCTGATCGGGCCCGGGCTCGTGGCGACGTCGATCTTCGCCTTCATCCAGGCCTGGAACGAGTACATCATGGCCTACGTCCTGCTCCACGACCCGAGCAAGCAGACGCTGACCGTCTGGCTCGCGTCGTTCACCGGCGATCGCGGGACGGCCTGGGGACCACTCATGGCCGGCGCGACGCTGACTGCGTTGCCCGTGGTGATCTTCTTCGTCGCCGTCCAACGGAAGATCGCGTTCGGGCTGACGGCCGGCGCGGTCCGCGGATGAGTACGGGCGGGCTCGAGCCCGCCGCGGCCGCCTGCGTCTTCCCCGGCTTCCGGGGCGCGACGGTGCCGGACTGGCTGCGGCGCGAGCTCGCGGGCGGGCTCGGCGGTGTCGTCTTGTTCGCGTTCAACGTCGACGACCCCGAGCAGCTCTCCGCGCTGACGTCGTCGCTGCGCGCCGAGCGGGACGGCCTGCTCGTGTCGGTCGACGAGGAGGGCGGCGACGTGACGCGGCTCGAGGCGGCGCGCGGAAGCTCATTCCCGGGGAACCTCGCCCTCGGCGCCGTCGACGATGTCGCGCTGACGCGGCGCGTGGCGGCGGCGATCGGTGGCGAGCTCGCCGCGGTCGGCGTGAACATGAACCTGGCGCCAGTCGCGGACGTGATCGTCGACCCGGCGGCGGCGATCGTCGGCGTCCGCTCGTTCGGCTCCGACCCGCAGCTCGTCTCGCGGCACGTCGCCGCGTTCGTCGACGGGCTGCAGGGAACCGGCGTCGCCGCGTGCGCTAAGCACTACCCCGGCCACGGCGAGGTCGCGGGCGACTCGCACCTCGAGCTGCCGGTGGCGGACATCGGCCGGGAGACGCTGTTCGCGCGCGCCCTGCCGCCGTTCGCCGCCGCCGTCGAGTCCGGCGTGCGCGCGGTGATGACGGCGCACATCCGGTTTCCGGCGATCGACGAGCAGCCGGCGACGATCAGCGGGCCGCTGCTCGGCCTGCTCCGCTCCGAGCTGGGCTTCGGCGGCGTGGTGATGACCGATGCGCTCGAGATGCGCGCGATCATGGGCACGGTCGGGCTCGAGGTGGGCGCCGTCCAGGCGATTGCGGCTGGAGCCGACGCGCTCTGCCTCGGCGCCGGCCGCTCGCCGGAGGAGGTCGCGCGCGTGCGCGAGGCGCTCGTGGCCGCGGTCAGGGACGGCCGCCTCGAGGAAGAGCGGCTTCACGAGGCCACGGCGCGGGTGGCCGAGCTCGCCGCCTGGGCGTCGTCGCCGCAGCCAGGTCACGACCTCGACGCCGGCGCCGAGGCAGCTCGACGCGCGCTGCGCACCGAGGGGGACGTCTCTCTGCCGGAGAGCCCGCTCGTGGTCGAGCTCTGGCCGGAGGCGACGATCGCCGCCGGGCCGGCGCACCACGGGCTCGGCGAGCTGCTCGGCGCCGAGACCCTTCGCGTCCGCGAGGGCGAGCCGTTCCCGCAGCTGGACGACCCGAGGCGCGCGGTCGTCGTCGTCCGCGACGCGCACCGCCACGCCTGGCAGCGCGAGCTCGTGCCTGCGGGCGTGCTCGTCGTCGAAACGGGCCTGCCGGCCTGGCGCCCGCCGGACGCCCGCGGTTACGTGGTCACCTACGGCGCCGGCCGGGCGAACCTCGCCGCAGCGGCCGAGCTGCTCGCGCCTCGCTAGCGTTCCGCGCCATGCGACTCGTCCTCGACTGGGACGGCACGGTCACCGAGCGCGACACGCTCGACCTCGTGCTGGAGCGCTTCGGCGACGCCGAGATCTACGAGCGCACGGAGCTCGACCTCGACGCCGGCCGGATGACCCTCAACGACGTGATCGCGGAGCAGTTCGCGACCGTGACCGCCCCGCTCGACGAGGTGGTCGCCTACGTGCTCGAGCACGCGCGCATCCGCCCCGGCTTCGCCGAGCTCGCGCGGGCGCAGCATCCGCTGGTCGTCTCCTCCGGGTTCCACGAGATCATCGAGCCGGTGCTCGAGCGCGAGGGCGCGCTCGGCGAGGTCGAGCTGCGTGCGAACCGGGTCGAGGCGCGGCCGGACGGCTGGGTCGTCGACTTCCGCGTCGCCGAGCCGTGCGACGTCTGCGGCGAGCCGTGCAAGCGCGCCGACCTGCCCGGCGGCGAGGTCGTCTACGCCGGCGACGGGCACTCGGACTACTGCGCCGCGCTCGCGGCGAAGCGCGTCTTCGCAACCGGCTCGCTCGCCCGCTGGCTGCGCGGCCGCGGCGTCTCGTTCACGCCGTTGACCGACTTCGACGCGCTCGCGTCAGAGCTCTAGCTGCGCGCGCGGGCGCGGGCCGCCGTGGGTGAGAAGCAGTAGCTCGGGCTCGAGCTCGAGCGCCCTGCGCACGGTGGCCTCGAGCTCCGCCGGCGTCTCGCCGTCGGCGAGCCAGCTCGCGGGGCTCAGCGCGGCGCGGCCGTCGTAGCCGAGCACGGAATCGCCGAGCACGAGCGCCCGGTGTGTCGGCAGCCAGAACGCCGCCTCGGCGCGGTGGTGCATCGCGATCGGCGCGACGCCGCCGGGCAGCGTGTCGCCGGCTGCGAACGTGTGCGTCACCCGGACGCGCTCGCCGAAGAGGTCCGCGGACGGCTCGTGCACCCACACCGTCGCGCCGTCGTAGCGGTCGAGGATCTCCTGCGCGCTGCGCGCGTGCCAGTAGATCGTGAGCAGGATCGCCGGCGGCCCGTGGTGCTCGACGTCGCCGTCGAGCGCCGCCCAGAACCGCTCCTCGTCGCCCGCCGGGACGAGCGGGTCGAACAGCACGAGGTCGTCGCCCTCGACGAGGGCGTAACACGAGACGTCGCGCTCCCAGCCCTGGCCGCTCTCGAAGTCCGGCGGGCCCCAGTCCGGGTGCGGCGCGGTCCACCACCAGAGGTGCGGCGCGAGCTGCTCGATCTCCATGCGGCGGACGCTATCGCGGCGAATACGGTTGGCGCGATGGCGCTGCTTCGGCTGCCGGAGCCGTTCGACTTCGAGCTCTCGACCGAGCGCTTCCGCGCGTTCGGGCCGGACCTCGCGAACCTCTGGGCCGACGGCGCGCTCCACCGCGTCGTCGGCACACGCGAGGTGCGGATCGAGCCGGCACCGCGCGGTGTGAGGGTCGAGCCGCTGGACGACGAGACGCGGCCGGTCGTCCTGAAGCTCCTCGGCGCCGAGTTCGACCTCGCTGCCTTCTACGACTGGGCCCAGGCCGACCCGGTGCTGGCACGGCTCACGCGGGAGCTCGCCGGCTTCAGGCCGCCGCTCGCGCCGGACCCGTTCGAGACGCTCGTCACCTCGATCACGGCGCAGCAGGTGTCGCTCTTCGCCGCGTTTGCGATCCGGAACCGGTTGATCGAGCGCTTCGGCCGCCGCGTCGGCCAGGCGTACGCGTTTCCGACCGCGAGGCAGCTACGGCGGGCGAGCGAGGACGAGCTGCTCGCCCTCGGCTTCTCCAGGCGCAAGGCGGAGTATGTGCTCGGCCTCGCGCAGGAGCCGATCGATCTCGGCGAGCTCGCCGATCTCCCCGACGAGGAGGTGAAGCGGCGCCTGGTCGCGCTCCGCGGGATCGGGGAGTGGACGGCGGAGTGGTTCCTCGCGCGGCAGCTCGCGCGTCCGCGCGCGTGGCCGGTCGGCGACGTCGCGCTCGAGAAGGCCGTCCGCGCGTTCTACCCCGACGTTCAGGACCTTGAGTCCGCGCGGAAGCGATTCGATCCGTTCCAGAACCTCTCCGCTCACTACCTCCTCACCGGAGCTAGGGTGGCAGCCGCCGCATGAATGTCCGCGAGGCCACCGCCGCCGACGAGCAGACGCTGCTCGACTTCACCGAGGCGATCTTCGAGGAGAATTGGGACCGGCCCTGGCGTCCTCCCGAGGTCACGTCCAAGCTCTTCGAGGGGAAGCTCGTGCTGCTCGCCGAGGACGACGGCAAGGCGGTCGGGTACGCGTTCGGGGAGCTGGACGCGCAGGGGTACGCGCACGTGAACATCGTGTACGTCCGCCCGGAGTTCCGGCGCAAGGGCGTGACGGGGGCGCTGCTCGCCGAGTTCGCCGCCCACGCGCGCGACGAAGGGATCGGCCACCTGACGCTGGACGTCGCGACCCGGAACGCCGTCGGCCGCGAGGTCTGGCGGCGGCTCGGCTTCAGCGAGTGGGCGCTCCGACTGACGGCGCCCGTCGAGCGGCTCGAGGTGCACCGGGAGGCCGGCGAGTCGTACGCGTCGCTTCACGTTCAGACCGACGACCGCGAGGCGGTCGAGGCGGACCTCGACAAGTACCTGCCGCGCCTCGGCGGCTCGGACGCAACGGTCGGAGGCCCGCGCAACGGGTGGATCGCCGTCTACGCCGACCTCGTCGACCGCGACCGCCGCGCGCGCGAACGCCTGGCGTCGGAGCTCTCGAACGCGACCGCCGCCGTCGTCTGCGCGATCGGCGTCGAGGACGGCGCGGTCGTGCGCTACGTGCTCTACGAGCGCGGCAGCGTCGTCGACGAGTACCAGTCGGTGCCGGAGCACTTCGGGCCGCTGCCGCCCGGCGACGTGGTCGCGCTCGGCGCGAACCCGACCGTCGTGTCACGTCTGACCGGCGCCGACCCGGGCCGCGTGCGGGCCATCGCCCGGACGGCTTCTTCCGCCGACGAGCTGCCGCCGGCGGACGAGCTTCTTCAGCAGATCGCCGACGTGATGGGCCTCGAGGGCGCCGGGCGCCGGTAGATTCAAACCGTGCCGACGCTCTACACCGCCGACCGCTGCCCCTACGCCGCCCGCGCCCGGATCGCGCTCGCCGAGAAAGGGATCGCGTACGACGCGGTCGAGATCGACCTCGACGACCGGCCGGCCTGGATCTACGAGAAGAATGTCCTCGGCCGCGTGCCGGTCTACGAGGAGGACGAAGGGCTCGTGCTCCCGGAGTCCGAGGTGATCATGGAGTACCTCGAGCAGCGCTACCCGGAGCCGGCGCTCTGGCCGGACGATTCGGCCGAGCGAGGGCTGGCGCGGCTGATGGTGCACCGGTTCGACACACACCTCGGCGACGCGTACTACGCGGCGCGGCGGGGCGATGGTCGCGAGCAGCTCGACGAACGCTTGGCGCAGCTCGACCGGCTGCTCGATGCCCAGCCGTGGCTGACCGGCCACCAGTACGGGCTGGCGGACCTCGCGTACGTGCCGTGGATCCTGCGCGGGCTGGAGTGCTTCAGGTTGGAGCTCGGCCCGGCGACGGCGGACTGGCTGGAGCGTTGCTCCGAGCGCCAGGCGATCGCCCAGGAGCGAGCCGTCGTCGCGGCCTTGTGAAAGTCGTTCTGCTCCACGCCTTCCCGCTCGACGAGCGGATGTGGGAGCCGCAGCTCGACCCGCTCCGCGAGTACGACGTCGCGGCGCCGCGCCTCTACGGCTCTGCGTGGACGATCGCCGAGATCGCCTCGACCGTGCTCGACGAGCACGAGGGCGAGCTGGTCCTGGTGGGCGCGTCGATGGGCGGCTACACGGCGCTCGAGCTCGCGCACCAGGAGCCGGAGCGCGTCCGCGCGCTCGTCCTCGTCGGCGCACGTGCGGACGCCGACACGCCGGAGCGGCGAGCCGCGCGGGCCGACACGATCGCGCTGGTCGCGGACGGCGGCGCCGAGGCGCTCTGGGAGAACCAGCGGCCGCGCCTGCTGCTCGGAAACGCGCCGGAGAGCGCCGTCGAGCGCGCGCGGCAGGAGGCGCTCGACCGTTCGCAGGACGAGCTCGTCGCCGCTGTGGGCGCGATCCGAGACCGCGAGGACCGCACCGACACGCTGCGCGGGTTCGCCGGCCCGGTTCTCGTCGCCGTCGGCGAGGGCGACGGCTTCTTCCCGCCCGGCGAGGCGCGCGCGCAGGCGCAGCTCGCACCGCGCGGCCGCTTCCGCGAGTTCGCGGGCGCCGGCCACCTGCCGAGCCTCGAGCAGCCCGACGAGTTCAACGCCGCGCTGGCGCAGTTCTTGGCCGATGTCTGAGCTGCCGCCGCTCGTCGACTCGGCCTGGCTGCAGGAGCACCTCGGCGACGAGGACCTGCTCGTCGGCGACGTGCGTGGGCCGAACGCGCACCAGCGCGGCCACCTCCCGGGCTCGATCCCGCTGGTGCTCGGCTCGCCGCCGCCGCTCGCGACGCGGGAGACGGTCCAGGAGTTCGCGGTCGAGGTGCAGCGGCGGCTGGGCCGCCACGGCGTCACCGGCGAGGAGCGGCTCGTGCTCTACGACCACGGCGACTGCGTCGGCGCCGCCGCCTCGGCCCAGGCCGCGCTGGCGGCCGGCCACCCGCACGTCAGCGTGCTCGCCGGCGGCGTGGCCGCGTGGCCGGGCGAGCTCGAGCTGGGGCCGGCGGAGCTGCAGAAGACGAAGGTCAAGCTCGAGCCGCGACTCGACGCGGTGCCGACGTGGGAGGAGCTGCGCGACCGCCTCGGCGACGTGAGCCTGACGATCGTCGACGTCCGCAGCGAGGACGAGTACACCGGCCGCGGCGGCTACCCGTGTGACCCGCGCCAGGGGCACATCCCCGGCGCGCGGCTGCTCGAGGTCGAGCGGCTCTTCGCGGCGCCGGGCCGCCCGCACGAGGCGTGGGGGATCCGCGAGCTGACGGGCCTGCCCGAGGGCGCGGAGATCGTGGCGTACTGCCACTCGGGCTCGCGCTCGGCGCTCGGGGCCCTGGCGCTCAGGTCGGCCGGCTACGACGCCCGCAACTACCCGGGCTCATGGCACGAGTGGTCGCGCCACGACGACCTGCCGGCGGAACGCTGAGGGGCGCCCGAGAGCGCCCCTCAAACGCTAGACCGACTAACTACTTGTGCTTCTTGGGCCTCGGCTTGAGCACCTTGACCTGGTTGCTCGTGACGGCGGCGAGGCGCTCCTCGCGGCACTTGATCGGCAGGCCCGAGGGTGACGGAGTGGTGCAGTCGGTCACGAAGTTCTCGAACCGGGTCTGGAAGTACGTCGCGAACTTCACGTTCGGACGCAGGAACGTGTACTTGCCGGTTCCCTTCAGCTTCGAACTCCGAGCGATCCGCTTGCCCTTGCCGGCCGAGACGGCGTTCGGCGCCGGCTGCGCCTTCTTGCCGGCGTAGAGGTCGAGCTGGACGCCGGCAGGTGTCGACGCCTGCGATCGCGAGCTGGCCGATCAGCGCGAAGCCGCGCTTCGCCGTCGCCCGCTTGAGCGTCAGCGTCGTCGGCAGCCCGACGTACGTCCGCGCCTCCAGCGTGCCGGCGGGGTTCGGCGTGCCGGTGCCGGGCGTGTAGGGGGTGAAGTCGTCAGCCCACTCGTAGCCGCCCTTGGTGCCGGCGTTGGTGAAGACGTTCTTGATCGTGAAGTCCGCCGCGAACAGCTGCGCGCCGAACTTCGCGCCGCCCATCGCCTCGGGGACGTCCGGCGACGGCAGGCAAACCTGCTGGACGACCACCGGGCCCTTCTGGTCGACGAACACCGGGATCGCGACCGTCTGGCCCTGCAGGCTGGTGTTCAGGACCCAGATCGTGGTGTGCGCGGTGGTTCCGGTGCACTGCGTCGCAGCGGCCTGGATGGCGGGATCGGTCGGGTTGGCGACGAGCACGTCGCCCGCCAGCGTCAGCAGCGCGTTTCCGAGCGCCTTCGCCTTCACGCGCGCGACGACCACGCCGATCTTCGTGCCCGGCGCGGCTGTGAGGTTCGCGCTGTAACCGGGCGGGGAGAAGATCGTCATCTTCGCGGTCGGGTCGTCGTTCTGCCCGATGGCGAGGAAGACGTCGACGGTCGACGGTGCGCCGACCTTGTAGCTCGATTGCTCGATGATGAGCGACGGCGCGTACGCGGCGAACGACGGCGCCGCGAACGCGAGCCCCGCGAAACAGGCGCCGACGACCAGCGCCAAGCGGAATGACTTTCTCATGTTGTTGCCCCTTTGTTCTGGTGAGTCCCCTGGGTGACCCAGACTGAGACGAGTTCTCACCGGGATAGTTAACACCTCAAACCCGCTGTCTACTAGCGCGCGCGGACCAGCGGGCCGAACAGCACCCAGAGGTTCTTGCGGTACCGCACCATCCGCGCCTTGGCGATCGGGAAGTAGTTCGTCGGCGTCGTCTGCACGAAGACGCCCGGAAGCAGGAACGGGTTCGTCCGCTCGTCCATGTGCGTCATCGCCTGGCGCAGGCTCGCGCGGCTCGGGTTGCGGCCTGCGTGCTTGAGCGCGTCGACCATCGAGTAGGCGACGGTCATGCCGTACCAGTTGTAGACGTCGCTCGGCTTCCCGGTCGGCAGGTAGCGCTTCATGATCCGCTTGTAGAGCGCGACCGCCTTGTCCTTCCGCCACGCCGGCGAGGTCGGGTCCTTCACGAACGCGACGCTGAGCGCGTTGTTCGTCTCCTTGCCGTTCGTCCCCTCGCGGGCGATGCCCATCACCGTCGGCTCGATCGAGACCGCGCTGACGAAGATCTGCGGGTGCCAGTTCAGCTTGTAGGCGTAGACGAACGACTGGATCGCCTGCTGCGGAAGCGCGAAGAGCATGAAGGTGTCCGCCTTCGACGCGCGCAGCCGTGAGATCTGGGAGTTGACGTCGGTGTCGGTCACCTCGTAGCTCTGCGTCGCGACGATGCGGGAGGCCTTCTTGCCGAGGCCACGCTTGAGGCCGTTCAGCAGGTCCTTGCCGTAGTCGCTGTCCTCGTACAGCACCGCGATGCGCGCCTTCGGCCGGTGCTGGACGACGTAGCGGCCGTAGATGGCGCCCTCGCCCTCGAAGCTCGGCAGGTAGCCCATCGACCACGGGTACTTCTTGTAGCCCCGGCCCATCGAGCTCGCGCCCGTGCCGCCGAAGACCTGCGGCACGCCGATCGCGTTCAGGTAGCCGCGGATCGCGAGGTTGTGCTCCGTGCCGACCGTGTTGAAGATCGCGAACACCTTGTCCTGCTGGACGAGCTCTCGCGTCTGCTCGATCGTCCGAGACGGGTCGTAGCCGTCGTCGCGGTAGACGTACTTGATCTTGCGCCCAGAGACGCCGCCGTGGGCGTTGACGTACTTGAAGTACGCGTTCGCGCCGGGGCCGACGGTGCCGAACGGCGAGGCCGGCCCGCTGAGCGGGACGGTCCCGCCGATCAGGATCTGGTCGGAGGTGATCCCGGGATCGCCGGCCGAGCCGCCGGCCGCGGGCAGCGCGAGCGCCGCGCCCGCGAGCAGCACGAGCCCGAGCGTCCTCATCGCGAGACCGGCGTCTTCAGGATCGGGAGCGTCAGCGTCGTCGCGCCGACCGTGACGTGGGCGGTGCGCGGCATCGGCAGGTTCAGGTAGAGCAGGTTGTCCGCGTTCTGTGCTGTCGAGCTAGACGCGATCGTCAGGGTCAGCCTCGAGCCGCGCTTGATCAGCGTCGCGGTGTCGATCAACCGGATCGCCAGGTGCCTCGTGCCCTTGAGGCCGGCCGTGTTCACGCCGCCCTCGCTGACGATCGTCTCGGAGCCGTTACGGCTTGCGGTGAGCACCGCGACGAGCCGCGACCACCCGCCGGTCAGCGTCACGGTCAGCTGCACCGTCGCGGGGCCGAACGTCTCGGCGCTGCCCGTGAAGGGGCCGCTCGTGCGCTGCGCGCGCCCGGCGCCCGCGAGCCGGTCGTTGCCGGGCAGCGAGACCTCGAGCTGACGGGTCGGCGGCAGCTTCGAGTACGTGCGCAGCTTCCCGCGCCACGGGCTCGGCGCGAGGGTGAATGCCCCGATCTGTGCGGCGCCGGCATTCAGGTACTTGTTGAACCACGCGAGCCCAAGCGACGTCACCTGGGCGAAATCAGGGCCGGGGAAGGTCGACGGCGCGTGACCGAAGTCGCCGACGTACAGGCGCTTCGGGCCCTTCAGCAGTGCGTAGCCGGCCTTCGCCTGCGAGATGTCGAAGGCGAAGTCGCGCCGGCCCTGGAACATGAACACCGGCGTTGTCACCTTCGAGAGGAGCTTGCGGCTCGAGCGCTGGTCGGCCCACGTCTTCAGCGCCTTCAGGTTGCGGCTCGCGAGCGCGTCGTCCCGGATCGCCGTCACCGTCGGGTCGAGCCGGTCGCTCGGTACGGAGCTGAGGAACTGGAAGATCGCGCCCGACTTGGCGAGGCTCTGGGGCGCGAGCGCGCTGTAGAGGTCGGTCCAGGTCTCGACCGTCTCGACGGCCTTCCAGGGCACGCCCTGCACGAGCGAGCGCAGCACTGCGCCGCCGCCGAGCGAGATGCCCCAGGCGCCGATTCGCGTCTTGTCGATCTCGGGGCGCGCCGCGAGCTGGTCGTAGAGCTCGCGCGCGTCCTGGATCTCGCGCGGGCCGTCGATCGAGACGAGCCCGCCGGACTGGCCGTGCCCGCGCATGTCGAAGGCGAGCACGGCGAACTGGCTGTCGAACCGCTGCGCGACGGCGGCCAGGTCCTGCCGTTTCCCGCCGAGGCCGTGGAAGAGGACGATCGCGGGGTAGCCGGCGGGCGGTGGGGCGTTGTCGGGCTCGTAGAGCGTGGCGGCGAGGTCGACGCCGTCGTCCATGTGCAGCGTCAGCTCCTGCGTCGAGGCAGACGCGCGCCCGGCCGCGGCGACCGCGACCAGCGCAGAACAGGCGATCAGGGCGACCCTCCGACCCAAAGCGCTCGGAAGCCTACCCCTAGAATCGGCGCGTGGATCCCCGGCCGGTCGGCGTGTTCGACTCGGGCGTGGGCGGGCTGACCGTCCTGCACGAGTGCCTCGTGACGCTGCCGCACGAGGACTTCGTCTACCTCGGCGACCACGCGCGCCTCCCGTACGGCCCGCGGCCGCTGGCCGAGATTCGCGGCTTCGCGCGCGAGATCGCCGGCTACCTCGCGGGCCAGGACGTGAAGCTCGTCCTCGTCGCGTGCAACTCGGCGACCGGCGCCGCGCTGCCGCAGCTGCAGGAGGAGCTCGAGGTGCCGGTCGTCGGCGTGATCACGCCCGAGGCGCACGCGGCCGTGCAGGCGACGCGCAACCGCCGCATTGGCCTGCTCGCCACGCAGGCGACCGTGGACGCCGGCCGCTACGCGGAGCTCGTGCACGCCCTCGACGCCGGCGCGGAGCTCGTCTCCGTCGCGTGCCCGCGGCTCGTGCCGCTGATCGAGAGCGACGACCCGTTCGGCGCCGAGACGACCGAGGCGGTGCGCGAGTACGCGCAGCCGCTCAAGGACGCGGGCGTCGACACGGTCATCCTCGGCTGCACGCACTACCCGCTGATCCGCCCGATCTTCCAGCGCGTCTTCGGCCGCAGCGTCACGCTCGTCTTCTCGGCCGAGGAGACGGCGCGCGAGGTGGCCGAGACGCTTGCGCGCAAGGGAATCGAGAACGACGAAGCGCGAGAGGGCTCGTACCGCTTCCTCACCACCGGTGACCCGGCGGCCTTCCGGTCGCTCGGCGAGCGCTTCCTGCAGCTGCCGCTGGGCGAGGTCGAGCACGTCGCCGTCGCCGACTTGGTCGCCGCATGAGAGAAGGCCGCAGAGCGGACCAGCTGCGCCCGGTCGAGATCGAGCTCGACTACCTCGAGCAGCCGCTGGGGTCGGTGCTCTACTCGCAGGGCAAGACGAAGGTGCTCTGCACGGCCTCGCTGGACGAGGGCGTGCCGCGCTGGCTGCGCGACTCGGGCCGCGGCTGGCTGACCGCGGAGTACTCGTTGCTCCCGGCCTCGACCGGCGAGCGCACGCAGCGGGAGGCTAGCGCCGGCAAGCAGAAGGGCCGCACGGTCGAGATCCAGCGGCTGATCGGGCGCGCACTGCGCTCGGTGCTCGACTTCGAGGCGCTCGGCGAGCGGACGCTCTGGCTCGACTGTGACGTCCTCCAGGCCGACGGCGGCACGCGCTGCGCGGCGATCTCGGGCGCGTACGTCGCGGCTGCGCGCGCACTCGGGAAGGCAGGCCTCTCGCGCGTGCTTCCGGACTCGGTCGCGGCGGTCTCGCTCGGGATCGTCGAGGGCGAGCTGCTGCTCGACCTCGACTATGTGGAGGACTCGGGTGCCGAGGTCGACCTGAACGTGGTCATGACCGGCAGCGAGCGGCTGGTCGAGGTGCAGGCCACCGCCGAGCGGGCGCCGTTCGACCGCGACGCGCTGAACGAGCTGCTCGACCTGGCCGCGAAGGGCATCGCCGAGATTCGCGAGGCGCAGAAGGCCGCCCTCGATGCCGCTGGCTGAGATCCCGTCGCTCTCCTGGGAGGCGGCGCTGCTGCGCATCGTGGTCGCGGCCGCACTCGGTGGCGCGGTCGGGCTCGAGCGCGAGCTGCGCGACCACGATGCCGGCTTCCGCACGCACATCCTCGTCGCGATCGGCTCGGCGCTCTTCACGATCGTGTCGGCCTACGCCTTCCGCGACTTTCTCGTCGGGGGCGGCGCCGTCGTGCGCGCCGACCCGACCCGGATCGCGGCGCAGATCGTGACCGGGATCGGCTTCCTGGGCGCCGGGGCGATCATCCGCCAGGGGCTGTCCGTGCGCGGGTTGACGACCGCGGCGACGCTCTGGGTCGTCGCGGCGATCGGGATGGCCGCCGGCGCCGGGTACTACGGCGGGGCCGTGATCGCCACCGCCGTCGTGCTGGTCTCGTTGTGGCCGCTGCGGATCCTGGCGCGGATGGGCACGTCGCGCTTCGGCGCGCAGAGGAGCACGCTCGTCGCGCAGTTGCCGGCCGGCGAGAGCCCCGGTCCGCTGATCGACGAGGTCGAGCGCCTCGGGGCGCGCCTGAAGTCGGTCGAGATCGGCCACGAGGCCGACCGCCGGACGGTGGTGCTCGACGTGACGATGCCGCCGCGCGTGGACGCGCCGCGTGTGATCGCGAAGATCGGCGAGCTGGACCACGTGCTGGAGATCCGCTGGAGCGATTGATCCTCTTTTGCTCGCGGAACCGCAACAAGCTCCGCGAGCTGTCCGCGCTCGGCTGGGAGCTCGAGCTGCTCGACGCCGACGGCTACCCGGAGGAAGGCGAGGAGAGCTACGCCCAGAACGCGCGGGCGAAGGCGCTCTTCGGCCGCGAGGTCGGGCCGTCGGACGCGTCGATGCTCGGAGAGGACTCGGGGCTCGAGGTGGTCGCGCTCGGCGGAGGGCCCGGCGTGCGCTCGGCGCGGTACGGCTCGGAGGGCGGCGGGGCGATCGAGCGCCTGCTCGGTGAGCTGGACGGTGTCGAGGACCGCCGCGCGCGGTACGTCTGCGAGCTCGTGCTGATCGGCCCGGACGCCGAGGAGCTGCGCGGCTCCGGTGTGCTCGAGGGCCACATCGCGGGCGAGGCGCGCGGCTCGGAGGGGTTCGGCTACGACCCGGTGTTCATCCCCGCCGGCGAGCAGCAGACCGTGGCCGAGCTCGGGAACGAGTGGAAGTCGCGCAACTCGCACCGCGCCCGGGCCGCGGCCGACCTACGCGCCAAGCTCTAGGCGAGCCCAGCCGCCTCCTCGAGCTCCGGCCGGCGCCGCCGTGAGGAGACGAGCCAGTTCACCTCGGCGCCGAAGACGATCACGTTCGCCATCACGTACAGCCAGACGAGCAGCAGCACGGGCCCGCCGAAGGCCTTCAGCGCGACCACGTTGTCCGAGTAGCGGACGTAGAGCGGCAGCGCCTGGAAGCTCGCCTCGAGCACGACCGCCGCGGCGACCGCTCCCGGCAGCACGTCGACCAACGTGTGCTCGACGTTCGTCAGCAGGTAGTAGACCGCGACGAGGAAGACGAACACCGCGACGAGCGAGACGATCACGAGTCAGCCCGTAGGCGACGTACGAGTTGCCCGCGAGAAAGTTCGCGTAGCGCTTGAGCAGGTCGAAGCCGAACGAGCCGATCAGCAGGCCGAGGAACAGCGTCACCAGCGAGAGCAGCATCAGCCCGACGGCGAGCAGCTTCCCGCGCAGGAACGAGCGGTTCGGCTGGCCGTAGACGATGTTGAAGGCCGACTCGAGGACGCTGAAGAGCGAGAGCGACGCCCACACCAGCGCCGCGCCGCCGATGATCCCGAGCGCGGTGGCGTGGCTCTGGATCTCGTCGATCGTGCGGACGATGCTCGAGATCGAGCTGCCCGGGAACGCGTGCTTCAGCTCGGTGACGAGGTAGCTCGACTCGTCGGGCCGGCCGGCGAGCGAGAGCAGCGAGATCGTCAGGAAGAGCAGCGGCACGAACGAGAGCAGCGCGAAGTAGGCGATCATCGCCGCGAGGTGCGGGCCGCGGTCGGCGAAGAACTTGCCGAGCGGCTGCGGCAACGGCGGCATCAGCACGGAGTATGGGCTGTGTTAGCGTCAGACCCATGGCGAAGACCGCCGACGCGCTCACCCACCTGACCGAGATCTCGAGCCAGATCGACGCCGCGGTCGTGCTCGACAAGGAGGGAACGGTCGTGGCCGCGACCGTCGACGACGAGCGGGCCGGGCGGATGGCCAGCGCCGCGCTCGACCTCTTCCGAAGGGCCGACGAGCAGCGCGAGCAGGAGCTCGTCCAGCTCGACGCGGCGCTCGAGGGCGGCAGCGTCTTCGTCGTGCGCGACGCCGACCGGCTGATCGCCGCGACTACGCGCTCGGAGCCGACGGTCGGGCTGGTCTTCTACGACCTCAAGAGCTGCCTGCGGAGCCTCGGCGAGGCGCCTGCCGAGAAGCCGAAGCCGAAGCGCGCGCCGGCGAAGCGCCGGACGACCACGCCGAGGAGCCGCACCACGACGCGGAAGAAGAAGGATGAGAGCGGGTAGGGCGCTGGCCGTCGGCGCTGCAGTCGGCTCGGCCGCGGGCGCGATCTTCCTTCGCCGCCGGGCGCGCAGCCGCGACCGCGTCGAGCTGTACTTCGATGACGGCTCGCTGGTCACGGTCGGCAAGGGCGAGCCGGAGGCCGAGCGGCTGCTGTCGCCGGCCCGCGAGCTCCTCGCCGCGGCGCGCGGGTGAACCGCGACGAGCTCGGCGCCGCGCTGCGCGAGCACGCGTACCTCGAGGGCGACTTCGTCCTGCGCTCGGGCCGGCGGTCGCGCTACTACCTCGACAAGTACCGCTTCGAGACGCGACCCGACCTGCTCGGACCGCTCGGCGGGCTGATCGCGGCGACGGTCCGAGAGCACGAGCCCGACGCGGTGCGGCTGGCCGGGCCGGAGCTCGGGGCGGTCGCGCTCGCCACGGCGGCCTCGCTCGAGTCCGGGCTGCCGTTTCTGATCGTGCGCAAGGAGGCGAAGGAGTACGGCACCGCGAACCGGCTCGAGGGCGTGTTCGAGGCGGGCGAGCGGGTGTGCCTCGTGGAGGACGTGGTCACCTCGGCGGGCGCGGCGCTCGAGGCCGTCGAGGCGCTGCGCGAGGCGGGGCTCGAGGTCGGCACGGCGATCTGCGTGCTCGACCGCGAGGAAGGCGGCGCGGAGGCGCTGTCGAAGAAAGACGTGCGCTTGCAGGCGCTTTACACGGCCTCCGAGCTCGTCGGAAACACCGCAAACCCGCATGGTTGAGCCGAAAGGCCAACCCTGCTAGGGTCTTGCGCCGAGGTTTCAGCAAGCCAAGCGGGAAGAGAGGAGCGATTGTGACGAAGCAAGAATTCGTCGACAAGGTGGCCCAGAAGGCGAACCTGTCGAGGCGCGACGCGGCCGAGGCAGTGGACGCGGTGCTCGACTCGATCACCGACACCTTGCGCAACGGCGGCGAGGTCAACTTCACGGGCTTCGGGAAGTTCTCGACCCAGCACCGCAAAGAGCGGCAAGGCGTCAACCCTCGGAACCCGACCGAGAAGGTGACGATCCCGGCGGCGACCGTGCCGAAGTTCTCGGCCGGCAGCTCGCTCAAGACCGCCGTCAAGACCGGCGGGGGCGGCGGCGTGTTCTAGAGCCGCCTGATCTTGGAAGCTTCGTGAGGGCCGCCGCGAGCGGCCCTCACCGTCTGCAGGCACCCACTCGTCTTCGGCCGACTCTCGCGCTACGGTGCGGTTCGAGTTGGCGGCCGAGCCCGCACTGACTACCACGCTCTTCCCAGACCGCCTCGCAGACGCGGTCGAGCGGAAGCGCTCCCAGCTTCTCGTCGGGCTCGACCCTCGTCCCGATCTCCTGCCGGTCGAGCTCGCGGGAGAGGCCCACCTCTCGCGTGAGGCCGCGGCCGACGCAAGCGCCCGCTTCTGCTGCGGGATCGTCGACGCCGTCGCGCCGCACGCCGTCGGCGTCAAGCCGCAGCTCGCGTTCTTCGAGGCGATGGGCTCGCACGGGCTGCGGGCGTTCGAGGAGGTCTGCGCCTACGCGCGCTCGGCGGGGCTGATCGTCCTCGCCGACGCGAAGCGCGGCGACATCGGCTCCACCTCGCGCGCGTATTCGGCCGCGTACCTCGAGCCCCACGGCGACGATCCGCCCGTCGCCGACGCGATGACGGTCAACCCGTACCTCGGCCGCGACTCGCTCGAGCCGTTCCAGCGCGCGTGCCGCCGCCACGGCGCGGGCGTCTTCTGCCTGGTCAAGACCTCGAACGAGGGCGGCGCCGACGTCCAGGACCTGGTGCTGACGGACGGCCACCCGGTGTGGCACCACGTCGCGCTCCTCGTCCACGAGCTCGGCGAGGAGCTCGTCGGCGAGCGCGGCCTCTCGGCGGTCGGCGCGGTCGTCGGCGCCACGCACCCGCGCGCGGTCGCCGACGCGCGGCGGCTCTTGCCGAAGGCGATCCTGCTCCTGCCTGGCGTCGGCGCGCAGGGCGCCACCCCGGCCGACCTAGCGCGCGCGTTCACGAGCGGTCCTGCAAGCGCGCTCGTGAACGCCTCGCGCAGCGTCATCTACGCGTTCCGCAACGGCCAGGAGGACTGGCGTGGCGCCGCCTCGGTCGAGGCGGCGCGGCTGCGCCGCGACGTCTGGGCCGTCTCCGGCTGGTAGCCGTGGAGCGCGGCTGGCGGATGTACGGCAAGCGCTTCGCCGCTCCGGCGGCGTTCCTGCTCGCGGTCACGGTCGCGGTGCTGCTCGTGCGCGCGGGCCTGAAGACCGACCCGGCGTCGGACACGACGAGCGTCCGCACCGAGACCCTCACCAACCGGGCGGTGACCACGACCGCCGTCCCGCCGAGGCGGCGGCGCTACTACCGGCTCAAGGCGGGCGAGACGCTCAGCGACGTCGCGATCAAGTTCCAGACGAGCGTCGAGCAGCTGCTGGCGCTGAACCCGGGCATCCAGCCGACGAACCTGACCGTGGGCGAGCGCATCCGCGTCAAATAACATCGCCCGCGCTTTGAAGGGCCTCACCGTCGCCGCCGCCGCGGCCCTCGCGCTCGCGGCTCCCGTGCTCGCCGCTCCGCCGCAGGTGACGGGTCGTGCCTACCTGGTCGAGAACGGCACGACGGGAGAGGTGCTCGCGGCCCAGAATGCCGACGCGCGGGTGCCGATCGCGAGCATCACGAAGCTGATGACCGTGCTGCTGACGCTCGAGCACACGAAGCCGTCCGACGTCGTCACGGTCAGCTCCGACGCCGCGGAGGTCGGCGAGTCGACGGTGAACCTCCGCGCCGGCGAGCGGCTGACCGTCCACGACCTCCTCGAGGCGGCGCTGATTCAGAGCGCGAACGACGCGGCAGACGCGCTCGCCGACTACGTCGGCCACGGCAGCGAGGGGCGCTTCGTCGCCCTGATGAACCAGCGCGCGCGGCAGCTCGGGCTCCGCGAGACGCACTACGTCCGCCCGGACGGGCTCGACGCGCCCGGGCACGTCTCCAGCGCGCACGACGTGACGCTGCTGGCGCGGATGCTGATGCACCGTCCGCTGGTGCGGGAGATCGTCCGGCAGCGCACGGCCTCGATCGCCGGCGGCCGGACGCTGCACACCTGGAACGACCTGCTCTCGACCTATCCGGGGATCTTCGGCGTCAAGACCGGCCACACCTCGCAGGCCGGCTGGTCGGAGGTCGCCGCCGCGCGCCGGGGCCCGCTGACGATCTACGCGACGCTGCTCGGGAGCCCCGACCGGTCCCGGCGGAACGCCGACCTCGTGAAGCTGCTCGACTGGGGCTTCTCGCGCTACGCGCCGGCGCCGATCGTGGTGAAGGGCCGCGAGTACGCGCGCGCCGAGCTCGGCTACGGGCACAAGCCGGTGGCGCTTGTCGCCGCCGCCTCGCTCCGGCCGTGGCTGCGGGTCGACTTCCCGGTCGTCCGCCGCGTGATCGCCGCGGGCTCGGCGAGGCTGCCGGTGACGAAGGGCCAGCGGCTCGGCGTGGTGCGCGTCTACCAGCGCGGGCGGCTCCTCGGCTCGGTGCCTCTTGTCGCCTCGCGCTCGGTCTCGCGCCCCGGGCTCGCCCGCCGCGTCCGGTGGTACGCGACGCGTACCCTGGAGCACGTGGGCGGGTGGTTCACGTGAGCATGATCGTGACGGTGACCATGAACGCGGCGATCGACCGCACCCTCACGGTCCCGAACTTCCAGCGCGGCCAGCGCCACCGCGCCAGCGCGGGGCTGACGCTCGCGGGCGGCAAGGGGATCAACATCGCCCGCGCGCTGAAGCGGCTCGGCGTCCCCGTCGTGGCGACGGGCCTCGCAGGAGGGCGCACCGGCACGCGCGTCGTCGAGGAGCTGACGGCCGAGGCGATCCTCAACGACTTCGTCCGGATCGACGACGAGTCGCGCACGTCGACGGCGATCGTCGACCCGACGGGCGGTAGCTACACGGAGCTCAACGAGTGGGGGCCGCACGTTTCCGGCGAGGAGCTCGAGATGCTGCTCGAGAAGCTCGTCTACCTCGCACAGGGCGCCGACTACGTCGTCTTCGCCGGCTCGCTGCCGCGCGGGATCGAGGACGACTTCTACGCCGAGGCCGTCCGCGAGCTGAACCGCCGCGGCGCGCAGACCATCCTCGACTCCGAGGGCGAGCCGCTGCGCCTGGGTGTGCAGGCGGAGCCGCTGCTCGTGTCGCCGAACGAGCGCGAGGCCGAGGCGCTCGTCGGCCAGGAGTTCAACGACGACAACGACTTCCTGACCGGGCTCGAGACGATCGCGGAGATGGGCGCCCGCAACGTGCTGATCACGCGCGAGTCGGGCTGCTGGGCACTCCTACGGGCCGACCGGCACGCCAGCCGGTACCGCGCCGAGGCGCCACTGGTCGAGCCGGTCTCGGCCGTCGGCTCCGGCGACGTCCTGCTCGCTGCCTTCGTCGCCGCGCGGCTCGACGGTCGCTCCGACGAGGAGGCGCTCCGCGCCGCGGTCGCCGCGGGGGCGGCGTCGACGCTCGAGATCGGAGCCGGCCGCTTCGAGCCCCGTGAGGCGGGCCGCCTCGTGAGCTCGATCGAGGTCTCGCAGCTCGAGCCGGTCGCCGACTAAAGAGCCGCGTCGCTCGGGCCGATATCTGGCGGGCGATGAATCGCCAGCGCCTGCCTGTGGTGCTGTCTGCGGCGGCTCTCCTGGTCGCCGTGCTCAGCGCCACTCCGAACGGAGTCGCCGCGCTCACCGGCGGCGCCGTCCGCATGGCGTTGTTCGCGAAGAACGCGGCGAAGGTCGGCGGAATCGGCGCGTCGAAGAAGCCGAAGGCCGGCAAGCTCGTCCCGCTCGGCAAGAACGGCAAGTTCCCCGCCTCCGTGCTTCCCGGCGGCATGCGAGGCCCCATCGGCCCCGAAGGCGCGCAGGGCCCAGCCGGCCCGATCGGCGCGCAGGGCCCTCAGGGCATCCCCGGCCAGAAGGGCGCCAAGGGGACGACCGGCCCCGCCGGCCCGCAGGGGGCGACCGGGCCGCAAGGGCTCGTCGGGCCGCCCGGCGGCTTCGGGCTCCTCAACCTCGGCCGCGCCAACGTCGTCAGCCGCGCGCTCGCAGCGAACGGCGCGCACTCGTCCGTCGTCTCCGGCGCCGACGCCCTGCCGCTCGTCGCGGTCTTCGCCTCCGGCCCGGACGACCTCGAGGCCGTTCACTGTGCCGACGCCACCTGCGCGTCGGCGACCAGCACCGTCCTCGACTCGACCGGCAACGTCGGCGACTTCCCCTCCGCCACCGTCGGCGGCGACGGCCTCGGCGTGATCTCGTACGTCGACGTCACGAACGGGGCGCTCAAGGTCGCGCACTGCACGAACCTCGTGTGCGCCGCGGCCGGGCTAACCACCCCGGACTCCTCAGGCAACGTCGGCCCGTCGCAGACGTCGATCACGGTCGGCACGGACGGCTTCCCGCTGATCAGCTACTACGACGCCACCAACAAGAACCTCATCGTCATGCACTGCACGACGGTCACCTGCTCCGGCGACACGACCACCGCGATCGACAGCACCGGCGACGTCGGGCAGGACTCCTCGATTGCGATCGGCGCGGACGGGCTCGGCCTCGTCAGCTACCGCGACGCCACGAACGGCCATCTGAAAGTCGCGCACTGCGCCGACCTCGCCTGCACCTCCGCGACCGCGACGACGCTCGACTCCGGCACCAGCGTCGGCGGCGCGACCTCCGTCACGACCGCCGCCGACGGGCGCGGGCTGGTCGCGTACTTCGACAACGGCGCCGCGAACCTCAAGGTCGCGCACTGCTCCGACGTCGCCTGCAGCTCCGCCACGGCCGCCACGGTCGACTCCGCGAGCCTGGTCGGCGAGTACGCGTCCATCTCGGTCGGCATCGACGGGCTCGGCGTGGTGTCGTACTGGGACCATTCCGGCGCGCGGAACCTGAAGGTCGCCCACTGCGTCGACGTGGCGTGCTCGGCGGCCACGACCGCGGTCGTCGACAGCCCCAACGACGTCGGCTCGTTCAGCTCGCTCGCGATCGGCGCGGACGGGCTGCCGCTCGTCACCTACCGCGACGTGACGAACAACGGCGTCCGGGTCGCGCACTGCCCGAACGTCTTCTGCGTGGGCTACCTCCGCCGGCGTTAGGCCGTCCAGCGACGGTGCTACGATCGCCGTCCACTTGAGAGACGGCGAACGACAGGTTTCCTCGGCCCAGGCGATCCCAGCGCCTGGGCTTTTCTGCATCAAGGGGAGGTAGCGGGGTGGAGATCGAGATCGGGTTGGGGAAGAAGGCGCGGCAGGCGTACGGCTTCGACGACATCGCGATCGTGCCGTCGCGGCGGACGCGCGACCCACAAGACGTCGACATCGGCTGGAAGCTCGGGCCGCACCTGCTCGAGCTGCCGCTGCTCGCGTCGGCGATGGACGGGGTCGTCTCGCCGGAGACGGCGATCAAGCTCGGCCAGCTAGGCGGGCTCGGCGTGTTGAACCTCGAGGGCATCTTCACGCGCTACGAGAAGCCCGAGCGTGAGCTGGAGAAGATCTCGAAGCTGTCCAAGGAGCAGGCGACGCGGCAGATGCAGGAGATCTACGCGAAGCCGGTCGAGCCGAAGCTGATCGCGCAGCGGATCGAGCAGATCAAGGCCGCGGGCGTGCTCGCCGCCGGGTCGCTGACGCCGCAGAAGGTGCGCGACCACTACGAGATCGCGCTCGAGGCCGGGCTCGACGTGCTCGTCATCCAGGGTACGGTGGTCTCGGCCGAGCACGTGTCCTCGAACGGCCACGCGCTCAACCTGAAGGAGTTCATCGCGTCGCTGCCGATCCCGACCATCGTCGGCGGGTGCGCGTCCTACCAGACGGCGCTGCACCTGATGCGTACCGGCGCCGAGGGCGTGCTGGTCGGCGTCGGGCCCGGGCAGGCGTGCACGACTCGCGGGGTGCTGGGCGTGGGCGTCCCGCAGGCGACGGCGATCGCCGACGCGGCGGCGGCCCGCGTCCAGCACCTGCTCGAGACCGGCAAGTACGTGAACGTGATCGCCGACGGTGGGATGCGCACCGGCGGCGACATCTCGAAGGCGATCGCCTGCGGCGCCGACGCCGTGATGATCGGCTCGCCGCTGGCGCGGGCGAAGGAGGCGCCGGGCCGCGGCTTCCACTGGGGCATGGCGACGTTCCACCCGACCTTGCCGCGCGGCGCGCGCGTCGCGGTCGAGCAGAACGCGACGTTCGACGAGATCGTGATCGGGCCGGCCCGCGAGAACGACGGCACACTCAACCTGATGGGCGCACTACGGACGTCGATGGCGACGTGCGGCTACGAGTCGATCCACGATTTCCAAAAGGCGGAGGTGATGCTCGCGCCGGCGATCAAGACGGAGGGCAAGTCGCTCCAGCAGGCCCAGCGGATCGGGATGGGGTAGTGGCGGAGATCCTGGCCTTCCCGGAGGCGGAGCCGTCGGCCGAGGACCGGCCGGTCCTCGTCCTCGACTGCGGCGGCCAGTACGCGCAGCTGATCGCGCGGCGGATCCGCGAGGCGCGGGTCTACTCCGAGCTCGTGCCGCACTCGCTGACGGCTGCCGAGGCTCGCGCGCGACGGCCGCGGGCGCTCGTGCTCTCGGGCGGGCCGGCCTCGGTGTACGCGCCGGGCGCGCCGCGCGTCGACCCGGAGCTGTTCTCGCTCGGCGTGCCGACGCTCGGCATCTGCTACGGCATGCAGCTGATGGCGCAGGAGCTCGGCGGGGCGGTCGAGCGCACCGGCGTCTCGGAGTTCGGCAAGACCGACGTGCACGCCGAGCCGGAGAGCGCCCTCTTCGCAGGGCTGCCGGAGGAGCAGACCGGCTGGATGAGCCACCGCGACTCGGTGACCGCTCCGCCGGCGGGAGCGCGGGTCACGGCCGGCTCGCCGGCCGCGCCGATCGCGGCGTTCGAGGATCCGGAGCGTGCGCTCTACGGCGTGCAGTTCCACCCGGAGGTCGTGCACACGCCGCACGGGCAGGAGGTGCTGAAGAACTTCCTCTACGGCGTGGCGGACGCACCGCCGACGTGGACGGCCGCAGCCGTGATCGAGGAGCAGGTCGAGCGGATCCGGGCGCAGGTCGGGTCGGCGCGCGTGCTCTGCGCGCTGAGCGGTGGGGTCGACTCGGCAGTCGCGGCGCTGCTCGTGCACAAGGCGGTCGGCGACCAGCTGGTGTGCGTCTTCGTCGACCATGGGCTACTGCGCAAGGACGAGGCGGTGCAAGTGGTCGAGACGTTCGAGGGCCACTTCCACGTGCCGCTCGTGCACGTCTCGGCGGAGGAGCGGTTCCTGGCACGGCTCGACGGGGTCTCCGATCCCGAGCTGAAGCGCAAGGCGGTGGGCGAGGAGTTCATCCGCGTCTTCGAGGAGGAGTCACGCCGAATGGCGGCGGGCGCACGGGCGAAGCCCGCACGCCCTCGAAACGGCGCCGCCGAGTCTGCGCCTTCGGCGAGATCAAGTACCTGGTCCAGGGAACGCTCTACTCGGACGTGATCGAGTCGGGCGGCGACGCGTCGGTGGCGGCGACGATCAAGTCGCACCACAACGTCGGCGGGCTCCCCGAGGACATGGAGATGGAGCTGGTCGAGCCGCTGCGGCTGCTGTTCAAGGACGAGGTGCGGCGCGTCGGTGAGGAGCTCGGGCTGCCGGAGCGGATGGTCTGGCGCCAGCCGTTCCCGGGGCCGGGCCTGGCGATCCGGATCATCGGCGAGGTGACGCGCGAGCGGCTCGAGATCCTGCGGGAGGCCGACGCGATCCTGCAGGAGGAGATCCGCCGCGCCGGGCTCTACCGCGAGCTGTGGCAGTCGTTCGCGGTGCTGCCGGCGATCCGCTCGGTGGGCGTGCAGGGCGACGAGCGGACGTACGGCTACCCGGTCGTCGTGCGTGCGGTGACGAGCGACGACGCGATGACGGCGGACTGGGCGCGGCTGCCGTACGACCTGCTCGAGACGATCTCGTCGCGGATCGTGAACGAGGTGCCCGCGGTGAACCGCGTCGTGCTCGACATCACCTCGAAGCCGCCGTCGACGATCGAGTGGGAATGACCGCCTCGTCGATTCCAGCCGTGCCGTAGGGCCGAACCGGTCAGGTCCGAGCCGCGGGCGCAAGCGGCGGGTACTTCGCGCGCACCTCGTCGACGTACGTCGCCAGCTGTGACGCCAGGCTCGCGTCTGCGATCTCCAGCACGTTTTCGGCGTTCTTCTCGCCCGAGTGCGAGAGGTTGAAGGAGCCGACGAAGACCGTGTCGTCGGCGACGACCACCTTCGCGTGCATGAAGTTGTGCAGGCTGCCCGGCTGCCACGGCTCGGAGCGCTTGCCGGTGAACTCGCCCGCGAGCACCTGCTGGAGCAGCGGGATCTTCCACGCGACGCTGCCGTTCTCGCGCCACTGGCGGATCACATCCTCGACCTGCGTCGCGTCGACGCAGCCGGCCACGTCGCCCCGGCCGTCCGCGATCCGCTGCGCCAGCGTCCCGAGCACTGGCGCCGACGTGATCACCGGCGAGCAGATCCGCACCTTCCGCGCGTGACCGATCTTCTTCGCGATCCGGTGGGTGAGCGCGTCGGCGAAACCGGGCGTGAACCACGGCCGCACCTTCACGCCGTCGACCTCGACCGGCCGCGGCTCGACGAAGCCGCTCCGCTCGACGTCGCCGTCCTGCCAGAGCCCTTCGAAGTCGAGCTCGAAGGCCCTCGCGATCTCCTCGGAGGCGACCGTCACGACGACGTTCTCCTCGCGCGAGAACGAGTCGTCGGTCCAGTTGGTCGAGCCCGTCCACACGCCAGAGCCGTCGCGCACGACGTACTTGTGGTGCATCAGGTCGGGCACGCCCGCGATCGCCTTCGACGGCAGGCCGAGCGACGCGATCAGCTGCACGTCCGGCTCGGGCGGCGGCGGCACCGGGATGGGGTTGGCGTGGTCGACGTTGTAGAGGATCCGCACCGCGACTCCTCGCGCCTTCGCGTCCTTCAGCGCGCCGCCGACGACCGCGGCCGTCTCCTCGCCGAGGTGGAAGTCGTACTGCGCGAGGTCGAGCGACCGCTGCGCCGGCGCGAGGAACGCCGCGACCTCGCGCGCGATCTCCGCCGGCTGTTGGCCGCCGTCCGTCAGAGTCCGGATGGTGATCGAGGAGCTCATCGAGCGTTTGCGCCGCGCCCGGATCGGCGCGACGTTCAACTTCTATCGTGACGGCGCCAGCGCGGCCAGGCGGTGCGAGCGTCTCCATGCTTACCTCGAGGCGCACAGGGACGCGCCGCTGCTCCTCGTCGGCGAGGCCGCGGGCTACCGCGGGACCCGTGTCTCCGGCATTCCGTTCACCTCCGAGCGCCAGCTCACCGGGGCAGGCCCGGCGGAGGCGAGTGCCACGATCGTCCGCCGCACGCTCAGTGAGCTCGAGCTCGAGGAGCACGCGCTCTGCTGGAACGTCGTGCCCACGCACCCCCATCTCGCCGCGCGACACGACACGAACAGGCGGCCGACCCGCGCCGAGGTCGAGGCGTCCCGGCCGTTTCTCCGCGAGCTCGCGCGCGGCCGCACGGTGCTCGCCGTCGGACGGCTCGCCGAGCAGGTCACCGGCGCGCCGTACGTACGGCACCCGAGCCATGGCGGAGCGGCCGAGTTCCGCGCCGGGCTGCTAGCATTCCGGCCCGGCGGACGACGAGTCTGCCGCTTTTTATGAAGACCTGGAACGCAAAACCGGGCGAGGTCGAGCGCCGCTGGTACCTCGTCGACGCCGAGGGCAAGACCCTGGGGCGGCTGGCGACCCAGATCGCGGACATGCTCCGCGGCAAGGGCAAGCCGCAATACACACCGCACGTCGACACCGGCGACTTCGTCGTGGTCGTGAACGCGGAGAAGATCGCCGTCACCGGCAAGAAGCTCGACGACAAGATGTACCACCGCCACTCCGGCTATCCGGGCGGGCTGAAGAGCCGGCCGCTCCGCGCCGAGCTCGAGCGCCGGCCGACCGAGGTGCTGCGCAAGGCGGTCAAGGGCATGCTGCCGCGCAACCGGCTCGCCCGCGCCCAGATGCGCAAGCTGAAGATCTACGCCGGTCCCGCGCATCCGCACGAGGCGCAGGAGCCGCAGGAGCTGGAGCTGAAGACGTGAGCGAGCTCGCGACCTACCGCGGTACCGGCAAGCGCAAGACTTCGGTCGCGCGCGTGATCCTCCGTCCCGGCGACGGCACGACCTGGTTCAACGGGCGCTCGATCGAGCAGTACTTCCCGCGGGCGACCCACCGCGAGCTCGCGCTCGCGCCGCTCAAGGTGGCCGGCGTGGAGGGGACGTTCGACCTCCGCGTGCGCGTGCACGGCGGTGGCCCGAGCGGGCAGGCGGGCGCCGTCCGCCACGGCATCGCCCGGGCGCTCGTCGAGGCCGATCCCGAGCTGCGCGTGCCGCTCAAGCGCGCCGGCTTCCTGACGCGCGACGCACGCATCGTGGAGCGCAAGAAGGCCGGCCTGCACAAGGCCCGCAAGGCACCGCAGTTTAGTAAGCGCTAAAGCTGCGCTTTAGCGCTTTTCCTGGCTAGACCCGCGCTGACGCGCGGGTGGAACGCGCGCGAAGAGCGCGGTCTCCGCGCGCTCCCAGGCGGTTCCGCGACGACGTGACGTGGTACATGCGGCGCAACTCGGCCGGGAGGGTAGTCTCCGCCGCCGTGTCTAGACGCTATTTCGGAACAGACGGCGTTCGGGGAGTGGTCGGCGAGGACCTGACGCCCGAACTCGTCGAGCGGCTCGGCCGGGCGGCGACGCTCTGGTCGCGCGGCGGACGGGTCTTCGTCGGCCGCGACACCCGCGGCTCAGGCGAGGAGCTCGAGGAGGCGTTCGCGCGCGGCGTCGTGGCTGCGGGCGGGAACGCCGTGCTCGCGGGCGTCCTGCCGACGCCGGCGGTCGCGCTGCTCGCGCTCGACCTCGGCGCCGTCATCTCGGCCTCGCACAACCCGCCCGAGTACAACGGCGTCAAGCTGTTCGACGGCGACGGGCGCAAGCTCACCGACGAGGCCGAGGAGGAGATCGAGGAGCTGTTCGACGCGGCCTACACGGGCGAGCCCGGGCAGATCGACCGCGTTGAGGTTGCGACCGACAGCTACCTCGACCACATCGTCGAGCGCTACGGCACCGACCTCTCCGGCGTGAAGATCGTCGTCGACTGCGCGAACGGCGCCTACTCCGGGATCGCCCCGACCGCGTTCGAGCGCCTCGGCGCGGACGTGAGCACGATCGGCTCCGACCCGGACGCGACGAACATCAACGTCGGCTGCGGCGCCACCGACCTCTCCGCGCTGCAGTCGGCCGTCGTGGCCGAAGGCGCCGATCTCGGCGTGGCGTTCGACGGGGACGGCGATCGCATGCTGGCCGTGGACGCGCGCGGCCAGGTCGTGGACGGCGACCAGATCCTCGCGATTCTGATGCTGCATCTCGGCGTCGAGCTCGTCGCCGTCACGGTGATGGCGAACCTCGGCCTGCACCGGCTCGCCGAGGAGCACGGCGTCCGCGTCGTCACGACGGACGTCGGCGACCGCTACGTGCTCGAGGCGCTGCGCCGCGAGCAAGGCCTGCTCGGCGGCGAGCAGTCGGGCCACATCGTCTACCTGCGCGACCACGTGACCGGCGATGGCCTCGCGGCGGCGCTGCTCCTGTGCGGTGCGCTCGAGGGCCGGACGCTCGAGGAGGCGGCGGCGGTGATGCCACGGTTCCCACAGGTGAAGGAGAACATCCGCGTGGCGCAGCTAGAGGTGCCGGAGGTTGTCGAAGAGGCCGTCAGGGGCCTGAACGCGCGGTTCGACGGCCGCGGGCGGGTGCTCGTGCGCCCCTCGGGCACGGAGCCCGTGATCCGCGTCCTGGCCGAGGCCGAAAACGAGCAGGAGGCCGCAGAGGCCTGTGCTACCATCTCCGCTCTCGTAAGACGAGAGCTCGGCTGACCGGCCCGACGACGGGCGGGAGAAGCAGCCGGGCCTTTCGCGTTCTCAGGGAGGTTTCGGCGTGTGCGGGATCATCGGATACGTCGGCCAGAGGGCCTGTAAGGAGCTTCTGCTCCAGGGGCTCGAGCGGCTCGAGTACCGCGGGTACGACTCCGCCGGGATCGCCCTCCGCGAGAACGGCCAGCTCGACTACGTTCGCGCGGTGGGCAACCTCCAGGAGTTGAAGCGCGAGGCCGGCTCGAACGGCTCGCAGGCGACGACGGGGCTCGGCCACACGCGCTGGGCGACCCACGGCGCCGTGACGATGCAGAACGCGCACCCGCTCACGGGCTGCGACGGCGGGAAGATCGCGATCGTCCTGAACGGGATCGTGGAGAACTACCGCGAGCTGAAGGAGTCGCTCGCCGCCGACGGGCACACGTTCTCGACCGAGACCGACGCCGAGGTGGTCGTCCACCTCGTCGAGCGCCACTACGACGGCGACCTGCTCGAGGCGACACGCGCCGCGTACAAGGAGCTCGAGGGCCACTTCGCGTTCGTCGTCATCCACCACGACCATCCCGAGGAGCTGGTCGGCGCGCGACGCCAGTGCCCGCTGCTCGTCGGCGTCGGCGACGGCGAGATGTTCCTCGCCTCGATGGCAGCGGCGTTCATCGGCGAGACTCGCTCGATCCAGCTGATCGAGGACGGCGAGATCGTGCTGATCACGCCCCAGGGCGCGCGCTTCGTCTGCGTCGAGTCCGGCGAGCTCGAGCGCGAGGTGGTCGAGGTCGACTGGGACCTCGACGCCGCCGAGAAGAGCGGCTACGAGACCTTCATGCTCAAGGAGATCTACGAGCAGCCCGAGGCGCTCGCGGAGACGCTCGGCGACCGGATCCGTCACGGCGAGCTCGTGCTCGAGAGCCTCGGCCTCAACGAGACCGAGCTGCAGAACCTCCGCCGGATCGTCGTCGTCGCGGCGGGCACCTCGTACCACGCCGGCGTCGTCGGCCGCTACATGATCGAGGAGTGGGCGCGGCTGCCGGTCGAGCCGGACATCGCGAGCGAGTGGATTTACCGCAACCCGGTGCTCTCCAAGGACACGCTCGTGATCGGGATCTCGCAGTCGGGCGAGTCGCGCGACACGGTCAACGCAGTCAAGCTCGCGCGCGACCTCGGCGCCCGCACCGTCGCGATCACGAACCTGATGGGCTCGCAAATCACGCGCGAAGCGGAGTCGGTGCTCTACACGCGCTGCGGCCTCGAGATCGGGGTCGCCGCCTCGAAGACCTTCACCGCGCAGGTCGCGCTGCTTGCCCTGATCGGCCTCAAGCTGGCGCAGGTGCGCAAGACGCTCCCGCCGGACGAGATCGAGTTCATCCTCGACCAGCTCTACGAGCTGCCGGCGAAGGTCGAGGCGTTCCTCGACGGCGACCATCCGGTCGAGGAGATCGCGCAGCGCCTCTACGAGAAGCCGTTTTTCCTCTACCTCGGCCGCCACATCGGCCTGCCGGTCGCACTCGAGGGCGCGCTCAAGCTGAAGGAGATCTCGTACATCCCGACCGACGCCTACTCGGCCGGAGAGATGAAGCACGGGCCGATCGCGCTCCTCGACGAGGGCACGCCCGTGGTCTGCGTCGCGATCGACCAGAAGGTGATCTACGAGAAGGTCGTCTCGAACATCCAGGAGACGCGTGCGCGCGGCGCGCATGTGATCGCGATCGCGACCGACGGCAACGAGGATATCCAGCACCACGCCGACGACGTGATCTACATCCCGCGCTCGCCGGCCTTCCTGCAGTCGGTGCTCGCCGTGGTGCCGCTGCAGCTCCTCGCCTACCGCATCGCGCGGCTGCGCGGCCTGAACGTCGACCAGCCGCGCAACCTCGCGAAGACCGTCACCGTCGAGTAGCCGATGGGTGCCGCGCAGCTCGCCGCGTTCCTGGGCGTCTCCGCGGTCGTGATCGTGACGCCGGGCCAGGACACGGCGCTGACGATCAGAAACACGCTCCTCGGCGGGACGCGCGCCGGCATCGGGACCGCGGTCGGCGTCGTCGGCGGCCAACTTGCCTGGGCCCTGACCACGAGCGCCGGGCTCGCCGCGCTGCTGCTTGCCTCGGCACCGCTCTTCACCGCGATCCGCCTGGCCGGGGCGGCGTACCTCGTCGTCCTCGGCGCGCAGGCGCTCGCGGCCGCGCTGCGCGGCCTTCCGCATGAGGAACGGCTTCCGCGCCGCCGCAGTCCGGCCGCGCGCCAGGGGCTCCTGAGTAACGTCGGCAACCCGAGGATGGCCGTCTTCTTCACGAGCCTGCTGCCTCAGTTTGCGTCGTCGTTCGCGGGCATGCTCGCGCTCGGCCTCATGTTCGCGGCGCTCACGCTCTCGTGGCTGAGCCTCTACGCGCTGGCGGTCGCCAAGGCCTCCGGGCTCTTGCGGCGTCCGCAGCTACGACGTGCGCTCGATGCCGTCACCGGGCTTGCTCTCGTCGCCCTCGGCCTGCGCGTCGCGACCGAGCGCTAGCGCGCTAGCGTCACCTGCGTGCACGTGCTGGCACAGATCGGCGACGGGCTTTGGAACGCCTTCCGCATGGCGTGGGAGGTCTGGTGGGCGCTGGTGCTCGGCTTCCTGCTCTCGGGAATCGTCCAGGCCTGGGTACCGCGCTCGCGGATGGAGCACGCGCTCGGCGGACGCGGCGGCCGCACGGCCGCGCTCGCGACCGGCCTCGGCGCCGCCTCGTCGTCCTGCAGCTACGCGGCCGTCGCGATCGCGAAGTCGCTCTTCCAGAAGGGCGCGAGCCTCGCCGCGGCGATGGCCTTCCAGTTTGCGTCCACGAACCTCGTCTTCGAGATCGGGATCGTGCTCTGGATCTTCCTCGGCTGGCAGTTCACGCTGGCCGAGTTCGTCGGCGGGCTGCTGCTGATCGTGCTGATGTGGGTCGCGGTCACGCTCGTCGTCTCTCGCCGCGAGGAGGAGCAGTCGCGCGAGCGCGCCCGCGCTGCCGACACCGGCCACCAGCACCACTCCGCGGCCGGCTCGAGGCGGCTCTCGCTCGAGGGTTGGTCGGACGTCGCGCACAACTTCCGCGGCGACTGGCAGATGCTCTGGAAGGAGATCACCCTCGGCTTCGTGATCGCCGGGTTCATCGCGCTGCTGCCGATGGATTTCTTCAACGCCCTCTTCCTGACCGGCACCGGCGGCTGGGTGCAGGTGCTCGAGAACGTGCTCGTCGGCCCGCTCGTCGCTGTGCTGTCGTTCGTCTGCTCCGTCGGGAACATCCCGCTCGCGGCGGTGCTCTGGGCCGGCGGGATCTCGTTCGCCGGCGTGATCGCGTTCATCTACGCCGACCTGATCATCATCCCGCTCGTCCTGATCTACGGCCGCTACTACGGCTGGCGGCTGGCCGCGAAGCTTGTCGCGATCATGTTCGGCGCGATGGTCCTGGCAGCCCTCGCCGTGGACGGGATCTTCGGCTGGGCCGGGTTGATCCCGACGACGCGCCCGTCGATCGCGTCGGTGACCGAGCGGGCGATCACCTGGAACTACACGACGGTGCTGAACATCGTCTTCACGCTCGTCTTCGTCGCGCTGTTCGCGCTCACGTTCCGGCGCGGCGCGCGCGACCCCGTCTGCGGGATGACCGTCGACCGCTCGAAGGCGGTCTCGCTCGAGCACGACGGGCGGCGGTACTTCTTCTGCGGGCCGGGCTGTCGCGCGAAGTTCGAGGCGGCTACGGACCGAGCGGCAGAGACGGCAGCTCCACGTTAGGCAGCCCTGGGGCCGGCACCGGCGGCAGCGGCGGCAGCGGCGGGACGACCGGCGTCGGCGCCTCGACCGGCGGTGGCTCGGCCGCCGGCGGAGTGGCGGGAGGAGCGGCAGGTTCGGGCGACGCCGGCCGCGGCGGCGCGGCCCGCGGCGCGGGAGCGGGAGCGGGAGCGTGAGCGTGAACACGAGTGGGTGTGGGAGCTGGAGCGCGAGCCGGAGCTTGGGCGGGTGTCGGCGTCTTCGCGCCCGCCGGACGGATCGGGCGCGGCGCCGTCCGGACGACGGCGGCGGGGCTTCGGCTCGAGTGCGGAGCCGTGACGACGACCGGAGTCCGCCTCGGGACGAACGTCACCGGCTTCGCAGTCGGGTACGTGACCGGCGCGGCCTCGACGCGCAGCGGCTCGTGGCGCACGCTCGGCACCGCTGCCGTGACCACCGCGCAGACGACGAGCGTCGCGGCCGCGAGGCGCGCGGCCGTAACGCCGAGCAGGGTCTTGCCGCACGCAAGCCACGAGCCGAGACGGAGAGTCTCCGCGAACACCTCGTGGTCGTCGGCGATGAGGGCGCGAGCGGGCGGCACCGCGGTCTCCTTCGGTTGGGGAACAGGTAATGAGAACCCCGCCGCCTGGCGAAACCTGCGCTCCCTCTGCGAAGATCACTCTTTCGGGTTACAGGAGGCAGCATTGCGCGTCTGTGCGGAGTGCGGGGGCGAGCTCGAGGCGGCGTACCGCTTCTGCCCCTGGTGCGCGATGCCGCAGCGGCGCAAGCTGGTCGAGTTCTTCCGAGCCCATCCGCGCGACGCGGGCAAGGCGCTGCGCGTCTCGCGCTACCTGACCGAGGACCCGCACGTCCGCTTCAGCGTCTGGAGCCCGGACAGTGTCGCCGAGGCGGCGGTCTCGCTGGACGAGGACGAAGCCGACCGCCTGTCGGCGTTCCTCGCCGCGCCATCGCCCGCGCCCCGCAGCACCGTGGAGCGCATCTTGGCGCGCCTGCGCTAGCGGCGTCGGCTCTTCCGCTGCGCCTTCGCCGCGCGGTCGAGCGTCTCGAGCTCGTCGAGGCTGCGGCCGGCGCCCTCGGCGACGCAGGTCAGCGGTGAGTCGGCGATTTGCACCGGCAGGCCGACCTCGTCGCGCAGCTTCTCGGCGAGGCCGCGCAGCAGCGCGCCGCCGCCCGCGAGCACGATGCCGCGCTCGCCGACGTCCGCGGCCAGCTCCGGCGGCGTCCGCTCGAGTGTGTCCTTGACGGCCGTGATGATTCGGCCGACCGGCGCCTCCAGCGCACGCCGCATGTCGAGGCCGGAGATGGTCACGCGCCGAAGCAGCCCGGTCACGAGATCGCGTCCGGCGACGGTCGTCTCCGCCGCGTCGTCGGAAGGCGAGACCGAGCCGATCTCGATCTTCGCCACCTCCGCGGTCTCCTGGCCGATCAGCAGCTTATGCGTGCTCTTGACGGCGTCGACGATCGCGTCGTCCATCTCGTAGCCGCCGACGCGGATCGACTCCCACACGACCATCCCGCCGAGCGAGATGACCGCAACCTCGGTCGTGCCGCCGCCGATGTCGATCACCATGCTCGCGACGGCGTCCGCGACAGGGAGGTTCGCTCCGATCGCAGCGGCCATCGGCTCCTCGATCAGGTAGACGCTGCGCGCGCCTGCTACCCGGGTGGCCTCGTCGACCGCACGGCGCTCGACGTCGGTGATCCCGCTCGGCACGCAGAGCACGACCCGCGCGAAGGCGAAGCGTGAGCCGCCGGCCCTGGTGATGAAGTGGCGGAGCATCGCCTCGGTCACCTCGAAGTCTGCGATCACACCGTGGCGCAGCGGCCGCGTCGCGCGGATCGAGGCCGGCGTCCGGCCGATCATCCGCTTTGCCTCGGCGCCGACGGCGTACACCTTGCCGTTCTCCTCCGAGATCGCGACCACGGACGGCTCGTCAAGCACGATCCCGCGACCGCGGATGAACACCAGCGTGTTCGCCGTTCCGAGATCGACGGCCATGTCGCGGCCGCCGCCGAATGACCCCCAGACGCGCATTCCGCGGTCCAGCCTAGATATAACCGGGCTCGTGGACACGGAAGGTCGGATTCCGTTCCGAGGCTACGAGACCTGGTACAGCTCGGTCGGCCCCGAGAACGGCGACGCGGTACCGCTCCTCTGCCTGCACGGCGGCCCGGGCGCGAACTGGCTGCACGTCAAGCCGTACGAGGCGCTAGCCGACGAGCGGCAGGTCGTCTTCTACGACCAGCTCGGCGCGGGCAACTCGGCGGTCGAGGAGCCGCACGATCCGTCGATGTGGACGCCAGAGCTCTACGTCGAGGAGGTCGGCGTCGTGCGCGAGGCGCTCGGGCTCGACCGGATTCACCTGCTCGGCCACTCCTGGGGCGGGATGCTGGGCATGCAGTACGCGGCGACGCAGCCGGACGGGCTCGTCTCGCTGATCGTCGAGAGCTCGCCCCCGTCGGTTCCGGCCTGGATGCCCGAGGTCGCGCGACTGCGCTCGGAGCTCCCGCCCGAGGTCGAGGAGACGCTCCGGCGGCACGAGGCGGCGGGGACGACGGACTCGCCGGAGTACGCCGAGGCGATGGACGTCTTCTACCGGCGGCACCTCTGCCGCGCCGACCCGTGGCCCGACTGGCTGGTCGAGTGCTTCGCGGTGCTCGAGGGGAACCCGGAGGTCTACCACCACATGAACGGGCCGTCGGAGTTCCACGTGATCGGGACGATTCGCGACTGGGACGTGACGCCGCAGCTCGGGCGGATCCAGGTGCCGACGCTGCTCTTCTGCGGGCGCTACGACGAGGTCACGCCGGCGACGGTCGAGCCGGCGCACCACGCGATCGCCGGCTCCGAGTTCGTCGTGATGGAGGAGAGCTCGCACATGTCACAGGCCGAGGAGCCGAAGAAGACGTTCGACCTAGTCCGCGGCTTCATCTCTCGCGTAGAGGGATGAGAGAGGCCGCGGGCGGCGCGGCCTCTCTCGTGAGCAGGTGCAGGACTACGAGGAAGCTGCGGGCTCGTGGTCGCCGACGTGGTTCGCCGGCACCTGCTCCACCTGGGCGAGCGAGAACGCGCGCGGGGCGCGGATGCGCACCGAGATCGAGTCGCCCACGTGCAGCTGTCCGGGCGAGATGACCGTCGGGACGCGGCCCTGCCAGAGCACGAAGATCGTGTGCCCGTCGTAGCGGAACGTCTGGTCGAGCGGCTGGCCGAGCATGCCGCGGAGGGCGCGGAGGTTGCCGTCGCGGATGTGCAGGGTCAGCTTGCCGCCCGCGGCCGGTGCGTCGAGCGTGCCGCGGAAGAGCCACAGCGGCTGAGTCGGAAAGCGGCCGGCCTGGCCGGAGTCCGCGACGCGCCGTGCGGCGGTTGCCTCGATCTGCGCGAGCGAGGCGTGGCGGTCGGCAATCACCCGCACGCTGACGCGGTCGCCGGCGAGCAGGTTCGACTCGGTCACGACCGTCGGGACGCCGTGCGACCAGCGGAGGTACTGCGTGTTCGCGTCGACAGCGAAGTTCGCGCTGTCGCTCTGGCCGACAAGCTTCTTCAGGGCGAGGCGGTTGCCGCCGTTCACGTCGACGCCGATGGTCGAGCCGCTGCCGGCGTCGGCCAGCATGCGGCCGTTGAACACGTACAGGACGTTGCCGCTCGTGCGCGCCGCGAGGCTGGCCGAGGCTCCGGCCGTGAGGATCGCGACGGCGAGGAGGGCGCCGAACAGGATCTGCTTTCTCATCGAACGCTCCTTGTGCGTAGGGAGGAGGTCGTCCGAATGGTCGGCGCCCGATGTCAGGGGGCGATTAGGCGCTCGTAAGGGACCCGTAAGGCGGCCGTAAGAACTTCCGGCTCAATCGGGGGGCCGGCGCATCCGCTTCGTCTCGCCGCGGCGCCGCTTCTGGTCGAGCCGCCGCTCCACGGCGGCCTTCGTCGGCTTCGTCGCGCGCCGCCGCCGCGGCACGCGCAGCGCGTCTCCCAGCGCCTCGGCCAGCCGCTCGAGCGCGAGCTCGCGGTTGCGCCACTGGCTCCGCTCGTCCTGTGCGACGGCGCGCACGACCGGCCCGACGCGTGAGACGACTCGCCGCTTCTGCGCGTCCGAGAGCGCCGAGGAGCCCTCGACGTCGAAGACCGCCTCCACCCGCGTGTCGCTCTTCTGTGCGTGCTGCCCGCCGGGGCCGCTCGAGCGCGAGAAGCGCAGCTCCACTTCGCTCCGCGGGATCGAAACCGTCCGCGTCACCCGAATAGACTCGCGCTCCATATGGCGGGCATTCTCCTCGACGTCGACGGCGTGCTCCACGTCTCCGGCACTCCGATCCCCGGTGCCGCCGAGGCCGTGCAGCAGCTGCGCGAGAACGGCCACCGGCTCCGATTCGTCACCAACAACACGACGCACTCGCGCCGGCGCCTGGCCGACCAGATCCGCGGCTTCGGAATCGAGCTCGACGACACGGAGCTACAGACGACGCCGACGGCGGCCGCGCACGCCCTCAAGGGGAAGCGCGTGCTCGCGTTGACGATGCCCGACATCGTCGAGGAGTTCGAGGGCGTCGAGCTCGTCGGCGAGGCCGCGGACGCCGTGCTGATCGGCGGCGCGGACGAGGGCTTCGAGACGAACCAGGTCTTCAGCTACATGAACCTCGCGCGGGCATTTGCCGAGCTGCAGGCCGGTGCCGAGCTCTACTGCCTGCACAAGAACCGCTGGTGGCAGACCGCGCGCGGGCCGCTGCTCGATTCCGGGGCGTTCGTCGCGGGCCTCGAATACGCCGCCGAGACGGAGGCGACGGTGCTCGGCAAGCCGAGTCCCGCCTACTTCCAGGCCGCGCTCGACGCGCTCGACTCCGACGCCGAGCTGACCTGGATGGTCGGCGACGACATCGAGGTCGACATCGCCGGCGCGCACGGGTGCGGCCTCAAGACGGTGCTCGTGCGTACGGGCAAGTTCCGGCCGGACGTGGCCGAAGTGGCGCGCGTCCAGCCAGACGGCATCATCACGTCGATCGCCGCGCTACCGGGCTGGATCGAAACAGCCCACTAATCGGAGAGGCCTTTCCCATCGAAGCCTTGTGCTCCCGGCCCCCGCTGCGCGGCGCGTGAGCGGCGTCCTCGGGTGCACCCGTAGCCTCCGGCTGCGAATGCACCCTGCGTCCTTGTCACGCGCCACCCATCGCGAGCCGGAAGCGAAGCGTCAATGAGAAAGGCCTCTAGGCTGTCGCCCATGCGAGTGGGCGTCGACCTGATCGAGATCCCGCGCATCGAGCGGGCGCTCGCGCGCTATCCCGGCTTCCGCGAGCGCTGCTTCACGGAAGCGGAGCGGGCTTACTGCGACTCGAAGCCGAACCCGCCGCAGCACTACGCCGCGCGCTTCGCCGGCAAGGAGGCGGTCGGCAAGGCGCTCGGCTCGGGCGTCCGCTTCACCTGGCGCGAGATCGAGATCGCCGGCCGGCCGAAGCCGGGCGTGAAGCTGTCCGGCTCGACGAAGGCCTGGGCCGAGCGCGTCGGCGCCGGGCGGATCGAGCTCTCGATGACGCACTCGCGCGAGCTCGCCCAGGCGGTGTGCCTGATCGAATGAGCTTCGAGCCGCTCTACACGGCCGAGGAGATGAAGGCCGCCGAGGCCGGCCATGACGTCGACGAGCTGATGGCGCGCGCGGGGCGCGCGGTCGCGGAGGAGGCGATGCGCCGCTACCCGGACGCGGCGCGCTTCGTGGCGGTGTGCGGCGGCGGCGCGAACGGCGGCGACGGCCGGATCGCGGTCGAAGTGCTCGACTCGGCCGGGAAGGCGGCACGCACGGCCGAGGACGCGCCGGTCGAGGAGGCCGACGTCGTGATCGACGCGCTCTTCGGCACCGGCTTCCACGGCGAGCCGCGTGAGGACGCGGCGCGCGCGATCCAGGCCATGAACGCGACGGGCAAGCCGATCGTGGCGGTCGACCTGCCCTCGGGCGTGAACGCCTCGACGGGCGAGATAGCCGGCGCGTGCGTCGACGCGGCCGTGACGGTGACGATGCACGGCCCGAAGGTCGGCCTCGAGGTCGCGCCGGGCCGCTTCCACGCCGGCGAGGTGGTGGTCGCGGACATCGGCCTCACGCAGCGGCAGACGGCGCACAAGCTCGTGACTCCGGCGATCCTCGGGCAGGTCCCGCGCCGCCGGCCCGAGCAGAACAAGTACACGGCCGGGACGGTGCTCCTCGTCGGCGGCTCGCGCGGCCTCACCGGCGCACCGTCGCTCGCGGCAGAGGCGGCGTTCCGCGCCGACGCCGGCTATGTAGCGGTCGCCGTGCCGGACTCGACGCTGCCGGTCTTCGAGCAGCGGCTGCTCGAGGCCGTGAAGCTGCCGTGCCCGGAGGAGGACGGGAAGATCTCGCCGCGCGCGATCGAGCCAATCGCAGAGTTCGCGGCGAAGGCCGGGTCGCTAGCGCTCGGCCCCGGGCTCGGGCGCGGCGAAGGCCCGCGTGAGGTGGTGCGGCGATTGCTCGAGGAGCTCGACCGGCCGGCCGTCGTGGACGCGGACGGCCTCCACGACCTCGAGCCGTTCAGCCGCTCGGCGCCGACCGTGCTCACGCCGCACGAAGGCGAGCTCGCTCGGCTGCTCGGCGTGCAGTCGAGCTGGGTCGCGGCGCACCGGATCGAGGCGGTCAGGCGCGCTGCGGAGACGTTCAACTGCGTCTGCCTGCTCAAGGGCGCGGACACGCTCGTCGCCTCGCCGGGCGAGGAGGGCGTGCTCGTCGTCGCCCTCGGCACGCCCGCGCTGGCGACCGCCGGCAGCGGCGACGTGCTGACGGGGATCGTGGCGGCCTTCCTGGCCAAGAAGCTGGACGCCAGGACGGCTGCGGCCGCAGCGGCGGCGGCGCAGCAGCTGGCGTCGAGGACGATCCCGCAGGCCGGCGCGGTCGCGAGCGACGTGATCGGCGCGCTGCCGCTGGTGCTCGATGCACCGGTCTGAGCTGACGGTCGACCTCGGCGCCGTGCGGCGCAACGCCAGGACGCTCCTGCGGGCGCTCGACGGTGCACAGCTCTGGGCGGTCGTCAAGGCGAACGCCTACGGCCACGGCGCGGTCGACGTTGCGGGCGCCGTGCTCGATGAGGGCGCGGGCGCGCTGTGCGTGGCGACGGTCGCGGAAGGGCTCGAGCTCCGCTCGGAGTTCGGGCTCGCGCGGATCGTGGTGATGGGCCCGACCTCGTCGAGCCGCGAGATCGCCGAGGCGCGGGAGGCCCGGCTCGAGCTCGCGTGGTGGGACGCGGAGCTGCCCGAGGGCGTGCGCGTGCACCTCAAGCTCGACACGGGGATGGGCCGCTGGGGCCTGTCGGAGCTGCCGAGCCTCGGCCCGGACGTCGTCGGGCTGATGTCCCACCTCGCCACGGCCGACTCCGACCCGGCCTTCGCCGAGGAGCAAGTCGAGCGGTTCCGGGCGGCAACCGGGCCCTACGCCGACCTGATGCGCCACGTCGCCAACAGCGCAGCGGCCCTGCGCCTGCCTTCGGCGCGGTTCGACGCGGCCCGCTGCGGCGTCGCGCTCTACGGCCTCTCGCCGTTCGGCGAGGACCCCGCGGCGGACGGGCTCGAGCCCGCGCTCTCGTGGCGCAGCTACCTCGCGCAGGTCAAGCGCCTCGAGCCCGGCCAGAGCACGGGCTATGGCAGGCGCTTCATGGCGGAGCGGCCGACCTGGATCGGGGTCGTCCCCGTCGGCTACGGCGATGGCTTCCGCCGCGACCTGACCGGCACCGAGGTCCGCGTGAGCGGCGAGCCGCGGCGCGTGGTCGGCGTCGTCTCGATGGACGCGTTCGCGGTCGAGCTCGAGGGCGAGCAGCCGGCCGGCGCGCCGGTGACGATCCTCGGCCACGGCGTTCTCGCCGAGGCGCACGCGCGCGTCGCGGACACGATCAACTACGAGCTGACCTGCGGGATCAACCCTGACACCCGCCGCGCCCGCCGGGTCGTCGTCGATGCGTGAGCTCATTGAAGAGCTGTTCGCCGGCGACGACGCGTGGATCGTCGGCGGCGCCGTGCGCGACCGGGCGCTCGACCGGCCGCTGCTCGACCTCGACGTGGCGCTCCGCGAGCCGGAGCAGGCCGCGCGGAGGCTCGCGAGGCGCGTCGGCGGCGTGCCCTTCCTGCTCTCGGAGCGGCACGGCGCGTGGCGCGTCGTGCTCGAGGACGGGCGGACGGTCGACTTCACCCCGCTCCCGGGCTCGATCGAGGAGGACCTCGCCAAGCGCGACTTCGCGATCAACGCGATCGCCGAGCGGGTCGGCAGCGACCAGACGGTCGATCCATACGACGGGCTCGGCGACCTCGCCGCCGGCCGCATCGCCGCGATCAACGAGGAGGTCTTCCGTGACGACCCGCTGCGCCTGCTGCGGGCCGTGCGCCTCGAGGCCGAGCTGGAGCGCTTCCGAATCGTGCCCGAGACCGAGGAGCTGATCCGCCGCGACGCCGCGCTCGTCGCGGAGCCCGCGGGCGAGCGAGTGCTGGCGGAGCTGCTGCGGCTCTCGCCGAACGGGTACCGGCGACTCGACGAGCTCGGGCTGCTGGCGCCGCTCGGAGGCTCGGTCGACGGGCGGCTCGAGCGCTGGGATTCGCCGGAGTACCGGCTCGCGGCCGTCTTCGGCGATCGGCTGCGAACGCTCCCCGTCTCGAACGAGCTCCGGCGCTTCGAGGCCGCGCTGCGCCGCGCGGAGCCGCCGGGAGACGACGCCCGCTCGATCCACCGCTTCCGCCGCGCGACCGAGCCGTGGGCGCTCGAGGCGCTCGCATTCGTCGATGCGCTCGAGCTGAGGGACGCGGTCGAGGAGGCACGCAGCTCGGACCCGCGCGAGCCTCTCGTCCGCGGCGACGAGCTCGGCCTGGCGCCCGGCCCCGAGATCGGGCGCCTCCTGTCGGAGATCGACGAGGAGCGGGCGGCCGGTACGATCGCCAGCAGGGAGGACGCGCTCGACTATGCACGACGCCACGCAGGAACGGTTCGCGAAGACGGCTGAGCGGCTCGCCGCGCTGCAGGACGCGCGCGCGGCCGAGCTCGAGCAGAAGGTGCTGGGGTTCGTCTCGCCGACCGGCGACGAACGCGCCCTCGACTCGGGCAGCGGCGCCGGCGCGCTCGCGCTCGCGCTCGCGCCGCACGTCCGCGAAGTGGTCGCCGTGGACCTCGTGCCGGAGCTGCTCGAGCAGGGAAGGCGCCGGGGCGAACGGTTCCCGAACGTCGAGTTCGTCGAGGCCGATGTCACGAGCCTGCCGTTCGAGCTCGGCTCCTTCGACCTCGCGGGCTCCCTGCGGACCCTGCATCACGTGGCGCGGCCGGAGCTCGCCGTCGCGGAGCTCGCTCGCGTCACGCGAGTGGGCGGCAGGTTGCTGGTCGTCGACCAGCTCGCGCCGGTCGATCCCGCCGCGGCGGCGCAGCTGAACGCCTTCGAGCGGGCGCGCGACCCCTCGACCGCGCGGGTGCTTGCCGACGTCGACCTCCGCGGCCTGTTCGAGTCGAACGGGCTCGTGCTCTTGCGCAGCGAGGAGGAGCGCGAGCCGCGCGACCTCGACGCCTACCTCGAGCTCGCCGCCTGCGAAGGCGACGAGCGCAAGCGCGCCGAGGCGCTCGCCCCGGTTGGCTATACCGCCGAGCTCGGCTGGTACCTCCTAGAGAAGCGCTAAGCCCTCAGCGCCACTTCATCGTGCACCCGACGGGCGGCGTCTCCGCCACCGGCGGATCCTGCCCGGACAGCACGGCATCGAGCGCGTCGCGCAGGTACCGCTGCGAAACCGACGTCTCGTCGCGGCTGTCGTCGATCGCGCCGTGGTAGCGCAGCCGGCGGTCGCCGTCGTAGAGGAAGACCTCGGGCGTGCGCTCCGACTCGAGCGCCTTCGCGACGGCCTGCGGCTCGTCGTAGAGGTAATCGAACGCGAAGCCCTGCGCCTGCGACCGCTTCTGCATCTCCTCGAACGAGTCCTCGGGATACGTGTCTGCGTCGTTCGAGTTCACGGCGACGACGCGCACGCCGCGGCCGGCGTAGTCGCTCGCGATCGCGGAGAGCCGGCCCTCCCAGGCCTGCACGTACGGGCAGTGGTTGCACGACTGCACGAGCACGAGCACGTCGGCATCGGCGTACGAGTCGAGCGAGTGGTCCTGCCCGTCGACGCCGGGCAGGTCAAACTGCGGAGCCTCGGCTCCGAGAGCGGTGCTCATGCAAGCGCCTCCTCGAGTTGCTCACGGGAAGGGACGGGCGAGACGCGCCCGTCCGGCAGGTAATAGATGCGGCAGGTCAGCGCCGGGCGTGCGCCGGCGCCGGCGGGATCAACGTCGCGCCCGTCGACGCGGATCGTCGGCGACCCGGGGAAGGCCAGTTCGTCTGCCTCCTCCTGCGTCAGCACCTCGCGCTCGACGACATCGGCATGGACGCCGCGCTCCGCCAGGATTTCGCGGAGCAGCTCGCGGGCCTCGGGGTGGGACGGACAGTCGCGCCAGAACAGGAAGTCGATCCGCACGCCGCCAGGTTAGGCGACGACGTCCAGGTGGGCGAAGGCCTGCCGGAGCGCGCTCCGCTCGGCCGAGTTGCTGGTGAAGGACTCCGCCAGGCGCCGCTCGCCCTCGGGCGTCAGGCGGAGGTGTGCGATCCGCCCGTCGTCGCTCGAGCGCTCGCGCTCGACGAGACCGGTCTCCTCGGCGCGGCCGACGAGCTCGGTGACGGTGCTCTGAGCCAGCTGCAGACGCTCGGCCAGCTCCGTAACCGTGGACTGCTGGCTCCCGTCGGGAGCGCCTTTGATCATCAGCAGCAGCAGGTACCGCTGCGGCGTGAGGCCGGCCCCGCGCGCGTTGCGCTCGGAGATGCGCATGAACCGGCGCAGCGCCGAGCGAAACTCGGCGACAGCGACGACGTCCGCGGCGGCAGGCGCGTCGGCCATGGTGCATCCTAGTCCCCCGCCGGGCGGATGCCACGTCCTGCGAGCTTCCGCACGAGCCGCGGCGCGAGCGTCTGGGCGAGCGGCGCGATCCGGTACCAGCGCGGCACGAAGATCTCCGCCCGGTCGCGGTCGATCGCCGAGAGCACGCGCTCGGCGACGAGCTCCGGCTCGACCACGAGCGTCCCGAGGCGCGGGCCGAATCTCCTGCGCTGCGGAAACCCCTCGGTCTCCACGAAACCGGGCAGGATCGTGTGGACGCGCACGCCGCGCGGCCGCAGCTCGGCGGAGATGGAGCGCGAGAAGGCGAGCTGGGCGTGCTTCGAGGCGCTGTACGGGCCGCCGGACCCGGTCGCCACCGTGCCGGCGACCGAGACGATGTTGACAACGTCCGAGGGCGCGGCTGCCTCGAGCGCGGGCAGGAACGCGCGCACGCACCAGGCGCCGCCGAGGTAGTTGGTGCGCGTCACCTCCTCGATCCGCTCGGGCGTCGAGCTGAGGAAGGTGCCGCGGCCCGGGATGCCGGCGTTGTTCACGAGCAGCGAGACGCGCGGGTGGCGCTCGACCACCGCGGCGGCGACTCGGTCGACGGCCTCGCGGTCGCCGACGTCGCAGAGCTCCCACTCGGCGCCGAGCTCCTCGGCGAGCGGCCGCAGGCGCTCCTGGCGCCGCGCGAGCAGCACGAGTTCCCAGCCGTGCCCGCGCAGGGCTCTCGCGATTGCGGCGCCGATCCCGCTCGAGCCGCCGGTGACGACGGCTAGCGGCACACGCGCGCGACGCGGGTCGCGGCGGCTCTCGCGCCGCGCCGGTCACTCACGACCACCCGCAGCACGTGACGGCCGCGCTTCGCCTTCGCGGTGCGCCACTGCAGCGAGAAGAGACCCTCGCTGCCGTGCGTGACCGTCCCGAGCCTCCGCTTGCCGTCGAAGAACTTCACCGAGCGCACGCCGTGCGACGCGCCGGCGATCACGAACAGCGGCTCGGTCTTCGCGACGCATGCCTTCGGCCGCGGCAGGAGCCACGTCAGGGTCGGCCGCGCGACCGCCCGCAGCCGCACGGAGCGGAAGTCGGTGTTCGGGAGGATGTTCCCGGCTTGGTCGATGTTCTTCGACTCCTGGTAGTCCGAGGCGACGGCGATCAGCGGCGTCCGGCCGAGCGTGATCTTCGGCGCGCCGTCGAGCGGCCACAGGATCAGGCCGGTGACGGGGTCGTAGAGGGCAGCGAGCAGGAGCGTGTTCTTGTAGCCGATCACCAGCGACAGCGGGTCGACGCCCGAGCCGCGGTCGGTCGCCACGGCAGCTAGCAGCGGCCGGCCCGGCGTCACGACCTTCGTCAGGAAGCTGAACCGCGGCGGCGTGACGTCGTTCTGCCACGAGTGCAGCAGGTAGGCCCCGCGCAGCGGCTCGTCCGTGTACGGGTCGGCGCGCGAGTCGACCGAGACGAAGTAACGGCCCTCGTGCGGGAAGTCGACCGCGGCGGCCTGGTTGTCGAACTGGTACTCGAAGGTCAGGCCGTTGACGTTCAGCGGCGTGCCCGGGTAGCCCTGGACGTCGTTCTCGTTCAGCGAGCCGAGGAACCACGGCTCGACGAGGGCGTTCGGCGCCGACGCCACCACCGCCACGCCGGCGTTGGCGACGTGCTCGCTGACACGCACCGTGTAGACGTGCTCGGCGCCATTCTCGTCGAACGGCTTGCCCGTGTAGTCCGGCGGCGGGCCGAAGGGCCACAGCGGGAAGCGGTACTCGCTGACGTAGCTCGTGCCCTTGCTCGTGTCGCCGAGCTGGTACGGCTTGATCGTGACGCGCGGGGCCCGGCCGACCTGCGGATCCTGCAGCGAGAAGTAGTACGGGACGCGGATCTGGTCGCTGCCGCGCGTGAGGACGACGAAGCCGTAGTCGTCGCCGGTAGGCGCGCCGTTCGAGCCCGTCGCGACGATCGGCAGGTCGACCGTCCCGCCGGGCGAGATCGTCACGGACGACGTCGCCGGCGCGATCGACGAGCCTGCGGTCGCGGCCTGGGGCTGCACGGCGACGTTCCACGTGCCGCCGCCGGTACCGGCGTCGGTCAGCGAGAGCAGCAGCGGCTTGCGCGCGGCGCGGCCGTTGACGTTCAGGTATCCGAACGAGAGCGACGACGGCTCCGCGAAGAGCTTCGGGTCGTTCGCCGCGGCGACGTCGATCAGCCCGCCGCCCTCGAGCAGTACCGACGCCTCCTTCGTCCGCGCGGTGTCGCCCCACGCCGGCTGCGCCGAGGTCATCAGCGCCGACTTGACCTCCTCGGGCGTCCACGCCGGATGCTGCTGCAACAGCAGGGCCGCCGCGCCCGAGACGTGCGGTGCGGCCATGCTGGTGCCGTCGAGGACGATGAAGTTGTCGCCCGCGGCGCCCTTGACGCTCGAGGAGAGGATGTTCTCGCCCGGCGCGGCGACGTCCGGCTTCAAGAGGTGGTCGAAGTTCGTCGGGCCGGCGGACGAGAAGCTCGTGATGACTCCGCTGCGGCCGGTCTGGATCTCCTTAGGGTCGCTGACCGCGGTCGCCGCGAAGGTCGTGCGGCCGGCGTGCGCAGCCAGGTATGCCCGCAGGTTCGCCCCGTCGAGGTCGCTGATCATCCCGCCCGGCAAGGCGAGCTGGAGCGGGATGAAATTCGCCTCGCCGGCGCGGTTGTCGACCACGATGATTCCGGTGCCGCCCGCCTGGCGCACGCGCTCGACCTTCGAGGCGAACGTGCAGCTGCCGCGGGAGACGAGCGCGACCATCCCGCTCAGCGAGCCGGACGGCAGCGAGGTGAAGCGCGGGTCGTTCGGGTCGAAGCCCGGCGGCGAGCACAGGTGGCGCTCGACCGGCTGGCCGTTCGTGCCCTGGATCGTGCCGACGTCGACCAGCGTCTGGCCCGCGACCCACGAGGCCGGCACGTCGACGTTGTAGGAGAACGGAATCTGCTGCAGGCTCGCGGGCGCGCCCGGCCCGGTGACCTGAAGCTCGGAGCCGAACACGTGCAGGTTCGAGACCGCCGCGACCGAGATTGCCGCCGGAGCGTTGCTCGGCGAGCCGACCGAGCCGAGGCCGAAGTCGTCGCGGTCGTTACCGGCCGAGATGACCGGCACGACGCCCGCGTCGGCGACGTTGTCGAGCGCGTCAATCAGCGCGTCGCTGGACGGGTCGATCTCGGGGCCGCCGCCGGAGAAGTTGATCACGTCCATGCCGTCGTTCACGGCCGCCTCGAAGGCGAGCACGATCTCGGGCGTGAACGCGTCCAGGCCGCCGGTCGGCACGGGCACGTCGAAGACGCGGTAGTTGCCGATCTGCGCGCGTGGCGCGATGCCTGAGAGGCCGACCGTCTGCGGGTGCCCGGGGCCGAAGAGGCTGTTGCTGCCGGCAGGCGCCACCGTTCCGGCGTCGCCGGCCGCGATCCCGGCCACGTGGGTGCCGTGGAAGGAGTCCGTCGGATTCAGCGCAAGACGCCCCTGGCGCCCAGAGCCGGGCCCGGGGAACGCGCGGGCGACGATCACCTTCGGCGTCGTCCACTTCTTGCCGCCCTTGGGGAAGCCCGAGGGGTAGGTGAAGCCGGTCGGGTCGAAGTACGGGTTCGACTGGTCGACGCCGTCGTCGACGACGCCGATCTTGATCCCCTGGCCGCGGCCGCCCGTGTTGGCCCAGAAGGTGTCCGCGCGGATGACGGCCGGGCTCTTGTTCGTGTCGAGGTGGTAGCGCGCGCTCGGGTAGATCTTCTGGACGGAGCCGACGCCCATCAGCCGCGGCAGGTCGCGGTAGCGCAGGCTGACGGTCATGCCGTCGAGGACGATCCGGTAGTGGTACGAGATCCGCGCGCTCGGGACGGCGCGGCGGATCTGGCGGGCGGCGACGGCCTGCGCGCGGGACAGGCGCGCGAGGTACGCCTGCGAGGACCGGCTCGCGATGTCGAGCTTCTTGCGCGGGCCGAAGGCGAAGAGGCCGGGGCCGTACGCCTGGGCGAGCGGCGGGAGGCGGAGCCCGACGAGCACGCGGATGCGTGCCTGCTGCTGGCCGCGCGGGATCCGAATCACGCCGTGGCGGACGCGCTGGAGCGTCGTGTCGCCGGTGCGCGGCAGGCGGATCGGCCGCAGGTCGGCCGAGGCGGTGACGGCAGTCGTGAGGACGAGCAGCGCCGCGACCAGCAACAGAAAGAAGTAGCGGCGCAAGGACAGGAGCCTACCGCAGAAACCGGAGGACTTAGACTCGCCCAGATGGGGCAATTCGACGGCAAGCGCGGCCTGGTTCTGGGCGTCGCGAACAAGCGCTCGATCGCCTGGGCGATTGCCCGCCGGCTCGCCGAGGGCGGGGCGTCGCTCGCCTTCACCTACCAGGGCGAGCGGATCGAGAAGGGTGTCCGCGAGCTCGCCGAGTCCGTCGACTCGCCGCTCGTGACCGAGTGCGACGTCCGCTCGGACGGCGACCTCGAGCGGGTCTTCGGCGAGGTGGGGGAGGCGTTCGGCGGGCAGCTCGACCTGCTCGTGCATTCGGTTGCCTTCGCGGCCGCCGAGGACCTCGAGGGCCGCTTCACCGATACGCCGCGCGAGCGCTTCTGGATGGCGCTGGACATCTCGGCGTACTCGCTGGTCGCGTGCGCGCGGCTGGCGGAGCCGCTGATGGAGGCGGCGGGCGGCGGCTCGATCCTGACGATGACCTACCTCGGTGGCGAGCGCGCGGTGCCCCACTACAACGTGATGGGCGTCGCCAAGGCGACGCTCGACTCGTCCGTGCGCTACCTCGCGTGGGACCTCGGCCAGAAGAACATCCGCGTAAACGCGGTCTCCGCGGGCCCGGTGCGCACGCTCGCCGCACGATCGATCGCGGGGTTCCCGACGATGGAGTCGATCGTCGAGGAACGCTCGCCGCTGCACCGCCCGATCGACGCGGACGACGTCGGCGCAGCCGGCGCGTACCTGCTCTCCGAGCACGCCCGCAACGTGACCGGGACGACGCTCTACGTCGACAGCGGGTACCACGCGATGGGCATGTAGTCGCGTGGAGGAGCTCGACGCGAGGTAGACCTACGACGTGGCCTCGCGCGTCTACGAGGAGGCGTCGAGGGAGTTCTGGCAGTACCTCTCGCGGCGAACGGTGTCGAGGCTCGGCCTGCAGCCGGGCGAGCGTGTCCTCGACATCGCCTGCCGCACCGGGCCCGGCATCGTAGAGGCGGCGCGGCTCGTCGGCGAGAACGGCCCCGCGAGGTCGTGCTCCAGGCGCACTACGCGCTAGCGCGTAGGCCGGGCTAGCACGCGCAGGCCGTTTGCGGCGCTGGCGACGTCGATGCCGACGAGGTGCCAGCCGCTCGACCCGACGCGCCCCTCGACGGGGTGTGTCACGCGCTCCTCGTGCACGCGCCGGCCGTCGACCGTCACGGTCACGCGAACGGGCTTGCGCGTCGAGAGCTGCACCCGGATCGGCCCCTTGGCCCAGAACGCCGCGTGGCTGTAGCGCGGCGATTGGCCGTTCCAGCCCTCGCAGAAGACGACGCGCCGGGTCGGCTCGGGGACCGGTGAGGTTCCGCCCGAGCGGCCACGCTCGGTCATCGTCACGCCGTCGCCGCGCCTCACCTGCCCGAAGCCGTGCCGCAGAAGCTCGCGCCACGCGAACCAGCCGGTGTCTCCGGCGAGGCCGCGGTGGAACGCGACGTAGCGTACGCCGAGCCGGCGCAGCAGCGTGGCGTCCCCGGGGCGCCAGTCGCCACAGTTCAGCTCGGCCAGCCGCAGCGAGAGCTTTGCCGCGGCATCGGGCGCGATCGTCGAGTAGCCGCCCGGCCGCTCGCGCCGCGCGAACTGGTCGTACCAGAGGTAGACGCTGCCGAGCTGCACGTTCGGGTGGAGCACGGGGAGCTCGAGCAGGCGGCCCGGCGCCATCAGGCCTTTGTAGGCCGCCGTGCCCTTGGAGGCGGCCGCCGCGTCGTAGATCGACACGCGCAGGTCGGCCGCGACCAGCACGACGAGCACCGCCACGAGGATCCAGCGCAGGCGCGAGGCGGCGAACGCCACGAGCGCTGCGAGGCAGAGGCACGCGACCGGCATCAGCCGCTCGGGCACGCGTGGGTAGCGCAGCGGCGCCAGGTGGTGCCAGAGCGTCGAGTAGAGCGGAAAGTGCGTCCCGAGCGCGAGCAGCACCGGCACGAGCGCGCCCAGCGCGAGCACGACGACGAGCCACCACCGGCGCGCGAGGACGAGCAGCACCAGCCCTGCCAGCGCGAGCAGCGGCACGAGCCAGCCGAGGAAGACGAAGCTCTCGAGCCCGTGACGCGGGTGCCGCGTGACGAAGTCGAGGCCGGTCGCCGAGTAGTGCGCGACCTCGCGCAGCGAGCGGCCGCCCGCGCCGATCCCGCTCGCCGAGAAGTGCCCGACGACGAGGCCCGCAGCTACGGCCGGCACGACCGCGAGCGCGCCGCCCCAGGCGCGGCGGCAGAGCGCGTAGAGCAGGAAGAACGGGATCGCCCCGAGCGCGAGGTGGACGTCCGAGAACGGGATCGAGGCCAGCGTCGCTGCGGCGCCCGCGTACCACCACCACGAGCCACGCCGGCCGCGTTCCAGCGCCCACAGCGCGAGCGGCAGTAGCGCCGAGACCGGGCCGCGCAGATGGCCGGCACTCTGTGCGACGCGGTACGGCTCGAGCGCGAAGACGAAGCCGCCGAGCGCCGCCGCGGCCACCGGCAGCGACAGCTCGCGCAGCCAGAGGTAGGTGAATCCCCCGGCCGCGAGGTAGCTCAGCAGCAGGAACACGTTCCACGCGCGCACGTGCCCGAAGAGCGCGTCGAGCGGCCAGAACGGCAGCCCGAACGGCCAGCCGCCGAAGTTCCAGCGCGGCGGGCTCTCGGGCCGGAACGTGTACGGGTCCCGCCACGGCGCGTTCCCGTGCGAGAGTTGGTCGCCGACGAGCCAGAGGTGGTACTCCGCCTGCAGGTGGTCGCCGGCCGCCGCCTCGCCGGGCACGATCGTCTCCCGCGCGAGGAAGCGCGAGCCGAAGTGGTCGAGCTGCGGCGCCATCGCCAGCAGCCCCGCGCCGAGGTACAGCGCGACGAGAAGCGCTACAAGGCCCGGGCGGCCGAGAGCAGCTCGTCGAAGTCCGGCACCTCTGCCGCCTCGTACCGCCATGCGCCGCGGACCGTACCGCCCCGGTCGATCAGGAAGGCCGTCCGCTCGGCGACGTCGTCGAAGCCGCGGAACGAATGGGCGACGCCGAACGCGCGAACCGTCTCCGCGTTCCAGTCGGAGAGCAGCGGGAAGTTGAGGTCGAGCGCCTGCATCCAGGCGATGTGCGTCCAGGGCGAGTCGCGCGAGATCCCCATCGCCTGCGCGCCCGCCTCCTCGAACTCTGCGCTCCTGTCACGCAGGAGCTCCATCTCGTTCGTTCAGGTCGACGACCAGTCGAAGAGGTAGAAGAGGAGCAGTAGCGGCTTCTCAGCCGCGAGGTGGCGCAGCGAGACCTCCTCGCGCGGCGCCATCCACACGCGCACGTTCGGTACCCGCTCGCCTACCTGGAGCACGGGTGCGAGCTTACGGCAGCGCCCGCGCGAGCGCGATCACGGCAGACGCGTTGCGGCGTGCGGTTGCCGTCGAGATCGAGCCGGCCTGGAACTCGGCCACGAACGCAGGCGAGCGCGGGAACTGCCGGCGCTCCCAGCGGGTTGCCGCTCCGGGCGGCGCGGCGAGGTGGTGGTAGGGCAGGCCGCTCAGGCGCGCGTAGCGCTTCAGGACGGCGACGTGCGGGTCGGAGCCGTAGACCTCGTCGAGAGGCTGGTGGTACCAGATTGTCAGCGCGGGCTGGATGTGGAGAATGAAGGCCCGCATCGCGCGGTTCTCGGGCTCCGACAGCGGCCGTGGGCCCGAGTAGTAGCCGTCCCAAGGCACGCCGTTGTGCACCCAGCCGACGGGCCAGTTGCGGTTCAGGTCTACGCCGTGCACGTTCTGCCGGGTGCCGGCGGCGAGGCCGTCCGGGTTGACCGTCGGGACGAGCCAGAGGTGCACGTGCGGCGGCAGCGGCATCCGGCGCAGCTGCGCGATCACGCGCAGGCCCGCCGGTTCGGTGCCGTGGATGACGCCGACGACGAGCGTCGCGGGCGCCGTCGGGTCGCCGCGCTCGTACGCGACGATCGGCCGGCCGCGGACCGAGTGGCCGACGACGATCGACTGCTGCCTCTGGGGTGCGGCGGCCGCCGTCGAGGCGAGGACGAGGAGAGCGACGACCAGCCCGCGCAGCACAGGCGCACGCTACCCGCAGCACCAGCCCGCGATGCGCGCGTCGCGGCCGAACTGCTGCGTGATCCGTGCGACTCCGACGATCCTGCGCAGGTGCACGCGGACGAACACCCACTGGTTCGCCGTCGGCCACGAGACCAGCAGCCAGCGGCCGTCGGGCGAGGACGCGAGCTGGTCGAACACGCCGGTTCCGCGGAAGAGCGTCCGGCCGGTGACGAGCGAGAAGACGCTGCTGCCGTTGCCCGCGGTACGGGCGGCAACGACGTCGTTGCGGCCGACGAAGGTTGCGTCGCGGTCCGAAGTCGCGTCCGACGGGTCGTCGGCTGCGACCACGCGGCGGCCGGCGTAGACGCGGGTCCTGTGCGGCGTGAACACGAGCAGGAGCCGACCGTCGCGCGACCACGCGAGCTTCGTCGGCGCCGGTTCGAGCCGCCGCAGGACGGTGCCGCTGTCGGTGTCGAGGACGACTGCGCTCCGGCCGTCGGAGTAGGCGAGCACGCGGCCCGGGCCCGGCCGCCACGCGGGCGCGACGAGCGCGGCGCGGGCGAGGGCATGGTCGCCCGTTCCGTCGCCGGCCACGATCCGCAGCTGGCCGCCCGAGAGGTAGGCGATGCGGGTGTCCGTTCGCGTCCCCGTCCAGGCCGGGAAGCGCGGCGCCGGGCGCGCGAGCGTCCAGCGGATGCCGCCCTCCGGGTCGAGCACGACGAGCTGGTTCGCGCGTGTGCCCGCGACGAAGAGCCCGTGCGGCGAGAAGGCTCGCGTCGCGGTAGCGGCCGAGCAGGCGCTTCGACCCGTTCGCGTGCACGAGCCACGCGCCCTCGCGGCTCGTCACGAGCAGCTGGCCCGGCGCCGGCAGCGAGAACAGCGCCTGCTCGGCCTGCTTGACGCCGACCGCCTCGCGCAGCGAATGGACGACCGAGCGGCCCGGCGGGCTGAGGGCCGCTGCGACGACTGCGGCGACGACGGCGACCGCCACGACCGGCTGCCAGTGGCGCCGGGGCCATGAGACCGGCTCGCGCTGCTCGTACGCGGCGCGGACGACCTCCCAGGCCCGGTCCTCCGCCTCGCGCTCCCCGGGTGCGCAGAACCTCATTCGAGCCGCTCCTTCAGGGCGTCGAGCCCGCGGCGCAGGCGCGAGTTGACCGTCCCGCGCGGCAGCTCGAGCAACTCCGCGATCTCCCCGGGCGTGTACTCGAGCAGGTAGCGCAGGACGATCACGGCGCGGTGCTCAGGCGAGAGGCGCCCGAGCTCTTGCAGCAGCTGCTCGTCGTGCTCGGGCGGGTCGGATGCGGGGCCGTCGACGGGCGGCGCTTCGGGCCGCAGCGCCCGGGCACGCGCCCAGTCGATCGCGCGGTTGACGACGATCCGGTGCAGCCACGGCCCGAACGGGCGCCGGCGATCGAAGCGGTCGAGCGCCCGGATCGCCGCGAGAAAGCCCTCCTGGGCAATGTCCTCGGCGGCGGCGGCGTCCCGGACGACGAGGTAGGCGGCGCGGTACGCGGAAGCCCAGTGCGTGCGGAACAGCGCCTCGAAGTCCGAGACCGACCCGGCCTGCGCCCGCCGCACCCAGGCCCGCTCGTCGCGGCCGGAGCCCGCCATTCGCCGACTATACGAGGGCGCCTCGCGAAGAGGTCCATGGACGGAAATACGAATAAGGACCTCGGTTAGGTCCGCCTCCGTAGTGAGGGCGTGCGCCGTGGAATCGTGATCGCCCTTCTCGTGTCGGCCGTCGCGACGGCACTTGCGCCGACAACGGCCGCGGCCTCGAACTGTGCGTCGGCCTTGCCGCTGGCGCCCAAGGGACTGCCGGTGCCGGTCGTCTTCCGGACGGCGTGCGGCGCCTATCGTGCGGCGGGGGACGGAGCCGTCGCTCGCAGCCGGTCGGCCAAGTCTCCCTGGTCGTCTCGGTCGCCGTTCCAAGTCGACGTGCGCGCTGGACACGTCGTGCTCATCCAGCGCGGAACCGTCCGCTGGCGCTCGCAGCGTCGCTTCAACTCCCCGGCGTCGGACTTCGACTCCGTCGCGTTCGGCAAGCACGCGTTCGCTTTCAGCTTCATGCGCGGCCGCCTCTGGGTCTCGCGGCTCGGAGGTCACGAGCACGCCGTGGGCTGGAGCGAGGGCGCACTGAGCTGGACGAACCGCGGCGACCTGCTCAGCGTGCAACGGCGTCACCGCGAATGGCAGCTCGCCGTTCGCGATCGCGGCGGCACCCACCCGCAGGTAATCGCACGTTCTGTCCGGGACTTCCTGGTCGACGATGCGAGCCGAACGGTGGTCTACGTCAGCGCCTCTGGATCTCTCGTCCGCACCGACGGCCGTTCGAGGCAGGCTCTCGGCAACCTCGAATCGCTCGGCTTCGGCGTTCGCCCGACGCTGCAGGTACTTCCGCGGAACATGATCGGGATCTCCTCGCCCAAGCGCCTCGCAGTTCTCCGAGGCGACGGCTCGGTGTTCGCGGCCATGAGCTATCCGGCCGATCCGGCCGGTCTCACCAACGGCTGGCCGACGTTTGCCGTGACGAGCGATCGCATCGCAGTCGCAGTGGAGCTCGTGCGGCCGGCGCCCGGGGGCACAGCCGGCGAGGACGTCTACCTGCTGCGGCCGGGAGACACACTGGGAGCGCGTGTTGCTCGCCTACAAGACGACTGGGCCGGGTGCGGCTGGCTCGTGACGATGGTCTGGCGCGGCCCCTGGCTGCTCTACTCGGATTCTGTGGCCGACGTGCTCGCGATCGACACCGACGGCGGTGCAGAAATCGATCTCTCGACGACCGCGCGCCAGCTTCCCGGCGTCCACCTGGGCGAGGACAGCGGCGAGTACCTCGGGCTGGACTTCGCCGTCTGGGGCTAGAGACCGCGACGCATTACAGGCCGCAGGGCACGCCGGTCGAGCCCGTCTGCGGCTTGACCACGAGCTTGGCGTGGTCGCCGCGCCGCCCGGTCGCCTGCACGACGAGCCGGAGGCACATCGGCGGCGTGTAGTCGAAGCGCGCCACGATCCGACCAGTGCGGCTGGACGTCACCATCGCGGCGGCGAACGTGGTGCCGGAGACGGCGCTCAGCCGGACGAGCTCGTGGCGATAGAAGTGCGCGCCGCGGACGACGAGCGGCGCCCGGTGTGTGAGCGCGAGCGTCGGCCGTGCGGTCTGTGTCGTTGAGCTTGCGGTGGCGGAGGTCGCTGCCAGGAGTGCCAGTGCCAGCAACCCCCCGACGGTCTGCTTACCCATGGCGACTGGATGATGACGGGTCGGGCCGCATCGTGCGTCGGTTCCCCGGCGTCCCTCGAATGAGGGATTTGCAGGACAAGTTCGCGACAATCGCCCAGGGTTAGAGCTACCATCGACAACGAGTTGCGGCCCGCCGCCTGCCGGTTAGCAGGCTTGGAGGCACGTCTTGCCGGATTGGGCCGTCTGGAGCGTCATCGGGTTCGGCGCATGGTTCGCGGTTTCGCTCGCCGTCGCGCTGCTCGGGGGGAGGGCGATGGCGCGCCTCGGCCGCGCGTCCCGGCGGGAGGCCGAGGTCCCCGCTCCGGATCCGCTCGGATCGCTGCCTGGACTCGAGGTACCGACGCGGCGGCGGCTGCTGCTGGTCGACGACGATCCGGGCCTGCGAGTGCTCCTGCGCACGACGCTCGCCGCGGACGAGTGCGCCGTCGAGGAGACCGCCTCGGCGGAGGAGGCGGCCGACCTCGCACGCTTCTGGCGCCCGTCGCTCGTCGTGCTCGACGTCGGCCTGCCCGGGATGACCGGGCTCGCGTTCTGCCGCGAGCTGAAGGAGAAGCCGGTGTACGGCTCGCCGCGCGTGATCCTGCTCACCGGCGGCGAGACGAGCGGGGAGGAGGCGCTGAAGGCCGGCGCCGACGCCCTCCTGCGCAAGCCGTTCAGCCCGCTCGACCTGCTCGGTCTGATCGACCGGCTGCTCGAGGGCGACGTCCTGCCGCTGCGCACGGCGGAGGCGGCCAGCGCCGACCAGCTGCTCGCGTACGCCCGCGACCTGCAGGAGGTCGTCCAGGTCGAGCGCGCGCAGCGCCGGTTGGTCCAGCACGCCTACCGGCAGACGGTGACCGCCTTCACCGACGCGCTCGAGGCACGGAACGAGGCGACCGGCCAGCACGCGCTCCGCGTCCATCGCTACGCGCTCGAGCTGACCGAGGCCGTCGAGCCGGGCCTGCTCGACGATGCGAGCCTCGAGTACGGCTTTCTGCTCCACGACATCGGCAAGATCGGGATCCCGGACTCGATCCTCGACAAGTCCGGCCCGCTCCAGGACGGCGAGCTGCGGCTGATGCGGCAGCACCCGCTGATCGGCGCCGAGCTGCTCGCGGACGTGCCGCTGCTCGACGGCGAGGGGCTCCAGGTCGTGCGCTCGCACCACGAGCGCTGGGACGGCGGCGGCTATCCCGACGGCCTGGCCGAGGACGAGATCCCGAGGGGCGCGCGTATCTTCGCCGTCGCCGACGCGCTTGACGCGATGACGACCGACCGGCCCTACCGGCCCCGGCTCAGCTGGGAGGACGCCGTGGACGAGATCCTCCGCCAGAGCGGCCACCAGTTCGACCCGCAGGTCGTGAGCGCGTTCGCGCGGCGCGAGCAACGGCTCCGGCGGACGCAACACGAGCTGGCGCAGGTCAGCTGAGCTGAGCCGGCGTCTCGGGCCGCCGGTCTGTCACAGAACGGTTACGCTCGCGTGACCGAGGCGTTGCCGGAGCGCGAGACGGTTGCGGCACCCCACCCGAAGGAGGTTCGCCATGCGCAGGCTGGCAACCGTCGCAGGATTCATCGCCCTTCTCGCACTCCCGGCCACGGCTCTCGCAGAGCCGTCGGCCACCCCCCTCAATCCACCGCCCAACGACGGCCGGACGAGCGCGACGGCAGTCCCACGGCTGCCAGCGACCGTCTCCGGGACGACGGTCGGGGCCACCGACGACGCGACCGACCCGCGCACGGACTGCGGGCGCGTCCATGGCACCGTCTGGTACCGGCTGGCCGGCGCGCAACCCGGGCGAATCGTCCTCCGCGTCAACGCGCTCGACAACCTCGACGCCGTCGTTTCGGTGTACCGGGCGGTGCGGTCGCGCCTCGTCCCGGTCGGCTGCGCTCCCACCGACGACAACGGCCGCGGCGCGCTCTCGTTCACGAGCGGCGGCGGTGACTACCTGATCATGGTCGGCCGTGAGCGGACGTCCGACGACGGCCGCTTCCGCCTGACGATGTTCCGTCAGGAGCCCACCTCCAAGGCGCCCGGGCGCGCGTTGCCCCGGGCGGGCGTGGCGTCGTGGGTCGAGCCCATCACGGACTTCGACGACGCGTGGTCGCTGCGGATGAGGGCCGGTGTCGAGTACCGCATCAACCTCTCGCCGGCGCGCGGCCGCTGCATCGCGCTCGCGCTCTTCGCGCCCGGCACGCGCTCGTTCGCGGGGGCGTCGCCGCTCCAGCTGCTCCCGTGCGGCGGGTACTTCACCTACACGCCGGGCTTCGGCGGCACCGGACGGTACTCGCTGCTCGTGACCGCCTCGGACCAGCGCCCCGGCCGGCAGCGCTACCACCTCCAGGCCGCGGCGGCCGGCCCGGACGACGCCGCTCCCGGGCTGCTGCTGCGGAACCTGCAGACGCGCACGGGCACGCTTGCCGGGACGCGCATCGACGTCGTCGACCTTTACCGCTTCCGCGTCGACGCCCGCAGCGACGTCACGCTGACGCTGCGGGGGCCCGCGTCGGCGCGGCTGATCGTCCTCAACGAGAACGGCCGCCGCATCTCGTCCTCCGGCGGGCCAGGTCCGCTGACGTCGGGCCTCGGTTCGGGGACGTACTTCGTCGCAGTCCGCGCGGAGGACGGCGCCCACGGCCGCTACCGGCTTTCGCTGCTCGAGCGCGGCCTGACGACGACGTCGGTGCTCGTGAACGGGTCGCGTAGCGCGACGGTCTCCGCGGGCGCATCCGTGGCGATCGGGGTCGACGTGAGCTTCAGCCCGACAGGGGCGGTGCGGCTGGAGATCGACCGCTTCGACCCGCTGAGCGGCTGGCACTTCTACCGGCTCTACCGGCTCCGGCTCGGCGGCAACGGGCGGACGGGCATTTCGTGGCGGCCTCCGGCGATCGGCCACTGGCGCGTGCACGCCTCGTTCGGCGGGACGCGAACCGCGAGCCCGAGCGACGGCGGCACCGCCCGGCTGGTCGTGAGCGGCTGACCGCGCCTGCCGCTGCAGGTACGGCGGGATCTCTTGTCCGGGTTCCGCCGTACCAGCCGCGGCGACCACATCACCTGAGCTGCCTCAGTCCCGCACCGCCAGGACCCACTGGAAGGTCGCGTCGCCGTCGGGCTCGCGGAAGGTCACGAGCTCATCGCGGAGGATCTCGAAGCCCGCCTCGCGCACGAGGCGCGTGTTCATCTCCGGCGGGAAGCTCGAGAAGAAGGTCTGCGCGCCGAGCCACTCGCCCGTCCAGGCCTCGGTGTCGCTCGTTCCCAGCGCGGTCATCAGCAGGCCGCGCGGGGCGAGCCAGCCACGGATGCGCGCAAACGTCGGCGCGAGCAGCTCGCGCGGCACGTGATTGAACGCGTAGAACGAGACGACGGCGTCGAAGGACTCCGGTTCGAGCTCGAGCGCGGTGAAGTCCGCGTGGAGGAAGTTGGCTCCGGGAACCGCGGCACGGGACCGGCGTACCTGCTCCGCCGAGACGTCGACGCCCGTCACGCTGAAGCGCGCGGCAAGACGCTGCGTGTCGGGCACACCTGCGCCGCAGCCCAGCTCGAGCACGCGTGCGCCGTCTTGTAGCCGCGAGACGAGCTCGTCCTCCCACTCCCGGCGCGGGTCGCCGACGATCCGGTCGCGCCACTCGGCGAAGCGCTCGCCCATCGCGTCGTAGCCGCGACCGACGAGCTCGGTCCGCGGATCCATCGCTACGCGGGGACGGCGGCCTGCTCGGTCGCGTCGGCGATCTCCGCGACCACCTCGACGATGTCGCGGTTCGCGTTCCAAACTCGGCGCTGGCGGTCGGAGCCGTTTCCGCGGGCAAGGATCTCGCGGATGCCCTGGAGCTCGCGGTCGGAGCCGAGCTCCTGCGCGTGCGGCTCGATCTCCTTGAGCGTCCGCCGGATCAGCTGGGCGACCGGCACGCGGTTGCGGCGGCCTGTCGCGAGGTCCATCACCGGCGCCTCGAGCCCGTAGCGGGCAGCGAGCCACTTGTTCTCGGTCGTCAGGATCCGGTGGTAGGACGGGATCTCGGCGCCGACGGCGTGCCGCTCGCAGTAGAGCTTCACGAGCGCCTGGCAGTACGCGGCGAGCGCGACCGCGTCCTCGAGCCGCGTGACCGCGTCGCAGATCCGGATCTCGACGGTGCCGAAGCGTGGGTGCAGCCGGATGTCCCACCAGATGTGCGTGTAGTCCGCGATGCAGCCGGTCTTCTCGAGCTGGCCGACGACCTCCGCGTAGTCGGCGTAGTCGCGGAAGCGCGGCGGCGGGCCCGAGCGCGGAAAGGCTGCGAAGACCATCTGCCGGCTCGAGTCGAGGCCGGTCAGCTCGCCGCGCCAGAACGGTGACGAGGCCGAGAGGGCGAGCAACTGCGGCAGGTGCGCGAGCAGGCCGTTGACGACCTGGACCGCGCGCTCGGGGTCGTCGACTGCGACGTGCATGTGCAGCCCGAAGATCAGCTCGCGCCGGGCGACGTACTGGAGCTGGTCGACGAGGTGCCGGTACCGGTCGCGGGCGGTGATCCGCTGGCGCTCGAAGAGCGAGAACGGGTGCGTGCCGGCGGAGCCGACGCGCATGCCCTGGCCGGCCGCGAGCTCTGTGACGTAGGCGCGCAGCTTCCGCAGCTCGCGCGCGACGTCGGCCGGCGAGTGGCAGACCGGCGTCGCGATCTCGAGCACCGACTGCATCAGCTCCGGGTTGACGCGCTCGCCGAGCTCGTCGCCCTCGGTCGCGGCGAGCACGGCCTCGACGTGCTGGACGAGGTCGAGCGTCTCGCCGTCGAGCAGCATGTACTCCTCCTCGACGCCGAGCGTGTAGGGCTCGCCCTTGCCGAAGTTGTGGTCGAGCACGCTGCCTCCCGCCGCGAAGCTCTTGCCGGTGATGGTCGCCGGGTAGATCTGCTTCATCTGGCAACCACCGCCTCGAGCTCGATCTCGAGCAGCCAGCGCGGGTCGAGCAGCTCGGCGACGACGTAGCTCGTGTTCACCGGGCGGACGTCCTTGAACACCTCGCCGTGGGCGCGCGCGATCTCCGGGAAGTCCTCCGCGCGCGTGAGCATGATCCGCGTCCGTACGACGTCGTCCGCGCGGGCGCCGACCTCGGCCATCGCCTCGAGCGCGATCGCGAGGCAGCGCGCCGCCTGGCCGTAGGCATTCGGGGGCGGGTCGGCGTCGTCCGGCATGATCGGCGCGGTCCCGGCGACGAAGACGTGCTGTCCCACGCGGACGACGCGCGAGTAGCCGGCGGCCTCGGCGAACGGCGAGACGGCGGGGACGAGCTGCCGTTCCATGTCCCTAGTATCGAGCTTGTGGACGTGTTGGGGCAGGTGGACGGGTGGCCCGCAGACCATGTCGCCGTTGGCGTCCTCGTCGGCGGCCGGGAAGCCGCAAACCACGGGCCGCGCGACCGGGTCTTCGCGTGGGCCTCGATCACGAAGCTGGCGACGGCCGTCGCGACGCTCGTCGCGGCAGAGGAGGGGATCCTCGACCTCGACGGCCCGGCCGGCCCGGCCGGTTCGACCGTCCGTCACCTGCTGGCGCACGCGTCAGGGCTGCCGTTCGACGGGACTACGCCGATCGCGAGGCCCGCGCAGCGGCGGATCTACTCGAACACCGGCTTCGACGTGTTGGGCGAGGTCGTCGGGGCGGCGGCCGAGATGCCGTTCGCGGAGTACCTGCGGGCGGCGGTGCTCGGGCCGCTGGAGATCGGGTCGGCGGTGCTGCGGGGCTCCCCGGCCGCCGGCCTGCAGGGCTCGCTCGACGATCTGTTGCGCTTGGGCGCCGAGCTACAGCGGCCGCGGCTCGTCGCGCCAGAGACGCTCGCCGAGGCGACGTCGGTCCAGTTCCCGGGACTCGTGGGCGTGCTGCCGGAGATCGGGCGGATGGAGCCGAACGACTGGGGGCTCGGCTTCGAGCTGCGGGACGAGAAGCAGCCTCACTGGACCGGCAGGAGCAACTCGCCGCGAACGTTCGGCCACTTCGGCGGCACCGGCACGTTCCTCTGGGTCGACCCGGAGGCCGACGTCGCACTCGCGTGCCTGACCGACCTCCAGTTCGGCCCGTGGGCGCTCGAGGCGTGGCCGAAGCTGGCGGACGACGTTCTCAGAGAGCGTTAAGAAACCCCGTCCATACTGGGACACCGGAATGGACCGGAGCTCCCAGACGCGAATCGGAGCGGCGCGCCGCCGCGCGACCGTCGCGAAGACGATCCTCGCCGGCGTCGGCGTGCTTGCCTTCGCCGCGTCGGCGGCACTGGCGCGCGTCGCCTACCCGGGTCACCACAAGCGGGCCACGAGGGCGCTCTCGCCGCCCAAGCAGTTCGTGCAGATCGTGCGCGAGAACCAGCTCGAGTCGGGAATCCTCGCCCCGACCCAGGCCGACCCGTCAGCGGCGACGGCTACGTCGTGAACCGGTTCTCGTCCATGGGCTGCGAGGTGGTCGTGGAGGGCGCGACCGCCGACGAGCTGGCGCGGGTGCGAACGCTGTTCGAGCAGCGTGACGCGGTCTTCAGTCGCTTCCGGCCGGGGAGCGAGCTCAACGCCGTCAACGCGGGCCGGGGCGCGCGCCTCGTCTCGCCGCTCTTTGCGCGGATGATCGAGGCGGCGCTGCGGGCGCGCGAGCAGACCGGAGGGCTCGTCGACCCGACGCTGGGCGCGGCCCTGGTGGCGGCCGGCTACGACCGCGACTTCTCCGCGCTGGAGCCGAGCGCCGAGCCGGTCGGGACGGCCGCGAGGCCCGGCACGGTCGAGCTCTACGGCCGGGTGCTCATGCTCGGGCGCGGCGTGCAGCTCGACCTGAACGGCGTCGTCAAGGCGGCCGCCGTGGACGACGCCGTCCGGCTGCTCGACGGCCACGGCTTCGTCTCGGCCGGAGGCGACCTCGCGACCCGCGGGGAGGTCGACGTCGCGTTACCGGGCGGCGGCGCGGTGCGCCTCGTCGCCGGCGGGCTCGCCACGAGCGGGCGGTCGAAACGGCGCTGGCTGCGGGCAGGCGCCGAGCAGCACCACCTGATCGACCCGCGGAGCGGCCGTCCTGCGAGGACGCCGTGGGAAGAGGTCACGGTCTGCGGCGCGACCTGCCTCGCCGCCGACGTCGCCGCCAAGGCTGCCTTCCTGCTTGGCGACGAGGGGCCGGACTGGCTCGACGAACGGGGCCTGCCCGGGCGCTTCCTCGCGCGTGGCCGTGCACACGAGAACGCGAGCTGGCGCGCGAGGGTGAGACCCGCGGAGCCGGTTTGCACCTGACGACCAGCCCGCTCGACTGGTACGCCGCCCGCGCTGCCGGCATCGCCGCCTACCTGATCCTGACGGTAGTGATCACGCTCGGGATGACGATGGCCGGCCGCAGGCCGTTGAAGCGCTGGCCGCGGTTCGCGCTCGAGGACGTCCACCGTTTCGGCGGACTGCTCGTGGGCACCTTCGTCGCGATCCACGTCGTGACGATTGCCCTCGACGCCTACCTGCCGTTCTCGCTGACGGCGATCCTCGTGCCGTTCACCGCCCGGTACCGCATGCTCTACACGGCGCTCGGGATCGTCGCGGCGGAGCTGCTGCTCGCGCTCGCGATCACCAACCGCTACCGCGATCGCCTGCCGTACGCCTTCTGGCGCCGCGCGCACTACCTCAACCTCGCCGTCTGGACGGCGGCGACGATCCACGGCCTCGGGAGCGGCACCGACCGCAGCACGCCGTGGCTGCTCGCGCTGTTCGCAGCGTCGGTTGCACTCGTACTGTCGGCCGGCGTGCTCCGCCTTCGCCACGGACCGAAGCTGGCCGCGGGGATCGCCGTGGCCGGCGTGGCGGCGGTCGTACTCGCGGCCGCCGGGCCGCTGCGCTTCTCGCCGAAGCCGTGGAACGCCCGCGCCTTCGCCGCGCCGATCACGGGCCAGGTCGTGCAGAACGTCGGCTCGACGCGCGGGCTCGTCTCGGCGGCGGCCACCGCAAACGGGCGCCAGCGCGCGCTGCTTCGGGCCGACCTGCTGATCGAGCCCAACCGGCTCGACGCGACCTCCTTCCAGCTCGAGCTGCTCCCGAGCGGCATGCTGTGTACCGGCCGCGTGACGAAGGTGCAGTCGCTCGGGTTCGACGCCAAGTGCCTCGCCGAGGACGGCACGCGCCGCGTCGTGCACGCGAGCTGGAGGCTCACCAGTGGTAACCAGTTCCAGGGACAGGTCACGGTGCATGCGTAGGGCGCTCGCGGCGCTCGGGCTCGCGCTGGTCGCCGGCGGGTGCTCGAGCCATTCGACCGCGACCTCGACTCGCTCCGCGTCCACCACCCAGCCTCGGCCGACACAGCAGCGCTCGCGGGCACGGCTGCTGGTCTCGCCGCTCGGCCTGCCGCGCGTCCACTCCGCGACCGTGCCGGGCTACGTGCTCATCGCCGACCGGAACAACAACCGCATCCTGCTGGTCTCGCCCGACAAGAAGGTCGTCTGGCGGGATGCCACGCTCCTCGGGCCCGACGACGCCTTCTTCACGCCCGGGTACCGCACGATCATCACGAACGAGGAGTTCCACGACACGCTCGTCGAGCTCTCGCTCAAGACGCACGCGCGCGTCTGGGAGTACGGCCACGGCGGCGTGCCGGGCTCGAGCCCCGGCTACCTGAACACGCCCGACGACGCGTACCGCCTGCGCTCGGGCATCACGACGGTCGCGGACATCCAGAACTGCCGGATCGTCCAGATCAGCCACGCCCGCAAGGTCACCCGCGTGCTCGGCGGGAGCTGTGTCCACGACCCGCCGCGGGGGTTCGCGAGCCCCAACGGCGACACGCCGCTGCCCGACGGCGGGCTACTCGTGACCGAGATCGGCGGGTGGATCGACCGGCTCGCGCCGGACGGGCGGCTGCTCTGGTCGATCCGCGCGCCGGTGCCGTACCCGTCCGACGCGCAGCTGCTGCCCAACGGCCGGGTGCTCGTCGCGTCGTTCTCGATCCCGGGGAAGATCGTGATCGTCGACCGCAGCGGGCGGGTGACCTGGTCGTTCGGCTCCGCGAGCGGACCAAACCGTCTGGCGAAGCCGTCGCTCGCCGTTCAGTGGCCAAACGGGCTGATCGCCGCGAACGACGACTACAACCACCGCGTGATCGTGATCGACCCGCGGACGAAGAAGATCGTGTGGCAGTACGGCCACACCGGCATCGCCGGCACCGCGCCGGGCTACCTGAACAAGCCCGACGGGATCGACCTCCTGCCGGCCACCGACCTAGTCGCGGCGAAGGCTCCGGCCCCTACGCCTGCAGCAAAGAAGCCGGCGGTCGTCGCAACGGTGCACGTGAACCGCGTCGGCTCGCTGCCCCAGCCGGTCTCCAAGCTGAGCGCGGTCGCCCTCCCGGACGGTCGGCTCGTCGCGCTCGGCGGGCTCGTCGGCGGCTCGTCATCCGACCAGGTGCTACTCGGGACGGCGGCGCACCTCCACCGGATCGCGAGCCTCCCCGCGCCGACGCACGACGCGGCGGCGGGAGTCGTCCGTGGGATCGTCTACCTCTTCGGCGGCGGCCAGGCCGTGTCGACCGACGCGGTCGTGCGCGTGGATCCCTACCGCCGCACGGCGGTTCCCGCCGGAACCCTCGGCGAGCCGCTGTCCGACCTGGGCGCCGCGAGGGTCGGCGCGACGAACTACCTCGTCGGCGGGTACACGGGCTCGCGTTACGCGACCGCTGTCCTCCGCTTCCACCCGGGCCTGCAGCCGACGGTCGCGGCCCGCCTGCCGACGGGGCTGCGGTACGCGGGCGTCGCGGCGCTCGGGCCGAAGCTCTACGTCGCCGGCGGGCTCACCGTCGCCGGACCCTCGCGAGTGGTCTACGCGGTCGATCCGAGCACGCGCGGCGTGACGAAAGTCGCGACGCTCCCGCGGCCGCTCGACCACGTCGCGCTGGCGCCGCTCGGCTCACGCCTGCTGCTCGTCGGCGGCGGCTCGAGGCAGGTGCTCGCGATCGACCCGCGCGCCGGCACGGTCACGCGCGTGGCGAACCTGCCGCAGCCGCTGAGCGACCCCGCCGCGGTCGCCGACAAGGGCCGTGTGCTGGTCCTCGGCGGCGGGACGAACGCCGTCTACGCGCTCGGCTGAGCGTCGTCCGCGAAGAGCGGACGCAGCAGCTCGTCGAACGTTGCGCGGTCGCAGCTCGCGACCACGGCCGGCGTGAGGGCACGAACCGAGGCGGTGCGCGGGACGTGCATGGCGAGGCCGACCTCGCCGAAGTAGTTGCCCGGGTGAAGGACGCGGCGCGGGCCGAGATCCTCCTGGCTGACTGCGAACAGGCCCGAGAGCACGACGTAGAAGCGCTCGGCGTCGTCGCCCTCATGGACGACCGCCCGCCCGGGCGGCACCTCCTCGCGCTCCATCCGCTTGGCGATCTCGCCGAGCTTCTCGCCGGGCAGGCCCGCCAGGAGCTCGACGCGCGAGAGCTCCGTCACGGTCGCGGGGACGAACCTAGGCATCGTCGCCCCGCTTGGTCGGCTCCGGGTTGTCGTGGGCCATGCAGCTCCTATTCTTGCCGCCGTGGGCGAGCTCGCGGAGTGGAGGTTCTGTCCGCGCTGCCGCGAGGAGCTGCGGGGCGACGAGCAGCGGCTCGCATGCCCGGCTTGCGGGTTCGTCGCGTACGCGAGCTCCAAGGCGACCGCGGGGGCCCTCGTCGAGGACGGCGAGGGCCGCGTGCTCCTGGCGCGCCGCGCGGAGGATCCGTTCAAGGGCCGCTGGGACATTCCCGGCGGCTTTCTCGAGGAAGGCGAGCATCCGGTCGACGGCCTGAAGCGCGAGCTGCGCGAGGAGACCGGGCTCGACGTCGAGCCCATGGACTTCCTCGGCGCCTGGATGGACCGCTACGGCGGCGACTCGACCGCGGAGGCGACGCTCAACCTCTACTGGACCGCCCGCGCGACCGGAGGCGAGCCTGCTCCGGCCGACGACGTCGACGGCCTGCGCTGGTTCGCGCGCGACGAGCTGCCCGGCCCAGACGAGCTTGCCTTCGAGAACGTCCCGCTGGTCTTGGCCGCCTGGCGGCAGCGTGGCCAGTAGGCCGCGCGCGCCGCGAAGTTAGGCCGAACGGCTCATTGTCTGCACCCGCCCGCGTCCCGATCATGCACCCATGACCGACCGGGGCCTGCACCGAGTCGAAGACGAGCTGGGCGAGCACTGGCTGCAGCACTGGCTCGAGGACGGGATCGCGGCGATCGAGGCCTACCTCGCGAAGCACGCTGCCTTCCTCACCTACCTCGACATCGACACCGCCGAGAGCGCCAGCTAGATCGCAATCCGAATCGGCAGCCGGGTTCGTACTATCCGGCGCCGATGAAGCTCAGCTACCTCTGCTTGCGACGCCGACCAGAGAGGCCGGGGCGGCTTTTGCCGCCGCGGCCGTCTTAGGTCTTAGGCCGCTGCCTCGGCGAGGCCGAGGCGCTCTTCCAGCATCGACTTCGGCATCGCCCCGACCGCGGCTGCCTGCGGCTCGCCGTCCTTGAACAGGATCAGGGTCGGGATGGACATCACGCCGTAGCGCTGGGCCACGGCGGGCTGCTCGTCGATGTTGAGCTTGACGACCTTCAGCTCGTTGCGCTCCTCCGCGATCTGGTCGAGCACGGGCGCGATCGCGTGGCACGGGCCACACCACTCGGCCCAGAAGTCGACGAGCACGGGCTTGTCGCTCTGGAGCACTTCCTGCTCGAAGGTCTGTTCGGTGACTGTGTCTGCCATGAAGTCCTTTCTACCTCAGTGTCCGGATGAGTGAAACGCCCCAGGGGGCGCCGATGTTCCCGCTCGGTACGATCGCCTGATGTTCAAGCCCTTGCCGAGCGTGCCCGATCACCCCGCGCTCGAGCGGGAGATCCTCGAGCGCTGGGACGACGAGGGCACGTTCCGCAAGCTGCGCGAGCAGAACGCCGACGGCCCTCGCTTCAGCTTCATCGACGGCCCGATCACGGCCAACAACCCGATGGGCGTGCACCACGCCTGGGGCCGCACGCTCAAGGACGTCTACCAGCGCTATCACGCCGCGACGGGCCACGACCAGCGCTACCAGAACGGGTTCGACTGCCAGGGCCTGTGGGTCGAGGTCGAGGTCGAGAAAGAGCTCGGCCTCAACTCGAAGCGCGAGATCGAGGACTACGGGATCGCCGAGTTCGCGGAGCGCTGCAAGGAGCGGGTCGCCCGCTACGTCGGCGTGATGACGGAGCAGTCGAAGCGCCTCGGCCAGTGGATGGACTGGGGCAACGACTACCTCACCTTCTCGGACACGAACATCGAGTACATCTGGCGGTTCCTGAAGGAATGCCGGCGCCGCGACTGGCTCTACCTCGGTCACCGCTCGACGCAGTGGTGCCCACGCTGCGGCACCTCACTCTCGCAGCACGAGCAGGCCGGCGAGGAGAACTACCGGGAGCTCGAGCATCCCTCGCTGTACGTGCGCTTCCCGCTGAAGGACCGCGAGGGCGAGTCGCTCGTCGTCTGGACGACGACGCCGTGGACCTTGCCCGCGAACGTCGCCGCGGCGGTCAAGCCGGACGCCGAGTACGGCCTGCGCGACGGCGGCTGGCGCCTCGCGAGCCCGGAGGAGAAGTACGACAACGTCGTCCAGGGCGAGGACCTGGTTGGCCTCGAGTACGAGGGGCCCTTCGACGACCTGCCGCCGCAGCACGACGTCGGCCACCGCGTGGTCCCGTGGGACGAGGTCGCGCTCGACGAGGGCACGGGCATCGTCCACATCGCGCCCGGCGCCGGCGCCGAGGACTTCGAGCTCTCGCGCGTGCACGGCTTGCCGGTGCTGGCCCCGATCGACGAGTCGGGCCGCTTCCTGCCGGGCTACGGCCCGTTCGAGGGCCTCACCACCGACGGCGCGGCGCAGGCGATCGTCCGCGCGCTCGACGAGCGCGGCCTGCTCGTCGAGGCCGGCACGATCGTCCACCGCTACCCGATCTGCTGGCGCTGCAAGACGCCGCTCGTCTTCCGCGTCGTCGACGACTGGTTCATCCGCATCGAGGATTTGCGCCAGCCGCTACTCGACGCCAACGACCAGGTCGCCTGGACGCCGCCGCAGTACAAGAAGCGGATGGACGACTGGCTGCGGAACATGGCCGACTGGAACATCTCCCGCAAGCGCTACTTCGGCCTGCCGCTGCCCTTCTACCCGTGCGGCTGCGGGCACCTGAACGTGATCGGCTCGCGGCAGGAGCTCGAGGAGCGGGCGACCGGCGGGCTCGAGCAGCTACAGGAGCTGCACCGGCCGTGGATCGACGAGGTGTCGATCAGGTGCGAGGCGTGTGGCGAGAAGGCGCGCCGGATCCCGGAGGTCGGCGACGCCTGGCTCGACGCCGGCATCGTCCCGCTCTCGACGCTGGGCTGGGAGAGCCCGGAGCGGATCCCGCACGGCTACGGGAGGGGCGCAGCGCAGAACCTGACGGGCGCCGACCTGCCCGATCACGCGTACTGGGAGCACTGGTTCCCGGCGGACTGGATCTCAGAGAGCCGCGAGCAGATCCGGCTCTGGTTCTACTCGATCAGCGTCATGTCGATGACGATGACCGGCCGGCTGCCGTACCGGAGCGTGCTGACCTACGAACGCGTCCACGACGAGCACGGCAAGGAGATGCACAAGTCGACCGGCAACGCGATCGAGGCGAACGAGGCGTTCGAGCGGATGGGCGCCGACATCGTCCGCTGGCAGTTCTGCGCGCAGAACCCGAGCCAGAACATCAACTTCGGCTACGGACCTGCCGAGGAGGTCAAGCGGCGGCTGCTGACGCTCTGGAACTCGGTCGGCTTCTTCGTCACGTACGCGAACGTCGAGCGCTGGGAGCCGAACTGGGGACCGCCGCCGCAGTCCGAGCATGCACTCGACCGCTGGCTCGAGGCGCGCACGGCGCAGCTCGTGAGCGAGACGCACGCCGCGTACGTGCGCTACTGGACGCCGGCGGTGACGATGGCCTTCGAGGCGTACGTCGAGGACCTCTCCAACTGGTACATCCGCCGCTCGCGCCGGCGCTTCTGGGACGGCGACGCCGCGGCACTCGAGACGCTCTGGTGGTCGCTCGCGCAGGCCCTGCGCGTGGTCGCGCCCGTGATGCCGTTCCTGGCCGACCACCTCTGGCGGACGCTCGTCCTCGACGGGCCGGAGTCGGTGCACCTGGCCGGCTGGCCGAACCTCGCCGAGCCCGACCGCGAGCTGCTGGACGAGATGGCCGCCGTGCGCCGTGTGGTCGAGCTGGGCCGCCAGGCGCGGGCGCAGTCGGGGCTGAAGCTCCGGCAGCCGCTGCGCCGGCTCGTGGTGCAGGGCGCCGAGGCCGCGCAGTCGCAGGCGGGCGAGATCGCCGACGAGCTGAGCGTCAAGGAGGTCGAGTTCGGTCCGGTCGAGGCGACGGAGCTGCGCGTGAAGCCGAACCTGCCGGTGCTCGGGCCGAAGCTCGGCAAGGAGCTCGCGGCGGTCCGCGCGAAGCTCGAGGCCGGCGAGTTCGAGGAGCTCGACGGCGGGCGGCTCCGGGTGGACGGGCACGAGCTCTCGCCGGAGGAGGTGCTCGTCGAGCGCCGCGGCAAGGAGGGCTGGGCGGTCGCCGGCGAGGACGGCCTCACCGTCGCGCTCGACCTCGCGCTCGACGCGCAGCTCGAGCTCGAGGGCCGTGCGCGCGAAGCGATCCACCAGGTGAACACGATGCGCAAGGAGGCCGGGTTCGCGATCACCGACCGGATCGTGCTGACGCTGCCGGCCGAGCTGGCCGAGCACCAGGACTGGATCGCGCGCGAGACGCTCGCCGACCGCGTGGAGCCCGGCGACGAGCTCGGGATCGAACGGGTCTAGACCGTCGCGTGGAGGTTCGCGACCGCGCGCGCGAGGATGTCCCTCAGCGCCCTTTGGTCGGCGGGCGGCAGCGCCGCGATCGCCTCGGGCGGCTCGCTCATCACCGCGAGCACCTGGTCGCGCAGCGCCACGCCGGCGGCGGTGAGGGTCAGCGCCTTGACGCGGCGGTCGTTCTTCGCGCTGCGGCGCTCGACGAGGCCGCGCGCCTCGAGCCGGTCGACGAGACCGGTCACGTTCGAGGCGTCGCAGAAGAGGCGCTCGGCGAGGGCGCTCATCGCGATCGGCTCGTCCGGGTCCAGCATGCGGAGCGCGTGCGCCTGCGCGAAGCCGACGCCGAGCTCGGCCAGGGCCGCTCCCGCCTTGACGCGCTGCGACATGCCGATCTCGAAGAAGAGCTTCTGGGCCTCGTGGGCCGGAGTCGTCGCCATTGCCGCCCATGATACTTGAGACGGTAGGTATTTGACAAGCTCAAGCTTTTGGTAAGGTACGGCGCGTGACCGAGCCGGCAATTCAGGCGGAGCAGCTCGTCCGCGAGTTCAAGAAAGGGCCGCGCGCGGTCGACGGAATCGACCTCGCGGTCGCGCCGGGCGAGATCTACGGCTTCCTCGGCCCGAATGGCGCCGGCAAGTCGACGACCGTCCACATGCTGACGACGCTGCTGCCGCCGACCTCGGGCACGGCGCGCGTCGCCGGCTTCGACGTCGTCCACCAGGGCCCGCAGGTGCGGCGGCACATCGGCGCCGCGCTCCAGGAGGCCGCGCTCGACCCGCTCCTGACCGGCCGCGAGCACCTCCGGCTACAGGCGTCGCTGCAGGGGATCCCGCGCGCCGAGCGCCGGCCCCGTGCCGACGCGCTGCTTGCGCGCGTGGGCCTGCGGGAGGCGGCCGACCGGAAGGTGCGCGGCTACTCGGGCGGGATGAAGCGCCGCCTCGACCTTGCGCTCGCCCTCGTGCACGGCCCGGAGATCCTGTTCCTCGACGAGCCGACGACGGGCCTGGACGTCCAGAGCCGCACCGCGCTCTGGGCCGAAGTGAGCCGGCTGGCGAACGAGGACGGCGTGACCGTCTTCCTGACCACGCAGTACCTCGAGGAGGCCGACGTCCTCGCCGACCGCGTCGGGATCATCGACCACGGCCACATCGTCGCCGAGGGCACGCCGTCCGAGCTGAAGGCGGAGGTGGGCAAGCCGACCGTCGAGGCGATCCCGGAGGACCCGGCCGACCTCGACCGCACGGCCGAGATCCTCGAGCCGCTCGGCGAGCGGGTCAACTCGCCGAAGGGCGTCGCCGTCCGGCTCGACGACGGCCACGTGGGCCTCGGCTCGGCGGTGCGCGCACTCGATGCCGCGGGGCTCCGCTGCGAGAACATCCAGCTGCACCAACCGTCGCTCGACGACGTCTTCCTCGCGAAGACCGGTCGCTCGCTGGAGGGGGCGGGCGAGGAGGAGGAAGAGCCGCAGGCAGGGCTGGCGATGGAGCCGGCCCACTCGTGAGCGTCTTCGCCGACCAGGTCTACCTGCTCGGCCGTCGCTCCGTCGTCAGGACGATCCGCCAGCCGGCGAACGTGGTCGGGCCGCTGATCTTCCCGCTGCTGCTGCTCGCCGTGAACTCCGGTGGCCTCAGGGCCGAGACGCGGCTGCCCGGCTTCCCGACGAACTCGTTCTTCGCCTTCGCGCTCGCGGTGCCGTTCATCCAGGGCGCGCTCTTCGCGACCATGAACACCGGCACCGACCTCGCGCGAGACATCCAGACTGGCTTCCTCAACCGCCTGTCGCTGACGCCGATGCGCGGCATCGCGCTGCTCTGCGGCCAGCTCGGCGGCGTCGTCGTGCTGACGATCGCACAGGTCGCCGTGTACCTGGCCGTCGGGTACATCGTCGGCGTCCGCCTCGAGTCGGGCCTCGTAGGCCTCGTGGTGATTGTCCTCTTCGCGATCCTCGTCGGCCTCGGCTTCGGCGCCCTCGGCGCATTCGCCGCCCTGCGCACGGGCTCGGGTGAGGCGGTGCAGAGCCTGTTCCCGGTCTTCTTCGTCTTCCTGTTCATCTCGTCGATGAACATCCCGCGGAACCTGATCGCGGTGACCTGGTTCCGGGACGCGGCGACGGCAAACCCTGTCTCGTACCTGCTCGAGGCCGTCCGGAGCCTGATCATCACCGGCTGGGACGGCGAGGCGCTGGCCCTCGGCTTCGGGATCGCGTCGGCGATCGCCGTCGTGGCGCTTGCACTGGCGAGCTGGGCCCTGCGCGTGAGGATGGCCCGCTGATGCGCACGCTCCAGGTCGCCCAGGGCGTGGCGTGGAGGACGCTCCACAACGTCGTCACGAACCCGTCGCTGCTGCTGCCGTCGCTCATCTTCCCGCTCTTCTTCTTCGTGGCCTTCGCGGGCGGCCTCTCGCGAATCAGCAACGTGCCCGGATTCGACTTCCCGTACGGATACACCGCGTTCCAGTTCGTTTTCGTCCTGCTCCAGTCGGCCGTCTTCGGCGGCGTCTTCACCGGCTTCGGGATCGCGCGCGACTTCGAGAGCGGCTTCGCCCGCAGGCTGCTGCTCGCCGCACCGAACCGGCTCGGCATCGTCCTCGGCTACGCGCTCGCCGCGACCGGGCGCTGGCTGATCACCGCGAGCTTCCTGACCGCGGTCGCGTTCGCGGTCGGCATGCGTGTCGGAGGAAACGGCGTCGACCTGCTCGGGCTCTACACGCTGGCCCTGCTGATGAACGGCGCTGCCGTGCTCTGGTCGGCCGGCGTGGCGATGCGGCTGCGGACGATGCAGGCCGGGCCGATCATGCAGCTGCCGGTCTTCCTCGTGCTGTTCTTCGCCCCGGTCTACGTGCCGCTAGCGCTGCTGCAGGGGTGGATCCATTCGGTTGCGGCCGTGAACCCGGTCACCCGCGTGCTCGAGTCGGCGCGCGGCTTCCTGGCCGGCCAGCCCACGGAGGTCGGCCTCGCGTACGGCACGGGGCTCGCGCTGGTGCTCTTCTTCTCCATCTGGGCGGTACGCGGGTTGCGCAGCGCGGAACGAGCCGGATAACGCAAGAGAGAGAAGAGAGAGAGAGAGAGAGATCGGAGAGGGCCCGCCGCTCGGGGGGTGATGGCGACGGGCTCTCCCCATTGCTCGCCGCGGGCCTAAGGCCAGGTACAGGGCTCCGCGGCTCGCATCGCCCAGTGCCTGGCACGCTAGACCGGTCTCGTCCGTATGCCAATAGGCCGTCCGGCCCATCTTTCCAAGTAGTAGGCAACAGGGTTTCCGAGCCGAATCCGCGTGACTCCGTATCATCGGATCGCCCGGTGAGCCACGCAGACAAGGCTGTCTACTTCAACGCGGTACCGCTGTTCGTGCTCGCGTGTGCCTACCTGCTCGTGGCCGCCGCGCTCGGGCCGACCCTCTGGCGGGAGCGGCGACGGGTGACGGTCACCGACGTCGCGCTGGCCTCCGTGTTCCCGGCGGTCGCGATCCCCGCCGCGATCTTCGGCGCCGTCATCCTGCACGACAAGTCGCCTGTCGGAGGCCACGTCTGGCCGCCGTTCGCGGCGACACTCGTGGCGCTCATCCCCGCGATCGTCTTCCTCCGCCGCTGGAGCGAGCCCGCCGTCGTCGTGATGAGCGGCCCGCGTGCACGCGAGGCGGAGCAGCTCGTCACGATGCGCGACCGCGAGCTCGACACCGTCGCGCGGCTCGTCAACGCGCTCGCGCGGATCCAGGATCCGGCCGAGGCGGCGCGGCTGCTGCTCGACGAGGTCGAGGCGCTCGTCGGGACCGAGTTCAACGCGCTCGCGCTGGTCGGCCCGGACGAGGACGAGGCGACCGGTCTGCTCGCCCGTTCCGGCGGCGACGACCTGGCGTGGTGGGACCAGATGCGCGTGCACCTGCACAACGAGCCGTCCGGCATCGCGAGCGCGTTCTTCGAGGCCGCGCCGGTGTCGGTCTACGACTGCGACTCCTCCCCGCTCATCAATCAGCGGCTCGCCAAGCAGGCCCACGCCAAGAGCGCAGCGTTCGTGCCACTGATCGTCGACGAGCGCGTGATCGGCGTGATGGTCGCGGCGACGACGAACGAGCGGCGGATGCTCGCGATGGAAGAGCTGCGGCTGGTCGAGGCGCTCGCCGGCGAGGCGGCGATCGCGCTCGACCGCACGCGCTCGGCCTCGGCGCTCGACCAGGCACTCGCGCGCGAGCGCCTGGTGGCGAAGATCTCGCGCCGCGTCCGCTCCGGCCACGACCTCGACGCCGTCACGCGCATCGCGGTCACGGAGACCGGGCGCGCGCTCGGTGCCTCGCGCTGCTTCGTGCGGCTCGGCGAGGCCGACGACGCTCTGCCGGTTCCGGCCGAGTGGTTCGTCGAAGGGCTCGAGCCGGTCGCCGGAGCCGCCTCGACGCTGCCGGTCTCGAACCTCGCCGCGCGAGAGCGCCGCACGGTCACCGTGGCCGACGTCCAGAACGCGCCCGAGCTGCTCGACCCCTCGCTCGGGAGCGTCGAGGTACTCGAGAGCCTCGGCACCCGCTCCGTGGTCGCGACGCCGGTGATCGTGTTCGACCGGATGATCGGCGTGCTCACGCTGCACCGCGCGGAGCCGGGGCCGTGGGCGAACAGCGATGTGCTCCTCGCCGAGGCGGTGGCGCGCGAGCTCGGCCTGGCGATGCACACCGCGAGCCTGCTCGACGAGAACAAGCGGCGGCTCGGCGAGCAGTCGGCGCTGCTGAAGGCCGCGCAGACAGTCACCAGCGAGCTCGAGCTCGACGCGGTGCTGCAGCGGCTGGTCGACGAGGTCGCGGCGCTCCTCGAGGCCGAGGCGGTCGACTGCTTCCTGCTCGACCGCGATCGGAACGTCCTCCGCTGCGCGGCCGTGCACGGTTCGCTGGAGGGGATCGTCGGCTTCGAGTTTCCCGCCGACCGGGGACTCTCGGGCCGGGCGATCGCGCGCGGGCGGCCGGCGCTCTCCGACGGCTACGCCGGCCTCGGCGAGGGCGTCCCTCACCCGAGCTACGAGGGGTTCCAGGGAGCGCTCGTCGCGCCGATGCGCTGGTCGGGCGAGGTGATGGGCATCCTTGGCGTCGGCACGCGCGACCCGGAGCGGCGTTTCACTGAGGCGGACGCGAGCCTGCTCGAGGCGTTCGCGAACCTCGCCGCGCTCGCGCTGCGCAACGCCGAGAGCTTCGCGGAGCGGTCGCGCCAGGCGCGGATCCAGCGCGGCTTCTACCGGATCGCCTCCGTGCTCGGCGAGCCGATCTCCCGCGAAGAGACCTTCGACGCGCTCGCCCAGGCCGCGGCCGAGGCGCTCGGCAGCAGCAGCGCCGCTGTGCTGATGCCGCGCGACGACGACCTGCGGCTCGAGGGCCTGCACGGGCTCCCGGGGCTGCTGGTTCAGTTCCTCGAGAACGGGCTCGGCGATCCCTCCGGGCCGCTCCGGGCCTCGGCGCGGAACGGCCGGGTGCTCGCGGCGCCTCACCTCGGCGAGGACGAGCGCTTCGACGACGAGTGGCAGCACGTTGCCGCCGAGTGCGGCCTCCAGGCGCTGCTCGCCGTCCCGGTCGAAGCGCCTCGGACGGACGAGTGCGCGCTCGTGCTGGTCTTCTTCGCCGACGAGCGGCGGTTCACCGACGACGACCTCGAGCTGGCGCGGAACCTGGCCGGCGCGGCCCGCGGCGCGCTCGAGCGGAGCGAGCTGTTCGAGGCCGAGCGGCGCGCACGCGGCCTCGCGCAGCAGCTGGCCCGCACCGGCACGCTGCTCGCGACCGAGCTCGACCCGGGCACCGTGCTGGACGAGGTCGCGCGACAGGCCCCGTCGCTGCTGGACGCGGACGCGGCCGTGATCCGGCTGCTGGAGGGCGACGAGCTGCTCGTCGAGGCCGTGGTCGGCGAGCACGGTGCCGAATTGCTCGACTCCCGCGTCGCCTCAACCGCTCGACTGGCCGGAGACGCCGTCCAGTCCCGTTCGCCCGTCGCCGTGGTGGACGCGCGTGACGACCAGCGGCTGCTCCAGGCCGACCCGATGCTGGCCGCCGGCTACGCCTCCTGCGTCGCGGTTCCGCTCGTCGGCCCGGAGGACGCTGTCCACGGCGTGCTCTCCGTCTACTGCCGCCCGGCGCGCACCTGGCGCGAGGAGGAGATCGAAGCGCTCGCGGCCTTCGCCGGCAACGCCTCGGCTGCGCTCTCGAGCGCCGAGCTCTACCAGAGCGTCGCGCTCGAGAAGGAGCGCAGCGTCGCGATCCTGTCGAATATCGCCGACGGCATCGTCGCCGTCGACCGCGACGGCAACGTCGTGCTCTGGAACGCCGCCGCCGAGCGCATCACCGGCGTACCCGGCGAGGAGGCGCTGAATCGCCCGCCGGCCGAGGTGCTCCAGCGCGAGCTCGAGTCGGACGAGGAGGCGCCGACGCGCGAGCGGCTGGTCTCGATCCGCCGCGGCGGCGAGGAGATCTGGCTCTCGCTGACCGAGGCCGTGATGCGCGACCCGGCGGGCGCCGTGGCCGGCCGGATCTTCGCCTTCCGCGACATCTCGGCCGAGCGCGTGGTCGAGGAGATGAAGTCGGAGTTCGTCTCCAACGTCTCCCGCGAGCTGCGGTCGCCGCTGACCTCGATCTACGGCTTCGCGGAGACGCTGCTGCGCGGCGACGTCGATTTCGGCGAGGAGGAGCGCGGCACGTTCCTCGGCTACATCGCATCGGAGGCCGGACGGCTGACCGCGATTGTCGACCGGCTGCTCGCCGTGGCCCAGCTCGACTCGGGCGACCTGCAGGTGCAGGTGGCGCCGACCGACGTCGGCGAGCTCGTCTCGGAGGTCGCCGCCGCCGCGAAGCAGTCGCTCGTGCTCGGCGGGCACGAGTTCGTCCTCGACTTGCCGCCGGAGCCGCTGGCCGCCGACGCCGACCGCGAGAAGCTCCGGCAGATCGTGACCGACCTCGTGGAGAATGCCGTCAGATACTCCCCGGCTGGCGGAACGGTCACCGTCTCCGCCCGCCGCCGCGACGACTCGGTGGAGGTGAGCGTGCAAGACGAGGGCATCGGCATCCCGCAGGCCGAGCAGGGCCGGATCTTCGCGAAGTTCTACCGCGCCGAGACGGGACGCCGGGAGCTGGCGGGCGGCGGCACCGGCCTCGGCCTCTTCATCGCCAAGGAGCTGCTTGCGGCGATGCACGGCCGCATCTGGGTGCGCTCGCTCGAAGGCGAAGGCTCGACCTTCTCGTTCTCGCTGCCGCTGGCGGCCCGGCCCGTGCTGAGCGAGCGAGAATGAATCGGCCGGTGACTGCGTATAGGGCTGACCTCGACCGGAAGGGCGCATGACCAGGGTGTTGGTAATCGACGACGAGGCTCCGATTCGCCTCCTCTGCCGCGTGAACCTGGAAGCGGAGGGCATGGAGGTGCTGGAGGCGAGCGACGGGCCGACGGGGCTCGAGAAGGCGCGCAACGACGGGCCGGACGTGATCCTGCTCGACGTGATGATGCCCGGGCTCGACGGCTGGCAGGTCGCCGAGGAGCTGATCGACGGCGAGAGCACGAGCTCGATCCCGATCGTCTTCCTGACCGCCCGGGCGGAGGCGCGTGACCGCGCCCGCGGCCTCGACCTCGGCGGGATCGACTACGTGACGAAGCCGTTCAACCCGGTCGAGCTGGCGCCGCTCGTGCGCGAGCTGATCGACCGGGTCGAGCGCGGCGAGCGGGATGAGTTGCGCCGCGAGAAGATCCAGGAGCTGCGGGACCTGCTCGACCCGCCGGCGGGGTAGCGCTACCTTCCGGCGAAGTCGGTCGTCACCAGCAGCGCGTTCGCCTGCCCCGAGAAGGAGCCGCGGAGCGCGCCGACGCCGACGAGCCGGTAGCCAGGGCGCAAGAGGTTCGCCCGGTGCTCGGGGCTCGCGAGCCACATCGAGACGATCGACTGGGCGGCCGTGAGCGAGCCGCTGCTCCACGCGAGGTTCTCGCCGATGCGAGGCGCGTGCACGCCGACGCGCCGGATCCGGCTGACGAAGGCGCCGTGGGCGAACGTCCCGGTGCGCAGCATGTAGGAGCTGTGCCCGCGGGCGGCGCGCTCGAGGCGGGCGTCGGCGCGGAGCGGCTGCAGCCCGTGGGAGACACGCACCGAGTTCATCGCGCTCAGCAACGACGACTCCGTCTGAGTCAGCGAGTTGGTCGACGCCGCGTTTGCGGCACCGGCCAGGATGAGAGCAGTGGCGACGGCCGCCACCCAGGTCGGTACTCGTCTGGCCACGAGTGGGCGACAGTTAAGCAGAGATTGCGGACAAAACGTCCTCGAAAATGTTTGAAATCTGTCTTGAAACCCGCAAGAGCTCCGCTGAGAGCGCCAAGTTCGGCCAGTACACTCGTCGCATCGGGACGTAGCGCAGCCTGGTTAGCGCGCCTGCTTTGGGAGCAGGAGGCCGGCGGTTCGAATCCGCCCGTCCCGACTTTGCAGGGGTTCCTTCGGTGCTGAGCCTCGCGGCCGCGGGCGACCAGGCCATAGCCGGGGTGCTCGTCGCCTCGATCGTCGTCCCGCTCGCGGTGCTCGGCGTCGTGCTCTGGTTCTTCTGGAAGCACCGTCACGACGACTGAGCAGCCGGTCGCGGCGTCAGCCGCGCGGCCTCGGGAACGTGGCGTTCCAGCGCCAAGGCGGAAAAGGCGGCTCCGAGCGCGACCGTCGCGCTCACGAGCATCGTCGCCGGGGGCGAGACGCTCAGCAGCTGCGTCCCGAGCGTCGGCGCCAGCGCGAGCCCGAGCCACCACGAGAGCCCCGTCGCCGCCATGTAGCGGCCGCGGACGGCCGGCGGCGCGAGGTCGACGACGAGCGGCATTAACGCCGTCGTGTGGAAGCACTCGCCCAAGCCGACGACGACCACCGCCGCGAGCAGCGCCGCCTCGGCGACACCGAGCTCGAGGAAGCCAGCGGCGAGGACGAGCAGGCACGCGGGCACGAACGCAAGCGATCCGATCGCCATGATCGACGCGCGTCGTCTGCCCTCCGCGAGCCGCGCGACTGGAATCTGCGCCAGCACGACCGTGAGCGCGTTCGCGAGGAGGAGCAGCCCGATCAGCTCGGAGCCGACGCCCACCTCAGCGCTCGCGTACGGCGGCACGATCCAGGTGAAGACGCCCCAGCCGACGGCGATCACGGCGACGTTCGTCAGGGCGAGGCGTACGAACGCGCGGTCTCGCAGGAGAAGCCGGTAGCCGCCGGGCAGCTGGTCCGGGCGGGCGTCCTCGCGGACGGCGAGCACGAGGATCGCGACGTACAGCAGGTAGCTGACCGCGTTCGCGAGGAAGAGCGCCACGAAGCCGTTCAGGCCGCGCGCGGCGACGAGCCCGCCGAGCGCCGCGCCGAGCCCGACGCCCAGGTTGGCCGCGACGCGCGAGACCGCTGTCGAGCGGTGCCGGATCTCCTGGCGCGAAAGCGAGGCGAGCAGCGCCGACTGGCTTGGCTGCAACGCGCCGTTGCCGATCCCGGCCACCGCGGCCGCGGCGAACGCCTGGGTGTGCGTATGGACTAAGGCGAGCCCCGCGTAGCCGGTCGCGAGGGCCACTCCGGCCGCGGCCGCGGTCGTGCGCGCACCGATCCGGTCGATCACCGGACCGACGAACGGAGCCGTAGCCACCGCGACGAGCGTGACGACGCCGACGACTAGGCCGGAGACGCCGAGGCCGAACCCGCGCCCCTCGTGGAGGTAGATCACCTCGAACGGAAGCACGGCGCCCCAGCCCAGGTAGTTGAGGAAGATCCCGGCCTCGACGACCCACAGCTCGCGCGGCAGCCCGTAGCCGACCCGCGAAGTTATGTTACAGTACAAAGATGACATCTGACTTACTACAAAGTATCGGGACCGGAGCGGGCTCGGCGACCATCGCCCGGCACGTCGAGGCGGAGATCGCGGGCGGCGCGTTCGAGCGGGGAGCCAAGCTCCCGCCTGTCCGCGAGCTGGCGGCGACGCTCGAGGTGAGCCCGGCCACCGTCGCCGCCGCCTACCGCACGCTGCGGCAGCGAGGACTCGTCACCGCCCAGGGTCGGCGGGGCACGGTCGTCGCCGGCGCGCCGCCCTTGCGGCTTCGCGGCGCGCGGGCGCTGCCGTCGCACGCGCGCGACCTCGCGAGCGGCAACCCCGACCCGGCGCTCCTGCCTCCGCTCGTGCCGTTCGAGCCTTCACACAAGCTGTACGGCGGCCCTGCGAAGCTCGACAAGTTGGTCGAGCTGGCGGAGGCGGACTTTGCGGCCGACGAGATCCGCGGCGACCTCGCGGTCGTCGGCGGCGCGCTGGACGGCATCGAGCGCGTCTTGCAGGCGGAGCTCCGGCCGGGCGACCGTGTCGTGCTGGAGGACCCGACCTGGCCGCGGATCGCCGACCTGGTCCGCGCGCTCGGCCTGCAGGCGGAGCCGGCGCGCGTCGACGAGCGCGGACTCGTCCCCGGCGAGCTCGAGCGGGCACTCGCGCGCGGTGCACGGGTGGCGATCGTCACGCCGCGCGGCCAGAACCCGACCGGAGCCGCGGTAGACGAGGAGCGCGCGCAAGAGCTGAGGAACGTGCTCGCTCACCACCCGGAGGCGCTCGTGGTCGAGGACGACTACGTCGCCGCCGTGGCAGGCGCACCGTACGTCTCGCTGCACGACGCGAGCCCGCGCTGGGCCGTGATCCGCTCGCTCTCGAAGGTGCTCGGGCCCGACCTGCGAATCGCCCTCGTAGCCGGGGACGAGCGGACGATCGGCCGGGTCGAAGGCCGCCAGCTGCTCGGGCCGGGCTGGATCAGCCACCTGCTCCAGCAGGCCGCGGCCGAGCTCTGGTCGGCGGCGTCGACGAAGAAGCTGCTCGTGCGGGCGACGCGCCTCTACGGCGAACGGCGGCGGGCGCTCGTCGACGCGCTGGCCGAGCGCGGGATCGAGGCGCACGGCCAAAGCGGCCTCGGCGTCTGGCTCCCGGTCGACGAGGAGGCCGCGACGGTGCAGCAGCTGCTCGACCGCGGCTGGGCGGTCAGCCCCGGCGAGCGCTTCCGCTTCCGCACACCGCCGGGCATTCGCGTCACGACTGCCGCGCTCGAGCCGGCCGAAGCGCGCGAGCTCGCAGCCGCGATCGACGAGGTCGTGAACGGCGCGACCGCGACCTACGCCGGCTGAAGCGGCACGTCGGGCGTCGAGACGACGCCGAGCCGGGCGAGCAGGGCTCGCGACTCCGCAGCCTCGTCGGATCCGTCTTCGCCGCGCAGTTCCCTGAGGCGCGCGATCGCCTCGAGCGTCAGGGCGGTCTCGTACGTCTCGTCCTCCGCACGCGCGACGTCGAGGCTCCGGGCGAACGCCTCGTCGGCCTCGTCGAGCGCGCCGCGCTGCGCGAGCGCGTAGCCGCGAATGCGGTGCACGAGCGCGTGCTGTACCGACCCGCCACCCGAGCTCTCGATCGCCGTCAGCGTCTCGTCCGCCTCACGCAGCCCGAGCTCTGGGTCGCCGGCGAGCACGGCGCGCTCGGCGACGCGTGTCCGCACCTCGATGATCAGGCTGCCGGCGCGCATCTCCTCGAACGTCTCGAGCGCGCGCCCAAGCATCGACTCGGCATCGTCGAGCCGGCCCTCGCGGGCCGCGTTGCGCCCGAGGTTCGAGACGGTCACCGTGGCAAGCAGCCGGTGACCCGCGGTCTCGAACACGTCGCGAGCCTCCTCGAACAGCTCGGCCGCCGTCGTGAGATAGCCCTGGTCGGACTTGATCTCGCCGATGTTGCTCGTGATCGTCGCCGCGCCGACCACGTCGCCGATGCGGTCGCGCAGGGCCTTGCTCCGGTCGTACGCGTCGAGCGCCTCCTGCCAGCGGCCCTCGTAGTAGGCGTCCACGCCGAGGTTGTTCAGCGCGTTCGCCTGGCCGAGCAGGTCACCGAGCTCCTCGTAGATCGGCAACGCGAGCCCGCGGAAGAACACGCGGTCTGGGCTTCTGTTCGAGATGTACGCGTAGTGGATCAGGTAGTAGGCGTGCGCGAGTGCCTGTAGGTCGCCCGCGTCGTTCGCCTCGTCGACGACGCGCTTGCACCACTTGACGCAGTCGGCGAACTCGCCCTGGCGCACCCGCACGCCGGCGTAGGCCAGCGACAGCTCGAGCCGCATCGAGCGCTGCTCGTCGGGCGGTAGCTCGTCGAGCGCGCCGAGGCCGCGGTTGTACCAGCGCAGCGCTTCCGGGTAGCGGCCGAAGCGCTCGCGGATGATCCCCTCCTTCAGCAGGAGCCGCGGGTGGGCGGCGAGCTTGCGCGCCTTCGAGTACGCCTCTCCGGCGTCGGAGTAGAGGCCGGCCAGCTCGCCGACGTCGCCGAGCGATTCCCAGACCCGCCCGACCTCGTCGTCCGGGAGGTCGAGCTTCGGCGCCACCTCGAGCGCGCGGCGGTAGAAGGCCGCGGCCTCGACGTTCGCGAACTTCTCGTGCGCGCGCTCGCCCGCGACGAGCGAGTAGCCGTACGCCTTCTGGGCGTCGCCTGCGTTGAAGAAGTGCAGCGAGAGGAGCTCGGCGAACTCGCCGCGCCCCTCGGCCTCGAGCCGCTCGTAGGCCTCGCCGACCTTCGCGTGCAGCTCGCCACGGCGCCGGTACGAAAGCCCTTCGTAGGCGGCGTCGCGGAAGAGCGCGTGGCGGAAGCGGAACGCGCCGGCCGTGTACGGGTCCCGCTCGACGAACTCCGCGAGCCGGTCCCAGGCCTCGGAGTCGGCGGAGGCCGCCGGGTCGTCGGCGAGCACGTCGCCGACAAGCTCGCCGCTGAAGGTCGCGCCGAGGACGGCCGCGTAGCGCAGCAGGGCGCGGTCGCCCGGCCGCAGCATGTCGATGCGCGTCGCGACGACGGCCTCGACGCTTTCCGGCAGCGCCTCGTCCTCGGGCGCGCGCTGCGACGCGACCAGCTCTTGCAAGAAGAGCGGGTTGCCGCCGGCCCGCTCGGTGATCGCGCTCACCTCGTGCTGCAGCAGGCCCTCCACAGCGGCCGCTCCGATCAGCTGCTGCGCCGCGTCGCCGTCGAGCGGCTGCAGCTGGATCGTCATCGCCGGGATCGGCGGCACGCCCTCGGCGGCGGAGAACCCGCCCGACCCGGGGCGGCGCGTGGCGCACACGAGCCACGGCTTGCCCGAGACCTGGGCGGCGAGGTGGCGAAGCAGTTCTGCCGACGCCTCGTCCATCCAGTGCACGTCCTCGATCACGAGCAGCGTCGGACCGGCCAGCAGCTTCGCGAGCACCTGCTCGATCACGCCGTGCAGCCGCGCGCGCCGAAACGCGGGCTGCAGGTCCTCGACCTCCAGCGTCGGCTCGACCTGCACGTCGAGCGGCAGCGCGACCAGCGGCAGCCAGGGCAGGAGGTCGGGGTCGAGCTCCTCGACGCGCTCGTGAAGCACCGCGGGCGCGGCGCCGTTCTGCGGCAGCTCGAGCAGCGAGCGGAGCATCCCGCGGAACGCGAAGTACGCGGTCGACGCCTCGTACTGGAGGCACGTCGCCGTGACCGGCAGCAGGTCCGGCGCCTGCGCCTGGAGCTCCTCGACGAGCCGCGACTTGCCCATGCCGGGCTCCCCGATCAGCTCGACGATGTTGCCGAAGCCCATGCGCACCGGGCCGAGCGCCGCGGACAGGATCGCCAGCTCGCGCTCGCGGCCGACGAACGGGACCTTCTGCTCTGACGCCGCCGCCTCGCTGACGACGCCGACCACGTCGAAGGCGACGACCGGCTCGGCGATCCCCTTCAGCATCAGCGGCTCGAGCTCAACGGTCTCGAACGCGCTCTGGGTGCGGTCGAGCAGGTCGGTGGTCGTCAGCACCTGGCCCGGCGCCGCCTTGCCCATCAGCCGCGCGGCCAGGGCTGCGGTCTTGCCGAGGATCGTGTACGTGCGACGGAAGCGCGCACCGACCTCGCCCGCGAAGACGCGGCCGCGGCTGGTGCCGATCCGCAGCGGCAGCGGCGTCTGCAGGTCGGCGATTCCCCGCGCGGTGCGCAGGATGCGCTCCTCGTCTTCGCCGGCCGTCGAAGGAGCGCCCGCGACGAGGATCATCTTGCCGCCGTCGGTGTCGATGTCGGTCTCGAGGAACGTGACGCCGTGCTCGTCGGCGACGCGCTGCGCCGCGGTGACGAGCTCGTCGAGCGCCTCGGCCACGCGCTCCGCGCCTTCGGTGGCCAGGAGGTCGTCGACGCCGCCGAAGTGGACGAACGCGACCGACGCCTGGCGGTGCTCCGACTCGGCCTTGCCGTCCTCGACGACTCGGCGCACCTGGGCCGGAACGCAGTGCGCGAGGTCGAGCCCTTCGAGCGGCGGGAGGGGCTCGAGGCCGCCTTCGACGCCCGGCGGCGCCTTCAGCAGCCGGCCGCCCTCCTTGCCCTCGCCGAGCACGCGCTCGGGAAGGAGCGCCGCGGTCTCGTCGCTGACGAGGATCTCGCCGGCCTCTGCGCCGGATTCCATCTCGACCGTGCGGGTGACGCCGGGCCCGGTCAGCAGCAGCTCGCGGTGCGACTCGCCGACCAGGAAGAACTCGAACGTGTCGGCGTGGATGCCGACGTGCATCTTCAGAGTCACCGGCCCGACCGACGTCTGCGGCCGGCCGAGCTCGCGCAGGGCCTTGCGCATTCCGTAGGCGGTGTCGCAGGCGCGGGCGGCGTGCTCGGGGCCGGTGAAGAAGAGGAGCAGCGCGTCGCCCCCGAACTTGAGCAGCCCGCCGCCGGCCGCGTACGCAACGTCGAGGAGTCGCTCGAAGGTGCGGTTCATCACCTCCGTCACCTCCTCGGCGCCGAGCTTCCCTTTCTGCGCGAGCCGCTCGTTCATGGCGGTGAAGCCGGAGATGTCGACGAACGCGAGCGTTCCCTCGAGCTCGCGCCGCCGCGCCTCAGGGTCCGCGCGCAGCCAGTCGACGACGACGCGCGGGACGTACGGCGTCAGGTCGACGGACGATGAGCTGGTCTCGGGAACCGCGGTCACGTGCCCTCTGGCGCCTTCCGCTCTGCCAACCCCTCCAGCGCCCTGTTGAAGATTGTCGCACGGTTGACAATCTCAGCGAACGACGTAGATTTGAGCGGCTTACGACCTGGCGGGGAGAAGGCACGATGGGGACTACTGCGGCAAAGCTGGTCAATACGACTCGGCGCCGGTACGGGCTGGCGCTGGTTCTTGGTGCGCTCGTGCTGCTGGTCGGCGGCACGCAACACGCCCACGCGCAGGGCGGCCCCTTCGTCAACGTGACGCAGCCGGCAGGCGGCTCGACCATCTCGGGCGTGATCTCGATCGCCGCGGACGCGTCGAGCGACGTCGGGATCGACCGGGTCGAGTTCCAGTACTTCGACGGTGCCACCGGCCGTTTCTATCCGTTGGGGACCGACACGACGGCGCCGTACACGACGTGCTTCGACACGACGAAGGTGCCGAACACGAACGGGCTGAACGGCACCGTCTACGCGACGGCGTACGACACGACCGGCGCCTCGACCCGTGAGGGCAGCGGCGTCACCGTGTCGAACGGCGAGGCGAGCAATCCCGGCAACACGTCGGGCGACTCGCTCCAGCCGTGCAGCCTCTCGCTGCGCCTCGGCGTCGGGACGACGAAGAACGTCGACGCGACGCTCCACTTCGACAAGCTGCCGCCGAAGGCCGACGTCCTCCTCGCGCTCGACACGACAGGCAGCATGCAGTCGGCGATCAACGACGCGCGCGGCGACGCGGACTCGCTCGTCTCGACGCTGCAGAACGAGATTCCGAGCGCGAAGTTCGCGGTCGCGGACTTCAAGGACTACCCGGACGCCATCTTCAACAACCTCGGCGGTCCAGGCGACTACCCGTGGCGCGTCGACCAGGATTTCACGGCCAATGCTCCGGACTCGAGCTGCAGCGACGGCGAGCTCCACGTCACTGAGATCGCCTGCGCGCTGCAGGGGCTCCAGGCGAGCGGCGGCGACGACCTCCCGGAGGCGTACAACCGCGCCTTCTACGAGGCGTACAGCGATGCGGACCACCTGCACTGGGACCCGGGTGCGTCCCGGTTCATGATCGTCCTCGGCGATTCGCTGCCGCACGACGCCGGCCTCGCGACCTTCGACCCGGACTGCCCGAACACTCCGCCGACCGATCCGGGCTCGGCATTCACGGTCGGGAACGCGCAGTACGGCGCCGTTGGCCCGTTGCAGACCCTGACGGTGCTCGACGGGCTGAAGGCGAACCACACGAACCTGTCGTTCGTCACCTACAACGCTGGCGCCGCGGGCACGCTCTCCGGCACGCCCGCTTGCCAGGCGGCGATCGCCAAGTACACGGGCGGGGCCGAGGTCGTCCACGGCCCCGACACCGCTGGGCTCGCAACGCAGATCGTTAACCTCGTCAACGCAGCAGCGTCGCGCATCGACCGGATCACGCAGACCGTCACGCAGACGGGCGGCCCGGCCGAGGTCGACGGCTCGTCGTGGATCGCCCTCAACGTCTGCTCGATCGAAGGGACGTGCTCGGCGGTGACCGGCCCGGCCACGGCGCCGACGGACATCGCGCTCCAGGAGAAGGTCTCGGTCCCGCAGGACGCGACGAAGGGCGACTACCACTTCCGCGTCACCGTCAGCGGCGACGGCGTCCCGCGCGCGGTCCAGGAGGTGACGGTCACGGTCACGGACACGGGCGTCAGCGCGCTCACGATGACCTCCGACGACAACTCGATCCCGGCCGGGATCGCGTCGGTGCCGTTCGAGTCGCTGCCGAGCGATCGGCTCAACAACCTGACGGCCGACCCGAACGCGGCGCCCGCCGGCTCGACCGCGCAGGGCTCGATCGCGCAGGGCTCGATCGGCTCCGGCACCACCGCGCAGGGCTCGATCGCGCAGGGCTCGATTGCCCAGGGCTCGATCGCCATGGGCTCGATCGCACAGGGCTCGATCGCACAGGGCTCGATCGCCGTAGGCTCGATCGCGATGGGCTCGATCGGCCTAGGGACGACGGCGCAGGGCTCGATCGCGCAGGGGTCGATCCCGGGCGGCGCGACGATCCTGCGGAACGTCCTGCTCTCGCAGATCCCGCTGACCGGCGGCGCGAGCTGGGCGGACGTCCTGCGGAACACGCCCTTCGCCGTGCAGCCGCTGCAGGCGGTCACGCTCTACGACGTCGCGACCTACTCGGTGCGCGACCCGAGTGACAACAAGACGCCGTGGGAGCGGCTGAACGCGCTGACCCTCGCGCAGGCGCCGTTCTTCAGCAGCCTCTGGCGCAACGTGCCCCTGAGCGCCGTGCTGCTCGGGAACGCGCCCCTCGCCAGCGTGCCGATTCCGCTCGGCCCCGACGGTCACCCGTACGCGAGCTGGAGCGCCGCGCTGACCGGCAACGGCGGCAGCGCCTCCAACCTCGACGTCTCGCAGAACACGGCGTTCGGCGTCGCGATCGCCGGGCAGCTCGGCACGACAAACCTGGGCACGATCGCGATCGGCTCGATCGCGCAGGGCTCGATCGCGCAGGGCTCGATCCGCGCCGACCAGACCGCCGTCGGCTCGATCGCGATCGGCTCGATCGACCTGCGGCTGACGCACCTCGGCTCGATCCCGCTGACCGCGCTGCGCTCGCCCGCTGACATCGTCGCCTGCTCGACGAGCTTCGACTGCACCGGCAAGACGCTCGGGCAGGTCTCGGCGGCGAACGCCTTCAAGCCCGGCGTGACGCTCTTCGACGTGCTCAACCAGGTCGCGCCTCCGAACGGGACGCTGACGATCGACGAGCTCGCACGGGCGATGCTGGCGCTGGCGGACTTCCCGTGGGAGCTGGCAGACGTGCAGGGCCTGCAGGACGTCGCCGGCACCGGCCAGAACGTCCACTACCACGTCGACTTCGACCTCGTCTGCGCAGCGGCGACGAGTTTCAGCGTCCACGTGCATCTCCCCGACGGCTTCTTCCCCGTCAAGGGCTCCTCGACGGTCGCGTACGGCGCGGCCGCGGCGATCCCCGCTACCGACCCGACCGGCCCGGCCGGCGACCCGGTGTGGACGGCGCCTGGCAGCCCGTGCGGCGCGAGCTCGGCCACGCAGCACGTGCGGCTCAACTTCCAGTCCTACGCCGGTCTGACGCTAGGCAGCCAAACGTCAGACGTTGCGGTGACCGCCGCCGACAGCACCTACTCGGCCTCGAACCAGGCCTCGGTGCTCGTAACCCAGAACTGGGAGCCGAGCGACGACCCGGCGACCGGCCCGACGATCGCCAAGAACACGCTCGTCGTCGGCCACATCGCGACCTCGAACGACATCGACTACTTCCGCGTCCCGCTCGACAACCTCGCGCCGAACACGAAGGTCACGGCGTACCTGAAGGTTCCGCAGGACGCCGACCTCGACCTCGTGATCAACAAGCCGAGCGCGCCGGGCGTGCAGTCGAGCGCGCAAGGCTCGATCGCGCAGGGCTCGATCGCCGTCGGCAGCATCCCGATCGAGGACACGGCGTCCGGCGTCGACAGCTCGACGCTCGCGCTGCAGCCCGATGCGCAGTCGGACCTGACAGCGGCCTCGACGGCACAGGGCTCGATCGCGCAAGGCTCGATCGCGCAGGGCTCGATCTCGGCGAACCGCGGCGACGTGAACGAAGTCGCGCAGATCGTCACCCACGGCGAGACCGGCGCAGCTGTGATCGGCATCGGCGGCTACAACGGCGCCTTTAGCAACCACCCGTACGTGCTGCGGATCAAGGTCACGCCGCCGCCGCCACTCCCGCCGTGCGACCCCGTGACGGGCCTCGACACTCCCACCGCGGGCACGCTGCCGGCGGTCACTTCGCTGCCGACGTCCACGAAGGCGCTCTTCCTGGTCAACCGCCAGCGCCTGGCCGGCCTCTACGGCGCCGCGGCGGCCGACTCGCTCGTCAACTCGAGCACGACCTCGCCGCTCAACCGCGTGGCGGCCTCGGTCAACGGCGCCGTCCTGCCGGTCGACGGCAGCGCCGCCGTCCGCACCGCGTACTCGCAGTGGGACGCGAACCCGTGCGACCTCGAGAAGGCCAACGCGGTCGTCCGCTCGATCAACGACCTCGTCGCCACCTATCGGGCGCGGCTGCCGCAGCTCAAGTACGTCGTCCTGCTCGGCACCGACACGGCCGTGCCGTCGTGGCGCCAGCAGGACCTCTCGAACGACTCGCCGGAGATCGACGAGGCGAACGACCTCGTCTTCACGACGCGCGGCCTGACCAAGGGGAACGCGACCTACGCGACCGCGGCGAGGAACGCGATCCTCACCGACGGCGCCTACGGCCACTTCCAGCCGACGAACTGGCTCGGCCACGACATCCCGCTGCCGGAGATCAGCGTCTCGCGCGTCGTCGAGTCGCCGGACGACATCAACGCGCAGCTGACCCAGTACCTCGCCGTGAACGGCCAGCTGAACCCGACGCGCTCGCTGACGACCGGCGACTCGTTCTTCGAGGACGGCGCCCACGCGGCCGACACGGCGCTCCAGGCGCAGTTCCCGTCGCTGTCGCACAGCTTCCTTGGGACGACGCCGACGCCGTGGACGCACGCGAACGTCCTTGCGAGCTTCTTCAACGCCTCGCCGGTGCCGGACATCGGCGCGATCTGGGCGCACTACAGCCACTGGCTCGCACAGCCCGCCAACGTGACGCCCGCGGGCCTCGCCGGCCTCGCGTCGACTGGCGACATCAGCCCGACGTACCCGGTCTCGAGCCGGCTGATCTTCACCGTCGGCTGCCACAGCGGGCTGAACGTGCCCGACACGCTGCTGCGCCCAGACACGGTCGCGGCGCAGACGCCGGACACGCGCCAGCGCTTCCTCGACTGGGCGCAGGCGTACATGGCGAACAAGGCCGCGGTCTACGTCGCGAACACGGGCTTCGGATACGGCGACACGACGACGAGCGACCTCTCCGAGCGGCTCTACGACCACTTCGCCAACAACCTCAACTCCGGCGGCACGGTCGGCGAGCAGTGGCTCCGCGCGCTGCACCAGTACTACAGCGAGCCCTCGAACTACGACGTCCTCGACGAGAAGGTGATGATCGAGGCGACGATGTACGGCCTGCCGTTCTACACCTTCGGCGGCACGCCGCAGCACGTCCCGCCGGCCGTGACGCCGCCGAGCCACTCGGTGGTCAACGGGATCGACACGGCGAGCGTGCCGGCCGTCGACGGGTTCACCTTCACGCAGGGCTCGAACGGGCTCTTCACCGCGGCGGGGCGGCCTGACGGCTCGACGTTCACCTCGGGCGGCGCTCCGTGGACGATGGGCACGCTGTCGGTCTTCTACCGCCCGGCCCAGCCGACGGTCTCGCGCGACGTGACGGTGCCCGGCACCGCCGCGCACGGCGTCTGGATCCGGAGCCTGACCACGAGCACGCAGGACAACGTGACGCCGTACAAGCCGTTCCCGCTCGTGCACGACGCCAACGAGCGGCCGGTGAAGGACTACCCGAACATCTTCTTCCCGGCGACGATGGCGACGATCAACCGCGACGTCACGTTCGGCACAGAGCACGACACGGCCGTCGTCAACCTCGGGCGGTTCTTCCCGAGCCAGACGGGCGACCTGTCGAAGGGCACCGAGCAGCTCGTCAGCTCGATCGGGCTCGACGTCGGCTACTCGACCTCGGCCGACGTGACGCCGCCGACGATCTTCCAGACGAGCGCGGTCCAGACGGGCACGAGCATCACGGCCTTCGTCCGCGTAGGCGACGCGTCGGGCCTGGCGCGCGTGGCGGTCCTCTACCACGAGCTCGGCGACGGCACGTGGCACGTCGTCCAGCTCGACCACGCGAGCGGCGATCTCTGGTCGAAGACCTTCACGATCGGCAGCGCGAACCCGATCCAGCTCGACTCGGAGGCGCAGGACATCAACGCCAACGTCGCGTACAGCTTCAACAAGGCCGTCAACTTCCAGTCGGTGCCGGACAACGTCGCGGCCCACCCGTCGATCACGATCGACAATCCGCTGCCGGCGCCGACCGGGACGTTCACGCTCAACCAGCGGGTGAGCGCCACGTTCGCCTGCTCCTCGACGCTCGGGATCGCGAGCTGCAACGGCGCCACCGACGGCGGCGCCTCGATCGTCAGCGGCGGCTTCCTCGACACGAGCAAGCCCGGCCCGCATACGTTCACGGTCGCGGCCGAGGACGTCGCCGGCAACGCCGCCACGAAGAGCGTCACCTACGTCGTGCAGTTCGGCTTCGGCGGCTTCCAGCAGCCCGTGGACAACCCACCGATCGTGAACGTCGCGAGTGCGGGGAGCATCGTTCCGCTCAAGTGGACGCTCCTCGATGCCGCCGGCCAGCCGTACGCGAACCTGAACGCGCTGCAGACGATCGTCTCGAAGCAGATCCGCTGCCCGAACGGCGGGACCGACCCGGTCAACGCGCCCGAGATCCCGATCGGCACGACCGGCGTCGCCGGCGTCAGCGGCGGGGTCTTCCACTTCAACTGGTCGACCGACAAGAAGTGGGCCGGCACCTGCCGCCGCCTGCTGCTGCACCTGAGCGACGGCACGACGCCGTACGCGGACTTCCAGTTCAAGTAGTCCAGGCGGGCGACCGCACCCACGCCTCGAGCAGGTCGACTGCTTGGGTGAGCTCCCGGACGCTCAGCCGGAACGGCTCGGCGTAGGGAATCTTGCCAACGGCAGCAGCCGGGTAGCGGCCCTCGAGCGCGTCGAGCACGTAGCGGACGGGCAGCCCGTGCGCGACGACGAGGATCGTCTCCTCGGGGCGGGCCAGCAGCGTGCGGTAGCCGTGGACGTATCGCGCGACGGTCTGCGCGCGGCTCTCGCCGCCGCCCGGGCAGACGTCCTGCGGCCCGTGCGTGTGGGCCCACGCCCGGTAGTCGGTCAGCGGGCGGCCCTCGAATTCGCCGAAGCGGATGTCGTTCAGGTCTGCCAGCACGAGGCGCGGGACGGGGCGCCCATCGAGCGCGAGGTCGGCGGTCTCCTGCGCCCGCGGGAACTCCGAGGTGACGCAGAGGTCGATCGGGTCGTCGCGGAGCTCGACGCCGAGCCGGCGCGCCTCCTCGCGGCCGGTCTCCGTCAGGCTGACGCTGACGGCGGGGTCGCCGTTCGTCAGCCCTTCGACGGAGCGCTCGCTCTCGCCGTGGCGCGCCAGGATCACCCGCTTCACGATCGGATCACCCTAACGAGGGACGGTCCTAGATCTGCTGTAGCCGATCATGCCGACTACAGGCAACGCGGGCCGTCCTTGAAGCCTCGCCGCAGGGGCTCGGGGACCATGCTCGCCGCATCCGGCTCGCGTCTTCGTACGAACGGCCTCCCTCGAGAGGCCGTTCCCGTTCTGCGGCAGAGCGGGCGGCGGGAATCGAACCCGCATAACTAGCTTGGAAGGCTAGGGCTCTACCATTGAGCTACGCCCGCCGGTCGGGGCGAAAGCCTAGCTCGGCGGATCGTCGGCCAACGGCCCGATCGCCCCGGCGGTCGGCTCCAGCTCGCCGGACTCGAGGCCGGCGCGGATGTGACGCGCGAGCGCCAGCGCCTCGCTCTCCTGCTCCGGCAGCAGCACGCTGTTCACCGCCGCCAGGTGCTCCTCGCCGCTGAAGAGCTCGACGTCGACCGTGCGCAGCTCGCGCCGCGGGATATAGGGGTCGTCCGGCACGCCGATCCGGATCAGCACCTCGCGACCGTCCGGCAGCGTGGCCTTCAGCTCGATCGGGTTGCCATTGAGGCTCACGGCGGCATCCTCTCACGTGCGCGCGTGACGAAAACGTCCGACTGACCCGCGATGCTCCGCGCGTGATCCCAGAGCGCCTGGTCCGCGTGCGGCTGCGCACAGCCCTGTCGCTGCTGGTGACGATCATCTCGGTCGCGATCGTGCTCGAGGTTCTCTGGATCGCTCGGCACGTCCTGACGTGGGTCCTGATCTCCCTCTTCCTCGCACTGGCGCTCAACCCGGCGGTCGAGTGGCTGCAGGCACACGGGTTCAAACGGAGGGGAGCCGCCGCGGCTATCGCCTACCTGCTCGCGCTGGTCGCCATCGTCGGGATCGGCTTCACGTTCGTGCCGACGCTCGTGCACCAGGTGAACGAGTTCGTCGGGAAGCTGCCGGACTACGTCCACGACGTGACGCACGGGCGCGGCAGGCTCGGCTTCCTCGAGACGAAGTACCACATCCAGCAGCGCATCGAGGACTCGGTCAAGAAGGGCGGCGCGGCCAAGGTGCTCGGACTCTCCGGCGTCGCGATCTCGGTTGCGAAGAGCGTGGTCTCGATCGTGGTCGCGACGATCACGATCCTGTTCATGACGTACTTCATGCTGCTCGAGGGCCCGTCGTGGGTCGAGCGCTTCTACCGCCTGCTGCCCGAGCAGTCGCAGCCCCGCTGGCGCAAGGTAGGCGACGAGATCTACCGCACGGTCGGCGGCTACGTCACCGGCAACCTGCTGATCAGCGTGATCGCGGGCGGGCTGACGACGATCGTGCTCCTGATCCTGGGCGTGCCCTACGCCGTCGCACTCGGGTTGATCGTCGCGATCCTCGACCTGATCCCCCTCGCCGGCGCGACCATCGCCGCGATCCTGATCGGGATCGTCGCCTTCCTGCACTCGGTCCCGGCGGGGATCATCGTCGTCGTCTTCTTCATCGTCTACCAGCAGATCGAGAACCACCTGCTGCAGCCGGTCGTCTACGGCCGGACCGTGCAGCTCTCGCCGCTCGCAGTCCTGATCTCGATCCTGATCGGCGCCGAGCTCGCAGGGATCATCGGTGCGCTCGGGGCGATCCCGGTGGCCGGGTCGATCCAGGTGCTAGTGAACGACTGGCTCGAGCACCGCCGCGAGCACCCGGCTCCCGCCGCGCTCTGATGCTCTAGCTCTCGGCCGTTCCTGCCGATGGGAACGGCATGCGCAGCAACACGAGGACGCTTGCGGCGCTCGCAGCAGTCTTGGTGGCGCTGGTCGCCCCATCGCAGGGGTCGGCCCGGCCGCAGAGCCCGGCAGCGCCGGAGGCACAGCTGCAGGTCGCGCTGCTCGGTCAGATCAACGCCTTCCGCGCGGCGCACGGCCTTGCCCGGCTGCGCGTCTCCACCGCGTTGAACGGAGTCGCTGACGGCCACTCCGCCCAGATGGCGCGGCTCGGCTACTTCAGCCACGACTCGGCGAACGGGCAGTCGTTCTCCGCGCGGATCGCGCAGGTCTACTCCCCGCGCGGGTACCGCAGCTGGTCGGTCGGCGAGAACCTCGTCTGGGGCGGGCCTGACATCGGCGCCTCGCGCGCGTTTCGGCTCTGGCTCTCGAGCCCACCGCACCGCGCGAACCTGCTCAACGCCCGCTGGCGCGAGGTCGGCCTCGGCGCCGTCCACTCGCCGAGCGCCCCCGGCGTCTACGGCGGCGGTCCCGCGACGATCGTCACCGCCGACTTCGGCGCCCGCTCCAGATAGCGCCTACCCTTTACGCGCGGGCGCCTGTAGCTCAGTGGAAGAGCGACGGCCTTCTAAGCCGTTGGTCGGGGGTTCGAGTCCCTCCAGGCGCATCGCCCTGAACAAGCCGAAACCCGCTTCACCAGGCGGGTTTCGGCGTCTCTGGCCCTCGCCTCGTCGTACCGCCTAGAACCGCTAAAAACCGCTCGGGACTGGCGCCGACTGGCGCAAGACTGGCGCATGGTCGAGACGAGCGAAGACGTCCAGGAGAGGCTCGCCGGCGAGTCGCTTGACGTACTCCTTCTCGCGATCCTCGTCCCTCTTGCCCCCGTGTCCTGGGTCTGGCGGTGGAAGCTGGGAAGCTGGACGCCAGAGATAGACGCGCTTGCCTTCGTCGGGGTAGGTGATTGATCCCCATTGATGATGGCTCCGGTTGCGAGCGAAGATCAACGCGTTGACGTCTCCATGCCCGGAGACATCGGTTTGATCGGCAAGGCTCGCGAGCCAGTTCGTGGCTTCAGCGAGGGCGATGTAGACGCCGTCGTGATCCCAGGCATCGTGCGCGTCACGGAGTCGCGACACGGCGTCGCGATAGCCCCGGACAATGACACTGCGATCCTTTTGAACAGAGACGCTCATGTCACCCCATGCGCTAGACGATCAGCAGAAGCCGCAGTACGTGAACGACCAGGATCGGTAGTCGCCGCTCGTGTAGTAGTTGTATGACCAGCGCGCGGTGACGAACTTTCCGGCGATTGGGCTTCCAAAGAGCGGCCAGATCTGCTCCGGCGCCATCGTTAAGAGTGCTCCCGCGACGCCGGTCTGAGCCTGTGCCAGCTGCGAGCGAGCCACGTCGCGCTCCACGGTCAACGTGTTCACCTGATCAGTGAGTGTCGTGACCTGGCCGTTCAGCTTGGTGCGCTGACGCGTCAAGGTGGCGTTCTTCGATTTCAGCGAGCGCACCTGCTTCTGAAGCACGCGCACCTGGTTCTGGAGCTTCGTGGTATTGCGCTGGCACGGTGTCGTCGCTCCAGCCGTCCCTACCGACAGAACCAGCGTGGCAAGGATGCCGATGAAAACCGCCTTCATGCCCGATCGCCTCCTCTTCCCCCCAGCCGTAACGCGCGCTCACACTCGATGTATGAGCGCAAGCCGACCCTAGGAGCCTCCCCTTTGGACGCCATCCGGGGAAACGGCCATTTGACGTGCGGGTTACTACCCTGGGAAGGGCGGGGCGGTAAGGAGTACGGTCGAGTAGTGGCGTCCGGGGTGATGGTTGTCGGACTGAACGAGGGTGCCTCCGACCTATCGCCTCTCCCCCCAGAGGAGCGCAAGCTCCTCCGCTCAGGCAGGTCACGCCTCGGGCGCTGCGCTCACGTCTCCTCGAGCATCTCGAGCCGGGGGAGTCCTAGGCGGCAAGGTCGGGCAGGTCTGGCGGGACTCACCCGATCGAGGGATGTGCGGCTCTCCGTTACCTGATCGACTGGAGCGCACGGGGGATGAGGCGGTCGGGCGCGCGGCTTTTTCCGGATGTACCCCCTAGGAGAAGGGTCGCCGCTCGGTCGCCGGCCTCCACCGCTGGCTGGTCGCGAGCGGCTTCGCCGTCGACGCCAACGATGCGCCCGTTTCTTTCGCCGTTCGGCTCGGCTATCAGCGAGGGGTGAATGCAGCCGTTCGCGATCTCCTCTGCGAGCGCACCATCCGGCGGCAACACGCGCACCCCTTCGTTCCAGGCCCGGCCTGAGCGCGAGAGCGCCAACTGGGCGAGGTAGTCCTCGAAGGCCTGCGCGGCAGGACTGCGGCCGGTGTAGGCGCCGTGCAGGTAGAGGCGATGCCCGACCTCGTAGCAGCCCGGCGTCGTGACCTCGAAGACACCGGGCTCGCCTTCGACTGGGCGCGAAGAGCACACCGCTGATGTTCGAGGCGGGGCTCAGCCTCGAGGAGATTGGCGACTACGTCGGCCACAACAGCGCCTACATGACCGACAGGTACAGGCACCTCCGCGAAGGGCACGAGGCGCGGGCTGCGGAGCGGTTCGACGACTACTTGACGCGTGCCACGAGTAGCAGCCCAATCCTTTGATATCCGGGGCGTAGAATCGCATTAGAGGGATATGACTGGGTACGAAGACACAGCGCTTATTGCAGGCCAACTGGCAGACCTCACGCGGAAGGTCGATGAAATGGCGGAGCAGCTGAACGGACTTCGTGGGGACGCCGATGACGCGCAGCATCGGGCAGACACCCAACAAGAGCGCATTGACCTCGCGGCGCGAGAACTAGCCGAAGTCAGTGAACGTCTGCAAGCTGCGGCGAACGCTCTCCGAGAGTCCATCTGATTCCGTAACTGCGCAAGAACTGGCGCAACGGACGACTGAGCCGCCTGGTTGAGCCATCCAAGGCAGGCCTTCTAAGCCGTTGGTCGGAGGTTCGAATCCTCCCAGGCGCATCTCGAGATGTGGGCCGTCGAGCCCAGCGTCGAGACGAGCGCGGACGCACAGGCGGTCTGGCGCCTCTGGGCCGACGTCGAGCGCTGGCCCGAGCGGAACGCCGGCGTCGAGCGGATCGAGCTTCGCGGCCCGTTTGCCGTCGGCAGCACGATCCTGATGACGCCGCCCGGTGACGAGCCTGTCGAGCTGCGCATCGCCGAAGTGGTCGCGCCGGAGCTGTTCGTCGACGAGGCGGACGGCGGCGAGTTCGTCGTGCGCACCACGCATCGGGTCGATGCCGTCGGCGACGGACGGTCGCGGATCACCTACCGGATGGAAATCACGGGCCAGGCGTCCGAGACAGTGGGCCCGGCGATCGGTCCCGAGATCCGCGCCGACTTCCCCGACCTGCTTGCAGCGCTGGCCGCGCGCGCTGAGGGCCTCGATTGAGCGGCGGTTGAATTTCGCATCGGCGGGGTATTCACGCCGCCATGGGAATCGTCATCAGCCTGATCTTGCTCGCTTTCGGGGCAATCCTCACGTGGGCCGTCAACACCAGCGGCGGCACCGTCGACCCGCAGGTCGTCGGCGTCATCCTGATGCTCGTCGGGATCATCGTCTTCCTGATCTCGCTGGTCCTCTGGCGCAGCTGGTGGGGCGCCGGCTTCTGGGGCTGGGCCCCTGGGTACGCAGGCCCGGCCGACGAGGTCGTTGTGCGGCGTCGCGTGTATCGCCCGGCGGTGCGGCGAACGACCCACATCGAGGAAGTACCGCCCCCCGCCCGCCGGGCCTCCCGCTCCGTAGACGCGCGACCCGACAACCGATCGGGACGCGCGGTGGGTCGTCCGAGGTGATGGCCCCGGGAGGAGTCGAACCTCCGCACGCGGATTCGAAGTCCGCCGCTCTTCCGCTGAGCTACGGGGCCTCGCTCCGATCAGTGTGACAGACCCTCTGCGCGCTCCCGGCCGAGCGCGCGAAGGGTGGCGGAGGGGACTCGAACCCCCGACCACCGGGACCACAACCCGGGGCTCTACCAACTGAGCTACCGCCACCGCGCAGCACGGACAGGATAGCCGTGCAGAGGCGAAGCTTAGGCCGCGCTCGCCGGAATGTGACGCCGAATGAGCGCCCTGACGAGCTCCTGCTGCAGGCGGACGAGCTCGGCGCGGTTGCGCTCCAGCTCCTCGCGCGAAGCGCCGACGGAGCGCAGGGTCTGGCGCTCGTAGACGACGCCGCGGATCTCGTCGCTGAGGGACTCGACGGTGGGAAATTCGACGACGATTGCGTTCATGGCCGACTGTAGGACTACGACCCGGTGAATTAGTTAGTCGCAAGCGGTTTCCTTCATCTCCGCTCTATCCTTGTCCGGCACCGCGGGCGTGGCGGAATTGGCAGACGCGGCGGGTTTAGGTCCCGTTGGAGCTCAGGCTCCTTAGAGGTTCGAGTCCTCTCGCCCGCATGATGTTGGCGCACTGGGACGACGTCGAAGGCTTCCGCCTCGAGAAGGGCCCGATGGCGGCGACGTGGCAACGGGTCGGCGACGCCGCAGGGGCGAAGACGGTCGGGATCAGCCGGGTCTGCGTCGAGCCCGGGCGGCTGCCGACGCCGCCGCACTCGCACGGGCTCTCGGAGGAGATCTACTACGTGCTCGGCGGGTCGGGCCTCCTCTGGCAGGACGAGGCGGTCTGCGAGGTGCGCGCCGGCGACACGATCGTCCAGGTCGCGGATCACTTCGAGCACACGCTCAAGGCAGGCCCGGAGGGGCTCGAGTACCTCGTCTTCGGCACGCGGCACCCGGTCGAGTTCGGCTGGCTGCCGCGCTCGCGGGCCTTGCGGTTCGGCTACCCGTGGGTCGAAGGCCGTACGGACAACCCGTGGGAGATCGAGGCCGAGGTCGGCGAGCTCGAGTTCGCCGAGGCGGGCGCGCGGCCGCAGAACGTGGTCGCCTTGGACGAGCTGCCGCTCGACGAGGTGGGGCACAAGGAGCTCGCGGGCAGCGCCGGTTCCGAGCGCTCCGGGCTGAACTGGCACCGCTCCGGGCACCGCCGGCGCGCCGTGCCGCCGCACTGCCACTCCGCCGAAGAGGAGGCGTTCGTCGTGCTGGAGGGGACCGGGACGTTGGAGCTGCTGCCCACACCGAGGTTGGCCGACAACGGCGTCGAGCCGGAATCCCACGAGCTGCGGCCTGGTCACGTGGTCGGAAGGCCGGCGGGGACGCGGGTCGCGCACTCGATCGTCGGCGGCCCCGACGGGATCTCGTACCTCGCGTACGGCACACGCGACCCGAACGACATCGTCTACTACCCGCGCTCGAACAAGATCTCGTTCCGCGGTGTAGGAGTGATCGCGCGGCTGGAGCACCTCGCCTACGGCGACGGCGAGCCGGACGACTTCTAGAAGCCTCTCGGCGGCGGCCCCTCGGGCCTTTGCTTGAATGGTCCGGGCGATGGCGACGCAGGTCGAGGAGTTGCCGGACAACAAGGTCCGGCTCACAGTCGAGGTGCCCCAGGGCGATCTCGAGCATGCAGTCGAGCACGCGACCCACGACCTGGCCGAGTCGGTCAAGGTCCCCGGCTTCCGGCAGGGCAAGGTGCCGCCAAAGGTCCTCGAGGCGCGCATCGGCCGCGAGCGCATCTTCCGCGAGGCGGTCGAGAGCCACATCAGCGGCTGGTTCGTGAACGCGGCCGAGGGCACGCGCATCCGGCCGGTCGCCGCGCCCGAGTACGAGTACGAGCTGCCGAGCTCCGAGGACGACGAGTTCTCGTTCACGGCGACGGTCGCCGTGCAGCCGAAGCCCGAGCTCGCCGACTGGACGCAGCTCGAGGTTCCATACGAGGAGCCCGAGATCCCGGAGGGCCTGGTCGACCAGGAGCTCGAGGCGCTGCGCGAGTCGGTGGCCGAGCTCGCACCCGTCGAGGGGCGCCCGGCCAAGACCGGCGACGTCGTCGTGATCGACGCGCTCGACGAGAACGGCGAAGGCCAGCGCGACCTCGTAGTGGAGCTCGGCGACGGCCGGCTCGTCGAGGAGATCGAGCGCGCGCTGACCGGCGCCACGCAGGGTGAGAAGAAGCAGGTCGAGTTCGAGGCAGTCGACGGCGAGACGGCGAAGGCGACCGTCGAGGTCAAGGAGCTCAAAGAGAAGGTGCTGCCGCCGCTCGACGACGAGCTGGCGCGCGCGGCGAGCGAGTTCGACACGCTCGACGAGCTGCGCGCTGACATCGAGCGCCGCGTCCGCGAGGTGCTCGAGGAGGAGGCCGAGACGCGCTTCCGCGCCGAGGCGATCGACCGGCTCGTCGAGGCCTCGAAGGTGCAGGTCGGGGGGCCGCTCGTCGAGGCGCGCACGCGCGAGCTGCTGAACGGCCTCGGGCGCTCGCTCGAGAGCCGCGGCATCAGCGCCGAGGCCTACTTCCAGCTCTCGGGCCAGACTGCCGAGCAGCTCGTCCAGCGGATGAGCGCCGAAGCGGCGCTCTCGGTTGCGCGCGAGCTCGTGCTCGAGGCCGTCGCCGACCAGCTCGACCTCCAGGTAGACGACGTCGAGATCGAGGAGCTGATCCGCGAGCAGGCCGAGCTCGCGGAGGACGACGCCGACGAGGCGGTCAAGCAGGTTTTCGACTCCGGCCGCCAGGAGGTGCTGCGTTCCGACCTACGTCTGCGCAAGGCGCTCGACCGCATCGCGGCCGAGTCGAAGCGCATCCCGGCCGACGTCGCGCGCGCCCGCGACGAGATCTGGACGCCCGACAAGGATTCCCCTCAGACCGAGACGAAACTGTGGACCCCCGGCAGCAAGGAGCCAGCATGAGCCCGTTGATCCCGATGGTGATCGAGCAGACCTCGCGCGGCGAGCGCTCGTTCGACATCTACTCCCGACTTCTGAACGAGCGAATCATCTTCCTCGGCACCCCGATCGACGACCAGATCGCCAACCTGATCATCGCCCAGCTCCTGCACCTCGAGTCCGAGGACCCTGATAAGGACCTCTCGATCTACGTCAACTCGCCGGGTGGCTCCGTGTACCACGGGCTCGCGATCTACGACACGATGCAGTTCATCAAGCCGGACGTGCAGACGATCTGCGTCGGCACGGCGATGTCGATGGGCGCGCTCCTGCTGGCCGGCGGCGCGAAAGGAAAGCGAATGGCGCTGCCGAACGCCAAGATCCTCATCCACCAGGTCTGGGGCGGCTTCCAGGGGCAGGCGACGGACATCGAGATCCACGCCCGGGAGACGATCGCCCTCAAGCGGCGCCTCGAGGAGATCATGTCGGAGCACAGCGGGCAGGACATCGAGAAGGTCTCGCGCGACATGGAGCGCGACTACTTCATGACCCCGCAAGAAGCGCAGGAGTACGGCATCATCGACAGCGTGATCGTCCACCGCGACGCCGCGAAGGACGGCGCGAAGCCTAAGCCCTAGCCCTAGCACTCCGGGTCAATCCGAGGTAAAAGGAGACAGAGGTGGCTCGCGCATCGGACGGCAACGAGCAGCTGCTCTGCAGTTTTTGCGGCAAGAGTCAGCGGCAGGTCAAGAAGCTCATCGCAGGACCCGGGGTCTACATCTGCGATGAATGCATCGACCTCTGCAACGAGATCATCGACGAGGAGCTCACCGCTCCCGCGCAGCTCGACCTCGACAACCTGCCTCGCCCGCGCGACATCTACGCCGTCCTGAACGACTACGTCGTCTCGCAGGAGGAGGCGAAACGCACGCTCTCCGTCGCCGTCTACAACCACTACAAGCGCGTCCAGATGGCGGCGGAGGACGACGACGTCGAATTGCAGAAGTCGAACATCCTCCTGCTCGGCCCGACCGGATGCGGGAAGACGCTGCTGGCCCAGACGCTGGCGCGGATCCTCAACGTCCCGTTCGCGATCGCGGATGCGACGGCGCTGACCGAGGCCGGGTACGTCGGCGAGGACGTCGAGAACATCCTCCTGAAGCTGATCCAGGCGGCGGACTTCGACATCAAGAAGGCCGAGACCGGGATCATCTACATCGACGAGGTCGACAAGATTGCGCGCAAGGCGGACAACCCGTCCATCACGCGCGACGTCTCCGGCGAGGGCGTCCAGCAGGCGCTCCTGAAGATCCTCGAGGGCACGGTCGCCTCGGTGCCGCCGCAGGGCGGGCGCAAGCACCCGCACCAGGAGTTCCTCTCGATCGACACCACGAACATCCTCTTCATCTGCGGCGGCGCGTTCGCCGACCTGGAGAAGATCGTCGGGAAGCGGATCGGCAAGCACGCGATGGGCTTCGGCGCCGAGATCCGTTCGAAGAACTCCTACGAGGCGTCCGAGATGCTCTCGCAGGTGATGCCGGAAGACTTGCTCTCCTACGGGCTGATCCCCGAGTTCATCGGCCGGCTGCCGGTCGTCTCGACGGTGCATCAGCTGAAGCGCGAGGACCTGGTCCAGATCTTGACCGAGCCCAAGAACGCGCTCACCCGCCAGTTCCAGCGCTTTTTCGCCTACGACGACATCGAGCTGGTCTTCACCGAGGAGGCGCTCTGGGAGATCGCCGAGAAGGCGCTCGCCCGTGAGACCGGCGCCCGCGGCCTGCGCTCGATCATCGAGGGCGCGCTGCTGGACGTGATGTTCGAGCTCCCGTCGCGCAAGGACGTCGTCAAGTGCGCGATCACCAAGGAGACGATCGCGCAGGGCATCAAGCCGACGCTCGTCACGAGCGCCGGCGCCGACGACGAGCAAGAAGAGCTCGCCGAAGAGTCAGCCTAAACGGTCTACGGCCTAACCCGCGCAGACTCCGCGCCTTCGGCGCTCCGCTGCACGCTGGTTGGTGACCCACGCGGACGCCAGCGTTCGAGGATCTAGTTCGGCTGGTCGGACTCCTGCGCGGCCTTGGCTCGGCCGAGGATCTCGCGCAGGCGCAGGGTCCGCAGCATCGCGTAGACGGCGATCGCACCGACGATCACGTTGAAGGCGGTGACCGCGACGTACTGGCCGACGCTGAAGGCCAGCAGGCGGGACGACGACGCCTCGCCTTTGAGCACGTAGACGAGCAGGCCCTGCTTCGTGCCGACGCCGCCGGGCGAGAACGGCAGCAGCGTCGAGAGGCTGTCGACGACCTGCGCGAGGAGCGCGTTGTGGATCGAGGCGTGGACGTGGAAGGCTCGGAGGAAGAAGTAGAGCGAGGCGATCCGGAACACCCAGCTGAGCAGCTGCCAGCTCGCGACCTCGCGCGCGTAGCGCCGCCAGTCGCTCAGGATCCAGAAGCCACGGCCGACCTTCTGCTTGAAGTGGTCGACGTGCCGGGCCGCCCACCAGATTCCGACGATCAGCGCGGTCGACAGCAGCGCGAACCCCAGCGCGCCCCGCTTCGTCCGTGCCAGGAGCCACGTCCAGTCGAACGAGTGGATGCTCGGCAGGACGTGGAGGCTCGGCAGGACGCCCTGGGTCAGCGCCCACAGGAGGATCGTGCCTGCGAGCACGAAATCGAGCAGTGTCTCCGTGACGAGCGTCGAGGCGAGCGTGGTGTACGTCGTCCCCTCGACACGCCGGTGGACGAGGTAGACCTTCACCAGGTCGCCGGCCCGTCCCGGGACGATGGAGTTCACGCCGACGCCGGCGAGGTAGGCGCCGAGCACCGACCGCTGGGGAATCGGCGTCTTCGGGTACGAGGCCCGCAGGATGTTGCGCCACGCGATCGACCGGACGAAGAGCTTCGCGAACTGCAGGCCGAGCGCGATCGCGACCGCGAGCCAGCCGACATCTGTGACCTGGTCCCCAAAGACCTTGACCGCGTGAAAGAACTCGCCCACGTCCTCGTAAACTTGCCCGAATGGAGCCGCTCTACAAGCCGGAGGGCGTCGAGGAGCGCTGGCAGCGCTCCTGGGAGGAGGAGGGTCTCTACGGCGCCGAGCCCGGGTCGGGCCGGGAGACGTTCGTCGTCGCCCACCCGCCGCCGAACGTCACGGGCGCGCTGCACACCGGGCACGCGCTGCAGATCTCGCTCGCGGACGCGCTCGTCCGCTGGCAGCGCATGCGCGGCTTCGAGACGGCGTTCCTGACCGGCTACGACCACGCGGGCATCTCGACGCAGAACGCGGTCGAGAAGCACCTCGTCGAACAGGGCACCTCGCGCGAGGAGGTCGGCCGCGAGCGGTTCGTCGAGATCGTCTGGGACTGGCTGCGGCAGTACGGCGGCACGATCATGGGCCAGTTCCGGCGGATGGGCGCCTCGATGGACTACCGGCGCGAGCGCTTCACGATGGACGACGCCTACGTGCGCGCGGTGATGCGCTTCTTCGTCCACCTCTACCGCAAGGGCTGGATCTACCGCGCCAACCGCATCATCAACTGGTGCCCGCACCACGAGACGGCGCTCTCCGATCTCGAGCTCGTGCACGAGGAGGTCGACGACGCGCTGACGTACATCCGCTACCCGTTCGTCGACGAGCCCGAGAACGGGGTCACGATCGCGACCGCGCGGCCCGCGACGATCCTCGCCGACGTCGCCGTGGCGGTCGCTCCCGGCGACGAGCGCTGGCGCGGCGCGGTCGGCCGCGAGGTGGTCGTGCCGTTCGTCGAGCGGATCGTGCGGGTGATCGAGGACGAGCGGGTCGACCCGGAGTTCGGCACCGGCGCGCTGAAGGTCACTCCGGGGCACGATCCGATGGACTTCGAGATCGGCCGTGCCCACGGCCTGCCCGAGCTGACGGTGATCGGCCCGGACGGCCGGATGAACGACGACGCGGGCGAGCTGGCGGGCGTGACGCAGGACGAGGCCGAGGAGCGCATCCTCGGCTGGATCAAGGAGCGCGGCCTGCTCGTCAAGCGCGAGGCGTACCGCCATTCGATCGCGCTCTGCGAGCGCTGCAAGTCGCGGATCGAGCCGCTGATCTCGCTCCAGTGGTGGTGCCGGATGGACGAGCTGAAGCAGCCGGCGCTCGCGGCACTGCACGAGGAGCGCGTCCGCTACCACCCGCCGTCGCAGCACCGCTATGCGATCGACTCGCTCGAGAACGCGCCCGACTGGAACATCTCGCGCCAGATCTGGTGGGGCCACCAGCTGCCGGTCTGGGAGTGCCCCGACGGTCACCTGACGGTCGAGGAGACCGAGCCCGAGGCCTGTGCCGAGTGCGGCTCCACAGAGCTGACGCGCAGCGACGACGTGCTCGACACCTGGTTCTCGTCCGCGCTCTGGCCGTTCGCCATCCTCGGCTGGCCGGAGGAGACGCCCGAGCTCGAGGCGTGGTACCCCGGCACCCTGAACACGACCGCGCGCGAGATCATCCGCCTCTGGGAGAACCGGATGATCTTCTCGGGGCTCGAGCTGATGGGCGACATCCCGTTCTCGGACGTGATCATCCACACGACGGTGCTCGCGCCGGACGGACGGCGGATGTCGAAGAGCCTCGGCACCGGGATCGACCCGCTGGAGCTGATCGAGCAGCACGGCGCCGATGCGACCCGCTACGGCCTCCTGAAGCTGACCTCGTCGCAGGACGTGCGCTTCTCCGAGGGCGCGATCGAGGAGGGCCGCAAGCTCGCGAACAAGCTCTGGAACGTCGCGCGCCTCGTTCTCGCCAACGTCGGCGACGCGCGTCCGGAGCAGCGGCCGCAAGCGCTCGAGGAGCGCTGGATCGCATGGCGGCTCGACCGGGCGCAGGCAGAGCTCGACGAGAGCTTTCGCGCGTTCGAGTTCTCGACGGCGACGAGCGTCCTCTACCACGCGACCTTCGACGACTTCTGCGACTGGTACGCCGAGGCGATCAAGCCGCGGCTCTACGACGGCGACGAGGACGCGCAGGCGACGGCGCTCGCGAACCTCGAGCGGCTGCTGAAGCTGCTCCACCCCCTGATGCCGCACGTGACCGAGGAGATCTGGTCGAACCTGCCCGGCCGTGAGACGAGGCTGATCGTGGCGCCGTGGCCGGTGCAGCTCGGGGCAGAGGACGCCGGGGAGGAGTTCGAGCCGATCCGGACCGCGGCCGAGGTCTTCCGGCGCGCAGGCGTGCGTCCGCAGCTGGGCGAGGAGCAGCAGCGGATCTTCGACGCCGTGGTCAAGCCGGAGCGGGCGAAGGCCGACGGCGGCAACGTCGAGGCGGAGGCCGACCGCCTCCGGGCCGAGATCGCCCGCGCTGAGGGGATGCTCGCCAACGAGCGCTTCGTGCAGAACGCGCCGGGAGACGTCGTCGACGCCGAGCGAGAGAAGCTGGAGCGGTACCGCCGTGAGCTCGATGCGCTCTCAGCTTGAATGGCTCGAGTCGCTCTCGCCGTGGCCCGAGGAGTTCGGCCTCGGGCGGATGCGCGCGCTGCTGTCCGCGCTTGGAGAGCCGCAGCGGGAGTACCGAGCGATCCACGTCGTCGGCACGAACGGCAAGTCGACGGCGACGCGCCGCGCGGCCGCGTTCCTGCTCCGTGAGGGCCTGAGCGTGGGCGCGTACACCTCGCCGCACGTCGCCGGCTGGAGCGAGCGCGTCCAGGTGGACGGCGAGGCCGCCGACCTCGAACAGGCGCTCGAGCGTGTGCGCGAGCCGGCCGAACGGCTCGGGGCGACCCAGTTCGAGGTGCTGACCGCGGCCGCGTTGGCCGAGTTCGCCCCGGCGGGCGTCGACGTTGCGGTCGTCGAGGCCGGCCTCGGCGGGCGGCTGGATGCGACGAACGTGCTCGATGCCGAGGTCGTGGCGCTGACGAACGTTGCGCTCGACCACACCGACGTCCTCGGCGACACGCGCGAGCTGATCGCGGACGAGAAGCTGGCCGTCGTCCCTCCCGGTGTCACGGTCGTTCTCGGCGAGCCTGAATGGGATTCGCGCGCGCACGCGCGAGGGGCGGCGCGCGTCGTGCACGCGGCGGACGTCGGGCGCGCCGCCGCGGAGGCCTTCCTCGGCCGCCGGCTCGACGGCGACGTGGAGGCGGCGCTGCCCGGCCGTTTCGAGCAGATCGGAGACGACGTCTTCGCAGGCGCCCACAACCCAGCCGGCGCCGAATGGTTGCTCGCACGGCTGCCGCGGAACGACTACGTCATGGTCGTCTCGATCCTCGACGACAAGGACGCCGACGCGATGCTGGCAGTGCTCGCCCGCGCCGGGCACACGCTTGTGGCCACGGCGTCCCACAGTGCCCGCGCGCTGTCGGCGGACGAGCTCGCGCGGTTTGCTCAGCCGCACTTCTCGCGCGTCGAAACGGTCGCCGATCCCGCCGAGGCGGTCGACCGCGCACGCGACCTCGCGGGGCCCGACGGTGCCGTGCTCGTCACCGGCTCGCTCTACCTTCTGGCAGACCTCATCGTCCGACTCCAGCGCGTACCATGGGGCAGTTCGGCGAGCGCCTGAGCGTCTTCGCTGTCGCCGTCGTCGTCGTCTTGGCGATCGTCGGCCTAGCGTTCGGCGCCGGCTACCTCGTCGGGAAGCTCCTCCTCTAGGGAGAGGCAGATGGCGGTGGTGGCAAGCAACGGATTGTTCGGCTTCTTCAGCCACAGCACGTGGACCGTGATCCGCAACCTGTCGCTCTTCCTCGTCGCCGTCTTCTGGCTGGCGACGGCGTTCTGGGTCTACAAGGACGCGCGGCGCCGGATCGAGGATCCCTGGCTCGTCGGGATGGCGGTCGTGCTGGGCCTCATCCCGCCGTTCATCGGGCCGCTCGTCTACATGCTCTTCCGACCGCCCGAGTACCTCGAGGACGTCCGCGAGCGCGAGCTCGAGATGAAGGCGATGGAGCAGCGGCTGGCCCGGCGCGACCTGCACTGCCCCGTCTGCCGCGCCGAGGTCGATCCGGCCTTTCTCGTCTGCCCCGTCTGCACGACGCGGCTGCGCCAGGCCTGCCGCAACTGCAAGCAGCCCCTCGAGGCGCTCTGGCAGGTCTGCCCGTACTGCGAGACGCCGGTCGAGCCCGCGGCGGTCGGGCAGCTAGGCGAGACGCAGGCGCTCACCCCGCCTCGGCGCGAGCGCCGCGGCGCGTAGGCATCGCTCGCGATGCCGCCTGAGAGGGCGGACGGTTCCCCGGCCGCCCGTTTAGACTGCGGCCGCCCGATGGCGGTCGAACGGACATTGGTGCTGATCAAGCCGGACGCGGTCGAGCGTGGGCTGGCCGGCGAGATCCTCGCTCGCTTCGAGCAGCGCGGCCTCGCGATTAGCGAGGCGCGGCTCCTCCAGGTCGACCGCGAGCTGGCGGAGACGCACTACGCCGAACACGCCGAGAAGCCGTTCTTCGGCGAGCTGGTCGAGTTCATCACCTCGACGCCGACGCTGGCGCTCGCGCTCGAAGGCGAGTCCGCGATCACGGTCGTGCGCACCACGATGGGCGCCACGAATCCGGCGGATGCCGCCCCGGGGACGATCCGCGGCGACCTCGCGCTCGCGATGCCGAACAACCTGGTCCACGGGTCGGACTCGCCGGAGTCGGCGCAGCGCGAGCTCGAGCTCTGGTTCGGTGGCTGAGCCAGACTACGTCGCGATCAACCGCGAGGGCTGGACCGAGGCGAACGCGGAGTACACCGATCGCCAGGCCGAGGGGGCTTGGACGTCGGAGGAGATCACGTGGGGCCAGTGGTCGAAGCCGGAGCGCGAGATCGGGATCCTGCCCGACGTCGAGGGCAAGGACGTAATCGAGCTCGGCTGCGGAACGGCGTACTTCGGCTCGTGGCTGAAGCGCTTGGGCGGCGCGCGGCGCGTCGTCGGCGTGGACGTGACGCCGGCGCAGCTGGAGACCGCCCGGCGGATGGACGAGCAGTACGGCGTCGGGCTCGAGCTGATCGAGGCCAACGCCGAGGAGGTGCCGCTCGCGGACGACTCGTTCGACCTCGTCTTCTCCGAGTACGGCGCCTCGCTCTGGTGCGACCCGGCCAAGTGGATCCCCGAGGCGGCACGACTGCTGCGTTCCGGCGGAGAGCTCGTCTTCATGCGCGGCACGACGGTGCGAATGCTCTGCGCGCCGGACGAGGGCAAGACGACCGAACGCCTCGCGCGTCCCCAGAAGGGGCTCTACAAGCTGGTCTGGGAGGACGAGGACCCGGGTGTCGAGTTCCACCCCGGCACCGCGGACATGCTGGCGATCTTGCGCGAGAACGGGTTCCAGCTGCTCGACTTCCGCGAGCTCTACGCGCCGCAGGAGGCGGAGGAGCACGAGTACTACACCGACCCTCCCGTCGCCTGGGCGAAACAGTGGCCCGCGGAGGAGATCTGGCGGCTCCGCCTGCAGCCCCGCTGATCCTCGCGTCGACCTCGCCCCGGCGGCGTCAGATCCTCGAGCAGCTCCGGATCCCGTTCGACGTCGTCCCGCCCGAGTACGAGGAGCGCGACGGCGACCCGGTCGCGCACGCGGTCGGCAAGGCGCGGTCGGTTGCCGGCGCTGCGGGCGACCGGCCGGTGCTGGGCTGCGACACCGAGGTGCTCTGCGACGGCCGCGTCTACGGCAAGCCCGAGACGGAGACCGAGGCCGAGGAGATGCTCGAGAGCCTCGGCGGGAAGACCCACGAGGTGGTCTCCGGGCTCGTGCTCCTCACGCCGGCGTGGGAGGAAGTGCACCGCGAGGTGACGCGCGTTACCTTCCGGCCGCTCGACGCGCGCGACCTCGCCCACTACGTCGCGAGCGGCGAGTGGGAGGGCCGTGCGGGCGGCTACGCGATCCAGGGATTGGGCGCCTCGCTCGTCGAGCGGATCGAGGGCGACTACCTGAACGTGGTCGGCCTTCCGGTCGCGCTGCTCGTCCGCTTGCTGGCCGAGCGCTTCGCCGGCGTCTACGGCTTCGGCTGAAAACCGGCAACGAGCAGAACAAATGCGGAATCCTGGCTAGACTCGGCGAGCCGATGGGTCTGCTGGGTTATTTCAACGGTTTCGGCGGCCGCGACATGGCCGTCGACCTCGGGACCGCGAACACGCTCGTGTACGTGCGCGGCCGCGGCATCGTGCTCTCGGAACCGAGCGTGGTCGCGATCGACCAGCGCAGCGGCGAAGTGCACGCCGTCGGCGTCGAGGCCAAGCGCATGCTCGGCCGCACGCCCGGGACGATCTCCGCGATCCGCCCGTTGAAGGACGGCGTGATCGCCGACTTCGACGTCACCGAGCAGATGCTGCGCCACTTCATCCAGAAGGTGCACCAGCACCGCTTCGCGCACCCGCGCGTCGTCGTCTGCGTCCCGTCCGGCGTCACCGGCGTCGAGAAGCGCGCGGTCGAGGAGGCGACGCTCAGCGCCGGCGCGCGCCAGGCGTACCTGATCGAGGAGCCGATGGCGGCCGCGATCGGCGCCGGCCTGCCGGTTGCCGAGCCCACCGGGAACATGATCGTCGACATCGGCGGCGGCACGACCGAGGTCGCCGTGATCAGCCTCGGCGGCATCGTCGTCAGCCAGAGCCTGCGCGTCGGCGGCGACGAGATGGACGAGGCGATCATCAGTCACATCAAGACCGAGTACAAGCTGCTCGTCGGCCAGCAGACGGCCGAGGAGATCAAGCTCGAGGTCGGCTCCGCCTTCGACCTGAAGGAAGAGGTGCAGGCCGAGGTGCGCGGGCGCGACATGCTCACCGGCCTGCCGAAGACTGTGGTCCTCAGCTCCGAGGAGGTGCGGCGCGCGCTCGACGGCCCGGTCGGGCAGATCATCGAGGCGATCAAGTCGACGCTCGACAAGACGCCGCCCGAGCTCGCGGCCGACATCATGGACCGCGGCATCGTCCTCGCAGGCGGCGGCGCGCTCCTGAACGGCCTCGACGAGCGGCTGCGCCACGAGACGCAGATGCCGGTCCACCTCGCGGAGAGCCCGCTCACCTGCGTGGCCGTCGGCTCGGGCCGCAGCCTCGAGGAGTTCGAGGCGATCCACCGCAGCCAGGCGCAGAAGCGGCGCAACAACCACCGGCCTTAACCGAAGACCAACCTTGGTCATTCGCGGCCACCCGACTACTTCCCTACACTAGGTCGTTCTCGTGCAGCAGAGGAACCGCAGCGCACGGATTGCGGTCCTGGGGTCTCCAGCCCCTCGCTCCAGGCCCGCAGGGTTGTCCTCCCGGAGTTCCACCGCCGTCAAGCGGCGAATCGTGGCGGGAGTCCTCGTGCTGCTCTCGTTGGTCCTGATCACCGTGTATTTCCGCGAGCCGGTGGGCGGCGGGCTCCATTCCATCCAGGGCACCGGCGCGACCGTGCTGCGGCCGTTCGAGGTCGCCTCGAACCGGGTCGCGGCGCCGTTCCGCGACGCGTACGGCTGGTTCGCCGGCCTGATTCACGCGAAGTCGGAGAACGCGCGGCTGCGCGACCAGGTCGACAAGCTGCGCGCTGAGGTGATCCAGAACACGAATGCCGCGCGCGAAAACGACGTCCTCCGCAAGCAGCTCAAGTACATCGGGCTGCCGCGCTTCCCACAGGACTACAACCCCGTCACCACCGACGTGATCTCGCGGTCGCCCAGCGAGTTCCAGCAGCAGGTCGGCATCGCCGCGGGCTCGAGCAGCGGGATTCGCGTCAACGACCCGGTTGCGACGGCCGACGGTCTCGTCGGCAAGATCAGCTCGGTCGCGCCGCGCAGCGCGACGGTGACGTTGCTGACCGACCCGAACCTCAACGTGTCGGCGCTCGACGTCCAGACGCAGGCGACGGGCCTGATCGGCCACGGCGAGGGCCAGGGAACGCTGACGCTCGATCGTGTGCAGAAGTCGCAGGTGCTGCACGAGGGCGACACGATCGTGACCCAGGGCTGGAAGGTGAAGGGCATCAGCTCGATCTACCCGTACGGGATCTCGATCGGCACCGTCAGCGGCGCGACCAACAGCGAGGTCGACCTCTACTGGAACTCCCAGGTCTCGCCGTTCGTCAACTTCGAGTCGCTGCAGTCGGTGATCGTGCTGGTCCCGAAGACCCGAACGAAGCGGTGAGCGCCAACCTGCTCGAGCCGGCGAAGGCGGCGCTGCTGATCTTCGTCGCCGCGATCCTGCAGGTGACGGTCTTCTCGCAGATCGACATCCTCGGCGGTTACCCCGACGTGGTGCTGCTGACGCTGATGGCGATCGCGCTCCTGCGCGGGTCGATCTACGGCGCGGCGCTCGGGTTCTTCGCGGGCCTGCTCGTCGACACGGCGACCCTCGCGACGCTCGGCGTGACTTCGCTGCTGCTGACGATCGCCGGCTACTGGATCGGACGCTACGGCGAGACGACCGGGCGTGATCGCCTGCACGCGCCGTTCGTCTCGGTCGCCGTCGCGACCGTGCTCGTCCAGCTCGGCGCGCTGATCCTCCACTACCTGCTGGGCGACGACGTTTCGGCGAGGACGGTGCTGCTCGACACGCTCCCGTCCAAGGTGCTGCTCAACCTGCTGCTGACGCTGCCGGTGTACGCGCTCGTGCGGCGGCTGCTCGCGGTCGGCAAGCCGGTCGAGACCGTTACTGAGGTGCGGCTCCTTGGCTAGCACCGGCTCGCGCGCCGGCCGCAACGGCTCCGGCCGCTTCCTCCCGCCCGACCCGCGGGTCGAGAGCCCGTACCGCTTCACGCCCCAGCTCGCGCTGCGGATCGGGATCCTCGCCGCCGTCGCGCTGCTCGCATTCGGAGTCCTCTTCTTCCGGCTCTGGGCGCTGCAGGTGCTCTCCGGGCCGCAGTACCTCCGGGCCGCGCTCGACAACCAGCTGCGCTCGGTGCGGATCGAGGCGCCGCGCGGGCAGATCCTCGACGACCAGGGCCGGCCGCTCGTCACGAACACGCCGGGCACAGCGATCGAGCTCCACCCGGCCGACCTGCCGAAGACCTGGGCCGCGCAGAAGGGCGAGTTGGAACGTCTCTCCGCGATCGTCCACGTCCCGGTGCTGCAGATGCTGCGCGGGATCGCCGAGCGGCAGGGCGACCCCGTCACGCCGGTCGTCGTGCGCGAGGACATCAAGCGCACCGCGCCCATCAACTACCTGTACGAGCACGAGCAGGAGTTCCCGGGGGTCAGCGTCACCGACACGTACCTGCGCAGCTACCCGGACGGCAACCTCGCCGCGCAGATGCTTGGCTATGTGAACGAGATCTCGCCGCAGCAGCTGAAGGCGCTGAAGAGCAAGGGCTACACGGCGGGCGACAAGCTCGGCCAGTCGGGCGTCGAGGGCACGTACGACTTCTACCTCCGCGGGCACGACGGGCTGGCGCAGCTCCGGGTCGACTCGCTCGGCAGGCCGCGCAGCCCACTGGTCACGAAGCGCCGGCCGGTGCAGGGCGAGTCGGTCAAGCTGACGATCGACGCCGACCTCCAGCGCGCGGCCGAGAATGCGATCCGCTACGGGATCAACCTCGCCTACCAGAACCACAAATGGCAGGCGGACGGCGGCTCCATCGTCGCAATCGACCCGCGGAGCGGCGCGATCCGCGCGATGGCGTCGTACCCGACGTACAACCCGGGCGTCTACTCGGGCCACGTGACGATGAAGAAGCTCGCGGCGCAGGGCCTCACGGGCGCGACCGCGAAGGCGAAGAACTACCCGGCGCTCGACCGCGCAACGAGCGGCGTCTATCCGGCGGGCTCGACCTTCAAGCCGGTGACCGCGCTCGCGGCGCTCGAGACGGGCGTGCTCGCCTCGCCCTCGACCGTGCTGCCGTGCACCGGCTCGTACACCGTCCAGAGCCAGTTCGCCGGGGGCAAGCCGCAGGTCTTCCGCAACGTCGACCCGTTCATCAACGAGCCGATGACGCTGCCCACCGCGCTCGGGGTCTCGTGCGACACGTGGTTCTACCAGCTCGGCTACGACTTCTATACACAGCCGCCGAGCGCCGGCCATCCGCTCCAGGCGTGGGCGGCGAAGTTCGGCTTCGGCCGCAAGACCGGCGTCGATGTCGGGCCGGAGTCGAGCGGCCTGCTGCCGACGCCCGAGTGGCGGAAGCAGGCCTACACGGCCAAGACCGACCCGACGAACTGGCGGATCGACCGCGAGTGGAAACCGGGCGACTCGATTCAGCTCGCGATCGGCCAGAAGGACCTGCTCGTGACGCCGCTGCAGATGGCGCGCTTCTACGCGGTGCTCGCCAACAACGGCAAGCTCGTGCGGCCCTACCTCGTGCAGGACGCGCAGGAGGGCGGAGGCAACGCACACTCGCCGCCGCGGATCGTGAAGACCTTCTCGCCGATGGCGCCGCAGACGGTCGGGCTCGACCCGACCTACCTGGCGGCGGTGCAGGACGGCCTCTGGCAGGCGACGCACTCGGGGCAGGGAACCGCGACGGGCGTCTTCGGCAACTTTCCGATCCCGATCGCCGGCAAGACCGGCACCGCGCAGAAGGTGCCGAGCAGCGACCAGTACGACCAGTCCTGGTGGTGTGGCTACGGGCCGTACGGTGAGACGGAGCCGCCGCAGCTCGTCGTCTGCGCGCTGATCGAGAACGGCGGCTTCGGCGCCCAGGCCGCTGCCCCGGCGGCGCTGCAGGTCTTCAAGCAGTTCTTCAAGCAGCGGCTCTCGACCGGCACGAGCTCCTCGACGACCACGACGACCAGGACGGGCGGATGATCGAGGCGGTCGGCACCAGGACGCAAGGCGTGCGGCCACACCGCGCGGAGGCTGCTGGAGCTGCGTCGGCGCTGCGGCGCCTCGACTGGTGGCTCGTCGGCGCTGTCGTGGCGCTGCTCGCCTACGGGCTCTGGGCGATCCGCGGCATCACCGCGCACGACATCACCGGCAACGCCGACTACTACCTCGTGCGCCAGGGCGTCTACGCCGCCGTCGGCTGTCTCGGCGCGGTTGCGCTGCTCTTCGTCGACCCGGAGGTCTACCGGCGCCACAAGCGCGCGATCTTCGTCGGGACGGTGGGCGTGATGCTGCTCGTGCTGCTCGTCGGCACCGTCTCCCGGGCCTCGAAGCGCTGGCTCGACATCGGCTTCTTCCGCTTCCAGCCGTCGGAGTTCGGGAAGCTGCTCTTCGTCCTGTTCCTGGCCGGGTTCCTCGCCGACCGCGCGCGGCGGCTGGGGGAGACGCGGACGGTGGTCGAGGCAATCGGCCTCGCGTGCGTTCCGATCCTGCTCGTCTTCGTGCAGCCCGACATCGGCACGGCGATGGTCTACGCCGCGGCGCTCGCGGCGGTGCTGTTCGTGGCCGGCGTCCGGTGGGCGCACTTGGCCGCGCTCGGAGCCGGCCTGCTGGTCGTGATCCTGCTGGTGCTCTGGCTGCTGCCGGCGGCCGGCGTGCACGTGCTCAAGGGCTACCAGGCCCAGCGGCTCACCGGCTTCACGCACCCGAACACCGACCCGGCGGGCGCGACCTACAACGTCGCGCAGGCCCGGAACGCGGTCGGCGCCGGCGGCGTGCGCGGTCGCGGCATCGCGGGAGCCACGCAGACGAAGCTGAACTTCCTCCCGGAGCACGCGACCGACTTCGCCTTCGCCTCGCTGGCCGAGCAGCGCGGCTTCGTCGGCGTCTCGGTCTTGCTGCTGCTCTACCTGCTCGTCGTCTGGAGGGGTCTGAAGGTGATCGCGATCGCGCGGGACGCGTTCTCGGCGATCGTGGCCGGCGGGATCGTGTTCGCGTTCCTGTTCCAGGTCTTCGTCAACGTCGGCATGAACATCGGCGTCGCGCCGGTGACCGGCATCCCGCTGCCGTTCGTCTCGGTCGGCGGCTCCGCCCTGATCGCGAACCTGCTCGCGGTCGGCGTGCTCCTGGCGATCCACCTCCGCGGCGCAGCACGGCCGAAGGCCTACCGCTAGTCCCGGTCGCCCTCGGCGGAGGCGGGCTTTGCCCGCCGGAGCGTTCATTGCGCGGGACGCGCGTCAACCTGACGAGGGGGCTCACGGGGGAAACCGGGTTTCCCCCGTGCTCCTTCCGTCCGAACCCGGTCCTACGATTCCGCCATGGCACCGAGACGTGAAGCCGAGGAGCTTCTGCTGATCGAGGAGGCCGATGCCTGGTTCGAGTACCTCGAGGCGACGCGGGGTCAGACGGAACCGCGCTACCACGAGGTCGAGCCGTGGGCGTGGGCACGCCTCAGCCAGCGGCTCCGCGCAGTCCGCACGAAGCGCGCGAAGCTCAAGCCCATAACGGAAGCGGCGTAGGCACCCACCCATACGGGTGATTCCGGCGCCGCGACACGGCGACAGCGAACCGCGCTGCTAGCCTGTGAGTACGGCTATGCCGAACGTTTTGTCCACATTGCAGCGCGCGCTCCACCCGATCCCGGGTGACGGCAGCGCGCGCATCCGAAAAGGAGATTCCACTTGCGTCGATGGTTCAGGCGGCAAAAGCCGTCTACTGACGAGCGCGCCCAAGTTGAGGTCGCGCCACCCGCACCACCTACCGACACCGTAACCACCGAGCCCGCCGAGGCGGGCACAACCGATCCTGCGAAGAAGAAGCGCCGCCGCGGCAGCCGCGGAGGGCGTGGGCGTAGGCGCAGCGGCCAGACCGCCGCGGCCAAGCCCGAGCCGGAGCCGAAGGCGAAGGCGAAGGCGAAGGCCGAGGCGCAGCCGAAGAAGGACGAGTCGCGCCCGGAGCGCCGGCCATCGCAGCGGAGCAAGCAACGCCCACCGCGGCGCCGCACGGCTCCCCGCCGGCCGCCGCTACCGCCCGCCAAGCGCGAGCTGCTCATCTCGGTCGACGTCAGCGAGCAGCGCGTCGCCGTGCTCGAGGACGACAAGGTCGCCGAGGCCTACCTCGAGCGTCCGGAACGCCGCTCGATCGCGGGGAACATCTACAAGGGCGTCGTCGACAACGTCCTGCCGGGCATGGAGGCCGCCTTCATCGAGATCGGCCTCGAGAAGAACGGTTTCCTCTACGTCGACGAGGTGATCGCGCCCGAGCTCGAGGGCAAGTCGCGCGGCCGCAAGATCCAGGACCTGCTGAGCCGCGGCCAGGAGGTGCTCGTCCAGGCGGTCAAGGACCCGATGAAGTCGAAGGGCGCCCGCCTGACGACGGAGATCTCGCTGCCGGGCCGCTTCGTCGTCTTCGTCCCGCACGGCGAGGGGCTCGGCGTCTCGCGCCGGCTCGAGGACGAGGAGCGCACCCGTCTGCGCGACATCTTGAAGAAGCTCGACGTGAAGAAGGGCGGCGTGATCATCCGCACCGCGGCCGAGGGCGCCTCGGCCGAGGACATCGAGCGCGACCTCGTCTTCCTGCAGCGCCTCTGGAAACAGATCGAGACGCGCGCGAAGAGCGCGAAGGCGCCGACGCTCGTCTACCAGGAGGCCGAGCTCCCGCTGCGCGTGATCCGCGACCTCTTCACGGACGACTTCGAGCGTGCGCTCGTCGACCACGAGCGCACCTACAAGCGCGTCGTCGGCTACCTGAAGAAGACCTCGCCGCACATGGCCGATCGCGTCGTCCGGTACCGCGAGAAGACGCCGCTGATGGAGACCTCCGGCGTCGACGCCGAGATCCGCTCCACGCTCGGGCGCCGCGTCGACCTGCCGTCGGGCGGCTACCTCGTCTTCGACTATGCCGAGGCGTTCACCGTGATCGACGTCAACACGGGCCGGTTCGTCGGCTCGCGCGGCAAGTCGTCCGGCGGGCGGCTCGAGGACACGATCACGAAGAACAATCTCGAGGCGGTCAAGGAAGTCGTGCGTCAGCTAAGGCTGCGCGACATCGGCGGGATCATCGTCATCGACTTCATCGACATGGCGAACCCGAAGAACCGGGCGACGGTCGAGGAAGCGCTGAAGACCGAGCTCGAGCGAGACCGCACCAAGACCTACGTGGTCGAGATCTCACCGCTCGGGCTCGTCGAGATGACGCGCCAGAACGTGACGGACGGGCCGCGCGAGATCCTCACGCGCAAGTGCACCGTCTGCGGCGGCGACGGCGTTGTCCTCTCCGAGGCCTCGGCCGCGGTGGACGCCGAGCGGCGCCTGCGGGCGCTCGGCGCGAGCGCACCGCGGACGAAGGCGTTCAAGGTCGAGCTGGAAGCCAAGGTCACCTCGATCCTGATCGGACCCGCCGCGTCGCGGCTGCAGACGATCGAGGAGGAGACGAAGCGCCGCTTCCTGCTGGTGGCGCGGGAGGACGTGCAGGTCGACCACTTCGAGGTGCTCGGCAAGGGCACGCTCGAGAGCCTGGTCGCCGACGACGAGGGCGCGAAGCTCGAGGGGAAGACCGTCGAGTTGAAGCTCGGCGAGGTGGGCCGCTACGACGTCCACGCCGGCATCGGCAAGCTCGACGGCCTGACAGTCTGCGTCGGCGAGGGCGCCGGGAGCGTCGGCAAGAAGTCGACCAAGGTGCGGATCGAGCGCGTGCTCGACGGGACCGCCTACGCGTCGCTTGTCGGCGGCAAGAAGGCCCCCGAGGAGCCGATCACGGCCGAGGACGCGGCCGAGAAGCCGACGCGCAAGCCGCCGGCCAAGAAGCAGGTCGAGGAGCCGAAGGCCGAGCCGGAAGCGGAGGCCGTGGCCGAGCCGGAGCTCGAGGAGGACGCGGTCGCCGAGCCCGAGCCCGCCGAGCGCGAAACCGAGGCCGCCGCCGAGGAGCGGCCCAAGAAGAAGACCAGGCGCGGCTCGCGCGGCGGGCGCCGGCGCAAGAAGAAGCCGGCAGGCGCCACCGGGGAGAACGGCGGCGCGCCTGCCGCCGAGGGACAGTCCGGCGACGAGAACGGCCGCGCGGAGGGTCCGAGGATCCACCTGCCCGACCCGTCGCTCGGCCGTGACGAGGCCGAGGAGGCGGAGCCGGTCGCCGAGAACGGCAGCGAGGCCGAGGGCGACCAGCCGGCGCCGAAGAAGAAGACGCGGCGCGGCTCCCGCGGCGGCCGCAGGCGTCGCAAGCCGGCCGCGGCGCAGGACTCCTCGGGCTCGGCCGAATAGCGGGATTTTTCCGCTAGACTTGGCCGCTCGCGGGCCCCGAGCCCGCGTTTTGACGCCATGGCCTACGCGATCATCACACTCGGCGGGAAGCAGTACCGCGTGCAGGAAGGCGAGCGCCTGCTCGTCGATCGCGTCTCCACGGAGGAGGGCAAGACCTTCCATCCGGAGGTGTTGATGCTCGGCGGCGACGGCAAGTTCGAGCTGGCCCCGAAGACGCAGGTGACGGCTCGCGTCGTCGGCTCGGCGCTCGGCGAGAAGGTCACGATCGGCAAGTACAAGCCCAAGTCCGGGTACCGCCGCAAGACCGGCTTCCGCGCGAAGCTCTCGCAGATCGAGATCGAGTCGATCGGCGGTGCCAAGCGGAGCGCCCCGGCGAAGCAGGAGGCGCCCGCCAAGCAGGAGGCTTCGAAGGAGCAGGAGGCCGAGGCGGCGCCCGCGAAGCTCCCAGGCGGCTACGCTGACCTAACGGTCGCGCAGATCAAGGAGCAGGCGGCGGACTGGTCGCCGGAGCAGGTCGAGGCCGCGCTGGAGTTTGAGCGCGAGCACGGCAACCGCAAGGGTGCGCTGGCCGCGCTCGAAGCGAGGAAGGACAGCTAGATGGCTCACAAGAAGGGACTCGGCTCGTCGCGGAACGGCCGCGACTCGAATCCGAAGATGCTCGGCGTCAAGGTCTTCGACGGCCAGGGCGTCACGGCGGGGACGATCATCGTGCGCCAGCGCGGTACGCGCTTCCGGCCCGGCCCCGGCGCGGGGATCGGCCGCGACGACACGATCTTCGCCAAGCGCGACGGCACCGTCGCCTTCCGCACAAGTGGCGAGCGTCGCTTCATCTCCATTGTCGACGAGACCTAGAAGCGCGTCGAACGGTCGCCCGGCAAAGCCGGACGACCTCCTCCACGGCATCGCAAGCGATGCCTTGGGCGAGCGCCGCTTCATCTCGGTCACGGAGTAGCGCGACGTGTTCCACGACCGGGCCCGCATCCACGTGCAGGCCGGGCGGGGCGGCGACGGGGCGCTCAGCTTTCGGCGTGAGAAGCACGTGCCGAAGGGCGGCCCCGACGGCGGCGACGGCGGTCCCGGCGGCGACGTCGTGCTCGTTGCCGACCCGGATCTCCGCGACCTCTCCTCCTTTCGGGCCCGTCAGCATTCAGGGCCGGCAAGGGCGGCGCAGGCGGCGGGACCGGCCGGCACGGCGCCTCCGGCGAGGAGGTCGAGCTCCGCGTGCCGGTCGGGACGCAAGTCTTCGACGAGGACGAGCAGCTCGTGGCCGACCTGGCCACGCCGGGCGCGCGGGTCGTGCTCGCGCGCGGCCGGCGAGGGCGGCCGCGGCAACCGGCGCTTCGCCACGCCGACGCGTCAGGCGCCGCGCTTCGCCGAGACCGGTCTGCCTGGCGAGTCGGCCGAGTACGAGCTTCGCCTCAAGCTGCTGGCCGACGCGGCGCTCGTCGGCCTTCCGAACGCCGGCAAGTCGTCGCTCCTGGCTCGCATCTCGAACGCGCGGCCGAAGGTGGCCGACTATCCGTTCACGACGCTTCAGCCGGTCCTCGGCACCGTCGACTCGGACGAGCGCCAGCTGGTCGTGGCCGACGTGCCGGGCCTGATCGAGGGCGCGAGCGAGGGCGTCGGGCTTGGGCACGAGTTCCTCGCACACCTCGAGCGTGCGCGGCTGCTGGTGCACGTGATCGACGCGGCCGCCGGCGATCCCGCCGAGGCCTTCGCGCAGATCAACCACGAGCTCGAGGAGTACGGCGCCGGCCTCGCCGAGCGTGCGCAGGTGGTCGTGCTCAACAAGACCGACCTGCTGCCGGAGCCGCCGAGCTTCGAGCCCGACGACCCGCGGGTGGTGCGTGTCTACGCGCTCTCCGCCGCAACCGGCGAAGGGGTCGAGCGCTTCCGCCGCAGCCTGTTCGAGCTCTGCCCTCCGGCTGAGGCGCCGCAGGCCGACGAGAACGCGCTGCCACGCTTCCTCGTCTACCGGCCGAAACCCGACCAGCGTTCTCGCTTCCGCATCCTGCGCACCGACCGCGGCTTCCGCGTCCACGGCAGGCCAGGCTCGGACGAGGAGCTCGAGCAGGCTCTCCGCGACGTGGGCGCCAAGACCGGGGACGAGGTCGAGCTCGAGGGCGAGGTGCTCGAGTTCGAGTGATCACCGGGCTCCTCGGCGGCACCTTCGACCCACCGCAGAACGGCCACGTCGCGCTCGGCCACGCTGCGCTTGACGAGCTGCCGATCGACGGGCTGATCGTACTGGTGGCGGCCGCGCCCGGGCACCGCGGCGTCGTCGCGCCGGCCGAAGCGCGCCTTGCAGCTCGCCCGCGCGGCCTTCGAGTTCGCCGACGAGGTCCTGCTGGACGAGCACGCCTTCACGGTCGACGCGGTGCGGGGCGGCCGCTATGGCGACGCGATTTTCATCGTCGGCGCGGACGAGGGCGCCGCCTTCCCGACGTGGAAGGAGCCCGAGGAGGTACTGCGCTGGGTGCGCTTGGCCGTCGGCACGCGATCCGGCTATCCGCCCCCGGACCTCGAGCAGTACGGCGAACGGGTGCTCTCCTTCCAGCTGGACTCGCCGCCGGTGTCGTCGTCCGAGATCCGCGAGCGGATCGCCAGCGGGAGGCCGATCGAGGAAGCTCGTCCCCGCAGGCGTCGCGGCCGCCGTCGGCGAGCTCGGCCTGTACCGCGGCTACACTGGTCGCGAGCCAGAGAGGACCTGAAGAGACCCTGACGCCAATCGAACACGCCCGCCGAATCGCCGGCCTCGCCCAGGAGAAGCTGGCGCAGGACATCCTCATCCTCGACATGCGCCCCGTGTGCAGCTACACGGACTTCTTCGTGCTCGCCACGGGCCAGAACCCGCGCCAGACGAAGGCGATCTGGGACGAGGTGCACGAGCGCCTGAAGCACGACGAGGGCGCGCTGCCGCGCTCGGTTGCCGGGGAGCCCGAGGGCCGCTGGATCGTCGCGGACTACCTGGACGTGATCTTCCACGTGTTCACGCCGGAGTCGCGCGACTACTACCGGCTCGAGGAGCTGTGGGGCGACGTCCCGAGCGTCGAGCTCGCCTCGGCGACCGCCTAGGCGGCTCAGAGACGCCGCAGGGCGCTCGTCACGTCCCGGGCGAGGAACGGGTAGAGGAAGAGCGCGCGCTCGTGCCCGGAGGCGTCGACCAGGTACGCGGCCTCGGTGTGCGAGACGTCGTGGATCGTGTGCCCGTCGATGACGGTCTTCCGGTCGAGGACGCCGACGTCGTAACGCTTCCAGACGGGGGCGAGCCGGCGGTAGCTCCCGGCGGCCCAGTGCCAACCTGAGACGAGGCGCCACTTCCGCGCGTCCTGCCTGAACACCGCGCGGGACTGCGCCCACGGGTTCACGCTGATCGCCACGATCGCGGGGCGCTCTGCCTTCGGGCTCGCCTCCACCACCGCGTTCAGCTGCTTCGCCTCGAGCGGGCAGAGGCTCCGGCAGACCGGGTCGATGAAGGTCACGATCACCGGCCGGCCGCGGAACTGGCGCAGGGCGATCGGCGCGCCGCGTTCGTCGACGAGCGTGAACGCAGGCGCAGGCTTGGCGCCGGCCGGCCACGCCGCGACCGGCGCCGCGGGCTGCGTCGAGGCGCGTGGTTGGGCGCTCTGCCTCGAGTTGTGCATGAACGCGATCACCGCGCCGATCGCAATGCCGAGGACGGCGACGGCGAGGATCCACGCGCCGACCCCGAGCCACTCGCGGCGCCCCGCGTGCGACCCGCTGCGAGGGATCTTCCCGGCGGCCGGTGGGTCGTTCGCCGACACTGACGTCGAGCATAGCCGCGGGTGAATTCTCACGGAGGTCTTAGGCGGCTCTCAGCGGGGTTTCATCCTTGCCCGAGAGGATGCGGGCCATGACCACAACAACAGCTCTCATCCTCAACAGCGTCCTGATCCTCGCGCTGCTGGTCGTGCTGGCGCTCGTGATGCGCCTTGCCCACCGCACAGCGGGGTCGTCCGCCCGGCCGGCGGAGCTCGAGCGCCTGCCCGCGGCCGAGGCGAGCCGCGACCTCGAGCGCGCCGCCTAGCGGCTACACCGGCGCGAGGCGGTAGCCGGCGCGTCGAATCGTCTCGATGGGCGCCTCCGGACCGAGCTTCTTCCGCAGGCGCCCGACGCAGACCTCGACCACGTTCGACCTCGGGTCGAAGTAGTAGCCCCAGATCTCCGACAGGAGCTGCTCGCGGCTGACGACCTCGCCCTGGTGCGCGACCAGGAACGAGAGCAGGCGGATCTCGTGGCTCGTGAGGCGGACGACGGTGTCGCCGAGGCGCGCTTCGTGCCGGATCGGGTCGACCGAGAACGCCCCGACGGCGAAGTGGCCCGACTCGGGCGACCGGCCGTTCCGCTCGCGGGCGTGGACGTGCATGCGCGCGACCAGCTCCTCCAGCGAGAACGGCTTCTCCAGGAAGTCCGACGCCCCGAGCTCGAAGCTGCGGATCTTGGTGTCCAGGTCGGCATGCCCCGAGAGCAGGATGACGGGCAGGTCGGGGCGCTCCGCGTGCAGGAGCTTGAGGACGTCGAGGCTGTTCATCTGCTGGACCGCGAGGTCGAGCACGACGACGTCGAAGCGGTGATTCAGGGCATGCTCGAGCCCTAGGCGTCCACTTTCCGCCCGCGCAACCCGAATTCCCTGGGCGGCCAGCCCGCGAGCTAGGAACGTGGCTGTCCTGGACTCTCCCTCGATGAGCAGGATCTCCATGTTCCGAGCAGCGGCACTATCCCATACATGACACGTCGATGACGTTTTCGTCATCTCGTTGCGGACGGCCCGCCTAGTCCATATATAGGTGGGCGATGCGGTCGACGGCCTGGAAGATCGGCGGGGTGGCCCTCGGCATCGCCGTGGCGGGGATCCTGATCGGCTTCTACGTCGCGGACTGGCTCCTCAGCGCACCGCCCACGTACGACGCGCAGACGAGCAAGACGAGCGCGAAGATCACGATCCAGACCGTCGCTGCCGTGGGCCCGCAGCTCTCCGCGAACCCGGACTGGGTCTCGTACCTGATCCGCAAGCCGTCGGGGAGCTGGGAGCGAAGCACGATCTGGACCGTGCCGGCTCACGCGCTCGTACACGTCACCCTCTACCAGTTCGACGGCAACAGCGGCCTCCGCAATCCGTTCCTCGCCAGGACGCAGGGGCTCGTCGGCCAGGCGACGCTCGACGGCAAGCCGTTCGCGCAGATCAACCCGGACGACGCTTCGCACACGTTCGCGATTCCCCAGCTCGGGGTCCTCGTGCCGCTCGAAGGCGTGCCCGACAACGCGAAGAAGCAGTGCGGCTTCGCGCCCTGCGACCCGGCGAGCATGGCGCATCACACGATCACCTTCACCTTCCGAACCGGGAAGAAGGGCAAGTTCCGCTGGCAGTGCTTCGTCCCCTGCGCCGCGGGGTTCCAGTTCGGGTTCGGCGGCCCGATGCAGACGATCGGCTACATGGACGGCTTCGTGAACGTGGTCTAGGACGATGGCGACCCTCGACGCAACCGACAGGGACGACGTCAGGCACGGCCGGCGCGTCGTCATTCTCTGGGTCGTCCTCAGCCTGATCGCGTGGCCGATCGCGGCGTTCGTGATCGGGCCGCTGATCCCTCCCGGCAACGGCAGCGTGCAGGCTCAGGGACAGACGCTCGACAACCAGGTGCTGATCGCCGTCTGCGCGCCGATCCTGGTCTTCGTCATCGTGGTGCTCGCCTACGAGCTGATCGTCTTCCACCAGCGGGGCTCCGCGGTGGCGGGGCGGCCTGTACGGGGTGATTCCGGGCTTCAGCTGCTCTGGATCGTGATCACGTCGGTGACCGTGCTGGGGCTCGCGGCCTTCGGCACCTACGAGCTGGTGAAGGACGGCGCCGGCGGCGGCCAGGGGCCGAGCGCGACGTTCCTGCCGAGCAACCACAACCAGGCGATGGACGTGCAGGTGATCGGCCAGCAGTGGGAGTTCACCTACCGGTACCCCACGTACGGCGGACTCGAGACGCCGCACCTCTACCTACCGGCGCACACGTTGATCCGGCTCCACGTCACCTCGATCGACGTGATCCACTCGTTCTGGGCGGTCAACCTGGGCGTGAAGGCGGACGCGAACCCGGGCACCGACAACGTCGTCTACGTCGAGACGAGGAACCCGCTCAAGCTCAACATCCGCTGCGCCGAGCTCTGCGGCCTCTGGCACGGCTACATGTTCGACGGGCAGGGACGCGTGGTCTCCCCGGCGGCGTTTGCGGCCTGGATCAAGCAACAGCAGGTGCTCTACGGCCCGATCGTCAAGGACCTGCCGCCGTACTCGACGACGTACTCGCCTGAGCCGACCCTGAGGGCCGGGTGATGGAGCACACCGCTCCGACCTCGCGGGTCCCGATCTGGCGCAGGCTGATCGGCTTCAACCTCCTGGCGGCGGTGCTCCTCGGCATCGGCGGGTGGTACCTCGGCTGGTACCTCGGCCACCAGATCACGGGCGCGAGCATCGACTACTTCGGCGACACCGACCAGAACGACATCGCGGTCTTCCTCGGCTACATCCTCGGCGTGATCGGGTTCCTGGTCGGCCTTGGCTTCCTCCAGTACCCGCTCGCGCGGCTGCGCGGCTACCCGCCCTCGCTGCGCGAGAAGGAGACCGAGGGGATCGGGCGCTACTTCGGCCTCTGCACCGACCACAAGGTCGTCGGCCTCCAGTACCTGTTCGGGGTCGGGCTCTTCTTCTTCATCGCGGGCCTGAACGCGATGCTGATCCGGTTCGAGCTGCTTCGCCCGACGCCCGTCTTCAACTCCGGCAACTACCTCACGCTCGTCGGCCTGCACGGGACGATGATGATGGGGATGATGACGAGCGCGATCCTCGGCCCGTTCGCGAACTACTTCCTCCCGATCATGATCGGCGCCCGGCGGATGGCGTTCCCGCGCATCGAGTCGCTGACGTTCTGGCTCCTGATGTCGGCGGGGGTCATCCTCCTCACGACGGTCTCCTTCGGCGGCTTCCCGACCGGGTGGACCGGCTACGAGCCGCTCAACGACCAGGCCAACTACGGCATGGACGCCTACATCGTGTTCTTCGCGCTCGTCGGCGTCTCGATGTGCCTGCTCGGCCTGAACATGCTCGCGACGGTCATAACCATGCGCGCGCCGGGAATGACGTGGTCGCGCCTGCCGATCTTCGTCTGGGGCGTGGTCTCGACCGCGATCCTCAACCTGCTGGCGCCGCCGGTGCTGATCGCGGCGCTGACGATGGCGATCCTCGACCGGACGGCACAGACGACGTTCTACATCTCGGCCGGCGGCGGCAGCCAGTACCTCTACGAGAACCTGTTCTGGTTCTTCGGCCACCCGGAGGTGTACATCCTCGCCCTGCCCGGCTTCGGCGTCGTGCTGGAGCTGCTGCCAGTCTTCTCGCGCAAGCCGCTTTGGGGCTACCGGCTGGCGGTCGCGGGGATGATGGGCGTGACGCTGCTCAGTTTCCTCGTCTGGCAGCACCACCTGTTCGTGAGCGGCATCAACAGCAACCTCCGCCCGTTCTACATGCTCTCCACGGAGCTGATCTCGATCCCGACGGGCTTCACCTTCCTGTGCGGCCTGATGACGCTCTGGCGCGGAAGCATCCGCTTCACGGTCCCGATGCTGTTCGCGCTCGCGTGGTTCTTCAACTTCCTCATCGGCGGCCTCTCGGGGATCTTCAACTCCGACACGCCGAGCGACACGACGGAGCACGGCAGCTTCTTCGTGATGGCGCACTTCCACTACACGATCATGGGCGGCCTCGTCTTCACGTTCTTCGCGGCGATCTACTACTGGCTGCCGAAGATGACCGGCTACGAGCTGAACGAGCGGCTGGGGAAGATCCACTTCTGGAGCATGTTCCTCGCGTTCAACTCGACGTTTCTGCCGCTGTTCGCGGTCGGCTTCCTGGGGATGCCGCGGCGCGTGGTCACCTACTCGCCGAACCTGCAGTTCCTCAACGACTGGGTCTCGGTCTCTGCGTTCGTGCTCGGGCTCTCAATGCTCGTGTTCCTCGGGAACCTCGTCTACTCGCTCCTGTTCGCGCGCGTCCGCGCCGCGCGGAACCCCTGGGATTCGCTGTCGATCGAGTGGCAGCTGCCCTCGCCGGTGCCCGTGCAGAACTTCGACCGGATCCCGACCTTCGAAAACGACCCGTACGGCTACGGCGAGGGCGACGGAGCCGTTCCGGTCGCGCGCCCGGCTCCGGCGCCGGCGCGGGGGAGCTGACCGATGGCCGAGATCGAATGGGTCCGCGAGGGATCGACCTACGAGATCGTCGAGGCCGAAGAGCCGAAGCTGCTCTCGCGCAACCTCGCGTCCGCGGCGCACCTGTTCGCGAGCGCGACCGCGATGCTCTTTCTCGGCTTCGTCTTCGCGTACTTCTATCTCCGCGCGCTGAACAGCAATCACCTCTGGCGGCCGAAGCACGTCGACCCGTCACTGACGCTCGGCACGCTCGCGACGGCGGCGTGGGTGCTCGGCGCGCTCGTCCTCTGGCTCGGTAACCGGGACCGGAAGGCAGACCGCCGGACCCAGTGGCGCGTCAAGGGCGTGATCGCCCTCGTGCTCGGGCTCGCCGGCGTCGTGCTGCAGATCGTCGAGTGGCTCACGATCGGGTTCGGCCCCGCCGACGGCGGCTACGCGAGCGTCTACTTCGGCTGGACAGCCTTCCTCGTCTTGTTCGGGGTCGGCTCGCTGTTCTGGCTCGAGACGACGCTGGCGACGTCGATCCGCTACCGGAAGACCCTGACGGGCTCGCCTGCGCCGGGAGAGGCGTCTGGCGATGCCCACCGGCCCGGGCACGACATCGAGGATCCGCTGTCGCTCGTCCTGCCGAGCCTCGAGGCGGTGACCTTCTACTGGATCTGGTTCGCCGTGCTCGTGGTCGTCGCCTGGATCATCCTCTACCTCCTTGGCTAGCCGGCGCCCGTGCCGGTTCAGGCTCCGTTCTTCCTGGTGCTCGGCGCGGCGGTGCTCTACTGGCTCGGCGGGAAGCGGCGCGGTCCGGGCCACCGCGACGACGTCGACGAGCGTCTCCGCTCGGCCGCGTTCTACGCCGGCCTCCTGTCGATCGTTCTCGCCCTCGACCCGCCGCTCGACGACCTGGCCGACTCGCTCTTCCTCGCGCACATGACCCAGCACCTGCTGCTGCTGATGGTCGCCCCGCCGCTGATCGTGCTCTCGGCGCCCTGGCTGCGGCTGTGGCGCCCGCTGCCGCTCGGCTTCCGGCGAACGGTGGCCAAGAGCGTCGCGCGCGGGCGGTGGGCTGCTCCCCTCCGCGCGCTGGGCGGGCTGCTCGCACGACCCGTGCCGGCGTGGATCGCCTTCAACGTGGTTCTCGTCGGTTGGCATGTGCCTGCGCTCTATGACGCGACGCTGTCCAACGCGGCGGTCCACTACCTCGAGCACGCAACGTTCCTGCTTGCCGGTGTGCTCTTCTGGCTGCAGGTGTTCGACTCCCCGCCGGTTCGGGCGCGCCTGGGCTACGGGGCCCGTGCGGTCTACCTGACGGCGGCCACGCTGGTGAGCTGGGTGCTCGCGATCGTGCTCGCGCTCGCCTCGAGGCCTCTGTACGGTGCTTACGCCGGGCTGACCCACCGGCCGGGCGGGCTCTCTGCGCTGGCCGACCAGCAACTCGCCGGAGGGATGATGTGGGTTCCGGGCTCGATCCCGTTCACCATCGCCATCGTCTGGGCGCTGTACCGATGGCTCGAGCCGACGGCCGATCCCTCGGTCGCCGCCCGGCGGAACGGCCATCGGCTGCGGCACGCGGGCAGCCAGTGACCTTCGACCGAGAGGAGTACCGATGGAGCTCGTCGTCGCCACCTTCCTGACCGCGGCGATCCTGACGTGGGCGCTGCCGATCGCCTTGCTGGCGCTGGTCGGCATCTACTGGCTGATCGTGTTCTGGCGGCGCGGGTTCGACGAGGAGGCCTAGGGGCCAGGCCGGGCCATGATCGACGGCCGGCCGTTCGGCGTCACGACGAGAACGGCGTACATCCGCGCCTCTGACTGGCCCGGGACGAGGCTGGCGATCCGATACGAGCCCGGGCGCGCGGCCGTGAACGAGAAGCTCGCCTTGCCGCCGGGGCGAACTCCCTGCACGGGATCGGGCACCGACGCACCTGGGAACGCGAGTGTCGCGCTCCGTGCGCCCGTGACCACGGCGCACGAGGTGCGGCGGTTGCCGTGGTTCTCGAAGTGGACGACCACTCGCCAGCCACGTGGCACCGAAGCCAAGAGCTCACCGCGCCCGTAGCCGTCGAAGTTGAAGCCGTTGTTGGACGATCCGAGGGCGCCGAGCATCGTCAGCCCGACGGTCTTCGCGGCGGCGTTCGTGACGAGAAAGCGACGCGGATCCGGTCGGCCGGGTTGATGTGGCGTCGTCGAAGTTGCCGGCTGCGAGGCCGCCACCGCTGTGCGGTGCGACGAGCACCCCGCCGCGAGGATCGCGGCGGCCGTGAGCGATGCAACAGCAATGACGTTGGAGACTCGCACGGTTTGCGGCCTCGCAATCGTAAGGCACGAGGCCGAGCTACAATCCGCTCCGCAGAGCAAGGGGCCGTAGCTCAGCTGGGAGAGCGTTT
>CAVXXW010000020.1:0-157604 GCA_963765785.1 uncultured Actinomycetes bacterium
CCCAGCGGACGTGCTGGTCGACGCCGCCCTGGAACATACTAGTTCGTCGACGAGCCTGCCGACCGGGTTGTCGGCGAGGGCCGTGACGACGGCCGTCGGCAATCCGAAGGCACGACGCAGGCCGCGAGCGACGTTGTCTTCACCACCACCCTCCCAGACCTGGAAGGTGCGGGCCGTATGGATGCGGCTGTCGCCCGGGTCGAGGCGAAGCATCACTTCGCCCAGGGCGGCGAGGGCCCAGGCGGCACTGGGTCTCCGGACGGATGGACAATTGAAAGGGCATGGGATCGAGCTGACGGGGATACGCGGCCGCGACCGCGGGAAAGCGGACGTCTTAGTGTCCGATCAAAGATTCGGTGACATATTCCGGCGGGGGGACATGAGCCGACCAACGATCGGCTTGCCTCGCTGCTGCCCGCGCCACAGTTCACTCACGTCTCTGGCCGTTGTGGGTCGCACCGCGACCCGGAACCTGTGCAATTTCAGCCTATGAACCGCGTCAGGGCCGGAAGGCAGCAGCGCTAAGTAGTCACTGACATGTGCCGCAGGGCCCTCCCGGGTCGCGGTGGGAACCCACCTTCCGAACCCAAAGGCCAATCGGACAGTCAATCCACATTCGTCATTGCTTCCCGTACCATGTATCAGGTTCTCGCTCGCAAATGGCGTCCTCAGCGCTTCGATGATGTCGTCGGCCAGCAGGCCGTGACACGTACGCGCGGCGGGTCGACGATGCCGACGAGCGACAGGAGCGTCATCCCGTCGATCAGCGTGAGCAGGTCGGAGCCCGGGTCGAACGCCTCAGGGTCGAAGTCCTTCCTCCCCGTCGCCAGCACGCGCAGGCCCTGCGCGGCAAGGCGCTCGTTCTCGCCGCTGTAGCGGTTGCGAAAGTCGTCGTTCAGGTCGACCGGCTTCAGGTCGGCATCGAGGATGGCGGCGCTGCGGGCGAGGAGCTGGTCGGGGGCGCCTTTCACGAAAGCGCGCACCACGCCCTGCCCGGACTCGTCTGTCCATCCGGTGGAAGGTCGCCATCAGCTTGTACTCCGCGTCGAAGGGCAGCGCCGCGACGCGCGGGAACTGCTCGCGCGTCTGCAGGGCGTCGATCCCGCCCTTCTCGGCCAGGACGACGAGCGCGCCTTCGGTCGGATCGCCCGATCATCTCGCCGTCGCGCACAACGGCGTCCGACGCGAGCACCATCGGCATGAAGAACTGGTCGAGCGGCACCTCGGACTCTCCCGCCGAGCGCTTGATCACTCCCTCGGTCTCGTAGCCGTTGCCGGAGATCGTGTAGCGGCGACCGGCGGTCGTCATCTCTACCGCAGTCATCTGGTTCAGCGTCAGCGTTCCGGTCTTGTCCGAGTTGATCGCCGAGGTCGCGCCCAGCGTCTCCGTCGAGCGCAGCCGCTTGACGATCGCGTTTGCCTTCGCCAGCAGCGTCGTGCCCATGGACAGGATCGTCGTCACGACCGCCGGCAGCCCGGTCGGGATCGCGGCAATGGCGAAGGCGATAGCCGCCGTGAAGACGGTGTGGAAAGTCTCGCCGCGCGACAGGTTGATGACCATCGAGAGCCCGAGCGCGGCGCCCGCGATGACCACGATCTGCACCGTCAGCTTCGTCAGCTGCTTCGTGAGCGGGCTCCGGACTCGTCCTGCGCCGCCAGCATGTTCGAGATGTGCCCGACCTCGGTCGCCATGCCCGTCGACGTGACGACGAACTGCCCCGAGCCTCGCGTGATGTTCGTGTTCATGTAGACCATGTCCGTCCGGTCGCCGAGCGGCGTGTCCTCACCCGCGACGGCCTCGACGGTCTTCCCGACCGGCAGGCTCTCGCCGGTCAGCGCCGACTCGGCCACCTCGAGCGTCGCGACCGTGATCAGCCGCCCGTCCGCGGACACGACGTCGCCGGCCTCGATCGAGACGACGTCGCCCGGCACGAGCTCCTCCGCGGGCAACTCGGCGAGCGCGCCGTCGCGCATCACCCGCGCCTTCACGATCATCATCTTCTGGAGCGCCGCGACTGCCGCCGCTGCTTTCCCCTCCTGGCGCAGGCCGAGGACGGCGTTGAACACGGTCAACAGGAGGACCACGATCCCCGTCCCCCACTGCTGCAGCGGCCACAGGCTGCCGATGCCGACAACCAGCAGCACGATCTGCATCAGGTCCTTGTATTGGCGCAGGAACGCGTGCCAGCGCGGCTCCGGCTCGGCTTCGGCGAACTTGTTCGGCCCGTACTGCTCGCGGCGCGCCGTCGCCTCCGCCGTGGACAGACCCTTGTGGACGTCGACGCCGAGCTGCGCCGCCACCTCGGCGGCGTCGAGGGCGTACCACGTCGCCTGCTCTCGAGCGGTTGTCGCGACAGCCATGCTCACGTCTCCTTCGGGGTCGGTCGTGCCTGGGGCGAGGTCCTACGAAACACGGCGTCGAGGACGATTGCAAGCAGTCCGACACCGACCATCGCGCCGAACGTCTCCGGCGCGTTCTCGATCGTGTCGGCGAGGAAGAAGCCGAGCACGACGAGAATCACCGCGATGCTGGCGAGGACGATCACCGGGTTGCTGCGCGTGTCGTGTCTCCGCCGCCAGCCGGCAGCGCCGACGAGCACGAAGACCATCATCGAGACGGCGCTCCCCACCGACGCGATGGCGCCGAGCGTCCCGAGGTTCGCGATCACGAGGACGAGCGCCGTCGTGATCAGGAGACCGGAGTGCCGCCCGAGCCGCGATCCCGGTCCGAAGAACGCGGGGAAGAACCGCTCCTCCGCGAGCATCCCGGTGAGGTTGTCGGACGCGTACAGCGTCGCGTTCGTGCAGCCTGCCGTCGCGAGAAGAGCCGCCACCGCCATGATCGTGAACCCGGCGTCCCCGAGCGACGGCCGGGCGGCTTCGGCGATGGCGGTCTCGCCGTAGCCGATCACCTCGGTCACCGTGAGCGTCCCGAAGACACCGATCGCGATGAGCACGTAGACGAGCGCAGTGATGCCGAGCGAGAGCGCCATCGCTCGCGGGAGGTCGCGGCGGGGGTTCTCGAGGTCGCCAGCAGTGAAGGTGATCACGTTGAAGCCGAGGAAGGCGAAGAACGTGAGGGCGACGCTGGCGATGATCTTCGACGCCGAGGGGTAGGTGTCGAACGCGAGCAGGCTCGTGTCGATCTTCGGCACGGTCACGACGATGAACACGCTGAAGACGGCCAGGACGCCGGTGACGATCGCCGCCTGGGCCGCGGCGACGACCTTCGCGCCGACCATGTTCAGCGCGCAGCATGACGACGAGCAGGGCGGAGATGAAGACGTTGTCCCACCCCGACCAGGCGTTGTCGCCGACGAAGAGCGAGACCGCGTAGCCGCCGAACGAGACCGCGACCATCGCGGTGACGACCACGACCGCGGAGATGTAGCCGAGCCACGAGGTGACGCCGACGAGCCTGCCCGGCCCGAAGCCCTCGACGAGGTATGTGATCAGCCCGCCCGAGCTCGGATAGCGCATGCCCAGCTTCGAGCAGACGTAGCCGAGGAGCCCGGCGACGACGCCCCCGATCAGGAACGAGATCCAGACCGCCGAGCCGGCGATCGCGCCGGCCTCTCCGAGGAGCGCGAAGATCCCGGCGCCGATCATCGAGCCGACGCCGAGCACGGTCGCGTCTCTCACGGAGAGCCGATGCGGCCGCTCCGTAGGCGCCGTCGGGACGGCGGCGTCGCTCAAGGCGCGGCGGACTTCGCGTCGCCGCGGAACTGGCTCATGTACAGGTCGTGGTAGAAGCCCTTCGCGGCCATGAGCTCGTCGTGGCTGCCGACGTCCACGACCCGCCCCTCGTTGATCGCGACGATCACGTCCGAATCGCGGATCGTGGACAGCCGGTGCGCGATCACGAAGCTCGTGCGGCCCTCCATCATCGTCGTCAGCGCTTCCTGGAGCGCTTTCTCGGTGCGGGTGTCTACGCTGGAGGTGGCCTCGTCGAGGATCAGCACGGGGCGGTCGGCGAGGATGATGCGGGCGATCGTGATCAGCTGCCGCTGGCCCTGACTCAGGTTGAGCCCCCGCCGTTGAGGACAGTGTCGTAGCCCTCGGGCAGCCGGGTGATGAAGCCGTGGGCGCTCGCCTTCTTCGCAGCCTCGATGCACTCCTCGTCGGTGGCTTCCAATCGCGCGTACCGGATGTTCGCCATCACCGTGTCCGAGAACAGGTACGGCTCCTGGAGCACCATGCCGACAACCTTGCGCAGGCTCTCCGTCTGCGTCTCGTAGATGCTCGTGTCGTCCAGGCGGATGTCCCCCGCCTGGATGTCGTAGTAGCGCGTGATCACGTTGATGATCGTGCTCTTGCCGGCGCCGGTGGGCCCGACGAGGCCGATCTTCTGGCCCGGCTTCGCGGCCAGCGAGACGTCGTGGAGGATCGGCACGCCGGGGACGTAGGAGAAGTCGACGTGGTCCATCACGACGTGGCCGTCGACCGAGGTCACCTCGCGCGCCCCCTCGCGGTCGACGATCTCGGCCTTCTCGTCGAGGATCTCGAAGACCCGCGTCGCGCCGGCACCCGCCTGCAGTGCCATGTTCAGGATCTGCGCGAACTGGTTGAGCGGCCTTGCGAACATGCGCGCGAAGATGAAGAACGAGGCGACGGTGCCGACGTCGACCGTTCCGCGGAGCGAGAGCCATCCGCCGGCCAGCGCGACGAGCGCCACGTCGAGGTTCGAGAGCAGGGCCGAGAGCGGCATGGCCGTCAGGGCGACGAAGTTGGCCTTCTGCCCGGCCTCGCGCGCCTCCTCGCTGAGCTGCTCGAGCTTCGCGATCGCCGTGCTCCTCGACGCGGTAGGCCTTGACGGTCCGGTCGCCGGTGATCAGCTCCTCGGCGGTGCCGTTGAGGGCGCCCGTGCGCTCCTGGAGCATGGCGAAGGCCGGCCCGGACTGCCCGGACGTGACTCGCATCATCACGACGACGAGCGGCGCGATCAGCATGACGACGAGGGCGAGCTGCCAGCTGACGATGAACATCAGGATCGTCGTGATCACGAGCGTGAACGCCGAGTTGATCGCCGGGGAGAGGCCCTTGTCGAAGAGCTGGCCGACGGAGTCGAGGTCGTTGGTGATGCGGCTCATCAGGTCGCCGATCGGCTGGCGGTCGAAGAAGCGCAGCGAGAGCGTCTGGGTGTGCTCGAACATCTCCTTGCGCAGGCGGTACATGGCGTCCTGCGCGGCCACGGCGAGCACGCGTCCGCCGAACCACATGGCCAGGAAGCCGCCGGCTGCGTAGCCGAGGAGCTGCAGCGACTGCGAGGCGAGCTCGTCCTTGTCGCCGTCGATGATCGGGCCGTTGATGATGTTGCCGACGAGGACGGCCGGGATCAGCGCCAGGGGCGTGCCAACCGCGCTGAGCACGACCACGATCGCGATCGTCTTCGGCGAGTGCCAGAGGTAGCCGAAGAGCCGGCGCAGCGGCTTCGCCGCGTGCTCGGGCGCCGGAGTGGTCGTCGGTCCGAGGGTCGCGTCAGCCATTCGGCACCGGCCCCAGCTGGGACTCGTAGATGGATCGGTACTCGGCGCTCGTCGCGAGGAGATCCCTGTGGGCGCCCTTGGCGACGATCTTGCCCTCCTCGAGCACGATGATCTGGTCGGCGGTGAGCACGGCGCTGATCCGCTGGGCGACGAGGAACACGGTGCTGTCGCCCATCAGCTCGTGGATCGCGTCCTGGACGCGCGCCTCGGTCGCGACGTCGAGCGCGCTCGTCGTGTCGTCGAGGATCAGGATCTTCGGCCGCCGGACGAGCGCCCGCGCGATCGAGAGGCGCTGGCGCTGGCCGCCGGAGAAGTTCGCGCCGCGCCGCTTGACCTCGCCGCTGTAGCCGTCGGGGCGGTCCTCGACGAACGAGGCTGCCTCGGCGGCGCGGGCGGCGGTGGGCACGTCGAGGCCGTCGCCGTTCCCGGCCGCGCCGAAGCGGAGGTTCTCCTCGATCGTCCCGCTGAAGAGGCTCGGCTGCTGGAGCGCCGGAGTCACGGTCTCGACCAGCGAGGCCCGGGTGACGTCCCGGACGTCGACGCCGTCGATGGTCACCCGCCCGGCCGTGACGTCGTAGGAGCGCGCGAGCAGGTTGACGAGCGTCGACTTGCCGGAGCCGGTCGCGCCGAGGAACGCGACCACCTGGCCGGGCTCGGCGACGAAGTCGACGTTGCTGAGCACCGGCCTCGGGTTCGGCTTCCCGTCCTCGCCGATGTAGGAGAAGGTGACGCCCTCGAAGGCGACGCGGCCCTTCACCGCACCGCCGGCCGCCTCCTCGAGCGTCGGCGCATCCGGCTTGTCCTGGACGTCCGGCACCTCCTCGAGCACGTCGAGCACACGGCGCACCGACGAGTCCGCGGAGGCCATCTGCGGCAGCAGCACGGCCAGGAGGATGAGCGGGATCATCACCGCGACCAGGTAGTTCAGGAGCACGAAGACGGAGCCCAGCTCGATCGTCCCATCGATGACGAGGACGCCGCCCACCCAGAGCGCGCCCGCGAGGCCGAGGTTGATCACGAACAGGAGCGCCGGGTTCAGGAATGCCGCCGCGCGCTGCGCCGCCGTCGCGGCGTCCTGCAGCCCCTTGTTCTCCTTCTCGAACCTCTCGTTCTCGTAGTCGGCGCGGACGAAGGCCTGGACGACCCTGACCCCGGCCATGTTCTCCTGGAGCACCTGGTTGAGCCCGTCGAAACGGGAGAGGACGGCCCGGTAGAGCGGCGCGCCGGACCGTTGGTAGAACGCGAGCACCGCGATACAGATGGGCAGGAACACGAGCATGACGAGGGCGAGCCTGGCCTCGATCCAGAGCAGGATCAGGATCGCGCCGATGATCATCAGCGGCGCCCGGAGGAGCGTGGTCACGCTGCTCGTGGTCACGACGCGGATCTGGTTGATGTCGGTCGTGAGCCGGACGAGCAGATCGCTCGTCTCGAGACGGTCCACGTTGCCCCAGGAGAGCTGGGTGATCTTCCGGTACAGGCGCACACGCGACCGGTGCCCGACCTCCTCGCCCAGCTTGGCGGCGTACCACGCGTTCCCGGTCGCGAAGAGCATGCTGGCGACGGCGAAGACGGCCATCCAGAACGAGCCTCGGATGATGTTGTCGATGTCGTTCTGGAGGATGCCCTTGTTGACGATCGACTGGATCGCCTGCGGGATCAGGAGGTCGAACACGACCTGGCCCAGCAGAGCCACCTGCGAGAGCAGCAGCCAGCGGCGGGCGCTCGGGTCCGACCAGATCGCGCGCAGGAGTCCTTGCAGGTTTCCGGTGCGCAACGCTCGCTATGCCTTCGCGTCCGTCATCTCAATTCACTTTCGCTTCCGCGAGCGCAACCGTCGTTCCGGCCTCCCCGGCGAGCAGTGCCTGCGTGTCCGTGATCGAGCCGATCACGGCGCGGCCCCCGGTCTGCTCGACGAACGTACACGCCGCCTTCACCTTCGGGCCCATCGAGCCCTCGGCGAACTCGCTCGTCCGCAGCTCCGCGGGCGTGACCCGCCGGATCGGCTCCTGCTCGGGCGTCCCCCAGCCCGTGTAGACCGCGTCCACGTCGGTGACGATCGCGAGGACGTCGGCCTCGAGGTCGGCGGCGAGCAGCGCGCTGGCCAGGTCCTTGTCGATGACCGCCTCGATCCCCACGAGGCGCCGCCCGGCGGGCCCCGCTTCGTCGGTGTACATGACCGGGATCCCGCCGCCGCCCGCGCAGATGACGACGCAGCCGTGCTCGAGCAGCCACCGGACCGGCCCGAGCCCGAAGATCCGCTTCGGCTGCGGCGAGGGGACGACGCGGCGCATGCTGTCGCCGTCCGGCTTGAACGTCCAGCCCTTCTCCTCCGCGAGCGCGTCGGCCTCCGGCCGTAGACGGGGCCGATGGGCTTGGTCGGGTTCTGGAACGCCGGGTCGGCGGGGTCGACCTCGATCTGCGTCAGCAGCGTGGCGAGCGGCTGTCGAAGGGCAGCTCGTTACCGAGCTCCTGCTCGATCAGGTAGCCGATCATCCCCTCGGTCTGCGCGCCGAGCAGGTCGAGCGGGTACGGCTCGACCGTGGGTGTACGCGGCGCCCTGCAACGCGAGCAGGCCGACCTGCGGGCCGTTGCCGTGCGAGATCACGAGCTCGTGCTCGAGCGCCAGGGGCCGAGCGCCTTGCAGGCCGTCTGCGCGTTGGCGCGCTGGTTCTCGGCGGTGATCGGCTCGCCTCGCCGCAGCAGTGCGTTTCCCCCGAGCGCGACGACGACTCGCATGTGTCAGCTCCCGAGGGTCGCGACCATCACGGCCTTGATCGTGTGCATCCGGTTCTCGGCCTCGTCGAAGACGAGCGACGCCTCCGACTCGAAGACCTCCTCGGTGACCTCGAGCGCCTCGAGCCCGAACTTGTCGAAGATCTCCTTGCCGACCTGGGTATCCGTGTTGTGGAAGGCCGGCAGGCAGTGCATGAACTTCACGTTCGGGTTGCCCGTCATCGCCATCGTCTCGGAGTTGACCTGGTACGGCAGCAGGAGGTCGATTCGCTCCTTCCAGACGTCGTCCGGCTCGCCCATCGACACCCAGACGTCGGTGAGGAGGAAGTCGACGTCCTTGACGGCCTCGGCCACGTCCTCCGTGATGGTGACCTTCGCGCCCGTCTCGGCCGCGACGGCTCGGGCCTGCGAGGACACCTCGTCGCGCGGCCAGAGCGACTTCGGGCTCGCGATGCGGACGTCCATGCCCAGCTTGGCCCCGGCGACGAGGTAGCTGTCGGCCATGTTGAAGCGCGCGTCGCCGAGGTAGCAGAAGGCGATCTCCTCGAAGGGCTTGTCCGAGTGCTCGCGGAAGGTCAGGAAGTCCGCGAGCATCTGCGTCGGGTGCCACTCGTCGGTCAGGCCGTTGTAGACCGGCACGCCGGAGTTCGCGGCCAGCTCCTCGGCGACCTCCTGGGCGAAGCCGCGGAACTCGATCGCGTCGTACATCCGGCCTAGCACGCGCGCCGTGTCCTTGGCGGTCTCCTTGTGGCCCATGTGCGAGCCGCTCGGGCCCATGAAGGTGACGTGCGCGCCCTGATCGTGCGCCGCGACCTCGAAGGCGCAGCGGGTGCGCGTCGAATCCTTCTCGAAGATCAGCGCGATGTTCCTGTCGACGAGCTTCTTCTCCTCTCGACCCTCCTTCTTGGCGGCCTTGAGCTCGGCGGACAGGTCGAGAAGGTAGCGGATCTCGTCCGGTGTGAAGTCGGCCAGCTTGAGGAAGCTGCGGCCGTGCAGATCGGTGACGGTGCTGCTCATTCTGGGCTCCTTTCAGGCGTCCCGGATCACCGGGCAGGTCATGCAGTGGCCGCCGCCGCGGCCGCGGCCGAGCTCGGAACCGGAGATCGGACGGACCTCGACGCCCGCCTTCTCCAGCTTCCGGATCGTGGCCTCGTTGCGCTCGTAGCCGACGACGACGCCGGGGCTCAGCGCGACGACATTGTTTCCATCGTCCCACTGCTCGCGCTCGGCCTCGAACTCGTCGCCGCCCGTGCTGACGACCCGCCAGCGCTCGATGCCGAGCTCGTGCTTGACGACGTCGAGGAACGAGTCCTTCGAGACCTCGGCCTTGACGCCGCCGTCGCCGTCGGGCGTGAACATGATCGGGAGGATCTGCTCGACGACGGGCTCGTAGATCGTGACCACGTCGCGGTCGCAGAACGTGAAGACCGTGTCGAGGTGCATGGCGGCGCGCTCGCGCGGCATCTGGGCGCCCACCACGAGCCTTGCCGCGTCCTTGGCGAACATGTTCTTCGCGAGGATGCTCACGGCCTTGGCGGTGCTGCGCTCGCCCATGCCGACGAGGACGACGCCGTTGCCGGCGGGCATCTGGTCGCCGCCCTCGATCGACGCCGTGCCCCAGTTGTGGTCGAAGCCGCCGTACCAGGTCTCGAAGCCCGTGTCGGCGAAGCGCGGGTGGAAGCGGTAGACCGTCTCGAGGTTGAGCGTCTCGTGCTGTCGCGCGGGCCAGTACATCGGGTTGATGGACACGCCGCCGTAGAGCCAGGCGCTCGTGTCGCGCATGAACAGCTGGTTGGGAAGCGGCGGGAGCACGAAGTCGGTCGGCTTCATCGCCCGGCCGATCGCCTTGCGGACGTCGTCGGGGAGCTCCTGCTCCATCAGGCCGCCGGTGAGCATGGTGGCCAGTTCCGCGGCGGGGAGGCCCTGCGCCCATTCGGTGAGCGGCTCCGAGAAGACCGCCGTCACCTCCTCGGGGCGGAACCTCCGCTCGAGGAGCCATTTCCGCGCCTTCTTGCTCTCCAGCGTCTCCGCGAGCAGGTCGTGGAAGAGGAGCACCTCGACGTCCGCCTCGCGCATCAGGTCGACGAAGGCGTCATGCTCCTGCCGGGCTCGGCGCACCCAGATGACGTCGTCGAACAGGAGCTCGTGGCAGTTGGTCGGCGACAACCGCTCGTGGGCGAGGTCCGGCCTGTGGACGATGACCGTCTGCAGCTTCCCCACCTCCGAGTGGACGCCGAGCGCAGTCTCGGTGGCAGTGCTCATCGATGGGCTCCTTTCGGACGGCGCACGAGTCTCACCGGGATGGTTCTCACGGCAGGCTGGCGGGGCATCACCCGAAACGGGCGAAGACGGTTCATCCCGACAGGGTGACCTCACGGCGCAGCGCTCTCTTGTTAGATGCGCGCCGAGGAGCCGGGGGAATGACCGACCAGCCGATCGCGCCGAGCGAGCCCGAGCAGAAGAGCCGGTTCACCCTGCCGTCGGCGTACACGATCCTGTTCGCGCTGATCGTGCTGGCGGCGATCGCGACCTGGGTCATCCCGGCCGGCGTCTACAACCTCAACGCCTCCGGCGAGCCGATTCCGGGGACGTACCACGAGGTCGCGTCGAACCCGGCGCAGATCCTCGTCGACTCGCTGACGGCGCCGATCAACGGTCTCTACGGGATCGAGAACGCGAAGGGGAACATCAACTACTACAACTCGGGGACGCTGTTCGGCGCGATCGACATCGCGCTGTTCATCCTCGTGATCGGCGGGTTCCTCGGGGTGACGATGAAGACCGGGGCGATCCAGGCGGGCATCGGCAGCCTCGTCCAGCGGATGCAGGGCCGGGAGCGGTGGATGATCCCGGCCCTGATGAGCGTCTTCGCCCTCGGGGGCACGAGCTACGGGATGGCCGAGGAGAGCCTGGCGTTCTACGCGCTCGTCATCACCGTGATGATCGCCGCCGGCTACGACGCGCTGACCGGCGCCGCGGTCGTCCTGCTCGGCTGCGGGATCGGCGTCCTCGGCTCGACGGTCAACCCGTTCGCGACCGGGATCGCGTCGGGGATCGCCGGCGTCCCGATCAGCGACGGCCTCGATCGGCCGGCTGGTGATCCTGATCGTCGGCCTGGCGATCGGCATCTTCTTCGTCATGCGCTACGCCGAGCGCGTGAAGAAGGATCCGTCGAAGTCGGTCGTCTACGACATGAAGGCCGAGAACGAGGCGCGCTTCCGCGGCCGACGAGCGACGACGGCGAGCGTCGCGCTCACCGGCACGCAGAAGGTGATCCTGGCCGTGTTCGGGCTCGCGTTCGTGGTGATGATCTACGGCGTCATCCCGTGGGAGGACCTCGGGATCCCGTTCCCGACCTGGTGGTGGTGGTTCCCGGAGATGACCGCCTCGTTCCTGCTGTTCGCGATCATCATCGGGCTGATCGGCCGGATGCGCGAAGGCGAGCTGACCACGAGCTTCGTCGACGGCGCCCGCGACCTGCTCGGCGTGGCGCTGATCATCGGCATCGCCCGCGGCATCACCGTGATCATGAACAACGGCCAGATCACCGACACCGTCCTGCACTGGGTCGAGAACGCCCTCGGCGACACGGGCGAGGTCGCGTTCGCGATCGTGATGTTCCTGCTCTTCCTGCCGCTGTCGTTCCTGATCCCGTCGTCGTCGGGGCTCGCGACGCTGTCGATGCCGATCATGGCGCCGCTCGCGGGGTTCGTCGGGGTCGTCGGCAGCGCTGGTCGTGACCGCCTACCAGAGCGCCTCGGGCGTGATGAACCTGTTCATCCCGACGTCCGCCGTCGTCATGGGCGGCCTGGCGATCGCCCGCGTCCCCTACGGCACCTACCTGCGCTGGGTCTGGCCGCTGCTCGCGCTGCTCAGCGGCGCTGGTCGTCATCGTGCTCGCGATCTCGGCGGCGTTCTGAGCGCGAGGAGGATCAGATGCGACGCGCCGTTGAGTGGCTGCTGATCGCTGGCCGGCGGCGCTCCTGGTCATCGGCCTGATCGCGTACGCGCGCGGCTCCAAGCACCACCGCGGCGACGAGGTCGGAAGCCACGGCACGAAGATCGTCATCGTGCACGTCGTCCCTTAGAGACTCCGAACGGGTCAGCCGGCTACGGCAGCGGTTTGCACTCCTTGGTGAAGGTCTTCGCGGCGCTCTGCACCTGCGGGTACTGCGTGCGGGCGTTCGCGGCCGCTCCAGAGGACTGCGGCGCGGCGCTGGAGAGCGAGTCATCGACGGTCTGGACGACGCTGCGCCACTGGTCGAGGGCGCCGATGTAGGCGTTGAGCGCGTCCGTGCACGCGGCCGCGGCACTCGGGTGGAAACCGTGCAGCGTCTTCCCGAGATCGGTGGTCGCAGCGATCTCCTGCGAGGGAAGGTCGCCCATGCACTTCACGTACTGGTCGGCCGAGGTCGTGCGGCCGGCGACCGTGCCGCAGCTCCGGAACTTCGCGGCCGACTTGTTGGTGGTGGCCACGAACGCGTCGTTCTTCGTCTTGTAGAGGTCCCATTCGCTGGCCGAGAGCCGTTGCTCGCTGCCGCCGGTCGTGATCGTGGGCGTGGTCGGCGTCGTCGACGTCGTCGACGTCGTGGGCTTGGTGCTCGAGCCCGACCCGCCGCACCCGGCCAGAGCCGCGGCGGCGATCGCGACTAAAGCCACGCCTGAAATCGTCTGTGTCTTCATGGCCTGGACTCTCCCGGAGCGCTCGTGCCGATGCCTCATCCCATGCGGATGACCGCCCGGCCCCGGAGAGTTCAGGTCGCTCAGCTGGTGGCCTGGCCATGTTCCGTGCAGCCGCCTGCGCCTTGGCGACTCGGATCGAGGTCGTCGAGCTCCGAGCGGATGGTGCTCTCGGCGGCGTGGATCCTCTTGCCACAGGCGTCGACCTTCCGGCTGGCATAGAGCCCGCCGCCGGCCAGGACCAGCGGAGCAGCCCGAGCACGCGGAAAGCCGAGAGCCGATCACGATCCCGACCACGACGCCGACCGTCCGCCGCCGCCAGCGCCAGCCCCGGGACGTCGCCGGTGTGGGGAGGACGCCGTGGCTGCGCCTCTGCCTTGCCTTCCTCTTCAGCTCATCTGCGTCCTTTCTGTCGGCCGGGACCGGCCGGAGGCCGGCCGGGCCCGACGATGTGTCCTGCTACGACGTTTTCGTCGCGACCTGGACGAGCCGGGCTGCCGAGATCTGCCGCCGAGCGTCAGGGTCTCCTGCCCTGTAGGCCTTGACGTAGAGCTGCCGCGCTGTCGCCGTTCTTGATCGGAGGTCGGACTCGGGCTGGATCGTGTACGCCGCGTTGCCGTTCGAGTCCCGTCTCGGCCGGCATCGGCGACGAGGTCGCGACGGGCGTCGAGACCATCGAGACATGCGTCGCGGACGAACTGCCGCTTGTTGTTGCCTTGACCGTGATGGCTGACCTGGATCGGCATCTTCTCGACGTCACCGGGTCGGCAGAAGTGCACGGCGTCGACGATCGAGCCGGTCGCCGCGCGACGGCGAGGGTCCCCGGCCCGCGGGACTGCCGCCTCCGCCCCCGCCACCTGCCTCCTTGACCTTTGCGGTCGGATCCGAGAGCCCGGCCGTCTGAGCCGGCGCTGTTTTCGGCGACCACCTTGACCCGCAGGCGCTTCCCGGTGTCGGCTCCCTTGACGGTGTCCATATTTACCCCCGGCTCGCGCCGTTCGCGGGGCAGAGAGCTGAGGTTCGGAGTGCAGCTCTGCCGCTCGACGTGCTCGAGATCGGCTCGTTGCCCTTCCACTTCCTGTCGTCGCGGGCAGCGTCTTCGCCGAGACCACCGCCTGCCCGAGATGGTCGGCGGGCGGGAGCTCGACCGGCGCACCCCGCGCATGATCGGCGCCTCGCTTCGTCGCATTGACGCGCCGCGTCGTACTTGCCGTCCGGCGTCGAAGGCGGTCGACGTCGAGGCGACGATCAGTGTGGCCCTGGTCGGCGTTCAGGACGGTGTAGGTCGTGCCGGTCGCATTTCCGATCTTTTTGCAGGATTCGCCGTTGTGCGTTGTAGCGAGAGCCACTGGAAGGTGAACCGTGGCTTTGCCACGACCCCTTGTTTCCCGTCGAGGAGGGAATCCCGACCTTGATCGGGTAGACGGGTACGTAATCGGTGTCAGGCTCCACTCGTGTTTGTCGGCGCGGCTTGACTTTGGCCGACGGCGCTCGACACGACGAGGACGAGGCGGCGACCCGTTCCCAATGAGACGACAGCTGCCGCGGCGAAGAGCCTGGGCGTGCGCTCGGCATGATCCCGACCTCCCTCCTGGCGCTGAACAGAGAACGGCCAGTGTTCATCGCAGTCGCAGCGACGCCGCATCACCGCCGGGTGGACGGAAGAGGGGCGAGCGCGCGCCCCCGCCCCTCTCGATGCCACGAGCTAGTCGGCCACGTCGTGCCAGCGTACGACCAGGGCGTAGAGCACGATGATCGACAACGCGATCCCGCACAGCGCCCACAGCGGGTATGCGGAGCTCCCCACCCAGAGGAGCTGGATGATGAGGTTCAGGCACACGGCCACGATCGCGAACCAGCGTCCCCACGATGCCCCGGAGAGCCGCGCCCGGCCCGCCAGGGCCAGGAGGATGCCCCAGATGATCATGATCACGCCCCACCCGGTGGAGTCGAAGATGATGATCTGGTCGGGGGTCGCGCGGGCGAAGTAGCCGCCCCTGATCACGGCGATCAGCCCCTGAAAAGCGTCGAGCAAACCGACGACGACCATGATGATGCCGGCGAAGCCGATCCACCCAGTCCCCGCGCTTCCAGTCTGAGAATCCCTACTTGCCACCTTCCCTCCTTCGCGTCCCGCATGGTTGCTGGGGGAGGATCTGCGCGGGACGCCAGGCGGACAATACGACACGGGCTGGACGAGCGAGACCGCAAGGGTCCGCAGCGTCCCGGCCCCCTCCGGCCGGGACGCCACGTCCTGCCGAGGGCTCCGGCGACGCGACAGCCCTCGTCCGGCCCGAGGATCGGCCCGACCCCGGAAGGCCACATCGTCCCGATCGGACGAACGCTCTACGCGCGCCTGGGTTGCTCGAGGACGTCGGCCCGCTCGACGAGGCCGAGCTCTGTCGCCCGCTGGATCGCCTCGCTGCGGGACGAGGCGCCGAGCTCCGGTAGGTGCAGATGGCCTGCGTCTTCACGGTGTTCCGCCGAGGTCCTTGAGATGCTCGGCGATCTCCCTGAACGTCAGGTGCGTGGTCAGGAGCGGGAGGAGCCGCAGCTCGGGCAGGGGTCAGCTGCTCGACCTGATTGCTCGTGTGGCGGTTCCCGAGCTCCGCGGCCAGTTCGTCGGCCTCCGCGTGCAGGACGCCCAGGTCGGGGCCGGCGGCGAGCGCCGCCCGCACCTGCTCCAGGACCGCGGACGCGCCGGCCGGGTCGGCGAGCTCCATGCGCAGGCGCGCGGCCTCGAGCCTGACCTGCGCCGTGAACCACGGGAACGCAAGCGCCCCCGGCTGCGGCGCGAGGCGCTCGGCACGTACGAGGTCGTCGCGGGCACGGACCCAGTCGCCGTTGTGGAACGCAGCGCGGGCGCTTGCGGCGTACGTCAGCGCGCTCTTCACGGTGTCGTCGAGGTGGGCGTCCTGAAGGGCGTCGCGCGCCTGCACGGCGAGGTCGTCGGCGTCGTCCCAGCGGCCGTCCGCACCGGCGAGAAGTGACCGCTCGGCGAGCGCGCAGGCGCCGATATCGACCAGGCTCGCGGCCGTCGCCGCGGAATAGGCATCGGCGAGGATCTCGTCCGCGACCGCACTGTCACCGCCGAGCAGACGGGCGGTGGCCAGGTAGAAGAGCGCGCTCGAACGCCATGAGCTTCCCGGCGCGAGCCTGGCGACGGCGAGCTCCGCGTCCTCGCGCATTTGCCCGACGCCGGACCGGCAGATCGCCGCCGAGACCAGGGCCGCCCACGCGCTGGCCGGGCTGCCGTCGGGCATCGGCGCCTCGGCCGGAGCCCGCTCGGCGATCTCCGCCCAGCGCACGGCACCCTCGTCGCGCCCCTCGAGCCCCAGCACGAAAGCGCCGGTCGCGGCCAGCGCGGGGTGGCGCTCGAGCAGCTCGTCGTCCTCGAGCAGGGCGAGCCAGCGTGCGATCGTGGCGAACCGGCCGCCGTAGTAGAGGCGCAGCAGGAAGCGTTCGACCAGCTCGGCGAACCGGTCGCGGTCACCGGACGTGTTCGCGTACTCGATGGCGCTCTCGACGTCGCCTCGCCTCTCGCACCACGCGGACGCCCGCGCCGCGATCGTCTCCGCAAGGCCCGGCTCGCCCCGCCGCAGCTCCGAGACGAGCGCCTCGCGGAACAGGTTCTGGAAGCGGTAGGTCCGCGGCCTCGCGTCCGCGACGCGGATCAGGAAGAGATTCGACTCCGCGAGCTCCTCCAGCTTGGACGCCGACCGCGAACGGTGCAGCGCCGCGTCGCAGAGCGGGCCGCTGAGCCGGTCGAGGATCGACGCGCGGACGAGGAACTCCTGGTCCTCTGCGGACAAATAGTCGAGGTGCTCGAAGCGGATGTAGTCGCTGACGAAGCGGTCCGAGCCCCGGAAGGCGGAGATCGGCTCGTCGTCGGAGCGCGCGAGCTGGGCGAGCCCGGCGAGGTAGACGCCTGCGGGCCACCCCTCTGTGCGGTCGGTGGTCTCGGCGACCTCGGCGTCCGACACGGTCAGGCCCGCGCCGCGCAGGAGCCGGCCGACCTCCTTCTCGGACAGACGGAGCTCGTCGATCCCGAAGCGGACGACTCTCGCATCCGCGCGCAGGGCATCGAGCGGAAGCGGCGGCTCGGCGCGGCTCGTGAGCACGACCCGCGCCGTCGGCGGCAGGACGCACACCACCTCGCGGACGATCGCGAAGCTGTCCTCGCCGTCGAGCAGGTGCAGGTCGTCGACGAGGAGCGTGAACGGCCCGGACGCCTGGATCGAACGCTGGAGCCGGGCGACCATCGTCGTGAGCGAGCGCCGCGGCCTCGCCAGCACCTCGACGAGCTGCCGGTCGCAGACGCCGATCCGGTGCAGCGCGAGCGCGAGGTACGTCAGCAGCGTCACGGGGTCGTTGTCGCGCTCGTCGACGCTCAGCCAGCCGATGGGCTGCGTGTCGACGTAGGCGTAGAGGTCCGCGAGGAGCGTGGTCTTGCCGTAGCCGGCGGGCGCGACGACGAGCGAGACGTTGGCGGGCGGCTTCGGACGGAGGCGGGTGACGAGATCCGGGCGCGGGATCGTCCCCTCACGTAGGCGCGGCGGCGCGAGCTTCGACTCCAGGAGCGCAAACGGCGCCCGGAGGGGCTCGAGCGGGCCTGCTCGCGGGATCTCCATGGCTCCCCTCACGGAACCGAACGCCTCGGTCCCGCTCGACCTCGTGGACGATTGGATTTCAACCGGATCCCGCGGCGACCGCATCACCCTGTCTGGATGAGGGGTCGCCGTCGGCCCCGACCTCGATCAGGCCGAGGCCGTGGGCGCGGGCGACGGCCTCGCTCCGGCTGGACGCGCCGAGCTTCCGATAGACGCTGATCGCCTGCGTCTTGACCGTGTTGCGGGAGAGGAAGAAGCGGGTGCCGATCTCCCGGAACGACAGGTGCGTCGCCAGCATCGGCACGAGCCTCAGCTCGGCAGCGGTGAGCCCGACCGACCGGCCGTCGACACCGGCCGGCATCGCCCGGATCTCCGCGGCGAGGAGATCTCGCCGGCGGCGCAGGATACCGAGTCGCGGGCAGAGCGGCTTGGAGCTCGTCCACCTCGGCGAGCAGCGCGCCGGCCGCCGCCGAGTCGCGCAGGGTCGACCTCGGCCTCGCGCGAGCTGGAGTCGGGCCTGCACCGCGAGCCAGGGCAGGCTGCGTCCGAGCTCGGGCAGGAGCGCCCTGGCGGCCGCGAGGGCCGTGAACGCCTCGGGAGAATGGCCGTGGAGGAGCTCGAACCGCGCCAGCATGGCGAGAGTCAGCGCAGAGGTCGGATACGCCTCGAGGTTCCCGTGTGCCACCTCCGCGCGGGCGAGGTCGAGCAGCCGGCCGGCCCTGATCCCTTCCCCCTCCGCGGACGCGACCAGCGCTCTCTGGGTCAAGGCGATTGCGCTCGTCTCCCTGGAGCCGAACCGCCTCGCGGCGTGCTCGGCACGGGTGAGGACCGCGTCGGCCCGCTCGTTGTCGCCGAGGAGAGCGTGGGCGGTGCCCTGGAGCAGCAGGCCGTACGGACGCCAGCAGTCGTCGAGCTGACAGCAGGCTCACGGCGGACTCGGCGGCGGCGAGCATCGAGTCGACGCCGTCGATGCACATCGCCGCGCAGACGAGGTCGATCCGGGCGGCGAGCGGCTGCGGGACTCGCCTGGCCCTCCGGCCGGCCGGACCGCGAATGCTCGCCGCGAGGCAGCGCTCGGCCTCCGAGCCGTCTCCTCGCTGCGCGTGCAGTCGAGCGGCGAGCACGGCGATGTCCGGATAGTCCGCGATCTCGGCGTGCTTCTCGAGGCGCGCGATCCACTCGAGGAGCTTCCCGTCACGGCCGTCGTTGTGCAGGTCCGGGGCGACCCGCCTCGACCAGCTCGGCCATGTGAGCGGGGTCTGCCCCCGCGCAGGCGTGGCGGAGAGCTCCCTCGGGCTCGCCGTTCGCCTCGAGCCAGGCAGCCGCCAGCCGTTCGAGATCGCGCGCGAGCGACGGCTCCTGCTCCTCGAGCTCGACCCTCAGCTGCTTGCGAACCGCGTGGTGGTAGCGGAACCACTGCCGGTCCCGGTCGAGCGCGATCAGGAACACCTGCGAGCCCTCGAGGGACGAGAGCATGAGCACGGAGTCGTCGCGTTCGAGAACGGCGTCGCAGAGCGACGGCGAGAGGCGGGTGAGGATCGACGTCCGGCGTGCGAACGCGCGCTCCTCGGGCGTGAGGGTCGAGAGGCACTCGGATTGCAGGTAGCCGCGCAGGTCGCCGTCGCCGTTCTGCAGGCGCAGTGACAGCCCGGCCAGCCGGATGCCCTCGGCCCAGCCTTCGGTGCGCTCGACAACGTCGTCGAGCTGCGCATCGGAGACGGCGACACCCATTGACCGGAGCAGCGATCGCGCCTCGCGTCGCGTGAAGGCGAGGTCGTGCGGGGACAGCTCGAGCAGCTCGCCTCCCGCGCGAAGGCGCGGCAGGGAAGGCAGCGGCTGTACGCGCCCGGCCAGCACCACCATCGAGCCCGCGGGGACGTGCTTGAGGAGCGCGGTGACGACGTCGGAGGCGTCGGCGTCCATCGCGTGCGCGTCGTCGAGCACGAGCACGAACGCCGTCTCGATCGACGCGAGCGCCGACCCGAGTGCCGGCACCGATGCTCCGTCCGCGTCGATGTCCGGCCCGCCGAGGCTGCGGAGAGCGTCGGCGACGACGCCGACGAGGGTGGCGGACATCCGTCCCGCGCCGATCGAGCGGCGCGAATGCGAAGGCACGATCGTCCCGCCGTGCCCACTGAGCGAGCAGCGTGGTCTTGCCGTATCCGGCGGGCGCGACGAGCACGACGACAGACTGCGAGCGCGCAGCCCGCAGCCGGTTGACGAGCGCGGCACGGGACACCTCGCCGGTCGACGACGGGCCCGTATCGGCCGCCTGCAGTCGCCGGCTCCGGCCCGGTGCGCCGCCGACGCGCCGTTCCATCGCCTTCGTCCCCACTCGCGAGCTCTCCCTTTCGACGGGGGTTGTACCCGGACAATTACAGATCGGCGGCACGATCTTGCATCGGTTCCTCATCCCATCTGGGCGATCGGCTGGCACCACAGCCGGCAGCCGGGCCCGCCGCGACGTCTGTCATCCTCTCGGGATGACGCGCAAGGCCCCTCGCGGGACCATCGTTCGCGTCACAATCACCGAATCGGAGGTCTCTCGATGCCCCTGGCCGACTACCCGCTGCTGGAAGTCGTATGGTCGATGTTCATCTTCTTCGCCTTCGTGATCTGGGTCTACCTCCTGATCCTCGTGCTCGCGGACAACTTCCGCCGCCACGATCACTCCGGCTTGGCGAAGGCAGGCTGGACGCTCTTCGTGATCTTCACGCCCCTGATCGGCGTCCTCGTCTACATGATCGCCCGGCCGCACACGGACCAGGAGATGGTCGTCTGATCGACCGATTCGTTCGCACGGCGGCCTTCTCGGGCTCGGCCCTGCTCTTCGCATTTGCCGTCGCCGCCTGCGGCGGCGGCTCGGGCAGCGGAGCCATCGGCACGCTCCCGGAGGCGACGCGCACTGCACCGGTCGTCCCGACGACCACCGAGCCCGTCGCCACGGAGCCCGCGCCGCCGGAGACGACGGAGCCGACGCTCACCGAGACCGAGCCGGCCCTACCGATCGTCAGCGTGCCGACGACGACGGTCCCGACGACCCCCTCGCCCAGCACGCCCGAGGTGACGCCGCCGGTCGCGGTCACCGTGCCGGTGCCCGGGCCGACTACGACCGTGACGACCCCCGGGCCGACGGTACGGCGCCGGGGCCGACCGTGACCGTGACGACGAGCCAGCCGACCTCGCCGACGCTCACGGTGACGCAGACCGTGCTTCAGCCCACGACGGCGACGTCGACCGTCACCCTCACGGCAACGGCTCCGGCGTCCACCGTCACCACTCCGGCTGCCACCGTGACGGTGACGACGGGCAACCCGGGCGCGGCAGCGGCGGCCGGCGCCGCTGCGGCGTCGAGCGGCGAGGAGGACACGACGGACTCGGGCTGGGTCGCGTTCGCGATCCTCGCCTTCGGGGCTTGCGTCGGCGATCGTCTGGTGGTGGCGCGGCAGGCATCCGGCCGAGACGCCGCCGGCGGCGTAGGACGGTTCATCCCGGTTGTACGAGGCTGCCGGACCGGCGGCGCGGGAGGATGCCCTATGGGCAGGTTGGACCGACTGACCACCAGGGAACGCGAAGTGCTCGCGCTGATCGCCAAGGCGGAGACGAACGCGGCGATCTCCGCGGATCTCGGGATTACGACCCGCGCCGTCGAGCGGCATGTCAACTCCATCTTCCGCAAGCTCGAGATCCCGAACTTGACGGCCTCGTGAACCGCCACGTGCGGCCGCGCTCTCGTACCGGGACGCGTAGCCCCAATCACCCCGGGTGGATGACGCCGCCCGGCGTCGCACGGTTCATCGTGGCCTCGGGAGCATGTTCGGACGCACACTCAAGGCATTCGGGATCCGATCGCCGGGTTGGTGGGCGGCGCGATCTTCTGGAGCACGGCCACTGGGTCATCGGGCTGATCCTCGTCTGCGCGGCGATTCCGGTCGCGCTGACCGCGTGGATCGTTGCCGACGACTAGCGATCTCGAGAGGAAGGCGCGAAAATGGTGGACCTGATCGCAATCGGGTACGACGACGAGACCACCGCCGTCGACGCGATGCGGAGCGGCCGAGGACCTCGCAGCCGACCTCGATCATCCAGCCTGACCAGATCGCCGCCATCATCCGGCACAAGGACGGCAAGTTCCAGGTGATCACGAACCACCACGAGGTCGGCGGAGGCGCAGCCTGGGGAGGCTTCTGGGGGCTGCTCTTCGGCCTGCTCTTCTTCGTCCCGGTTCTCGGCTTCGCCGTCGGCGCGGGCGTGGGCGCGATGATGGGCAAGCTCACGAAGGCGGGCATCGACAAGGAGTTCGAGCAGAAGGTGCGCGACATGCTACGGCCGGGCACGTCGGCGCTCTTCCTCGTCGTCGAGAAGGTGACGCCGGACAAGGCGATCGCCGCGCTCGGCCGCCACGGCGGTACCGTCCTCAAGTCGTCGCTGAGCAAAGAGACCGAGAAACTGCTCCAAGAGGAACTGACCCACAAGGAGCCGGTCGGAGCCGGCACCTAACCGTGGGCTGGGGTCGTGCACCGGTCGTCGCGATCGGATCGTGACGCGGCCGGGGACACCTCGGCCGGGCGTCTCGCCCGGCTCGAGCGTGTCCGCGGCCACGTAGGAGCCGCCGCTCGAGCCAGCAGCTACGGGTACGTCCTCCTCCTGATCGCGGCGTCGTTCGTCTTCGCCGCGACGGCATCCGACGCGGACTGGACGGCGAGCGTCCTCGTCCTGCTCCAGAGCGCGACGCTGGTCGTCGCGCTCTGGACATCGGGGCTGTCGAGCGCCTGGGCGTGGCACAACGTCCTCTTTCTCCTCTTCGCCGTTGCACTCGCCGCGACCGGCCTGGTCCACGGCGGGACAGGCATCGCGGCCACGCTGAGCCTCGTGTCGGGCCTGATGACGATCGCGATCGTGGTCGTCATCGTGCGCAGCGTGATCTCGAAGGGCGAGGTCAGCAGGCAGTCGATCACGGGCGCCGTCTGCGTCTACCTGCTGCTCGGCATGATCTTCCTCTTCGTGTACGGCGTAGTCGCAACGCTCGGCGACGGGCCGTTCTTCGCCCAGGGGACCGACGGCACGAGGGCGCTACGCGTCTACTTCAGTTACGTGACCCTGGCGACGCTGGGCTACGGCGACTACACCCTGCCGGCAACCTCGGACACACGCTTGCGGTGCTCGAGGCGCTGCTCGGCCAGCTCTATCTGGTGACGGTCGTGGCTCTGCTCGTCGCGCGCATGCGGCCCGCCCGCGCGCGCGAGGACTGACTTCGCCGGTCAGGCCCCGTGGCAGTGCTTCCACTTGCGGCCGGTCCCGCAGGTGCAAGGGTCGTTGCGGCCGCGTTGCGCGTCCTCGCGGCGTAGAGCGCATGATCTCGGCCGGCGCGCGATCCTCGGCGAGCAGCTCGGCCATGCGCGCATCGGCTGGTCGACGTGATGAAAGAACGCCTTGTAGCCGGCGCAGAGGTAGTTGAGCCCCGGTTCGCCGTCGGGGGTGGTCGATGAAGCGGTCCTTCGGGCAGCCGCCGTGGCAGGCGAAGCGGACGTCGCATTCGCGGCAGTAGCGCGGGAGCGTGTCGCGTTTGTCCCGGCCGAACTGTCGCTGCTGCTCGGAGGCGACCAGGTCGAGCATGTGGTGTCGCGTGATGTTGCCGAGCAGGTAGCGCGGCTCGACGAAGTGATCGCAGGAGTAGACGTCGCCGGTGTGCTCGAGCGCGAGCGCGAGTCCGCACGTCTCGCAGTGAACGCACAGGCCCGGCGGCTCGCCGACCCAGTTCGCGAGCGCGGTGTCGAACATCTGGACGTACACCTCGCCGACGTCGTGACGGACCCACTCCTCGAAGACGTCGATCAGGAACCGTCCGTAGTCCTCGGGCGAGACCGACCGCCCGGTGACGCGTCGCCGTCTTGGACGTAGAGCGGCCGGTCGCGCCAGGACGACCACGGCACCGTCCGTCCTCGGTGGCTTCGGCGACTCGCTCGATGATCGGGATGAACTGGATGAACCGCGCGCCGCAGTCGTCGCGCAGGAAGCGGTACACCTCGCGGCCGCGATCGGCGTTGGCGGCGTGCACGGTCGTGAGCACGTTGTATTCCACGCCCCGCGGCGCGGAGGTGAGCGAGGCCGCGCATGACCTGGTCGAAGTGCCCTGGCCACCCTTGTTCACCCGGTAGGCGTCGTGCATCTCGCGCGGTCCGTCGATCGAGATCCCGACCAGGAAGTCGTGCTCGCCGGAAGAACGCCGCCCACTCCTCGTCGAGCAACGTGCCGTTCGTCTGGATCGTGTAGGCCGCGCGCTGGCCCGGGCTGCAGGTAGCGCTCCGCGAGCTCCACCGAGCGGCGGAAGAACTCGAGCGCCCATCAACGTCGGCTCGCCGCCCTGCCAGGCGATCATCACCTCCGGCATCCGCGAATGCGACTCGATCAGCTGCCGCAGGTAGGTCTCGAGCAGCTCGTCGGCCATGCGGAAGCGGCTGCCCGGGTAGAGCATCTCCTTGGAGAGGAAGAAGCAGTAGGCGCAGTCGAGGTTGCAGACCGCACCCGTCGGCTTCGCGAGCAGATGGAACGCGGGCGGAGCCCGCTCCAGCGTGGTCGCCGGCGCGACCGGCTTCGCGCTCACTCGGGATGCCTCCCGCCCAGCTCTTTCAGGCGTCTAGGCGGCCTGTGGTCTGGGTGTCATGAAGGCGCCGAAGAGCCACAGAAACGGGAAGAAGATCCCGAAGAAGAACATCCAGCCGTGGCCGTTTCTGAGGGTCCTGATCCCCAGGAAGAACAGCAAGAGCAAGTACAGGAAAAAGCCGCCGAATCCGATTCCCCACCACATGGTTACCCTCCGCTTTTGACATCGACGTGTCGGTTTGCACGAAGTCTGAGCGTCCCGCTCCGACGGCACATCACCCTGCGGGGGTGAACCACGGACGTGGCCGAGACGGGCTACATCGGCGACCTGCGGCGCAGCGGCGCTGCCCGACGGTCTCGATCCGTCAGTGGCGGCAGGCCCTTCGCGATCAGGACCCCGAAGACGAGGAACAGCACCGCCACCACGGCAGCGTTGTGCATCGCGAGCCAGCCGTTCATCGCGTCGAGCTGCGTCTTTGCCTGCTCGCCGCCGAGGAGGTAGTAGACGACGGGCACGGCGATCGTGAGGCTCCCGACGATCACGAAGACGACGATCGAGCGACCGTGTGTCGGCGATGGAGGGCCCGAGCTGCGTGAGGCCGGTCGCGGCGCCGAGAGTCAGGGTGAGATTCTTCGGGTTGACGCCCGCAGCGCCGTAGCGCGCCACGGCTCGTCGCGCCTTCCCGCACTAGACTCACGCGTGGGTCCTCGAGAGGAGGCAGGCGTGGCGAACTTCGACTACGACGTGGTCGTCCTCGGCTGGGGCTTCGGCGGAAGTGTCGCGGCGTTGCGGGCCGTGGAGAAGGGCTGAGAACAGCTGTGGGACAAGAGGGCCACCCCGACGCGCACACGGCGCCATCGACACGGGCCACGCCGAGTCCGCTCGAGCTTCTCCGGAGCCGCTCGTACGTCGTGTTGCTCGTGTTCGGCGCGATCATCGGCGTGCCGGTGGCGGCGGCCGCGTACTTCTTTCTCGAGGGTTTCACCGAGCTGCAGCAGTATCTGTTCGGCACCCTGCCCGGCGACCTCGGCTTCGAAAGCCAGCCTGCCTGGTGGCCGATTCCGCTGCTTGCGCTGAGCGGCCTGCTGGTGGCGCTCACAATCCGGTACCTGCCGGGAACGGCAGGGCACAAGCCGGCGGAGGGGTTCAAGGCATCCGGACCCGTGCCGCCGATCGAGCTCCCCGGGATCGTCATCGCCTCGTTCGCCACCCTCAGCCTCGGGGTCGTCCTTGGCCCGGAGGCGCCTCTGATCGCGATCGGCAGCGGCCTCGGAGTCCTCGCCGTCCACCTGGTCAAGCGCGACGCGCCTGAGATGGCCAGTGTCGTGATCGGCGCCGCCGGGAGCTTCGCCGCGATCAGCACGCTCCTCGGCTCGCCTCTTCCGGCCGCGTTCCTGATGATGGAGGTGGCCGGGATCGGCGGCGCGATGCTCGGAGTGGTGCTCGCGCCCGGGCTGCTCGCTGCCGGTGTCGGCTCGCTGATCTTCATCGGGCTCGACAACTGGACCGGCTTCGGCACCTTCTCGCTCGCGGTCCCGGACATCCCTCCGGCCGGCAGCCCCCGTGTGTCCGAGTTTCTGTGGGCGATCGTGATCGGCGTCATCGCGGCGATCCTCGGCGTCGGCATCAAGCGGCTGGCGCTGCTGCTCCAGCCGATCGTCGAACGCCGAATGGTGCTGCTGACACCCGTTGTCGGCGTCGCGATCGGTGTTGTCGTGCTGATCTTCGTCGAAGTAACAGGGAGAAGCTCGGCCGAGGTGCTCTTCTCGGGACAGGATCAGCTCCCGGGCCTGATCGAAGGCGCCGCCGGCTGGACCGTGGGCGCGCTCCTGATGGTCGTCCTCTGCAAGGGCCTCGCGTACAGCTTCTCGCTGAGCAGCTTCCGAGGCGGCCCCATTTTCCCGAGCATGTTCATCGGCGCTGCCGGCGGCATTGCGCTCTCCCACCTTCCCGGCCTGCCGATGATCGCGGGTGCCGCAATGGGTATCGGCGCGATGATGGTCGCGATGCTGGGATTGCCGCTCACGTCCGTTCTCATCGTGAGTGTGTTCCTCCAGGCCGACGGCCTGACCCTGATGCCGCTCGTGATCGTCGCCGTCGTGGTCTCCTACGTCGTCTCAGCCCGGCTCCCTCCTGCACCCGACTCTGCGGCCCACTCGTAGGCAGCTGCGATCGGGCAGGCGCTTCTCAGCACTGGATGGCGCGCCCCTCTCACTGTGAGCATCGCCCCGATCGCACGAAAGCGATCACCCAGAACGAACGATGTGGTGCCGCCACCCCAGTGACAGCCTGGGCTCGCGGGGCACGAACCGATGACGGACGGCGCTGAAGCACATGAGACCGAACTGGACGAGAAATCGCCGGACAGGCGGGACCGCGTCCGCGTCATCGTTCGCTCCGGAGAGCGCTGGGCGGCGTACGGCTGGTTCATGTCGCTCGGCACCGTGCTGCCGCTCGTGACCTTCCTCGGCGGCTACGTGGTGAACCTGACGCTGGTCGGCGCGCCGATCGCGAGGCGCATCTACGAGCTCGGGATCTGGCTGTCCACGCTCGGGCAGGAGCCGCCCGGCAAGGAGAAGATGGATGCGCGAGCGGCGGCCTCGACCAAGAAGCCCTTCGCCGAGCGGATCAGGCCGTACTCACCTCCGGGGATCATCGAGCGTCGCGGCAAGCGCGTGCCGATGGCGGTGCGGGTCGTCTGGTTCGTGCTCGTCGGCTGGTGGCTCGGGGCGATCTGGGTGGATCACCTCCTGGAGCATCTTCCTCCTTCCCTATCCGCTGCTTCGACACCGTGGCTGCGCTCCTGACCGAGGTCCCGTCCTTCATGACGCTGGCCTGGCCGGGGACGGCCGACCCCCCGCCGGCCTAGTCAGTCCGCCGACGGATGCGGTGTCGGATCGGTTCGCCGCGCCCACAGCGTCGCGTTGAGCGCCGCGGCGAAGACGATGATCCTGCCCAGGAAGTACAGCGCGAGCAGGAGCACGGCCGCGATGCCAAGCGCGCCGTACGTTCCCTGCTTCTCGAGCGAGTACGGACCGAGGATGTAGGCGCCCACGGCATTCAGCACCTCGATGCCGAAGCCGAAGAGCAGCGCGCCCGGAACGAGCGCTCTCCAGTCGGCGTCACGGTGGGGCAGTCGCATCGAGACGAGCAGCCAGATGCCCGCGTACGGCAGCGCGATCAGGATCGACGCGAAGATGCCCAGCAGGACCGAATCGCGACGGGCTGTGCTGACGAGTCCGGCCAGCACGAAGCAGGCGACGAGGGCGGCGAGCAGCTTGACGGTTGCGCCCACGGTCGGCTTGGGCGCGGCCGCGCGGAGATCGGTCCAGACGAGGCGATGCGCGCCGATCAGCGCGCGCAGGACGCTTCTCGTCGCGTAGAGCAGCACGGGGATACCGACGACGAGGGCATACCAGCGGGCCGAGCTGTTCGCAGCCGAGGCGACGGAACTCGAGACGAGTGATGCCAGGCCCGCGGAATTGGCCGTCTCCCCCGGCGACTGGGAGCTCGCATCCGCTGCCACGCCCAGCCCGGCGACGACGACGAGCGCGAGCGGCAGCAGCCAGATGAACAGCCGGTAGGCGAGCGCGCCTGCGATGATCCCGCCGCCCACCTCACCGTCGCGCTCGACTGTCTCGAACACGGCGTCCACCGATCCGTGGCGCCCCCGCTCGGCCTGGGCACGCTCTGCCAGTTGCTCCCCGCGTACCACCAGCGCCGCTTGCCGCGCGCGGAGCCGCGCAAGTCGCCCCGAAGATGCATCCTCGGCGTCGGACGGATGCAGCACCTCGGCGAGCTCGTCCGCGTCGCCGTACGAGGGGGTTTCCGACAGGTCGACGGCATCGTCGACCCGTCCTGTTCGATCGTGTTCCGTCACATCCGTCACCGGAGCCTCCGGACATCCCCATCATGCGATCGGTGCGTGCCCGGAACATCACCCCGATCGGTCGATCGGCGCTTCCTCCGCGGCGGGGCCCGACTCGGGCAGGCGCCAGCGGACATCCGGCACGGTTCCCGATTCGACGGGCAGCATCCTCTGCCGCGGGTGGGCGGCGAACCAGTCGGCGTAGCGGCGTGCCAGCGGGGCCGCGGTCAAGCCGTGCAGGAGCACCGAGAGCGCGATCGTGAAGAACGTCGTCGTGAGGATCACGCTCTCGTGCGGCAGCTGGCCCTCGGCCTCGACGAGCAGCACGGCGAACACGATCGACGCGAGCCCGCGAGGACCGAACCACCCGACAAAGGCCACGGTCGGAGCACGGGCTTGCGTCCCGATCAGGGCAATTCCCACCGGCAGCATGCGGACGACGGTCAGGCTGAGAAGCGCATAGCCGGCGATTGCCCAGGTGACGTGGCTCAGGCTCGGCTCGAGCAGGGCGGCGCCGAAGACGACGAAGGTGGCGGCCGCCAGCAGGGCACCGAGCTGCTCGGTCAGGTACCCGACCTCGCTGCGGAAGCGCCGCCGGAGCGCGCCGAAGACCATCCCACCGACGAACGCCGCGATGAATCCCGAGCCGCCGACGGCGGCGGCGGCTGTGTACGCGAGCGCCGCACCCGCAACGGGCACGATCTGGAGCCAGGACTCCGCCACGAGCCCGCGCGGGCCGGCCAGCACGACGACGGCCCCGGTGAGCGCTCCGGCAGCGACGCCGAGGAGGATTCCGTAGCCGATCTGCTCGGCCAGGAGCCTGGCCGCGTGCGTCTCGTTGATGAGCCCGGCCTCGGTCGAGGCGACGGCGAGGACGACGGTGAAGATCGGGACGCAGAGGCCGTCGTTGAGACCGCTCTCGACATTGAGGCCCTGCCGGACGCGCGAGGGGAGCCTCGGGAACGTCACCACCGCCTGCCCGAGAGCCGCGTCCGTCGGCGCGAGGACGACGGCGAGCAGGAGCGCCTCGGGCCAGCCCATCGAACTGAACACGAGCACGGCCGCGACGAAGCCGGCGGCGATCGTCAGCGGCAGGCCGATGCCGAGGAGGCGGTCCGGGATCCGCCGCTCCTGCCAGAGCGCCCGCAGGTCGATCCGGGCCGCGTCTCCGAAGAGCACGATCGCGAGCGTCGCCTCCGCGAGGAGCTTGACCGTCTCGCCGCTCGGAGTCCGGGGTCGACGAGCCCGCTGATCTTTCCGCCCGCGAGCAGGCCGGCACCGGTGAAGACCATCGGCGCCGTGATCGACGTGCCTTCGAGGCGGCGCGACGCGGCCGCGTAGCCGAGGACGACGACTGCGATCGTCGGAAGCGCCCACTCCACCGGGCGCAGCCTATGTCGCAGACCTCGTCTGGACTCGATGAATGCGTTCGCGGCCGCGCGCTCCAAAGATGCGAACAGTGCGTCGGACCCATCCGGGCGCGGGCACACCCGTGCACGCACCTGGAGCCTCCTGATTGGACTGTCTTGAGCCGAGCACAAGGCTCACCGGAGAGCCGGATGCAATCAGCCGTTTCGAAAGTGACCTTGGGACTGTCCGGCGACGAAGGCGGTGACGCCGCTCTCGACGGTGCGATAGAAGCTTTCGGGGCCGAACCGTGCGTAGAGCCCGGCTCGCACGAGGGTGTCTCGGACCGGGCCCTTGATCCGGGTCGAACGCGAGGCCGACGCCCTCGTCCGACAACTCGTCGCGGAGGTCGCCGAGCATGTCGATCGCGGTCGTGTCGACGTGCGTGACTGCGGCGGCGTCGACGAGGATCGTCCGCGGCTGTGGGCTGGTCGACCGCACGCACTGCCGGATCTCGTCTCGGAAGAAGGTGGCGTTGGCGAAGAAGATCTCGATGCTTGGAGACATCCCGGAAGCCGATGTCCTCGTCGGTCTCCCGCGAGTGGGATCGTCCAAGAACTGCGACCTCGGGGCGGAAAGCGCGAGCAGCGCCGTGAGGTTCAGGTACCGGTCGCGTTCCCCGCGGCGAGCGGCGCAACCGTGGCAGCGGAGAGGATCGCAACGCCGGAGCTCGGCCCGACGTTCAGTTGGCGGCTCGTCCCCAGAATCGCGTACAGCAGCAACCCCGCGCACGCGGCGTACAGCCCCCGAACCGGCGGCACACCCGCGAGCGACGCGTATGCCATCGCCTGCGGCACCAACACGGCCCAGACCGCGAGTGCGCCCAGCGTGTCCCGCTTCACGGTCAGCCGCCACGACGGCAACCAACCGGCCGCCGGAACCGCATGGACGACCCGACGACCGAACGCTGAAGCGCTCAGCCCCAGGGAGTTACGAGGCGGCGGCTCTCGGCTCCTGGAGTTCCGCCGGAAGCCGGTAGGTGACGGTTTCGGAGGCGATTGTCCTGTAGTCGATGTCTTCGACCCCCTGCTCGCGAAACCACGAAACAACTCGGTGGACGAGTCGCTCGGGAACAGAAGCACCCGAGGTGATGCCGACCGTCTCGACGTCGGCGAGCCATTCACGGTCGATGTCGGTTTCGTCGTCGATGAGGTGGGCAGCCACGCCGCGTGAGTGAGCTACGTCGACCAGGCGGTTCGAGTTCGAACTGTTGCGTGACCCGATCACGAGAAGGAGCTCGACTTCGTCGAGGATGGCCTTGACGGCGCGCTGGCGGTTCGTCGTCGCGTAGCAGATGTCTTCCCGTTTCGGTGCCACGATCGTCGGAAATCGCCGGCGCAGAACCTCGATGATCTCGTTGGTGTCGTCGACTGAGAGTGTCGTTTGGGTCAAATAGGCGACTCGTCTCGTCTGCCTCGGCATGACACGCTCGGCGTCCTCCATTGACTCGACGAGGTACGTCGAACCGGGCGCCTCACCGGTCGTGCCTTCCACCTCCTCGTGGCCGGCGTGTCCGATGAAGATGATCGAGTAGCCCTTCGCACGGTACTGACGCGCTTCGGCGTGGACCTTGGAGACGAGGGGACAGGTCGCGTCGATCGTGCGGAGGTCCCGGGCGCGGGCACGGGCGGAACGGCGGGACTGACGCCGTGGGCGGAGAAGACGATCCGGGCACCGGGCGGCACGTCCTCTTCCGTGTCGACGAAGATCGCGCCGCGCGCCTCGAGATCTTGCACCACATGAGTGTTGTGGACGATCTGCTTGCGAACGTAGATCGGAGCGCCCCAGAGAGCGAGCGCCTCCTCGACCGTCGCGACGGCACGCTCCACACCGGCGCAATAGCCACGGGGCGAAGCCAGGACCACGCGTTTTACCATCGGCAGAATCTGGATACCCGCGACCATGTGTACATCACCCTGCGGGGGTGATTGCGTTGTGAATCAGTGGCCGGCAACGCATCATCGTCAGCGAATCGCGGATCACCTGGGCCAAGTGGGCGAGCGTCGTCCTCCTGGGAGCCCTCACCTTGCTCGCGATCGCCTTCGGCCACAGCGAGAACCGAGCCGCGACGGCGATCGCGAAGGGCATCTTCGCCTCGGCCTTGGCTGTGTGCCTCGTGATGCTGGCCTCTCAGGACAGGCCGTTCGCAGGTCCTTTTGCCGTCGAGCCGGACGCCGTGGTGCAAGTCATGCCGCAAGCCCGGTAGCCGGCCTGGAAATCGCTCTGCACCTCGTACCAGCCGTTCTCTCGGCGTGCTCGCGTGCCGCTCAGAGGCCTTCCTGGACGGTGATCCGACCGGAGTCGGCGGCCGCCCTCAAGGCTGCGTAGTCACGCTCGTTCTGGTCGGCGTACGACTCTGCGAAGGTCGCGAGCGCCCGGTCGAAGGTGTCGCTCGTGCCCAGGTAGCCCGTGATCGCGACGGCGTCGCCGGACCGGGCGTGCGCCCTGGCGAGCGTCTGCCCGCAGAGCTTGGAGTAGAGGACCATCGACGCGGGCTCCATCACGTCGACGAGCGCGGATGCCTTCGAATCCCAGAGCTGGCGGACGTAGAAGTCCCGGTCGACGCCGTCGATGCCGTTCGTCCTGATCCAGCCGAGCATCATGTCGCTTGCGGCCTGCATCAGTCGTTGGCCCTCGACCACGCGCTGGCCGTGGTTGGAGTACCGGCTCTTCCCGAGGAACGGCTCGAGCACCGATGCCTGCGCTTCCTTCATCTGCAGGATGAGCGGGTCCTGTCTGGTCGCGGCCGACGAAGAGGATGATCCACGCCCTCGTGCCGACGCTGCCGACGCCGACGACCTTACGTGCTGCGTCGACGAAGCGGAAGCGTTCCAGCAGGTGGCGCCGGTCGACCTGGAGGGTGCGCCGGTAGGAGCGGATCACCTGCCGCGCGCCTTCCGCGACTTCGGCGCCCCGAGGCGAGCTCGGCGAGCGGGACGATCAGCGGCGGGTTGCTGATGAACCTCGGCTCACCGTCGACGATCTCGGTGAGCTTCGCGAACGCAGTGAGGCTGTCCTTCGTGCGGGCCTTGGCGATGTTGCGCTCGTAGCGCTTGACCGCCTTCTTGCTCACCTGCGACGCCCAGGCGCGCTGGTGGTCCTCGACGTCGATCCGGGAGTACCAGACGTCCATCGTCCCCATCGCCGCGAACTCCGCCATCGCCTCCCGGTACGCCCGGCTGACCGTGCGGTTGATCTTCTCCCTGGTCTTCGTGTCGAAGCCCCTGCTCCGACCGGCCACCGCGAAGCTCGCGACCAGGCGCTTGAGATCCCATTCGAAAGGGCCCGGGAAGCGTTTCGTCGAAGTCGTTCATGTCGAACACGAGCCGCCGGTCGGGAGCCGCATAGCCGCCGAAGTTGGACAGGTGCGCGTCGCCGCAGAGCTGGACGTGCAGCCCAGTCCGCGGCATCCCCGCCAGATCCGCGGCCATGATGTAGGCCGCGCCGCGGTAGAAGGTGAACGGGGAGACGAGCATCCGTCCGTAGCGAATCGGAACGAGCTCCTCTACACGAGTCTCGCCCTGCTCCTCCAGAAGCGCGATCGGGTCGACGCGCACGTGCGGGGCCTCCCAGTCCGCGTGGGCGACACGCGGGATCTCTTCCCGGGCGGCCTTCCCTCTCGCCGTGCGCTCAGCAACGGTGAAGTGCTCCACCATCTTCCCCGCCTCGGTTTCGGCACGGGGAGCGCTCTTGGCCCTGTCGTCGCTCTTGGTCGTGCTCATCTCTTGCCCCTTCCTGGTACGGCGGCCGTTCGCCGGCCCCCGGCATGCCAAAGCCTCTCCTGCATCGGGCCTTCCGGACATCACCCGATTCGGGCGATTCTCGGCACGAACACAACCAACCGGCGTCGGCATCCAGCTGGCGATGGGATCGTCCTCTCCGTGATCCTGCACGTCAACCGCCGTTACGCCCCCGCGACCGGATCGTCGCCAACGCCGAGCACTTCATGGAAGAGGTCTCGGCACTCGTCGACGTCGACGACCCCCCACGCTGGTTCGTCCTCGATGCGGTCGCCATCGACGACATCGACTACACCGGCGGCCAAGCCCTCGCCGAGTTCGCGGACGACCTTGCCGCCCGCAACATCACGTTCGCCGTCAGCAACGCCAACCGGCACGTCCGCCAGATTCTCGACCGCTTCGGAGTCACCGAGAAGATCGGCACGAACCGCTACTACGACTCGAACAAGGCCGCACGGGACGCCTTCCACGCAGCCTAGTGTTCGTCCCGGACGCGACGTACATTCATAGCGGGCAATTTCCTAGAATGCGCAGGCCCTCGTCGCCGGCCGGCCCGAAGACCTTGCTCCACATCCACCTGTCCCCGGAGACGGTTCTGCAACTCGCGCCCGGCGTCCGCACGCGGTTCGATGCGGGCGGCCATGTCCTGCTCGACGCGCCGGACGGAACGGTCGTCGACATCGGGCCGAGGGGATTCGCGATCCTGTCGCTGTTCTCGCAGCCGCTGACGCTCGGGGACGCGATCGAGCGGCTCGAGCATGAGGCGCCGCTCGACCGACTTCGCGCCGACGATGAGCGTCATCAACATGCTGCATCGAGGAGGGCGCGCTCGTCGAGCCCGACGCGGGCCGGCCCGACGAGCGGCTGGGCCGATCCCGTCGAGCACGCCCGCATGCTCCACGACGACCGCAGGACGGCGACTACCTCGCGGCGCTCGCCGAGGCGGTGCGGCCGGGACGACGTCGTGCTCGACATCGGCACCGGGAGCGGCGTGCTCGCGATCGCCGCGGCCCGAGCCGGCGCCCGACACGTCTACGCGGTCGAGGCCAGCGACATCGCGGAGGTCGCCGAGCGGGTGTTCGCCGCCAACGGGGTGCAGGACACGGTGACGCTCCTCCCCGGCTGGTCGAGGCAGATCGAGCTGCCCGAGCCGGCCGACCTGCTCGTCGCCGAGGTCATCGGCAACGAGCCGCTCGAGGAGGAGATCCTCGAGACGACGCTCGACGCCCGCCGCCGCCTGCTGAAGCCGGGCGCGCGGCTGATCCCGCACGCACTCACGCTGCTCGCGCGGCCGCTGCTGCTCCCCGAGGACGAGGCCAGGCAGCGCGCGATCGGGCGCGACGGCGGTCGAGCGCTGGCGGCGAGCTGTACGACATCGAGTTCCAGCCGCTGCTCGACGCCGCGATCCCGGGGCCGGTCAACATGCCCACCGAGGCCGAGGTGGCCGCGACCTGGCCGCCCGTCGGCCCGCCGATCGTCCTCGCTGTCGCTGGACCTCACGACCTTCGAGGAGCCTCGGTGCGCGCCTCGGCCGACCTCGTCGTCGACGCGCCGGGCGCGGTGAACGCCGTGGCCGTCACGTTCCGCGCCGCCCTGTACGGGACGATCGCGCACACGCTCGACCCTGGACGTGGCCGACGTCGAGCTGGGCGACCTCGGTGTGGGTGCTCCCCGACCCGGTCGAGCGTCGGAGCCGGGGCGGCGCTGCGCGTGCACTACAACCGCCGGATCCAGCGGACACCCGACGGCCTCACCTGCGAGGTCGTCGACGAGAGCCTCGGAGCTGAGCCGCACCGGCCTGGGCCGTTTCACCCACTTGCGGGTGATGCACGGTCGCTCCCCGGAACGACACGCGTGGACGGCTGATCAGTGAATCACCGTCCACGAGACAGGAGACTGACATGGGAATCGTGCGTCGACGGACCCGCCGCCGGACAGCCTTGGTTGTCGGCGGAGCGGCCTACGCTGCCGGCAGGGCAGGCAGCGGCGGTGGTGGCGGCAGACGAGCCAGGAGGAGGACCGGAGTACGAGGATCCGCCGCCGCCCCGCCGCCCGCTCCGCCTGCGCCGCGCCGCCGCGAGGCGGCGCAGACAGACCAGCTCCAGCGTCTGGCCGACCTGCACACCGCCGGGCGCTTTGACCGACGAGGAGTTCGCGGCCGCCAAGGCCAAGGTCCTCGGCATCTAGCGGTCACCAAGCGTCAACGAAGGAGGAAGGTCATGGCTCAAAACGATCGTGCCGGCGTGCTGGAGCGTGCCCTCGAAGCGTGTGTCACGCGGCGAGGTCGACGCCCTGCCGGAGCTGTTCACCGGCAGATGTCAGCGCCTGGTCGCCGAACATGCTGGTCGAGCTCGCTCGACGAGCTGACCGAGGTGGTCGCAGCGCGGGAGGAGCCCTCTCGGACGTGAACCATCCAGATCCACGCGTCGACGTCGTCGGGAACAAGGGCTACATGGAGTACATGCATCAGCGCCGTGTTCTCCGGCCCGTTCGTCGATCGACGACGACATCGTCATCGAGCCCAACGGGCCGCGAGCTCCGCTCGGCGGCCGCCCTCGTCGCGGAGTTCACGGGAGACAAGATCTCGGCGTTCCGGAACTACTTCGACGACGTGACGCTGCTGGAGCAGATGCTCGCCGAATAGACAGACCTCGGCTGATGCCGCCGGTGATCAGCCCGCACCGCCTCGTCGTCGAGGACTCGCCGGATCCGGCCGACCTGGCGCTGCTCGAGGAGCGCGTGGCGGCTGCCGCCAGCGACGGCCGCCGGCGTCGGCGAGGAACAGGAGTTCGGGATCTTCGTCCGCGACGACGACGGGGCGGATCCTCGCCGGCATCTCCGGGCATCGTCTGGGGTGGGTACTGCGAGCTGCACGCCATGTGGGTCGACGAGGAGCACCGCGGTCGTGGGCTGGGCCGAGCGCTGATGGCGGCAGCGGAGGACGAGGCCCGGCGAGCGCGGCTGCGCGCTCGTCAGTCTCCACGCCTACGACCTGCTGACGCCGGGTCTCTACGAGCGGCTCGGCTACGAGACCGTCGGCGTCATCGAGGGCTGCCCGGCGGGCAGCGCGGCCCGCTGGTATCGCAAGCACCTGTGATCGAAAGGAGACCGAGTCGATGAGCGACCACGAGAACAATTCGAGGAGCCGTGGTCGTTACCGGGACGGGACGTCCACCGGTATCGGCGCCGCCACCGCGCTCCACCTCGCCGAGCAGGGTTCCGTGTGTTCGCCGGCGTGCGGCAGAAGGCCGACGGCGAGGCGCTGGAGGCCGGGGCGGCGAGCGGCCTGACTCCGGTGATGATCGACTGCCGTGCTCACTTCTTGCCCCCTTCTGCGCGACCGGCGTTCAGCCGGCGCGCGACCGCGTCCAGCACGCGGTTGAGCATGTGCTTCGCCGCCAGCGAGATGGCCCAGCCGGTGCCGGGCACGATCGGTCGGAAGGACACGTCCCAGGAGACATGTGTGCTCTCCTTCTCCGACTCCGCGAGCGTAAGGGTGCTCGCGTAGTCACGGACGGGAGCACCCTTCGTCATCCGGTACCTGATGACGGGGCCCGGTCCGACGCTCGTGATCTCCTCGTAGACGGTCGCGGGACCGACCTTCACGCTGCGGAGCATCCCCTTCCCGTCGGGCGCTCCCGCCCGTTCCACAGTGACGCTTATGCCTGGGCCTGGCGCAACGCCCGGCTTTCCGACGATCTCCCAGACCCGGCTGACCGAAGAGTCGAGCGACCTCTCGATCGTCAGGCGGTTCACGGGCGCCGCGCTCCGTTCATGCGCCTCAGCCCGCGAGCCCGGCTCCCGCCTCGTCCAGCCCCGCCTTGAGCTCCTTTGCGCTCGCCTTGTCGATCTGGGCGGTCGAGGTCCGGATCGCATTGGCGAGCGCGTTCGCGACGGCGTCGGCTCCGTCGTGCTCGTAGATCGCGATGATGCCGGCCGATCCGGGGGGAAGCGCGTCGTCGAGCTTCTCGCCGATGCCGGCCTGGACGCGGTGGCGCGCGAACTTCCCCGCGAGCCCGCCGACGGCGCCCCCGACGATGGTGGCCGCGAGGAGCGGCGGGGCGAAGAGCCCGAGCACGAGGCCGACCCCGGCACCCACCTTGACTCCCTTTCGGCCAAGGTGGTCGCCGGTCTCCTGGACGTGGACCTCGCCGTCGGCGTCCTTGACGACGAGCGCCACACCGTCCGTGACGATCTCGCCGTCGCCGGCGAGCTTGGTGTAGGCGTCGAAGTCCTGCTTCGCCAGATCGGGGATGAGGTAGACGCCGATTAGAACGTCCAGCTTGTCGTTGTCACTCATGGATGCTCCTCTCTCGCGATCGACTCAGGCGCTCGCGGCATGTGCGGCTAAGGCCTGAGCCGCGTGCTCGTGCAGCGCGGCAGCGTCCTCCTCGCTCAGGTCCGGAGCGACGTCGAAGACGACCTGCTTGATCTCGCCCGTAAAGGCGAACGGCGCCTTGTCCGCATAGCTCTGGTCGACGACGAGGCCGTTGTCGCGACCGATGTCCATCCCGGAGTAGCCCGAGAAACGGCCCGGCACGGTGTGCTCCATCCGCCCGCTCGCGGCCGGCTCGCCGTTGACGAGCAGGGAAACCTCGCCGCCGGTCGCCGGCTTCGGCGCGTCGGCCGTGAAGACGAGCTCGACGGTCACCTCCCCGGTCGGCAGCGGCTGCTCGGCCGCCTGGGTGTACTCGAGCACTCCGAGCATCGAGTAGGTGTGCTTGAGCTTCCCGTCCTGCACGAAGAGCGAGAACCCGCCGAGATGGTCGGCCTCGGCGACGATCACGCCTTCCGCACCGCCCTCGGGAATCACCAGGTCGGCGCTGATCGTGTACGAGTGGTTGTAGATCCGCGGGATCATCCCGCTCGGGATGTTCTGGATGTCGCCGCGGTAGACGAACTTCGACTCCTTCGGAAGCGGTGGCACCATGCCGAAGAAGGACGTCAGCCCACCGAGCAGCGGCAAGACGTTGTTCGCCTCGGCCTCGGCCCAGAAGAGCTCGCTGAGCTCCTTCACCTTGTCCGGATGCTCGGCCGCGAGGTCCTTCGACTGGGTGAAGTCGTCGGGCAGGTAGTAGAGCTCGACGGGCTCGTCGTCGGGATTCCAGCCCGGGCCGAACGTGCGCAGCTTTTCCGGATCGAGGTCCCAGGGGATCCGCTGCAGCCGCTGGGCGAGCAGCCAGCCGTCCTTGTACATGCCGCGGTTGCCGAGGATCTCGTAGTACTGCTGCGTGTGCCGCTCGGGGGCGGCCGCGTCCGAGAGCGAGTCCGCGAAGGACGAGCCGTCGAAGGGCTGCTGCGGGATGCCGTCGATCGAGTCGGGCATCGGGATCCCGGCCAGCTCGAGGATCGTCGGGCCGACGTCGTTCACGTGCGTGTAGTGACTCCGAACCGCACCTTCGCCCTCGATGCCGTCGGGCCAGTGGGCGACCATCGGGTTCCGCGTGCCGCCCAGATGCGAGGCGACCTGCTTGCCCCAGTCGAAGGGGGCGTTGCCGGCCCAGGCCCAGCCGGCCGAGTAATGGGGGGCGAGCTGCTCGCCGCCCCAGGCCTCGAGGCCGCCGTGCTTGAAGAGGAGTCCCATCTGCTGCTCGGGCGTGAGCGGGATCCCGTTCAGGGTCGTCAGCTCGTTGAACGTGCCGGTGAGCGTGCCTTCCATGCTGGCGCCGTTGTCGCCCCAGATCCAGATCACGAGAGTGTTGTCGAGCTCGCCCTGCTCGTCGATGGCGTCGATGATCCGGCCGATGTTCCAGTCGGCGTTCTCCGAGTAGCCGGCGTAGACCTCCATCTGGCGGGCGTAGAGCTGCTTGTGGGTCTCGTCGAGCGAGTCCCAGGTTGGGAAAGCGTCGTTCCGCGGCGACAGTTCCGCGTCGGTGGGGATGACGCCGAGTGCCTTCTGTCGCGCGAACGTCTCCTCGCGCATCACGTCCCAGCCCTTGTCGAATGCGCCCCGGTACTTGTCCGACCATTTGCGCGGCACGTGGTGCGGCGCGTGGCTGCAGCCGGTTGCGACGTAGGCGAACCACGGGGTCTTCTGCTTCTCGGAGCGCACCCGGTGAAGCCAGTCGATCGTCTTGTCCGCCAGGTCGTCCTGGAAGTAATACTTCTCGCCGTCCTTGGCTTCGGGCACACCGATGATCTTGTTGTTCTCGGCGATCAGCGGGTCGTACTGCCCGGCCTCACCGCCGAGGAAGCCCCAGAAGTAGTCGAACCCCAGGCGGGTCGGCCAGCGGTCGAACGGCCCCGAGAACCCCTGCTGGTTGTCCGGGGTCAGGTGCCACTTGCCGAAGCCGCCGGTCAGGTAGCCGTTCTCCTGGAGGATGCGCGGGAACGTGGCGCAGTCGTGCGGGATGGTCGCGTTGTAGCCCGGGAACGGGCCGGAGAACTCGCCCACCATGCCGAAGCCGACCCGGTGATGGTTGCGCCCGGTCAGCAGCGCCGCCCGCGTCGGCGAGCAGAGTGCCGTGACGTGAAAGCGGTTGTAGCGCAACCCGTTCTCCGCGAGCCGCGTGTAGTTCGGCGTCTCGATCGCTCCGCCGAAGGTGCTCGGGTTGCCGAAGCCGGCATCGTCGATCAGCACGAGCAGCACGTTCGGCGCGCCCTCGGGCGGCTCGACATGGCTCGCCTGGCTCCAGTCGGGCGCCGAGTCGGCGAGCGTACGCTTCGTGGCGCCCGCAAACGGCGGGCGTCGGATCGGGAGACTGCCGCGGTCGATCGCGTTGTCGCTCATCGTCTTACCTCCCTTGTGGGGCTCCGGTGTCACACACCCTCGATCGCTGTCAGTTGCCCGGAGCTGATCGCGTCAGTGAATGCCTGGTAGTCCCGCTCGTTTTGGTCGGCGTAGCGCTCGGAGAAGTCTGTGATGGATTGGTCGAAGGCGTCGCTCTTGCCCAGGTAGGCCGTGATCGCGATCGGGTCTCCCGAGCGGGCGTGCGCGCGAGCGAGCGTCCATCCGCACTGGCGAGCGTAGAAGGCAAGGGCGGAAGGTCTCAGCGATTCGACGTCCGCCGAGCCCTTCATGTCACGGAGCTGGCGCCAGTAGAAGTACCGGTTTGCCTCCGCGCGCTTCGTCCAGCCCAGGTAGATGTCGCTCGCAGCCTGCATCATCCGTTGCCCCTGCACGACACGCTCGCCGGGCTGCTTGTAGCGGCTCGCTGGCAGATGATCCTCGAGCACCGAGTGCGTCGCCTCCTTGACCTGCAGGAACAGTGGGTCCTGCTGATCCCGCCCCTGGAGCAAGGCGATGAACGCTCGCGTGCCGACGCTGCCGACGCCCACGACCTTGCGGGCGACGTCGATCAGCTCGAACCGCTCGAGCAGGTGCCGTCGATCGGGTTGCAAGGTGGCCCGGTAGGCGCGGAACTGCTCGTGCACCGCATGCAGCAACTCGTCGGCGGTCAGACCGTAGCTCGCCGGATCGATGTCACGGGCCGGGACGACGATCGGTGGCTGGCTGACGATCCGGTAGCGGCCGTCCACCAACTCGCCGAGCTTCGAGAGCGCCTGCAGGCTGTCGCGCGTGCGAGCCTTTTCGGCGATCTTCCTCGCCCCCTTTTCGCCCCTCTTCGCCTCCTTTGCTTTCTTTTTCGCAGCCTTCTTCGGCGCCCCGCGCTCTTCAGTCTGCGCAAAGCTGCTGATCGCCTTCATCAGCTCTTGCTCGGTCAGGCGCGCATACCAGACGTCCATCGTGGTCATCTCCGCGAACTCGGCCATCGTCGTCCGGTAGGCACTCACCGAGGCCAGCGTCGCGTCGTGCGCCTCTGCCTTGCTGAAGCCGTTGTTGCGCGCCGCGATCGTGAAGCTCGCCGACATGCGCTTCACGTCGTACTCGAACGGGCCTGGAAGCGTCTCGTCGAAGTCGTTCAGGTCGAACAACAGGGTCCGCTCCGGCGAGGCGAACACGCCGAAGTTCGAGAGGTGAGCGTCGCCGCAGAGCTGAACCGTCAGGCCGGCCCTGGGCGTGTCTTTGAGGTCGGCGGCCATGATCTTGGCCGCGCCCCGATAGAAGGTGAACGGCGAGACCATCATCCGCCCGTGGCGGACGGGCACCAGGTCGGGCTCACGCGTCGCGTCCTGCCCCCCGAGCAGAGCGACCGGGTCGGGGCGGTCCGCGGCGGGCTTCCAACCCGCGTGGCCGGATGCAGACACCTGCTTCCGCAAATTCTTGCCGCGCGCTCGACGTTCCTGAACGCTCGGATGCTCGACTCTCACGCTCATTGGCTCCGAACCCTTTCCGCGTTTGGTTCCAACTGCTCGGGAAACCCGAGCATCGGGCTGCTCGGTGTCAGGCCCGCCTAGGCCGGCGCCGCCGGCGCCGTCCTCTCAGGCGGCCGCATGAAAGCGCCAAAGAGCCAGAGCACCGGGAAGAAGATCCCGAAGAAGAACATCCACCCGTGTCCATTTCTTAGCGTCATCAGCCCCAGGGTAAACGCCAGGATCAGATACAAGATGCCGCCGCCGATTCCGATTCCCCACCACATGCTTCCTCCTTGCGTAGGTGTAGTCGTGGCTTGGGTAGGTGTAGTTGTGGACTCGAGTGTGACGCCGGGAACAAAGGGGCGCATCGTCCGATCCGGACGAAGCTCCCTCCCTCCCTGCACTTAGCGCGATCGCCCGGCTGCTAAGTCGTAATCGTGTCGGCGTGTACGCCTTCGCACGAGGGGATCCCCGCCTCTTCGCCGGCTCCGCCTAGGCGAGCCCCGGTCGTGGGCGGCGACCGCCTCGAGCAGGTTGGAGACCGACCATTTAGGAGAAATGGAGAGGCGCGCGCACCCGAGAGTTGCGCGCGCCTTCCGTGCAGCTTCTTACCTCACCGCCAAAGCGGCGGCGACTTCATCGGCCGACGTCGTTAACGCCGGCGGGCGACACGTCGCGACGTGCGGCGCGCAACCCTGCGTCCTCCGAACATCTCACTCCTCCAATCTCTGGTACTGCCTTCAGTTTCCTGCGGTGACCGTAGCCGGCTCCAGGTGGTGCTCCTTCGCCTCCTCGGCCGAAATCAGCCCGATCTCGACGAGGTCGAGCGGGCTGATGAACCCGTCGCTGATGCGGAAGCCGCCCGCACGCGCGATTGCATCGCGCAGCGGAACCGCCCAGTGGTGCTCGAGCAGGATGAGCGCGGCGGCCGAGTCGTTGGGGATCTCCTCGAGGACATCCCAGGCCTCCTCGTCGGAGAACATGTGAACGCCTTCGGCTGTCGCCTCGGCGCCCGCTTCGGCTCCGGCGATCGCTCCCTCTTCGCCTTCGATGCCGAGGCCGATCAGCGCGCCGACCTTGCTGCCGAGCTCGATCGCCTCGTCCTTGGAGAGGTTGCTCAGGTGCTGCACCTCGATCTCTCCCTCGGCATCCTTGTGCACCGCCAGCGCGTCGATCACGCGCACGGTGTCGCTCTCACGCAGCCGCTCGAGCTCGGCAATGATCTCGCCGTGGAACTCGGGGTGGCTGAAGCCTAGAACGATGAGTTGAACAGGTCCGACTGCCACGTGTCTCCCTTCGATCGACCGGGGCCACCATGGCTTTCGGCGGATCTATGTCCCGGGATTCGTCCTCTTCAGTCTCGCACAGATTGACGTGCTGAGTAGCTCGATTACTCGTCTACCTCGGGCATTCGGGGCGCCGATTGGGCACGAGCGGGCACAAACGGCGGCGGGACGCACGAGACGTCGCCACTAGCGGCAACCGAGAGTCCCGCCTAGCAGGCTCTTCAGTGATGGGCGGTGCCGGGTTCGAACCAGCGACCTCCTGCTTGTAAGGCAGGCGCTCTCCCAACTGAGCTAACCGCCCGGGATTCTCAGAGTACGTATCCCCGGGACGCTGCGTACTCCTCTGCAACGCGCTTCGGGACGCAGAATGCCCACGCGTCCTCGACGAGCTCGCGCATCTCGTCTTCGTCGATCGCCGCGAGCTGGACGTGCACCCAGTGGTAGCGCATGTCGCCCTGGCTGGGCAGCGAGAACTTGTCGGGCTCGGACTCGACGAGCGCCTGGCGCAGCTCCTTCGGAAACGCGAACCCCATCCTCGACCCGTCTTTCGACAGCGCGAGGTAGACGATGCGCCCGATCCGGAACTTCACCTGACCGCGGACGAGCCCTTCCGAGCTGCGCGGCAGCGCCGCTGCGACGGACCGGACGTCGTCGATCGTGACCACGAGTGCCCCCGACGGGATTCGAACCCGTGCTACAGCCTTGAAAGGGCTGCGACCTAGGCCGCTAGTCGACGGGGGCGGACGACGAAGCCTAGCCCGGCGGCGGGAGAGGAGATAGCGACCCTAGAAACTGCACTAACCCTGACGCTCTACGTTAGGCGGCCGTACGAGTTAGCGCGAGTGAGTAGGCACTTTGAGTCGAGGCACTCACCTCGTGCGACGAGAGCCTTCGGGCGGCGAAGAGGCACGTGGGGGGATCGCGGTCGCATTGGCTTCGCGCTCGCGATCCGACTCGGCAGCAGGGGCATCTCGGCCTGATGGGGGTAGCCTCTCGCCCGTGACCTACGAGCAGTGGATTACGGAGGTCGTCAAGGTGGTCGAGACGGTCGGCAGCGGCATCATGGTCATCGGCGGGCTGGGCGCGTTCCTCGCGTTTCTGCGCGACGCAGTCACAGACGCTAGAAGAGCCGGGTCCTACGAACGGCTTCGCCGCAATCTCGGCCGATGCATCCTACTCGGGCTCGAAGTACTGATCGTCGCGGACATCGTCCGCACCGTCGTCGTAGATCAGACGTTCGAGAGCGTGACCGTGCTCGGAATCATCGTCCTGATCCGGATCCTGCTCAGCTTCTCCCTCGACGTGGAGATCGACGGCGTGTGGCCGTGGAATCGGTTGAGGGAGAGCAGGAACGACCAAGCCTCGTAGCCCCTCTCCCGCTGGCCCCATCCAAGGCGGTTGAGAGGTACGCGACTGGATGTCCGACAACTCGTAGATCGTCAGCGAGATCGTGCTGGGCGGCCCTTGCCGCCGCAGCAAGTGAGCCTCAGGAAGACCGCGGCGATGGCCTGAGGACCGATCCCCGGGGTATCTGAACCGAGTTGGTCTGAGGATGTGACGTGTGGCGCTAGCTGGCGGCTACTAGTTGGCGACGAGGTGCTCTTGCCGCCCGATCGCGACGGCCTCGAGGCGCGAGTGGGCATTGAGCGCCCGCAGCATGTGGCGGATGTGGTTCCGCACGGTCTCGATGCTGAGGTGGAGCTCGCGGGCGATCTGCTCGGTCGAGCGCCCATGCTCGAGCAGTCGCAGCACCTCGGCTTGCCGCGGCGTCAGATGCGGGTGGGGCGGCCGGGGTGGATCGTCCTCTTCGACATCCTTGACCTGGCCGAAGACGCCGATCACCCGGTCACCGCTGCGAAGGGGAACGGCGCTGAGCTCGACGGACAGCCGCTCGCCATCCGCGTCCATGATCACTGCTTTGTTGTCGGAGCCGGCTGCTGGTCCGAGCAGGTTGCGGGTGAAGATCTGCCGCGCCCGGCGCGTTTCCTCGGGTGCGACGACCGAGGTGAGCTGGCGGCCACGGACGTCTCCAACGAGCTTCTGTGCGGCCGGATTCAACCAGCGGATGATCCCGTGACGATCGATCACGTAGGCGGGGACACGGACGCGGTCGATGGCGTCCTCGACATCTCCGCCGATGGACTTGAGCTCGGACATGCTTCGAGTCTCCTCGTCGGGCTGCTGCTGCGCAACCTCGGAACCGACTAGGGGTGACCGTCTCATGGTTTCTCTGGTCTCGCGACCTCGGTCTGCAGGCCGCCTTGGGCGGCGGCGGACGAGGACTTGCCGCCTCCGGCGCCGCGGAGAACGTAGGCGAAGCCGACGGCGATGGCTGCGCCGAGGAGCGGGCCGACGACGTAGACCCAGTAGCTGCCGAAGTCGCGCCCGACGAGGTCGGGGCCGAAGGTGCGGGCCGGGTTCATCGATGCACCTGAGATCGGGCTGCCCCACAGTCCGGCGAGCGCGATGTACGCGCCGACGCCGATCGCGCCGAAGATGCCGATGTTTTGCGCGCCCGAGGCCGTGCCGAGGATCACGCTGACGAGCCCGAGCGTGAGCAAGGCTTCCATCAGGAACGCCTGCCAGTTCGAGTAGCCGCTCGCCGGGTAGTTCGAGCCGTACTTCGCCGAGACCTTGATCACCTCGTGCAGGAGCAATGCCGCGAGGGACGCGCCGATCAGCTGGACGACGACATAGCCGGGTACGCGGCGCCAGGGAAAGTCGCCGCGTAGCCAGAAGGCGACGCTGACGGCAGGGTTGAGATGCGCGCCGGAGACCTTGCCCATGAACATGATGATCGCCATCACCATCAACCCGGGCGCGACGACCGCCGCCGTCCGGCTGATCGTGTTGGGGAAGGCCTGACCCATCATCCCGCCGCCCGCGGCCACGATCACGAGGAAGAAGGTGCCGTAGAGCTCCGAGAACAGCCGGCGCCACTCCTGGCTCGGATCCTGGAAGTCCGCCATCGGCTCGAGCACGTCCTTCTCGATCCGCTCAGCGATGACCCCTTCGACGTTCTTAACCGTTGCGCTCATCGTCTGCACTCCTCCCATACAAGGTAGGACCCCTGGGTACCATCGGCGTCGCGAAGCTTCAGAGCCCGGTCTCGGCCTTGACTCGGCCCTTGTTGACAGCGTCTTGGAGTGCCTCGTAGTCGCGCTGGTTCTGTTCGCCGTAGGTCTCGGCGAAGTCGACGACTGCCCGGTCGAAGACGTCCGACTTGCCGAGGTAGGACGCGATGGCTACCCGGTCTCCCGCGCGCGCATGTGCGCGGGCGAGCGTCCAGCCGCACGCTCTTCCGTACGCGGCCGCGCCTGCCGGGACGGCCGCTTCGAAGGCGAACGAGCCTTTCCAGTCTTTGAGCTGGCGTATGTAGAAGTCGCGTTCCTGGCCGTCGAGGCCGGAGCTGACGTGCTGCCAGCCGAGGAAGATGTCGCTGGTGGCCTGCATCAGGCGTTGGCCGGCGACGACACGCCGGCCGTTGTTCTTGTAGTCGCTCTTGCCAACGAATCGCTCCAGTACCGAGGGCTGCGCCTCCTTGATCTGCAGAAACAGGGGATCTTGATCGTCGATGCCGAGGAAGAGCGCGATCCAGGCGCGGGTGCCGACGCTCCCGACCCCGACGACCTTGCGGGCCAGGTGAACGAACCGGAACTGCTCGAGCAGGTTTCGGCGGTCGGTCTCGAGCGTCCGCCGGTACGAGCGGATGAGGTTGCGCATCTCGTCCTCGACTGCGTCTCGCTCGATGTGCTCGGGGAGGAGCTCCTCGATCGGCACGATCAGCGGCGGGTCGCTGATGATCCGAGGCTCGCCGTCGACGAGGCGCGTCAGCTTCTCGAAGGCCTGCATGCTGTCCTTGGTGCGCGCCTTCTCGATGTTGGCCTCCGCCTTCTTCAGCCGCTTGGGGTCGACGCCGGCGGTGAACTCCGCCACTGCCTGCTCGACCGACAGGTGCGAGTACCAGACCTCGAGGTTGCGCATCTGTGCGAAGGCGTGCATCGCTTCCCGGTAGGAGCGGAGGGTGTCGAGCACGACCGCGCGCCGCTCCTTGCCGGAGAAGCCGATCTCGCGTCCGCCGATCGCGAAGCTCGCCGCCAGCCGTTTCACGTCCCACTCCCACGGGCCGGGCGCGGTCTCGTCGAAGTCGTTGATATCGAAGACCAGGTTCCGCTCGGGCGAGCCGAACACCCCGAAGTTCGAGAGGTGCGCGTCACCGCACAACTGCACGCGAAGGCCCGACTGCGGTGTCTTCGCCAGATCCGCCGCCATGATCAGCGCGCCCCCGCGGTAGAACGCAAACGGCGACACGAGCATCCGCCCATAGCGGATCGGCACCAGCTCGGGCACCCGTGAAACTGCCTGCTCTTCGAGCAACGCGACCGGGTCGCGACGCTTGGGAAAATTGATCTCTCCGTGTGCCGAGCGCGGCACCTCCGCTCTCGCCGCCTTCCCCCGCGCGGCCCGCTCCTCAGGCGTGAAATGGGGCACCGCCTTCTCTGCAGCGGGCGCCTGCGAAGCCCCAGGAGGACTCTCTTTGACCTCTGCGCTTCCGTTCCCCATGTCACGCTCTCCTTCCAGTTCTGATGAGCGCCGGCCTTGACCTACTCTTTGCGCCCGCAACCCGAGAGATTGTGGGCCGGGCTCGAGCGCCCCGGCCCCGATCGCCCCTCAATCGCGTGCGAACGCGGCGACGACCTCCTTCTCGAGATCGACCCAGGGCTCGCCGGCGACGTCGACCGTGGCCTGGTGGATCGTCCCACCCGCGAACGCCCAGGGGTACTCGCCGGGGTAGTCGTCGGTCACCGGCTCGGCGCCCTCCTTGCCGATGTTCAGCCCTTCGCCGGCGAGCGAGAACTTGCCGGGTTGGGTCTTGATCTTCCCCTCGCCGACTTTCTCATCGTCGATGTAGAGGCTGAGCGTTCCCTCGGCGGGCATGGCGTCGCCTTCCCTCTCGAACGAGGCCGAGAGCACGCAGTCGCCAGTCGGGACAGGCCTATCGGACTCGATGATCTGCTCGAACTCGCCGACCCAGTTGTAGACGTACTTGAGCTTCCCGCCCTTCAGGTACAGCGCGTGGCCGCCGAACCGCGAGCCTTGCGAGAACACGACGCCGCTCGCCTCGGGCGTGTCGATGTCGACCTCGACGGAGATGGCGTAGGAGCGGTTGCGGATGTTCGGGGTGACCGACTCGGGCACCTCGGCACAGTCCGGGTAGTAGACATAGCGGTCGCGCGGCTTCGAGAGCTGCGGCCGCGGTTCGAGGAAGATCCCTAGCGCGTCACGCGACTCGAGCGGCAGAGCGCCGTACTTGCCCGCTTCGGCCCACCAGAGCGCGACGAGCTCCTGGAGCTTCTCGGGCTTCTCCTCGGCGAGGTCGTGACACTCGCTCGGGTCGGCCTCGGTGTTGAAGAGCTCCCAGCGCTGACTTGCGAAGTCGCCCCAGGCGTTCGGCGCGGCCGGCGTCACCGATGCGGCCTTCCAGCCGTCGTGGTAGATCGCGCGTGTTCCGAGCATCGAGTAGAACTGCGTCTGCTTGCTCTTCGCGTCGGCGTCGTGCAGGCTGGAAGCGAAGCTCTCGCCCTCGAGCGGGTGCTGCACGTACCCGTTGACGATCTCAGGGAGCTCGATCCCGAGGAGCTCGTAGATCGTCGGCGCGATGTCGATGGCGTGCGTGTACTGCTGCCGCAGTCCGGTCTCCTCGATCTGCGCCGGCCAGGAGACGATCAGTGGATCGGCCGTGCCTCCCTGGTAGCTCGCGTAGCGCTTCCACATCTTGAACGGCGTGTTGAAGGCCCAGGCCCAGCCGGTCGGATAGTGGTTGTAAGTCTTCGGGCTGCCGAGCTCGTCGACGTACTTCAGGGCCTCTTCGATCGTGTCGGGCAGCCCGTTGAAGAGTTTGTTCTCGTTCACCGAGCCGTTCGGGCCGCCTTCGCCCGAGGCACCGTTGTCGGAGACGAGCACGATCAGCGTGTTGTCGAGCTCGCCGGTCTGCTCGAGGTAGTCGAGCACTCGCCCGAGCTGGTGGTCGGCGTGGCTCAGGAACCCTGCGTAGACCTCCGCCATCCGTGTGAAGAGGTGCTTCTCGTCGTCGTTCAGCGAGTCCCAGGGTCGCACGACGTCCAGCCCTCCCCAGTCCTGCCCGGTGGGGCCCTTCAGGTCGGTGTAGGGGTTGATCGGCGAGAGCTCGGCGTGCTCGGGGATGATCCCGAGCTTCTTCTGGTTGGCGAGCACGAGCTCGCGGTAGGCCTCGTAGCCCATGTCGAACTTGCCCTTGTACTTGTCCGCCCACTCCTTCGGCACCTGGTGTGGCGCGTGGGCCGCGCCCGGCGCGTAGTAGAGGAAGAACGGCTTGTCCGGCGCGACCACCTTGGCGTCCTTGATGAACGACAGGGCCTTGTCGGTGATGTCCACCGTGAAGTGGTAGCCCTCCTCCGGCAGCGAGGGCTGCTCGACCGGATGGTTGTCGTAGGTGAGGTCGGGGTACCACTGGTTGGTCTCGGCGCCGAGGAAGCCGTAGAAGCGCTCGAACCCGCGGCCCAGGGGCCAGTCCTTCTTCGTCGAGGCCATGTTCATCTCGTCCTCGGGACACAGGTGCCATTTGCCGACGATGTAGGTGTTGAAGCCGCGCTCGCCGAGGACCGCGGGGAGCATCGCGCACTCGCCCGGGATGTGCCCGCTCGCGTTCGGGAAACCGGACGCCGCCTCGGTGATGCAGGCCATCGAGTTCGTCGTGTGGTTACGGCCCGTCAGCAGGCAGGAGCGGGTCGGCGAGCAAAGGGCAGTCGTATGGAAGTTCGTGTAGGTGAGGCCGCGGTCGGCGATGCGCTTGATGTTCGGCGTCTCGATCAGGCCGCCGAACGGCTCCATGGCCGAGAAGCCGACGTCGTCCAGGACGACGTAGAGCACGTTCGGCGTTCCTTCCGGAGCGATGGGCTGGGCGTACGGTTCCCAGTCGGGGGTCGAATCCTTGATGTCGATGTTGATCGTGCCCTTGAAAGGCTTGGCCACGGCAGCGCACCTCTCTCACGTAGAAGAGTCGGTTCGAGGCTAGGTTGCCGCCGTGCCCCGAACATCGTCCGTACGGGGTGATGCGGGACGCGGAGCGATGCTCGGCGCAGACCTCACCACCCGCGACCGCATTGCGCATGCGAAAACCTTGGCCTCTCTGGGCTCCCGCAAGCGGGCGCGAGATCCTTGTTCTCGGCCGCAGGGGGGGTCAGATGCCGGGACAGTCGCGCTTTGGGGCCGCGGCCGGCTGCGGCACTAGACAGCATAGAGTCGTGCGGTGCGCAAGTGGCTGCCCCTGGTAATCCTCGCGTCGGCCCAGTTCATCATGGTGCTCGACTCGAGCGTGATGAACGTCTCGATCTCGCAGATCGTGGCCGACCTCAACACGACGGTCACCGGCGTGCAGAGCGCGATCACGATGTACACGCTCGTGATGGCCGCGTTCATGCTCGTCGGCGCGAAGCTCGGCGACATCCTCGGTCGTGACCGGGCCTTCGGGCTCGGCCTGGGCGTGTACGGGCTGGGCTCGCTGATCACGGCGCTCAGCCCGAACCTGACGGTGCTGCTGATCGGCTGGTCGGGGATCGAGGGGCTCGGAGCGGTGTTGGTGATCCCGGCGATCGCCGCGCTGACCGCAGCGAACTACGAGGGCAAGGAGCGCGCGTTCGCCTACTCGATGATCGGCGGCGCTGCGGGCGCGGCGATCGCGGCCGGCCCGCTGATCGGCGGCTACGTGACGACGACCTGGAGCTGGCGGTACGTCTTCGTCGGCGAGGTCCTGGTCGTGATCGCGGTGCTCATCGTCCACCGGCGCCTGAAGCGCGCGCCGAAGCCCGAGCACCCGCCGAAGCTGGATTACGGCGGCGCCGCGCTCTCGGCGGTCGCGCTCGGGCTGATCGTGTTCGGGATCCTGAAAAGCAGCACCTGGGGCTGGATCAAGCCGATCGCCGCACCCACGATCGACGGGCACGAGATCACGCCGCTCGGGTTCTCGCTGGTGCCGTTCCTGATCGTCGGCGGCTTCGTCGTCCTCGGCTGCTTCCTATCGTGGGAGGAGCGCCGCGAGCGGCTGGGCCAAAGCACACTCCTCAACCGCGCGCTGCTGAAGATCGAGACGCTGCGCGGCGGGCTGTCCTCGCTCTCCGCGCAGCAGCTGATCGTGATGGGCACGTTCTTCGTCCTGCCGGTGTACCTCCAGGTCGTACTCGGCTTCGACGCCTTTGAGACGGGCAAGCGGCTCTTCCCGATGTCGATCTCGATGCTGGCCGCTGCGCTCACCGGCCCGAAGGTGGCAGTGCGGTTCGGGCCAAGGGCCGTCGTCCAGGTCGGCCTCGGGGCGATGGCGATCGCCGCGCTCGTGCTCGTCGGGACGATCGACGTGAACCTGAACGGGACTGCCTTCGCCGTGTCGCTCATCTTCTTCGGGATCGGCGCCGGGCTCCTCATGTCGCAGCTCGGCAACGTGATCATGTCCTCCGTCCCTCCCGAGGACACCAACGAGGCTGGCGGACTGCAGGGGACGGCGCAAAACTTCGGCGCGTCCCTCGGCACCGCGCTGATCGGCTCCGTGCTCCTGCTCGGGCTGCTGAACGGGTTCAACTCGCGGATCCAGGACAACCCGGCGTTGCCGTCCGACGTGAAGACGCAAATCGCTGCCGCCACCGAGGAAGGCATCCCGATCGTCACGACCGAGCAGGCGCACCAGGCGCTGCTCGACGCCGGGCTAAAGCCTGCCGAGGCAGACGCTGTCACAACCGACTACAGCGACGCCCAGCTCAACGCACTGAAGACGTCGATGCTCGCGGTCGCGTTCCTGGCGGTGCTCTCGTTCTGGTTCACGCGGCGGTTACCTGGAAGGCCGAAAGAAGCCGCCTAGTACGCGGGACTCGTAGCCGAGGTCGATCGACGTCGGCTTGCTAGCCGTACTTTTCCGCTCAACGACCGAGGTTCCCGACGACGGTGTCGTTTCATCCGCATCGGGTGACGAGCTCGAGGTGCGGCTCCTTTAGTCTGAGCGCGGGCACCCCCGGGGCGTGCCGTCAAGAAACAACCAAGGTGCAGAGTGACCCGCGAGAGGGGAACGGCAGGCCCGGAACGCGCGAAGCCGAAAGCCTTCTCCCGGCCGCGGGGCGCCTACGACTGGGCTTCGACGCGGGGGGCGGCGGTCTACGGTCGCGGCCAGCTCTGGATCGAGAATCAGGACCCGGCTTCGCGCAAGGGAGCGACGATCGGCTGGGTCAGGCGCTACCAGGCCGCTGACGGGCAGCTCTATGCAGTCCTTCTAGCCGCGTACCTCTTTCTCACCGTTCTCCCGCTGCTGCTCGTCTACTCGAGCTACATCTACAGCGATCCCGAGGCGCTCGCGAAACGAGTCGAGCATCGGCTCGGGCTCGGAGCAAGCACCTCGAGGCTGCTCGATGCGGTCCTGGCAGGCTCGTCCGGCCACAAAATCTCGGCGGCGGCGATCGCGGTCATCGACCTCTTCTTCTTTGGACTGGGTTTCGGCCGAGTGCTGCAACTCGCACACGCACGCTCTTGGGAGATCGACCTGCGCAAGGGCGTCGTCAGGGACCAGGTCCGCTACCTCGAAGTGTTGGGCATGATCGCGGTAATCACCCTTCTCTTCACCCTCCAGACCAAGGCCCTGCAAGGCGATCCGGCCTGGATTGGCTGGGTGCTCGACATCGGCTGGTTCGCGCTGCTGCTCGGGTTCTTTGTCTGGGCGCCGCGGCTCCTGCTGCACAACCGCGTCGCCGCCCAGGACATCCTGCCGGGCGCGATCTTCACCATGCTCGGTTTGGTGGGGATACGGGCCATCTCCGGTCTTCTGCTCAAGCACTGGCTCGACTGGTACTCGACGACGTACGGCGCACTCGGAATCGTGATGGCGATCTTCTTCTGGCTCATCATCATCGCCACGATCTTGATCCTCGCCGCCGCGCTCTCTCCCGCGCTCGCGCACCGCCGCGACTTGCGGCGCGCCCGGCTCGCCGAAGACGAGCGACCCCTGATCGCACATTGAGTGCGCCACGCCGTCCAACAACGGCCGTGTTGAACCGATCCCGATTGGTGCTCTAGGTAGAGACGGCGGAACGGTCTGCTAAGCCGCGGATATGGCCGCCGTCAGCCGGGCATTTTCGATTCCCCCAGATCTCCTAGTGCAGTTTCAGGAGCCGCTATCTCCTCTCCCCCTAGCCCGGCGGCGGCAGGAGATAGCGCGTCTGCGCCGCGTACCAGTCGAGTCCCATCGCCTCGAAGCGCATCTGCGCCTGCGCCACGAGCGCCGAATCGCCTCTGGCGATGCCGAGCGTCCGTAGCGCGAACGGCTCGAGGTAGGTGCCGGGAATCGCGTAGCGCTCGGCGTCCTCCGCGGCCTCCTCGGTCCGGCCGACCGCGACGAACGCGTCGAGGCGGATGGCGATGGAGCCAACGAAGTTGTAGACCTGCCAGCTCCAGCTCTCCGACCCGTCGAGCAGGGCCGCGACGCGGTCGAGATCGCCGCGGATCAGCGCGAGCCGCGCCCGCAGCGGATCGAGCCATAACCCGTAGCCCTCGAAGCCGAGCGCCGACTCTTCCGCCTCGAGCCGGTGGGCCTCGTCGTCAAGCCCAAGCGCGGCGCACGCCACCGCACCGGAAAGGAGGTTGCGCGGGTTGTAGACGCACGGCGTGTCGGCGTTCGCGGCGACGGCACGCTCGCTCCACTCCGTGCGCCCGTGCAGCCGGTCCCAGCGGCCGGCGGCCTCGTCGAGCGTTACGAGGTTGCCGATCGCATGCACCTCGTGGTGCGGGGTCAACCGGGCGGCGATCGCCTCGTGGCGGAGCGAGTGGAGCTCCGCCTCCTCGAGGTTGCCGATCGCGAGCTCCGCGGTGGCGGAGCCCCAGTGGAGCAGCGCGAGGTGGTCGGGATCGTTGATCCGCCCGACGAGCCCGAGCCGTCGACGCGCCAGCTCGGAGGCAGTCGCGAAGTCGCCTGTGGACAGAGCGTTGCCGGAGTGCGCGAAGAGAGCGAAAGAGAGCAGCTCCACGTCGTCGAGCCGCTCGGCGATCGCGATCGCGCGCTCGGCCGCGGGGATGTCGTCCTCGAGCATCGACTTCCCGAGCAGGCCGTACGCGCGCGAGCGGCTGTCCGGCGGGGCATGCTCGAGCGCCTGCCTGACCCAACTCGCGACGAGCGTCCAGTCCGGAGCGGCCTTCCACATCGCGCCGCGCATCGTCGACTCGAAGGACAGCTCGGCGTAGAGCTCGCCGCGCTCAGGCTCGCCAGCTGTGAGCTCGAGTGTCTTCTGCATCGACTCCCAGAAGGCCGTGCCGTCGAACTTGAGGGCGTTGACGCGGGCGATCGAGTGCCAGAGCTCGACATCGTCCGGACTCAGGTCGGCCGCTCGTTCGAGCAGCCCGAGCGCATCGTCCAGGTCGAAGCGTGCGAGCGCGGGCTCGGCGGCGCGGCGGAGCCACCGAAGCGCGGAGGCGCGGAGTCTCGCGGCGTCCTGGTCGCGGTCACGCCAGGCGAGGTCGACGATCTCCGGGTCGACGGCCTCCGCGTAGTGATAGGCGAGCTTGCCGGCGCGGCCGTCGCTCGCGTCCTCGCCCTGGAGCCAATCGGCGTAGGCGGCGTGGAGCCTCGCACGCGCGGCCTTCGGCAGGGCGCCGTACGCCACATCCCGCGTGAGTGCGTGCTTGAAGACGAGCTCGGGCTCGGTGGGGCGGACGAAGCCCCGCTCGACGAGCGTTCGCACCTCGGCCGCAGAGCCCACGAGCGCGGCAAGCCCGGCGGTCGAGAACGAGCGGCCGATCACGGCCGCGGCCTGGAGCGCATCCTTGGCCGGCGGGTCGAGGAGGTCGATGCGTGCCGCCAGCACGCCCTGGATGGAATCTGGGATCGTCAATGCCCCCTCGTCGAGCACCCACCCGCCCTGCCGCCGCGTCAGCAGCTCGCGGTCGAGCAGGTCCGACAGCACCTCCTCGACGAAGAACGGGTTCCCTTCGGCATGGCGGACGACGAGCTCGCGCGCCTCCGCGTCGAGAGGTGCGCCGAGCACCCGGTCGATCAGCTCGCTCGCCTCGTCGTCGCCGAGTGGCTCCAGGATCAACGTCTCGCCGGGAGGCAATCCCACACGCCCCGGTCGTGTCGTCCCCAGGATCAGCAGAGGCCCGGCCGCGTCCGACAGCACCCGTGCGAGGAGCTCGATCAGCGCCTCGCTGGCCCAGTGCAGATCCTCGAGCACGACCACGGCCGGACCGCGCGCCCCGATGACCGACGCGAAGCGCACCCAAGCGTCCTGGAGCGCGAGCACCGCCGCGCGCGGCTCGAGATCGCCGGCGACGTCAAGCCCCAGGGTCAGCCCGAGGATCTCGTTGCCGGCGATCTTCTCGAGCGCGGGATCCTCTTCCCGCAGGCCCAGCTCCTGCCTGAGCACGTCCGCGAGCGGGCTGTACGTGACGCTGCGGCCGTACGAGAGGCAGCGGCCGAGCCGGAAGGTCGTCCCAGCGGGCAGGCGTTCCTGCAGTTCCCGCACCAGCGCCGTCTTGCCGAGCCCGGGCTCGCCGACCACCAAGGCGAAGCGCGGCTCGTCGGTCGCGGAGACCTGCTGTAGCCAGTCGAGCTCGCGAGCGCGGCCGACGAACGTCCCCACGAGGCCGTTGCCGCCGCGTGGGCGGCGGGGCGCGACCATGCGGCGCAGTTCTCGCGCCGCGACGCCGTCCTTCTTGCCCTTCGCCTGGACCGTCGACGGCTCGCCGAACTCGAAGGCGTCGCCGACGAGCGCCGCGGTGCGCTCGCCGACGAGCACCTGGCCGGGCGCCGCCGCCTGTTCGAGCCGTGCTGCGACGTTCACAGCGTCGCCGGTGGCGAACGAGCTCCCTTCGCGGGGCCGCCCGACCACGACCTCTCCGGAGTTCACCCCGATCCGCAGCGCGAGGCGGTCGCCAAAGAGGCTCCGCAGGCGCTCGAGCATCCATAGCGCGGTCTGCAGCGCCCGCTCCGCGTGGTCCTCCTGGGCGGCCGGCGCGCCGAAGACCGCGACGACGGCGTCGCCGATGAACTTCTCGACCGTCCCGCCCCCGAGCGCGATCTCGGCTTCCATCGCATCGTAGAACTGCTCCAGGAGATCTCGCGCGTGCTCGGGATCGAGCTTGTCCCCGAGCGCGGTGGAGCCGACGAGATCGGCGAACAGAAGCGTCGCCAGCTTCCGCTCCACTGCGCGAGGATAACCCGGCTTTCACGGAGCGGGCTGAAAATTAGGGCGGCTAGGCGGCGCTTGACGGAGCGAGCGCCTGGGCGACCTCCCAGCTGTGCCCCGCCGGGTCGGCAAACGTCGCCGTGCGCATGCCCCACTCCCGGTCGACGGGACCGCTCAGCAGTGTCACGCCTTTCGCCTCGAGCGCCGAGCATACGGCGTCGACGTCGTCGACCCAGATGCTGAGCTGGAAGCGTGAGCCGGCGTCTCGGCTCGCCACGACCTCCACCTGCTCCCCGGCCGAGGACACGGCGAGCAGGTTGACGAACAGCCCGTCGAACCTGACGCACGCCGAGGTGTCGTCCTCGAACACCGTCTCGACGCCGAACACGTCCTCGTAGAACGTCTTCGCGGCAGTCACGTCCTCGACGAAAAGGCTGATCGCGCTGATGCTCCCGAGGGAAGTCAGCTGCTGGGACATCAAGATCTCCTTTCTCGATTGCCCTGTAGACGGCCCGGCGGCACCGAACTCATCGGCGCTCGAGCTGCTGCTTCAGGTGCTCGAAGTCGCCGCGGAGCTCACGCTCGGCATGGCGCTTCAGCATCGGCTCGGCGAGCTTCATGAACGAGCCGGGCTGGCCCTCCACGATCACGTGGAGGAACGTCGAGCCGCCGCCGTCCTGCTCGACGAGCTGGTGGTCGACCGTGAACGGCACCGGGCCGTCGACGGTCGTCAGCGTCAGCCGCCGACCGGGCTCGAAGGTCGCCACCTCGAGCTCGTTCTCGACCTCGCGGCCCATCGCCCGCCGCCGCTCGTGGATGCGCGCGCCCGCCTCGAAGGGGCCGTCGCAGCGCGACTCGAGGGCGCTCTGCTGCCACTCCGGCAGCCTGTCGAGATCCGTCAGCGCCGCGAAGACATCGTCGGGCGATCGTGCGATCTCGAGGGTGACGTCGATCCTGAGCACCGCGGGAGGGTACCCCTCGACTCGCTACGTGGAACAGCGCGGGGAAAGCCGCAGGCCCAATCCGGGCGTCACCCGATGCCGACGGCCGCCTGCAGGGCGACGCTTACGTCGACCCGTGAAGGGAGGTGAAGACATGACCACGATGCTCAAGTGGACGCCCTTCCAGGAGTTCGACTCGATGGAGCGCCGAATGCGTAGGGCATTCGAGGGCCTCGGCTTCGCACCGGTCCTGCTGCCCGCCGCCGACGTCTACGAGACCGACGACGAGTTCGTGGTGGAGCTCGAGGTTCCGGGCTACGAGGAGAAGGAGCTCGGGATCGAGGTCTTCGACCATACCGTCAGCGTGAGGGGTGTGCGCAAGGTGACGAAGGAAGAGCAGGACAAGGCCTTCCACGTGCACGAGCGACTTGAGCGGGAGTTCGAGCGCCGCTTCGAGCTTCCGGCCGAAGCTGACACGAAGCACGTCCACGCGACGTTCACGAAGGGCGTGCTCGAGCTGCGCACGCCGAAGCTCCCCGGCTCGAAGCCGCAGAAGGTCGAGATCGCGAAGAAGTGATCGCAGAGAGCGTTCCCAAGCCCGTCGTCTTGACCACGGGTCGTGGTAGGAGCTGCTACTCCGCCCTGCCTCGCGGTTCGCGGGTTCGCGCCGAGGCGGACGAGGTTGTGTGCCTATCCGCTTTGCGGCGTTCGTCGCCGTCGGCCGCGCGATCTAGGAGAGTGGCGGGCGGATGTAGATCACGCCCTCGTGCTTGTTCGGCACGAACGGCGCACCGATGCTCATGATGACCGCCTCGGCGTCCGGAATCCGCGCCGCCTCAACCTGGGCTTTCATGTTCATCTCCTCCGCAGCAACGACGGTTCGATGATCTGCTGGATGAAGAAGCGTCGCATCGGGCTCAGCACGGAGCAGCCGTCCGGGAATGGCCGCACGCACTCTGCGATCATCCTCCCGTGGACCGTGTGGTGATCATCGCCCGGTTGAGGAGCGGATCCGAGGAGCGTGCCGCGGAACTGATCGCCGAGGGCGCACCGTTCAAACTCGAGCAGAGCGGCTTCGACCGTCACGCCGTCTACCTGTCGGCGACGGAGGTCGTCTTCGTTTTCGAAGGACCCGAGGTCGACGCGCGCGTCGACGATCTGATCGAGGACCGGTTTCGCTCGATGACCTCCGATGCGTTCGAGGAGTGGCGGCCGCTGATCGAGGACCACCCCCGGATCGCGCGGGAGCGCTACTTCTGGGAGCGCGGCGGCCGCGACCCGGACGAGTAGCCGGGGGACCATGCTCGCCGGAGCGCCTCGCGCAAGACCATGGCTCGACCGGACGAGAGATCTTGCGCCCAGCCGAGCGCGGCCTCTCGGCGCTAGCATCGCTGCTTCGGGCCGGTAGCTCAGTTGGTAGAGCAGGGGACTTTTAATCCCAAGGTCGGAGGTTCGATCCCTCCCCGGCCCATCCAAGAAGCGCCTGCAAATCGGCCATTTCTGCACGCGCACAGCACGGCCCGTGTTTGGGCGGGAGGGTTGGCTCGACCCGTGGGATGCCGGCGCGAGCCATCGCCGGGTAGAGATGCCGCCGGAGCACGACCGTGGGCGTCAGGAAGCCGGTGCCGTTGGCGGCGGGAAAGACGAGGCTGTCGTCGTTGCCACTCCCCCACTCGCCCCGCAATCGAGTGAGCAGCTCGACTACGTCGGAGATCAGATCGACGTCACGACGCTCGCAACTACGCGGGCGCGCTCCCGGACGGGATCACCATTTACCGGCGTCCGCTCGAGCAACTCTACGGACACGATCCTGCGTTGCTCGAGCGGCAGATCGGGCGCGTCGTGCTGCACGAGGTCGCGCACCAGTTCGGAGTCAGCGACCAGCGGCTGACCGAGCTCGATCGCTACTGACGTCCCGGCGGTGAGCGTTTAGGCGCGCGCCTCGCGGAACGTGACGAGCCGGCCTCGCCGCTCGTCCCACAGCTTCAATCTCGTCGCGCGCAGCCCTTGGCGCAGCGTAAGTGGCGGCACCGTCTGGAGACGGTCGGTCCCGTTGTGCGCCGCTTGCAGGTTGTAGTTCGGGATCCCGACGCTGAGGTGATGCACGTGATGGAAGCCGATGTTGCCGGTGAAGAACCGCAGCACGCCCGGCAGCTTCAGATACGAGCTTCCGACGAGCGCGGCGTGGTCGTAGCGCCAGACGGCATGGTCCTGCCAGTAGGTGTCTTCGAACTGGTGTTGCACATAGAAAAGCCAGATCCCGATTGCGCCGCTGACTGCAAACACGGGGCCCTGCACGAGCAGGTAGTCGCGCCAGCCGATCGTCAGGCAGAGCGCCGCGACGATGAGTGCGAGCGCGAGGTTGGTTGCCAGCACGCTGTTCCGGACCCGCGGCCGCGACCCGCCCGGCACGAAGCGCGGCTTCAGCACGAATACGAAGAGCCAACCAAGGCCGAACATGACGAGCGGATTACGGACGAGCTGGTAGACGATCCGCCGCCACGCAGGAAGCGCCTGGTACTCGGCGACCGTCAGCGTCGCGATGTCCCCCACTCCGCGCCGGTCGAGATCTCCAGCCGTCGCATGGTGCACCGCATGCTCATGCTGCCAGCCGCGAAACGGCAGCCACATCAGCAAACCCAGTGGAACACCCAACAAGTCGTTCGCGCGGCGCGTGCGCATGAACGATCCATGCGTGCAGTCGTGGAACACGATGAACGTACGGACCAGAAACGCCGATGCGGGCAAGACGAGCAGGAGAGACAACAACACCGAGACGCGCAGCGCGAACGTCATCGCGACGAGCAACGCGACATACGGGACCACCGACGTACCGAGGTCGAGCAGGCTCCGACCAAGCCGCGGCTCCGCGTAGGCGTCGAGGACACCCCGCCAGGAGCGCGGCGAATCGGAGCCGGTGAAAGAATCGGGCGACGCCACAGCAGCCATTGTTGCGGAACCTCCGTGCCACCGTGGGCACGCGGCCGCCACTGTGGGCCGTGTGGCGGTCTCATCGGCGAGGAGGGTGCGGTAGACGACGTCGGAGAGGCTGGGGCGGCGCCGCCTGAGTGCCTCCTTGCGCGTGTTGCCCTGCGCAACCCGTCGCTCGAAATAGGCGCGGCCGAGTGCCGGTTCGCGGGCCTGGGTGAGCGCGATCCGGTGCAGCGCTGAGCGACCTGGCGGTTGCCGGTGCGCGCGAGTCGGGCGACGACGGAAGACCGCGGACGCGCTCGAACTGGAGCGCGCGCCGCGAGCGGCGTCAGCTTTCCTTCAGCACCGAGTACCAGACACGCTCTGCAACCTCGCGGAGATCGTCGCTCGTGCGCGCGAGCCTTCGGTAGAGCTCGCGCTTGGCGGCGACCTCGCGCAGGTCGTCGACCGCGACCAGCGCCGACATCGACTGGCGGTAGACCTTCTCGACTCGACTCTGGCTCTTCGCAGCACGGTCCGCGGCATCTGTCGCCGCGACCCGCGCTCCGGCCGCGAGCTGCTCGAACGCCTCGCTGAGATCCCGAACACCCTCTGCGAGCTCGGCTGCCATCTCCGAGATCGCCCGGTCCGGACCGGTCTCCATCACCTCCGCCTCGCGAACTGCGTTCTTCGCACTGTTCAGCACACGGTCAAGTTCCGTCGAGAGCTCGAAGATGTCCTCTGGCTCGAGCGGCGTCGTGAACGAGATGCTCAGCGCAGCGCGGAGCTCGCGCTTGCGATCGTCGGCTCGGTGCTCGCAGTCCCGCAGGCGATCCGCGGCGCCCGGCTCGCCCACCGACCAGGCGATGAGCGCCTCCATACCCTCCACCGTGATCGCGGTCTGCTCGCGCAACATGCCGAGGACGTCCGGCGTCTCGGGCAGAAACCAGCGGCCTCGCGTCATCCGACGGCCCTCCACACAAGGAACGTACCGGCACCGAGGGCGGCGGATCCCGGGAGGGTCAAGAGCCAGGCGAAGGCGATCGATCGGACGACGGCCCAGCGGACGTGCCGCCACCGGCGCCGCCCGGTGCCGACCCCGACCACCGAGGAGACGACGACGTGGGTGGTCGAGACCGGAGCCCCCAGGTACGAGGCGGGCAGAATGACCGCTGTCGAGCCGGTCTGACTAGCGAAGCCGTCGATCGGCGCCAGGTGGAAGATCCCCCGGCCGACCGTGCGGACGATCCGCCATCCGCCGAGCGCCGTTCCGAGCGTGATCGCCGCTCCGCAGCCGACCTTCGCCCAGAGCGGAACCTCGAACGTCTGCAATCTGCCCGCAGCCAGTAGCAGCGCAGCGATCACTCCCATCGACTTCTGTGCATCGTTCGACCCGTGCGCGAAGGAGAGAGCAGCCGCCATGCCCCACTCTGCACCGACAATGGGGCCTCCGGCTCGACGCGTCGCCCGGCGGAGCACAAGCCGGCTGAGCCGGATGCACGCGAACCCCAACGCAAGACCGATCAGCGGCGAGACCGCGAGCGCGATCAGGACGCCGAAGACGCCGACCGGTCGCCAGCCGTTCAGCCCGCCCCACTGAACCGCACCGATCCCACCTTCGACGAGCGCCGCGCCTACGAGACCGCCGACGAGCGCGTGCGCAGAGCTCGACGGCAACCCTCGCCACCAGGTGAGGAGGTTCCAGAGGACCGCCCCGAGCGCACCCGAGCCGATCACGACGACAGCCTCCGCGCCTGAGACTGTCACGATCCCCGCGATCGTGTCGGCGACGGCGGTCCCGACGAGGAGCGCGCCCAACATGTTGAAGACCGCCGACAGGGCGATGGCCTGCCCAGGCAGAGCGCCGCGCGTGGCCACGAACGTCGCAATCGAGTTCGCCGCGTCGTGGAACCCGTTCGTCAGCGCGAACGCGAACGCAAACGCGACAGCCAACCCGAGAGCCACGGGTCAATCATCTGCTCCACGCCCACTGGGCGAGCGAATCCGTCGGCCGCGAAGGAGGCGAAACCGTAGACCCGTGTTCCCGCCCCAGCCCGCGTCGGCTTGGCGGCTGATTCGGGATGCCGCTGCGGGCCCGGTTCGATCGCGAGCCGGGGGGGTCTGCGGTCGAGCCGGGCGGCGTCGATGCTCTTCATGTGTTGCCAGTCGCCTCATCGCCCAAAGCGCACGCTAGGCTCGCCCAACACCCTCGAGCGGAGGTCGACCATGTATGAGCCATGGAACGCCCTTGAGGCGCCCCGGTTTACGGGGCCACGGACGTACGCCCGGCTGCCTTGGGTGAAGGAGTTCGACGGGGTGGACGCCGCCGTGTACGGCCTCCCATGGGACGGTGGTACGTCGTTTCGGCCCGGAGCTCGGTTCGGCCCGGAAGCGATTCGCTCGGCATCGGGCATGATCCGAACGTACAACCCTGTCCAGCGCGTGCAGGTGTTCGGGGCCCTGTCGACGATCGACTTCGGCGATGCGCCCACCGCTCCTGGGTACATCGAGGAGTCGCTGAAGCGCATGGAGCGCTTTGTAACCCCGATCGCCCAAGCAAGTGTCATCGGCATTGGAATGGGCGGCGACCATTCGGTCGCGCTCGCCGAGCTCCGTGCGCTCGCTGAGGTACACGGTCGCCTTGGGCTCGTGCAGCTCGACGCGCACACCGACCTGCATGACACCTACTACGACTTGCCCTACTCGCACGGCACGATGTTTCGACGGGCAATCATGGAGGACGTCCTCGACCCTGCCCGCGTGATCCAGGCGGGGATGCGGGGGTCGTTGTACGCCGCGGGCGACGAAGACATCCCCTCCGACCTCGGAGTCGAGACGATCACGTGGATCGAGCTGGCACTCTTGAGTCCCGAAGAGTTCGCGGCACGAGCACAGCGGCGAATCGGCAGCGGGCCCGCGTTCCTGACCTTCGATGTGGACTTCGTCGATCCCGCCTACTGTCCAGGTACGGGGACGCCAGAAGTTGCCGGCCCAACGGGTTTCGAGGCGATGCAATATCTCCGAGCACTCGCCGGAATCGATTTCGTGGGTTATGACGTCGTTGAAGTTGCTCCCCAGTACGACAGCCCGGGACAAATCACCGCGCTGTTCGCAGCCAACGCGATTTTCGAGATGCTCTCGATGATCGCAAAGCGACGGCAGTCTGAAGCGGAGGAGACCGCCGCGGCGGGGTCGCCCATTCCCACCTCGTAGGACACCCGGGCTGCCTGTCTAGATGCGCAGCCAGAGATCGACATCGATCGACCTCGCAAAGAGGCTGCCGCCGAGACGTTCAGTCCGGACAACGCGACGAGCTGGTACGAGAACATCGAGACGGCTGAATTAAGACTCCGAAGCCTCTTGCGGTCGGCTCCCGGATCGCATTGGTGGCCCGTTTTTTCGGTCGCCAGCTGGTCTACACCTATGGGTGATATAGAGGCGAGAGACCGTGGGATTGACCATCCCGTGTGTGCCCTCCCGCGGGACGCGTGTCGACGATGTTGGAAGGACGTGCTGTGGAGCCGTGTCGCTTCTCGGCTCATCTGCGACACAACAACCCGGTCAGCGAACGCGTTTGAGGTGCGCGAGGTTGATGTGGAGGTCGGCGATGCCCTCGGCGGCGCGACGAGCCCCGCTCACACCCCCAGCGCGCTCGCGGCCTTCTCGAACTGCTCCTCGCGCACGTACACCAGGTACCCGAAGGAGCCGCGGCCGTCGGTCACGCCCGAGGACGCGTAGATGTCCACGCCTCCCTCGACGAGCCGCTCATGAACGCCCGCGAAGGCACCGAGCTCGTCGTCGCCCTGCACAAGAAGCGCGTGGTATGGGCCATCGAGCGGAAGGCCGACGGCGCGCCCTTCGGCGACCAACTTGTTCGGGTCCTCCGGGAAGAGCGCGAACTGCGCCAGGCCGGGCCCGCTCGGCACTGCGGTGAAGGCGAGCAGGTCCACCCCGCGCTCGGCGAACTGCGAGAGGACACGGTACGCCGCCCCCAACTCGTCACGGACGTTCGCGTAGTAGTACTCGACGCTGCGGATCGTGAAAGGCATCGCGCTCTTGCTTCCGTTTCACTCTAAGGCCTGCGGCACGCCGGATGTGCCCCTGCTTCCCTTCGCCCTCCGGACGGGCGCTCGATCGTCTCGAGGGTGGCATCGAGCGCCGGCGAGCGTCCGCCGCCTCCTGCATCCAGCCTTTCAGCGCCTTGCGCGTGTTCGACCCAGTGCGCCAGGCGCCCCAGCGGCGTCCGCTTCGGCCGCGGCAACGTGATCTGCTCGCGCTCGTCATTGCGATCGGGACCGGCCGTCATCGCGTGGGGCGGCGTTGCTTCTCCGTCTCGCGCCAATTCGTCCACACAGGCGAGAAGACCGCGCACACCAGCGACATCGTGATCAGCACGAACACAGCGCCGATAAACGTGACCACGACCCCGAACGAGCCGAAGGTCTTGCCGTTCGCGTTCAATGGAGATGCCAGGAAGAACGGCGAGGTGGCGGCTGTGCCACCGAGCAGAAGGGAGGCGAGCAAGGCGCCGGGCAGAAGTGCGCGCAGCCCGATCTTCCGATGCAGCAGGAAACGCGGCACCCAGAGCCAGAACACCGTCGAGCCGACGAGCCAGACGGGGACGAGGACGATCCAACCCGTGTCGCGGAGCCTGGCCATGGCGATCAGCGCGAGCGCGAGAACGCCCACGAGGACGAAGAAGAAGATGGCGAACAGTCCCTGGTCGGCCACCGAACCGACCTTGATCTGCCAGGCGCGCGCGTAGACGTCCTGGTAGATCTGGCCGATGCCGATACCCCACAGAAGGAAGCTGACGAACACCGTGAGGCTCGCCGCCAGCGCGTTCGACGAGGCGCTACCGAACGTGCCCTGGACGAGGCTGGCCGTGTCCCCGTTCAGCTTCAGGTGGGTGATCAGTCGCTGTGCGAAGATGTTCGTGTCCCCGCTCGACGGGTGGAGGACGGCAGCAACCACAAGCACGGCCGGCAGCACCGACAGCGTCGAATACACGGTTGCCGCGCAGCCCGAACTGCGGCTCGCCGCGAAGTAGGCACGGAACCACTGCAGCGCCAGCCGGCCGGCGCTCGTGTCGGCTCGGCGGGCCAGCCAATCGTGCACCGCCTGGACACGACCATGACCAGATGTCGTCTCGGCGCTGCTCATGGCTATGTCCGCGCTGAGTTGGGCTTGGGTTGGGCGCCGGGTTGGATTGTCGGGATGCCTCCGGTGAACAGCAGGGCGACGAGCGCGAAGATCGCGAGGATCGAGACGGCGACGCGCAGCCCGTCGATCCGGCTCTGCTCGTTCGTCTGCACGATCGCCTCGGCGGTCCGGGGCGGGACATGCGCGTCGGAGAGCGCGGCCTTCAGGTCGGCGTCGGAGATGAACGGGACGCCGCCGGCGAGGTTCGTCTGTGCCTTGGCGGCGACGCGGTCGGGGACGGCTGGGTTGTTCTGGACGCCGGCGAGGAACGACGCGGTCAGCGCGGAGATGAGGACGGCGCCCGCGAGCGCGGTGCCGATCGACGCGCCGAGCTGCGTGCCGGTGTTCTGGATTCCGCCGACCTCGCCGCTCTGCTCGTCGGGCACCGCCGACACGGTCACGGCCCCCAGCTGGGAGGCGATCGAGCCGATCCCGGCTCCCGCGAGCAGGAGTGGCCAGGTGACGATCTCCGCTCCGGCGCCGTAGTCGAGCAGGACGAGCAGGAGCACTAGCCCGCCGAACATGGCAATGAACCCGAGCCGGATGACCCGCCGCGGGTTCGCGTGCGGGAACACCTTGGGGACTCCGGCAGCGAAGAGCAACAGCATCAGCGACAGCGGCAGCAGACGTATGCCCGTCGCGACCGCCGACAGACCGAGCGCGACCGACAGGAACAGCGGCACGACGAAGAAGATCCCGGCCTGCACCAGGAACAGGAAGAAGAACGAGGTGACGCCGTCGCGCAGCTGGATGTTGCGCAGCATCTTCGGGTCGATCAGCGCAGCCTGGCCGCGTGCGATACGCCGGTTCTCCCACGCGATGAACAGGCCCACCACCACACCGCCCGCGAGCACGAGCCAGATCACCGGCGAGAGGCCGAGCCACTCGGGAGCACCGGGCTTGGCTCGCACAAACCCCCACGCACCCGACTTCAAGGTGCCGATCACGATCAGGCCGAGGCCGGCGGCCGACAGCGCCGTGCCGACCAGGTCAAGCCTGGCGCCCTTCTCGGGCGGTGTGTCGTTCACCCGCCGCGCCAGGAAGAGGATCACGATCACGATCAGCACCTCGCTGACAAACACCCACCGCCACGAGGCATAGCTCGTAAAGAAGCCGCCGACCACCGGCCCCACCGCGGCGGCCATCGCGCCGGCAGCTGCCACGAGCCCGTACGCGCGCGGCCGGTCCGGCTTGCCGAAGTTCGAGGCGACGAGCGCGACGATCGCCGGAAAGATCAGCACCGCGCCGAAACCCTCCAGGAACGACCAGCCGATGATCAGCACCGTCAGGCTGTGAGATAGCGCCGTCGTCAGCGACCCGCACGCGTAGACGACGCACCCGATCGTGAACGCACGCTTCCGGCCGATGATCTCGCCGACCCTCCCGCCGGTGATCATGAAAGACGCCATCACCAGCGTGTACAGCGTGATCGCCAACTGGATCCCGGTCACATCGGTCCCGACGTCCTTGGCGACCGTCGCGATCGCCGTGTTCATCACCGTCATGTCCAGGGCCATCACGAACTGCGCCGACGCCAACGTGAGCAGCACCAGACCCGAGGCCTTGGCAGCGGCAGAAGACGCGATCGGCGCAGTCGTCACGACGAAGAACCTATTGGCGGCATCGCCTCGGAGGCTTTCACCTCGAGCAGGGTGAGCCCGAGATCGGATACGCGCTGCAGCAGACCCTGGAGCTCCGCCTGGTCGCGGATGTACCCGCTCAACGTCGTCGTCCCTTCGGAGCGCGTGAGGGTCATGCCCACGAAGACGGCCCCGAGCTGGTCGCTGAGCTCGCCTGCGACGATCAGCTGATAGATCCGGCCGGGCACAGCCCGAATATGGCGCCTCCTGCCGGGCGTTGACGACAGGTGGGGGCCGATCACCCTGATGATTCCGATCGCCTCGGCACGCCGAGAGCGTCGCCCGAACGGCGCCTCCATTCGCGTTCACCCGAGTGAAATCCGGTGCGCGTCCACGTAGAACGGCGACGGGTTGTACGGTGGTCGAGCCCTACCAATGAGGAGGTGATCTCTTGCTCGCTGCCATGAACGTCTGGATCTGGACGACACCTCTGATCATCGTGTGGATCCTGCTTGCCTTCTGGCCCGCGAGTCTCGCCCGCCGTAAGGGGCACAGTTTCATCGGCTACTTCATCTTCAGCCTCGTCGCCTTCCCAGCAGCGCTGATCGTCGCCTACCTGTTGAGCGACCGCACGGTGGGCGGCCCCGCGGCCGCCGCCTGAGCGGAGCCGATGGACGACTACTGGGGCACCGGGCGAACGGAGGCGTTCAGCGACGGCGTCTTCGCGATCGCGATCACCCTGCTCGTTCTCGAGATCCGCGTGCCCGAGTCGGCATTCGAACATCTGTGGCGCGGAATAGCCGATCAGTGGCCGTCATACCTGGCGTATGTGACGAGCTTCCTGACGATCGGAGGGATCTGGGTAGTGCACCATGGCATCTTCCGGCGTTTGCAGTACGCAAACAGGGAGCTGATGTTGACCAACCTGTTGCTGCTGATGGCGGTCGCCTTCTTGCCCTTCCCGACGAAGCTGATGGCCGAGACGATCCACGCGAGGGGCGCCGCGCGTGCAGCCGCGATCTTCTACGGCGTATCGCTGCTCGCCATCTCGCTTCTGGTGAGACTCATGTGGGCCTCGGCCGTACGCGACCGACGCGTCCTGACGCCTGACATGAGTGAGAAAGAGATCAGTGCGATAGCGGTCTCGACGACGCCGAACATCGGCTTCTACGTCGGGGTGATCGTGCTTGCAGTCTTCCTTCCACGAGTCGCCGTATTCGGCTATCTCGTGATTGCGATCGTCGCCCTGCTGCGGATGCGCGGCGAGCGCGCAGCGGGAGCCACGCCGAATTAGCCCGCCGGTGGCCGTCATGCGACGATAGGGGTCGCCATGGCGATTGATTCGGGGCGAGCAAAGGGGCGGCGTGACGGTCAGCGAGCAGGTGGGCCTCCGCTGCTGGTCGAGGCCAAGCTCCAGGCCCCGGGGGTGGGTGGTCACCAGGTCAAGCGCTCGCGCATCCTGCGGGCGCTCGATGCCGGCGAGGGCGCATCGCTGACGCTCGTAGCGGCGCCGGCGGGTTACGGCAAGACGACCGCGGTGCGCGCCTGGTGCGAGCGCCGGGAGGGCGCCTTCGCGTGGGTCACGCTCGATGAGGGTGACAACGATCCGGTTCGGTTCTGGACGTATGTCGCGACTGCCGTCGATCGGGTCCGGCAGGGGCTCGGGCGGAGCGCCCTGCAGTGCCTGAGCGTGGCGGGGAGCTCCATCGAGCGTGCCGTCGATGAGCTGATGAATGCGATCGCCGCGTACGGCACCGGGCTGGCTTTGGTGCTCGACGACCTTCAGACGGTCACGGATCGGGAGTGTCTTGCCTCGATCGATTTCGCGCTCAGGCATCTGCCGCCGAGCGCGCGGCTGGTCGTCATCACACGGGCGGATCCCGCGCTCGGGCTGGCGCGGCTGCGTGCCCGGGGCGCACTCGTGGAATTGCGCGCCGACGAGCTGGCGTTCACCGCCGCGGAGGCGCACGAGCTGCTCGTCGAGCGAGGGCAGGTCGAGCTCCGGGCGGAGGAGATCGAGCTGCTTGTCGAGATCACCGAGGGCTGGCCCGCTGCGCTCGTCCTCGCCGGGCTCTGGCTTCGGGACGTCGACGACCCGGGCCGGGCCGTGTCCGGGTTCGGGGGGGAGCAGCGCTTCGTGGTCGAGTACTTGAGCCAGGAGGTTCTCGCTTCGCTCGACGACGAGGGTCGCTCGTTCCTGCAAGGGGCGTCGGTTCTGGGCCGATTCACCGCCGAGCTCTGCGACGCCGTGCTCGACCGCACCGATTCGGCGTCCGTGCTGGCCGGGCTCGAGCGCTCCAACCTGTTCATCCGCCGGCTGGAGCGAGGAGGCTGGTTCCGTGTCCACGCGCTGTTCGCCGAGTTCGCCGTTGCTCAACTCTCATCGCAGAAGCCGGGCGAGGCGGCACGGATCCATCAGCGCGCCGCCGGGTGGCTGATGACGCAAGGGCTGCCGGTAGAGGCGGTCGAGCACGCCGCTGCGGCTGGTGACGACGAGCTCGTTGCGCGGTTGCTCGCCGAGTACCACTTGCCGCTGATCAGGAGCGGACTCACCCGGACGTTGCTGCGATGGGTTCGGCCGCTCCCCGACGAGAACGTCCTCGAGCATCCGGAGCTCGCCGTTGCCGCCGCCGCGGCCGCGGTACAGCCCGGTCACGGCACCATCGAGATGCGCCGATATCTCCAGATCGTCGATCGGGCGCAGGCAGAGCGGCCCGAGCAGGTTACCCCCTACGTCGAGGCGTTCGCCCTGCTGATACGCGCGATCGCTATCGACGGAGGCGTCGCACAGGCGGTGCAGAACGGCCGGCGCGCGGTTGAGCTCGCGCATGCGGCGTCAGACGAGATCCTCACCGGCGCTCTTGCCGGGTATGCGCGCGCTCACTACTTCGCGGGCAACCTCGACGATGCGTGGGAGGTCGCTCTCAGTGTCATCGAGCATCCGAGCATCGAGCGCCGCGTACCCAGCCATGCGCTCGCCCGGGCGACACTGGCGCTCGTGGCGGTCGAGCGTGGGTGGCTCGAGTCCGCACGGGGGCACGCCGAGAAGGCGAAGGCGGTCGTCGGCCGGATCGGCACCAGCCGCAGCTGGCTCGGCGCGAACGCGTCAGCCGCGCTCGGCGCCGTGCTTGCCAGCGAGGGGAAGCTCGCGGAGGCCGAGCACGAACTGGCCTACGCGGAGCACTACTTCAGGGACGAAATCGCGACCGTTCCCCACGCCTGGCTGCTCATACTTCTCGCCAGGGTGCGCACGGAACGCGGCCGTCTCGACCAGGCGGATGCCACTCTCCAGGCGGCACGGCAAGCACTCGAGGAGCTCGGAGACGGCGGCCGACTCCCCTCGCTCGCGGACGACGTCGAACACGAGCTCGGGACCGCAACGGCCCGCGCCGGCAGCGGAGAGATGCTCGAACGACCGAGCAACGCAGAGCTCGCTGTCCTCCAGCTCCTGGCCGGCGATCTGTCGACACGTGAGATCGGGGAGCACCTCTTCGTCTCCCCCAACACGATCCGGTCGCACACGCGTGCGCTCTACCGCAAGCTCGGCGCCAACTCCCGCTCGGATGCCGTCGCGCGGGCGACCGCACTCGGCCTGCTGGAGCGAGCGGACGCCGGTCGTTCGCGTTCATCTGAGTGAATCCGGTCGGTCGCCTGCCCGGCTGATGGCCGAAGGCGTAACGTCGAAAGCGGTGTGACACAAGCAGACGGTCCTTCAGACCGTGTAGCGGCATCGGCGACCGCACAATTCGTCGAGAAAAGGAGATCCTCATGCCAGAACAGACCGGGACACCCGTCCTCGACCTGCTCGGCAGCATGACCGCCGACTCGATCGAGGCGTCGAGCCTCGATCCCGACAAGCTCATGCTCGTACGCATCGCCGCCCTCGTGGCGATGGATGCCCCGCCGGTCTCATACCTGTACAACCTCGGCGCGGCCGGCGAGATCGACGTCGACGCGGACGATGTCCGCGGCGTCCTCGCTGCGATCGCGCCCATCGTGGGAACGGCACGCGTCGCATCCGCCACGAGCAAGATCGTGCGCGCACTCGGCATCGCGATCGACCTCGCCGAGCTCGAGGCCGACGAGGCGCAGGAGGCCTAGCCTTCGGCGCCCCGGGGGAAGACGGGGTCAGACCGCGACATGCGCGTGGTCTGACCCTTCCGAACGCGAACGCCCATGCCGAACGTTGGGTGCGACTGTCCGCGCTGACTTTACTGCCTTGACCGAATCCTCATCCTCGGAGGTCAGCTCGAGCATGTCCTACACATTCCGCCGTTCAGCCGGCCGGCCACCGGCGTCTCCTCACTGACGGCGTCGTCTCGCTCAGCTCAGATGAGCGCAATGCGCCAAGCCGACAGCACCGACCCAGATGCTGTTGGAGAATGCGGAATCACCCAGGTGAACTGTGCTCATCTCATGAGATTGCGTGTGCAGAAGGTGCATCCTCGAGAGGCAAACGGCCGGACACGCCGTCACGGCCAGGAGGGAAAGGAGGAGCCCATGGACGGTGACAATCTCGCGCTCGTGGTCGGCTCATACTCGGAGGCTGGTGCAGCCGCCGAGGACTTCAAGGCGCTGAAGGCCGGACAGAACGTCGGCGAGTACAAGGTCGTCGGAGCCGTCGTGATGAATCGCGACGCGAGCGGCAACGTGGACGTGAAAGAGCACGGTGACGAGCACGTCGCCGGTGGTGCGGTTCTCGGCGGGACTGCCGGGCTTGTGGTCGGGCTGTTCGCGCCGCCGCTGCTTGCCGCGACCGCGATCGGTGCCGGCATCGGCGCCGGCATCGGCGCACTGCGCAAGCGGCATGAGGAGAAGAAGATGGGCGTCGATCTCGAGGAGTACCTGCCGCCCGGATCCTCGGCGGTGGTGGCGGTCGTCGACGACCAGTACGCCGACAAGGTCGAGGCCGCCCTCGTCAACTCGGACAAGCGGATCAACCAGGCGATCGACTCGGGCGACTACCAGGAGCTGCAGAAGGCGATCGCGAAGTCCCAGGACGAGGTTTCGGGCGCAATCACCTCATAGATCGCAGGAGGAGGGGCGGGCGCAGATGCCGGCCCCTCCCGATCCGCCGAAAGGAGACGACGATGAAGCCCACTCGCACACACAGCCTGATCGCTCTTGCAGCGTCGTTGGCGTTCCTCGCGGCGGGCTGTGGCTCGAGCGGGAGCGGCTCGACAACGACGACGTCGTCCACAAGTGCCTCTGCCACTGACACCTGGGCGAGCGGGGTCTGCTCGTCAATCACGACCTGGCAGGCCGCGATCAAGTCGGCGGCCGGCTCGGTGAAGAGCGATCCGACCAAGAACGGCCTGCAGACCGCGGCCGGTGATGCGAAGGCGGCGACCGAGACGCTCGCCACCGACCTGAAGGGCCAGGGCAAGCCCGACACCCCGGGCGGGCAGCAGGCGAAGGACTCGCTCGACCAGCTCTCCACGACCTTGCAGCAGGACATGACCACGATCGAGAACACGGTCAAAGGGATCTCCGGCGTGAAGGGCGCGCTTACCGCCGTCCCGGCGGTGACGGGCACACTCGCGACGATGGAGGCGCAGGTCAAAACCACGTTCAAGGGGCTCGACGCCAAGGGCGAGCTGAAGAACGCGTTCGCCAGCTCGAGCGCCTGTAACTCCCTTACTAGCAAGGCTGGTACGTGACGCGTCGGCCGGCGACGGCACGGCTGTCGATGCCGTGAGCAGCTTCGCGACTCCGTCGCGCATCCGGTCTGCGACGACCAGTCACACTCCCACTCGATCATCGAGAAGGAGCCGTTGCGCAGCCAAGGTGGGGAGAAGGACAGGGAGGAAGCGTTCGGCAGCCGCAGGGTTTGCGATCGGCGTGCCCGTATGAGCGACTCGCCGCCTGAGCCGGCACCAGGAGGCACTGAGCCGCGGCCCTCTAACGTCCCGGCTCCTGTGCGCCGGGCCGCGATAAAGGGCGCTGCGGTTGCCGAGCGCGGCCGTCTCTGGATCGAGAACCAGCCACCCGATTCACGCAAGGGCGCAACGATCGGTTGGGTACGCCGGTACCAGGCTTCCAACGGTCAGCTTTTCGCGGTCCTCCTCAGCGCGTACCTGCTCCTGACCCTCATACCCGTGTTCCTCGTCACCGCGAGCTACGCCTACAAGGATCCGACCGCGCTCGCCGACCGGATCGAGCACCGCCTCAGGCTCAGAGGCACGACCGCCCAGCTGTTCTCGTCGGTGATGGTCGGTACCGGGGAGCACAAGATCTCCGCCGTGCTGATCGCGATCATCGACCTCTTCTTCTTCGGGCTCGGGTTTCCCCGCGTGTTGCAGATCGCCCACGCCCGCTCCTGGGGGATCGACCTGGGCAAGTCGGTGCTCGCCGACCAGGCGCGGTATGTCGAGGTCCTGGTGGCTCTCGTCCTCGGTGCCGCGCTCTTCGTGGGTCAGACGCGGGCTCTGAGGGGAGAGCCGTCCTGGATCGGCTGGATCCTCGATATCGGCTGGCTGGCGCTGCTGCTTGCCTTCTTCGTCTGGGCGCCGCGGATCTTGCTCCATCACCGCGTCACGACGCGCAACCTGGTCCCCGGAGCCGTCTTCACCGTGCTCGGCCTCGTGATCCTGCGGCTGATCTCCGGGCTGCTGCTCACCCACTGGCTCAACTGGTACTCGACGACCTACGGTGCCTTCGGGATCATCATCGCGATCTTCTTCTGGATCATCCTGATCGGCACCGTGCTGATCCTCGCCGCAGCCCTCTCACCGGCCCTCGCGCAGCGGCGCGACCTCCTCCAGGCCCGCGCCCAGGATCGGTCTTGACGTGACTCGCATCGTCCTGTTCGAACGGCAGATGGCGCGGTTCCTCCGAAAGCCGGTCAGCGTGCGGAGTGCGGCAACCGTCATCGTCTGCACGACGGCGGTGATCGTCCTCGCGAGCGGTCTGCTGATGAGGGTGCTCGACCATCGCGAGTACCCGAACGTCTTCATCGGGATGTGGTGGGCGATCCAGACCGTGACGACCGTCGGCTACGGGGACGTCACGCCCAAGGCGGTCGCCGGGCGAATAGTCGCAGGTGCTGTGATGCTCGAAGGGATCGCCTTCGTCGCGATCGTCACCGCTGCCGTCACCTCGACGTTCGTCGCCCGCGCCACCAAACAGTACGACGTCGCCGCAGCCGACGCCGACAAGAAACGAGATGCGCAGATCGATTCGAGCCTCGCCGAGATCAACCAGCGTCTCGACCAGGTCGAGACGCTGCTACGCAGCCTCACACAACGCTGAGGGGCGACGACTCTGTAGGACGCTAGGCCGTTTCCTCGATTAGGTCGGGTTGCGTCTCTTCTGTCTCGGACGCTTTCGAAAGTCGGTTCGCAGGAGTCGTTCCGGGGGCGGCAATGCATGTACCGAGCGGTCGTACGGGCATCGGCATAGCCGATCCACTCCGGAAGCTCACGGTCGCATCAGCCCAGAGGGGAAACAGTTGTAACGGCCGGCATCGGTTGCAACTGCTGATCCGCTCACGTTTTGCGCCGACGTCGAGCCTGCGCTCGCGCAGGCCGAGCGACTCGGTGGCAAGCGCCTGATGGGCCCCCTCCGAGGCGCAGCCCGGAGTCGACCTCGGGCGATTCAGCGACCCGGAAGGACACATGGTCGGACTGGTCAAGGGCCCGGCATAACATCAATGGACCGACCAGCTGGGCGGGGTTCTGACACCCGCCCAGCGCCGGCCGAGCGGCTACGAGATCGTTGAGCTCAATCTTGTCGGCGAAGGAAAGCACGATGGGAGCGGGTTCCGGGCCGGACAGCGACTACACCGGCAGGTGGTCTCCCGCTGCCGAGCTCGACTACCTCAAGCTCTCCGACGGGACGCGCCTGCGGTACTTGAAGGCAGGTTCCGGCCAACCGCGCTGATCATGCTGCACACGGTGCGGACGCAGCTATAGCCGGAGGGCGCGCCTCGGTCCGAAAGCGAAAACCGACCAGAGAGGCAATGCCTCGCACGCTCTGGGAGCAGCGGATTGATCATCCGATCGCCCGGCTTGTCGGACCAACAATCCCGCAAAGCGGCGTTCCCGCCGCCGCCGAGCGCCGCCAGTGAGCTCGACGGTCGAGTCCCGGTGAGTCTGGCCGGACTTAACCGGAGTGCATCGAGGACGGCCCAACGTTGCGCGGTCGTCTGTGCGAGCTAGGTCGGCTCGGCGGCTGCAGAACCCAGGCTGGAGTCAAAGTCGGCGTCCTTCTCCGCGGGGGTTGGCGAATCACGGTCAACGCGGGCGGTTTCCGCAACGAAGTGGACGTGTCGGTGCAGCGCGACGGTTGCGCAAGCGAGTTAGTCTGGGAGCCATGGCCGTCCGACCGCGGCGACAGGCATGAGCGACCCGATGCGGGACGTGACGCCGCTGCCGGACCTGTTGCACGGGCGCTCCCATACCGGCCCGGTCCGCGAGCGCCGGCCCGTCTACGTCGATCTGCTGCCGCCGTGCAACGCCGGCTGTCCGGCGGGCGAGAACATCCAGGCCTGGCTGTCGCACACCCAGGCGGGCCGACACGAGCAAGCGTGGCGTCAGCTCGTCGCGGACAATCCGCTGCCCGCGATCCACGGGCGAGTTTGCTACCACCCGTGCGAGAGCGTCTGCAACCGCGCCGACCTCGACAGCGCCGTCTCGATCCATTCGGTCGAGCGGTTCCTGGGTGACCTCGCGCTCGAGCAGGGGTGGCTTTTCGACCCTCCGCCGGTCCAGAGCGGCAAGCGGGTACTGGTGATCGGCGCCGGGCCGAGCGGGCTGTCGGCCGCCTACCACCTCGCCCGGCTCGGCCACGAGATAGAGATCCGGGACGCGGGCGGCGAGCCAGGCGGGATGATGCGGTACGGCATTCCGGCCTACAGGTTGCCTCGCGACGTGCTCGCCGGCGAGCTCGACCGGATCGCGGCGCTGGGCGTGCGGATGACCTGCGAGCACCGGGTCGAGGACCTCGTGGCCGAGCGGCAGGAGGGCGGCTTCGACGCGGTCTTCGTCGCCGTTGGGGCTCACCTGTCCAAGCGAGTCGACATCCCGGCCCGGGATGCCGGGCCGATCGTGGACGCGCTGTCGTTCCTGCGCAGCGTCGCCTCGGGCGAGCGGCCGGTGATCGGTCGACGCGTGGCGGTCTACGGCGGCGGCAACACCGCAATGGACGCGGCCCGGGTGGCCCGCCGGCTTGGCGCGGACGAGGCGATCATCGTCTACCGGCGCACCCGCGAGCAGATGCCGGCCCATCTCGAGGAGGCCGAGGACGCCGAGCGGGAAGGCGTGCGGATCAACTGGCTGCGCACGATCACCGCCTTCGAAGGCCCCGAGCTGCAGGTCGAGCAGATGGAGCTCGACGAGTCGGGCTTCCCGCAGCCGACAGGACGGTTCGAGACACTCGCCGCGGACACGGTCATCCTGGCGCTCGGCCAGGAAACCGACACTGCGTTCCTGCGCAAGGTGCCGGGAGTGGAGTTCGACCGCGACGGGACCGTGCAGGTGTCGACGTCGCTCGAGACAGGGTCTCCCGGCGTGTTCGCGGGCGGGGACATGGTTCCAAGCGAACGCACCGTGACGGTCGGTGTTGGCCATGGCAAGAAGGCTGCCCGCCACATAGACGCCTGGCTGCGGAGCGTCGAGACCGTGAGCCAGCCGAAGCACGAGCTGGCGTCGTTCGACAGGTTGCATCTCTGGTACTTCGGCGACGCCGACCGCCGGCAGCAGCCCGAGCTCCCTCCCGAGGAGCGGATCACGGATTTTGGCGAAGTGGTCGGCGGCCTCTCCGCCGAGGAAGCGGTGTACGAGGCGAGCCGGTGTCTGTCGTGCGGCAACTGCTTCGAGTGCGACGGCTGTCTGGGTGCCTGCCCCGAGGACGCCGTGATCAAGCTGGGCGAAGGGCACCGCTACCGGTTCGACTACGATCGCTGCACCGGCTGCGGGGCGTGCTTCGAGCAGTGCCCGGTGCATGCGATCGAGATGGTCGTGGAGCGCGACTGAGATGCGCGCGACGGTAGACGGCAACGAAGCCGCCGCCTCGGTCGCCTACCGGCTGAACGAGGTCTGCTGCATCTACCCGATCACACCCTCGTCGCCGATGGCCGAGTTAGCCGACGAGTGGGCGAGCCAGGGGCGGACCAACGTCTGGGGCACCGTGCCGGCGGTCATCGAGATGCAGAGCGAGGGCGGGGCGGCCGGCGCCTTGCACGGTGCGCTGCAGAGCGGTGCGCTGGCGACGACGTTCACCGCCTCGCAGGGCCTGTTGCTGATGATCCCGAACATGTACAAGATCGCCGGCGAGCTGACGCCGGCGGTGCTGCACGTGGCCGCCCGGTCGCTCGCGGCGCAGGGGCTGTCGATCTTTGGCGACCACTCGGACGTGATGGCGGTCCGCCAGACGGGCTTCGCGTTGCTTGCCTCGGCCTCGGTGCAGGAGGCCCACGACCTGGCGCTGGTGGCGCAGGCTGCAACGCTCCGGACCCGGGTGCCGTTCGTGCACTTCTTCGACGGGTTCCGAACCTCGCATGAGCTGAACACGATCGAGCTGCTCTCCGACGACGACCTGCGCGCGCTGGTGCCCGAGGAGCTCGTGCGGGCTCATCGCGGCCGGGCGCTTTCGCCGGAGCGGCCGTTCATTCGAGGCACGGCTCAGAATCCTGACGTCTACTTCCAGGCGCGCGAGACGGTGAACCCGTTCTATGCCCGCGTACCGGACGTCGTCGAGGATGCAATGGCGAGCATCGCCGAGCGCACCGGCCGCCGCTACCGCATTGTCGACTACTTCGGGGACGTGGAGGCCGAGCGTGTGCTGGTGGTGATGGGGTCAGGCGGGGAGACGGTCCAGGAGACCGTGGCTGCGCTCAACTCGCGGGGCGAACACGTCGGCGTGGCTCAAGTGCGGCTGTACCGGCCGTTTCCGGCGCAGGCCCTCTCCGACGCGTTGCCTGCGACCGTACGCCACGTCGCCGTCCTCGACCGGACGAAGGAGCCCGGCTCCATCGGCGAGCCGCTCTTCCTCGACACCGTCGCGGCGCTGACCGAATCGTACGCGGACGGCGAGCGGACGGTTATGCCGAGAGTCGTCGGCGGCCGCTACGGCCTCTCCTCGAAGGAATTCACGCCGGGCATGGTGGCCGGCGTGTTCGCAGAGCTGGCGGGCGAGCGTCCGAGACGCCGGTTCACGGTCGGCATCACCGACGACGTCTCCGGGACGAGCCTCGACTACGACGCGGCGCTGGACATCGAACCGCCCGAGACGGTGCGTGCGATCTTCTTTGGGCTGGGCTCGGACGGAACGGTCGGTGCGAACAAGAACACGATCAAGATCCTCGGGTCCGAGGAGGGCCTGCACGCGCAGGGCTACTTCGTCTACGACTCGAAGAAGTCCGGCTCGCAGACTGTCTCGCACCTGCGCTTCGGACCGAAGCCGATCCGGGCGCCCTATCTCGTGCAGCAGGCGGACTTCGTCGGCTGTCACCAGTTCGGGCTGCTGGAGCGGGCCGACGTGCTCGGCCCGGCGGCGGACGGAGCGACGTTGCTGCTCAACTGCCCACGCTCCCCGGACGAGGTGTGGGATGCGCTGTCCCGTCCAGTCCAGGAGCAGATCCTCGCCAAGCACATCGACGTGTATGCAATCGACGCCGGACGGATCGCCCGCGAGGTCGGCCTCGCCGGACGGATCAACATCATCCTCCAGACCTGCTTCTTCGCCCTCTCCGGAGTGTTGCCACCCGAGCAGGCGATCGACCGGATCAAAGCAGCGGTCGCAAAGACCTACGGGCGACGCGGCACCGAGGTGGTCGAGCGCAACCAGGCCGCGGTCGACCGCGCGCTGGAAGGTCTGCACCGGGTCGAGCTGCCCACGCGGGTGACGTCCACCCGCGGGTTGCCTCCCGTCGTGCCAGCACACGCCCCCGAGTTCGTCCGCGCTGTCACGGCGGAGATGCTGGCCGGCCGGGGCGACGAGTTGCCGGTCAGCGCCTTACCGGTGGATGGCACGTATCCGAGCGGCACGGCGGCCTACGAGAAGCGCAACATCTCGGAGCTGGTCGCGGTCTGGGACTCCGAGCTCTGCATCCAGTGCGGCAACTGCAGCTTCGTCTGCCCACACAGCGTGATCCGCTCGCGGTACTACGACCAGGCCAGCCTGGAGGGCGCTCCGGACGGGTTCCGGTCGGCTCCGCTGGAGGCCGTCGGGCTGCCCGACACCCGGTACACGCTGCAGGTCTATGTCGAGGACTGCACCGGCTGCGAGCTCTGTGTCGAGGCGTGCCCGGTCGTCGCGCCGGGCGAGCCGGTTCGGAAGGCGATCAACCTCGCACCGCGCGAGCCGCTGGTTGCCGCCGAGCAGGCCAACATCGAGTTCTTCGAGACGCTGCCTATGAGCGACCGGTCGCGGGTCGACTTCGGCACGGTGCGCGGCACCCAGTTCCTGGAGCCGCTGTTCGAGTTCTCCGGCGCCTGCACGGGCTGCGGCGAGACGCCGTACCTGAAGCTGCTCTCGCAGCTCTTCGGCGACCGGCTGATGGTCGCCAACGCAACCGGCTGCTCGTCGATCTACGGCGGCAACCTCCCGACCACGCCCTGGACGACCGACGCTGATGGGCGCGGTCCCGCCTGGTCGAACTCCCTCTTCGAGGACAACGCCGAGTTCGGGCTCGGCTTCCGACTCGCCGCCGACCGGCACACCGAACTGGCCCGCCGGCGCCTAGGCGAGCTGCGCGACGTGGTTGGCGCGGAGCTGGTGGACGAGATCCTGGCGGCGCCACAACTGCGGGAGTCGGAGCTTCGGACGCAGCGCGAGCGGGTCGCCGAGCTGAAGCAGCGACTCAACGGGCTGGACGGAGCCGTCGCCAGTGACCTCCTCACCGTCGTCGATCACCTCGTTCGGCGCAGCGTCTGGATCGTCGGCGGCGACGGCTGGGCCTACGACATCGGCTCCGGCGGGCTCGACCACGTCTTGGCCAGCGGGCGCAACGTCAACGTGCTCGTGCTCGACACCGAGGTCTACTCCAACACCGGCGGCCAGATGTCCAAGGCGACGCCGCTTGGTGCGGTCGCCAAGTTCGCGGCTGCCGGCAAGACCGTGCCCAAGAAGGACCTCGCGCTGCAGGCGATCGCTTACGGCAGCGTCTACGTCGCGCGGGTCGCGATGGGCGCCGACCCTCAGCAGACACTAAGCGCCTTCCGGGAGGCAGAGGCCTACGACGGTCCCTCGCTGGTGCTCGCGTACAGCCACTGCATCGCGCACGGCATCGAGATGCGTGACGGACTCGACCAGCAATACCGCGCCGTCGCCAGCGGCTATTGGCCGTTGATCCGCTACGACCCGATGGCCCGTGCGGCGGGAGGCAACCCGTTCCTGCTCGACTCGCCGCGGCCACGCATTCCGCTCAGCGACTACACCAACCGGGAACTGCGGTATCGCACGCTGACGAACACCGACCCGGCGGAGGCCGAACGACTGCACGGGCTGGCCGAGCAGGCCGTCGATCAACGCTGGGACGTGTACGAGGAGATGGCAACCCGCGGCGCGCAGCACTTCGCCGCGGACGCGCGCAAGGATCGCTGATGGACCTTTCGACCGACTACATGGGCCTCGCGTTGCGCAACCCGCTCGTCGCGTCGGCATCCCCGCTCTCCCAGACCGTGGACGGCGTGAAGCGGCTCGCCCATGCCGGCGTCGGCGCGGTTGTCCTCTACTCCCTCTTCGAGGAGCAGCTGCACCGGCAGGCGGCCGAGAATGCGCGGCTGGTCGACGCCGGCACCGAGAGCTTCGCGGAGTCGCTCTCCTACTTCCCCGCCGCTGCCGAAGACGAGGCCGGCCCGCGCCAATATCTGAGCCTGCTCGAGCGCGCGGCCCTTGTCGTCGAGGTCCCGGTGATCGGCAGCCTCAACGGTGTCACGCCGAGTGGCTGGGCCGACTATGCCCGCGCGATGCAGGAGGCCGGCGCCGCCGCGATCGAGCTGAACATCTACTACCTCCCCGGCGACCCGCGCATCTCGGGCCGCGATGTCGAGCAGAGGCACGTCGACGTCCTGACCAGGGTCAAGGACGCGGTCAGCATTCCGGTGGCCGTCAAGCTGAGCCCGTACTTCAGCTCGACCGGCGAGATGGCGCTCCGGCTCGACGAGGCGGGCGCGGACGCCCTGGTGCTGTTCAACCGATTCCTGCAACCCGACATCGACGCCGACACGCTCACCGTGGTGCGCCAGGTCGGCCTCTCCAACCCGGCGGAGGCACGGCTGCCGCGCACGTGGATCGCGCTCTTGCACGGACGGGTGCGCGCCGCGCTCGCGGCGACTACCGGGGTCGAGACCTCGGACGACGTGGCCAAGTACCTGCTTGCCGGTGCCGACGTCGTGATGACCGCCTCGGCGCTGCTGCGGCACGGCCCCGAGCATGCAGCGGTGCTGCTCGACGGCCTATCGGACTGGATGACCCGAAAGGGATTCGCAGCAGTCGACGATCTGCGTGGGATGCTTGCCGTGCCGCCCGGAACGGACGAGGCGGTCTACGAGCGAGCTGGCTACGTCGACGCGCTACGGAAGGCCAACAGCGGCATCTACGGGCCCGGGTGAGCCCAACCGCCGGCGGAGTACGGTCTCCGTCCCAAAGCCGAGGTCGACGGCTCGTGAAAGACCAGCCCGGCTGCGAGCATGCACTCGTGGCGAGTCCGCCGCAGAGCGGAGAGCCTCGCATGGCGGAGCGCTCGGGTCGCTCGAGGTGGATGCGCGGGGCGGGGCGAGGGCTGCTGCTGCTCGTCACGGGCGTCTCGCTCTACCTGCTGCTCCCGAGTCTCATCGCCGTCTTTTCCTCCTGGCGGTCGCTCGCGCATCTCAACTGGTACTGGGCAGGGTTCGCGCTGCTTGCCGAGATCGCGAGCTTCGTCTCGCTCTGGAGGCTCGACCAGATCGCCCTGCGGACCACGAACTGGTTCGCGGTCGCGTGCGCGCAACTGAGCGGGAACGCATTCGGCCGGATCGTGCCCGGCGGAGGCGCCACGGCGAGCACGTTCGCGGTCGGGATGCTGCGTCGCGCCGGCATCGAGGTCGGACGGGCGGCGGCCGCGCTCGCGGCGTCGACCGCGCTCCAGATCGCCACCTTGTTCGCCCTACCGCTGCTTGCACTACCCGCGATCATCGGTGGGGCTCCAGTCAACCGCGGCCTGGTCACCTCCACCTACCTCGGCATGGCCGTGCTGCTGCTACTGCTGGCGGCAGGAGGTCTCTCCTTCGCAGCCGAGCGGCCGCTCGCGTTGCTTGGCCGCGGGATCCAGTGGGCCGCGAACCGGACCGTACGCCGCCGCCGGAAGGTCGTCGGCCTCCCACAGAGGCTGCTCGCCGAGCGGGACTTCATCGGCACGACCATCGGAGCGCGCTGGGCGGCAGCGGTCTTCTCTGCGGTGGGCAACATCGGCTTCGACTACATCGCGCTGCTATGCGCGCTCCGGGCGATCGGTGCACAGCCGCGACCCTCGCTGGTCCTGCTCGCCTACACCGCGGCGGGACTACTCGCCCTGATCCCGTTCACGCCGGGCGGGCTCGGCTTCGTCGAGGCGGGGCTCGTCGGCACGCTCACCCTCGCCGGCGTCAACCCGCGTAACGCCCTCGTCGCGACACTCGTCTACCGGCTCGTCTCCTTCTGGCTCCCGATCCCCGTCGGTGGCGTCGCCTATGCCCTGTTCCGGCGCCGCTACCGTGATGGCGATGCGAGGTCAGTGGCGTGAGCTAGTCCTCCTCGACCGGCCACCCTTGTCGACAACGGGGCGCTCGTTCGTCGTCGCGGCGCGTGAGGACCTGCAGATCGCACGCGACGTGCGTACCGTGCTCGGCGGGGGCAGCTAGCGGTTGCCGATGGGCGGGCCGCTCGAACAGGGGGGACGCAACCAATCGCAACCGGCGGCAGATGCTGCTCCTCAGAGGCGGCGGCCGGACGAACCACAGGAGCTCGAGCTCTCCGTCACCGCAACGCTGCCCGTGGCGGACGTATTGAGCAAGCTCGGCTCGTCCGATACAGGTCTTTCGAGTCACGAGGCGAGCCTGCGGCTGGGGACCTACGGGCCGAATGTCTTGGCCGCGCACGGGGTCAGTGCCTGGTCGGTGCTCGCCCGTCAGTTGCACAGCTACCTGCTGTTGCTGTTGCTGGTCGCGGCCGTCGTCTCGGCTGCGATCGGCGACCGAACGGAGGCGTTGATCATCGGCGCGATCATGACGATGAGCGTCGGTCTGAGCTTCTTCAACGAGTACCGCTCGGAGCAGGCGGTCGAGGAGCTGCATTCCGAGATCCAGCATCTGGCCACCGTCGATCGCGAGGGGGCAACTGCCGAGGTCGCCGTAACGCAGCTCGTCCCGGGTGATGTCGTGCATCTGCGGGTCGGTGACCTCGTTCCCGCCGATCTGCGGTTGCTCGAGGTGCATGAGCTCGAGTGCGACGAATCGGTGCTCACCGGCGAGTCTCTGAGCAAGACGAAGACGGCCGAGGCTCAACCGCCCGGAGACTCGCCGCTGGATCTGCGCTCGTGTGTCTTCATGGGGACGCTCGTAAGTGGCGGCGGCGGCCGCGGCGTCGTCGTGCGTACGGGCTCGCACACCGCGTTCGGCGCGATCGCAGTGCACCTGGGCGAACAGCAGGGGGTGACCGCATTCCAGCAGGGGCTGCAGGACTTCTCTCGCCTGCTCGCGATTGTGACGGGGGTGCTGGCCGGCTCGATCTTCGTCATCAACGCCGCGCTCGGACGCTCGCTCCTCCAGTCGGCCCTGTTTGCGCTCGCCATCGCGGTGGGTTTGACGCCGCAGCTTCTGCCGGCGATCGTCACCGTCAGCCTCGCGACGGGCGCCCGCCGGTTGGCCAAGAAGCGCGTGATCGTCAAGCGCCTGGTCGCGATCGAGGATCTCGGCAACGTCCAGGTCCTGTTCACCGACAAGACCGGCACCCTGACCGAGGGTCAGATCTCGTTCACGCAAGCACTCGACAGCGCGGGCGAGCCGGACGACCACATAGGCATGCTCGGCCTGACCTGCGCCGACAAGGCCGGCAACGAGCTCGACCGCGCGCTCTGGGCCGCCCCGCAGGCCGCCCACGGCGAGAGCGTCCCCACACCGCTCGACCGTCTGCCCTTCGACCACGACCGGCAGCTGGCATCGGTGCTCGTCGACACTGCGCAGGGACGGCTGCTGATCTCCAAGGGCGCGCCCGAAGCCGTGCTCGCCCGTTGCACGACCGTGCCTGCCGAGTCAAAGGCGATCCTCGACGGGCTCTTCGCCTCCGGGACGCGCGTCGTTGCCGTCGCCAGCCGTCCGCTCACCGGCGACCACCTCGGCAAAGACGACGAGCGTGACCTCTCGCTCGAGGGCTTCCTCTGCTTCACCGACCCGGTCAAGCCGGGCGTCCGCGACTCGCTCGCGCGCCTCGCCCGTCTCGAGATCACCGTCAAGATCGTGACGGGGGATAACGGCCAAGTGGCAGCGCACCTCTGCGGCGAGGTCGGCCTCGACCCCGGAACAGTCGTTGCGGGCCAAGAACTTGAAGCGCTCGACGAGGCCGCCCTCATCGCGCTGGTGCCCAAGACGACAATCTTCGCCCGCATCACGCCCGAGCAGAAATCGCGCATCATCCTCGCGCAGCGCACCCTAGGCTCAGACGTCGCCTTTCTCGGCGACGGCGTCAACGACGCGATCGCCCTCCACCACGCCGACGTCGGCATCTCGGTCGACTCCGCGGCCGACGTCGCCAAGGACGCAGCCGACGTCGTCCTACTCGACAAGGACCTCAGCATCATCGCCGACGGTGTCGTCGAGGGGCGGCGCATCTTCGCCAACACGATCAAGTACGTCCTGATGGGCACCTCGTCGAACTTCGGCAACATGTTTTCCGCAGCCGGCGCCTCCTTGTTCCTTTCCTTCTTGCCAATGCTGCCGACGCAGATCCTGCTCAACAACCTCCTCTACGACGTCAGCGAGATGACCATTCCGACCGACAACGTCGACGAGGAGCTACTCGCAAGACCAGCCAAGTGGGACATCCGCATGATCCGCCGCTTCATGTCCTTCTTCGGCCCGATCTCGAGCGCCTACGACTTCCTGACATTCTTCGTCATGCTGCGCGTCTTCCACGCCGGCCCGATCCTGTTCCGCTCAGGCTGGTTCGTCGAGTCGCTCACGACCCAGACACTCGTCATCTTCGTCATCCGCACCCGCCGCGTCCCCTTCTACAAGAGCCGCCCCAGCCGCCCGCTGCTACTCGCCACCCTCGCCTGCGCCGGCTTCGGCGTCGCCCTCCCCTACATCCCGCCGCTCGCCCACCTGTTCGGGTTCCAACCGCTCCCACTCACCTTCCTCGCGATCCTGGCTGGGATGATCGCCACCTACCTCGTCCTCGCCCAATTCGGCGTCGCGCTCTTCTTCAAACCGCAAGGCGGCCGTTCGCTCGCCCGCGCCATCGGCGCCGCAGAGCGACGCATCACCCGCAGGGCATCACGCTGGGTCAGCTGGCGACACCGCACGCCACCCACACCACCGCTACCACGACCCACGGGCTGACGCTCCGAGGGTCTCTCGTTCGGCCGAGGACTTGGTCCACACGCAGAGGATTGACCATCCGCATCGGGGAGCTGACTCGAAGGCGCGTCGGCGAAACGACAAAGTGGGCCATGCGAACCCGAGCGGGCTTGCTAAGCGATCAACTCGGGCTGCTCAGGCAGACGATCCAAGGCCCGCGATTCTGCTCGCCGAAGCGTTATCGGCTTCTGCTCGGAGAGGGCGCGCGTCAGGATCACAGCAAGGTCGTTGAGAGTCGAAGACGACCCAGCGCCGGCTAGGGCCCTCCCTCGCAGTTCCTCTACAACGGCTTCGTCGAGGGCGAGCTTTCGCCCCTTCAGGTCGAATTCGATCATGACCCGCAGAACTCCGATGCGACTCTACTCGTTGAGGCATTCGGCTTAGTCCGGGCTCTCGACATATCCGACGAAGAGGAGGCACGCCAATGGGCGAGTTCACCGAAGCGCTGAATGAGCAGGTCGCGAGCGAGTTCGCCGCGTCGCAGCAGTACGTTGCGATCGCGGTCTCCTACGATGCGCAGACGCTGCCCCAGCTTGCCGGACACTTCTACCGGCAGGCGGTCGAGGAGCGAAACCACGCGATGATGATCGTGCAGTACCTGCTCGATGCGGACGAGCAGGTGACGATTCCGGGCCTGGCTGCGCCGCAGTCGAGCTTCGAGGATGAGCGGGCTCCGGTCGAGTTGGCGCTGCGCCAAGAGAAGACTGTCACCGAGCAGATCGCCCGGCTCGTCCAGCTCGCCCGCGAGGAGAATGAGCACGTCGGCGAGCAGTTCCTCGGCTGGTTCCTGGCCGAGCAACGGGAAGAAGTCGCCAGCATGGCCGAGCTGCTCTCCGTCATCGACCGCGCCGGCACCGAGAACATGCTGCTCGTCGAGGACTACCTCGCCCGTGTCGCCGGGGGCGGCGCCCAGCCGACGGGCGCCGCCCCGCCGGCAGCCGGAGGCACCCTCTAGCGTTGAGGTGGCGGCTTTGCCCTAATCGGCGCCGAGGATCGCTCAGGAGACGGTCGAACCCCGCGTTATCTACGCTCGGAGCGCCGAAGCACAACGCAGGCGTTGTGTCCGCCTAAGCCGACCAAGTTCGAGACGGCAATCGGCCGTCGGCCTCGCGCGGTCGTTCGGAATGTAGCGAGGTCGCGGTTGATGTGGGGTCGGCGATGCCCTCGACGACGCGACGAGCCTTGCTCACAGACCCAGCCCGCGAGCGGCCTTCTCGAACTGCTCCTCGCGCACGTACACCAGGTACCCGAAGGAGCCGCGGCCGTCGGTCACGCCCGAGGACGCGTAGATGTCCACGCCTCCCTCGACGAGCCGCTCATGAACGCCCGCGAAGGCACCGAGCTCGTCGTCGCCCTGCACAAGGAGCGCGTGGTATGGGCCATCGAGCGGAAGGCCGACGGCGCGCCCTTCGGCGACCAACTTGTTCGGGTCCTCCGGGAAGAGCGCGAACTGCGCCAGGCCGGGCCCGCTCGGCACTGCGGTGAAGGCGAGCAGGTCCACCCCGCGCTCGGCGAACTGCGAGAGGACGCGGTACGCCGCGCCCAACTCGTCACGGACGTTCGCGTAGTAGTACTCGACGCTGCGGATCGTGAAAGGCATCGCGCTCTTGCTTCCGTTTCACTCTAAGGCCTGCGGCACGCCCGATGTGCCCCTGCTTCCCTTCGCCCTCCGGACGGGCGGAACGATGGTAAGGAGGGGTCGACACAGGCCGAGCGGCTGCCCGAAGAGGGCCTGACGATCCCCCGGACCTGCAAGCGGCTCGGGATCTACGTGGCGCAATACGATGCGCGGAGCCAGGCGGCGCAGGCTAACCGGGCCTTCGGGGCGACAGTCCTCTCGCCCTGCGTCGGAAAGCGCCGCCTCCGCGGTCCGTTGCCGCTCCAACTCCGGCGCCAGTTTCGCCAGCCAGTGGTCGAGGTGCCGGGAGACACGTAGGCGCATATCGAGCACATAACTCGGCTTACCGCCCTTCCCAACGAGGCCCAGCTCGTCGAGATCGCGATTGATGGCCTCAAGAATCGCCATGTGACGAGCGACTTCCCCCAAGGTCGCAGGTTCGATCCCTGCCCGGCCCATTTCGACACGCGCTCTCTGATCTGCTGCGCTTAGCGACTCGCGCGCTCGACACCGAGGCGGCGCAGCGAACCTTCGACTTCGGGAACACGCGGTCGTATTCGCTCGAAATCGTGACCGGAGAGCGAGAGGAGTCGCATCGGCGTTCGCCCCACCACCGTGGCCGTCCGCTGCCCCGTCAGCAGAAGTCCGATCTCGCCGAATGTGTCGCCGGGGCCCAGGGTCTGGGTCGTTTCGCCGGTGTCGTCCAAGACGACGGCCGTTCCGTCCTCAATGAAGTAGATGGCGGTTCCGTAATCGTCGACCGTGATGACCGTGGCGCCCGCGCCGACCTCGAGTTCGCTCATCGCGGCGGCGAGTTCGTCCAGCTCGTCGGCGGGCAGATCGGCGAAGTTCGGAAAGCTCGCGATCCGACTCGCATCCACGAGAAACATGGTGCCATAGGAGGAGACCGAGCCGAGGCGGGCTCGTCACTCGGCCGCGCGGCCGCTACCTCACTTCTCGACGGTAACGAGTGTTCCGATCGGTGTGTACGGCCAGACCTTCGCCGCGGAGGCAAGCGGCAGCTCGACGCAGCCGAGGCTCTGCGGGGTCCCGAACGATGCGCGATTGAAGGCGTGGATCGCGTCGCCGCCGTTGAAGTAGCTGATGAAGCGGATGCCCGGGTCGTGGTAGTGGGAGCCGTCCGGGTTCGTGCCGCTCATCGTGCCCACCGGGAGGTGCTCGAAGACCGGGAAAGTCCCGAGCTGCGTCGGGGCGGCGGGCACACCGGTGTTGCCCGGGGAGGTGAGGACCGTCTGGCCGTTGTGCCAGAGCGTCAGCGACTGGGGAACGTTGCTGTGCACGTAGACGTAGCTGTAACCGCCATTCCGGTGCTTTCCCGCGATCGCGTCGGCCAGCAGCGCGTGCCAGACGATCGCGCCGGGGATCGCGTCCACGGCGAGCCCGTGCGTGTCCTGGAACATCATCACGGCCCCGCGCGTGACCTGGTTCGGGATCCCCTCGCTCCAGAGCGCCTGCAGCTCGCTCGGCGTTTTGGGGTAGCGCCAGCTGAAGCGGCCCTTCGGCGGCTCGACGGCGGCCTGCAGCTCGGCGCGCGGCGTGTGCGCGACCGGGGCGCCGGCCGGCGTCCAGTCGAGGGGGAGGTAGCCGGCCTGTGCCAGGAGCTGCTGCAGCCGGAGCGTCGACCCCGGCGGCACCGTCCAGCCGATTTGGCGGGTCGTGCGAAGGCCGGCACCGGAAGCCCCACTCACGGCGACCGCTCGCGGAAGGTCGAGCCGCAGGTCGGAGGCGAAGCGGGCACCGAAGCCCGACGGCACGAACAGGAGCGTGTGGCTGTCCGGCTGGGTCCAGCGGCCGGGCGTGCGTGGTGAAAGCTGTGGCCGGTTCCCGCCGAGCACGGCGGCGACCGGCCCGGAGAATGTCAGCCGGATCGGATCTGCCGGAGCGAGCTGCGCGCCCGGCGCCGGACTGCTGAGCGCAACGGGGAGCCTGGCCGGCGGAAACCAGCTGACCGCGACCGGGCGGCCGAGCCGCTCCCAGGTGCGCGCTGCTGCCGCGACCTGGACGGTGCCTGCAGGCGCCCCGCGCTCGAGCGTCAGCGAGTCCTGCGGGCGAGCGAGTGCCCTGCGGCCGGTGCGCCCGTAGGCGACCGCACTTACCGGCCGGTCGAAGCCACCTTCACCGGTGACCCCGGAGGCACCGTGAGCCAGCGCTCGCTCACGCCGACGACGGGAGCGCGAATCGTCTGCTGCACGCGGCGCGTGCTTCCGAGCGCCCAGCCCAGCCAGCCCGGTCGGCGGACAACGGCCTCCACCGAGACCGTTTCCCCGGGCGTGAGGCGCGTCCGCGGCGTCAGGCGCCCGTTCCGCACGGCGAGGGGAATCCTCCGTCCGCCGGGCCCGAACGCCTGCACGCGCTCGAGCGTCCCGCCCAGGGGCTGCACCTCGACCCGTGCGAGCGCGGTCGCGTCAGCGGCCAGTGTCATGCCCGACCAGAACAGGACGCCCGCGACGAGCCCGAGCAGCGCCACGACGAAGACCGTGACCAGCACCCACAACGCGCGCCGGCGCCCGCGCCGGGGCGAAGGCCGATCACGTGAGCGCACCAAGGGTGACGGCGTCGACTGGGTCGCCACGCTCAGAGGATACGGAGCGCCCGGGCTTCTCGGACCGTCGCCGCTACCGTCGGCGAGCGTGTCACTGAAGTCGTCGACGAGGGCTCGGCATACGATGCGACGGCGAGGATTGAGTCGCGTCGGGCCCATGCGGGTTTCTGGTTGCGGCCGATCCATGACTTCTACGTGGTCTTTTTGGCGGCAGCCTCGTCTCCCGGAGTCGGACCTTCCTGCAGGAGGGCAGGAGCAGGTCATGTGGGCGGCGGCCGAGCACTGCGTTCTCGAGGCAGAGGACGTGCATGCGGTCATCGCGTGGGCTGATGAGGAGGCACGTCGCCGCTCAGCGATGTACACGCTCTACGCCGTGGCCACAATCGGAGTCGAAGAGGGTCTCGTCTGGCTCGCGGGCGTCGACCCGACCCGTGGGGCTTGCAGGGCCGAACTTCGAGAAACGTCACCCGGCCGATGTTGATCCGGTGAGCGGGACTCCGGCCGAGGTCTATCGCCCGGCCGAGGGCTAGTAGGAGGCGGACCCTCGCATGAGCCAGCGTTCGGGAATGACTCCTGACGTGGGCGCGCGCTCGGCTAGTCGGGAAGCCAGCCGTCGCGGTAGCGGGTCAACTTGTGCGGCGGGAATCGCGCGTACGCCTCGCTTCCCTCGGTCGTCTCGCGTTGGACGCCTGAGCCGTGGCGCAGCGCCGTCTCGTCCACGGTGTACGCGCCCCACTCGTGCCCTTTTGGGCGGTCGCGCGCGCCGACCGCGAGCACAAGACAGGGAGCAGTGCCTGCGCCGATGATCGCGTGGTTCGTACCTGGAGGGCAGTGGACGAAGTCCCACTGCCGGATCGTCCGCTCTGCTCCCTCGATGACGAGAAGCGCTTCACCCGAGAGCATGAGGAAGTCTTCTTGAGCGGCTTCCCAGTGGTACATCGTCATCGGCTCGCCAGGCTCGAGAAGAGTGAGGTTGATCCCGAGCTGCTGGAACCGAGGCTCACCCTCGAAATCGCACAGCGTGCCAAGACCACTCCGCTTCCACCACTGCGCCTCGCGTGCGTTGAGAACGAACCAACCGGCGCTCTTCGGGAAAAGGCCGCGTTCCGACTCGACCAGCTGCGCCTGAACGACCACTCGCGCCGAGCATGCCATCTCCGCTTTTATGCCGTCTCACTCGCTTGGGCCAGCGTTCGGCAATGTCACCCGACGCGATGGGCGCCGACTCGGAACGTGTGACCGTCGGGATGACGGAGATGGAATTCGCGAACGCCCCACGGCTCGTCCCTTGGCGGCATGGTTACCTCGAGGCCCAGCTCGATGCAGAGGCTGTGCATCGCATCGACCTCATCCGGCGACCCGAGAAACCACGACATCCACACCCCGCGGGTGGTTTCGTCGAAGGGAACGGCTGGTGCGTGCGTCCCGCGCGATCCCTGCCCGCCGCGGCAGAGGAAGATCTCGGCGTCTCCACAGGCAGTCCCGGCGAACCCAGGCTCGCCGTCGTCTTCGTTCCAGATGAAGGTCGTCTTCCATCCGAGCGATTCGAACCAGGCAAGACTGCCCCGCACATCGGATACGTTCAGAATCGGCCTGACGGAACGCACCGTCGACATCGCGCCGAGCGCACACGGCTCGATCAAGCCCTCGTCTGTGCCAGCGGCAAGGCGGCGGGCGAGGCGATCGAGCCACACGCCGCGGTCAAGCGCACCCAGCGGCACCTGGAGCGCCGGGTCGAGCTCGTGCAGGTGCCAGCGCAGGCGCTGCTGGGCTCGTCGTCGCTCGGCGACCAGGTCGTCGCGGTGATCGAGCAGCAGCTTCAGCTCGCGCAGGCGCTCCTCGCCCGCGCGCGGCCGGTCGAGGCTCGGCTCCTGCAGCGCAGCGCGGGCGATCGCGAGTGCATCGATCGCATCCGACTTGCCCCGGCTGCGGCCGCGGCGGCGCTGGGGTGCTGTCAGTCGCGGCGGCACGCGCACCAGCTGCTCGCCGGCTGCGAGCAGCGCCTGCTCCAGGCCGCGCGTCACGTGGCGGCAGTCCTCGAGTGCCCAGAGCCGCTCTGCGGCGAGCGAGCGCGCCCAGGCAAGCAGCGGCTCGGCATCAACGGCGCCTGTCCGCTCACCCAGGCTGCGGCCGAGCTCATCGACGACGACCGCCGTCAGCTCGTGCTTGTGCACGTCCACCCCGATCACGATCATGGGGATCGCCTCCTTGTAGCGTTGGGGGCGACCGGCGAGCGGACAGACCTCAATCGAGGCAGCTGCCAGGCTCCTATCAGGTCACGCTCGGCGGTCTCGGGAAGGCGGCGGCGACACAACGCTGGCAAGTCAGCTCTCGGGCGACATGCGGGAATCGGGTCAGCCGCCGCCGCCCGAGTCTGCGCCGCTTAACGGACGCCACCACCCGCCGAGGATGACATTGAGTGCGGGAATGTCACCCAACGCCTTCTCCTCGAGAAGCACCGTCTGGCGACAGGGCCGCTGTAGGCGATAATCGGTCCCCGTGCACGTCGAGTTGCTCGCGGGAAGCACGATCGGTTCAGCGGCCGATAGCTTCGTCATCGCCAAGTGGACGGCCGAGGTCGGCGACCACTGGATCGCGCCGCTCCACGTCCACCATTCCGACGATGAAGCGTGGTACGTGCTCTCGGGAACGCTCGGGTTCCGCCTCGGCGATGAGAAGGTCGAAGCGAGCGCCGGATCAGCTGTTCTAGCTCGGCGCGAGACAGCTCACACGTACTGGAATGCTGGGCGCAGCGAAGCGCGGTACCTCCTGGTGATGACGCCGCGGATCGCCCAGTTGATCGAGGAAATCCATCAGCCCGGTGCTGATGTTGCCGCTGTGTTCGCGGCGCACGACTCGGCGATCATCCCGCAGCCGTAGTTAGCCGTTTTCTCGTCTGGGCCAGTGTTCCGGAATGACCCCTGAGCGTCCCGGATCAGGCGGCAGGCGGATGTCTCCAGACGACCGTCTTCCGCTTCGAATCTGCGGGCGTGACGGTCTCTGTCGGCGTCGCACCGAGTCTCTGCGCGACACGCTGGGAGCGGACGTTGTCCGGCGAGATCAGAGAGACAAGCTGGCCGATGGATCGACGCTCATAGGCCCACTTCCGGATGCCTGCGGCTGCCTCGGTCGCATATCCGTTTCCCCAGTGGGCGCGTCGCAAGGCCCAGCCAAGCTCGGGCTGAGCATGACTTCCCGCGGCTGCCCAGGTCGAGGGCGTCCAGTTGCGCGTGTCGAAGATCATGAGACCAGCCTGGCCGACCACCTGCCGGTCGGTCCCCGTGGTCACAAGAATGAAGGGACCGATCCCATCGGTTCTCCAACCGCCGATCATCCCTTCCTCGATCATGGCTCGGACTTCCTCAACCACTGAGACGGGCTCTTTGCCTAACCCCTGCATGACCTCGGCGTCCGCGAACAGGTCGTACAGAGCTTCCGCGTCCCGTGGAGCGGGCGCGCGGAGGCGAAGCCTGTCTGTGTAGAGGCGGAGCCGCTCCCACGAGGTGTCGTGAGCCACGCCGAGACGCTACCCAGAGCGGCAAACGCGGCTTGTGTGATTACAAGCTCGCTCGTGTTCGCAGTTCCACTACTCGCCTGCGCCAGTGTTCGCGAATGTCCCCCGGCGGGCCGTCGACTATCGGACGTCTAGAGATCCTGGTTGAGCATTTCGCGAGTAATGCGCCAAGCCCCGTCGAGATCGCGCCGCCAGACCATGAGAAAGCGTCTCCGGACTGTCCGGGCATCCGAGCCTTTCGGGCCGCTGACCCAGGTCGCACGGCCGAACGTGGCCGCAAGATCTCCCTCCCCGAGCGTTGAGTGCGCTGCGATCTCCATTGAGGAGATGCTGATCTGAGGAGCGACCTCCAGTAGGGCGGCGCGGCCCTCGATCGCCGGTACACCGGGCCCTACGAAGATCGCGTCCTCCGTGTACGAATTCACCCAGGCCAGTGAGATCGGGAGACTCGAAAGCCTCGGCCAGAGCCCTTTCGGCTGCGCGGATGGCGGAAATATCGGAAGTCGAGAGCGCCAACTTCCTAGAGGCTACTGCGGACGAACACCATCCGCGCGGGTGGACGGTCGCTCGCCAGGAGACGCGACGCTTCGGGTGAGCCAGTGCGCGGGAATGTCACCCGAGCGCAACCACCTCGCGGCCTTGAACTAGCTGGGCAGGTCGGCGCTCCGAAGAGGCTCTAACGACCGAGAAGCATGCGTGGAATTGCGGTCACCACGCGGCCAACGCGCTCCGCTAGACGACCGACTCGCTTCACAAGCCGACCGGCGATCGGTACAGACATGAGGGTAGGTCTCCTTTTGCAAAAACTTCGCCTGCGACGCGCCGAAGTCTAGATCGGCGCTCAACGCGGAACGGGTCTGAAGCGACCGCTGTCGGAAGTCAGGTGGGGTCTGAGCGTTCGGGTGGACCAGTGTTCAGGAGTGTCCCCTGAACGGCGCGAATGTGTCGAAGGGCCCTGGGTGCTACGTGCGGTACGGCAGGGTCTCGCGGTCGGAGGCCCTGCCCGCGCAACTGTGCTGCTCTCTAGGGGTGGATGATCTCGTGGACCGGGAACTCTTTGATGTCCGGTGGCCCCTGCATCTGCACCCCTGACGCGGCGATCCCCGGCTGGATGTTGGATTCGAGGTGTGCGTCGAAGTCTGCCCGCGACTCCCAGAAGTCGATCACTCCCCAGCCGCCATCGATCGGCCCGGACGAGTGAAACAGCATCCCCGGCCACGGGGAGCGATCCGGGTTGATGTCGTCGTGTGCAGTGTCGAACTGTTCCTGTGTCACACCTGGAAGCTTGATCCGGATACCGACTGCCAAGACGACTCCCTTCCGCGGGTAACGGGACAGCGAGATCCTAAGGCGAGGAAGCGGCCGCTGCCCGAGTGACGCCACCGCCGCATGGGCCAGCGTTCCGGAATGACCCCTGAACAATGCTCCAAACCGCGGTTGGTGCATGATCACGCAATGCCTGTGGAGGCGATCCATCTCGGTGCCCCTCGTAAGCCGGGTCTGTGGACGGTCGAGTCAGTACGAGCAGTTGCCGGGAAGGGGCTCGAAGGCGACCGTCATTTCCATGCCGACGGAGCCGCGTCAGGCCAAGCGCTGACGCTCGTTTCCGCCGAGGTCGTCGAGGACGTTGGACTACTGCCGGGAGAGACTCGCCGGCAGGTGGCTGTGCGCGACGTGGACGTCAACAGCCTCGTTGGCAAACGTTTCCGGGTCGGCGAGGTCGAGTGCCTCGGTGTGGAGCTCTGCGAGCCGTGTCGGCATCTGGAGGAGATGACCCGGCCGGGGATCATCAAGGAGCTCACTCATCGGGCAGGGATCAATGCCGACATCCTCGTGGGTGGCGTCATCCGCGTCGGCGATCCAGTAGTCGAGCTCTAGGCGCAGGTCGCTCCTCTGGGCCAGTGTCCTGGAATGTCACCTGAGGGTTCCGGCGGACTCGGGTGGGTTCGTGCGGCAGGGCCTGGCGCCGAACAGACTGCTGCTAGGGGGTAACTTCGGACTCGGGCGAGAGCAAGACCGCATAAGACAGCCAGGAGAGGCGGGTTGAGCTCTGAGCGGCTGATGTAGGGAGCGCGTGAAGGCCCGAGAGATCGGTCCCTGCGCGGCCCGCGCCTGGGGCAGTTGTAGGGCGGCTGGAACGATGCCATGCTCCTATCACGTCCCATGAGCTCGTCCTCGTATGAGCAGGTCTGTGCGGCCCACCGGTGGGAGGTGCCGGCGCACTACAACATCGCTTCGGATGCGTGCGACAAGCACCCGCGCGACAAGCTGGCGATGGTCTGGGAGAGCTTCGACGGCTCCTATCGTGAGCTCACCTGGGGCGAGCTGCAGGACCTGGCGAACCAGGCGGCCCACGTGCTGGGCGGTCGCGGCGTGGAGCGCGGCGACAGAGTCGCGGTCGTCCTCCCGGCGACCCCGGAGACGGCCGCGGTCTTCTTCGGCGTCTGGAAGCTCGGCGCGATCCTGCTCTCGATGTCGGTCCTATACGGGGATGAGTCGATCCGCCACCGCCTCTCCGACTCCGGCGCCAAGCTCGTCGTCACCGACGGCGCGAACGCGAAGCGCTTCGACGACTCGAGCGCGCAGCTGCTCGTGCTGGACGGGGACACGTTTGCTGGCGTGTCGACCGAGTTGGTCACCTGCGACACCTCGGCCGACGATCCTGCGCAGCTCTACTACACCTCAGGGACGACTGGGCTTGCGAAGGGGATCGTGCACGCCCATCGCTACATCCTCGCGCACGAAGAGTTCGTCTACTGCCACGAGGTTGAAGACGGCGAGCGCTTCCACGGCATGGGCGAATGGGCTTGGGCGGCTGGGATCGCCCCGCTGCTTGGTCCGTGGCGCCTCGGGGCGGTGCAGTGCGTCTACCGGCGCGAGGCGGGGTTCGACCCGCACAAGCAACTCGACTTCCTCAGCCGACAGCGAGTGACGAACGTTTTCACGACCCCGACCGCGATGCGGGCGATGATGGCCGTTGCGGACGCGGGCAGGCTCTACCCGCAACGGTTTCGCCGCGTCTGCTCGGCTGGCGAGCCGCTGAACCCCGAGGCGATCCGCTGGTTCCGGGAGCAGTACGGAGTGACTGTGCTCGATTACTACGGGTTGACGGAGGCGTATCCGCTCGTTGCCAACTACCCGTTCATGGAGGTGCGGGAGGGCTCGATGGGGAAGCCGATGCCCGGTTGGGAGGTCGAAATCCTGGATGAGGACGGGCATCCGGTCGCCCGCGGCGAGCGAGGCGAGATCTGCCTCCGTGCACGGTCGAATCCGCATTTCCCCCTCGGCTACTGGAACCAGCCGGACGCGAGCGAGGAGGTCTTCGGCGGCCCCTGGTTCCACACCAAGGATGCCGCTCGCCAGGATGAGGACGGCTACGTGTGGTACGAAGGCCGCGCCGACGACGTGATCATCGCCGCTGGGTACAGGATCGGACCGTTCGAGGTCGAGTCCGCGTGTCTCGAGCACCCAGCGGTGCGGGAAGCGGCGGCAGTCGCAGCTCCGGACGAACTGCGCGGCCACGTCGTGAAGGCGTTCATTGTGCTCGCGCCCCACCGCGAGCCCTCGAACGAGCTCGGCGAGGAGATCAAGACGTTCGTACGCAAGCGGCTTTCAGCCTATGCCTACCCCCGGCGCATCGAGTTCGTCGACGACCTGCCGAAGACGCTCACCGGAAAGATCCGTCGGATCGTGCTTCGTCAGCGCGAGCTCGAACGAGCGCCGGAGGTGCGCGGCTAAAACCGGTGGTCATGTCGACACCCCGCTGCCGGCGCGGAGATCTTCCGGGGAGGCGAAGAGCCCAAAGGGCTCGCTAGGTCTACAAGGAGAGCATCATCTTCGGCTGGGCCAGTGTTCGGGAATGTCCCCTGATGAGCCCTTTCGACGGGCGGACTAGTCGGGGGCGACGGCGTACAGTCGTCGGCGGCCTTCGATGCCTTTGAGTTCGTGCTGTCCGCGGTTTTGGAAGCGTAGGGTGGAGCCGGCGACAATGTCCTTGACTGTCTCGGATACGAGTATCTCGCCGCCGGTCGCCTTGGCCATCACGCGTGCGGCGAGGTGGACGGCGATGCCCCGCAAGGCGCCGTTTCGCTCGACAACCTCGCCCATGTGCACCCCTGCGCGCGCACGCAGGCCGAACTCGTCGGCTCTTGCTTGGATCCGCTTCGCTGCTCGGACGGCGTTGACCGGCCCTTCGAAGACCGCCATGAGCTCGTCGCCGGTGCGGTCGATGAGGCGGCCGCTGTGTGTGTAGACGGCTCTCTCAGCGGTGTCTCCGTATTCTGCGAGCAGGTCGGCCCATCGCTCGTCTCCGAGCGTGTGCGCAAGCTTCGTCGATCCCTCGAGGTCGCATAGGAGGATCGCCCGCACGATGCCAGGCTCGAGCGCTTGTGGTCGGACACCGGTGACGAAATGCTCGATTTCCGCAGACAGCGCCTCGGCGTCTCCCAGCCAGGGGAGGTGCTCGTCCCCTGTCAGTTCGATAAACCTGGCTCCCGGAATCCGTTCCGCGAGGTAGCGTCCGGTCGGACCGGGGCCGACGGGATCGTCGCGGCGGCTGAGCACCAGCGTCGGGACGTGAATCGACGGCAGGAGCGCGCGGGTGTCGATCAACGCGTTCGATTTGGCGAGGGCAACCGCCGCAGCGGGGCTTGCCGCCGACTGCATATAGAGCGCGCGCCGCTGCGCGAACCGAGGATCCGCGTCCGGGTGGGTGACGAGTACGTGATCGACGGTTCCCCAACCGGACTCGAGCTCAGCGTAGTACTCCTCGCTCTCCTCCCATTCGCCGAACGGGTAGTCGTGTTTTCGCCGGAAGGTCGCCTGCGTTCCATAGAGAATCAGGCTTTGGACGCGATCGGGATGCGTGACCGCGAGCAGGATTGCGAGGGGCCCACCCTCGCTCCAGCCCAGCACATGAGCCGCGGTTAGGCCAGCCGCACCCATGACCGCGCGCGCGTCCTCCATCCGCTCATCCGGCGTCGGAATCCCCGGCGGCCGATCGGACATGCCGGTACCGCGCTTGTCAAAACGAACCAGCCGCGCGAACGACGCGAGTCGCTCAACCCAACGAACCCAGGTTGGCTCCTCCCAATCGAGCGCGAGATGAGAGAACCAGCCGGGGATCATCAGGACATCGGCAGGGCCCTCGCCAACGACCTGATACGCGATGCTGAGATCCCCGCTCCGCGCATACAAGACCGGTGCCGACACGACGACAGACTAGGACGCCACCCAACAAACCGAAAGACAACCGTCGCCGGTGCGATCCCTTCAAAGGTCGGGTCTCCCGCGGGTCTGGTTCTCGGGAGCTAGCGTTCGCCTGGGCCAGCGTGCGGGAATGAAGCTCCTATGACCTGTCAAGCCATCGGCGGCTCCTGGTTCTGCAGTAGCCGGTAGAGGCGACGGGCGAGGTAGCGCTTCAGCAGGCGGGTGGCCTCGCGACGGCTCTTGCCTTCGGCGATCCGCTTGGCGATATAGCCCCTGGTCGCCGGATCGTGCTGGCGGCGGTCGAGCACGATCGTGTGCAGGGCTCGGTTGAGCTGCCGGTCGCCGCCGCGGCTGAGCCGCTGCCGGACCGTCTGGCCGCTGGAGGCGGGGACCGGTGCGACGCCGGCCAGGCGGGCAAAGGCGGCCTCGGAGCGGACGCGGCCGGGATGTGACCAGGCGACGAGCAGCTGGGCGGCGACGATCGGCCCCACGCCCGGCTCCTCCAACAGCGGGGGCGCGAGTGCCTGGACGTGCGCACGCATCTCGCGCTCGAGCTGCTCGGCCTCCGCGCTTGCAGCCTCGATCCGGCGTGCCAGCGTCCGCAGCACGAGCCGGGCGGCGAGCTCATCCGGCCCCGCAGTCCCCAGCCGACGAAGCCGCCGGCAGCGCTGGAGCAGCCTCCCGAGCGGGAGCCCGCGCAACTCGTCGCGGAGGCGCTCGGGTGCGGTCACGATCACGCTGCGCAGCTGCACGAGCGCCTCGCGGCGCACGTCGACCGCGCTGCGGCGGGCCAGCAGCAGCAGCCGCAGCGCTTCACGCCGCTCCCCCGAGCGCGGCCGCGGCAGCGGCTCACTTCCGAGGGCAGCGCGGGCGGCCCGGACGGCGTCGAGCCGGTCGTCCTTGCCGCGTAGCCGCCGCTCACTCCGCGACGAGCGCCCCACCTCGAGCACCGTCTCGCCGCGCTCGCTCAGGTAGCGGGCAAGTCCGGCACCGTAATGACCGGCGCCCTCGACCGCCCAGACACGAGCCGTCCCGGCGCGCTGCTGCGCGAAGCGAAGCGCTTGCGCGTAGCCGCGGCCGTTGCTCGTGATCGTCCTCTGCGCAAGCACCGCCCCGGTCGCCGCCTCGACGAGGGCGAGCGTGTGCTCGTCCCGGTGCGTGTCGACGCCGACCACGTAGTCCAGCTCGTCTGCAACCATCCCGATCGATCCTCCGGCTTCGCTCGTAGGGTCCGGTAGCGCCGGTCTGAGTGCGTGGAAACCGCGGCGGCAGGACTGTGATGAGTCACGCCGGCAAGGCGGACAAGCTCCTGATCAAGCCAGCAGCGGGCGCCAGACCGGCGCCGCCGTGCCGCTCGGACGGATCATTCGCAAGGCACGCAAGGCGGCCAGTCACCCGACGAGTCACAAGCGGCACGGAGACACCAGGCTGGCGAGGGCCCCAGACAGACCAACCCGGCGAGTCTCACAGTCACCCGAGCCTGGGCTAGGCCGTGGTCAGGTCACTCGAGTGACCGCTGAGCTCGTGAGCAAGCGCAGTTGCCCAGCCGCCATCACGTCTCGGATGCACCTTCACCCAGACTCGGTTCTGCAACTCACTTAGCTCGAGCGTGCCTGTGCGCCCAGGAAAGCCGAGATGCCAGTGGTGGCTACCGTCATGGCCGGCCAACTCACGCTCACTTCGGACGACGAGACCACGCTGACGGCACTCGGCAAGAGCCTCGGCAGCCGTGAAGTCCAAGTCAAGTTCGAGCACGACAGGGCGTGATCGTACGCCGGATGGTTTGGCTAGGCAGTCCGGTGCTCCCCTGGGCCCAGCGTTGCTCCTATGTCAATGACGGCTCGCTTTTCAACGTCGTGTAGACGGTCCGAGCCAGCTGGCGCTTGAGGCAGCGGAGCGCCTCGCGGCGGCTCTTGCCCTCGCCCTGCTTGCGCTCCAGGTAGGCGCGCGCAGGCGCGTGGACGCGGCCCTGCGTCACGGCGATCCGGTGCAGCGCGCAGTTGAGCTGGCGATTGCCGCCTCGGTCGAGCCGGTGGCGCTGGTGCTTGCCCGAGCTCGCGTCCAAAGGCGCGACGCCGGCATGGCGGGCGAGTTGCGCATCTGAGCGGAAGCGGTCGATCGGGCCGATCTCGCAGAGCAGCTTGGCCGTGCTGAGCGGGCCGCAGCCGGCGAGCTCGAGCAGTCGCGGCGCGAGCACCTGCGTCCGTTGTGCCAGCTCGCGCTCGAGCTCGAGGATCGAACGGGTGAGGCTGCGACAGCGAGCGACGAGATCACGGGCGATCCGCACCTGGGTCGTCTGCTGCAAGCGGGCAAGGCGGCGGGCGAGGCGATCGAGCCACACGCCGCGGTCAAGCGCACCCAGCGGCACCTGGAGCGCCGGGTCGAGCTCGTGCAGGTGCCAGCGCAGGCGCTGCTGGGCTCGTCGTCGCTCGGCGACCAGGTCGTCGCGGTGATCGAGCAGCAGCTTCAGCTCGCGCAGGCGCTCCTCGCCCGCGCGCGGCCGGTCGAGGCTCGGCTCCTGCAGCGCAGCGCGGGCGATCGCGAGTGCATCGATCGCATCCGACTTGCCCCGGCTGCGGCCGCGGCGGCGCTGGGGTGCTGTCAGTCGCGGCGGCACGCGCACCAGCTGCTCGCCGGCTGCGAGCAGCGCCTGCTCCAGGCCGCGCGTCACGTGGCGGCAGTCCTCGAGTGCCCAGAGCCGCTCTGCGGCGAGCGAGCGCGCCCAGGCAAGCAGCGGCTCGGCATCAACGGCGCCTGTCCGCTCACCCAGGCTGCGGCCGAGCTCATTGACGACGACCGCCGTCAGGTGCGGGAATGTCACCCGAGCGGACGGCGACCGTCAGCTCAGTGGGCCGTGCTGCCAGGCTCCGACGACGTTTCCGACCGGATCGCGGAAAACCGCTACCCAGAGGTCTCCTTCCGGGTAGGGGCGGAGTAATGACCTCGCCTCCCTGCTCGACAACCGCTTCGACTGTCGCGGCGAGTCGGCCGACGTAGATGAAGGGCTGAAACCCTGCGTCTCCGGCAACCGTCAGGTCGGGCATGAAGTGCCCGATGACATGACCGGTTGCATCGTCGAAGCCAGGCTCTTCTGGGTCGCCACGCAGCCTCCAATGGAACACCGCTTCGTAGAACGCCGCTCTTGTCTGCACATCAGGAGCGGGGATTCGGAGATACGAAACGCCGCCGGGCCGGAAGGCAGACGGAGTTTCGGCATTCTCTGCCATTGCGCTCCAGGATCGCACAACCGGCGCCGACTCTCGCCTGGGCGAGTGTCCTTTCACCAGAAGGCGTTGTGAACCCCAGCCCGGTCGACCTCAGAGCGAACGAGTCAGCACGCGCACTGGCGTGCCGATCGGCGCGAAACGGTAGAGCAGCTGCGACCAGTACTGCGGGACGCGCACGCAGCCGTGCGAGGCGGCCTGCGTCGGGACGTCCGGGTACTCGTGGAACGCGATTCCGCCATAGAAGCAGCTCGCCCACGGCAGCCACTCCTGGAACGGGTACGACCACGACTTGACCTCCTTGCGGAAGATCTGGAACGACCCGGGCGGCGTCGCGTTCTCGCCCTTGCCGGTCGAGACCGGGACCGTGAGCACGACGCGGCTGCCCTGCTCGAGGAGCGCAAGTTGCCGGTCGAGCAGGACTTCGATCCGCTGGCCGCTGCCCATAACGATCGACATAGGTCGAAGGGCCGCCGCGAGCGCCCGCATCGTGGCCGGGCCGGCAACCCCGTCCGGCGCGAGACCCACCCACTTCTGGAACCCGGTCACGGCCAACGTCGTCTCCGGGCCTGCCCTGCCGTCGATGTCGGCCGCCGGCAGGAAGCTCAAGTCGGCAAGCCGGCGCCGCAGCTTCTTGATGGCCGGGGAGGGCGGCCTCAACCGCGGTTGCGGGTGCGGCGGCAGCTCGCTCTTCGGCCGCGCGATGTCGCGCCTGGTCAGCGGGAGACTCAGGTCGTAGAGCGGAAAGGCCGACGGAGCCGGCTCCTGTCCCTCGATGCGGAGGAGCACCGACCGCACGCCTCGAACCGAGGAGACCGTGTAGACGAGCTGCGCGAGCCTCGCGTCCCGCCAAGCCGGCCTGCCGGACGGAAGGCCCCGCTGAGATCCACCGTCACGGTCGAGCCCGAACGCGACGTATGTCGCACCCGCGTTGCCGTCGGGACGAACGTGCGCAGTCCGCGGCGCGTAGGCGGGCCGGCAAACAGCTTCGCGATCGCGGCTTGCGGGGTCCGCGCGACCACCTGGACGGGGACGAGCTGCTGGCCGAGCACGAAGTACGTCTTCGTGCCGGGCGTCGCGCCGTGCGCCGCCGAGCCTCCCAGCGCGGCGACGACGAGCGCCGCCACCAACGTGCGTCGAATCACGCTTCGTCGTGCCGCGGACGGGTCGCGAGCTCGCCGTGGTCGCCTTCGAGCGAGATCGGGTCGACCTGCCAGTCGAGGCCCTCGTGCGGGCGCCTTGCGACCACGCGCCCGTCGGCGTCGAGCTCCACCAGCTCGCCCCGAACCGCGACGCTCTCGTCCTCGGTGCGGTTCCCGTCGGCGTCGTAGAGGACGGTCTCTACCCGGGTCGGACGCTCGGTCATCGCACACCTCCAACTGGCTGATGGCACTGCGGTGATCGATGATCTCACGGCGGTGATGGTGTGAAGTCGGAGCCGTTCCTCGGCGGGCTCTCGCGCGCGGCGCGGGTCGGCAGCTCCGCGAGCCTGACGACGGTTCTCGTCGCCTTCGCCGCCAACCTCCTCGTCGCCATCGCGAAGTCGGTCGCAGCGGTGGTGACGGGGTCGGCTTCGATCCTGGCCGAAGCGGCGCACTCGTGGGCGGACACCGGGAACGAGATCTTCCTGGTCGTCGCCGACCGCCGGTCGCGCCGGCCGCGCGACCGCAGGCATCCCTTCGGCCACGGCCGCGAGGCCTACGTGTGGTCGCTGCTCGCGGCACTCGGTCTGTTCGTCGCCGGCGCCGCCGTCTCCGTAACGCACGGCGTGCAGGAGCTCATCCACCCCGAGCCTGCCACCAACTTCATCGTCGGCTACGTCGTGCTCGCAGTCTCGTTCGTACTCGAGGGGATCTCGTTCTTGCGCTCGCTCCGGCAGGCGCGGCCCACGGCGGAATTTCTGGAGCGCGACCTGATCGGCGGGGTCCTGGCCACCAGCGACCCGACGCTTCGAGCCGTGTTCGCGGAAGACGCCGCCGCGCTGATCGGCCTGGTCATCGCAGCCGTCGCGCTCGGTTTGCACGAGGTGACCGCCTCGTCGACCCCCGATGCGATCGGATCCATCCTGATCGGCCTCCTCCTCGCGGCGGTCGCGACCGTGCTGATCAACCGGAACCGCGAGTTCCTGATCGGGGAAGAAGCGTCGCCGAACGTGCGCGCCGCCACGATCCAGGCGCTCCTCGCCGAGCCCGAGGTCGCCCGCGTGACGTACCTGCGGCTCGAGATCGTCGGTCCGCGGCTCGTCTCGGTGATCGGCGACGTCGACCTCACCGGAGACGACACCGAGTCGAACCTAGCCGTCCGGCTCCGCGCGTTGGAGGCGAAGATCGACACCTCGCCCGCGGTGGCCGGCGTCGTGCTCAGCCTCTCCGCGCCGGACGAGCCGTCGCTAACCGGATGAGCGTACGATCGGCGCCGACGTCTCGAAGGAGCTGACGATGGAACAGTCCGGCGCGGTTCTCCAACCGCCGCTGAGTCGCGACGAGTCGGGGACCCTGCTCGGCCAGACGATGGGCCTGGTCGCGGTCACCGCCGGGCTGTTCGCGCTCGGCGCCTACCTCGGCCGCGACATCTCCTACCACTGGGGCTGGGTCTTCTTCATCGCGTCGTTCGGCCTCCTGTTCGCGATGAACTTCGCGGCGCAGCGCTCGGAAGGGCTCGCGATCACGCTCCTGTTCGGCTTCGGCGTCCTGATCGGCCTCGCCGTCTCGCCGACGCTCGTGTACTACGCGAGCACGAACCCGCAGGTCCTGTGGCAAGCCGGCGGAGCGACCGCGCTCTTCATCGCCGGCTTCGGCTCCTATGGCTACGCGACCCGGCGGGACCTGTCCGCAATCGCCCGCTACTTCTTCTGGGCGCTGATCGCGCTGATCGTGTTCGGGATCGTGCTGATCTTCGTCCGGATCCCGAGCGGCGAGCTGATCTACGCCATTCTCGGACTCGTCATCTTCGCCGGCCTGACGGCGTACGACTTCCAGCGGTTGCGCCGTGCACAGGACATCCGCGGTGCGCCACTCCTCGCGGCGTCGATCTTCCTCGACATCCTCAACGTCTTCCTGCTGCTGCTGTCGATCTTCGGCGGCAGCCGCCGCTAGCTACGACGCGGGCGCCCCTACGCGCGCCGGCACGACCCAGTCCGGCCGCACGAAGTGGCACGTGTACCCGTTCGGGTACTTCAGCAGGTAGTCCTGGTGCTCCGGCTCGGCCTCCCAGAACGGCCCGGCGGGCGCGACCGCGGTGACGACCTTGCCGGGCCAGCGGCCCGACGCCTCGACGTCGGCGATCGTCTCTTCGGCGACGCGCTTCTGCTCGTCGTCGAGGTAGAAGATCGCCGAGCGATAGCTCGTCCCGATGTCGTTTCCCTGGCGGTTCATCGTCGTCGGGTCGTGGACCTGGAAGAAGAACTCGAGCAGGTTCCGGTACGACGTCTGCTCCGGGTCGAAGACGACCTCGATCGCCTCCGCATGCGAGCCGTGGTTGCCGTAGGTCGCGTTGTCGACGTCGCCGCCGGAGTACCCCACCCTCGTCGAGATCACGCCGGGCTGCCTCCGGAAGAGGTCCTGCAAGCCCCAGAAGCATCCGCCGGCCAGAATTGCCTTCTCGACCGCTTCACTCACGTCCGGTCACCTCCATAGAAACGGGTCGCCGATCACTCTAGCCCCGCGTGGTTGCCTGACGGCGGCCACGGGTACGGTGCGGCCGTGGACGCGACGCTGACGCTCGGCGACACCGAGGTCGCCCGGATCGGGCTCGGGACGAACCGGCTGACGAACACGCCGGAGCGCGTGCAGCTCGTCCAGGACGCCGTCGCCGCCGGCATCGGCTACGTCGACACGGCTCACTCATACACCGGCGGCGAGAGCGAGGCGACGATCGGCGCCGCCGTCACCGCGGGAGCGGTCGTGGGAACGAAAGGCGGCTTCGCGCAGAGCAGCGGCAGCCCGGAGCGGCTCCGGGCCCAAATCGACGAGAGCCTGCGCCGGCTGCGAACCGACAGCATCGGGCTCTACTACCTTCACCGCGTCGACCCGGAGACGCCGCTCGAGGAGAGCCTCGGCGCGATCGCCGAGTACCGGGAGGCCGGGCGGATCCGAAAGGTCGGCCTCTCCCAGGTCGACGTCGAGCAGATCGAGCGGGCGCGAAAAGTCGTGCCGATCGCCGCCGTCCAGAACCACTACAACCTCGCCGAGCGCGGCTACGACGGCGTCGTCGACCACTGCGCGCGCGAGGGCATCGTCTTCGTGCCCTACTTCCCGCTGCGCCCCGACGGCGGCCCCGCGGTCGACGAGATCGCCGAGCGCCGCGGCGCCACGCCCGCCCAGGTCAAGCTCGCGTGGCTCCTCAAGCGCTCGCCCGCGATGCTTCCTATCCCGGGCAGTCTGTCGCTCGACCACGTCCGCGAGAACCTCGCCGCGCTCAAGCTCGAGCTGAGCGACGAGGAGTTCGAAGCGCTCAGCTAGCCGAGGACCATTCCCTCGGCGGAGGATGACGGCTCCGGGTCCGGGAGCCGCGTCATGCGGAAGCCGTTGAGCAGGCCGAGCAGGGCGGCGAGGAAGGGATCAACAGCGCGATCTGAAGCGCGCGCGGCCTCGCCTTCGTGTTGATGTGGAGGATCTCAGCCTTCACGTCGGCCGGCTGGTCGACGAGCAGCGCTTCCAGGTGGGTGTTCGTCATCACCTCGGCGTTCTTCTCGAGGCCCTTCGAGACCTTCGTCTTCTCCGTCGGCGAGAGCACCGCGCTCTCGTTGGCCAGGTGCGTGAAGATCAGCGAGAGCGAGGCGAGCATGATCGCCCCGGCAAAGGCGAGCCCGAAGGAGAGGCCGAACGACCCGCCGGCCGAGTTGACGCCGGCCGCCTCGCTGACTCGCTCCTCCTCGATGGGGGACAGCGTGTAGTTGTTGAGCTGAGAGACGAGCAGCCCGAGACCGCACCCCGCGATCAGCAGCGGGACGACCATCCACCAGCCCGAGTGGGCCCGCGGCACGATCGGGATCAGCACCGCCACGCCGAGGGCGAGGAGGAAGAAGCCGCCACGGATGATCCTGCTCGGGCTCCGGTCGCCGGCCTTCCGGCCCACGAGCAGCGCGACAAAGAACATGCTCAGCGAGAGCGGCGCGAGCGAGAGCCCTGCCTCGAGCGCGTTGTACTCGAGCACCATCTGCAGGTAGATCGGGAGCGCGATCATCATCCCGCCGAGCGCGATCTGCTGGAGCGTCTGGCCGGAGATCCCGAGCCTGAAGTACTTGGACGAGAAGAGGCCGATGTCGAGCAGCGCGGGCTTGCCTTCCCGCTTGCGGCGCGAGAGCCACCAGTAGAGCGACCCGAGCGCGACCAGGCCGACGGCGATCAGCGCGCCGACCGCGCCGCCGCCCTTCTCCCAGACGAGGATCCCGAGCACGACGCCGCCCATCCCGACCGCCGAGAGGATCGCGCCGACGACGTCGACGCCGCGATCGCCGGTGTACGGGACGTCGCGGACGAGCCTCAGGCCCGAGAGGACGATCGCGATGATCACCGCTTCGCCGGCGAACGCGACCCGCCAGGAGAGGTAGGTCGTGATGAAGCCGCCGAGCAGCGGGCCGACCGCTGCGGCGATCGCGGCCGCCGCGCCGACGAGGGCGTACGCCTTCCGCTGCATCGGCCCCTCGAAGTTGCCGTGGATGAGCGACTGCATGGCCGGGAGCAGCAGCGACGCGCCCAGGCCGCCAATGATCGCCCAGAAGATCACGATCGTGGCCAGGTTCTGCGCCAGCGTCATCGCGATCGCCCCGGTCGCGTAGCCGAGCAGGCCGATGATGTACGCGAGCTTGCGCCCGATCAGGTCGCCGACCTTGCTTGAGGTCAGGATGAAGGCCGCCGAGACGAGCGCCTCGAGCGCGATCGCCGACTGGACGCCGCTCGCCGTCGTGTGCAGGTCGTGGACGACGGCGGAGATGGACACGTTCATCAGCGACGTGTCGACGACGAGGACGAACATCGCCATCGAGAGCAGGATCGCCAGGCGCTCGTCGCCCGACGCCTGCTGCGGCGCCGCAACGCTTGCTTCGGTGCTCACGCGCCGGTCGTCGTCGTCGCGGCGACCCCGGCCGAGACAGCTTCCTCGGCCGGCTCCTGCTCGACCCGGCGCCGGAGGAACAGCTTGCGGATCTCCGTCAGGGCGACGGCCGCGAAGCCCGAGACGATGCAGATCAGCCACATGTGCAGCGTCAGCGGGACGGTGTCGAGGATCCGGTTCAGCACGTCGAGCTGCGGCGCGAGCAGGATCGCCAGCACCGAGAGGCCCGAGAGCATCAGGAACTTCCGGTCGCCCAGGACGTCGAGGCTGAAGACCGACTGCAGCTCGTCGCGCTCGCAGAAGGCGTAGAAGAGGTTCGCGATCGCGAACGACGTCACGCCCATCGTGCGCGCCGTCGGCGTGTCGTATGCGTGGGCGGCCCAGGCGATCACGCCGATCGTGGCGGCACCCATCACGAGGCCGACGAACGCAAGCCAGAGCAGCTTCGGCCTCGGCAGAATCTGCGCCTCGGGGTCGCGCGGCTTCCGCTTCATCAGACCCTCGGCCGGCTCGCCGTAGCCGAGCCCGATCGCCTCGAACACCTGCGTCGTGAAGTTGAGGTACAGCGTCTGCAGCGGCACGAACGCGACGCCGGCGACGATGTTGAAGACCGCCGCGCCGAGGAAGGTGATAACGAGCCCGAACAGGGCGCCCATCTGGAAGCGGATGTACTTCGTCAGGTTGTCGTAGAGCCCGCGGCCGAGCTCGACGGCCTTCACGATCGTCGCGAAGTTGTCGTCGGTGAGGATCATCGCCGCGGCCTCCTTGGAGACCTCGGTGCCGGTGATGCCCATCGCGATGCCGATGTCGGCGCGCTTCAGCGCGGGCGCGTCGTTCACGCCGTCGCCGGTCATAGCGACGATGTGCCCCTTCCGCTTCAGCGTGTCCACGAGCCGCACCTTGTGCTCGGGCGTGACGCGGGCGATGACGCCGATCTCGTCGACCTGCGCGAGCAGCTCGTCGTCGCTCATCGCCCCGAACTCCGCGCCGGTGATCGCGCGGCCGGGGATGCCGAGATCGTTCGCGATCGCCGCCGCGGTGACGGCGTGGTCGCCGGTGATCATCCGCACCTGGATGCCGGCGCCGTGCGCGTTCGCGATCGCGTCCCTCGCCGTCGGCCGGGGCGGGTCGACGATGCCGACGAGCGCAAGCACGGTCAGCCCGTCGAGCAGCGGGAGCAGGTCGGCGTTCGGGTCGAAGCTCTCCGGGTCGAAGTCCTTCCGGCCGGTGGCGAGCACGCGCAGGCCCTGCTCGCCGAGGCGCTGGTTCTCCGCCTCGTACCGTTGCTTGAAGGCGTCGTCGGCGGCGACCGGCAAGAGGTCCTCGGGCGAAAGGGTCTCCGTCGCGCGCGCAAGCAGCTGGTCGGGCGCGCCCTTGACGAAGCAGCGCACGACCGAGCGGCCGGACTCGTCCTTCATCCGATGGAAGGTCGCCATCAGCTTGTACGCGGCGTCGAAGGGCAGCTCGGCGACGCGCGGGTACTCCTCGCGCGTGGCCGTCGTCGAAAGACCGCCCTTCTCGCCGAGCACGACGAGCGCGCCCTCGGTCGGGTCGCCGACGAGCTCGCCGTCTCTCACGACCGCGTCGCAGGCGAGCACCATCGGCTGCATGAACGGCTCTAGGTCGACGTCGGGCTGGCCGGCGACCTTCTTGATCGACCCCTGCGTCGAGTAGCCGTTGCCGTCGACCGTGTAGCGCCGGCCCGGGATCGTCAGCTCCACCGCGGTCATCTGGTTCAGCGTCAGTGTCCCGGTCTTGTCGGAGTTGATCGCCGAGGTCGAGCCGAGCGTCTCCGTCGAGCGCAGCCGCTTCATGATCGCGTTGGCCTTTGCGAGGGTCTGCGTGCCCATCGAAAGGATCGCCGTCACTACAGCGGGCAGGCCGGTCGGAATGGCGGCGATGGCGAAGGCGATCGCGGCGAGGAACGTCGTCTTGAACGAGTCCCCGTGCGACATGTTCAGGACGATCGAGATCACCAGCGCGGTGCCCGAGATGACGAGGATCTGGCTCGTCAGCTTGTTCAGCTGCTTCGTCAGCGGCGAGGCTTGCTCGCTCTCCTCGGCAAGCATCCCCGAGATGTGACCGACCTCGGTCGCCATGCCGGTGGTCGTGACCACCAGCTCGCCGGCGCCGCGGGTGACGTTGGTGTTCATGTAGACCATGTCGGTCCGGTCGCCGAGCGGCGCCTCGGGCTCGGCGACCGTCTCGATGCCCTTCGAGACCGGCATGCTCTCGCCGGTCAGCGCCGACTCGTCGACCTCGAGCGTCGCGGCGCGCAGGAGCCGGCCGTCCGCCGGGACGACGTCTCCGGCCTCGAGCTGGACGACGTCGCCCGGGACGATCTGCTCCGCTGGGAGCTCGACGAGCTCGCCCCCGCGCCGGACCTTCGCCTTGACGATCATCATCTTCTGGAGCGCGGACACGGCGGCGGCGGCCTTGCCCTCCTGGTTCAACCCGAGCACGGCGTTGAGCAGCGTGAGCCCGAGCAGCACCAGGCCTGTGCCGAGCTCGTGCAACGGCCAGATGCTCCCGATGCCGGCGACCAGGAGGACGATCTGCATCGGGTCGCGGTACTGGCGCACGAACGCGTGCCAGCGCGGCTCGGTCTCGGCGGCGGTGAACGCGTTCGGCCCGTACTGCTCGAGCCGCTTCGACGCCTCGTCGGGCGCGAGCCCGCCGTGGACGTCGACGCCGAGCTCGCCGGCGACCTGCTCACCGTCCAGCGCGAACCACTGCTTCTGCTCGGGCGCCTCCGTCGGTGGAGCCTCAGTCGTCGCCATCGTCGCCCCTACGTGGACAGGGTGGCCACCAGCACGGCCTTGATCGTGTGCATTCGGTTCTCGGCCTCGTCCCAGACCAGCGAAGCCGGCGACTCGAAGACGTCGTCCGTCACCTCGAGCGCCTCCAGGCCGCACTGCTCGTAGAGCTCCTCGCCGACGGTCGTCTCCCGGTTGTGGAACGCCGGCAGGCAGTGCATGAACTTCACGTCCGGGTTGCCGGTCAGCCCCATCGTCTCCACGTTCACCTGGTACGGCTTGAGCAGCTCGATCCGCTCCGCCCACGCTTCCGCGGGCTCGCCCATCGAGACCCAGACGTCGGTCAGCAGGACGTCGCAGCCCGCGACCGCTTCGGCCACGTCCTCGGTGAGCGTGATCTTCGCGCCGGTCTCGGCGGCGAAACCGTTCGCGAGCTCGACCACGTCGTCATCGGGCCAGAGCGACTTCGGCGCGGCGATCCGGACGTCCATCCCGAGCTTCGCGCCGCCCACGAGGTACGTGTTGGCCATGTTGAACCGGGCGTCACCGAGGTAGCAGAAGGCGACCTCGTTCAGCGGCTTCGGCACGTGCTCGCGGATGGTGAGGAAGTCGGCCAGGATCTGCGTCGGATGCCACTCGTCGGTCAGGCCGTTGTAGACCGGTACCCCCGCGTAGGCCGCGAGCTCGTCTGCGATCTCCTGCCCGAAGCCGCGGTACTCGATCGCGTCGTACATCCGGCCGAGCACGCGCGCGGTGTCCTTGACCGACTCCTTGCGCCCCAGGTGCGAGCCGGACGGGCCGATGAAGGTCACGTGCGCGCCCTGGTCGTACGCCGCGACCTCGAACGCGCAGCGCGTCCGGGTCGAGTCCTTCTCGAAGATGAGCGCGATGTTCTTGCCGGCCAGCCGCCGCTCCTCGCGTCCCCCGCGCTTGGCCTCCTTCAGCTCGGCGGAGAGGTCGAGCAGGTAGCTGATCTCCTCCGGCGAGTAGTCGTTGAGCGTCAGCAAGTGCCGTCCTCGCAGGCTGGTGACGGTGCTCATTCCGGGCGTGGCTCCTTTCGAGACCGAGGGGTCGTGCGTATGCAAGCACCGCGCCGCCCATCAGTGCCCCAGCAACAGCTTGAGCGCGACGAGCACGAGCCCGAGCGCGAGATTCGCGACGACGACCAGCACCGTCGAGAGAAGCCCGAGCCGCTCCGCCCTGGCGAACACGATCCCCTCGACGAAGAGCACGCCGAGACCGAGCAGGAAGGCGAGCCAGATCGCGGTGTGCTCGGAGAGCAGCCCCACGGCGCCGAGGAGGAGGGCCCCGACCGGCGGCACCGCGGCCTCCACGAGCGACCACTCGCGGCTCGTCACGCGCCGCAACTCCGCGAGGGAGAGGTGCTCGCCGTGCTCAACGCTTTCCCCGAGCCAGTGTGCGTAGACGTGCGCCAGCCAGAAGACCACCGACGTGACGGCGACGAGGACCGCCACGTGTCCAGGATCGTGGGGGAAGGCTCGCGCGCCGGCGACGACGACCGAGAGAGTCAGGATCGTGCCGTAGACGAAGCCTGCGAGGCGCTCGCCCCTGGCCAGACGGCGGAAGCGCGAAGGCGCGGCCGGAGGTGCTGCGGCAGTGTCGCCCGCGCCCACGGCCCGCGCTAGGCGATCCGCATTCGGTCTTCGGGCGGCCGCACGAGCAGGTAGGTGAGCACGCCGATGAGCGGGATGAGGCAGATGAACACGACCCAGGCCACCTTGGCCCAGCCGCTCAGGTCGTGGCGGCCGAAGAGGTCGACCAGCGTCCTGATCACCAGGTAGACCCAGATGGCGAACGCGAAGAAGACGGCAATCGTCCAGAACGCGTCCCAGAACGGGTAGTCGAACAGCAACGGCATCCGGCTCTCCTCTCGTCGTCGGGTAGTCGGCGAGTCCATCAGGGCCGAGCGCCCGGCTCATCCCCCGGTTCGGATGATGACGTCCGCCCCGGCGAGCGAGGATGGTGGGCGCGATGAGCGTCGCGGCTCCAGTGGCGGAGACCAGGACCAAGCGCCGCATCAACCGGCGGCGGCTGCTCGAGGGGGCAGTGGCGATCGTCGTCATCGGCGCGGCGGCGCAGCTCCTCGGCTGGGACCTGCGCGGCTGGTTCTCGAACTTCTGGGACACGCTCTCGTCGATCTCGGCGGCCTACATCGTCGCCGGCTGCGCGCTCAAGACCGTCCAGACGACGCTCACCGCGTTCGCCTGGTACTCGATCCTGCACTACGCCTACCCTGGGAAGATCCGCTGGCTCGACGTGCTGGCCTGCTACGCCGCCTCGGTCGCGCTGAACGGGATCTTGCCCGCGAACCTCGGCACGCTCGCCTTGCTGCTGATGTTCACGACGATCATCGCCGGGGCCACCTTTGCGGCGATCCTCGGCGCCTACGCGGTCGAGAAGATCTTCTTCACGGTCATCGGCGCGTTCGTATACCTCTACCTCTTCCTCAGCGTCGGCGGCTCGTTCGACATCAAGTTCGGCTTCGTCCACGAGCACCCGTGGGCGACGGCGATCTTCGTCCTCGGCGGGATCTTCCTCATCTACCTGGTTCTGCGGCGGCTCTGGCCGAAGGTGCTCCACTGGTGGAACGACGCCAAGGAGGGCGGCGCGATTCTCGCGGAGCCCGGTAAGTACATGACCCGCGTCTTCACGCCGTCGCTGCTGGGCTGGATCGCAAGCCTCGGCGTGATGGCGGTCTTCCTCGCCGCGTACGACATTCCGGTCAGCTTCCACACGCTGATGCGCATCGCCGGCGGGAACTCGATCGCGAACGTCACGTCTGCCACGCCCGGCGGGGCCGGCGTCAACCAGGCGTTCAACGTCGCCTCGCTGAAAGGCGTGGCGAGCTCCGACCAGGCCGCCGCCTACTCCGTGGGGCAGCAGCTCGTGACGACGTCATGGAACATCATCTTCGGCATCGCGCTGATGACCTGGGCGTTCGGCTGGAGCGGCGGCAAGCAGCTCGTGGGCGAGTCGTACGAAGGCGCCAAGGTGAAGGCCGCCGAGCAGAAGGCCGCGCACGAGGAGCGAAAGGCCGCCAAGCGCGCCGCCAAGGCATCCGAGCAGGGGGAGGCGTGACGTGGATCGACGCCGAGCTCGTCTTGATCGCGCTCGCGGCGATGCTCTCGCCGACGACGCTCACCTTCTCGGTGCTCGCGCTCGTCCTCGGTGAACGGCCGCTCCGGACCGGCTTCTGGTTCTACATCGGCGCCTTCACCGCGACGATCGCGATCGGCATCGCCGCGGCGTTCGTGCTCGGAGATGCGGCAGCGTCGAAGAGCTCCACGCCGAAGACGTGGGTCGCAGTCGTGGACGTGGTCTTCGCCGTCGTGATCCTCGCCTGGGTGGTCCGGTCGTCGCGGCGCCCGCCCAACCCGGCGCAGATGCAGGGGATGATCGACAAGATGAGCGGGCTCGCCACGGCACCGATCGCGGCCGTCGCCGGTGCGGGAGCGGCGCTCGCCAACCCGGGCGGCTTCATCCCGCTCGCGCTGAAGGACATCTCCGAGACCGACCCGACCACCATCGGCTACGCGATCGAGTGGCTCTTCTTCACGCTCGTCTCGCTGCTGCCGCTCGCGGTCGCGCTCGTGCTCCTGGTGGTCGCGCCGGACTGGACGGGCCGCGTGCTCTCGCGCGCGCGGGAGTGGCTCGAGCGGCGCGCCATGACGATCGCGTACGTGCTCCTCGGCCTCATTGCGATCTCGCTGCTCAGAAATGGAATCGCAGGCCTCACGAGCTGAGCGGGCCGGGCGGCTGCGCGGGTTCCAGCGCAATCCGGGCGAGCGCTGGACGCGCTTCGCGACGCGCATCGCGAACGCCTTCGGCCTCGTCCTGCTGCTGGTCGTCGCGATCTACGTCCTCGCCTCGCTGGTCCCCTACAAGGGCTGGGGCGGCGTCGCGCTCGCCGCCGCGACCGTCACCTGCGCGTGCGTCGCGCTCGTCAGCTCGGAGGCCTCCCCACGCCTCGTGCGCGGCGCGGTCGCTGTCGGCGCGGTCGCGTTCGTGCTCGCGCTCGTCTCGGCCCTCGGCGGGGGCCCGCGCACGCTTGGCGCCTCGGCGTTCATCGAAGTCGTCCTCCTGGCAGTCGCCTCGGCGAAGATGCTCGGAGCGGTGCTCTTTGAGCACGAGGTCAACTTCCGAACGATCCTCGGCGCGATCAGCGTCTACGTCCTGCTCGGCATCCTCTTCACGTACGTGTACTTCGGAGTCGACAAGCTGCAGCCTGGGCTCTTCTTCGGCCAGCCGACCAAGACCGGCGACTTCATCTTCTTCAGCATCACGACCCTCTCGACCACCGGCTACGGCAACCTCGTGCCCGCGGGCCAGCCGGGCAAGATGCTCTCCGGCCTCGAGATGCTCGTCGGGCAGATCTTCCTGGTGACGCTGATCGCCGGACTGGTCAGCCTCTGGCGGCCGGGGTCGCTCTCGCGTCGCCCCTGACCCTCAGCTTCGGTCAGCCGCCTGCGTGCTCGGCCTCGGCTTCGGCCTCCATCTTTTCGAGCCTCGTGTAGTAGTCGGGGAACTCGTTCAGGTGCGCGAGGGCGATCTTGCCGGTGACGAGCGGGTCGTCGTCGGTCACGTTCGTGACGAGGTCATGGAGCCCGTGCTCGAGCTCGACGTCCATGCCGGAGCGGAACTGCTCGACGTCGAACGGCGCCGAGCTCCAGTCGATGCCGATCCGGGCGCCGATCTCGCGCGCCTCATCGGCGGTGAAGTGACGGGTAGCGGTCATGGTCCTCCTTTCGGCTGCGTGATGGGGATCCGCCGGGTGAAGAAGAGCGCGCCGATCGCCGCCAGCGCGAGGATCGCGAGGCTCGCCTTCAGCCCAGAGATGCGGGCCTGCTGATAGCCAGAGACCGCCTCGTCGGCGGCCCGCGAGCTGACGTGTGCGTCGTCGAGCGGGAGGGCCGCGCCGACCAGATCGAGCTTGGCGGCCGTCGGCGGCGCGGCGGTGATGCTCACGAGGTCGCGGCCGCCACGGCGGCGGCCGGCTCCGGCTCGGGCTCCGTGCCCTGGAGCGACCGGCGCCAGCCAAGCAGCACGGCGTTGACCGCAGGAGCCCCGACGAGTGGCTCGTCCGGGAGCGGCAGCTGCGCCGGGTGGAGCAGGAACGGACGGGTCTGCGGCCCGCCGAGGCCGCCGTGGAAGGAGATCAGCTCCTCGAACGCACAGCCTTCCTGCAGCAGCGGCTCGTAGAAGCTGCCGACGACGACGTCGGCCGCGTGCGCGAAGCCGTCCGCTCGCGCCACGTGCTGCGCGGCCCTCGGCGAGAACGGCGCCAGTGGGTCCTCGCCGTCGACGCGGTCCGGCCGCAGGTACCGCTCGCCGTGCGGCCCGAGCACGACCGGCCCGTACTCCTCGGAGCGGACGAGCAACCAGCCCAGGTGCGGGTGCTCGCGCAACGCCGGCAGCAGGCGCGGGTGTCGTGCCTCGATCTCCTCGAGCGTCAGCCGGCGCGGCTCCTCGAGCAGGTAGATCAGCCCGAGGTTGCCCGAGGCGAGCACGACGACCTGCTCGCCGCTGACGTCCTTCTTCGACTTCTTCTCCTTCTTCGGAGCGTTCTTCCGCCCGGACGCTTCGTCGACTGCGCGCCCAACGGTGCTGTGGTTCTCGTCGCCCGCGTCGACGTGCGCGACCTCCGCGTGCTCAACGGAGCGCCGCACGAGCTCCTCGAGGTCGTAGCCGTTGCGCTGCTTGAAGGTGGCGCCCTGCGTCTGGCCGTGGTCGGAGAGGACGACGATGTCGTAGGGGCGGGCGGCGTAGCGACGCGCCCGGTCGATGCGCCCGAACTGCTGGTCGAGCTTGCGCAGCGCCTCCATCGTGTCGGCCCGCTCGAGTCCGGAGTGGTGTGCGACCTCGTCGTAGCTCGAGAAGGTCGCGTAGACCGCGGGGCGTCCTTTCATCATGTCCGTCAGCACGCCGTAGACGATCAGGTCGCGCACGACCACGCAGAGCGCAGCACGCAGCAGTGGGTAGTAGCCGCCGCGGTGGCCCCTGGGCCGCACGTCTCGCCGGCGCGCGCGCGACGCCGCGGAGACCTCGAGCACGACCTCCCAGAAGACGAGCACGAGCGCGCGCAGGACGTTGAAGCCGTTCGCGTAGAACGCGCGGTAGCCGGGGTTCGCGTGGCGCTCGGCCTCGCTACGGCTCGCCGTGAGGATCACGTGGTCGGCCTCGCCGGAGAGCAGGTTGCCGCGGCTGGCGCCGCCGTTCGCGAGCAGCCCGCGGCCGACGCGGTGGCGCCGCTCGATCTCTGCGCAGTCCGCCGGCGCCGAGCAGACCATGATCGACGACGTCTCCTTCTCGACCCAGCGGAACGCCGGGATGTCGTCGTTCGAGCCGAGCAGGATGCCGGCCTGGCTCGCGCCGGTCTGCGAGGAGAGGTCTGTCTCCCATTCGGCGAGCCCGTGCGAGCCCTCCTCGATCCAGCGTGCCATCGTCGGCGCGTTGCCGTTGCGCATCGCGCGCAGCAGCACGGGCAGGGCGAGCCCGTCGATCTCGAGGAAGACGAGCCCGGGGACGTCCGTCTCCTCGCGCTCGCCGGAATGCCGCGCGATGCGGTGGATGACGCGGAACGTATAGGTGTCGTCGTCGTTCGTCCCGAGCACGACGTCGAGCACGATCCCGAGCGCCGCGGCCACGAGCGCCACGCCCAGCGCCGACCAGAACGAGTCGATCTCGAGGTCGCCGCCGGTGATGCTGTCGGCCGCGAGCAGCATCAGCGCGTCCAGCACGAGCACGACGAGGAAGCCGAGCGCGGCGACGAACGGCAGCCGCACCGCAGCCACGATCGGCGGCAGGATCGCGTTCAGCACGCCGATCACGGCCGCCGCGGCGAGCGCGTTGGCGAAGTCGTGAACGGCTGCGCCCGGAACGATCCACGCCGCAGCCAGCAGCGCCAGCGCCGACAGGATCCAGGCGAGGAGCAGGCGGAAGACGTGGAACCGCGGCCGCCCGACGCCCCATTCCGGCCGCTCGCCGTACTGCGCTTGGGTCGCGCTCGACATGCCTAGTGGCGGAACCCGGCCGCGCTCGCCTCGTCGTGGACCGGCGCCGGCTGCTGCTCGAGCCGCGGCAGCTGCCGCTGCAGGTCGGCGAGGAGCATGTCGGCCATGTCGTGCGTGAAGCCGCGCCGGACGACGACTCGGAGCGCCGCCAGATCCTCGCGGTTCTTGGGGAACGTGTAGGCCGGCACCTGCCAGCCGCGCTCGCGCATGGCGATCGAGACGTCGAAGACGGTGAAGTTGTCGACGTCGTCCTTCAGCGTGAACGCGAAGACCGGCAGCTCGTCGCCGCGCGTCAGCAGCTCGAACGGCCCGAGCTGCTCGATCTCGCCGGACAGCCGCGTCGCCACCTCGCGCGCATAGCCCTGGACGCGCCGGTAGCCGTCGAAGCCGAGACGGATGAAGTTGTAGTACTGCGCGACGACCTGCGCGCCCGGGCGCGAGAAGTTGAGCGCGAAGGTCGGCATGTTGTCTCCGAGGTAGTTGACCCAGAAGATCAGGTCAGCGGGCAGCGCGTCGCTGTCGCGCCAGACGACCCAGCCGACGCCCGGGTAGACGAGCCCGTACTTGTGCCCGGAGGCGTTGATCGACGCCACACGCGGCAGGCGGAAGTCCCACACGAGCTCGGGGTCGACGAACGGCGCGACGAACGCTCCGGACGCGCCGTCCACGTGCACGGGGATGTCGAGCCCCGTCTCGGCCTCGAACGCGTCGAGCGCCGCGCAGATCTCCTCCACCGGCTCGTACGAGCCGTCGAAGGTCGAGCCCAGGATCGCGATCACCCCGATCGTGTTCTCGTCGCAGAGCTTCACCGCTTCCTCGGCCGACATGTGGAAACGGTCGCCCTCCATCGGGACGAGCCGCATCTCGACGTCCCAGTAGTTGGCCAGCTTCTCCCAGCAGACCTGGACGTTGATGCCCATCACGAGGTTCGGCTTGTCGGCCGGCTTGCCCTCGGCCTGCCGCCGCTCCTGCCACCGGCGCTTCATGGCGAGGCCGCCGAGCATCGCGGCCTCGCTCGAGCCGGTGGTCGAGCAGCCCGTCGCCTGCTCTGCCTCGGGCGCGTTCCAGAGCCGGCTGAGCATGGCCACGCAACGGGCCTCGATCGCCGCGGTCTGCGGGTACTCGTCCTTGTCGATCATGTTCTTGTCGAAGCACTCGACCATCAGCTTCTCGGCCTGGGGCTCCATCGAGGTCGTGACGAACGTCGCCACGTTCAGGCGTGCGTTGCCGTCGAGCATCAGCTCGTCGTGGATGATCTCGTAGGCGATGTCCGGTGGTAGCTCCCCTTCCGGAAGCTCGTGCCTCGGGATCGTCGCCTCCTCGAGCCCAAACAGCGGCTTGTGCCCGAGCTTCTCTGCCAGGCGGTGCGGTTTGTGGGGATGCGTCAGCGCCAATGTGGCCTCCTTAGTTCAGGCGAGTCTCCGGCCCGGCGCACGATGGCGCGTCACCCGGATCGGAGCATTCGCGCGTGCGACGGCCGGCCGCAGGACCGGCCGCCGCACGCGAATTTGGTCAGGTCAGCTCGCGCCTGCCGCCGTAGACGGCAAGGCCGTAGATCACGACCAGGTCGATGGCGAAGACGCAGAGCGACCAGAACGGATACGCCTGGATCATCAGCAGCTGGGCCAGTGCCTGTAGGCCCGCGACCGTGATCCCGGTCCAGCGCGCGAGCTGCGAGCCGGTCGGGATCGCGAGCGCGGCGCACAGCGTGATCGCGCCGACGACGATCAGGATCCAGCCCCACGTGTTCAGGTCGCTGAACACGTAGTGGGCGCTGGCGACGTAGAAGGACGACTTCGAGATCGCGACGATCCCGTCGATCAGGCCGAGCAGCCCGCCGAGCCCGAGCATGATCGCCGCGAAGGTGAGCCATCCCGTGCCCTTCTCGGGGACTCGACCAGAGTCGATCTCGGCGACGTCGTACCGCGGCGCGACCGCCCGGCCGTTGTGAACCTCTCTCGGGATGGTGCTCATGCTCCACCCTCCTTTCCTCGGCCCCGCGGCTGTGCTGGCAACCGAGCGGCTCCGCGCCCGCGGGGCACTTCGAAGTCTCCGCCGCGGCCGCCCGGGCGCCATCGGGCCCCGCGCTGATCGGCTCTTCGGCGAAGTACGTAGGCCTGTTTCACCAGCCCACGCGCCGCGGCGCCGCCAGACGTTCATCCGTTCGGGGCGATGCCGTCGGCCGGAAGCTGGCGGAGCATCGCCGTGGCATCGCAACGCGCTGCGGCTCAGTCCGGCTGCCGCGTCGACGGAAAGGAGATCGGTCATGTGTCGCTGGCTCGCGTATTCGGGGTCGCCGTTGTCGCTCGAAACGATTCTCTACAAGCCCGAGCACTCGCTCATCGATCAAAGCCTGCACTCGAAGCTCGGCGCAGAGACGACCAACGGCGACGGCTTCGGGATCGGGTGGTACACCGACTTCGAGAAGACGCCGGGCGTCTACCGCAGCATCGAGCCGGCCTGGAACGACAGGAACCTCCGCGACCTGTCTGCGCACATCATGTCGCCCGTCGTGTTCGCGCACATCCGGGCGGCGATCGGCTCGCCGGTACAGGAGACGAACTGCCACCCGTTTCGCCACGGCAAGTGGCTCTTCATGCACAACGGGTTCATCGGCGAGCTCGCCAAGGTCAAGCGCGACCTGGTGCTGGCGATCGATCCGTCGCTCTTCCCGTTGATGGAGGGCTCCGCCGACACCGAGGTGATGTTCTACCTCGCGCTCACGTTCGGCCTCGAGGACGACCCGCCCGGGGCGATGGAGGCGACGGTCGGGCTGATCGAGGAGGTCGGTCGCAAGCACGGCGTCGAGCACCCGATCCAGATGACCGTGGCGACCACGAACGGCGAGAGCATCTGGGCATTCCGTTACTCGAGCGAGGGCAACTCACGGTCGCTCTTCTTCACGACCGCCGTCGAGACGGTGCGGCAGCTCCACCCGGAGCTCGATATCCTCGAGCTTGTCGACGACGAGACGCGCCTGATCGTCTCGGAGCCGCTGCGCGACCTCCCGGGCGTGTGGAACGAGGTACCGGAGTCGAGCTGGGGCGTCGTCCAGCCCGGGCAGGACGAGATCCACGCCTTCAAGCCGAAGGCGCCGGCGAAGCAGGCGGCCGTGCCTGCGTAGGGCTCGCGCGCGTGCTGATCTTCCTCGCGGTCATCCTGCTGCTCCTCCTCCCCACGCCGTGGAACGTGATCGGCTTCATCGTCGTGCTGCCGATCTGGGTGCTCGAGCTCCTGGCGTGGAACCGGACGGTCAAGCACCGGCGGAAGGCGGTCGGCGCGCAGACGCTGATCGGCAAGGACGCCGTCGTCAGCACGCCCTGCCGGCCCGTCGGGCAGGTCCGGCTGAACGGCGAGATCTGGGAGGCGCGCTGTGATGCGGGCGCGTCGCCCGGCGACCGGGTGCGCGTGATCGACCGCGACGGCTTGACGCTCGTCGTCGAGGCCACGGCCTGACGGGAGCGACATGCCCGAGAGCTCGAACGTCGAGATCGCTCACCGCGTCGACGAGAGCGGCGAGCACCACCATGCTGCACGGCGACGGCACGAGGTCGCGATCGAGATCGGCGAGGCGTTCCTGCTCGCCTTGGTCGCGGTCGCGACCGCGTGGAGCGGCTACCAGTCTGCGCTCTGGGACGGCCGCTCAACCAGGCTCTACGGCACGTCCTCGCGGATCAGGATCTCCGCGACGCAGAACACCACACGCGGCGGTCAGGAGCAGCTCTACGACGCGACGACGTTCAACTTCTGGCTCCAGGCGAAGCTGACGAACGACCCGAAGCTCGCGCGCGGGTACGAGAAGCGCTTCCGCCCCGAGTACCGGCCGGCCTTCCGCGCCTGGCTCGCCACAAACCCGTTCTCGAACCCGTCGGCGCCTGCGGGCCCGATCTTCATGCCGCAGTACCACAACACCCACAACGCCCGGGGAGCCGAGCTGAACGCCCAGGCGTCGGAGGTGTTCCAGCAGGGCGTCGAGGCACGGCAGACCGGCGAGAAGTACGTCCGGACGACGGTGCTGCTCGCGACGGTGCTGTTCCTGATCGCCCTCAGCCAGCGGTTCGGGCTTTTAAAGGTGCGGGCGAGCCTGCTGTTCGTGGCCGTCGTCCTGCTCGTCCTGTCCCTCGTCTCGATCGCGTCCTACCGGCGGCTCTGATCGCGATCCGGCCCCGTGGCGCAGGCTCGACCCTCCTGGAGCTTTGAGCGACACGGCGCACGCAGCCGGCGGCCGCCGAGCCGTTCGACCGCGCCTCCGATAACGATCGCGACCAAAGCGCGGCTTTGCTGATGGCTGGTGCCTATGAGTGGGCCGCGGAGCCGGGTGAACTAGGGAGACGGGCTGAGACGACGTAGGAGACCACGACAGCGACGATGACGAGCGGCATCAGGGTCAGGCCGTCGGCCTCGAGGAACACACTCACGACGAGGACGGAGGTGAGCGGGAGTCCCAGCATTGCGACCATCATCGCGCCGATACCCATTGCGGCACCCGCGATCATCGGCAATCCGGGAAGGTGCGAAAGCGCAATGCCGCCGGCAGCGCCGATGAACATGCTCGGGAAAATGGGGCCGCCTCGGAAGCTGCTCAGCGAGAAGCTGTACGCGAGGCCCTTGCAGAGGACAACCATCAGGAGCGCGCCGACGCTCCAGCCGGCGGCGCCTTCGATCAGGCCTGGGAGCTGATTCTGCCCCGAGAAGAGCACTTCGGCTGAGCTCCTCCCTGTTACCTCGACGAAGATCAGTACGACGACTCCGATCGCGATGCCGACAACGGGCGTCAGGAGCAGCATTCGGCGTTCGACGATCGGCTGCAGCAGCAGGGCCAGCCGCTTGACGCCGGCGCCGAGGATCGCGGCGATGAGGCCGACCACGATCGCCCACAGAAACTCGGACACACGCGGGCTGCCGGCCGGAGGGATGTTCGGGACCGCGAGCGAGAAGGTGCCGAAGCCGGTCCAATTGTCGAGCCCGATGAAGATCAGCGAGCCGATACCGGCAGCGAGCAGCCCGGGCGCGAGCACGACTCCTAGCATCGCGCCGCCGATCCCGGCCACCTCCATCATCAGGAACGCGGCCGGAAGAGGCGAGCCGAGGAGCGTGCTGATCGCGGCGAAGCTCCCGGCGGCACCGATCACGCCACTGGCCATCTCAGGCGCGTCGCGCTTGACCAAGTGGACGGCGAGGACTCCGAGGCCGCTGCCGATCGCGATCAGGGGCGCCTCCGGGCCAAGGACGACCCCGAGACTGAGGGTGGCGAACGCGGCAATGACGATCCCGGGGAGCTCGATCGGCGGCACGGGTCCGGATGCCTTGAACCCCTCCGCCGGCTTGTGCCCTGCCGTTCCCGGTAGGTACTGGATTGTGAGCGCCACCAGCAGGCCGCTCAACGCGAGCAGCGGAATCGGCCACCAGGCGGGCTGGCTTTCGAAGCCGAGGTCGCCGGGCAGGGTGCCGAAGAGATACTGCTGCAGCTTGGCGACGCCCTCGAGAAAGAAGTACGCGGCTGCCGCCACCGGTACTCCGACGATCGCGCCCAACACGAGCAACGCAACGTAAGAGCGGCTCCGGAGAAGCTCGAGAGGACTCGGCGTAACTGACGTCGATGGCGCCGTGTGCGCGTCGGGGTGGCCTTCTTGTTCCAAAGCTTCTTCTCAGCGCTTCTCCACAGGCGTGTTCACCACCCCATCACCGAGCGGCCTTCCGAGGCATGGCTCCGGTGACGAGGGGCCCACCATACGACCAGCTTCGCCGAGCGCGGCGCCACCACGACCATGTGTCGGAGCGCGCGGGCTAGCCCCGCGCGCTCCGACTCGCGCTTCTATGAGTCCGCCCGCGTTCCCGTCGCCTCGGCCGCCATCGCGCCGATCGCGATCAGATCGGCCGGGTGGATCCATGCGTCCGCGAGCACGATCCCGTCCTTCGCGACGATCTTCTCGCGGAGCGGGATCGCCCAGCGGTGCTCCAGCAGCGCGACCGCGGCGGTCGTGCCCTCCGGAACCGCGTCCGCCAGATACCAGACCTCGTCCTCGTCGATGATGTGGCCGTCGGAGCCGGCCTCGGCGCCGGCGATCAGGCCGGCCTCGACGCCTTCCTCCTCGCCCATGCCGGCGCCGATCAGCGCGCCGACGAGGGCGCCGAAGTCCTCGGCCTCCTCGACGCTGAGGTCGCTGGCCTGAATGGTCTCGACCTGGCCGTCCTGCTTCCGCACGACGATCATGTCGACCAGGCGGACGATGTCCGCCTCCTTGAGCCGCTTCAGCTCCTCCATGATCTCGCCGGTGAACTCGGTGCCGGCGAACCCGACCACGAGCATCTGCACAGGCCCGAACGCCATGTTGGGTGTCGAGTCGCTGCTCATCAGGTCCCCAGGAGCTTGCGCTTCTGCGCCTCGAATTCCTCGTCGCTGAGGAGGCCCTGCTCCTTCAGCGCGCCGAGTTTTTGGATCTGCTCGATCGCGTCGTCCGTGATGCCGCCGGCGGCCGGAGCCGCCGGCGGAGGAGCGGCCTGCTGCTGCTCGAGCTCGTCGAGCCGGGCGTCGCGCTCGGCGTCCTCGTCGCGGCCCCCCTGCACGCGCTTGCCGGCGTGGTAGGCGGCGCCGCCGACAACTGCCGCGCGCAGCAGGGGTCGTCGTCGAACGAAGGGCATGTTCGTACCTCGCTTTCTTGGGTTAGACCGTGACCGTATCTCTGTCGTCTGCTCCGTGCAGAGCACACTGCAGCTTCCTCTCGACTTCCCTGGACAGCGAGGTCTTGAGGATCGTCCCGCCGTACCGCCCGAGCGCCCGGACCGCCGTCTCCGGCGTCGCATCCTCGAGCACGAGGAAGAGTGCCGAGGTCCCGGGTCTGAGCATCTCCCGCACCTGGGCCTGGAACTCCTTGTCGATGCCCGCCTGCTCGAGCTTGCCGAAGAGCGCGCCGAGGCCCGCCCCCATCCCCATCCCGAGTACCGGCACGAAGAAGAGCAGCCCGAAGAAGAATCCCCAGAACATCCCCCAGGTCGCGCCGGAGCCGACGGCATGATGGGTGGTCGTGACCTGGTACTTGCCGTCGGCGTGCCGGACGATCACCGCGATCGCGTCGGGCTGGATGATCAGCTCGTCCGCGAGCCGCTGTGCTTCCTTCTCCGCGGCGAGAGCGGACGTCTCGTCGGGGTACCCGATCGCGACCAGCTCTGCCACCTCTGCAGCGTCGCTCGAAAGACCTCGTCGATGCATCGCCCCGATCGGATGAAGCCCGCCCCGGACCGGCTCATCCCATCCGGGCGATGCCGCTCCGGGCCGGCAAAGGTTTCCTCCTGCCACGGTCGAAACGGAAGGAGGAGCAGAGATGCGTACGACGCAGGACTACGGCCCCTCGGAGCGTCACGACCAGCCGCCGTCGGACAGGGGGTACGGCGACGAGCCGTCCGGCCAGGGCTGGGTCCTGTTCGCGGCGATCATGATGGGCCTGCTCGGGATCTGGAACTTCTTCGAGGGCATCGCAGCGATCTCGAGCGCCCACGTCTTCGTCGCGGACGCGCACTACGTCTTCAGCGACCTGAACACCTGGGGCTGGATCGTGCTGATCCTCGGCGTCGGCCAGATCGTCGCGTCGATGGTGCTGCTCTCGGGGAGCGAGATCGCGCGCTGGTTCGGCATCGGCGTCGCGTCGGTGAACGCGCTCGGCCAGCTGGCGTTCATCCCGGCCTACCCGGTCTGGGGACTGCTGATGTTCTCGGTCGACGTGTTGATCATCTACGGCCTGGCCGCGTACGCCGGGAAGCGGCTGCGGGTGTGAGGAACAACGGCGGGCGCGGCGCCCCGGCGACTCCTCGGCGCCGCGTCCCCGCCCTGAGGCGGAGCGGCGGACCGTGAACATGATGAACCTCCTACGACGCCGTGGGGAGCCTGCCCCGGTCGCCGCCACCCCTGAGCCGATCCCCTCGGACGAGCTCAGCGCACTGGGCTCGACCTTTGCCGCGCCGCGCTGGCTGCGCGACCTCGGCCGGACCTCCTGGCTCCTGGTCGGCGTGCTTGCAGTCCTGGTCGGGCTGGGATGGTTCCTCGGGGCGACGTACACGATCACCGCCCCCGTCGTCGCGGCGATGATCGTGGCGGCGGTGACCTCGCCGCTCGTCGCCCGGCTGACGCGCCACATGCCGCGTGCGCTCGCAACGGTGCTCGTGCTGCTCGGGATCCTCGTCGCGACGGTGACGATGATCCTGCTCGTGATCGGCGGCATCACCTCACAGCACGACGCGATCGCCATCCACGCCGACGAAGGCGTGGCAAAGCTGCAGTCGTGGGCGACGAGCCTCGGCGTCAGCGATTCCGGTGCCTCCAGCGCGAGCGACCAGCTCAAGCAGGACGTCCCGGCGATGATCTCCACGCTCACGAAGGGAGTGATCAGCGGGATCAAGGGCCTGACCTCGCTGGCCTTCACTCTGTCGCTCGCGCTCCTCAGCGTCTTCTTCCTGCTGAAGGACGGACCCTCGATGCGGCGCTGGGTCGACCACCACCTCGGCGTGCCCCCGACCGTCGCCCAGACGATCACGGGCGGCGTGCTGCGCTCACTGCGCGGCTATTTCCTCGGCGTGACGATCGTCGCCGCCTTCAACGGCGTCGTGGTCGGCCTCGGCGCGCTGATCCTCGGCGTCCCGCTCGCCGGCACGATCGCCGTGGTGACCTTCGTGCTCGCCTACATCCCGTTCATCGGGGCGTTCGTCGCCGGCGCCTTCGCGGTCATCATCGCGCTCGGCGCCAGCGGGACGGGCACGGCGCTGATCATGCTCGTGATCGTCATCCTCGCCAACGGCCTGTTGCAGAACATCGTGCAGCCGTTCGCGATGGGATCGGCGCTCGACCTGCATCCACTGGTCGTGCTCGTCGCGACGATCGCGAGCGGCTGCATCTTCGGGGCGATCGGCCTGATCCTCGCCGCGCCGCTCCTCTCGGCCGCCGTCCACATCCTGCGCGACCTCAACCGGGCGCAGGCTCAGAGCACCGCCGAGTCGGACTCCTCGAGCGCAGCCACGACGTCGTAGCCGAGCGCGAGCGCGAGCTTCGGCGCCGCCGACACGACCCGCGGGACGCCCACGACCGGCATCAGACCGACGAGACAGCCGACGATCTCCGCATCCGTCGCGCCGGCCGCGCGCGCTTCGTCGACCGGCGTGAAGTACGACGGCGACGCGGTGTCGAGGGCGATCAGCGAGGCGATCCGCGTCATCGCGCACGTCCTCGCGTCGAGGGGCTCGGCCGTGCCGGGGTCCTCCGCCGCGGCGAGCACACCCCGGATGAAGGAGTCGTCGCGGATGGCGAGCCGCCGAAGGACCCGCTCGGGCGTGTCGACCACTACGACACCAACATCACCAGCGGGCGCGCGCCGCGCCATCACCCGCCTGGCATGAACCGGGCTCAGTGGTCGCTGGTGACGAGCACGCGGAGGTGCTCATCGAGCCCGAGGCGCTGGGCCTCGGCGACCGCCTCGCTGCGGCTGGAGACGCCGAGCTTGCGGTAGACGGAGATCGCCTGGGTCTTGATCGTGTTGCGGGAGACGAACAGCTGCTGGGCGATCTCGCGGAAGGAGAGGTGGGTCGCGAGCAGCGGGAGCAGCCGCAGCTCGGCCGGGGTCAGTCCCGTGTGGTGCACGCCCTCCGGCTCCGGGCTGACGTCGATCTCGTGCTGGACCTCGTCCACCTGCTCGGCGAGCGTTCCCAGGTTCGGGGATCGCTCGAGCAGCTCCCGCGCCTCTTCGAGCAGCTCGGCAGCGGCGCTCGTGTCACGCAGCGTCACAAGCGCGCGGGCGAGCTCGAGCCGAAGCTGGACGGCCAGCCACGGGAGGGCGTCCATGACGTGCCGCGTGGACTCGCGGGCGGCGGTGATGGCGGCTCGCGCCTCGTTCCAGCGGCCGCGTCGCAGCAGTGCGCGCGCATGCGTCGCGTGCGCGAGCGCCCGAGGCGGGTGCCCTTCGACGCCTCCGGCCGCGACCACCGCCTGCAGCGCTTCTTCGAGCTCGTCCGCGGCCTCGTGGTCGTCGAGCTGGCTCGCAGCGAGCACCTGCTCGCCGAGCGCGAGCACCTCGGTGTCGACGAGCCCGCCGGCAGCCGCGAGCTCCGCGGCCTCGGCGAGCGGCTCGGATGCGCGCTCGTAGCGCCCGAGCACCACCTGCGCGGCACCTTGCGACAGCAGCGCCCCCGGCCGCCAGATGCTCTTCGCCGGAAGCTCGTCGAGGGCGGCCTCGCTGTCGCGGAGCATGCGCCGCGCGCCCTTCTTGCAGAGCCAGGCCCGCATGACCGACACCGCGGGAGCGACCGACGACCGTGCCTTCGCGGAGACACCGCGCGCGGCCGCGTCCAGCCAGTCCGACGCCTCCTCCGCGCGGCCGCGCAGCGCGTGCACGATCGAGCCGCGCACCGCGACCTCTGGATGCCGCTCCAGCAGCCCTTCCTCCTCGAAGCGGTCGAGCCAGCGCTCGATCGTCGCGACGCGGCCGGAGTGGTAGACGGCGAGGGCGACGTCCGAGAAGAGCGCCGCCGCACGGCTCGTGTCGCCCGCCGCGAAGGCGTGCTCGAGCGCCGACTCCCGGTCGCCGTCCGCCTCGAACCAGTCCGCGGCGTTCGCTTGCAGCTGCGGGACGAGCTCAGGCTCGGACTCGAGCAGCTCATGCTGGAGCAGGTCGCGGAAGAGATGGTGGTAGCGGTACCACTCGCGCCGGTTGTCGAGCGGAACGAGGAACAAGTTCGCGCGCTCGATCTTCTCGAGCTCGCGGGCAGAGCCCTCGTCGTCGAGGATCGCGTCGCAGAGCGGTCCGCTGAGGCGCTCGAGCACGGCGGTACGGCGCAGGAAGCGCAGCGGCCCCGGCCGCAAGTGCGACAGGTACTCGGCGCGGAAGTAGTCGGCGAGGTAGCGGTCGTCGCCGGCGAGGCGGACGGACTCGAAGCCGGCCTGCCTGCCGTCGCGGATCGAGAGCGCCGCCAGGTAGAGCGCGGCAGCCCAGCCCTCGCACTGCTCGACGAGCTCCTCGGCCCGGTCGTCGTCGAGCCGCACGCCCACAGCGCCCAGCAACATGCGGGCCTCGCGGCCCGTCAGTGCGAGGTCGTCGACGCCGAGCTCGAGGAGCAGACCCCGCGCTCGGAGCGGCGCAAGGGGCAGCTTCGGCGCAACCCTGCCCGAGAGCACGACCATCGAGCCCTCCAGCTCGTCGTCGATCAGCGCCTCGACCGCCTCGAGCGCGGCACGCGCGTGCAGCAGGTTCGCGTCGTCGAGGACGAGCACGATCGGGCTCCGCGCAGCGAGCTCTGCAGCGAGACGGGGAACTGCGGCGGCCCAGATCGTCGGCCGCGGCGACCGCAGCGCCTCCACGACGGACCGCTCGAGCGGCTCCTCACGCGCGAGCGCAGCGGCGATGTGCCGGAGCAGGACGACCGGGTCGTTGTCGCGGTCGTCGACCGTGACCCAGGCGAAGCGCCGGGTGTCGCGCGCCGCCCACTGCGACAGCAGCGTCGTCTTGCCGTATCCCGCCGGCGCGACGACGGTCGCAACCGAGGCGCAGGTGCTCGCGCGCAAGCGGTTGACGAGGCCGGTGCGCGAGACCGTCCCGGCGCGCGGCGCCGGCACCTGGATCCGCGACTCGAGAAAATCGAACGGGCGCGCCTCGGCCACGCCGCTCCGGCGGACGGATGCGCGGCCGCGCTTAGGCGCGGCAAGAGAAGAAGGCGAGGCGGCGGGCATCGCCCCGCCATGATCCGTCCTGGCGACACGGCGTCCAATGGCGCCTCCACGACTCTTCGTGCGGCCGCGCACGGACCCAGCGGTGGTGCGTGCACCACGGTCGGGATGCGGATACGACGCGAGACTGAATTGTCTCTGTAAGCCGAGTCTCCGTATTCTGCTGGTGTGTCTACACATGCGGCGCCGGCCAAAGCTGCCGAGCGGCTGACGACCGCGGCTCCCCGTTCCATCGCCGCGCTCGGCCTCGCAGGGGCGTCAGCGTCGGTGCTCGCAGGTTGGTTCGTGTGGGGAAGCCCCCTCGTCTCGCACCCCGAGGCGATGGCCGTCGGGAAGGGGCTGATCGTCGCGGCCTATGCCGGTGCCGGCATCTACACATGGGCTCGGCGGCCCGCAAGCCGGCTCGGGCCGCTGATCACGGGCGTGGCCTTCGTGTACACGGTGACCGCGCTCACCGACGTCGACGAGTCGTTCCCGTACACCGTGGGACGCGTCGCGCTCGCGGTGCTCGTCGTCTACTTCGCCTACCTGTTCGCGAGCTTCCCGCGCGGCCGGCCCCAGTCCGCGTTCGAGCGGCGCTTCGTCGCCGCAGCGGTAGCGCTGACCGTCATCCCGTGGGCCGTGCTGCTGGTCTTCGCGAACCAGCTGCCGCATGGCGGTCCGCTCAGCGATTGCACGAGCAACTGCCCCGGCAACGCGCTGCAGCTCGTCCAGAGCTCGAGCGGCGTCACGCACGCGCTCGGGCTGGCCGCCAACTCCGCGACTGCGCTGATCGTCCTGGCGGCAATCGTGCTGCTCGCCCAGAAGGCGGCCTCGGAGCCACTCGTGCGGCGCCGGGCGCTCACCCCGCTCATCTACGCATCAATCATCCTCGCCGCGAGCTTCGGGACCTACAGCATCGTCAGCGAGGCGATCTCCCCGCCGGGCGCCGCCTTCCGCGTCGCCACGGCGGCGGGGGCGCTCGCGATTCCGGTCGCGCTGCTCTTCGGGCTGGTGCGCGGCCGGCTGATCGCGACGTCGGCGATGTGGCGCGAGATGTCCCGCGTCTCGCCGCAGGCCGTGACGCCGACCTGGGTCGAGGAGTTCCTGCGCGACACGCTGGGCGACCCGTCCTTCGAGCTCGCGCTCTGGAGCGACGAGCGCAACAGCTTCGTCGACGTGGGCGGCCGCATCTACGACCTTCCGAGCCCCACGACCGCGCGCGCCGTCACGTTGATCGCAAGCCGCGACCTGCCGTCGCTCGCGCTCGTGCACGACATCGCGCTCAACGAGGATCTCGAGATCGTGCAAGGTCTCGGCGTGACGGCGGCGACACTGCTCGAGAACGCAACCCTGGTCGGCGAGCTGCAGGCGTCGCGCGCGCGCATCGTCGATTCGGTCGAGCAAGAGCGCCACCGGCTCGAGCGCGACCTGCACGACGGGGCGCAGCAGCGGCTGACGACGATCCAGCTCAGGCTCGCAGTCGCCAGCGAGGAGACCGATCAGGCTGGGCTGCGCGAGGAGCTCGAGGCGCTTGCGGCCGAGACCGCGGCGGCGGCCAGCGAGCTCCGCGCAGTTGCGCACGGGATCTACCCGCCGCTCCTGCACGACGCCGGTGTCGCGCCGGCCCTGCGAGCGGTCGCGGGCCGGGCCCCGATCCGGGTGCGGATGGTCGACCGCGGCATCGGCCGCGCGCCGGCCGGAGTCGAGCTCGCCGTCTACTACTGCGCGCTCGAAGCGCTCCAGAACGCCGCCAAGCACGCTGGCGCGGACGTGCAGGCGGTCGTGACGCTTGCTCGCACCCACGACGAGCTCGTGTTCGAGGTCCGCGACGACGGCCCGGGCTTCGATCACGGCGCCACCGGCGACGGCATCGGCCTCGTCAGCATGCGCGACCGGATCGGCGCCGTCGGCGGCCGGCTCGAGATCCGCTCGGCACCGGGCGCCGGCACCAGCGTGCGCGGTACGGTTCCTGCGGAGTGAGGGACGGCAGCGCGCTACGGGTCGTGATCGGCGACGACAGCTTCCTGGCCCGCGAGGCGATCGTCGCCTTGCTCGAGGGCACAGCGGGCATCGACCTCGTCGCCGTCTGCGAGGACGCCGACTCGCTGCGCTCGGCGATCGACCGCGAGGAGCCCGACGTCGTCCTGACCGACATCCGGATGCCGCCCGACCACCGCGACGAAGGGATCCGGCTAGCCAACGAGCTGCGAGAGACACGGCCGAAGGTCGGCGTAGTCGTCCTCAGCCAGCACGCGGAGCCGACCTACGCGGTCCTCCTGTTCGAGGACGGCTCGCACGGCCGCGCCTATCTGCTCAAGGAGAGCCTGAAGAACCGCGACGAGCTCGTCCGCGCCGTGGTGACGGTGGCCGACGGCGGCTCGGTCGTCGACCCGCTGATCGTCGACGAGCTGCTCGAGATCCAGCGCCGCCGGCGGGACACGCCGCTCGACAGCCTGACGCCGCGCGAGCTCGAGATCCTCGGCCTGATCGCCGAAGGCAGGAGCAACGCCGCCATCGCCGAGAAGCTCGTCGTGACGAAGCGCGCCGTCGAGCGGCACATCAACAGCATCTTCCTGAAGCTCGGCCTGCGCGAGAGCGAGAACGTCAGCCGGCGAGTGAAGGCGGCGCTGCTCTACCTCTCGGGCGAGACCGACGGCGTCGCCTGATCCCGCGCGTCACCCGCACTGGGTGATGCAACCCAGTTAGTACTGGCGGAACCTGGCCTCGTGGCCCAACCGGCTCAAGCCGCCGCGGCGCCTCAGGCAAATCACGAGCGATTCGCCTGGCGATCGTGGGTGCCCTGGACGATCGTCGTCCTGGCGGCGATCATCGCGCTCGTCGCAGCGCTCAACGTCTGGGTCAAGCGCCAGGCGCTGAGCACGGACAACTGGACGAACGCCAGCTCACAGCTGCTCGAGAACGACCAGATCCGCTCGGCGCTCTCCGTCTACCTCGTGAACCAGCTGTACGAGAACGTGAACGTCAGCCAGCAGCTCGAGCAGCGGCTGCCGCCGCCGGTCAAGCCGCTCGCGCCCCAGATCGCGCTGGGGCTGCAGCAGGTCGCGATCCGGGCAACGGACGGCCTCCTCGCGCGGCCGAGGGTCCAGCAGCTCTGGCGCGAGGCGAACCGCCGCGCCCACAAGCGCTTCATCGCTGTCCTGGATGGCAAGCACAGTGCCCTCCAGACCGACAACGGCAACGTCGTCCTGAACCTGCAACCGATCCTGCAGCAGCTCGAGCAGCAGACCGGAATCGGCTCCAGATTGCAGGGCAAGTTACCCGCGGACGCGGGAAAGATCACGATCATGAAGGGCAACCAGCTCGACACGGCGCGGAAGTCCGTGAAAGTGATCCGCGTGCTCAGCTACTTCCTCATCTTCCTCGTGATCGCGCTCTACGCGCTCGCCATGTACCTCAGCCGAGACCGGCGGAAGATCCTGCTCGGCGCGGGCGTGAGCATCCTCGTGGTGGGCCTGCTCGTCCTCGTCGTGCGCCGCTTCGCCGGCAACTACCTCGTCGACCAGCTGACCTCGAACCCCGACGCGAAGAAGGCCGTGACGGCCACCTGGGCGATCGGGACGGAGCTGCTGCGCAACGTCGGCGAGAACGCGGTCATTTACGGGCTCGTGGTCATCTTCGCGGCCTGGATAGCCGGGCCGTCGCGGCCGGCGACCTGGTGCCGGCGCGTGTCGGCGCCGACGATCCGCGACCATCCGGTCGTGCTCTACGGCGCGGTCACGCTCGTGCTGGTCCTCGTCCTGCTCGCGGGGCCGACGGACGCGCAGCGCATCTACCCGCTCCTCTTCCTGTTCGCGCTCGCCTACGTGGGCACCGAATATCTGCGGCGCCAAACGATCCGCGAGTTCCCGGCCGAGAGCAGCGGCGCGCAGCAGCTCCCGGCTGCCTGACCGTTCACCCCGTTCGGGCGATGAGCCGCGCAGGCGGGTACGGTGGACTGTCGGCATGATGCCCAATCCCCACATACTGCTCGAGGTCTCGCTTACAGTCGTCGTCACGCTGGTGATGCTCCGCATGGGCCTGCGCCGGCAACCTGCTCGCCGTCCGCTCGACCAGCCGCCGCTGCGCGTCCTGCCGCCGCCGCATCGAGACGCCGTACTGCCCGCACTGCACGCGCTGACGGCCGACAGGCAGGAGTGCCGGCGCCCGCTCAGCAGCTGAGCCTGACCTGGCTCGGGCACAGCACCGTCCTGCTCGAAGCGGCCGGGACGCGGCTCCTCACCGATCCGCTCCTGCGCCCGCGCGTGATGCACCTCCGCCGCGTCGCGCCGCCTCCCGCACCGCTCGACGACGAGCTGGACGCCGTGCTCGTCTCGCACGTGCACTACGACCACCTGGACGTCGCGTCCCTGCGGCGGCTGCACGCCAAGCGCTTCGTCGTCCCGCACGGCGCGGGCCGCCTGCTCGCCCGGAGAGGGCTCGGACCGGTCGTGGAGCTCGGCGAGGGAGACGAGCTCCCGCTGAACGGCCTGACCGTGCGCGCCACGCACGCGGCCCACTCGGCGCGCCGGTGGGTCGGCGCGTCGGCGTCGCTCGGCTACGTCGTCTCGACCCCGGGGCGCGTCTACTTCGCCGGCGACACCGATCTGTTCGACGGCATGCGGCGGCTCGCGCCGCTCGACGTCGCACTGCTGCCGGTCGCGGGCTGGGGCCCGCGCGTCGGCCGCGGCCACCTCGACCCGCGCCAGGCTGCCGAGGCGCTGCGCCTGCTGCAGCCGCGAGTTGCGATCCCGATCCACTGGGGGACGTACCTACGCATGGGGATGAGCCGCGACGGCGACGTCCTGCGCGAGCCCGCCGAGCAGTTCGAGCGCCTCGCGGGTGAGCTCGCGCCCGAGGTGTCGGTGCGGATCCTCGACCCGGGCGAGACGCTCGTCCACGCGAGAGCCGCGTCGTGAAGTTCCTGCGCAAGCCGCTGACCAAACGGCTCCTGCTCGCCGCCGCGAGCCTCGCGATCGTCGTTGCGACGTTCGTCTACTTCCTGCCGACGATCGCCAACTACGGCCAGGTGTGGGACGTGGTCAAGGACCTCTCGTGGCAGCAGATCCTGCTGCTCCTCGGTGCGACGGCCCTGAACCTCGCCACCTTCGCCCCTCCGTGGATGGTCGCGCTCCCCGGTCTCACGTTCATGCAGGCCTTGACCGTGACGCAGGCGTCGACGGCGCTCTCGATCGTCGTGCCGGGCGGCATCGCGGCCGGCGTCGCCGGCTCCTACGGGATCCTGCGCAAGTGGGGCTTCGCGCTGAACGACGTGACGCGCGCGATCACGCTCACCGGCCTCTGGAACCAGTTCCTCAACCTGACTTTCCCGATCGTGGCGGTCTTCCTGCTCGCGATCGAGGGCGAGAGCACGGCCGCGCTCGCCACGGTCGCGTTCGTCGGCGTCGCGATCCTCGGCGTCGTGATCGCCGGCTTCGTGCTCGTGCTGGTCAGCGACCGCCTTGCCGAGGACATCGGCAACGTCGCCGCCCGCTTCGCCGACTGGGCGCTCGGCAAGTGCCGCCGCGGGCCCGTCAAGTGGAACGGCAAGAGCTTCGAGCGCTTCCGCAACGAGGCGGGCGACCTGCTCGAGCGGCGCTGGCCCCTCCTGACCCTGGCCTCGCTCGCCGGGCAGCTGACCGTCTTCCTGCTCCTGCTGATCTCGCTGCGCACGCTGGGGGTCTCGGCGGCGCAGGTGACCGCCGTCGAGGCCTTCGCCGCCTGGTCGCTCGCGCGGCTCGTCGGCTCGATCCCGATCACGCCCGGCGGGATCGGCGTCGTCGAGCTCGCGCTGACCGGCACGCTCGTCGGCTTCGGCGGCAACAACGCCGGCGTCGTCGCCGCCGTGCTCGTCTACCGCTTCCTGACGGCAGTTCCGACGCTGCTGCTCGGACTCGGCGCGGCCTTCACCTGGCGCCGGCAACGGCCCAAGCCGCCGAGTGACGCCTTTCACCCGGTCGGGGCGATGCCCGTCGACGGCGGACGATCGAGCCTGGAGCCCTAGAACTCCGGCGGTGAAGAAGGGAGCGGCATGGACGACGATGGCTTTGGGTGGAAGTTCTGGCTCTGGGTGGTCGGGGTCGCGCTGGCGATCGGAATCGGCGGGATGATCCTGTTCATCCTGATCGGGGCCGCCTGGTACTCGTGGGGCTTCTTCGGCGCCCTGGCGTTCATCTGCATCGTGGCGCTCGCGTTCGGGTGGATCTACGACAAACGCCACCAACGCGAGTCGATCTAGCCGCGCGGCGTGAAGCTCGATCTCGGTAGCCGCGTCCGCTGCTCCGACGGCGCGGAGCGGGAGCTGGCGAACCTCGTCGTGGACGCGCCGGCGAAGCGCGTCACGCACCTCGTCGTCGAGCCGAAGGGCCACCGCGAGGCGGCGCGCCTGGTGCCCGTCGAGCTGGCGCACGAGGATGCGGACGGCCTCGCGCTCAGCTGCACGTCGGAGGTGCTCGACGGGTTCGAGCCCGTGCGCGAGTTCGCGTACCTCCCGGCGGGCGAGCATCCCGAGGAAGGCGACAAATGGGGCATCGGCGTCGAGGACGTGCTCGTCGCCCCGACGTACGCTCCGCTCGACCCGACCGGGGAGGAGTTCGACCCGAACGTCAGCGTGGTCTACGACCGCGTCCCGAAAGGCGAGGTGGAGCTGCGGGCCTCGAGCGACGTGTACTCGGCCGACGAGCACCACCTCGGCTGTGTGCACGGCCTCGACGTGGGCGACAACGGCGTCATCCGGTCGCTCGGGCTCAAGCGCGGACACCTCTGGTGGAAGCGGGAGATCGCCGTGCCGGCCGACGCTGTCGAGTCGCTCCAGACCGACATCGTCACGCTCGGCATCGACGAGAGCGGCCTGCGCGGGCTTCCTTCGGTCCGCGGCTGACGCTTAGGCCTCGGCGGGCCCCGCGTGCTCGCGGAGCTCGAACGCGTACGAGATCTGCGTGATGCCGGCGACGAGCGCGCCCGCGCCCACCCAGACGATCAGCAGGAACGCCTTATGCCCGAAGTTGCCGGCCGCCCAGAACGCGAGCAGCACCTCGGCGAGCCCGGCCAGCAGGCGCAGCCACCAGAGCTCGCCCTTCTCGACGAGCGCCCACGCGATCTGGAAGAGCCCGGAAAGCAACAGGTAGAAGGCGAAGATCGTCGCAAGGGCGCTGAAGGTGTTCTGCGGGTGGATGAACGCGAGGACCGCAATCACGACGAACGCGAGGCCGAGCACCAGGCGGACGATCCGCCAGCCGCCGTGGACGGTCGCCGCGCTCAGGAACTCGAGGCCAGCCGCGGCCAGGCAGACGAACCCGGTGAGGATGGCGATGCCGTGCACCGTGCTCGCGTCGACGCGGAAGACGAGCAGCGCGAACACGAGCCAGAGGATGCCGATCACGAGGAAGAGCCACCAGACCCCGGCGGCCCGCTCGCGCGTCGCAGCCTCGCCGGCGGTACTCGCCCTCAAGCCGTTCAGCTTCGGGGAGGTTCCCAGCCGGCGGTGGCCGTGGCATCGTGCGCCTGGTATGAAGCGACCGGTCGAGATGGTCGTCGGCAGCGGCGAGCCGCTCGTCCTGGTGCACGGCCTTGCAGGCTCGTGGCGCTGGTGGTCGCGCGTGCTCGAGCGGCTCGCCGGGATGCGCCGTGTCCACGCAATCGACCTTCCTCGCCTGCGCCGGACCGTTCCGGCCGCAGAGCTGTCAGCATGGCTCGCCCGTAGGCTGGAGGAGGCGGAGCTCAGCCGGGTCGACCTCGCGGGCCACTCGCTCGGAGGGCTCGTCGCCGCCGAGCTCGCCGCACTCAGGCCAGAGCGCGTGGGGCGGCTCGTGCTGGTCGCGCCGGCAGGCATCCCGTGCGGGCGCAGCGTGCTGGGCCGCGGCGTACCGCTCGTCGAGACGCTGTACGACCTCCGCCGCTCGCTGCCGCTCGTGGTCTCGGACGCGCTGAGAGCGGGGCCGCTCGGGCTCGCGCACGACATCGCCTACGTCTCCTCGCGCGACCTGAGAGCCGAGCTGCCCAGGGTTCGCGCGCAGACGTTGCTCCTGTGGGGCGAGCGGGACCGGCTCGTGCCGCTATGGGTCGCCGAGGAGTGGCAGCGCCTCGTGCCCCACGCGCGCCTGGAGCTCCTGCCGTGCGGGCACGTGCCGATGCTCGAGCAGCCGGACGCGGTCGCCGAGCGCATCGCCGGCTTCCTCGAGGAGGAGCTCGCGGACGACTCCGGCGACGGTTGCCGGCCGCGTGAAGTGAACGGCGTGCGGCTCCCCGGGAACGACGACCAGACGACCGTCGGGTAGCAGCGACGCGACCTGCTCCGCCCACTCGGGGCTGACGAACTCGTCGGCGCCGCCGCGGACGACGACCGTCGGTTGCTCGATCAGCGGCAGCCGCTCCTCGATCCGGTCGTCGAGCGCCGCCCTCGCCAACGCTACGAGCCCGCGGAGGCCGACGGCGACGTCGTCCGCCGCTGCGATCGCAACGAGCCGCATCGGCTCGCGTGCCGAATCGCGCAGCGCTGCGAAGAGCTGGTGCCGCCCACGCCGGCGGTCCGGGTCGACCGTCGGCCCGACGAGCACGAGCGGGCCGAGGAGCTCGGGCTCGCGCACGGCCAGCTCGGTCACGACCTGGCACCCGAGCGAGTTCGCGACAACCGCGGGCCGTTCGAGCTCCGCGGCCTCGAGCCACTCCCCGAGCGCGTTCGCAAGCTCGCGCACGCTTCGCAAGCCCGGGCGCGGCTCGCTCTTGCCCTGGCCCGGCAGCTCCGGAACGAGCACCCGGTGCGACCCGCACAGCTCCCGGGCCAGCGGCAGCATGTAGGTGCCCGAGACGCCGTAGCCGTGCAGGAGGACGACCGGCGGCCCTTCGCCGAGAACCCGCGCGTGCATCCGCGCGCCCGCGACGTCGAGCCAGAGCTCGCTCACGGCTCGTAGATGACGGTGGTGCCTGCGAGGTAGTCCGGCAACGCGCGCCGCCTCGAGTCGACGAGCGCCGGCAGGAAGCCGGCGCCGAGCGGGATGATCGCGAGCACGAGCCCGACGACGCGCACCAGTGATCGCAGCAGCGACGGCGCCTCGCCCGACGGCGCGACGACGCGCACGCGCATCAGACCCATGCCCGGCGTCTCTCCTGTCGCGCTCCAGAAGGTCGCGAAGTAGGCGCCGACGACGATCAGCCAGCCGCCGGCGGCCAGCGTCCCTTCGAGCCAGCCCGGCCCCAGCCCGCCCGCAAGCCCGAGCACAACCCCGATGGAGGCCGCGGCGACCAGGAAGATGATCTGCGCCAGCAGGGCGTCGACGACGAGCGCGACCCCGCGCGAGGCGAAGCCTCCGAAGCCGGGCCGAGCGGGGTCAGGCCGGCGAAGAAGCTTGTGCACCCAGGCCTCGACCCGGAAGTCGGCGCCTCGTGCCTTGGTCCGCGCCGCAACCGCTGCGTCCTCACCGAAGCCGCCCGCGGTCGCGGTGAGCGCCCTGCGCACCTCCGGACTCGAGATCAGGTCGGCGAGGGTCCGCCTGAACTCCTCGCTCTGCACGATCCTGTCGGTTGCGAGCGCGGCGAGCCGAGCGGCGTCCTCGCTCGCGAGCCAGCGCTCGAGCGCCGGGCTGCGCAGCACCTGCTCGACCGCGTCGGCTGCGCCGTCCTGCCGGGCCGAGGCGTCGAGCATCGCCGTCACGACGCGCTCGGCCACCCGCCGTTCGACGATCGCCCGGCCGACGATCTCCGGCAAGGGCCCCCCCAGCGCCGCGTCGATCGCTCGCTCGGCCTCGTCGGCGAGCACGCCGCGCATCGGCCCGAACGGAAAGCGGTTCAGCATGGCTCCTGATTCTGGGCCTTGGGCCGCCGAGGGTCGTCGTGCCAAGCGGATGAAGCGGATTGACGCACATGCGTCACCATGAACAAGCCGTATTGACGCACGTGCGTCAGGCTGGGCGCGGGCCGGTCCGGGAACTATCGATTCATGGTCTCCGACACCGCCCGCTTCGAAGTCGTCGAGCTCGCTACTGCCGTGCGGCTCGCGCAGCGCCTCGGCCGCAGCCGGTCCGTGATGCTCGTTGCCGAGAGCGAGTACGTAAAGTCCGTCGTCGCAGAGGTGCGTCGCGCGCCGGCCGACCTCGCCGGGCTGCTCCGCGACGTCGAGGAGTGGGTGCGCGAAGAGTCGCTGGGCGCGATCCGGTACGAGCTGGACGGCCGCGCCTTCGTCCTCGACGCGGGCGACTCGGACTGGTCGGTGGAGGTCGTGCCGGAGCTGCCCAGCCCGAGGTCGCGCCGTGCGCGGCTCGTCGAGGCGCTGGGCTCGATCGACACGGCTCTGGCCGAGGTCCGGGAGCGGCGCGAGTCGAGCGCCCCCGCGGACATCCGTGGGCTCGAGGACCTGCGCGAAGACGTCGCGCTGGCGCTCCGCCTGCTTCCCTGACGAATCGCCCACTCCGGGCGATGCCACCGCTTGCCAAGCGCGATAGGGATGCCGCATGTCGCGACTCCGAGAGCTGGGCGGCGACGTCGAAGGCGCACTCGACCGCGTGAAAGTCCCGAGCTACGTGATCGACGAGCACGGGATCATCCGCTGGGTCAACGCCGCCGGGATCGAGCTCGTCGGCGACGTGCGCGGGCGCCAGTTCACGTCGGTCGTCGCGCCGGAGGACTCGGCGCGCGCACGTAACGCCTTCTACCGGCACATGATCGGCGAGGAGGACATCGACGCGCCGGTGCTCCTGGTGGACGAGGACGGCGACCGCAGGCTGGTCGACGTCAGCTCGGTCTGCCTCTACAGCGGGACCCGGGTGATCGGCGTCTTCGGCCAGCTCTCGAACGTCTCCGAGGATGACGAGCCCGAGCCGCACCCGCACCTGACCCCCCGCCAGGCCGAGGTGCTACGGCTGCTCGACCGCGGCTACTCGACCCATCAGATCGCGGACGAGCTCCACCTCAGCATCGAGACGGTTCGCAACCACATCCGCGGCGTCTTCCGCGCGCTCAACGTGCACTCGCGGCTCGAGGCAGTCGCGGTCGCGCGGACCGAGCAGGTGCTGAGCTAGCGCGTCAGGAGCTAGCGACCGACCGAGATGATGCGGGCGCGCCACGCGCCCTTCGGAGCGTCGATCTCGACTTCGTCCCCGGCCTTCATCCCGATCAGCGCCTGACCGACCGGCGAGTCGGGCGACACGCCGCCGACGCTCGAGATCTCGACCTCCATGCGGCCGCCCTGCTCGTCCTCGAGCTCGACCTTCGAGCCGACGCCGACGACGCCGGTGTCCGCGACGTCCTCGTCGACCAGCACCGCGCGCGAGAGGCGGTCGCGCAGCATACGGATCCGCATCTCGAGGAGGCCCTGCTCGTTCTTCGCGGCGTGGTACTCGAAGTTCTCCGAGAGGTCGCCGAAGCCGCGCGCGGTCTTGATCGCCTCGACGACGGCGGCGCGCTTCGGCCCCTCGAGCTCCGCGAGCTCGGCTTCGAGCTGCTCTTTCTGGGCAGCGGTGAGGTGCTCGGCCTTCTCGTTCGGCATCGCGGGAGGGTAGCGACCGGTTGCTATTGTGCGTCTACGGGTTGGCAATCCGGCCGCCCGGTGAGATGAGCTTCTCGTTCCTCCTACGGGCGTTTCGAGGCAGGCAAGTCTCGAACCCAAAGGAGTCGAACAGATGTCGAACCAGTCGTTCCGCCAGCTTGGCGTGTCCGCCCCCGTCGCGGCCGCCCTCGCTGCCCAATCCATCGAGCATCCCTTTCCGATCCAGGCGCAGACGTTGCCCGACGCGCTCCAGGGCCTGGACGTCCTCGTCCGCTCGCCCACCGGGTCGGGCAAGACGCTCGCCTTCGTCCTGCCGATCGTCGAGCGCACCGAGCCTGGCGACGCGCACCCGTCCGCGCTTGTGCTCGTTCCGACGCGCGAGCTCGCTTCGCAGGTGACGGAGGAGTTCCGCCCGCTCGCGAAGGCACGCGGGCTGACCGTGGCGCCGGCCTACGGCGGCGTCCCGCTCAAGTCACAGGCCAAGCGGATCAAGGAAGCGCACATCCTCGTCGCGACCCCCGGCCGGCTCGAGGACCTCGCGAGTCGCCGGCTTGTCGACCTTTCGCGGGTGCGCACGTTCGTGCTCGACGAGGCCGACCGGATGCTCGACATGGGATTCCGGCCGCAGGTCGACAAGCTCGTGCGGCGCCTGCCGCGCAACCGTCAGACGATGTTCTTCTCGGCGACTCTCGACGGGGAGGTCGGGGAGCTAGCCCGCAGATACACGAGCGGCGCGACGCGAATCGAAGGCCAGCTCTCGGCGGTGCGGCAGCCAGGCGAGATCGAGCACCGCTTCGTCTCCGTCACCTCGGATACCAAGGTCGAGACGCTCGTCGAGCACATCCGCGCGTCCGAGTCGACGCTCGTCTTCGTCCGGACGAAGCGCGGTGCCGACCGGCTCGTGCAGAAGCTCAAGCGACAGGACGTCCGCGCGGTGGCGATGCACGGCGACATGTCGCAGACCGCGCGCGAGCGGGCGCTCGGGCAGTTCGAGCGCGGCGCGGTCGAGGCGCTCGTCGCGACCGACGTGGCCGCGCGCGGGCTCGATCTCGATGGCATCACGCACGTGATCAACTTCGACCCGCCCGAGGAGGACAAGGGCTACGTCCACCGCACCGGCCGCACCGGCCGGGCCGGCCGCAGCGGCACGGCGATCACCCTCGTCCTGCCCGAGCAGCAGGCCGACACGAGCCGCGTCGCCCGTCGCCTCGGGCACAGCGAGCAGTTCGAAGACGCCGGCATGAAGTCGGCGCCCGCGAAGCTCGTCTACACGAGCCGCCGCGGGCGCCGCTCCAAGTGGTAGGCGCCTAGGCCGCTTCGGCGAGCTCGCGCTCGAGCTTCGTCAGCGCCTCGGCCTCGAGCTGGCGCACCCGCTCGCGGGTGATGCCGAGCTCCTTGCCGATCGCCTCGAGCGCCTTCGGCTCGCCGCCGATGCCGAACCGGAGCTCGACGATTCGCCGCTCGCGCTCGGGGAGCTGCGCGATTGCCTCGTGCACCTCGCGCCGGCGGAGGGAGTCGACGGCGTCGATCTCGGGGTCGGCCGCAGACTCGTCGTGGAACAGGTCGCCGAACTCGCCGTCCTCCTCCGACCCGATCGGCCGGTTGAGCGAGACGTTCGCCTCGACGGCGTCCAGCGCCTCCTCGACGTGCACGAGGTCGAGCTCGGCCTCCTCCGCGAGCTCCTCCCGGGTCGGCTTCCGCCCGAGCTTCGTCTCGAGGCGGCTCTGCGCCCGCGCGAGCTTGACCCGGCGCTCGTTGACGTGCGTCGGGATGCGGATCGTCGCGGACTGGTTCGAGATCGCCCGCTGGCAGGCCTGGCGGATCCACCAGGTGGCGTAGGTCGAGAACTTGAACCCCTTGCGCCAGTCGAACTTCTCGACGGCGCGGTTCAGCCCGATCACGCCCTCTTGGACGAGGTCCAGCAGCGGCAGGTCCTTCCGCTGGTAGCGCTTGGCGATCGAGATCACCAGGCGCAGGTTGGAGTTGATCATGCGCTCCTTGGCCTCGCGGTCACCCCGCTCGACACGCTTTGCGAGCGCGACCTCCTCCGCCGCGGTGAGCAGCGGGTAGCGGCCGGCCCGGTGCATGAAGAGCGAGAGCGCGTCTGACGGGCTCGGCGCCGCGGCGTGCACCACGGCCTCCTCGATCGCAGGCGAAGGCGCGACGATCTCGACCTCCCGGGCCTCGAGCTCCGCACGCAGCTCGGCGAGCTCCTCCTCGTCGAGGTCGTGCTCGAGCGCGAACGCCTCCAGGGCGGTCTCTTCGATGGATCCGTTGTCCTCAGCTTCCTCCAGGAATGCGGGTACAGCAGTTTCCAGCACAGTGCTCAGGTTCTTCTCACTTCCTTTACTTCTCGTCGGTGTCGGGCGACCGCCGGGCAGGCGTTCGCCGCCAACCAGTAGAACGGCCGCGGCGGCCATTCTATTCCGGGGCGGACCAAAAATATTCGCCGAGCCGGTGGCGCTTCCGTCCACCACACCGGTTGACCTTCCGCTTCCGCGTACTGCCCCCCGGTGGGGCTTCGTCCTACTCGCGCTCCGTGCTCGGCGCAAGCGGCAACCTAGCGGGGGCGACAGGTCCGTACAAGGCCCTCGACAAGTCGGAGTGCGCTCTTTGCGAGGTTTTCGTCACGGGGTGCAGCTGACGTCGCTCGTCGGGTCCAGCGGCAGGCGCTCGAGCAGGCCGCCAAGAGCCGTGAGCTCCTCTCTCGAGAAGCGATCGCGGAAGAACTCGCGGATGCCGGCCACGTGCGTGTCAGCCGCTTCGCGGAGCTTCGCCTCGCCGTCGTCGGTCAGGTGCGCATAGGTGACACGGGCGTCACTAGCGCACGAGGCCCGCTCGACGTAGCCGGAGCGCTCCAGCCCTTCGAGCAGCCGGGTGATCCCGGAGGGGGTCAGCAGGATGCTCTCCGCAAGGTCGACGCGGCGCAGGCGCTTGCCCTCCGCGTGCGCGAGGTGCAGCAGGACCTCGTAGTCGTTCAGCGTCAGGCCGTGCTCGGTGACGAGCTGGGCGTTGAAGCGTCGCGTGCTCGAGGCGTGCGCGCGAAGCAGCGCGACCCACGCTTGGATCTCGGGAGTGCGCACTGGTACTTGCGTGCTCAATACTTGACACCTCAACCTTCTGTGCTATATTGTTGACGGCTCAAGTATACCCCACGGAAAAGGAGAGAGCCAGAGATGCCCACCATCACCACCGCCGAGATCATTCCCACCGGCACCTGGACGGTCGACCCCGTCCACTCGACGATCGGCTTCCAGGTCACCGACACGAGCGACCTCTTCAGTTCGATCAACGGGCGCTTCACGCAGTTCGAGGGTCGCCTCGAGGGCGGCGAGCAGCCGTCGGTCGCGGGCACGATCCGCGTCGACTCGCTGCGCACCGACCAGGAGCAGCGCGACGCCCACCTGATCTCGCCCGACTTCCTCGACGCGGCCGCGAACCCGGAGATCCGCTTCGAGTCCACCGCCGTCGAGCCGCTCGACGAGCAGCGCCTCGCGCTGCGCGGCAACCTGTTCGTCAAGGAGCAGCCGTTCGAGGTCGAGCTCGAGGGCAGGATTCGCGGCCGCGGCCAGGGCAAGGCCGGCGACGACCGGCTCCTGCTCGACGCGCGCGGCTCGTTCGACTGGGGCACGACGACCGTCGAGATCACCGCGGCCGTCTCGGCCGTCAAGGCGTAACCAACGATGCGGATCCTCGGAATCGCCGGCAGCCTGCGCGAGAGCTCGTACAACCGAGCGCTCCTGCGGGCTGCCCGCGAGCTCCTGCCTGAGGGCGTGGAGCTCGTCGAGCACGACCTGCGCGACCTGCCGTTCTACGACGGCGACGTCGAGGCGGCCGGCGATCCCGACTCCGTCGTCGCCTTCAAGCAGGCGATCCGCGACGCGGACGCGCTCCTGATCGCGACGCCGGAGTACAACCGCGGCGTCCCGGGCGTGCTCAAGAACGCCATCGACTGGGCTTCGCGCCCGGCGCTGGCGTCGCCGCTGACGGCCAAGCCGGTCGCGATCATGGGCGCCTCGACCGGTCGCGGCGGCACGGCGCGCGCTCAGGAGCAGCTCCGCGCCGCGCTGGAGTTCTCGCGCGCCAACGTGATCGAGCAGCCCGAGGTGCTGGTGCCCGAGGCGTACATGCGCTTCGACCAGCAGGGCGAGCTCGTCGACGGCGGCGTACGGGCAGAGCTGGCCGAGCTGCTCGACACCCTTGTCGCGGACGCGAGTGCTGTTACGCTCGCGGCTTGAGCACCGTCGGCGAGATCATGACCAGCGACGTGCTGACGGTCGAGCCGTCGGACACGATCGGCGAGACCGCGCAGAAGATGGTCGAGCGCGGCGTCAGCTCGGCCGTCGTCTCGGACTACGGCACGCTGGTCGGGATCGTCACCGAACGCGATTTGACGCGCGCGGTCGCCGGCCGCGTGCACTCGAGCGAGGCGCGCGTGCGCGAGTGGATGACCTCCGACCCGATCACGCTCGCGCCAGACGCGACCGCGGACGAGGCGGCGAAGATCATGCTCGACAACGGCTTCCGCCACGTCCCGATCGTCGACGACGGCCGCGCGGTCGGGATCGTCTCGATCCGCGACGTCGCTCGCTGGAGCACCGAAGAGGGCTAGCGCAGGCTGCCGGCCTGCTGTGAGAAGAACCCTGAGCGCGCGCTAAGAAGTGCGTAAGAGCTCGAGCTGGCGGTGGAGCTCCAGGCCCGAGACGCCGACGCCCAGAAGCCGGAGCGCGCCAGGCCGGTCGGCGAGCGCCCGGTCGAGGCACGCGCACGCGAGCTCCCAGATCCGCTCGACGTCGTCGGTGCCGACCGGCAGCGACGTCGAGCGCGAGCGGATCGAGAAGTCCGGGTAGCGCACCTTCGTCGTGACGGTCCTCCCCGCCTGGCCGGACTCGACCAGCCGGTCGGCGACGTACTGCGACAGCCGCCGCAGCTCGTCCTGCAGCCGCTCGACCTCGGCCACGTCGCGCGGGAACGTCTCCTCGGCACTGATCGAGACCGTCTCGGACGAGAGCTCGAGCGGCCGCGGGTCGATGCCGCGCGCGCGGTCGCGCAGCAGCGGCCCGAGCTTCCCGGGCAGCAGCGCTCGCAGGGCCGCGTCGTCGAGCGCCGCCAGGTCGCCGATCGTCTGGACGCCCGCCCGCCGCAAGCGCTCCTCGGCCCGCGGCCCCACCCCGGGCAGGCGCCGCACGTCGAACGGCGCTAGGAACGCCGCCTCGCGGCCCGCCGGCACGACCGTGATCCCACCCGGCTTCCGGCGGTCGCTCGCGATCTTCGAGACCACCTTGCACGACGAGACGCCAAGCGAGCAGGAGAGGCTCGTCGCGCCGCGCACCGCGGCCTGCACCGCCTCGGCCACGGCCCGTGCCTTCCCGAAGCTCGCCGCGACCTCGCCGACGTCGAGGTAGCCCTCGTCCATCCCGGTCCGCTCGACCGTCGGCACGACTTCGCGGATCGTGCTCCAGACGGCCTTCGAGTACTCCGAGTAGAGCCGCTTCCTGGGCTGGAGGAAAACCGCCTGCGGGCAGCGCCTCAATGCGTCGGCGCAGGACATGGCCGAGTGGATCCCGTAGCGGCGCGCGACGTAGTTCGCGGTCGCGACGACGCCCCGCCCGTGCGGGTCGCCGCCGACGACGAGCGGCTTCCGTCGCAGCTCCGGCGACTCGAGCTCCTCCACGGCCGCGAAGAACGCGTCGAGGTCGAGGTGCGCGACGATCATCCGGAGGCGCTGGCTATCTGGACTGCGACGAACACTGCGTAGAACGCAAGTATCACGAGGCCGGCCGACCGCCCCACGCCGGCCCGGCGCGCGAGGAGCGCGATCACGATCGCAGTCATCAACACCAGCCAGCCGACGTCGAACCGCGCGAGAGCACCGGTCGCGCCGAGGCCGACGAAGAGCGCCGGCACCGAGACTCCGAGGACGAGATTGGCGGTGTTGCTGTTCAACGTCTCGCTGACAACCGCGGAGCCGCGGCGCTGGAACGCGAGCCTGGCCGCCGTGTAGGCGTTGGGGATGCTCGTCAGCACGGCGAGGACGATCGTCCCCACGATCACGTCCGGGATGCTCCACCGCTCACCGAGATTCACGGCGGCTTCGACCATCCCGGTACTGCCCACGACGATCACGACGATCGCGGGTAGCAGCGTCAGCGCCGGCACGAGCACCGTCTCGCCGTGCGCCAGGCGGTGGTCCGGCCGATGGCGCTCGCCGAAGAACCGCAGGAACGGCCGAGGGGCGCGCGCCGGGCCCAGCGCAAGCAGTGTCACGTACGGGACGAGCACCACGGCGAGCAAGGCCAGCGCCCGCCAGGGACCGAGCAGCGTGAGCAGGAGCGCCCCGACGATCACCGTCACCGCCAGGCCGACCGTGCCCTCGACCGCCAAGGCCTCCCGCCGGATCCGGATCCCGCCGCACAGAATGGCGCTGAGCCCCACCATCGCCGCCAGGTTGAAGACGTTGGAGCCGACGACGACGCCGACGCCGACTGCGTGCTTTCCCTTGACCAGGGCTGCAATCGCCGACGAGACCTCCGGCGCGTCCGCCGCGAGCGCGGTCAGCAGGCCGAGGACGGTTTCGGGGAGGCCGAGGTGGAGGCCGACGCGGTCGAGCCGGCGCGCGAAGAACGCGGCCGCCGTCAGCGTCAGCGCCAGCGATGCGAGGAAGAGGAGGAGGTCGAGGAAGGCAGCCATCAGTAGTCGGCGACCAGACTTCCCGCCACTCCCTGGGGTCGAAGCCTACGCCACGGCTAGATCTCGGCTCCAAGGGCGGCCTTCGCTGCGCCCTCCGCCGTCTCGACCGCCCGCTCTGCGGCCGCGATCCGCTCGTCTCCTGGCGTGGTCGCGAGGTTGACCGCGACGAGCTTCGCCGCCGCGCGGGCGGCGCCGGCGGCCAGCGCGGCGGCCGCGGACGCATCGGCCCGCCAAGCGCCGTCGGCGCATTCCGACGCTTCCGCGGCCAGCAGCGCGACGTCCGCGGAGGTCTCTGCGAGCGCGAGCGGCACGTCAGCCGCCGCCGCGAGCGCGCGGGCGAGACCCGTGTCGGGCCGATCCAGGTGGCCGAGCGCCGTCTCGAAGACACGGGCATCCTGCGCTGCAAGGGCGAGCAGGCGGTCGCGCAAGTCGACTGCTTGAGCTCGGGCGCCGGCTGCGGCGGTCCAGCCCTCGGAGCGCGACGCCACCTTGGCGACGAGCGCGGCCGCAAACGAGGCAGAGACGCCTGCCACCCAGCCCGACGCCGGCACGGCCTCGGTCGACGAGATCAGCTCGGCTAGCTCACGCGGCTCGGTCAAAAGAAGAACTGCTTCCAGGCCGTCCACCAGTCGTCGCCGCGCGAGACGATCGTCCGGTCGTCGAGCCGCTCGACGCCGTGGCGGTAGCGGAGCTTGTCGACCGGCCCCGTCCGTTTGTACTCGACCTTGATCTCGCACGGCTTGCCGGGGTCGTAGGCGTGCACGGCGTTCAGGTCGGCCAGCGCCTGCTTCGCCCCCGCCTCGATTGCTTCACGCGCGCGCGAGGGGACGAGGCTGCGCCCGCTCTGCACGCCGGTGCCGCGCTTCACCTGCACGGTCGTGAGCCCGTCGCCGAGCAGGCCCTTGCCCTCCGCGCACGCCGTCTGGTCGCCGGTCACGAGCAGCACCGGGCAGCCCCAGGTCCCGCAGAGGGCGGCGTTGATCCCGGTCTCGCCCACGAGCGTGCCGTTGAACCAGAGGTTCTGGAAGTCGACGCCGGAGACCGTGTGGTTCATCACGCCTTCGCCGGTACCCGCCCGCGCGTGCATGCCGACGAAGAGCGCCGCGTCGACGCCCTGTTCCAGGAACTCGGTGTACTCCGTCCACTCGTCCTGGACGACGAATTCGCAGTCCGGGTCGAGGTCCTCGGCGATCAGCGAGTTGAAGGTGTACCCGTCGCCCGCGCCGTGGCAGTCCATCACGACGATCTCGGTGCCTCCCGCGGCCTTCGCGCCTCGCACAGCGGCGTTGATCTCCTCGGTGTAGAGCCTGCGGGCCTCCTGGTAGAGGGTCATGTCGCCGTTGGGGCCGGTCTGGTCGCCCTTGATCACGCCGGCGCAGCCCTCGATGTCGCTGACGACGAAGACCTTCACCGTTGTAGCCTCTCACGTCGTGGACTCGGGGCTGGCGAGGAAGCGCGTCCTGGTGACGGGCGCTTCCGGCGGGATCGGCGCGGCCTGCGTGCGGGCGTTCATGGCCGAGGGCTGCGAGGTCGTCGCGCACTACCACCACGGGCGCGAGCGGGCCGAGGCGCTGGGCGCGGCCGCCGTCGTCGGGGCCGATCTCCGCGACGAGGCGGAGGCGGAGCGGCTCTTCGACGAAGCGGGGCCGCTCGACGTCTGCGCGGCGGTCGCAGGCGTCTGGCCGTCCGAGGACGTGCCGGTCTGGGAGCTGCCGCTCGAGCGCTGGGAGGAGACGCTGAGCGCAAACCTGCGGGCGACGTTCCTGACCGCGCGCGGCTTCCTGCGGGGCGTTGCCGAGCGCGGTCACGGCTCGCTCGTGCTGATCGGGTCGACGGCGGGCCTCGTCGGCGAAGCCGGCCACGCCGACTACGCCGCCGCGAAGTCCGCGATCGTCCACGGGTTGCTGCTGAGCCTGAAGAACGAGGTCGTCCGGGTCGCCCCTCGCGCGCGCGTGAACGCTGTCTGCCCGGGTTGGACGGAATCGCCGATGACGCGCGTGTCCCTCGACGCCGAGACGCTGCGCCGCGTGACGCGCACGATGGCGCTCGAAAAGGTCGCGCAACCCGAGGACGTGGCCGCGCAGGTCGTCGTGCTCGCCTCGGACGTGCTCTCCGGCCACGTCACCGGCCAGGTCGTCACCGTGGCCGGCGGCATGGAAGGCCGCGTCATCCACGACTGACCTCAAAGCGAAAAGGTGGTGGCAGTCGCTTGGACTGCCACCGGAGGTCGTCCTCGAAACCTGAAGCCTGAAAACATCAGGCGGGCCCGCCGCCCGGGCCCGCCTGAGTCTCCCGTGAGAGAGCCGCAGTTACATCTCCGGAGGGGCCGCGCCGCATCGGGCCCTGTCCGTCTGGGACGGGCCCCGCCGCATCGGGCCCTTCCCGGCTTCGACGCTCTGCCCCTGCCGCATTGGGGCGCTCGTCGTATGCAGCAGGAGTATCGCCACCGCGCGGTCGCTTGATCTATCCCCCTTTCTCGGTTGACCGCTTCAGTTCACTTCGTCAGTAGAGTCGAGCGCGCAGTGAGCAGTCGATTCGAACAGCGTTTGCGCGACGGAGCGATCGTCGTCGGCGACGGCGGGATGGGTGTGCTCGTCACGAGCGCAGTCCCTCGTTTGAGGTGCCCCGAGGAGGCGAACCTCCGCGCGCCGGAGAGCGTCGTGACCTTGCACACGAGCTTCATCCGGGCCGGCGCCGATCTGATCGAGACGAACACCTTCGGCGCGAACAGGCGCAAGCTCGCGCAGATCTACCTGGACGACGAGTTCGAGCGGATCAACAGCGCGGGCGTGAAGCTGGCGCGCGAGGCGCGCGACGTGTCGGGCAGGGACGTGTTCGTCGCGGGCTCGATCGGGCCGCTCGGCGATCTGGCCGTGCCGCCGGCGCAGCGCACGCAGCTCTTCGCCGAGCAGGCCGAGCTGCTCGACGGCCGCGGCATCGACCTGTTCATGGTCGAGACGTTCTACGACCTGAACGAGCTCCAGGCGGCGATCGAGGCCGTTCGCAGCGTCTCGTCGCTCCCGATCGTGGCGACGCTCACCTTCGATGAAGGGGCCGAGACGCTGGCAGGCGTGACCGCGGCCCAGGCGGCCGAGCGCCTGCGCCCCCTCGACCTGGCCGCGATCGGCGCTAACCACGGCGCCGGGCTGCACGCGGCGCTGGCGGCGCTCGAGGCGATGGGCTCCGACGGCGGCCCGCCGCTCGCAGCGCTGCCGAACGTCGGCCTCGCGAGCCTCTCCGGCGGGCGCGTCATCTACCCGCACGCGACGCCGGAGTATTTCGCGGAGTTCGCGGCGCACGCGCGGCAGCTCGGCGCGCGGCTGATCGGCGGCTGCTGCGGCACGACGCCGCTCGAGATCAGCGCGATCGCCTCGGCCGTCGAGGCCGAGCGCCAGCCGACCGCGCCGCTCGACGTACTCGAGCGAGAGCTGCCGCAGCCGCTTCTCGAGCGCGGCGCCTACGAGACCGAGCTCGCGCGGATGCTCCGCGAGGGCGAGTGGGTGACCTGCGTCGAGCTCGACCCGCCGAAGGGCGGCACGTACGACGCGATGCTCTCGGTCGCGCGCGACCTGAAGCGCTCCGGGAAGGTCGGCCTCGTCGACATCAACGACAACCCGATGGCCCGCGCCCGGGCGAACGCGCTGATGGCGTCGGTCGCGATCGAGCGCGACTGCGGCATCGAAACGATCCCGCACCTGACGCCTCGCGACACGTCTGTGATGGGCCTCGAGTCGCTGCTGCTCGGGGCGCACGCCGAGGGCGTGCGGAACATCCTCGCCGTGACGGGCGACCCGCCGGAGGTCGGCGACTACCCCGGCTCGCGCGGCGTGTACGAGGTCGACTCGATCGGCCTGACCCAGGTCGTCTCGCAGCTAAACCGCGGCGAGGACTACAACGGCAAGGGGATCGACGCGCCGACGTCGTTCTTTCCGGGTGTCGCCGTCAACCCGTCGGCCGAGGATCTCGAGACGGAGGCCGACCGCTTCCGGCAGAAGGTCGAGGCGGGCGCGAAGTTCGCGATGACGCAGGCGCTCTTCGACGTCTCCTACCTCGACCGCTTCGAGCAGCTGATCGGCGGCTGGCCGATCCCGGTGCTGCTTGGGGATCTTCTACGTGCGCAGCTACCAGCTCGCGGTCCGGCTGCACAACGAGGTGCCGGGCATCGTCGTGCCCGAGGACGTGCAGCGCAGGCTGGAGCGGGCGGGGCCGAACGCGGGCACCGAGGGGCTGGCGCTGGCGAAGGAGCTCTACGCGCAGGCTCGCGAGAAGGTGGCGGGCGTGTACGTGATCCCGCCGTTCAAGCAGCCGGAAGCCGCGCTCGACCTCTTGGACTAGCCGACGCAGGAGCCCGTGGTGACTGGCCCGCCGACGCGATCGAGGTCGCGGCGGACGACCGACGCCGGCACGCCGTAACCGCCGCCTCCCGCCGCGCGGGCGGCGAAGACGGTCGACTGCACCGCGCCGCCGGCATCCACGGCCGGCCCGCCGGAGTTCCCGTGCTGGATCTTGCCGCTCATGCTCGTGACGACGCGGCGCGTCGGGCCGTGGCCGTACGCGTCCTGCGCGAGCACGCTCTCGGTCGAGCCGATCCGCCCGGCACCGGCAGAGAGAGGGCCGTTGAGCGGGTAACCGACGATCGCGATCGAGGCTCCCGGCCGTGGATCGACGAGCCGCAGCGGCTTCGCGTCCAGTCCGGGCACCCGCAGCACCGCGACGTCGTCGTGCGGGTCGAACACGACAACCTGCGCGGAGAGCCCGTGCCCGTCGAACTCGACGACCTCGGTGTCGTCCTCGCCGGCGACCACGTGCGCGGCGGTGACGACGATCTCCGGCTCGGCGACCCAACCGCTGCCCTCGACCCCGAGCCCGCACGCAGTGCCGAGCACGCGTACGACACTCGGCGCGGCCGCTCGCAGCCCGGGTTGCCGCAGCACGCGCGGGTCCGGCGGCTCGGTCGGCACCGGCGGCCCGGCGAAGCTCGGGAACGGGTCGATGCGCGCGAGCGCGTTCAGCAGCTGCCGCGGCGGCACGATGTCGTTCAGCCGCTGCAGCACGTACGAGCGCTGCACCGCCTGCCGCAGGTTGGCCTGACCTGGAAGCTGCAGCGCCATCGCGCCGAGCACCCAGACGATCGCGAGCCCGATCAACGCGCCGCCGACCACGCCGCCGGCCGAGTCGAGCGCGCGCAGCCCGCGCGCCCGCTCCTTCCCGCGGATGATCGCGCCCACGGTCGAGCCGACGACCTCGAACGTCACCGCAAGCAGCACCGCCGCGACGAGCGCGACCACCGGTGCGTACCGCGAGCTCGTGCCGTTCGTGAGGAAGAGGGGCACGAGCCGACCGCCGAGGAACGCTCCCGCGAGCAGGCCCGCGAGCGAGAGCCCGCTCCAGACGAGCCCCTGCACTGCGCCGCCCACCGCGGCGAGCAGCACGAGCCCGAGCGCAACCCAGTCCACCGGCGTCACTGCCGGTTTAGGCTAGATGCAATGGACGGAGAGACACTCCAGACCTTCATCGACCAGTACAACGCCGCCTGGAACGCGCACGACGTCGACACGATCGTCGCGATGCACACCGACGACTCGGTCTTCGAGAACCACGTCACCGGCGACGTCAACGTCGGGCGCGAGGCGATCGGCAAGGCGATCGGCGGCATCTTCGCGGTCTTCCCCGATTTGTCGTTCGAGACGCGCCGGGCGTACATCCGCGACGACCTCGTCGTCCAGGAGTGGACCGCGCGCGGAACGCACGAGGGGGCGATGACGCGCTCAGGGATCGAGGTGCCGCCAACCGGCCGCAAGGTCGAGTACAAGGGCATGGACGTGATCCCGATCCACGACGGACTGGTGGCGCGGAAGGACGTCTACTCCGACTCGGTGACCCTCCTGCGTCAGCTCGGTCTGACGTCGATCTAGCTCGGCTAGACTTCCCCGTCCCCGGGGGCGTAGTTCAGTTGGTTAGAACGCCGGCCTGTCACGCCGGAGGTCGCGGGTTCGAGTCCCGTCGCTCCCGTTCGAGAAGTGCCTGCAAATTGAGGTATCCGTCGCCTGGCGATTCGATAGGCCAATGACCACGCCGGCGGTCGTGCGCAGCATTCCCAGTAAATAGCTCACCTGGAAGGGTCTCGGGCAGCAGATGGGCAGCAGAGACCTGTCACAGGTGCGCCTATATAGGGAGACTCCTCGCGTTTCGCCACCGCTCGACCCCTCCGTGCCAGCGAGGAGGTCGATCGCCCACGGTTGAGCGGAGCCGTCGAAGGTCCAGAAGTGCTTTACCCGCACTCGCGAGCGCGCTTCCGTTGCGGCCTTTCGGCGCGATCCCCTCAGGTCAATCGTTCCCGGTCGGAATCACCGCGGCCGGCTCGACCATCAGCAAGACCGTGCGTCCGTGTGCGCGCGGATGGTGAAGGACACCACGCGGGATCGTCACGCCCTGGTGCACACCAAGGACGAATGGCTCCCGCCCCTCCACCTCGAGCTCGAGCCTTCCCTCGAGCACGAGAAAGAACTCGTCTTCGTGCTTGTGGCTGTGCCAGTCGACGAGCTCGCCCTCGATCACAGCAAGTCGGACGACGGAGTCATTCACGCTCGTGAGCGTCTGATTCACCCACGGTTCATACCCCGCGCCCTCTGCGGCTACGTCGATCCGCGCAAGCTGACCGTACTTGTCGTCATATCTGATGTCGTAGTTCTGCATACACACCTCCCGGTTGCTCGTGATTCATAGGGGACGAATCCTCGGGGCATCAGTTCCTGGGTGTCGGTGTCGGGGCCGGCACGCGGGCGGCGGTCCGCCGAGGAACCGCGAGCGTCGACGACGCCGAGCGCGCGAGCCCGACGAGAACGACAAGAGACCCGAGCAACTCGCCCCACGTCGGATGCTCCCCCCGCAGCTCGGCGAGGCGGGTGAACACGTTGCGTGCTTCCCGCGAGCGCACGCCGCTGCTTAGTCGATCCAGGCTGGGTCTACGAAGACGCCGTCGCCGCCGTCTGGGCGATCGGAGCCGACGGCGATCAGCTCGAGGCCGTCGTCGCCGGCTTCGAATGCCCGCACCGTTGCGGGGTTGACGCGAACGACGTCCCAGCAGCGGAGCTCGCGGATCTCGTCGTCGAGTCTGACTTGTCCGGAGCCGCTGATGACGACGTAGGCCTCCTCCTGTGCGCGGTGGCTATGCGCCGAGGGTGAACGGACGCCGGGGCTATACCGCAGATAGGAGATGCCAAGGTGCTCGGAGTCGAGCTGCTTGCGCGCGAACCGCCCCTCGATCCCTGGCGCGCGCTCGCCCATAGAGTCCTCGACCTCCTCTTTCAGGTTCACGATCGAATACCCGCTCATCAGTTCTCCCTCCTTAAGGCGTCAGTGTTGTGGACGGGCCGACAGGCAGAAGGCCGGAGCACACACGGCCCTCACAGAAGGACCGACCAGGTCGATGGGCTCGGGAAGCCGATGCAACTGGCTCGTTGAGGCCTTCTACTCAGCTCCGATCGAATCGGAGAGCGGCAAGTGGCGGCGAACTCCATCGCTCGGCTAGGAGGCTCGAGCGACCACAGTGATCTCGATGAGGAGGCCGGCAACGAGGTCCGCGCGCACCGTCGTCCGCACCGGCTTTACCCCTGTGAACTTCTGCTCGTAGACCGCGTTGAACTCGGGGAAGTCAGCCAGGTCGACGAGGTGAACAAGGCACGAAATGACGTCGTCGAGCGATGCTCCGGCAGCCTCGAGCACGGTCTCGATGTTGTTGAAGGTCTGCTCGGTTTGTTCGACTAGATCGTCGCTAACCACCTTGCCCGTGTTCGGATCGAAGCCGCCTTGGCCGGACAGGAAGATCCACTCACCGACCGTCACACCGGGTGAATACGGCCCGGCCGGAGCGGGGAGCTTGTCAGAGCTAACAAGAGCTTTCATGGATGGGGGCCTCCTCGAAGTGGGGTAGTCGGTCAGGGTTGGGTAACCGGCCGGCAGTCGGCGGATCAGGTGGCCTCTGATGCGGCCCGGAGCGGCGGGGGTTTCGTCGGTATGAGGGGGTCGGGTAGCCGGTTTCCGAGTCGAAGGAAACCGGCTCCGGTCAGTGCCATTGCGAAGGCGCCGCCCCACCAGATGGTGTCGGGTGAGGTTCCGAGCAGCACGCCGCCGACCGCGGGGCCGAGGGCCACGCCTGCCATGAAGCTGAGTTGGTAGAGCGACATGTAGCGGCCGAGCAGATGCGGCGGCGCGATTTCCGCGACTAGCGGGCCGAGCACGATGAACTGGCCACACTCGGCGACCGCGATCACGATCGCCACCCCGGCCAAGACGGTGGTAGCGGCGAGCGTCGAGTGCGTGAGCGTTGCGAGCAGGACCGCGAGCAGGCCGACTGCGAATATGGCGCTCGTGGCGAACAGAGCGTGAGTGCGGCGCATCCGTGTCACCACCCGTGTCGCCGGTACCTGCGCTACGACGATGAAGAAGGTGTTGATGAAGACGACGACACCGATCCCGACGGGCCCGACAGGTGTATACGCCTGCGCAAACGGCGGGAGGATGTAGGAGAAGAAGGCGCCGCCGATCATCACAAGCGCGAGGTTGCCCGCGATCAGGGCGAGCAAGAGCCGATCCCGGCCAACAGCTCGGAAACCCCGTGCGCCCTCGCTCGCCGACGGAGCATCCGCGAGGCCCGGATCCGGGATCCAGACGAGCACAACCAGCACGAAGACGAGGAACGTGACTGCGTCGAAGAGGTAGAGGCCCTGGAACGCCTGCAGGTGATGGTGGGTGGCCGCGACGATGAGGCCCGCAACCGTCGCGCCGAGGCCGAGACCGAAGTTGCCTGCGACTCGTCGGATCGCGGTCGATGCGGCGCGCTGCTCCGCCGGGACCAGAGTCATGGTCAGGACTTGGCCGGCGGTTCCCACCAATCCGAAGCCGGCACCGCCGACGGCCGAGCAGACGAAGCCTTGCCAGGGACGGTCGACAAACGCCAAGCCCCCGTAGCCGAGTGCGTTCAAGACACTGCCCGCGATCAAGATCCGTTTCGCACTGAAACGATCGAGGAGCGCACCCGAAGGGGGCGTTACCACTGCGGCCGTGCCCATGACCGTCGCCAGCACCAGCCCCGCGGTCGCCGTCGAGAAGCCGCGGGCCGCGTGGAGGTAGATGATCTCGAAGGGAAGGATCAGTCCGGTGCCGAAGTTGTTGAGCGCCCATCCGCCCTGAAGAACGAGGACGGGCCTCGGTAGGCCCGTACGCCAAACGGCGAACACACGTGCGAGCGCGCTGCCCCAACGTTGCTTCTGCATCAGCTCATCTCCAATTCGCGGTTGTACGGACGTCAAAGACACCGCGATGCCGCGAAACGGACCGCCGGTCCGTTCCCGACCGGCCTGGTGTCATTGAGGCGATGACCGTCGATCTCGAGCGGGCCAAGAGAGGCGACGAGCGCGCGTTCGCGTCGCTGGTCGAGCCGTTCCGGCGCGAGCTCCAGCTGCATTGCTACCGGCTGCTCGGCTCCGTGCAGGACGCCGAGGATCTCGTCCAGGAAACACTGCTCGCCGCCTGGCGCGGACTCAACGGCTTCGAGGAGCGGGCGTCGCTGCGCTCCTGGCTCTACCGGATCGCGACCAACCGGAGCCTCAACGCGATTCGCGAACGCGGGCGCCGCCCAACCACGGAGAACACCATGAGACCGTCACGAACCCGCCGCCCCGTCGAGCCCAGCTGGCTCGAGCCCTACCCGGACAGCGCGCTTCCGGATCCCGCTCCCGGACCCGAAGCACGCTACGAGCAGCGCGAAGCGATCCAGCTCTCGTTCATCGTCGCGCTGCAGCAGCTGCCCGCGAAGCAGCGCGCCGCGCTCGTGCTACGCGACGTGCTCGGCTTCCACACCGACGAAGCCGCCTCGATCCTCGAGACGACGCCGCAGTCGGTCAAAGCCGCGCTCCAACGTGCACGCGCAACGCTCGACACGTACACCCTCGAACGCGAGCAGGCGCCGTTCCCCGACTCGCCGACCGAACGGAACCTTCTCGCCACCTTCAGCGACGCCGTCGAAACCGGCGACACGGCACGCCTCCTAACTCTGCTCAGTTCCGACGCTCGTGTGACCATGCCGCCGCAACCGGGCGAGCTCATCGGACACGAAGCGATCGGCGTGTACCTCGACCACGGCGCCGAGGTCCGCGGCGCCCCGCTACAGGTACGCCCGACCCGCGCCAACGGCCAGCCGGCCTTCGGCTGCTACCTGCGCTCGCAGCCCTGGGGCATGATGGTGCTCACCTTGAGCGGCAGCAAGGTCGACGAGATCACCTTCTTCGCCGACCCCGCGCTGCCCGGCCGCTTCGGTCTTCCCGAACACATCTAGCCGAGAAGGATGGGTTCGGCGTGAAATGGTTTAGCCGCCGACATCGTCGCGGCCGGACCTCCGCCTCAAGCATCGAGACTGAGCCGCCGCCGTTCGGCTTCGATGATTCGCCGCTCCTCCTCGGCAACCGACGCGACCCGTTTCGCCTCATCGAAGCTCGAGACGTCTACCGCCTCGGAGCTGATCTCCTTGAGCTCGCTGCGAGGGACGTAGAGGACTCTCGAGCAGAGGAGGCCGCCACGGCGATCGCTGCGTTGGCCGCGAACCGCCGCGCTCCGACCGGAGGCTCCTCCGAGCAGCAGTCCAATCCGTCGCCGCCGCGCCAGGGTGTTGGCGCCTAGCTGGCCTGCTCAACATGGAGCATTCGTGGGCGACACGGGACTCGAACTGCACTGACACGGGTCGGGGTTCGTACCTGCCGCTTTGGTTGTTTCAACTTTCCCTGGAAATCGAGGGTATGGAACTAAACGGACTCGAAC
>CAVXXW010000021.1:0-164698 GCA_963765785.1 uncultured Actinomycetes bacterium
CACGCTGCGACCGCTGAACTGGTCTGTCACGCCGGAGGTCGCGGGTTCGAGTCCCGTCGCTCCCGTAAATCCTTTGCCCGCTCTTCAGCAGCTTGTTAGCTCTGGCTCAGGGCGCTCGTAACCGCAGCCAGTGCCTCTAGGCGGACAACAGCACCCCGACGAACCCGCAGGGTGGCCAACCCGGCCAGCGGCCGACTTTCGATGCCAAGACCCAGCAGGCCTTCCGCGCCTGCAGCCAGTGCTTGCCGTCGCGACCGTCGGGCGGCTTCGGCGGTGGACACGCGTTCGCCCGACCGCCCGCACGACGCCGCGCAGCACGTCCACTCTCGAGCGACCGATATGTTCCGCGGGGTGCAGAAACACGTCGTGATCCTAGGCGCCGGCTTCGCCGGCTTGGAGCTCACGGCCCGCCTGTCCGACTCGCTCGCGGACGAGGTTCGCGTCACGCTCATCGACCAGAACGAGGCCTTCAGCTTCGGCTTCTCGAAGCTGGACGTCCTGTTCGGCGGTAAGTCCCCCGCTGACGTCTCGCACCCATACGACGAGATCTCGAGAGAGGGAGTCGAGTTCCGCCGAGAACGCGTGACGGCGATCGACTCGGAGAAGCGGCACGTGAAGACCGACCGGCAGTCGTACGACGCCGACGTGCTTGTCGTCGCGATGGGCGCCGGCTACGACTACGCCGCGACTCCGGGCTTCGAGGAGGGCGGGTTCGAGTACTACTCGCTTGCGGGCGCCGAGCGGTTGCGCGACGCGCTTCCCGGGTTCGAGGCTGGGACAATTCTGATCGGGATCCTCGGGCATCCGTTCAAGTGTCCGCCGGCTCCCTTCGAAGGCGCCCTGCTGCTACACGACCACCTCGTGCGGCGCGGGATCAGAGATGCTGTGGAGATCCGCGTGGCGGGACCGATGGCCGCGCCGGTCCCGATCACGAAGGAACTGTCGCAGGCCTTTCTCGACCAACTCGGCCGACGCGGGATCGAATACCTCCCGGGCCAACACATCACCGAGCTCGACCCGCAGCGCAAAGAGGTGCGGATCGCGGGGGGTGGAAGCCTCCCGTACGACCTCTTCGTGGGCGTGCCGGTCCACCGCGTCCCCGAGGTCGTCGAGAGCTCAGGCCTTGCGGTCGACGGTTGGATCCCGGTTGACCGCGCCAACCTCGCGACCCGGTTCCCGGGCGTGTACGCGCTCGGCGACGTCGCGAGCACGGGGGTTGCGAAGGCGGGCGTCTTCGCCGAGTCTGCCGCCGCAGTCGTGGCGGACGACATCGCGGCGACCCTCCGCGGCGCGCCGCCGCCACCGCCGTGGGACGGCACAGGCAACTGCTACCTCGAGTTCGGCGGCGGCGCGGTCGGGAAGGTCGAGGCCAACTTCCTCGGCGGGCCGTCGCCAACGGCACAGCTCGTCGGCCCGTCGGCGGAGCTTGCCGCGGATAAGGTCGCCTTCGCTGCGACCAGGCGCGAGCGCTGGTTCGGAACAGTCGGCTGAACTCCTCAGAGGCGGACGCGGTACGTCCGGCGGACCACCGGTCGCCCAGGCTCGGCGGGAATCACGACGCGCGCCGTGACCGTGCCGTGCGCGCGTGTCTGCAGACGGAACTCGAGGAGTCCGCGTGTGCGGGGCCGCAACTCTCGAGCGGACGCGGGGAGGGTCACGATGCGACGCCTCGTCGACAGCGGCGCGATAACGGTACGCACGTGGATCAGCGGCTCGGTCACGTTTCCCACATTCACGACGACCAGCTCGAGCTCTCGCCTACCTCCTCGCTGCACCACCCGTAGTCGACCCAGCTTCAGCCGCCTGACTACGGTGCCTGGGGCGCGCACGAGCACGACGACGCCGAGTCGTACCCGGACCGAGACGCGCCCGCCCGTGAGCGGTCGACTGCTGAGCAGGACGAGCGCGTCGTGGTCTCCGGGCGCCGCGTTCCGCGGCATCCTCGCCGAGACGCGGAGGTGGGCCGTCGCGTGCGGGGCGAGACGGACGTGCGCCGGTCGCACCGTCAGCCAACCTGCCGCCGAACGCGCGCCGCGCCGACCGACGATGTGCGGCCGGCCGCGGAGGTCCAGGGCAAAGCCGGCGCGGGCAACGTCGATTGCGACGGGCTTCACGCCGGCGTTCCTCAGCCGTACCGTGTCGCGCCCGCTGCCGTGCAGGACGAGCCTGGCGGGCGCCGCCGTCAACGCCAGCGGGCTCGGTGGCGCGTTGGTGCCCGCCGAAGCAGGCACCAACGCGAGGGCCAACCCGAGCGCGAGACAGACGAGCGCGTGGGTCATCGGCCGATGACCGTGAAGGTCACCGTGGCCGTGTAGTGGCCGGGCGCGACGAAGGGCAGCGGCGAGACGAACCCGACGTTCGTCGCCCATGGATCACCTGTCGTGGCACTCGGGGCAGAGGTCGTCCCGATCAGCAGGTCGGCCGCGGGCGCAATCGGGATCGCAGCCATGGCGCCGCCCGCGAGCTGGCCGCCGAGCTGGCCTCCCGGCGGTGCGGAAGCGGAGAGCCCGAGCGGAAGTTCGGCCGGAAGGAACGCCGAGCGATGGACGGTCAGCGCGTAGCCGGTCAGGTGGTTGCTCGTGACCGTCACCCGTTCCGAGACGGGTGCGGGAGTCTCGCCGGCAGCCGCGTGGCCGAAGCTGATGCTCGGTCGCTCGAGCGCGATCGAGATGACCGGGTCGACGTCGATGTCCACCGGCGCGTCCTGCGAAACGCCGCCGCTCGGAGGTGGCGGTGCCGAGCAGGGCGCGGCCGCCGCGGCCGAGTTGCGCGGATTCGGCGCCGCCGCAGAGAAATCGCTCGAGTTGGCGTCGGTGTCCGTGCAGCCGTCCCCCGCTCGAATCGCCGCCGTCGTGTTGCCGATGGCCGGTGCGGCCCCGGTCCCCTCGTAATCGGTCGCCGAGCCGTACCCGACGAGGTCGACCATCAGCGGGTCCGCCGAGCAGCTGCCGCCGCAGGCGAGCGGCGTGCTTGCGTGGACCAACGCCACCTTGCCACCCGAGACGGCGAGGTTCGACGTCCCCGTTGCGTCGGGAGTCGGCAGCGCCGCCCCGACAGCGCCCGACGCAAGGCCGACAAGGTAGTGGCCGCCGGGCTGCACCGAGCCGGAGAGCGGCGTCACCTGCCAGGTCGTCCCCGACCCGGAGGCGTACTGGATCGACCAGCCGGCGAGGTCGGCCGGCGTGCTCCCGCGGTTGAACAGCTCGACGAAGTCGTTGGTGTACGGCGCATTCGCGTTGCCGCCGCCCGCGAAGACCTGGCTGACGACCATGGACGGCGAGGCGCTCCACGCCGCCGGCGCGCCGAGCAGAGCTATCAGCAGTGCGAGGAACGTGAGTACACGGAACCGAGGCATCGGCAGCTCCAATCGGGAGAGGGGATGTGCGTCCTCCCGTGGTACCGGCGGCACCGGCCTCGCGGGGGAGGCTGTGGTACTTCCGACACGGAGTCGGCACGGACTCGACACGGCCGCGGCGGCCGTGAACGCTTACTCCGAGCGGTAGCGGAGGTAGACCGTGCCGTTCCCGAACCGCCGCTCGTCGACCAGCTCGAGGTCGGCTCGCACGCCGTCTGGCAGCGCTCGCTTGCCGCCGCCGACGAGGACAGGGACGAGGAACAGGTGGTACTCGTCCACGAGGCCGGCAGCGATCGCCTGCGCCGCGAGCTCGGGCCCGCCGATGCTGACCTCGCCGGCCGCCTCGGCTTTGAGCCGCCGCACAGCCTCCGCGTCGAACTCCGGCTCGATCCGCGTCCTGGCGGTCGAGGCGCCCCGCAGCGTCCGCGAGTAGACGACCTTCTCGGCCGCCTGCCAGATCGCCGCATACTCCCGGATGTGCGACGGCTGCGAGCCGAGCTCCGGCGGGTCTTCCCAGAACCGCATCGTCTCGTACATCCGCCGCCCGTAGAGGTACGTCCCCACCGGCCGCTCGAGCTCGCTCACGAACGCGTGCACCTCGGCATCCGGCGCCGCCCAGTCGAACCGGCCGCTCGTGTCCTCGACGTACCCGTCGAGCGACGCGAGCATCGAGTAGATCAGCTTGGCCACCGAACTAGGGACTGGACAGCAGGACGCAACTCATCGCTCGTACGATCGAACCGTGAGCCTGACGCAGTACTACACCTCGACGTCGCTCGACGGCTTCATCGCTGACGAGCGCCATTCGCTGGACTGGCTCTTCACGCGCGACCAGGATCGCGCCGGGCCGTTGAGCTACGACAACTTCTACGCCGGCGTCGGAGCCGTCGCGATGGGCTCGACCACGTACGAATGGATCCTCGACCACCAGCACGACTCGGCGTGGCCGTACGACGTTCCGGCCTGGGTGTTCACCCACCGCGACCTGCGCGGGGTTCCCGGCGCGCAGATCACGTTCGCGAGCGGCGACGTGCGCCAGGTGCACGCCGAGCTGGTCGAGGCGGCCGGCGGCCGCAACGTCTGGGTCGTCGGCGGCGGCGACCTCGCGGGCCAGTTCGCGGACGCGAGGCTGCTCGACGAGGTGATCGTCTACGTCGCGCCGGTGACGCTGGGAGCCGGCGCGCCGCTCTTCCCGCGGGGCGTCGAGCTCCGCCTCGAGGAGACGGCGAGGAACGGCGACTTCGTCACCGCGAGGTATGCCGTCGTCCGCGGCTGAGCGCCTTGTAGCCAGCCGCGTACGGGGCCTGGCGTGGCCCGCCGCGCCGTCCGCGAAAGCGCGGAGCGGGAGTCAGTGACCGCCCCGATGGCGGGCCCGCAGCGCGTGGCGATGCTGTAGAGCACCACCCAAGAAGGAGGTCCGCAATGGCTGGCACGCCACGAGCAGAGGTAGGCGATCTGATCGTCGTGCAGGGAGAGCACGTCGGGTCTCCCAGGCGCACCGGCGAGATCCTCGAGGTCCTTGGCGCACCGGAGCACGTGCGCTACCGCGTCCATTGGGAGGACGGGCACGAGAGCATCTTCACACCCGGTGGCGATGTCGTGATCCGGCACGTTCAGGCCGAAGAGGATGAGCCGGTGCTGATCCACGAACCGTGAGCAGCGCACGCGAGGAGGTACCACCATGATGATGACGACGACCGAGCTCTGCGAGGAGCTCGACCTTGCTCAGATCGACTACGACCTGATCGAGCACCGGCGAACCGAGACTGCCGGTGACGAGGCCCGAGCGATCGGCGTTCCACCCGACGAGGTCGCGAAGACGATCGTGCTCGTCAGCGGCGAGCGCTCAGTCCGCGCGGTGCTTCCCGGGTCGGAGCGGCTCGACCTCCACAAAGTCCAGGAGCTCCTCGGAGACAAGCACGCGCGACTGGCGACCGAAGAAGAGCTCGTGCTTGCCTACCCGATGTACGAGCTCGGAGCCGTTCCGCCGTTCGGAATGCCGGCCGGCGATGTGGTGTTGGTCGACCGGCGGCTCGCGGAGCGTGACTTTGTGCTGGCCGAGGCCGGCTCCCACAACGAGTCTGTGCGCCTGAAGACGGGCGACCTGCTCAGGCTGACGGCCGCGACAATTGAGGATCTCGTCGCTGTCTGACGATTCGCTAGTCCAGGCCGCCGACGGCTCGTAGCTCGTCGGCCTGACTAGGGAAGGCCTCGCCGTCGCCCAGCAGCACGGCCAGGCCGGCGCGCCGGCAGGCCCAGACGACGGCGGCGAGCCACGGAACGCTCAGCACGATCACGGTGAGGAGGTCAACCATGGCGCCAGCGTGCGGACCAGGCGCGGCCACCGCCAGTCCGTCACCGGGTCGAAACAGTCAGGAGACGCGCACGACCGAGCGGAAGGGCGATTGCACGTGCCCCGGCAGCAGCTGGAACCAGAGCGCAGGGTTTTCGTCCTTCGAGACCCAGCGGTCGTGAGGCTGGTCATGCACGTGGAAGCTCGCCAGGAAGTCGGCCGCCTCCGGCTCGCCTTCGACCTCGACCGAGCCGTCGGGAAGCAGCTCGGCGGTCGCCACCGTGCGCGGTGGTCGCCCGCCGAACTGCTCGCGCACCTCCAGCCTCACGGCGTGATCTGCGCCTCGCTTCCGGGCAGGTCGTTCACGGCGCGGAAGCCCTCGTTGATCGCGCTGTGCGTGTAGGCGAAGCCCTCTGAGTCCGAGCACGCGATCGCGACGTTCGCAAACGGCACGGAGCCCTTCCGGTGAGGCTGTTCCGCCCACGGCCCGTAAAGCGACGGGTCGAACACGGAACTCAGCTCGTGGGCGTAGCCGTAGTTCCAGCGGTTGATCATGATCGAGTTCACGTCGCGCTCCGGCTGGAAGTCACCGCCCTGGGTGTTCACCACCCGGTCGATCACGTCCCACAACGAGTTCTCGAGGTCGCCGAAGCTCATATTCAGGAGCATGTCGCGGCCGCTCTCATACGCGTAGAGCTGCGGGATCGCGTCCGGTCGGTTCGGGACGACCGTGAACGTGAGGGACGCCGGCGACGCCGGCGGCTGGTTCGGCGTCGGCCCGTAGACGGGCGCGCTGGGCGACCCGAAGCCGGCCCCTGCGGAGATGCTCGTCGAGTCCCAGAAGAGGCTCGTGCCGCGAGGCTGGATGCTCGAGACCTTCGCGTCGGCCCACGCCTGCCAGTTGTTCAGGACAGCGCGGCCGTAGATCAGCGGAACCTTCCGCGCGTAGCAGAGGTTCTCGACCTGGTCCTTCGGCAGGCCGGTGACGATACGAGCGGTCACGCGGTTCCAACACGCCATTACTACGTGCCTGGCACGCACGCGCTCGGCGTCCTTCCTGTTCGGCGTCAGGTACGTGATCTCCGCAAGGCCCTTGTTGCCGCGGCCTGGAAGCACCCGCGTGACCATGCAGTTGAGCCGGATGCGGACGTCGTTGCTCGCCCGGTCGTCGTCGAGTGTTGGACTGCAGGATCGTCTGCTGGTTGGCGCCGCGCCGTTCACGTTCGGGTGCGAGCTCGTCCGACCGACGATCAGCTTGAGCAGCGGCAGATGTGCGCGCCGTCGGGCCGGGCGCACGCGGTCCGCCTCGACATCGATCCTGCCGGTTCGGCTGCCCGGGAAGACGATGTCGTCGAGGTCGCCGACGGGGCCGGGGCGGCCGAGAACCCAGCAGTCGGAAGCCGAACGCCTGGCCGCTGCTCCGAGCGCCGCCCGGGGCGACAGCCGAGAAGGCGTCGGGGCAGTCCCAGTACCGCTGCAGGTACTGCTTGTACGTCATCTGCGTCAGGCGCTGAACCTTCTCCTCGGGCGCCGGGCCGTCCGGCCGTCATCGTCGGAGTTCTCGGTCTGGATCCGTAATCGGGCCTTGGCCGCTCCATACGGCGTCGCTGAAGCGTCCAGCCGGCCTTGGCTCGATGGCTGCGGGTGACGGTGTCCGTCCCGAATCGGCGCCCGGAAGAGCAGCATCGTCCGCAGGCCGTACGAGCTCGACCCCGCCGCCGTTCGCCCACTGCCGCGTATCGACGCCTGGTCGCCGCAGACTTCGTCTGGAGATCGGCGACCTGTCCGGAACGTGAGGCCGCCGTCGGTCGAGAGCGCCGACGAGAAGTCGCCGCTGGTGTTCACCAGGACGTCATCGAGAGGCCCGAAGCGGTCGCGGCCTAGCTGCTATCGCAGCAGATCGCGCCGAGCGCCGACGATGAGCAGTCGAGGCGTCGACCGGGCGTCCCTCTGCGCGCCAGCGTCTGCCGTTCTCGGCCGAGTGGATCGGTGGGGCTCTTCGCCGGCGGGTCGACGAGCCCGATCCGCGAGACGACGTCGTCCGGCTCGCCGTTAGCCCGGGCCGTCGGCGGTAGTAGCCGGGCGGAGCATCACCCCCGAACCCGGGGAAGAGCCGCGGCCGCCGCCTCGGCCCCGGTCAGGTACGGCGCCGCGGCGGCGGCCATGAGGCCGGCAGCGCCGATCGCCACGCCGTCGAGGAAGTCTCGTCTGCTGATGCCGTCGTCAGGCCCAAGTCCTAGGTCGCCCTCGTTCGAGCGCGGTCGTCGGCCATAGCGCTCCCCTCCTAGATCGAGAGCCACGACTTTCTCAGAGTCGCGGGAACGCTGTCAACGATCCGGCTGGCCCGGCTCGACGTCGCCCAGCCCCAGCCACGTAGCCAGGTTCTCGACCTCCGCCTGCACGGCTTTCTTCACCGGCGCCGTGAATTTCACGTCCTCGTGGATCCCGTTCACCTGCAGCACGCCGGTCTTGCGGTCGGCAATTGCGTCGAGCTTGCCGACCAGCTGATCGCCGTGGAGGATCGGCAGCGCGAAGTAGCCCCAGCGCCGCTTCGCCGCCGGCTTGTACATCTCGAGCGTGTACTCGAAGTCGAACAGCTCCTCGGCGCGCGACCGGTCGTAGACCAGCCGGTCGAACGGCGAGAGGAGCGCCGTTCGGCCCTCGAAGGCGCCGTCCAGGTACGCAGGGTCGACGCGCCACTCGCCCTTCGCGCCCTCGACCATGGCGGGCTCGCCGGCGTAGCCGACGTGGATCGGCTCGATCGGCATCTTCGTGCCCTTCGTCCGCGCGATCCCGAGCGAGGCGAGGCGCTTCTCGTCCTTGATTCGCTCGGCCTCCTCGGCCCGCGGAACCGCGAAGCCGGCTCGGTACACGCGCTCGGGGAGATCCCAGAGGCGCTCGCGGCCCACGCGGCCGGCGATCGCGACCTCGCCCCGCATCATGAGGAACTCGAGCATCTGCGTCACGTTGCGGTTGTTCGTCCAGCCCGTCGAGGCCCACGGGACCGCGCACGTGTCCGGGATCTCGCGCGAGCTGACCGGCCCGGACTTCCGGAGCAGCTTCAGGATGTCGCGCCGAAAGCGGTCGTTGTCGCGGAACCAGGCGCGCGAGCGCTCGTACATGGGGAAGTCCGCGGCGCCGGCCAGGTGCAGGCCGACGTCGTCCATCGGCCGCACGAGCGCATCGAGCTCGAACAGCGTCCGGTCCTCTTCGAGTGCCTGCTTCAGGTGTTCTGGCCGGTACGACGAGCCGAGGCGCGACCACGCGACGAGGTCGGCGCTCGGCGCGATCGCGGCTGTCGGGTCGATCTGCAGCAGCGTCAGGTGGCGGACGAGCTCGACGAGGTCGGTCGGCCGCCGCGCGTCTAGCAGCTGCGCGCGAACCGCGATCCGCCGCGCCTGCTCCTTGGTCAGGTCGTGCACGGCCGGCAGGCTACGGCAGCCCGGTCGGCTAGCGTCGCCGCGTGACCACCGTCGACGCCGAGATCGCCCGGCCACGCGCGACGCGCTCGCGCTCGAGCGCCCGCCGCTCGATCTAGGCGACGCTGCTAGCGGCAGGCGCTGCAGGCGCCGCGGAGGACGATGTCGTGGCCGGCGACCTCGTAGCCGCTGCTGCGCTCGACGTCGCGCAGGACGCGCTCGAGCCTCTGGTCGGCGAAGGGCTCGATGCGGCCGCAGTCGTCGCAGACGATGTGGTGGTGGTGCTCGACCGAGTCGCGCACCGGCTCGAAGCGCGCCAGGCCGTCGCCGAGGTCGACACGCTGGACGAGGCGGGTGCCGACGAGCACGTCGAGCACGCGGTAGACGGTTGCCAGGCCGACGCGATCGCCGCTCGAGTGGAGCGCCTGGTGGATCTCCTGCGCGGCGACGCAGCAATCCTGGGCGTCGAGGTAGCCGATCACCCGCGTGCGGGCGCCGCCGCGACGGTAACCGGCGGTCCGGAGCTCCTCGAGCGCGCGCTCCGACCAGGTGGTGCTCATCCGGCCATCGTAGCCGTTCGACACGCTGAATGAGAATCGTTATCGTTTCTCGACGATGAGAACGGTTCCCATCTGGTCGGCCGCGGTGGCGCTGCTCGTCTCCGGCTGCGGCTCCGGCTCCGGCCCGAACGGGAAGCCGTCCGTCGTCGCGGCCTTCTACCCGCTCGCGTACGCGGCCGAGCAGATCGGCGGCTCGAGCGTCGACGTGACCAACCTCACCCCGCCCGGTGCAGAACCGCACGACGTCGAGCTCACGCCGTCGGAGGTCGGGCACATCCAGACCGCCGACGTCGTCCTCTACCTCTCGCACGACTTCCAGCCCGCGGTGGAGCAGGCCGTCGGCGGCGCGAAGGGCACGCGCGTCGACGCGCTCGCCGGCATCGGCCTGCGACCGGGCGCGGGCGACGAGTCCGGCAAGACCGATCCGCACGTCTGGCTCGACCCCGTCCTCTACGCGCGCGTGGTGAAGAAGATCGGACAGGCGCTCGGTCGGCCCCGGCGCGGCGCCGCGCTCGCCCGACGCGTGCTCGCGCTCGACCGCGTGTACCGCACCGGCCTCGCCGACTGCCGGCGAAGGGACTTCGTCACGAGTCACGCCGCGTTCGGCTACCTCGCTGTCCGCTACCACCTGCACCAGGAGCCGATCACGGGGATCGATCCGGAGTCCGAGCCGAGCCCGCAGCACCTGCAGGCGCTGATCGAGCTCGTGCGACGCGAACACGTCAAGACCGTCTTCTTCGAGCGCCTCGTCTCGCCGCGCCTGGCCGAGACCGTGGCGCGCGACGCCGGCGCCAAGACGTCGGTGCTCGACCCGATCGAAGGCCTGACCCCGTCCGAGCAAGACCGGGGCTTCACCTACTTCACGCTGATGCGCCAGAACCTGAGCGAGCTGCGCAGCGCCCTCGGATGCCGCTAGCACTCGAGCTCGCAGGCGTCGACTTCGCGTACCCGCACGGGCCGCCGGTGCTCCAGCGGGTCGACCTCCAGGTCGAGGCGGGTGAGTTCCTCGCGATCGCAGGCCCGAACGGCGGCGGCAAGACGACGCTCCTGCGGCTGGCGCTCGGGCTCGAGCAGCCGACGCGCGGGACGGTGCGGCTGTTCGGCGAGCCGGCCGACCGTTTCAAGGAGCGCGCTCGGCTCGGGTATCTCGCCCAGCGCTCGCAGCTCGGCGTCCAGGCGCCTGCGACGGTCCGCGAAGTCGTCGCGGCTGGCCGCTCGCCGCTGCGCCCGTTCGGCCGGCTCGGCGCGGCCGACCGCGAGGCCATCGACGACGCGATCGAGCGCGTGGGCCTGGCCGGGCTTGCGAGCCGTCCGCTGACGCGGCTCTCCGGGGGGCAGCAGCAGCGCGCGTTCATCGCAAAGGCGCTCGTGGCCGGCCCAAAGCTGCTTGCGCTCGACGAGCCGACGGCCGGCGTCGACGTCTCGGCGCAGGAGGCGCTGGCCGAGCTGCTCGGGCGGCTGCACGGCGACCTCGGCGTGACGATCCTGTACGTCTCGCACGAGTTCGGCGCGATCGAGCACGTGGTCGAGCGCCTCGTCCTCGTCCGCGAGCGGATCGTCTTCGACGGCCAGCCGTCCACCCTGCCGGGCGTCTGGCACGACCCCTCCCACGTCCATGTTTGACTTCGAGTTCATGCGGCTCGCCTTCATGGCGGGCGCGGTGGTCGGGGTGCTCGCGCCGGTGGTCGGCTTCTTCCTCGTCCAGCGGCAGATGAGCCTGATCGGCGACGGGATCGGCCACGTCGCCTTCGCGGGCGTCGCGCTCGGCTACCTGATCGGGGTCTCGCCGGTGTGGACGGCGCTGCTCGCCGCGGTCGTCGGGGCAGTCGCGATCGAGTGGCTGCGCGCGCGGCGCAAAGCAGCGGGCGACCAGGCGCTCGCGATCGTCTTCTACACGGGCATCGCCGGCGGCGTCGTGCTCATCTCGGCGGCGGGCGCGCTAAACGCGAACCTGTTCTCGTACCTCTTCGGCTCGATCCTCACGGTCACGCGGACCGACCTCACCCGGATCGCGCTGCTCGGCCTGGGCTCGCTGCTGCTGATCGCGGTGCTGCTGCGCTCGCTGCTGGCGGTCGCGATCGACGAGGAAGGCGCGCGCGTGAGCGGCCTGCCGGTGCCGGTCCTGAACGGCACCGTCTCTATGCTCGCCGCGCTGACGATCGGGATCTCGATGCGGATCGTCGGGATCCTCCTGATCGCGGCGCTGATGGTGCTGCCTGTGATCGCCGCGCAGCGCGTCGCCTGGAGCCTGCGCTCGACGATGGCCCTCTCGATCCTGATCGGCCTCAGCTCCGTCCTGGCCGGGCTGACGATCTCGTACTACGGGAACCTGCCGCCGGGCGGGACGATCGTGCTGACGGCGACCGGCTTCTTCCTGGCGGCCGCCACGTTCGAAGCCGTGCGCGCGCGGGTCTAGATCGACGCGCTGCCGCGCTCGCGCGACCCCACGAGCGTGACGCCGATCGCGGCGAGCGCGACCGCGACGAGGAACCGGACGATCCACCCGGCGTTGAAGATGTCCCCGAGCACGCCGCCGAGCAGGCTCGCGGCGATGCCGATCAAGGCCGTGGTCAGAAGGCCGATCTCCTGGCGGCCCGGAAGGATCAGCCGGCCGAGCGCGCCGATGATCAGTCCAGTCAGCACGAGCCAGACCAGCTCGACTGCGAGGCCGAGCAGCGCGCCACCGACGAGCAGCAGCAGGATGATCACCAGCAGGACGACGACGACCGGCATGCCGGGGACGCTACCGCTTGGGCGGCAGCGAGCGCGCGTAGGAGACGCCGCGCTCGACCCACTGCGGCAGCTCCCCCTCCGCCGGCTCGACGCGCAGCCAGCCGGCCATCGATCGGCCCCGCATGACCATCTCCTCGGCCGGCGTCGTCTCGACGAGGTGCGCCGACTCCTCGGGGTCGGCGCGGACGAGGATCCCGCCCTGCCCGCTGGCGGCGACGGCCATGTTGCCGTTGACGAGGAAGGCGAGGCCGCCGAACATCTTCTGCTCGGTCAGGCCGTCCTCGCCGGCGACGAGCGAGCGAATCCGGTCTGCGAGCTCCTCGTCGTACGCCATCCCGGCACGATCATAGGCACGGCCTGGTGTTAACCCCCGAACGGGGGTGACTAGAGGGCCGGAATTGCACCGATAAGCGCAGCGAAGCACGTCCTGCGGCCTACTCCCCATAGGAGGTGAACCGTGTTTCGCTGGAACCATCGTGTCATGAAGGCGGCTGTTGCTCTGGCTGCGTTCGCGACGCTCGTGATCGGCTCCGGCGCCGATTGGCGCTGGTGCTCCTAGGTCACATCCTCCAGAAAGGGCCGGTGCGCAGCCGCCGCTCAGCGGCCCTCTCTGATTTCTCCGCCTGAACTTCCCATGTCCAAGACCATCCTCGGCCTCCCCTCCCGCCTCGCCCTCTTCGTCGCGGCCACTGTCGTCGTGGCGCTGCCGACGGTCGGCTTCGCGCTCGCCTCGATCGCGGTCGACCCGCCGAAGGCCACCACTGCACTGGCGGCGCTCGTCTTCTTCGCGCTCGCGCTCGTCGCCGACCTCAGGCCGGTGCCGATGGACGACAGCAACAAGTCCGAGGTCTCGATCGCCTCGGTCTTCATCGTCTCGGCCGCGATCCTGCTCGGCTGGCGCTTCGCGGTGCCGGCCGCGGCTCTGAGCATCGGGCTCACGTTCGCCGTCATCCGGCGGCCGCTCCCCCACACGCTGTTCAACGTCTCGATGTACGCCCTCTCCGCCTTCGCCGCCGCGCTGCCCGTGTTCCTCTTCGGTCCGATCCACGGCGCGCCGGCCGGTCGGCTGACGGCCTACGTGCTGTTCGGCGGAGCTCTGCATCTGGCCGTCAACGTCGTCCTCGTCGCCGGCGCGATCTCGATCTCGCAGCAGGTGCGCTACCGCGAGGTCGTCCTGCCTGGGCTGCGACAGGGAGGCGCCGCGTTCGTGATCACGGTCGTGTTGACGGCCCTGGCCGCAAACCTCTGGGTGACCGAGCCCTGGCTGCTCGTGCTGCTCGCTGGCCCAGCCTTCACGCTGACGCTCTATCAGCGCAGCGCGCTCAACTCGAGGCTGGCGACGCAGGCCGCGATGACCGACAACCTCACAGGCCTCGGCAACCACCGCGCGTACCAGGCCGCGTTGCACGACCGGATCGGCGAGGCCGAGCGCACCGGCGAGCCGTTCTCGCTCTGCCTGCTCGACGTCGACGATTTCAAGGACGTCAATGACGGCTACGGCCATGCCGCCGGCGACGCCGTGCTCGTCCGGCTCGGCGAGCTGCTCGGCTCGGCGGAGCAGGCGGAGTCGTTCCGCTTCGGCGGCGACGAGTTCGCGGTCATCTTCTCCCGCGACGAGATCGGCGCCTACCGCCAGCTCGAGGAGATCCAGCGGCAGCTCGTTCAGGTGGACGCCTCCCCGGGCGGCCCCGTCACGATGAGCGCCGGGATCGCGACTTTCCCGTCCCACGCCCACGACGCCGACGAGCTCCAGCGCCGGGCCGACGGCGCGCTCTACTGGTCGAAGGAGCACGGCAAGAACCGCTCCTGCCTCTACAGCCCGTCCGTCGTGCGCATCTACTCGCGCGACGCGCTAGAGCGCGAGACTGAGCGGAGCGCGCGCCTACGCGCGGCGAAGAACCTCGTCCGGTTCGTCGACGCCCGCGACCCGCAGACGGCGAACCATTCCGAGCTCGTGTCCACCCTCGCCGAGGGCATCGGCCTCCAGCTCGGCCTCGACGCCGAGACCGTCGACCAGCTGAAGCTGGGCGGGCTGCTCCACGACCTCGGCAAGGTCGGCCTCCCTGACGCGGTGCTGAAGGAGGCACGGATGCTCACGGACGAGGAGCACGCGATCGTGCGACGGCACCCGGAGTTCGGCCACGCGCTCCTCGACGGCCTCGAGCTCGAGCAGGTGCAGGACTGGGTCCTGCACCACCACGAGCACTGGGACGGCTCCGGCTACCCCGACGGCCTCCGCGGCGAGCAGATCCCGCTCGGCTCCCGGATCATCCTCGTCGCCGACGCCTTCGTCGCGATCACGACCCACCGGCCCTACCGGGCCGCGCAATCCGAAGCCACCGCGCTGCGCGAGCTGCGCGCCCACGCCGGGTCGCAGTTCGATCCAGACGTTGTCGAGGCGCTCGAGCTCTACCTCGGCCAGGCACCCGCGCAGCTCGAGGCGCTCGCGTAAATGGCGCTCGCGTGGCCACTGGTGATCGGGCTCGCGGTCGCGCCGCTGCTCGGCGGGCGCTGGAGCCGCCTCGGCGAGCTCGACCTGCGCTGGCCCGCCCTCTTCTACGCGGCGATCGCGCTCCAGCTGGTCGCTTTCCCGGTCTCGGTGCTCCCGTGGAGCACGCCGGACCGGGCAGCGGTCGTGCTCTGGCTCGTCTCGTACGGCCTGTTCATCGTCGCGGTCGCCGTCAACGCGCGGCTCCCGGGAATCCCGCTCGTCGCCGTCGGGATGGTCTCGAACCTGGCGGCAATCCTGACGAACGGCGGCCACATGCCGGCGCTGCCGAGCGCGCTGCACGCCGCTGGGCACCACTTCGTCCAGAACCGCAACAGCGCGATGCTGAGCAACCCGAACCTGAGCTGGCTCGTCGACCGCTGGGCGGTCCCGGCGTGGGTGCCGTACGGGAACGTCTTCTCCGCCGGCGACGTCTTGATCGCGGCCGGCGGCTTCGTCTTCGCGCTCGCCGCGACCGGCGCGCTCGACCGCTTCCGCCTCCGCGCTAGGCTCGGCGGGTGGCGACGATGGACGACCTCGACGAGCTAGCGCTCGCCCTGCCGCAGGCGACGAAGGAGCTGTCGGAGGACGGCCGCCCCATCTACAAGGTGCACGGCAAGCTCTTCTGCTTCCACCGGGGCCGCCGATCGGATGCCGTCGACGACCACGGCGAGCGGCTCGACGACGTGCTCATGTTCCGCGTTGCCGACCTCGACGTGAAGGAGCTGCTGCTCTCGGACTCGCGCGGGATCTACTTCACCACGCCGCATTTCAAGGGCTACCCGGCCGTGCTCGTCCGGATCCCCGACCTGGCGCGGCTCGACCGGGACGAGCTGCGCGACCTCGTCGCCGAGGCCTGGCTCACGCGGGCGCAGAAGCGCGTCGCTAAGACGTGGCTGGCTGCGCAGGAAGCGGAGTAGCCGCCTCGGCTGCCGGCGCCGGCTCGCGAAGCAGCCACAACCCGACGAACGCGAGCCAGAGGAAGAAGACGACCGTGCCGGCGCGCGTTGCGGCGCCGTCGCCTACGGCCGAGAAAAGCACGTTCGCGAGGATGATCGCCGGCAAGGCGAGCAGGCTCGGCACCCAGGCACCGCGCCACGACGGGATCCGGCGGAAGGCGAGTGCGAGCAGCACCGGCGCGAGGAGCGTGAACGCCGCGGTGAATCCAGACTCGATCTTGTGCGCGTGCGAGTGCCAGGTGTGGTTCGTGCACGCTGCGTCGATCCCGCGGCAGTCAAGCCGGAAGAGCCCGTCGAGAAAGCTGCCCACGCCGGCCAGAAGGAGCGCGGCGGCACCGAGCCTCCCGAGCACGCTCGGGCTCAGCGCGCTCCAGAGCCCAAGGGCGCAGACGACGACGAGCACGCCGGTCAGGTTCGCGCCGAGCCGGTTGTAGAGCCACGGACTGGCCGCGGTGATCGCGCCGAGGTCGGAGATGTCGTCCCGCGCGACGCTGTACGCGGCCGGCTGTGCGAAGCCCCCGGCGACCCAGCCGACGGCGGCGGTCACGAACGCGAGGAGGCCGCAGGCCCCGGCGAAGCGGGCGGGCATGCGCCCACCCTCTCACGCGGGGGCCTGAGGAGCTAGCCGGCCGCTGGGTGCTCGGCGCGGCGGTAGCTGTAGCCGCGCCGCACCGTCGTCAGGCCGAGGAAGACCGCGGCCAGGCCGACGACGACGTGCGGAACCCAGACATTCGCCGAGTCGTCGGCGAAGCCGAACAGCCAGGGCGACAGCGCCAGAAATGTGCCGGCGACGACGTCGATCACGTTGTGCACGGCCATCGGCGCGATCTTCCCGACGCCGAGCTCGTAGTCGGTGATCAGGCTGTAGGCGATCAGTCCGATTCCGAGCACGATCGGGATCACGGTCGCCGCGGTGTGGTCGGAGAACTGGAAGATCCACGGCGCGGCGATCAGCGCAACGCCGACGATGTAGTCGAGCGGCGCGTGGAACCTCGTCGGGATGAAACGCATTGCGGCTCCTTTCGCGAAGTGCTTCCGGCGTGATTCGCACGCGCGCGCGATTCGGTTCTGCGGGAGCCGCGCTCCGGAGGCAGCCGGCGCAGCGGCCGCCCCCGGAGAGCATCCCTAACGAAGCGCGTCTGACAGCTGGAGCAGGACGGCGGCCTGGTCTGCGGTCAGCGCCTTGCCCGTCTGCGCACGCACCTGGTTCGCGAACGCGTCGAGCAGGTTCCCGCGCGTCTTGGCCGACTTCGCGGCGGCCGCGGCGGCGAGCTTGTCGTTGAGGCCGGCCGTGACGTCGGGGCTCGTGCTGAACCGCGTCACGAGATTCGCGAGCGACGGGAACGTCACCGACACCGTGAACGTGGTCGAGCCGTTGCCGACGTTTCCGGCCACGTCCTCGGCGGTCGCGCTCAGCGTATGGCTCCCGAGCGCGAGGGTGTAAGCCGGTGCGTCCACGTCAGAGCAGGTGTCGGAGTCGAGGCCCGAGCCGGGGGTCGGGTCGCTCGCCGAGCACTGGATCGAGACCGTCTGGTCGACGGTGTAGCCGCCTGCGTTCCCGGTGTACGTGATCACCGGCGGCCGTGAGTCGTGCTTGACCGTCTCCGAGACCGCCCTCGAGGAGAGGATCGGCGCGGTCGTCGTCGTCACCGAGCACGAGCGGGTGACGACGCCCTCGGCGACGGCGCCGTCGTCACAGCCGGTCTTCGCGAACGGCTGGGCTCCGAAGCCCTGCCAGGTCACCGACACATCGCCGGTGTACCACCCGTCGCGCCCGTTCGGTGTGGCCGGGTCGACCGTCCCGCAGACGAAGCCGGTCCCGTTCAGGCCCGGCCCGGTGATCTTCGGCTTGTTCGTCGTGTTCGCCCCACCCGTCGGGAACGCAGTGTCGAACCATTCCGGGAAGAACTGGTCGAGCCGCGCGTTGCACGACGCCGACGGCACGGGCAGCCAGCTGCGGAACTTGCCCTCGAGCTGCTGCTCCGTGATGTTGCCGCCGCCGTATGTGGTCTGAATGTCCTGCATCGCGGAGATCATCCGGTCGCGCCCGAGCGCCCGCCAGAGCGCGAGGTACGCCGTGCCCGGCCGTGTGTACGTGTTCGAGTTGCTGAACAGGCTGCCTACGGTCGGGTTCGACGGCGCGGTGGTCCAGAACGTCCCGCTCGCCGTGCCGTAGTTGGTGTTGAAGCGGGCGATGAGGCTGTTCTCGAAGGCAGGCCCGCTCGAGCCGCCGCCCGCTGCGGTGCGCGCGGTCGTGAGGTACTCGCCGAGCGTCGCGAAGCCTTCCTTCCAGAACGTCAGGTTGAAGGCACCCTCGGAGACGTTGTCCCCGAACCACTGGTGCATGTTCTCGTGGTTGAAGGTGCCGAGCGACGTTCCGGTCGCGCCGCCGATCGAGCCGCCGGCGAAGGTGATCTTGCCCTGCATCTCCTCCTCGAAGCTGGCGGGCGGTATGCCGACGACGACGCCGTCGGTCGTCAGCGGCCACGGCCCGTTGAAGATCTTCTGGAACTCGACAATGTCCTCCTGGTTGTCCATCGCGATCTTGTTGATCGCCTTCCGGGCCGCGGCGATCGAGCTGGCCTGCGCCTCGTAGTACTGGATGCCCGAGCTCGGGCTCGTCCGCGCGGTCAGGTCGTAGGAGCCGATGCTGTTCTCGACCAGGTAGTTCGCGATCGGCTCGGGCGAATGCCAGTGCCACGTCCACGAGCCGGCGGGAAAGTTCGCGTCCGGCGCGTTGACCGACGTGGGCGGCACGGACACGTCAGCTCCGACCGGTGCAACCGGCGGCGAGAAGCCGACGATCTCACCGTTGGCAACCGCGGTCTTCCCGACTGGGACGGTGTCGTAGAAGTCGTAGGTCGGCTTCGCGGTCGGATAATTGTTGAGCGGCATCCACGCGAACGTCCCGATCGGCTCGGTCGTGACGAAGCTGCCGTCGTTGGGCGCGGCAGTCGTATTGACGCGGAACCACCCCTCGGTCGAGCCGTCGCCGTCCTGGTGCAGGCCGGGCCGGCCGGTGTAGTCGACCGTGACGGTGAACCTGGAGCCGTCGGCGATCGGCGCCGAGGGCGTGATCACGAGCTTCGTTGCCGGGCACTGCTGCCCGTTCTGGGAGTTGCCAGAGGTCGTCGGCGAGCACGCGGGCGGGTTCGGGTTCGTCGCGCTGACGGGGTTCGCGTTCGAGATCGCGTGCGCGGCCGGATCGGGGTCGTCCTGTCCGTTGGGATCGCCGGGATACGTCGGCTGCACGAACGTGAACGACGCAGGCTGGCCGTTCACCTCGACCGAGCTGACGGTCATGTTCGGACCGCTGCCGCCGGCGGTCAGGTTGTTCGATCGGTCGAAGTCGAGGCTGAAGTCCGTGAGGCACTGCGTCGAGCCCATCGTCAGGTCGACGTGGTTCCCCGCCAGCAGCTGGTTCGACAGCGTGTCGTAGACCATGTGCACGTCGGTGTGGACGCTCGTGTAGCCGCCGTTCCCCTGCTCCGGGTAGACGCGCGCGCCCAACGGAGACAGCGTCCGCGCGCCGGACGAGCATCCGTCCGGCGACAGCAGCGCCGACGACGAATGGACGATCGACGGAACGAAGACGGCCGCCGTGTCCGGTGCGTCGCTCGAATCTTCGTCCGTGCGTGACGTCGTCGCGGAGCCGGCCGCCGGCAGTGCCAGCGCCAATGCCAATGCCGCCCCCACGGCAAGCCTGAACAGACCTGGGTGTCGCACGATGCCTCCCCTCGGAGTGGCCGATCGAATATCTCGGCCGACTATCCCACGCCTCACCCCGCGGGGCAACGGGCGCTCCGGCTCGTTACCCGCGGGACTCGAGCACGTCCTTGAGGCGGTGCAGATCCTTGGCGTTCGCGCGGCGCATCGAGCGCTTGAGGAGCACCGCGCTGAGGCGGCCGACACCCCGCGGCTCCGCGTGGTTGGCCAGGAGCATTCGCGTGCCGCCGCCCGGCTCGTCCCGCCAGGAGTACGTGGTCTCCATCGGGAAGCGGCCCTCGTCGGAGCGCATCACGAGCCGCTCACCGGGCACGAGCGCCGTGATCTCGTAGACGAACTCGAGCTGCCGGCCGAGCGACTCGGCGAGGAACCCGATCCGCGTGCCGACCGCGAGCGGACGCTTCGTCCGCCAGACCACGCGCTTGACGTGCTCGTACCAGGTGGTGGCGTTGTCGGGATCGGCCGTGAAGGCCGCGACCTCCGCCCGAGGCCGGTCGATCACGATCTCCGTGTTGATGTCGACCGGCACGGCGAAATCGTAGCCCTCGCCCGCTAGTCGATCAGCTTCCGCTCCATGGCGTAGATCGCGATCCGCCACATGATCAGAGCGAACAGGAGGAGGTAGCCGGCGCGGAGGAGGTCGTCCCAGCTCACGTTCATGAAGACGAAGTCGCGGACAAGCTGGACGCACTGGTGGAGTGGGTTGAACGCGCCGAGGACCTGCGCCCACTCGGGCAGCGCGCTCAGCGGGAAGAAGGTACCCGCGACGAGGAAGAGCGGCGTCAGGACCGCGCTGATGATGTAGTTGAAGTTCTCGATCGACGACGCGAAGCCGGCGACCATGATCCCGAAGCAGGCCCAGCCGAGTCCAGCGAGGAAGCCGATGAACGGCACGGCGAACATGCCCCACGACGGATCGAGGCCGAACGCCATCGCGACGATCATCGGGACGCAGCCGTAGACGCCGGCGCGGGTCGCGACCCAGAGCGCCTCGGCAGTGACGAGCTCCTCGGTGTCGACCGGCGCCGCGAGGATCGCGTCGTAGGTGCGCTGGAACTTGTACTTGACGAACGTGCCGAACATGGCAGGGAACGCGGCCGAGAACAGCACTGCCGTCGCGACGGTGCCGGTGCCGACGAACTCGACGTACGGGTACCCGGCGACGGTGCTGACGAGGGAGCCAAAGCCGAAGCCGAACGCGAGCAGGTAGATCGTCGGCTCGACCGTCGACGAGAAGGTGGTCGAGCGCCAGTACGAGCTGAAGTTGACGACCTCGCGCACGAGCACGCCGGTCAGCGCCGGGCGCTCGAGCCGGCCGATCCGCTGTGCGTCGGCCCTGGCGCTCACAGCGTTGTCTCCTGAGGTCCGGCGGGTCGACCGGTCATTTCAGACGGACGCACGAGCGAAGCCCGTGCGTCCTGAGAACGGCGTCGCAAGCGCCGCCTCGTCACTCGATCTCCTCGCCCGTCAGGAGCACGAAGACGTCCTCGAGGTTCGCCGGCCGGCGCTCGCCCTCGAAGCCCCGGCCGTCGCCGTCGACGCCGAGGATCGAGATGCTCGTGCCGGTGCGGCGCGTGCGCAGGCCCTCGGCCGCCGCCTCCTGCTGCACCTCCGCGAGGCGCGCGGGTGTTCCGAACACTTCGAGGACCTGCTGGCCGGCGTGCTCGAGCACGAGCTGCGCGGGCGGCCCGGCGGCGACGCACCGGCCGTGGGACATGATCAGGACGGTGTCCGCAAGGCGCTGCGCCTCCTCGATGTAGTGCGTCGACATCAGGATCGTCGTGCCCTCCGTCCGCAGCGCGTCGATCAGCGCCCACAGCTCCTGCCGCACCTGCGGATCGAGTCCGACTGTCGGCTCGTCGAGCAGGATCAGCCGCGGCCGGTGCACGAGCGCCCGCGCGATCAGCAGCCGCCGGCGCATGCCGCCGGAGAGCTTGTCCACCTTGGTGTCGCGCCGGTGGCCGAGGTTCGCGATCTCGAGCGCCCGCTCGATCGCCTCGCGACGGTCAGGGCGCGGGACGCGGTAGAGATGCGCGAAGACGAGCAGGTTCTGCTCCACGGTCAGCGTCACGTCGAGATTGTCGAGCTGCGGGACGACGCCGCACTCGGCGCGGGCGGCCTTCGAGTCCTGCGGCAGCGAGTGCCCGAGCACCTCGAGCTCGCCGTCGTCGGGGATCGCCTGGGCGGTCAGGAGCCGCATCGTGGTCGACTTGCCTGCGCCGTTCGGGCCGAGCAGGCCGACGCAGGTGCCGACCGGCACGTCCAGGTCGAGGCCGGCCACGGCCGTGATCGATCCGTAGCGCTTTACGACGCCGCGCAGGCGAATCGCCTGCTCCCCGCTCATGCGACTCAGGCTAGAGAATCGCGCGCGGGTAGGTCTTGGCCGCGACGAGCGCGGTGACGGCGAGGAAGCCGGCCACGACGGTGAAGTCGAGCCAGAGCACGCCGCCGGCGGAGATTCCGAGCAGGAGGTCGCGCATCCCGTGCACCTCGTAGCTGAGCGGGTTCGCGTGCGCGACCGCCCGCAGCCACGCCGGCATGATCGCGAGCGGGTAGAGCGCGCTCGACGCGAAGAAGAGCGGCATCACGACGAGCTGCCCGATCCCCATGAAGCGCTCGCGCGTACGGACGAGGGCGGCGAGGATCATCGAGAGGCAGGCGAAGGCGGCAGTGCCGAGCAGGAGCAGCACGACCGCGCCGACCACGCCCCAGACGCTCCAGCGGATGCCGATCCCGGCGATCGCGATCACGACGAAGAGGACGATCGCCTGCGCGAGGGCGCGGATCGCCGCGCCGGACGCCTTGCCGAGCACGATCCCGAGCCGCGGCAGCGGCGTCGCGAGCAGGCGCTGGAGCTGGCCCACGTCGCGCTCCCAGATCACGCCGAGCCCGAAGAAGATCGCGACGAAGAGCGCCGCCTGCGCCATCACGCCCGGCGCGAGGTACGCGCGGTAGTCGCTCGATCCCCCGGCCAGCGCGTGGTTGTGGCGGAGCGCGGTCCCGAAGACGAACAGCCAGAGCAGCGGCTGGACGGAGCGCGTGAAGATGTCGAGGTGGTCGTGCCGGAGCTTGCGCAGCTCGGCCCAGCCCATCGCGAACGTCCCATCGCGGAGACGGGCGGCCCGGACCGGCAGCAGCCTCAGTGCGTCAAGCGAGCCGGCGCGAACGTCTGCGGCTGGCGCGGACATCCCTGAAGCTCCCCCCTCCTCGAGCCTGCCGCCGGTGGCCTCGGTGAAGACGTCCTCGAGAGCAGGGACGCCGTAGTGGGCGCGCAGCTCGGGCGGCGAGCCCTCGGCGGCGATCCGGCCGCGGTCCATGATCGCGATCCGGTCGCACTGCCGCTCCGCCTCCTCCATCTGGTGCGTGGTGACGAGGATCGTCGTCCCGGCCTGCTCGCGCAGCGCTTCGAGCCGCTCCCAGACGAGCCGGCGCGCGGTCGGGTCGAGGCCGACCGTCGGCTCGTCGAGGAAGAGCACCGACGGCTGCTTCAGGAGCGCCGTCGCGATCTCCAGCCGGCGCAGCATTCCGCCCGAGAGCGTGCGGCCAAGCCGGTCGAGGAACGACTCGAGCTGCATCGCCTCAACGGCCTCCTCGATGCGAGCGCGCCGCTCGCGCCTCGGGACTCCGGTCGCGCGGCCGTAGAACTCGAGGTTCTCGTACGCGGTCAGCGCGCCGTCGATCGAGATCGCCTGCGGCACGTAGCCGATCGCCTGGCGAACCGCGAGGCCGTCGCGGACGACGTCGTGGCCGGCGACGAACGCGCTGCCGACCGTGGGGCGCAGCAGCGTCGTCAGCACGCGGATCGTGGTCGTCTTGCCGGCGCCGTTCGGGCCGAGCAGGCCGAAGACCTCGCCCCCGCCGACGTCGAACGAGATGCCGGCGACCGCTTCGACCTCGCCGAAGCGGACGACGAGCCCGTCGACGAGCACGAGGCGCTCGGCGCGCTCCTCGGCGCGCGCGAGCGCGGTCACCTGGCCACCAGCTCCGCGCTGCGCGTGTGCAGGGCGAGCGCCGCCTTCTCGGTCAGGCGCACGAGCTGGACGCGCTCGTCCGGGTCGAGTGTCGCAAGCACGTCGACGAAGAACTGCTGCCGCTGCGAGAGGACGCCCGACACGAGCTCCTCGCCGTCCTGCGTCAGCTCGACGACGATCGCGCGCCGGTCGCCCTCGACGGCGCCGCGATGCGCGAGCCCGAGCTCCTCGAGCCGGTCGACGAGTCGCGTCGCGGTCGTGTCGTCGACGCCGACGCGGTCGGCGAGCTCGCCGATCCGCAGGCCGCCGTGCTCCGCGAGCAGGTCGAGCGCGCGAAGCTTGCTCGGCGTCAGCTTCGAGCCGAGCTCGGGGTGCAGCGACGCCTGCAGCCGGCGGCTGGCGAGGATCGAGCCCAGCTCGCGCCAGCAGGCGGAGAGCTCGGCCGCGAGCGATCTGAGCGAAGGACGGGACATACCTGCAAGATACAGAAGTCGGCACCTGCACCGAATCCTTACAGGAGCTTTACCGACTCATCGCGCTACGAGGCGTCGATCGTGGTTCACTAGCCGGATGAAGCTCGTGCTCGCGGCGGCGGTGGTCGCGCTGCTCGTCCCCGCCGCCACAGGCGCTTCGCCCTACATCCGCTACGGCGTCCAGGACGACGCGTACCTCGCGACCGGCCCGTCGCTCGAGCCGAGCCTGCAGACGCTCGACGAGCTCGGCGTCGGCCTTGTCCGCTACATGGTCAACTGGCGGCAGATCGCGCCCGTCAAGCCGCGGCACCAGACGAACCCGGGCGACCAGGCCTACGACTGGTCGAGCACCGACGCCGTGCTCGGCGCGCTGCACGCGCACAAGATCCAGGTGCTCGTCACGCTCTACCGCACGCCGGGGTGGGCGAACGGGGGCAAGAGCGCGAACGTCGCACCGAGCGGCAGGTACGCGCTCGCGAACTTCGCGATCGCGGTCGCCAAGCGCTACCCCTGGCTGCGGCTCTGGGAGATCTGGAACGAGCCGAACCTGCGGTCGTTCCTGAAGCCGAACTCGCCGGCGGTCTACGTCCAGCGGCTGCTCAACCCGGCCTACGTCGAGCTGCACGCGCTCAACCCGCTGAACCGGGTGGCAGGCGGGGCGACCTCGCCGCGCTCGACGAGCACCGGCCTCTCGCCGGTGACGTTCATGCGCGGCATGAGCGCCGCGCACGCCCGGCTCGACGCCTACTCGCACCATCCGTACCCGGTCACGCCCGGCGAGCGGCCGTTCGGCTTCGCGAAGGGCGTGTGCCGCTACTGCACCGGCGTGCTCACGCTCGCGAACCTGCCGAAGCTCGTCGCCGAAGTGCGCCGCGACTTCGGCCCGAAGCGAATCTGGCTGACGGAGTACGGCTACGCGACGAACCCGCCGACCCCCGCCGGCGTCTCGTGGAATCAGCAGGCGCAGTACCTGGCCGAGGCGGCTTGGCGCGTCCGCAGCACGCCGTACATCGACCTGCTGATCCAGTTCATGCTCGAGGACGAGTCGCGCTCGAACGGCTGGACGACCGGATTGATGTCGAGCACCGGACTGCTCAAGCCCTCGTTCAACTCGTTCATGCTCCCGATCGTCGAGGCCGGCAGAACCGGCCGCCGGGTGACGATCTGGGGACAGGTGCGACCGACCTCGGGCGAGCGGCCCTACCAGTTGCAACGCCTCACGACGGCCGGCTGGACGCCGGTCGGGCCGCCGGTTCTGACCGACGTGACCGGCTCGTACACACGGGTCGTCTACGCGCCGGCGGGCACACGGTTCCGCGTGATCTGGTTCGGGACCGCGTTCACGTCGAGCCGCTCGATCCTGATCCACTAGCGCTCGTAGAGGCCCGGCGCGACCTCGCGCCAGGGCTCGCCGACCGTCACCTCGGCGCCGGGGCGTAGCGGCACCGCGACGAGCACCTCGCCGCCGCGAGTAAAGGCGCAGACGTTCGGCCCGAGGTCGACGGGCTCGTAGCCGCCGAGCGAAGGCCTCGGCCCGCTGGGCGCGGAGCTCGAGCGCCTGTTGGGTCAGGCGCTGCTTAGGGTCGCCGCCGTCCCGGAGCAGGCGCTCGCGCTGCTCCCAGTCGACCGGCCGGCGGTTGTCGGGGTCGACGAGGGCGAGCGTCTCCAGCTCGTCGCCTTGGTAGACGTCCGGCACGCCCGGGCTCGTCAGCTTCAGCAGCAGCTGGCCGCGCGCGATCTCGCGGCCGAGGGGACGCACGCGCTCGACGAACCGCTCGACCTCCGGGCTCCGGAGTAGCCGGCGGCCGTACTCGTGGACGCGCCGCTCCGCCTGCTCGTCGGGGTCAATCCAGCTCGAGGTGCGCTTGCCTTCGCGCAGGGCCTTCTCGACGTATGCGTCGAGGCGCTCCGGCCCGAGCGGCCAGGCGCCGACCACGGTCTGCAGCACGTGGTACTCGTCCTCGCCCTCGACGCCGACGCTGCGCACCAGCCACTCCCATCCGTCCGGGACCCAGGTCAGCGCAGCCAGCCGCGCGCGCACGTCCGCCGAGCGCTTCGTGTCGTGCGTGAACGTCGTCAGCAGCGAGGCCGGCCGGCGATTCGCCTGTCGCTTGTGGAACGCGTCGAGCGAAAGCCCGAACCGTCCCGGGTCGCCGCCGACCTCGTTCAGCGCGAGCAGCCGGCCGTAGCGGTAGAAGGCGGTGTCCTCGACGCCCTTGGCCATGATCGGGCCGGTCGTCTGCTGGAAGCGCGTCACGAACTCCTCGTGTCCTGGCTCCTCCAGCAGCAGCACGCGCGCGAGGCGCTCCGCCACGCCCGCATGCGCGACCTCCGTGCGGTCGGCAGGCTCGACCCGGCCGAGCGCAGGCTCGACGTAGGTGCGGTAGACGTGGAACGAGGCCAGCGCCTCCTCCAGGCCCGGCTCGTCGAGCAGCATCCGTAGCCGCTCGACCTCCGGACGGAAGTCGATGCGCGCCTGCTCGAGCTTGGCCTCCGCGGCGACCTCCGCGAACGTGCGCCGCTCGCCGGTCACCTCCGCGTACAGCTCCGTCAGCGGCACCTCGGCGGCCGGGTCGACGAACACGCCCAGTACGTCGTTGAGGAACTCGTAGCCGGTCGTGCCCTCGACCGGCCACGGCCGCAGCTCCTCGCCCGGCTCGAGGATCTTCTCGACCCATACGTGCTCCACGCCGCGGTCACGCAGGCGCTCGAGGTACTCGCGCGGGTCGGCCAGCCCGTCGATGTGATCGACGCGCACGCCGTCCACGAGACCGTCGCGCACGAGCTCGAGCACCTTCGCGTGCGTGAGCTCGAAGACCTCCGGGTCCTCGACCCGCACGCCCGCGAGGTCGTCGATCGTGAAGAAGCGCCGATGAGCGCCGGTCCGGGGGTCGACGTCGAAGACCTTCGCGCGCTGCCGCTCGTCGGCCCAGAACGGGTTCCGGTCGTCGGCCGCCAGGTGGTTCGGGACGATGTCGAGTACGACTCCGGGCGCCTCGCGGCAGAGTGCGCGTAGCTCCTCCTCGCCGCCGAGGTCGGCCGAGACCCGCGTCGGGTCGATCACGTCGTAGCCGTGGGTCGAGCCCGGCCGCGCCTGCAGCGACGGCGAGAGGTAGAGGTGCGAGACGCCGAGCTCGCGCAGGTACGGCACGAGCCGCCGCGCGCCGGCGAAGTCGAGGTCCGGCCCGAGCTGCAGCCGATAGAAGGCGCGGAAGGTCACCAACCGCGGCGCAGGACGAGCAGCGAGCGCGCCTCGACCTCGACGGGGTCACGTGCGGCGAACGAGCGCTCCTCCGCGTGCGGGTCGGCCGTCGAGAGCTCGAGCTTCCAGCGGGCGCCGAAGCGGCGTGCAGGCAGCTGGAACGTGACCGGCTCGTGGTGCGCGTTGAAGAGCGCCAGGAACGACTCGTCGTCGATCGGCTCGCCGCGGGAGGTCGTCTCGTTCAGCTCGTCGCCGTTGAGGAACATCCCGAGCCAGCGCACCGCGCCGTTCTCCCAGTCGCGTCTCGTCATCCGCCGGCCGTCGGGCCGGAACCACCACACGTCGGGAAGCCCGGAGCCCTCGACGCTCGTCCCGCGTAGGAAGAAGCGCCTCCGGAACGCCGGGTGGTGGCGGCGCATGTAGATCAGCCGGCGCGTGAAGTCGAGCAGCTCGCGCTTGTCGTCGCCGAGCTCCCAGTCGAACCACGAGAGCTCGTTGTCCTGGCACCAGGCGTTGTTGTTGCCGCCCTGCGTGCGCGCGAGCTCGTCGCCGCCGAGCAGCATCGGCACGCCCTGCGAGAGGAAGAGCGTCGCGAGGAAGTTGCGCATCTGCCGCCGCCGCAGCTCGAGCACGGCCGGGTCGTCCGTCGGCCCTTCAACGCCGCAGTTCCAGGAGCGGTTGTCGTCGGTGCCGTCCCGGTTCTCCTCGCTGTTCGCCTCGTTGTGCTTCTCGTTGTACGAGACGAGGTCGTTCAGGGTGAAGCCGTCGTGGGCGGTGACGAAGTTGATCGACGCGACCGGGCGGCGGCCGTCGTCGGCGTAGAGGTCGCTCGAGCCGGTGATGCGCGCCGCGAAGTCGCCGACGCCGTTGGTCGCGCCGCGCCAGAAGTCGCGCACCGTGTCGCGGTAGAGCCCGTTCCACTCCGTCCAGAGCACGGGGAAGTTGCCGACCTGGTAGCCGCCCGGCCCGAGGTCCCACGGCTCGGCGATCAGCTTCGCCTGGGAGAGCACGGGGTCCTGATGGATGATGTCGAAGAAGGCGGAGAGGCGGTTCACGTCCCAGAACTCCCGCGCGAGCGCCGCGGCGAGGTCGAAGCGGAAGCCGTCGACGTGGCAGTCCATCACCCAGTAGCGGAGCGAGTCCATGATCAGCCGCAGGACGCTCGGGTGCACCGGGTTGAGCGAGTTCCCGGTGCCGGTGAAGTCGACGTAGTAGCGCGGGTCGTCCGGCGAGAGCCGGTAGTACGACGCGTTGTCGACGCCCTTGAACGCCAGCATCGGCCCGAGGTGGTTGCCCTCGGCGGTGTGGTTGTAGACCACGTCGAGGATCACCTCGATCCCGGCGCGATGGAGCGCCTTGACCATCCCCTTGAACTCGCGCACCTGCTCGCCGCTCGTGCCGCTCGCCGAGTAGAGCGCGTGCGGCGCGAGGTAGCCGATCGAGCTGTAGCCCCAGTAGTTCGTCAGCCCGCACTCGACGAGGAAGCTCTCGTCGACGATGTGGTGCACGGGCAGCAACTCGACGGCGGTCACGCCGAGCGTGCGCAGGTGCTCGATCGCCTCGTCGCTCGCGAGGCCGGCGTACGTGCCGCGCAGCTTCTCGCGCAGCGACGGGTAGCGCTCGGTGAAGCCCTTGACGTGGACCTCGTAGATGACCGTCTGGGTCCACGGGGTGTTCGGCTGCGTGTCGTCCTCCCAGTCGAACGACGGGTCGACCACGACGCACTTCGGGATCGCGGCGGCGTCGTCCTGGCCGTCCGCCCGGAGGTCTGCGTCCTCGCTGCCGTCCATCACGTACGGGAAGACGTGGGCCGCCGACCAGTCGACCGGGCCCTCGACCGCCTTCGCGTACGGGTCGATCAGCAGCTTGGCGGCGTTGAAGCGGTGGCCCTTCTCCGGCTTGTAGTTGCCGTGTACGCGGTAGCCGTAGCGCTGGCCCGGCCCGACGCCCGGCAGGTAGCCGTGCCAGTTGAAGGCCGAGCGCTCGGGCAGCGGCACGCGTTCCTCTGAGCCGTCGCCGTCGAAGAGGCAGAGCTCGACGTGCTCGGCGTGCTCGCTGAAGAGCGAGAAGTTCGTCCCCTCGCCGTCCCAGGTCGCGCCGAGCGGGAACGGCGCGCCCGGCCAGACCTCCCTCACGCGCGCAGCTCGACGGTCGTGTTCGCGAAGTCCGCGCGCAGCTCGGCGCGGCCGCGCCGGACGGTGAGCGTCCGTGCCTGCTCGTCGGCCTCGACCTCGACCTCGCGCGGTAGCTCCCGTCTCAGGGCGAGCAGGCGCTTGTAGAACGCGCGCAGCTCCTCGTCGGCGTTCGAGCGGTCGAGCCTGGAGCGCTCGAACCTGTCCGGGTCCTGCGGGTCGGGCACGTCCTCGCCCGCGAAGGCGGCGAAGCGGGCGAACTCGCGCTTGCGCCCCTCGCGCGTCGTCTCGGCGATGGCCGGGTCGACGTGGTCGGTGAAGAACTGGAAGGGCCGCTGCTCGCCGTACTCCTCGCCCATGAAGAGCAGCGGCGTCTGCGGCGCGAAGAGAACGCACGCGGCGGCGACGTGCAGCTGCTCGCGCTGGAGCCGGTCGCCGAGCGCGCGGTTGCCGACCTGGTCGTGGTTCTGGCCGAACACGACGAGCCGCTCGGCCGGCTGCTGCAGAAAGCGCTTGGCGAGGCCGCGCACCGAGCCGAACCGCTCGTAGTAGCCGTCGCGCTCGCCCGTGAGCAGGACGTGAAGCTCGTGGTGAAAGCCGTCGAACCACTGCGCGTCGTGGCCCCACTCCTCGATCGGCCGGTAGTCGTCGGTCTCCATCTCCGAGATCACGAGTGCGCGCGGATTCTCGCCGCGGACGCGCTCGGCCAGCTCGGCGAGCACGTGCTGGGGCGAGTCGTCGAAGACCGCGTGCACCGCGTCGAGCCGGAGCCCGTCGACGTGGTAGTCGCACACCCACTGGCAGGCGTTCTGGATCGCCCATTCGCGGACACCGCGCTGTGAGTAGTCGATCGCGTCGCCCCAGAAGGTCTCGTGCCGGCTGGTGAAGTACGGGCCGAACGCGGCGATTGCCTCGGAGCCGGGGCCGACGTGGTTGTAGACGACGTCGAGGATCACACCGAGGCCGGCGGCGTGGGCCGCGTCGACCAGCTGCGCGAGACCGTCGGGCCCGCCATAGGCCGGATGCGGCGCGTACGCGTACAGCCCGTCGTAGCCCCAGCCGCGGTTGCCGGGGAAGGTCGCGACGGGCATCAGCTCGATCGCGGTCACGCCGAGCTCTCGCAGGCCATCGAGGTACGGGGTTACGCCGTCGAACGTGCCCGCGGCGCTGAACGTGCCGACGTGCAGCTCGTAGATCACGAGCTCGTCGAGGGACAGCCCTGGCCAGCCGTCGTCGTGCCACTCGAACGCGCCGGTGTCGACGACGCGCGACGGGCCGCGGACGCCCTCGGGCTGAGACCGTGAGCACGGGTCCGGCCACTCGGCGCCGTCCACGGCGCAGCGGTAATCGGTGCCCGGCGGCAGGTCGAGCTCGGCCTCCCAGACGCCGTCCTCGCCGCGCTCCAGCTCCTGGCCGAGGACGCTCACGCTCGCCGCGTTCGGCGCCCAAACCCGAACGGCCGTCCCGCCGGCCGTCGGCACCGCCCCGAGCGGCGGCGTCGTCTCGACCGTCACTCCGGCACCAGCCACACGACGGCGAGCGGCGGGAGGCCCAGCTCCGCCGACTGCGGCTGGTCGTGCCACGGCGGGCCGGACGCGTCGATCCCGCCGAGGTTGCCGACGTCGGAGCCGCCGTAGAACGTCGAGTCCGTGTTCAGCAGCTCGCGCCAGCGCCCGCCGCGCGGCAGGCCGAGCCGGTAGGCCTCGCGCGGCACCGGCGAGAGGTTGCAGACGCACACCACCGGCCGCCCTTTCCCCGCGGGCAGGCGGGCAAAGGCGAGCACGTTCGCGTCCGCGTCGTTCGGCTGGAGCCACATGAACCCGGCCGGCTCGAAGTCGATCTCGTACAGGGCCGGCTCGTGCCGGTAGAGCCGGTTCAGGTCGCGGACGAGCGCCTGGACGCCGGAATGGCCGGGCTGCTCGAGCAGATGCCAGTCGAGGCTCTCGTCGTGCCGCCACTCGCGCTCCTGCGCCAGCTCGCCGCCCATGAAGAGCAGCTTCTTGCCGGGGTGCGCCCACATGTAGGCGTAGAGCGCGCGCAGGTTCGCGAGCTGCTGCCAGCGGTCGCCGGGCATCTTCGAAAGCAGCGAGCGCTTCCCGTGCACGACCTCGTCATGCGAGAGCGGCAGGACGAAGTTCTCCGAGAAGGCGTACATCAGGCTGAACGTGAGCTGGTGGTGATGGAAGCGGCGGTGCACCGGCTCGCGCTGGAAGTAGTCCAGCGTGTCGTGCATCCAGCCCATGTTCCACTTGAACCCGAAGCCGAGCCCGCCGAGGTAGGTCGGCCGCGAGACGCCTGGCCAGGCGGTCGACTCTTCTGCCGCGCTCACCATCCCGGGCTCGCTCTCGTGGACGAGCTCGTTGAAGCGGCGCAGGAACTCGACCGCGTCGAGGTCCTCGTTGCCGCCGAACTGGTTCGGCACCCACTCGCCGGCGTTGCGCGAGTAGTCGAGGTAGAGCATCGAGGCGACCGCGTCCACGCGCAGGCCGTCGGCGTGGTACTCGCGCAGCCAGAAGAGCGCGTTCGCGAGCAGGAAGTTGCGCACCTCGGTGCGGCCGAGGTTGAAGACGAGCGTGCCCCAGTCGGGGTGCGCACCGCGCCGCGGGTCGTCGTGCTCGTAGAGCGAGGTGCCGTCGAAGCGCGCGAGCGCCCACTCGTCGCGCGGGAAGTGCGCGGGCACCCAGTCGAGGATCACGCCGAGCCCGCGACCGTGCAGGCGCTCGACGAACGCGCGCAGGTCGTCCGGCTCGCCAAGACGCGGCGTCGGCGCGAAGTAGCCTGTCACCTGGTAGCCCCACGAGCCCGGGAACGGGTGAGCCATCACCGGCAGCAGCTCGACGTGCGTGAAGCCGAGATCGGTCGCGTAATCCGCCACCTCGTCCGCCAGCTCGAGGTAGGTCAGCGAGCGGTTGCCCTCGGCCGGGTTGCGCCGCCACGACTCGAGGTGGACCTCGTAGATCGAGACCGGCTGGGCCAGCGGGTCGGTCGCGCGGCGCTGCTCGAGCCACTCGTCGTCGCGCCACTCGTGCCGCGAGACGTAGACACGCGACGCGGTCGCCGGCGGCACCTCGGCTGCCAGCGCGTATGGGTCGGCCTTGAGCGGCAGGAGCTCGCCGCCCGGGCCCTTCAGCTCGAACTTGTAGCGCTCGCCCTCGTCCACGCCCGGGACGAACAGCTCCCAGATCCCGCTCGAGCCGAGGCTGCGCATCGGGTTGAGGCGGCCGTCCCAGCCGTTGAAGTCGCCGACCACGCTGGCGGCGCGGGCGTTCGGCGCCCAGACCGCGAAGGCGGTGCCGCCGACGCCTTGGACTTCACGCCGGTGTGCGCCGAGGTGCTCGTAGATCCGCTCGTGGCGGCCCTCGCCCGCAAGGTGCAGGTCGAGCTCGCCGAGTGTCGGCGCGAACGCGTACGGGTCGCGCAGCGTGAACGTGTTGCCGTCGGGGTAGCTGACCTCGAGCTCGTAGCTGAGCGGCGAGTCGGCGTCGGGGACGACGCCTTCGAAGAGCCCGGCCGGGTGGCGCAGCTCGAGCTCGACCGGCTCGGCGTTCTCGGGCTTCGCCACGACCGCAGCCGCCTCCGGCCGCCACACGCGGACGACCACGCCGCCGTCATGCGGGTGCGCCCCGAGCAGGTGGTGCGGATCGGACAGGCGCCCCTCGACCAGGAGCTCGACCTCCGCGACGGTCACGCCGGCTCCTCATCCAGCAGCTGCAGGATCCCGGCGACGGGCACGCGCACCCAGTCGGGGCGGTGGCCAAGCTCGTAGTGCAGCTCGTACAGCGCCTTCTCGAGCTCGAACAGCCGCAGGCGGCGCTCGAGCGCGGAGCCGTCGGGGATGATCGTCGGGTCGGCCTCGGCGAGGTAGCCCGCGAGGAACTCCGAGCGCGCGCGACCCTCCCAGCCGGTCGGTGGCTCGATCCCGTGCTCGAGCGCGGAAGCGCTGGCCGCGTATGAGAACGAACGCAGCATCCCGGCCACGTCGCGCAGCGGCGAGCGCTTGTGCCGCCGCTCGCGAAGGGGCCGAGCCGGCTCCCCTTCGAAGTCGAGCACGACCCAGTCGTCCGCCTCCGTCCAGAGCACCTGGCCGAGGTGGTAGTCGCCGTGGTGGCGGATCAGCCGGCCGAGCGGGCCGCTCTGGCCCATCTCGCGCAGGCGGTCGCGCACCTGGTCGGCGCGCCCCTCGAGCGGCGCCAGCTCCGGCAGGTCCGGCAGCGAGCCGAAGACCTGCTCGATCTCCTCGTCGATCCGCGCGACGATCAGCGCCAGCGCCTCGGCGCTCGGCTCCTCGGGGCTGAACGCGGGATCGGACGGCTCGGATGCTAGGACCGTGTGCATCTGGCCCGTGACCTCACCGAGCCGCCGCACCAGCGGCAGAAAGCCGTTGCCGCCCGCCGCCAGGTCCTCCAGCGCGAGCGTCCAGCCGTCGCGGCGCACCGGCACGTAGTCCTGCAGGATCGCGAGGGTCGCGTCGAGCGGCTGGCCGACGTGCGCCGCCCAGCCTTCGAGCGCCGCGATCGGCGGGAAGTCTCGATCGGTCAGGAACCGCAGCAGCTCGAGCTCCGGGTTCACGCCGGCCTCGAGCCGGCGGTAAAGCTTCAGCACCAGCCGCTCGTCGAGCACGACCGACGTGTTCGACTGCTCGCTGCCCATCGCGCGCACCGACTCGGCGCCGCCGACGTCGCCGATCGCGCAGAACTGGACCATTCCGCCCTCGTGCTCGACGCTCGCCTGCTCGCGGAGCAGTTCGACCAGACCGCGGACGAGTTCCTCATCCTCGAGCGCGTCGAACGCCGACCAACCGCCGACCGAGGCCAAGCCGCCGTCGCCGCGGCGCAGGCCGAGCGGCACGTTGTAGAGGTCGTGCGTGCCGGCCGCGAAGCGCACCTCGACGACAGCCACCGCGAGCAGTGGCTCCTCACCGCCCGGGCGCAGCGGGAAGGCGTCGACCGCCCGCACCGACGCGACCTCCTCCGACTTCGAGCCGTACCAGCGCTGCGCGAGGAGGTACTCGCGCAGCTCGTCGTCCGGCAGGGCGAGCACGAGATCGCGGACGCCGTTCACGACTCGTCCTCCACGAGCCGGAACCAGTAGAAGCCCCGCGGCCCGAACGTGAGCAGGTAGGGCAGCTCGCCGATCGGCGGGAATCGCGTCTGACCGAACATTTCCTCGGGCACCAGCCCGGCGAACTGTGCCAGGTCGAGCTCGGCCGCCTGCGCGCTCCGGGCCAGGTTGTGGACGCAGAGGACGATCTCCTCCTCCCAGCGGCGGACGTGCGCGAAGACGTGTGCATTCGACGGGCGGCACGCCTCGTAGGTCCCTAGGCCGAAGACCGGGTGCTCCTTCCGCAGCTCGACGAAGCGGTGCAGCCAGCGCAGCAGCGAGGTCGGCGTCCGCAGCTGCGCCTCGACGTTGACCGACGGGTAGCCGTAGACGGGGTCGAGCAGCGGCGGCAGGTAGAGCTGCGCGAAGTCGGCCGACGAGAAGCCGCCGTTCCGGTCGCCGGTCCAGTGCATCGGCGTGCGCACGCCGTCGCGGTCGCCGAGGAAGACGTTGTCGCCCATCCCGATCTCGTCGCCGTAGTAGAGGACGGGCGAGCCCGGCAGCGAGAAGAGGATCGCGTGCATCAGCTCGATCTCGTCGCGGCCGTTGTCGAGCAGCGGCGCGAGCCGTCGGCGGATGCCGAGGTTGAGCTTCATCCGCGGGTCGCGCGCGTACTCCGCGTACATGTAGTCCCGCTCCTCGTCGGTGACCATCTCCAGCGTCAGCTCGTCGTGGTTGCGCAGGAAGAGCCCCCAGGCGCAGTTGTCCGGGATCGGCGGCGTGCGCTCGAGGATCTCGTACATCGGCGTCGCGTCCTCGCGCCGGAGCGACATGAACATCCGCGGCATGATCGGGAACTGGAAGGCCATGTGGCACTCGTCGCCCCCGCCGAAGTACTGGACGACGTCCTCGGGCCACTGGTTCGCCTCCGCCAGCAGCACGCGGTCGGGGTACGCCTCGTCGACCTCCGCCCGCACGCGCTTCAGGTACGTGTGCGTGCGCGGCAGGTTCTCGCAGTTCGTCCCCTCGGCCTCGTAGAGGTACGGCACCGCGTCGAGCCGGAAGCCGTCGATGCCGAGGTCGAGCCAGAAGCGCAGCACCTTCAGCATCTCGTCCTGCACCTCGAGGTTCTCGTAGTTGAGGTCCGGCTGGTGCGAGAAGAAGCGGTGCCAGTAGTACCGGCCGGCGACCGGGTCCCACGTCCAGTTCGACGGCTCGGTGTCGACGAAGATCACGCGCGCGTCCTCGTAGCGGTCGTCGGTGTCAGACCACACGTACCAGTCGCGCTTGGGCGAGTCGGGCGAGGAGCGCGCCTCCTGGAACCACGGATGGTCGGAGGAGGTGTGGTTCATGACCAGGTCGGCGATCACACGGATCTGCCGCTGGTGCGCCGCGTCCACGAACGAGCGGAAATCGTCGACGGTGCCGTAGTCCGGGTGGATGTCGTAGAAGTCGGCGATGTCGTAACCGCCGTCGCGCAGCGGAGACGGGTACATCGGCAGCAACCAGATGCAGTCGATCCCGAGCCACTCGAGGTAGTCGAGCTTCTCGGCGAGCCCGCGCAGGTCGCCCATCCCGTCGCCGTTGCCGTCGAAGAAGCCACGTACGTGGATCTCGTAGAAGACCGCGTGCTTGAACCACAGCGGGTCCGACTCGAACCAGTGTCCCGCCTCGCTCATGCCGGGCCCCTCGAGGCCTCAAGTAACAGTCTGTTACAAGAGCCTCCGAACCCGCGACCCCGTTGTGGGTGCCGGGCCCAAGCGAGTAAGTAACAGTCTGTTACTTGGATTCGGAGGCTCATCGGCGCACGTGGAGGACGTGGGACTGGCCGGGCTCGAGGCGGACGTAGTTGCGCCCGATGCGCCACGCGTGGTTCTCCTCCGCGATCAGGTCGCGGACGGTGAACGCCGGCGGGAGGCCGAGCGCAGCCGGGATCACGGTTACGCCCTCCTGCGGGTGGCGCGGGTCGAGGTTGACGACGACGAGCACGTCGTCCTTCGCGTAGGCGATCAGCTGCTCGTTCTCGGTCTCGAGCCAGCGCAGGTTCTCGAGCCGCTGCAGCGCCGCGTGCTCGCGGCGGATCGCGTTCAGCTTCTGCACGAGCGGGAGCAGCTCACCGTCGAGCGAGCGCTGCTTGACCTCGTACTTCTCCGAGTCGAGGTACTCCTCGCTGCCAACCGCGGCGGGGACGTTCTCGCAGCTCTCGAAACCGGAGTAGATGCCGTAGCTCGGGCTGAGCGTGGCCGCGAGCACCAGCCGCGCCTCGAAGGCGGGCCGCCCGCCCCGCTGCAGGTACTCGTGGAGGATGTCCGGCGTGTTCGCGAAGAAGTTCGGCCGCAGGAAGAGCGACCAGTCGAGCAGCTGGCCCATCAGCTCGTACAGCTCGCCCTTCGTGTTCTTCCAGGTGAAGTACGTGTAGGACTGCTGGAAGCCGGCCTTCCCGAGCGTCGTCATCATCGCCGGCCGCGTGAACGCCTCCGAGAGCAGCACGATCTCCGGCTCGCGCGCCCGCACCTCCGCGATCAGCCACTCCCAGAAGGGCACGGGCTTCGTGTGCGGGTTGTCGACGCGGAAGACCCTCACGCCGCGCTCGACCCAGTGGAGCATCGCGTTGCGCAGTGCGTTCCAGAGCCCCTCGCGGTCCTTGCTCTCGAAGTTGACGTTGTAGATGTCCTGGTAGCGCTTGGGCGGGTTCTCGGCGTACTTGAGCGTCCCGTCGGGGCGGCGGTGGAACCACTCCGGATGCTCCTTCAGCCAGGGGTGGTCGGGCGAGGCCTGAATCGCGTAGTCGAGCGCGATCTCGATCCCGTGCTCACGCGCGCGCGAGACGAGCCGCTCGAAGTCTGCCTGCGAACCGAGCTCCGGGTGGATCGCGGAGTGGCCGCCCTCGGCGCCGCCGATCGCCCACGGGCTGCCGGGGTCCTCGGGCCCCGCGGCGAGCGCGTTGTTGCGGCCCTTGCGGTTCGTCTCGCCGATCGGGTGCACCGGCGGCAGGTAGAGCACGTCGAAGCCGAGCTCGGCGAAGCGCGGCAGCAGCTTCTCCACGCCGGCGAACCCGCCCCACGAGCGCGGGAAGAGCTCGTACCAGGCGCCGAAGCGCGCGAGCTCGCGATCGACTTCGAGGAAGAGCGTCTGCGAGGCGGTCTTCTCGAGCTTCTGCTTCGGCTCGGCCGCCAGCGCCTCCTCGACGGTCAGCTCGTCGAGGCCGAGCAGCAGCGCGCCTTCGGCGAGCTCGGAGGACAGATCCCGCTGGCCGCCCTCGAGCTTGCGCCGCAGCTCCCACTGGAACGACGCGACCGGGTCGACCCATGCCTCGATCCGGTACGACCAACGCCCGCTCGCGTCGGGCGTGAACGGCGCGGCGAACCGGTCGTTGCCGAGGTCCTCCATCGGCTGGTCGCGCCAGCGCGACCCACCGGGCGGCTTGATGCGCAGCGCCGTGCCCAACACCTCGTGACCGTCCCGGAAGACGGTCGACGACACGCGTACCTCGTCGCCGATGCACGCCTTCGCGGCAAAGCGGCCGCAGTCGACGAGCGGCTCGATGCCCTGGATCTGAATGCGGGAGGCCATGCTTTGCTTCGTGTCCGTTTCGAGTGGCCAAGAACCGTAAACAGCGCCCAGTGCTCCGCGAGCGATCCAGCGGCGTGCTGCTGCACCCGACCTCGCTTCCGGGAGGCCGGCTCGGCGACGAGGCGTTCCGCTTCGTGGACTGGCTCGCCGCCGCCGGCCAGTCGTGGTGGCAGGTGCTGCCGCTCGGCCCGCCGGACGACTACGGCTCGCCCTACAACGCCCGCTCGGCGTTCGCCGGGTGGACGGGGCTGCTGGCCGAGCGGCGCTCACCGGTCACCGAGGACGAGGTCGAGGACTTCGTCGCACGCCATCCGTACTGGGCCGGCGAATGGGCTTCGTTCGAGGGTCGTGGCGCGATCGCCGGCCAGGTCAGGTTCGAGCGCGAGTGGTCGGCGTTGCGCGGCTATGCGGCCGGCAAGGGCGTGTGCATCTTCGGAGACCTGCCGATCTACGTCTCCGCCGCCGGCGCCGACCTCGCCGCGCACCCCGAGCTGTTCGAGAAGCACGAGGTCGCGGGGGCGGCGCCGGACCACTACAGCAGCACGGGCCAGCATTGGGGGAACCCGCTCTACCGCTGGGACGTCATGCGTGACGAGGGCTACCGCTGGTGGATCGAGCGCTTCCGCCGCACCTTCGAGCTCGTCGACCTGACGCGGATCGACCACTTTCGAGGCTTCGTCGCGTACTGGGCCGTCTCACCGCGCGCGAAGACGGCGAAGAACGGCCGCTGGCGGCGCGGCCCGGGAATCGAGCTGTTCCAGGCCGCGCGGCGCGAGCTCGGGGAGCTGCCGCTCGTGGCCGAAGACCTGGGCAGGATCACGCCGCCGGTCTACGCGCTGCGCGACCGGCTCGGGCTGCCGGGGATGGTCGTGATGCAGTTCGCCATCAGGCCCTGGCGCACGAATCCCCATCGCCTGGAGAACCACCGCGAGAACCTGGTCGTCTACACCGGCACGCACGACCACAACACCGCGGTCGGCTGGTGGGAGTCGCTGCCGGCGTCCACCCGCCGCCGTACCGGCTTCGATCCACGCGACCCCGCATGGTCGATGATCGAGGCCGCGTTCTCGTCACGCGCGCGGCTGGCGATCGTGCCGGCCCAGGATGTCCTCTCCCTCGGCTCCGAGGCGCGGCTGAACACGCCTGGCCGCAGCGACGGCAACTGGCGCTGGCGCTTGCGGCGCGGGCAGCTGACGGACGAGCTGGCCGCGCGGCTACGCGAGACGACGGCCTCGGCCGGCCGCTTGGCGTAATCACCCGATGCGGGTGGTGTTCCGGCTCGGGGCCGGTGCGAGCCTTGCCGGGTGGTGCCGGTGCTCAAGCAGGCTCGGGCATGGGCGGCCCTCGTGCTGGTCGCCGTCAGTGGGTTCACGCTCGCCTCCTGCGGCGGCGGCAACGGCGGCGCGATCGGCTCACTCAGCGGCGTGACCCGCACGCGAACGGTGCCGACGCAGACGGTGACCACGACCACGCCCGGCGTGACGACCACGGAGACGGTGCCGGCGCCGGTGCAGACGACGGCGAGCGAGTCGTCGTCGAGCAGCACGCCGTGGGGTTGGATCGTCCTCGGCATCGCGCTCGCCCTGGCGCTCCTGATCGGCCTGCTCCTCTGGCGCCGTCACCGAGCCGGCGCTGCCGCGTGGGGCCGTCAAACAGCCGAGTTCAATCGCCGCGTCCTGGTTGCGCTCGACGACGTGCTCGCGAAGGGCTCTGTCGTGACCGGGCAGATCGAGGCGCTCGCCTCCGAGGCACGCGCGTACGAGGCACGCGCACCCGACGACCCGTCTCGGGCCGCCGCGGGAAGTGTCCGCTCGAAGCTCGACGAGCTGGCTTCGGTGCTCGAGACAGACCGCACGCTGCGGCTCTCGACGCCGCCGCCGACGCAGGAGCAGCTCGCCTACTCGACGGCGCTGATTCGTCAGCAGGCCGAGCAGCTGCAGGCCGCGATCCGGCCGCCAGAGCCGGGTGAAGCCTCGGCGTAGCCGACGCGCTGACTCAGTCCAGCGCGCCGAAGGCGCGGTGCACGGGGAAGTCCTCGAGCCGCTCGGGCTCGGGGAGGCCGTGGCGCTCGCGCAGCTCCGCGAACTGCGGCACAAACCCCTCGAACGCCTCGCGCGAGGGGCAGGTGTCGACGATCAGGATCCCGTCGGCGGCGCGAAGGCAGAGATGCAGCCGCATGCTCTCGTGCGGGATCTCGGCGAGCATCGCGTCGTAGCTTGCGAGCAGCTCGTCGGGGTCGCCTTCGAATCTCCAGATCGACGCGTGCATCAGCGCGTGAAGTGCGTCCGGACGTAGGGCCGGCGGAAGCCGAGGCGCGCGAAGTTCGCATACGCGGGCGTGTCCATCGCCTCGGACGCCGCCTCGATGTCGGCCAGGAACATCGTCACGCCCTCGGCGAGCCCGTCCTCGACGATCCGGGCGCAGAGCGAGGCGTCCGGCTCGTAGTCGTCGGTGGCGAGGCCCGGGACGGGGCCGTCCATGCCGAGCCACGCGGTCCCGGCGGGCCCGACGAACATGCCGCGCGCCGCGACGATCTCGCCGCCCTCGCGCGCCACGTACTGGTGCCAGCCCGGCCGGCCGATCAGGCACTGCAGCCACGGTCCAGTGTCGAGGCGATAGACGCGCTGCAGGAACTCGGCCCACTCGTCCGCCGTCGAGGCGTCGACCTGCTCGACCCCGTAGGCCCCAGGGACGTCAGCCGCCGCGCGTGCGTCGCGGACGATCCGATCCTGCCGGTCGAACGGCTCCAGCCCGCGCGACAGCAGGAGGTCGTCGTACCCCTCAGGCTTGCACTGCGGCAGCGACTGGACGAGGAACATGTCGATCCCGGCCTGCTCCCAGATACGGAGGATCTTGTCGAGCTGCTCGGGCGTCGCCCGCTCGAGCACGCCGAGCCCGATCGCGCGGCTGAAGTAGCGTCGGCCTGTCGCGGCCCAGCGGATGACGAGCGTCTCGCCGACGCGGTCTGTCTCGAGACCGGCCTCGGCCGCCCACTCCCGCGGCGCGGCGGCGTACAGATCTTCCCACGCGCGCCCCTCGGCCGCCTCGATCGCGGCAGCCTCGGCTCCCGAGACGGGCGACGTGTCGAGTCCTTGGACGGCCTGTCTAGACGCCATGTCCGCGAACCTATCACTGTCCAGACACTGTGTCTAGACTTTATGTCCGGATGACTTACCGCGCACGGACGAGACCGACGAAGGGGGCCGACACACGCTCGCGCATCACGGGGGCGACCCGCGAGCTGCTCGCCGAGGGCACGTTCCACCAGGCCACCGTCGAGCAGGTCGCCGACCGCGCGGGCGTGGCGCGCGCGACGCTCTACCAGCACTTTGGCTCGCGACTCGACCTCGTCGACGCGATCTGCGAGACCTTCAACGCAAACCCCGCGCTCCAGGAGCTTCGAGAAATCGTCGAGCTCGACGACGCGGACGAGGCGCTCCCGCGGACGATCGAGAACTGCGTCCGCTTCTGGTCGTCGGAAGATGCGGTGCTGAGCCAGCTCTACGGCGTCGCGGCGATCGACCCGGCCGCGCGCGACCTCGTCGACCGCCAGCGCGCGGACCGCCGCGGCGAGCTCGAGCGCCTCGTCCGGAACCTGCGGCGCGCCGGCCTCCTCGGGTCGAGCGGCGACGAGCGCCGAGCCCTCGTGACGCTGCTCGTGCTGACCAGCTACGAGACCTTCCGCGAGCTCCGCGAGGCCGGCCTCTCGGACCGCGCTGCAACGGCGTTCCTGCAGGAATCTGCGGCTCGCCAGCTCGCCTAGCCCACGCGGTACGCTCGGCCGCGTGACGGCCGGACTGGTCATGGACTTCACCGCAGGCGACAACGCGCTCCTCGCCGGGCTACTCGCCCTGGGCCTCCTCCTGCTCATCGCCGCGCAGTTCGTCCGGATCCCGTACCCGATCCTGCTCGTGCTCGGCGGGCTGACGATCGCCTTCATCCCGGGCATGCCGACGGTTCAGCTCGCGCCGAACCTCGTGCTCGTCGCGGTCCTGCCGCCGCTCCTCTACGGTTCGGCCTTCTTCACCTCGCTCCGGGAGTTCCGGTCGAACCTGAAGCCGATTCTGCTGCTCGCGATCGGGCTCGTGCTGATCACGATGGTCGCGGTCGCGGCGGCCGCCCATGCCGTCATCCCCGGGCTCGGCTGGTCGGGGGCGTTCGTCCTCGGCGCGCTTGTGTCACCGACCGACCCGACCGCCGCCACCTCGATCGCCCAGCGCCTCGGCCTGCCGCGGCGCCTGATCTCGTTGATCGAGGGCGAGAGCCTCGTCAACGACGGCACCGCGCTCGTCGCGCTCAAGTTCGCCGTCGCCGCCGTCGTGACCGGCAGCTTCTCGCTCGCGCAAGCGACCGGCGACTTCGCGCTCAACGTGGCCGGTGGGATCGCTGTCGGGCTCGCCGTCGGCTACCTGATCCGGCAGCTGCGGCGCCGCATCGAGAACCCGCCGGTCGAGATCACGATCTCGCTGCTCAGCGGCTACTTCGCCTACCTCCCCGCCCGCGCCCTCGGTGTCTCCGGCGTGATCGCCGCGGTGACGGTCGGCATCTACATGGGCTGGCACACGCCCGAGCTGACGAACGCCCAGGTACGCCTCCAGGGCGTAGCCGTCTGGGAGGTCGTGTTCTTGATCCTCAACGCCTTGCTCTTCGCGCTCGTGGGACTCCAGCTGCCGTCGATCGTGGACGCCCTCTCCGCTCACTCGACGATGGATCTCGTCGGCTACGTCGCCGTCGTCTGCGCAGTCGTGATTGGAGCCCGGTTCGTCTGGGTCTTCTCGAGCGGATTCGTCGGTCACGCCCTGAGCCGACGGTTCAAACGCGAGGATCCCGCGCCGTCGTGGGCCTCGAAGACGGTGCTCTCCTGGTCCGGCATGCGCGGTGCCGTCTCGCTTGCTGCGGCGCTCGCGCTCCCGTTGACCGTCGACTCGGGCGCGTCGTTCCCGAACCGCGGCCTGATCATCTTCCTCACCTTCAACGTCATCCTCGTGACGCTCGTCCTCCAGGGCTTGACCCTGCCCGGGCTGATCCGCGTGCTCGACCTCGAGGACGACGGACTCGCGGACAAGGAGGAGGCGAAGGCGCGCATCTACGCCGCGCAGGCCGCGATCGACCGCCTGGGTGAGCTCGAGGGCGAGGACTGGGTGCGGGAGGACACCGCCGAGCGGCTGCGGGGCCTCTACAGCTTCCGCCAGAACCGCTTCCGGGAGCGGTTCAACCCGGACGGGGACGGCTCGATCGAGGACCGCTCCCAGTCCTATCAGCGCCTGCTGCGAGAGCTGATCGACGCGGAGCGGGGCGCCGTCGAGGAGCTGCGCCGCGAGCGGCGGATCGACGACGACGTCATGCGCCGCGTCGTCCGTGACCTCGACCTCGAGGAGTCGAGGCTCGACGTTTGAGACGGGTCGTCGGGCAGGAGCAGGCACGCAGGATCGCCGTCAGGGCGCAGCTCCTCGACGGCTCGGCGAAGGACGTGCTCGAGACGGTGCGCGGCCTCGGCCGGCTGCAGATGGACCCGATCGCGACGGTCGCGACGCCGCAGCAACTCGTGCTCTTTAGCCGCCTCGGGTCGTACGACCCGGCCGAGCTTGACCTCCTGCTCTGGGAAGAGCGGAAGCTGTTCGAGTACGACGCGTTCATCTACCCGGTCGAGGACCTGCCGGTGCAGCGGGCGCGCATGGCCAAGTTCCGCCGCGGCGGGAAGCTCAAGCGCGACGAGTGGATCCGCGACTTCCTGCGCACGAACGCACGCTTCCGGCGCCACGCGTTGCGAGAGATCGAGCAGAACGGGCCGCTGCTCTCCCGCGACCTCGAGCACGACCTGATGCCGTCCGGCGAGAGTCATCGCTGGTGGGGCAGCCGGCAGGTCGGGCTGATGCTCGAGATCCTGGCCGCCCGCGGTGAGATCGCCGTGGCCGGCCGGGTTGGCAAGGTGCGCCTCTGGGACCTGGGCGAGCGCGTCTACGGCAACGGCGAGACGCTGCCGTGGCGCGAGGCCGAGCGCGAGCTCGAGCGCCGGAAGCGCCGGACGCTCGGCGTCTGGCTCGAGCGCGGGGAGTGGATCGCGCACACAGACGTGAGCGACGAGCCGGTGCCCAACCGCGCTGTGCTGCTCTCGCCGTTCGACCGCCTGATCCACGACCGGCAGCGCGCCGAGGCGCTGTTCGACTTCTATTACCGGCTCGAGATGTATGTCCCGAAGGCGAAGCGCGAGTACGGCTACTACGTCCTGCCGCTGCTCGTCGGCGACCGCGTCGTCGGACGGGCCGAGCCGCGCGTCGACCGCAAGACCGGCACGCTCGAGCTGCTCGGCGCCTGGGGCGACACCTCGCGGCTCGACGAGGCGCTCGAGCCGCTCGCGGCCTGGCTCGGTGCTACGGGGACGGTGCGAGCGTGACGGGGACGCGAACCTCGTGCGGCGGCTTGCCCGTGCCGGCCGCGTCGTCGTCGTGCACGACGATCGTCCCCGGCTGCGCGCTGGCGACCTTGTAGGTCACCGGCACCGAGAAGCTTCCCGCGCAGCCCGTGCCGCAGCTCGCGGTCGTGAACGTCTTGCCGACGACCTTGCCCTTCGCGTCGAGCACCTCCACGGTGACGTTCGCCTCGAAGACGTTCGCCGTCCCGGAGACCGTCACCGGGCTCGTCACCCGGTCGCCGCTCGCGGGCTTCTCGACGGAGATCGCGGGGAGCAGGTCGACGTAGTCGGAGCGGCCGACCGGATGGTCGAGCACGATGCCCTCGCTCGAGAAGACGTTGACGGGCGAGCCGTCGAGGCGGAACAGCACCTTCTGCACGGTCGGAAACTGCGTCAGCGTGTAGACGACCTGTGCGAGCCGCATCTGCATGGAGCGCGAGCCGGCGCCGGACTGGAACTCCGACGTGAGGTCGACGGTCGCGACGCCGTTGTGGATTGCGATCCCGATCAGCTTCGTTCCCGGCGGCACGGCGCTTGCAAGTCCTGTCAAGCGCTCATCCGAGGTCGGGCCGTCGAGCAGCGCGTTCACTGCCGCCGTCGCAACGAGCTGGGTCGGCTGATGCGTCCTGTGAACGCCCACGAGACCGTTGTCGCGGGCGAGCCAGACCTGGAGCGAGAGCAATGTCGGGACCTTGCCCGTCTGCTCCTTCGCAGTCGTGGTCTGAGGCTGTGGCCTACCCAGCGAGACGGCCTTCTCCGAGCCGCAGCCGGCCACGGCGACGGCGAGCGCTCCGCCGGCAAGCGCGAGAGCTGCGACTGCGAGGAGCTTCTTCACTTCTCGACCGATGATGACCGCCAGGCGGGACGGCTGTGTAACGGTTTCGCCACAGGTCTCGAGCCGTCCCGCGAGCCGAGATCGGGCGCGTACGCGAACGGGTGGCGAAAGGCATCGAGTGCGTGCCGGCTCTCGACCGCGATCTGGAAGCGATCACCGGACTTGGCATCCGAGACCTTCAGGCTCACCGCGTTCTCGAAGGGGTGCCAGCGGGAGGACGACGGAGAGCCCGTCGTCCTCCCGCGCTGCCAGCTCACGCACGCGTGATCCGGTTGCACTCATGGTCCCGTCCTAGGGCTGGTACTGCTGGTCGAGGGCGATCGCCGGGTTCGGGTACTTCACGCCGATCCGGATCCAGAAGCCCGCCTTGGGCTCGAGCAGCTGCCGGTGCTTCGGGTTCCTGCCCGCAAGGATCTGGGCCAGCTCGGCAACGGAGATCGACGCAGTCGAGACGCCGTTGCCCCCGCGCGTGAGAAGGGTCACGTGCGCATCGGGCCGAACGGCGAACGTGAGCAGCCGGTGGCTGTCGTCGACGACGTAGTAGTCGTTCGCGACGGGCTTGCAGCCACAAGCGCGCTCCGCGGCGAGACCGGTGAGCCACCAGGCCGGGTCGAACTGCATCACGAAGCGGTGGTTCTTCTGGGTGATCGACTTGACGTGGCCGTACAGCGGGCCCTGGGCCGGGCTCGACTGGTTCGCGGCCACGAGCGCCGACGCCCCTGTTGCTGCGACTACGGCGGCAACGAGGCCGATGATGAAGAGCTTCATGGGACGCCTCCTTTTCTCGATGACGTCCACAGCCTGCTCGCGCTAGGAAACACCTCCGTCACCGGCGGGTAACGGTTTCGCCACGGGCAGCCGCAGCGTGAAGCTGCTCCCCGCGCCGGGCTCGCTCTCGACGCTGATCTCGCCGCCGAGCAGACGTGCGTTCTCCTGCGCGATCGCGAGCCCGAGGCCGCTGCCCTCCCCGCTGCGAGCCGCGTCGGCCTTGTAGAAGCGCTCGAACAGGTGCGGGAGATGCTCGAGCGCGATTCCGGGCCCGTCGTCCGCGACCTCGACGACCGCCTCGCCGTCCTCTCGAGCCAGGCGCACGGAGACCTCGGAGGCGCCGTGCTCGAGCGCGTTGTCGACGAGGTTGGCGACGATTCGCTCGAGGCGCCGCGGGTCACTCGTCAGCCTCAAGCCATTCCCGTCGAGCTGCACGCGCTCCTCCCAGCCCCGCGCACGGAGCGTGGTCGCGACCAGCGTGGCGACGTCGACTTCCTCCGCGTGGACGTCTTCGACACCGGCATCGAAGCGCGAGATCTCCATCAGCTCCTCGACGAGGCGGCGCAGGCGGCCGACGTCGGCGATCAGGAGCTCCGCGGGGCGGCGCGACTCGGCAGGCATGCGGTCGAGGTGCTCGGCGAGCAGCGAGGCCTCGACGACGAGCGCCGTCAGCGGCGTGCGCAACTCGTGGGCGACGTCCGAGGTGAACCGCCGCTCGCGTGCCTGCGCCACAGAGAGCGCGGCGATCTTGGCCTCGAGGGCCGCGGCCATCTCGTTGAACGACTGCGCCCAAGCGCCGAACTCGTCCTTTCCCTCGACCGGCAAGCGCGTCTCGAGCAGACCCTCTGCAAGCGAGTGCGCGGCCTCGCTGGCTCGCGCGACCGGCCGCAGCGTCCCGCGCGCCAGAACGACGCCGGCCAGCGCCGCGAGGAGGACGAGGATCCCCACGCCGCCGAGCAGGATGTTGCGGAACTGCGCCAGCTCGTGCCAGAGGCCGTCCTCGGAGAAGAAGAAGTACAGCCGCGTGTCGGCGGCCCCCGGCGAGCCGGTGACGAGGTAGTGCGTCCCGGCGATCGTCGTCCGCTGGTAGCCGAGATCTCCACGCGCCACGACGTCGCGAAGCCCTGCGGGCACCGCGCTAAGGGTGACCTGGGGGCCCGAGAGGTAGACGCGGCCGTCGCGGATCGCGACGGTCTCGAAATCTCCGCGGCTGCGGTAGGCCTGCACGAGGTCGTTCGCGCCAGTCGAGCGGAATGCGCGAGCGACCTCGAGGTTGCGGCGCGTCTGCGTGACGTTCGAGTCGACCGAGTCCGCGAGCAGGTTGTGGCGAACGACGAAGTACGAGCCGGTCCCGAGGGCGGCCGCCGAGAGCCCGACCGCGAGGGCGAAGGTGATGGTCAGGCGCCGGCGGAACCCTCCAGCAGCGATCCCCTGGCGCCGCATCAGCCCGCGTCGAAGCGGTATCCGACCGCGCGCACCGTCCTGATCAGCGTCGGGTGCTTCGGGTCGTCCTCGACCTTGGCGCGCAGCCGCTGGACGGCGGCGTCCACGAGGCGCGAGTCGCCGAGGTAGTCGTAGTTCCAGACGAGCTCGAGCAGCAGGTCACGGGTGAAGACCTGCTTCGGCCGACTCGCGAGCTGGTGCAGGAGCCGGAACTCGGTCGCCGTGAGGTTCAGCTCCTCGTTCCCCTTCTTGACGCTGAACCCCGCCGGGTCGATCTCGAGCCCGCCCGCGTTGATCGTCGCGTTGCCGTCCCCTCCAGGCGGGCCGGCCCGACGGAGGACTGCCTTGACTCGTGCGATGAGCTCCGGCAACTCGAACGGCTTCGTGATGTAGTCGTCCGCTCCGAGCTCGAGCCCGACGACGATGTCGTGCAACTCGCTCCTCGCCGTGAGCATCACGATCGGCGTCCCGCTCTCCCGGCGAATCTCACGGCAGACCTCGAAGCCGTCGAGCGACGGCAGCATCACGTCGAGCAGGACCAGGTCGACGCCGCCCTCGCGGAAGCGCGCGAGCCCCTCGCGGCCGTCGCCGATCGCGGTAACCCGCAGCCCGGCCTGCTCGAGGCCGAGCGTCGCCACCTCGCGGATGGAGGCGTCGTCCTCCACGAGCAACACGTGCTCGTCCACGGACGAAGCCTAGGACGAAGACCGGCTCGAGGGAAACGGGGCGCCGGCGGAACCGGCGCCCCGTAGTCGTCGAGGCTTACTTCAGCTTGAACCTGGCGGTGTGCATCGTCCCGTCGACGAGCAGCACCCGCAGCTCGCGACACGTCCCGCTCCAGGCCGCCTGCGTCTTCCAGACGTAGGTGTACTGGTTCAGGAGCGGGTCGTACTGCAGCCCGCTCCCGCCGGCCGGGCTCGTCGGCTCGAGCGAGCCGATCGGCACTCCGGTCGTGCAGTTGATCTGCACCGAGACCGGGTAGCCGGCCGCGAAGATGCCGAGCCCGCGGTCGCCGCCGAGGCTGAACTTGATCGGCACCGCGCTCCCGGCGTTAGCCGAGTTCAGACCGGAGTTGGCGATCGGCGGGAAGAAGCCCGTGAACGGCCACGTGATCGCGAAGTTCGCGTTCGAGACGTCGAAGAAGATGTTGCCGACAGCCTCGATCTTCACGCGCGCGTGCGTCGTCCCGAGCATCGGGAGGGTCACCGCCTCGGAACCGTCGTTCGGCGTCGAGCTGGCGAGCACATACGGGTAGGTGTGCCCGTCGTCGACCGACAGGCTGATCTTCACGTCGGTCGCGTTGACCGGCGCGGCGTCGGTGCCGGCCTTGTCCCACGTGATCGTCTGCGTCGACCCGCCCGGCAGCGAGACGGCCGTGTTCGGGTAGGTGACGAGAAACGGGCCGGTGCCGCTCGCGAGGAGCACGGTCGTGTCGGCCGAGCTCGTGCCGCCGCGCAGGTCGCGGGCGGTGAAGCGGAAGTGCAGCGACAGCGGGCTCGCGTTCACTCCCGCGAACCCGACGTAGTCGCTCGTCGGCAGGAACTCCGCGAAGCACTCCGTCACCGCCTGCGGCACCGGCGGGGCGATCGGCCCGGTCGGGCAGCTGCCCGTGTCCGCGTTCGTGTTGTTGTCGAGGATCTGCTGCAGGTCGGGGAAGACCCGGGTCGGGTCGTTGGTCAGGTGGTTCTCGCCCGGCGAGTCGTACATCAGCGAGGCGTCGTCGCTGATCTGGCCGGACACCGGAAACATCGCGAACAGCGGCCCGTTCGTCTTCGTGTTGCTCATGAGCGCCGTGCCGGCCGCGGCGCCGCGGTCGTTCTGCTCCCACGAGTAGACGAGGTTGTCGCCGTCGGCGTCCGTCGCGCTCCCGGTGAGGGCGAACGGCGTCCGCAGCGGGATCGTGTACTGCGCGGGCGCCGTGACGGCCGGGATCGAGTCGCCGGTCGGGGTGACGATGCCCTTGTTGTCGACCGCGCCGCCCTTGTCGGTCTCCCCGACGAACCCGGACGTGGTCCCGCTGAAGTTGCCCAGGCCGACGAGGAACGGCACATTCGTTGCCGCGAGCGAGCCGGCAAACGTCATCTGGAAGCCGGTGTTGGTGAGGGCGCCGCCGCCGAAGCCGGCGATCGTCACCGTGGCTCCTGCCGGGAGGATCGGCAGAAGTGCAGCCTGAATCCCGGCGGTCGTGTAGTTGACGCCGTTCACGATCGGCGCCGACGTGTTGCCGTTGTAGCTGAGCGTGAACGAGTCGTTCGCGCCGCCGTGGTTCGTCTCCTCGACCGAGGCGAAGCAGCCGCCGCAGCTCAGGTTGACGAGCGCCGCATTCGGCACGTCGATGCCGGCCGAGGCGCCGCCGTACGTCATGGTGAACCCGGTCGAAGCCAGGCCGCTGACGGTGACGGTGCCCGCGAAGCCTGCGATCGCGTTGATCGCGTTCTGGACGTTCGTCGCCGTGTACGCCTGGCTCGTGCCGCCGATCACGGCCGAGTCGTTGCCGCCGATCCGGACCTGGAACGGCGAGCTATACGTCACCGTCCCACCGCCCGCGCTGGGAAGCCCGGCGGTTGGGTTTGTGTAGGTGAACGAGCGGGACGACGGCACCGAGGCGACGGTGAAGGTGCCGTTGTAGCCGGCGTTCCCCGCGCCGGTGATCACGACGATGTCGCCCACCGAACGGCCGTGCGCGGCGGAGGTGCGAACCGTGACGGTGTTCCCGGACTCGGTCAGGCCCGGGGCGGCCAGCGTGATCGTGCCGCCGCCGGAGCGGGCGAGGCCCGAGATCGGGTTCGTGTACGTGAACGACCGCGTCGACGGGACCGAGGTCACCGTGAACGCGCCGTTGTAGCCGGCGACGCCGACGCCCGAGATCGTGACGACGTCACCGGGCTGGAGCGTGTGCGTCGGGCCTGCGGCGCCGGTCGAGATCGTGACCGTGTTCCCGTCCTCGGTCGCGCCGCCCAGCTGAGTGGCGCTGGGCACGGCGCCGATGACCACCGAGAGAGGCTGGATTGTCGAGGCCTGCTGGTAGCCCGGCCCGAAGGTCTCAGTCTGCACCTCGTTGCCGCCGCCGAAGTGGCGGAGCGAGGCCGTCTGCACCTCGTTGATCGCGGCCTGGTTGCTCGAGGTGTACGTCGAGATCTCCTGCTGGCTGCGCTCCGAGAAGTACGGGTCGCTGTGCCGCTGGAGGTCGTCGGTCAGGCAGATGCCGGCGTACGCCATGATCGACGAGCCGCTGCCCGGCTCGACCGAGGTCGCCGGGTTGCGGTTGCCGCCCGAGCAGTTGAGCTGGTTGCCGTTGAACGGGTGGTTGCCGCTGAACTGGTGGCCCATCTCGTGGGCCACGTAGTCGATTGCATAGAAGTCGCCGATCGGGGTCGGGATACCCGTGCAGCCGCCCGCCTTGTTCGAGCGGCCGACGACGCCGAGGTTCGCCACGCCGCCGCCCGGCTGGCCCAGGGCGAGGTGGCCGACGTCGTAATTCGACGCCCCGATGATCTGGCCGATCACGAAGCGTGCACGCGTCGTGCTCGAGCAGCCCGTCACCTGGGCCTGCGTGAAGCAGGCCGCGGCGCCGCACGGCCCGTTCGGTGCGGTCGCGGCATCCCAGGTGTTCAGGTTCAGCAGGTCGTTGTTGGTGATCAGCTGCATGCGGATCGAGAGGTCGTCCTGGTAGACCTGGTCGACCCGGTTCATCAACGCGACCTTGGCCGCCGTCACGTTCGCCGGACCGCCGACGAAGGCGGCATAGCCGGGGTCGGTGATCAGCGCGAGCCGGTACGTGCGCAACACGTCGCCGGTGGGCGGATCGGTGGTCGGGTCGTCCGCCCGCACCACCTGGTAGCTCTCGGTCGCGGTCGTGTTGCCGTCGTCGGCCGAGATCACGTGCGTGTCGAGGTTCCCGTCCGGGTCGGCCACGAAGGTCGCCTTGAAGGAGCCCGAGTCGTCGGCCTGCGCCTGGACGGTGCGTGAGGCGAAGCTGTTGTCGGGGCTCGAGATCGTCAGCGTCACGTCGGCGCCTGCGCCGAAGCCGCTGCCGTTGACCGTCACGTCGTCGGAGGGGTGGTAGTAGCCCTGGTCGACCGACAGCTCGCCGCCCTGGGCGTCACGCTCGACGAACGGATAGCCGCCGCGGAGCTGCTGGCCGAAGTAGCTGACGTAGACGCCCGCGTTCTCGCGGAGGTACGGGTCGATGTACCAGCCGCCGTTCGGTGAGCGAACGGAGGCGTGGAACCCGATCGGGCTCAGGTCGGCCGCGATCGTCGCCGCCGGGTCGTCGATCCCGACGCCGCCGTACGTCCTGATCTCCGGGTGCTTGCGCGCGAGCCCGGGCGACATGATCGCCGAGCGGGCGAGCGCGAAGCGCTGGAAATGCCCGTCGGGCCCCGGCAGGGAGACGACGGCCGGATGGAGGCGCGCCGCGCGGGTGAATTCCTTCGGCGCCGTCGCCAGCACGCGGCGGAGCGCCCGCCGGTTCAGGCCGTACGCGTGGACGCCTTTGACGCTGCTGAGCTTGAGTGCGGGCCTCGCCTTGGCCGTTGCCACCGCCGTCCGCAACGGCGTTTGCTGCCAGAACGTGCGTGTGTGGTGGGTGTCCGGAAACGCGTGCCGCTTCGCGCCGGCCGCGGCCGGCAGTGCGAATGCGATCACGGCCGCACAAGCGATGAGCGCCGCAACTCCTGCTCCTATGCGCACGCGCGGCGAGCCGCCGTGCAGGCGCAGCGTCCTCTTCTGCATCTCGATTCTCCCCTCGGTATGGCTGAACCGAACCAGCTCCGGCCGCCCGCTTCGATCGGCCGGTCGTGGTAGTCGATCCTCGACCAACCCACTTCCGCATGTCAAGCGTTCGTGACAACTATGGGCCGGAAGGCGCACGGGCGGCGGGGGCGCGGGCGGAGCGCCGGTATCCGTGGGGCGCAACCGATCGAGAGGAGATCTCATGCGCTCCACCGCACGACGCGTCGCGCTCGTCGCGCTACCTCTGGCCCTCGCGGCCGGGGTCGCGCTCGCAGCTCAGCCGGGAGCACGTCCGACGAGCGCGGTCATCAACGCGTGCGTGAACAAGAAGAACGGCCTGGTCCGGGTCGTCGCCGCCTCGCGGCCGTGCAAGAAGGGCGAGTCGGGGCTCGCCTGGAACCGCCAGGGCCCGGCGGGCTCGCGCGGGCCTGACGGCTCGAACGGCTCGGCCGGCCCCGCAGGGCCCGCGGGTGCCAAGGGCGACGCCGGCGCGCGCGGGGCGACCGGGCAGGCCGGCCCCGCAGGGCCGAAGGGTGACGCCGGCCCGGCGCTACCGTCGCTCGAGAGCCTGAACGGCGTCGGCTGCCACCTCGGCGGGTCGCCCGGAACCGCCTCGCTCACCTACGACGCGTCAGGCGTGGCGACGCTGAAGTGCGAGGCCTCCGGCGGCGGCTCGTCCGCCGAGATCCGCGTGAACGAGTTCATGACCGGCTCAACGGGAGCCGCCTCGAACGAGTTCGTCGAGCTTGTCAACGCGGGCTCGAGCGCGGCGGACGTCGGCGGCTTCAAGGTCGCCTACCGCGCGTCTGCCGGCTCCAGCGACATCTCGCTCGCCACGATCCCGGCGGGAACGACGATTCCGGCCGGCGGCTTCTACCTGCTCGCCGGAAGCGGCTATCTCGGCTCGCACACGCCCGACCAGACGTTCTCGACCTCGCTCGCCGCGACCGGAGGCGGCATCGCGGTGCGGGACACCGGCGGCGTGATCCTCGACTCCGTCGGGTACGGCGACGCAACGAACGCCTTCGTGGAGGCGCACGCGGCGACGGCTCCGCCCGCGACGGCGGCTCCGGGCTCGAGCTCGGGTCGCATTCCCGACGGCCACGACACGAACGACAACTCGGCCGACTTCTCGGTCAGCGCCACGCCGACGCCCGGCGCGGCGAACCACTAGGAACCAGGCGAGCGGCGCTGTTCCGGCGGCGCCGCCCGCCAATCACTCCAACGGGGCATGCTAGGCCCCGAAAGCCTCACCGATACTGGGTCAGCGAGGTCGTCCTCGCATGGCGTTTGTAAATGCGGAAACTGCGGCGATTGGTCCCATCGATCAGCACACCCTGGAGCGGTCACTCTCTCCCGAGCTCATGCTCGTGGACTCCGAGCTGGCCGAGCGCGCGCGCGCACTTCTGCGCGAGCCAGGCGGGACCAACGGAAAGGGCAATCACATGTCGGCACTAGGAACCCACGAATTCACCGCGGGGACGAGCCTTGGGCTCGAGCCCCCGCTCAGTCCGCCGGTGGTCCGAGGGCCGATGTCCTCGGCGCTGCCGGTCGACGGCGGCCTCTCCGAGCTGCCGACCCCTCCCCCGGCGATCCGGCCACCCGAGAGCGCGCCTCCCGCGCCCGTCCAAGTCCCGGCCCCGCCGGCGCCGGCGCCTGCGCCCACGCCTCAGGCCGAGGTGCCCCAGCAACCCGAGCCGGCTCCCGCCACCGCGCCCGGTCCGGTGCCGGTGCCGCCCGAGCCCGAGCTGCCCGCGATGGCTCCCGCCCCCGCGCCCGCTCCGGTGCCGGTGCCGCCCGAGCCCGAGCTGCCCGCGATGGCGCCCGAGCCCGAGGCGCCCGCCCACGACTACTTCTCCTCCGAGGCCGCGGCGCCGGCGCCCGAGCCCGCTCCGGAGCCCGCCGTCGAGCTCGCGCCCGTGAGCGAGCCCGTCGCCGAGCCCGCGCCGGCGGTCGAGGTCCACTCGATCCCGCTGATGGCTCCCGCGCCTGCCCCGGAGCCTGCTCCTGCACCTGCCCCGGCTCCCGAGCCGGCGGTGGTCGAGGAGCAGGTGGTCGAGCTGACGACGCTCGCGCCAATCGCGCCCGAGCCCACCCTGGCCCCGGCGCAAGCACCGGAGCCGGCTGCGGTCGAGCCGGAGCCGATCGTTCAGCCCGAGCCCGTGCTCGCGCCGATTGCGCCCGCGCCGGTCGAGCTCGTCCCCGAGCCGGTCGTCGAGCTGCCTGTCGTCGACGACGCGATCGAGGCTCCCGCCCCGGAGCCGGCGGTCGAAGTCGTTCCCGACACCGTTCAGGCGTTCGAGGAACTGTTCGCGCCGAAGCGCGCGACGGACTTCCGCGTGGTCGTCCGGCTGAAGGAAGGCGACGGCGTCGAGGTCGGCTCCTTCCGCGACTTCGGCACCGCGATGGAAGGCGCCCAGGAAGTGATCGAGCAGTTCTCGACCGCGACGGGGGGGCAGTGGCCCTTCTACGCCGGCCGGTTCATCCGCCCCGACCTGATCGTCTCCGTGGACGTGGTCGAGGGCGAGGACGTCTAGCCCGCGACGCGCCCGACATAGATCGTGATCACCGAGCCGGCGGGGGCTTTGCGCCCGCCGGCCGACTGCTCATCGACGACCTTGCCGACCTGCGCGCGGTCGGTGACCGGCTGCTGAAGCGTCTCCACCTCGAACCCGGCCCACGGGGACTTAATGGCCAGCTCGTTGAATGAGGCCCAGCAGGCTCTCAACGGAGGTTCCACATGGCTCGCAAGCTGATCGTTCTCGCGCTCGCCATCGGCGTCGGTCTCGCCGTCACGGGCGTCGCCGGGGCAGGCTGGTCCAACGTGATTCGCGGCACCAAGGGCGACGACGTGATCGCAGGCACCGCGAGCCGCGACTTCATCCTCGGCCTCGCCGGCAACGACCAGATCACGGCCGGCGCCGGCCGCGAGGTCGTCTACGGCGGCAGGGGCAACGACACGATCGACGGCGGCCCCGGCCTCGACCGCCTCTTCGCAACGCCGGCGACGACACGATCACCGCCGGCGCCGGCCGCGACGTAATCTGGGGCGGCTACGGGAACGACACCCTCACCGCCGGCGCCAACGGCCTGAGCCGCCTCCAGGGCGGCCCGGGCGACGACACGCTCAACGGCGGCGCGAAGCTCGACTTCGTGTGGGCGGCTTCGGCTCCGACCACGAGTACGGCGGCGACGGCAACGACGTCCTGCATGCGCTCGCGCCGGACCACCAGACGGACTACCTCGACTGGGGCCCCGGCGACCACGACATCGCCTGGCTGCGGGCGGGCGAGAACGACGTCACGACGAACTGCGAGAAGGTCATCACCGTCTCGACCGGCTCGGACGGCTAGCTCCTCCCCGGCTGACACGTTGTCCTCCGAGGCCCGCCGACCGGCGGGCCTCGGCCGTTACGGGGCCTCGACGCGCTCGAGGAACGAGCCGACCGTGGCGAGGTACCGCTCGGGCTCCTCGAGGTACGGCGTGTGCGAGCTGTCCTCGAAGACCACCCATTCCGAGCCGCGGATGCCCTGATGCAGCGGCTCGACGAGCGCCGGCGTGCATTCGTCGTGGCGGCCGGAGGTGACGAGCGTCGGGAGGTCGAGCTCGCCGAGCCGGTCGATCACATCCCAGTCCTTCAGCGTCCCGGTGACGGTGAACTCGTTCGGGCCCCACATCGCCTCGTAGACCTGCGTGTTCCAGGTCGTGCGCGACTCGACGAGCACCTGCGGCTCCGGGTCGAGCCGGCAGATGTGGCGGCGCTTGAACTCCTCCTCGGCCTCGCGCCCGTCGAGCCCCGGCGGCAGCGCGGCGAAGAGCCGCTCGGCCTCGACGGCCCACCGAGGGGCGCTCGTCGGCGTCGAGTTGAGCGTCAGGCTCGCGAGCCCGGCCGGCCTCGTGAACGCGTACTCGAGCGCGAGCATCCCGCCCCACGACGAGCCGAACAGGTGGATCCGCTCGAGCCCGAGCTCGTCGCGGACGCACTGCAGCTGCTCGGCGAACGTCTCGACCGTCCAGAGCGACGGGTCGTCGGGCCGCGAGGACGCGCCGCTGCCAAGCTGGTCGTAGAAGACGACCCGCCGCTGCTCCGACAGCGGCGCGAGCGCCGTGAGTGGGAGGTGCGAGCCGCCCGGCCCGCCGTGCAGGCAGAGGAGCGGCAGCCGGCCCGAAAGCTCCTGGTCGCCGAAGACCCAGGCCGCCGTCCGCCACTCGCGGAACGGGAGCGAGCGATTCAGCCGATCGTCCAGGTGTCGCCGGCGTGGAGAAGCTGCTCGAGGTCGCCCTCGCCCTGCTCCTCGACGGCGCGGGCCAGCTGCTCGTCCATCAGCCGGTCGTAGACCGGGCGCTCGACGTCGCGGAAGACGCCGATCGGCGTCGGCCCGTGCGGCGTGTGCGAGAGCCGCGCCAATGCATTCGCCAGGCTCGTCGTCTCGGCGTGCTCGTCGTGGACGAGCAGGTCGGTGTCGCCTTCGACGATCTCAGCTGAGCCGTCAGGGCGCAGGCGCACGCCGCGCTCGCTCTCCGCGCCGAAGCGGATCGGCTGCCCGTGCTCGAGCAGGATCCGGTTCTCCTTCTGGTCTCGGACCGCGTCGAAGGCGCCGTCGTTGTAGACGTTGCAGTTCTGGTAGATCTCGACGAAGGCCGCGCCCGGGTGCGCGTGCGCCCGCCGCAGCGTCTCGGTCAGGTGCGCGCGATCGGTGTCGATCGAGCGGGCCACGAAGGTCGCCTCCGCGCCGAGCGCGAGCGCCACCGGGTTGAACGGATGGTCGAGCGAGCCCATCGGCGTCGTCTTGTTGATCGTCCCGAGCGGCGACGTCGGCGAGTACTGCCCCTTCGTCAGCCCATAGATCTGGTTGTTGAACATCAGGATCTTGATGTTCACGTTGCGGCGCAGGGCGTGGATCAGGTGATTGCCGCCGATCGAGAGCGCGTCGCCGTCGCCGCTCACGACCCAGACCGAGAGGTCGGGCCGCGAGAGCGCGAGGCCCGTCGCGATCGCCGGTGCGCGGCCGTGGATCGAGTGGATCCCGTAGGTCTCGACGTAGTACGGGAAGCGCGCCGCGCAGCCGATCCCGGAGATGAAGACGATCCGCTCGCGCGGGATGCCGAGCTCGGGCAGGAACCCCTGCACCGCGGCGAGGATCGCGTAGTCCCCACAGCCCGGGCACCAGCGAACCTCCTGATCGGTCTTGAAGTCCTTCGCCGTCAGCCGGCCGTTCCCGTTGCCGCCGTTCTCGCTCAGTGGCGCGGCCTCCCCTCGTCCGCGGGCGGCACGTAGTTGGGCGGGAACGTCGCCGGCATGCTGCCGCCCGTCGAATCGGCGCCCTTCGTCCCCGCGCCGGACGCCCACCCGTCGACGTTGTCGATGGGCCGCTCGCCGTCTCCCTGCAACGGCTTCGGACGGATCCTCTTCAGCAACTCGCGGAGCTTCATAGCAGCGCCTCCATCGCATCCGCCAGCTCGCTCGCCCGCAGCGGCAGCCCCCGCACCTGGTTGTAGCCGACCGCGTCGACCAGGAACTCCGCGCGCACGAGCTTCAGCAGCTGGCCGAGATTCATCTCCGGCACGAGCACGCGGTCGTAGGCGCGGAGCACGTCGCCTGTGTTGGGTGGGAACGGGCTCAGATGCGTCAGATGCGCCTGGGCGACCTGCCTGCCGTCCCGCCGGAGGCGCCGCACGGCCGCGGTGATCGGGCCATACGTCCCGCCCCAGCCGAGCACGAGCAGCGACGCGCCGTCCGGGTCGTCGACCTCGAGCTCCGGGATGTCGGCCGCGATGTTCGCGACCTTCTGCGCCCTGAGCCGCACCATTCGGTCGTGGTTGTCGGGGTCGTAGGAGACGTTGCCGGTCTCGTCCTGCTTCTCGAGCCCGCCGAGGCGGTGCTCGAGCCCCGGCGTGCCGGGGATCGCCCACGCGCGCGCGAGTGTCTCGGGGTCGCGCACGTAGGGCAGGAACTCGCCGTCGCGGTTCGGGCCGGTCGCGAAGTCGACCGGGATCTCCGGCAGCGTGGCGACGTCCGGCAACAGCCACGGCTCGGAGCCGTTCGCCAGGTACGCGTCGGAGAGCAGGTAGACGGGGGTGCGGTACTTGAGCGCGATCCGAGCTGCCTCGAGCGCGGCGTCGAAGCAGCCGCCGGGCGTGGAGGCCGCGACGACCGGCACCGGCGACTCGGCGTTGCGGCCGAAGAGCACCATCAGCAGGTCGGCCTGCTCGGGCTTGGTCGGCATCCCGGTCGAGGGGCCGGCGCGCTGGATGTCGAGGATCAGCAGCGGCAGCTCGAGCGCCACCGCGAGCCCGACCGTCTCGGCCTTGAGCACGACGCCCGGGCCGCTCGAGGTACAGACACCGAGCGCGCCGCCGAAGCTCGCGCCGACCGCAGCGCCGGCGGCCGCGATCTCGTCCTCGGCCTGGAACGTGCGCACGCCGAAGCGCTTGTGCCGCGAGAGGTTCTCGAGGATCTCCGAGGCGGGCGTGATCGGGTATGCGCCGAGGAAGAGGTCGAGGCCGCTCTTCACGCTCGCCGCGATCAGCCCGAGCCCGAGCGCCTGGTTGCCCGTGATGTTGCGGTAGGTGCCCGGTGGCATCGGGGCGGGTGCGACCTCGTACGAGACGACGAAGTCCTCGGAGGTCTCGCCGTATGCCCAGCCGGCCTTGAACGCCTTGACGTTCGCCTCCGCGATCGCCGGCTTCGATGCGAACTTCCGCTCGAGGTACGCGACCGTGCCCTCGGTCGGCCGGTGGTAGAGCCACGACATCAGCCCGAGCGCGAACATGTTCTTCGAGCGCTCCGCCTCGCGTTTGGTCACCTCGGACTCCTTCAGCGCCTCGAGCGTGAGCGACGTCAGCGGCACCTCGTGGAGGTGGTACTCGTCGAGCGAGCCGTCCTCGAGCGGGCTCTTCGCATAGCCGGCTTTCTCGAGGTTGCGCTCGGTGAACGCGTCGCGGTTGACGATCAGCGTCCGGCCCTTGGGCAGGTCGCGTAGGTTCGTCTTCAGCGCCGCCGGATTCATCGCGACGAGCACGTCCGGCGCGTCGCCCGGGGTGAGGATGTCGTGGTCGGCGAAGTGGAGCTGGAAGCCCGAGACGCCGGGGAGCGAGCCCGCGGGCGCGCGGATCTCCGCCGGGAAGTCCGGAAGCGTCGAGAGGTCGTTCCCGATCAGCGCCGTCTCGCTCGTGAAGCGCCCGCCCGTGAGCTGCATGCCGTCGCCCGAGTCGCCGGCGAACCGGATGGTCACCTGCTCGAGCTGCTCGACCTGCTTCCCCACGGGCTACACCGTAGCGCGCACGACCGTGATCCCCCACGCCTCTCCGGAGGCGAACAGCTCGTCCGGATCGACCTGGTCGCGCCAGCCCAGGAAGTGGCGCTCCGGGTCATCCTCGGTCGACCCGTAGACGGCCAGGCGCACCTCCTTCTCAGGGTCGCCGCCGCCGCGCTCGAGCCTCGAGCCGGCGCTCCGCCTCTTCGGCCGCGGGCCCTTCTGCGTAGCCCTTGCCCATCAGGCGGCCTCTTCCAGAAGCGCCTGCAGGTCGAGCGGTGCGTTGTGCATCGCGACGCCGCTGCCGCCGTCCGCCGGCCGCGGCCACTCCTCCTCCGGACGGTCACGGTAGAGCTCGACGCCGTTGCCGTCGGGGTCGCGCAGGTAGATCGCCTCGGAGACGCCGTGGTCGGTGGCGCCGTCGATCGGCCACTGTGCGTCGACGAGGCGCTTGAGCGCGTTGCCGAGCTGCGCCCGGTCCGGGTAGCGGATCGCGACGTGGTACAGGCCGGTCGTGCCGGCCGGCGGCGGCGAGCCGCCGCGCGACTCCCACGTGTTCAGGCCGAGGTGGTGGTGATAGCCGCCGGCCGAGATGAACGCCGCCTGGTCGCCGTAGCGCTGCATCACGTCGAAGCCGAGGATGTCGCGGTAGAAGCCCAGCGAGCGGTCGATGTCGCCGACCTTGAGGTGGACGTGCCCGATGTCCACGCGCGGGTCGATGCTCATGCGGCGACGATAGCGCCTGGAGCCATACACGTTCTTCTATTGCCCGTTGCCAAAAGATGGAGCCGGGACCGCCCTTTGGCGGCGGTCCCCGCGCATGCCGCAGCGCCTACGGGCCCCACGGCGACGAGGCGTTCAGCGCAGCGAGCACGACCATGCAGAGCACGACGAGCAACGCCTGAATCCTGGCGGACACGAGACCACCTCCTTTGGGCTGACGGGGAACTGGGGATGCAGCGGCCGTACCCAAGACGAGGTCGCCATTTGTTGTCAAGCTGCGGTTCCCGATTGACGATGTCTGGTCCCGAGGTCAAGATTGCTTCCGGTGGCGCGCGACTCCGAGGGACAGGTCGAGACGATCGGCCAGCGTTTGCGACGCCTGCGTCACGAGCGCGGGCTGTCCCAGCGCGAGCTTTCCTCGCCCGGCGTCAGTTACGCCTACATCTCCCGGATCGAGGCCGGCGCCCGGCGCCCGTCCGTGAAAGCGCTGCGGATGCTGGCGAAGAAGCTCGGCGTCTCGGCCGACTACCTCGAGACCGGGTCGGAGATCCGCGACACCGACGAGCGCGAGCTCCGCATCGCCGACGCCGAGCTCGAGCTACGGCTCGCCGACAACCCGGAGCAGGCCGAGAAGAAGCTCGAGCACCTCCGCGACGACGCGATCGTGGCTGGCGACGCGCTCGCCGCCTCGCGCGCCAACGTCGCCCTCGGGCTGGCTGCGGCCGCCGCCGGCCGCAACGCCGACGCGATCGAGCGGCTCGAGACCGGATTCACCCTCTCGCCAGTCTCCCCCAGCGGCCGCCCCGACGTCTTCGCGACGCTGGGCCGCGCCTACGCCGCCACCTCGCGCCCCGACAAGGCAGTAGAGGTGTTCGAGCGCTGCCTGGAGGAGGTCGAGCAGGACGCGCCGGAAGATCTCGCCGCCCAGATTCGCTTCACGACGTACCTCAGCTACGCGCTTACCGACCTCGGCGACCTCGAGCGGGCGCAGTCGGTGCTCGACTCCGCGCTCGAGAAGGCCGAGTCGATGACGGACGCCTACTCGCGCGTGCGCCTGTACTGGAGCCTCGCACGGCTGAACGACCTCCAAGGCCGGCCCGCCGCGGCGCTCGACTACGTCCGTCGCGCGATCGCGCTCCTCGACGTCACCGACGACACGCTCCACCTCGCGCGGGCCCACCTGCTCTGCGGCGGCATCCTGATGACGCAGGGCCGAACCGACGAAGCGGGCAAGCATTTCGACGTCGCCGAGCAGCTGTTCGGGACGACGCCCGAGCCGATCGACGTCGCGAACCTCTACACCGACCAGGCGAAGCGGGCCGTGCACCTCGGCGACGGCGACGAGGCCGTCCGCCGCGCCCAGGCGGCGCTGGATGCTGCCGGCGACGAGTACCCGCACGAGAGGGGCAACGCGCTCTGGGCGCTCGCCGAGGGCAAGGCGCTGCAGGGGGACATCGACGGCGCGCACGACGCGTTCCGGCAGGCGACGGAACTGCTGGAGGCGCAGGGTCACCGCCGCGACTACATCGAGGCCTACCGCGCGTGGGGCAAGTTCCTGCGCCGGGTGGGCCGCGAGGAGGAAGCGCTCGAGGTGCTGGAGCGGGCCGCCGACCTCGCGACGGAGCCCGTCACCTCGGACTCCCGCTCGCGTCGGTGATCTCGGCCGCGGTTCGGCCGCGCGGCCCCTACTCGCTGCGCGCCACCCTGCGCCACGGCTCCGACGCGACACGTACGAACGTCGACGGCGTGCTCGTCGCCGCGCTCGCGAGCGGCGGCGCCGGCCGCGCCTGGCAGCAGGCGGACGGCGTCGTCCAGCTGCGGGCGCCGCACGAGGCCGGCATCGACGAGCTGCGCTTCGTGCTCGCGGTCGACGACGACCACTCCGAGTTCCTCGAGCGCTTCGCGCGCGACCCGCTGATCGGCGAGGCGACCCGACGAGTCCGCGGGCTCCGGCCGCTGCGCACCCCGACCGTGGCCCAGTCGCTGCTGCGGGCGCTTGCCGGGCAGCTGATCCAGGCGAGGCGCGCGCGGCAAATCGAGCGGACGATCGTGCGAGCGCTGATGCCGAAGCTCGAGGGCACGCGGCTGCACGCACCGCCCGACTGCGCCACGCTGGGGCGTGTCTCGCCCGCGGAGCTGCGCCGGCTCGGGCTCGGCATGCGGCGCGGAGCGGCGCTCGTTCGTATCTGCCGCTCGCTCGACCTCGAGCGGCTCCGCTCGCTGCCCGGAGACGGCTCCCCCGAGCGGCTGCTGCGCGAGCGCGGCCTCGGGCCGTGGTCGGTCGGCGTTGTGTCCCTCGAAGGGCTCGGGCGCTACGACCGCGGGCTCGTCGCCGACCTCGGGCTCGTCAAGCTTCAGTCGGCACTCAAGGGCCGCTGGGTCGAGACGTGGGAGACGGCCGAGCTGCTCACGCCCTACGGCGAGTGGGCCGGGCTCGCCAGCGTCTACATGCTGAATGCCCACGCACTCGGCCTGATCCAGCTGCCCAAGACGGCCGCCGCCTAGTTCGGGCGGGCTCGGCGCAACAGCGACTGAGCCGTCGAGCGCTGTTCCGCCAATCCCGCCTAGACTCAGCCCCATGGACGAGCGCCGCGTCGCCATCCTCGGCGCCGGCACGATCGGCGAGTCGCTGCTGAGCGGCCTCTTGAGCGGCGGCTGGCGCGAGCCCGCGGAGATCGTGGCGACCGTACGGGACGAAGAACGGGCGCAGGAGCTCGCCGAGCGGCACGGCATCGAAGTCACGCTCGACAACGCGGCGGCCGTCGCCGGCGCCGCGCTCGTGGTGATCGCGGTCAAGCCGCAGGACTTCGAGGCGCTGCTCGGCGAGGTCGGCGGGGTGCTGACGCCGGAGCAGACGGTGCTCTCGGTGGCGGCCGCAATCCCGACCGCCGCGATCGAGCGGCAGGTCGCGGATGGCGTGCCGGTCGTGCGCGCGATGCCGAACCGGCCGGCCACGGTGCACGAGGGCATCGCCGGCATCTGCGCCGGCGTCCACGCGGACGAGGAGCACCTGCGCCTTGCGGAGGAGGCGCTCCGCCACCTCGGCGCGGTTGTCCAGGTGCCCGAGCGCTACATGGACGCGGTCACCGCCGTCTCCGGCTCGGGCCCGGCGTACTTCGCGCTGCTCGCGGAAGCGATGATCGAGGCGGGGATCCTGCTCGGCCTCTCGCGCGAGATCTCGACGCAGCTGGTGGTCCAGACGATGCTCGGCACCGCGCGGCTGCTCCGCGACGAAGGGATCCACCCGGTCGAGCTCCGGGAGCAGGTCACGTCTCCCGGCGGCACGACGATCCGAGCGATCCGCGAGCTCGAGCGCGCAGGCGTGCGAGCAGCGTTTCTGAACGCGATTCAGGCAGCAATGGAACGGTCGCGCGAGCTCGCGGCCGGGGAGGAATGACGCTCTACGGCGTCGAGCTGACCGTCTGCGCCGGCCCGGAGGAGGTCGCATCGGTGCTCGCCGACCAGCTCGTCGCCTTCGCGCGCGAGGGCGCGTCGATCGTCCTCACCGGCGGCACCTCGGTCGGCCGCGCCTACGAGCTCTCGGCGGAGCGCGAGCCCGACTGGAGCGCTGCCTCGCTCTGGTGGGGCGATGAGCGCTGCGTGCCGCCCGAAGACGAGCGCTCGAACTTCCGGCTCGCCCGCGAGACGTTGCTGGACCGGCTCGAGGCGAGCCCGCGCGAGGTGCAGCGCATCCGCGGCGAGCTCGGGCCCGCGGAAGCGGCGCGAGAGTACGACGAGCTGCTGCGCAGCGTCTCGCGGCTCGATCTCGTCCTGCTCGGGATCGGCCCCGACGGCCATACGGCCTCGCTGTACCCGAACCAGCCGGAGCTCGACGAGCGGGAGCGGCGGGCGGTTCCAACCGAGGCGAAGCTCGAGCCGTTCGTGGACCGCGTCACGATGACAGTGCCGGTGCTGTCCTCCGCGCCGCTCGTCCTCTTCGAGGTCACCGGCGAGAGCAAGGCCGACGCAGTCGCGCGCGCGTTCGGCGAGCCGCCGAGCCCCGACACGCCATCGAGCCTGATCCGCTCGGCTGAAGGGCGCACCATCGTCGTCGCCGACGAGGCCGCCGCGACGGGTCTACGCGCCTAGACATGCGGCACGGAAGGGGTTATACAGCCTCATGGCCGCCGCCGAGTCCAAGCCGCTCTTGGACGTGCTCACGCTCGACAAACCCGAGCAACTCAAGGCCCTGGGCCATCCGCTGCGGCTGCGCGTACTCGAGACCCTCGGGGCCGGCGACGGCGAGACCCTGACGAACCGCGAGCTCGCCAGCCGCCTCGACGTCGACCCCGGGCATCTCCACTTTCACGTCCGGATGCTGCTGCGCGCCGGGCTGATCGAGCTGGCCGACACCGGCCAGGGCCGCGAGAAGCCCTACCGCGCGGTCGCGCGCACCGTACGCGTGGCGCCGGCGCTGCTGAAGTCGGACGCGACGAGCGACCTGCGCGCGGCGATGCTCGACGAGGTCCAGCGCGGCTGGGCCGAGCACGGCTCGAGCGGCACCTTCCGTGCGGCGCAGGTGACGGCGCGGATCACGCCGGAGCTCGCGGTCGAGCTGATCCAGGAGCTGGTCGAGCGAGCGCGGGAGTCGGAGGACCCGACGCTGCCACCGATCGTGATCACGACCGTGCTTCACCCGCCGACGACGGTCGACGTCTAGTCCGGCGGCAGCAGCGGCGAGCTGAGGGACACCTCGAGCCCGCGCTCGCGCGCCAGCGCCTGCAGCACGAGCACCGTGTCCGCGACCGGCAGGTCCTCGAGGTACTCGTCGCGCGCCTCGAACGACGCCAGCACCGACTCGACGGCCTCCGTGTAGGCAATCGGGTCGCCGGCCGAGATCGAAGCGAGCCCGTCCCCCACGTCGTGCGGGAAGTCGTCGCGGATCCGGATCGCGTCGGCGTGTAGGCGCGCACGTCCGTCCTCGCCGAGCACGAGGAACGCGAGCGCGGCGGCGTAGCGGCCGATCGGGCTCGGAGCGTCGGCGGCGCCGGCGTCGAGCGCCCAGCGGGCCGCGTCCTCGGCGCCGGCCCGGTCGCCGGCGAGGACGAGCGCCTTCATCGCGCCGAGCGGCCTTCCCCAGCTGTCGGGCGGAGCGTCGGCGAAGCTCTCGCGGTAGCGGGCCGCTGCCCGCCCGAACCAGTCGACAGCCTCGTCGCGGCGCCGTTGCATGAGGAGCGCGAGCCCGGCCCCGGCCGCAGCGTTGCCGAGCCGCGTCAGCTGCCGTTGCCGCGCGTCTGCGTCGGCGGCGTCCGGTAGACGCGCCTCGCCGTCGGCGTAGCGGCTCCGCTCCCGGTCGAGGCGCGCCGCCCAGTCCTCGTGCGCGCCACGTTCGCGTTCCGCCCCTGTTTCAGGCACACCCAACCTCCTCCCCGAGGCGATCGTATCGAGGGTCGACGCACGTGTCTGTGACGGGAGTGTCGTGAGACCGTGACGATTCACTAGGGTCCTGCGCGTGCGCGAGTTGCGGGAGGTTTTCTACGTCGACGGCGTCCGCACCGCGTTCGGTCGAGCAGGCCCGAAGGGCGTCTTCTGGCGCACGCGGGCCGACGACATGGGCGTCAAGGTCGTCCGCGAGCTGCTCCGCCGCAACCCGTCGCTGCCGCCCGAACGAATCGACGACGTCGTCATGGCGGCAACCGCGCAGGTCGGCGACCAGGGGCTGACCCTCGGCCGCGACGTCGCGCTCCTCGCGGGACTGCCACAGAGCGTTCCCGGCTTTGCCGTCGATCGGATGTGCGCCGGTGCCCTCACGGCGGTCACCTGCGTAGCGGGCGAGATCGCGATGGGCGCGGCCGACGTGGTCCTCGCGGGCGGGATCGAGCACATGGGCCATCACCCGATGGGCGCCGACGTCGACTTCAACCCCCGCTTCGTCGCCGAGCGGCTCGTCGACCCCTCCGCCGTGACGATGGGCGCCACCGCGGAGAACCTGCACGACCGGTTGCCGCAGCTGACGAAGGAGGATGCCGACGTCTATGCGATGCGCTCCCAGCAGCGCGCCACGGCGGCCTGGGAGAACGGCGTCATGCGCGAGACCGTCGTGCCGATGTCGGTCTTCACCGACAACGGCTGGCGCGTGGCCGACCGCGACGAGTTCCTGCGGCCCGACACGAACATGGAGGCGCTGGCGGCGCTGCCAACACCTTTCCGCGCGGGCGGGCGCGTGACCGCCGGCAACTCCGCCGGTCTGACGGACGGCGCGACGGTCGCGCTGCTCGCCTCGGAACACGCGCTGCAGGAGCACTCGCTCGAGCCGCGCATGCGCCTCGTCGCGTACGCGTTCGCCGGCGTCGAGCCGGAGCTGATGGGCCTGGGCCCGGTGCCCGCGACGCGGAAGGCGCTCGACCACGCCGGCCTCACGCTCGACGAGATCGGCCTCTTCGAGCTCAACGAGCCGTTCGCGGTGCAGGTGCTCAGCTGGTGCGACGGCCTCGGCGTCGACGCGGACGACGAGCGGCTCAACCCGTACGGCGGCGCGATCGCTTGCGGGCACCCGCTCGCCGCCACCGGCGTGCGCCTGCTCGCACAGCTCGCGTACGGCTTCCGGGAGCGGCCGCAGGTGCGCTACGGGCTGACCGCCCTCTGCGTCGGCATGGGCATGGGCGCCGCGCTCGTCTGGGAGAACCTCGCTGCCGGACACTGAGTTCAAGCTCGCGCCGGTCGAGACGGAACGCGGACGCGTCGCGCTCGTCACGATCGACAACGGCGAGGACTACACGAAGCCGACCTTCTTCGGCCGCGCGGCGCTCGAGTCGCTCGAGCGGCTGCTGCCGGAGCTCGAGGACGCCGACTGGGCCGCGCTCGTCCTGACGGGCAAGCCGTTCGTCTTCGCCGCGGGCGCCGACATCACCGAGTTCCCGAACGCGACGCGCGAGCTCGCCGTCGAGGGCAGCCGCGCCGGGCACGAGCTCTTCTCGCGGATCCGCGGGCTGCCGTACCCGACCGTGGCTGCGATCAACGGCGCGTGCCTTGGCGGCGGCGTGGAGATCGCGCTCCACTGCGACGCACGGACGATCTCCAGCGCCGTGCGGCACTTCGCCTGCCCGGAGTGCTTCCTCGGGATCTTTCCAGCCTGGGGCGGGACGCAGCTGATCCCGCGGCTCGTCGGCGCCGAGACGGCCGTGAAGTTCGTCGTCGCGAACCCGATGCGGCAGAACCGAATGCTCTCCGGGCCCGAGGCGTTCGAGCTCGGCTTCGCCGACCGGCTGCTCGAGCCGGCCGAGTTCGTGGACGAGGCGATCGCGTTCGCGCTCGAGCTACCGGCGAGGACGGAACGACTCCCGGAAGACACCGCCGAGGTGCTCCGCAAGGCGCACAGCCGGCTCGAGGGGCAGGTGCACGGCGCCGCTCCCGCGCCCTACGTCGCCCTTGACCTGATCGAAGGCGCGCTTTCCGGCTGGTCGCTGGAGGAGGGCTACGCCGCCGAGGAGGAGGCAGTCGGTGAGCTGCTGCCGGGACCGCAGGCTCAGGCGTCGCTCTACGCGTTCGACCTCGTCGACCGACGCGCCAAGAGCGCGCCCGGTCGCCCGAATGCGGAGCCGCGTCCGATCCGGAAGGTCGGCCTCGTCGGCGCTGGCCTGATGGCGGCCCAGCTGGCGACGCTCTTCCTCCGGCGCCTCGAGGTGCCGGTGGCGATGCGCGACGTGCGCGGGGAGGCGCTCGCAAGCGCCCGCAAGACGATCGAGGAGGCGCTCGCCGAGCAGGTCGCGAAGGGGCGCTACGACGAAGGCAAGGCCCGCTTCCTGGCCTCGCTCGTCTCGACCTCCACCCGTTACGAGGACTTCGCCGACTGCGACCTGGTGCTGGAAGCCGTCTTCGAGGAGGTCGAGATCAAGCAGCAGGTCTTCCGCGAGCTCCGCGAGCACGTGCGCGACGGCTGCGTGCTCGCGACCAACACGTCCAGCCTATCGGTCGAGGAGATTGGCGCCGACGTCGGGATCCACTTCTTCAACCCGGTCGCCGTGCTGCCGCTCGTCGAGCTCGTACGCACGCCGCACACCGCCGACGAGACGCTCGCAACTGCGTGGGCGTTCGCCGAGCAGCTGCGCAAGCGCCCGGTGCTCGTGGCGGATGCGCCGGCGTTCGTCGTCAACCGGGTGCTGACGCGCCTGATGAGCGTCGTGCTCGACGCGCTCGAGCACGGCACCGACCCGGACGAGGCCGACGAGGCGATCCTCAGGCTCGGCCTGCCGATGGCGCCCTCGGTGCTGCTGCAGATGGTCGGTCCTCGTGTCGCCCACCATGTGCTGGAGACCTTGCACGCCGCGTACCCGGAGCGCTTCCCGCTCTCACAGACGCTCGCCAACTACGCGGAGGGCCGCGACGAGGTCGCCGTGCAGGCAGACGAGCCGCGCTCGCAGGAGCAGATCCTCGTGGCGGCCCTCGAGGCGCTTGCCGACGAGATCCACCACCTGCTCGAGGAGGGCGTCGTCGCCGAGGCCAAGGACGTCGACACGGCGCTCCTGCTCGGCGCCGGCTGGCCGTTCTGGCTCGGCGGGATCACCAAGCACCTCGACCAGGTCGGCATTTCAGAGAGGATGTTCGGGCGCCCGCTCGCCGAGGTCGGTGCAAGGGCGGCAACGAGATGAGCGACGACTGGCGCATACGAGTCGAGCTGGGCGAGACCGCCCATGCCGAGACGCTGCTCGGGCGGCTCGGCGTGGACCTCGCCACGGATGAGGCCAAGCGCCTCGCAGACGAGCTCAAAGGCCACCGCCTCGCGGTCTCGAACGACGAGGACACCGTCTTCGTCTACGTCGACTCGCCGGCCGCGGCGGACAGTGCGCGCCAGATCGTCGAGGCCGAGCTCGCCGACGAGGGCATCAAGCCGGCGGAGGTCGTGAGCGAGCGCTGGCTCCCTCAGCAGGAGCGCTGGTCGGGCGAGCCGCCGACCGAGACCTGGGAGGAGGAAGAGCTCGACCACGGGCACGCGCCGTGGGAGGTACGGGTCGAGCGCGACTCGCACGCCGAGGCGCAGCAGATCGCCGACCAGCTCGAGGGCGAAGGCTACGACGTCGCGCGCCGCTGGCGCTACATGATCATCGGCGTCGGCTCGGAGGAAGAGGCGAACGAGCTGGCCCGGAGGCTCCACGGCGAGGCGGAGCCCGGCGGCGAGGTCGTCTGGGAGGCCACCCCCCAAAACCCGTTCGCGGTGTTCGGCGGGCTCGGCGGCTAGCCGGCGCGGGGCACTTCTGAACGCCGCTAACTCGGGTATACTTCGACGTGCGTCGCTCGCCCAGGGTCAATCCAGCGCGAGCGGGCTCTCTCATTGAGATTTCGCGGCACGGAAACGTGCTGCAGACATGCAAGAAGCGATCGAGCAACCAACGCTGGCGTTGGAGGCTCCGGACGGCCTGACGGCCGCCGCCCTCCGAGCCGAAGCATGGGCCGGTGAGCCCTTTCTCCACCCGGATGAGGATCCGGCTGTCTCGCTTGCGCCCGATACCGCTCGCCGGCGCGCGCTCGACGACGCGCTCGCCGAGATCGAGGCGGGAGCGCCCGAGCCGTCCTACGAGTGGAAGATCCGCTATGCGCTGATGCTCGGCCTCGAGCGCGTGCTCAGCCAGGACCCGCCGCAGCTCGCGTCGGGCACCGAGCTGCGCAGGCACCAGATCGACGCGCTCGCCGGGATGCTCACCGAGCTGATCGCCGCGACGCAGCTCGAGCCGGAGCTGAACGGAAACGGCAACGGCAACGGCCACGAGGAGCCCTCGGCCGAGGCCGACGAGGACGAGGAGGACATCGGTGTCCACCTCGAGGAGCCGGACGACGAGCTCCAGCTCCCGACGGAGCACACGGGCAAGGATCCCGGCGCAAGCCGGCGCTACCGCTTCCGCCATCCCACCGCCTCGGGCAAGACGATCGCCGCGGCGGGCTTCGTCGAGGCGGCGCGCACGCTCGGCGTCCTGATCCTCACGCACCGCCGGCTGCTCGTCTCGCAGTTCCACCGCGAGCTGAAGACCGAGGGCTACGGCGACCGCTTCGAGGACGCGATCCTCAAGGGGGCAACGCCGAAGCACAAGGCGCCCCTGACCGTCCAGACGTACGCGTGGTTCGCGCGTCACTGGAATGACCTCGACCCTTCCGCCTACCAGCTCGTGATCGCCGACGAAGCGCACACGGCGCTCGGAGAGAAGACGAGCCAGGCGATCCGCAGCTTCTCCGACCCGATCTACATTGGCATGACGGCGACCGAGCAGCTGATCGCCAAGCAGGTCTCCGACGTCTTCCCCGCCTCGATCGACGAGCTGCCGCTCGGCGACGCGGCCCGGCGCGGGCTGATCGCGCCGCTGCGCTGCCTGCGCGTGCCGCCGGCGGCCGCGATCTCGTCGGTGCCGATCGTCGGCGGCGACTTCGAGGAGCGCGCGCTGGCCGCCGTCCTCGACCACGTCGCGCTGAACCAGGCTGCGGCGAGCCTCTACCGCGAGCGCTTCGACAACACGCCGGGCATCGTCTACGCGGCCGGCGTCGAGCATGCGTACAACCTGGCCAAGGAGTTTCGCGCGGTCGGCCTGAAGGCCGAGGCCGTCAGCGGCCGCACGCCGCCGGTCCAGCTGGCCGAGACGCTCGCCGCCTACGAGCGCGGCGAGATCAACGTTCTGATCAACGCGATGCTGCTCGCTGAGGGCTGGAACTCACCGCGCGCGACGGTCTGCATGCACCTCGCGCCGACCGCCTCGCGGCGCGTCTACCAGCAGCGGATCGGCCGGATCATGCGTATGCACCCGCGCAAGGAGGCGGGCGTGGTCATCGACTTCGTCCCGAAGGGCGCGACGCACAACGAGCGCGTGGTCTCGCTGCACAGTCTGCTCGACGCCGACTTCTACCGCGAGGGCGCGCGTGTGACGCCCGCTCCCCGGCGCCGCGTGCAGCGGCGGGCGCGGCGGAAGCTCTCGCCGGCGCCGTGGCTCGTGCCGGTCACGCCTGACGTCAAGCGCCGCCTTGCCGTGATCGACCGCGAGTGGCAGCGGGTCGACCCGCGCTTCCTGGACGACGACGAGCAGCTCTACTGGGCGACGATCGCCGGCCGCGCGGTGCGCTTCGACGAGCGGGTCGAGTTCGTCAAGAAGTTCACCGAGGGCAAGGCGAGCCGCGGCGCGCTCGAGCAGTTCCTGACCGCCTGCGCCGCCGAGAACCCGAACCGCCGCCTACGCCTGACCGCGCTCGCCGACCGCGTCTCGATGGTCGTCGACCGCGCGAGCTTCGACGATCTCGTCACCCTCGTCACGCAAGCACCGACGTGGGAGAAGGACCGCGTCCAGGGCGTGCGAACGCTGCTGCGAGCGCTGGGCGACGGCAAGGTCGACGCGCCGGAGCAGATCCTGGCGCGCTGGACGTGGCGGCTCGCCCGCTCGACGCGCAAGGTGCAGGACCGCCGCGCGAGCGCGGAGTTCCCGGACGCGAAGCGGCTCCTCGGCGCCCTCGCCAACTCACGTGGGCACCGGCACGAGGAGAACGCGGCCAAGCTCGTCAACGCGGCGCTGGACCAGTCGCGCGAGGTCGGCGCGGCGCTGCTCGCCTCGGCCGAGGGCTATACGCCGCGCGCGAACCAGCTGATCGATGCGGCTCGGGAGCGCCTGGGCTCGATTCAGGAGGTCGCGAACGCACTCGCCGACAACCTGCCCGCGCCGAAGGCCGCAGGCGGCCGCTCGCGCCGGCGTCGGCGCAAGCGCAAGAAGAAGGGCCAGGCGCAGGGCCAGCAGCAGAACCAGAGCCAGCAGCAACAGCAGAACGGGAAGCAGCCCCAAGAGGCCGCTCCAGCGCTGGAGGCGGAAACCGCGCCGACAGCCGACGCGTAACGCCGGAAGCCTCAGCCAGACTGAGTGGTAGCGCATGGACGGGCGCTTTCTCATCCTGCTCTTGATCGCCTTTGCCGCGGGCATCGTCACGGCGGTCTCCCCCTGCGTCTTCCCGGTACTGCCGATCCTCTTCGCGGGCGGCGGAGCAGGCGGCCGCCGCCGGCCCTACGCGATCATCGCCGGCCTCGTCGCGAGCTTTGCCACGTTCACGCTGATCGCGACCTGGCTCTTGCGCGCGCTCCACCTGCCGCAGGACTTCCTGCGCGACCTCTCGATCGTGCTTCTGTTCGTCGTCGCCGCATCGCTGCTCGTGCCGCGCTTCGGCGTCTGGCTCGAACGCCCGCTCGCCGCGCTCAGCCGCCGTGCGCCCGGCAACGACCTCGGCGGCGGCTTCCTGCTCGGCGCGAGCCTCGGCCTCGTCTTCGTCCCGTGCGGCGGACCGGTGATCGCTGCCGTCTCGGCGAACGCGGCCCGGGTGAGCTTCGGCGCCGGCACCGTCGCCGTGACGGTCGCGTACGCCCTCGGCGCTGCGGTGCCGATGCTGGCGGTCGCGGCGCTCGGCCAGCGCGCGACGAGCCGGATCCGCGCGAACGCACCCGCCCTGCGGGCGGCCCTGGGCGTCGTGATGGCCGCCGCCGCCCTCGCGCTGGTGTTCAACCTCGACCAGCGCCTGCAGACCTGGTTCCCGGACTACACGCACGCGCTGCAGGGCCTCGAGCGCAGCTCGGTCGCCCGAAAGGAGCTCGCGAAGCTGCAGCATCGCGGCCCGAGCCCGTTCGAGGCGAGCGCGGCGACCGGCAGCCTGCCGGACTACGGGCAGGCGCCCGACTTCGCCGGCATCTCGGCCTGGCTGCACTCGAAACCGCTCACGATCCGACAGCTGCGCGGCAAGGTCGTCCTCGTCGACTTCTGGACGTACTCGTGCATCAACTGCCTGCGGACGCTGCCGCACCTCGAGGCCTGGGACGCGCGCTACCGCAAGGCGGGGCTCGTGATCGTCGGCGTCCACACCCCGGAGTTCGCCTTCGAGCACGTGGTCTCGAACGTGCGAGGGGCCTCGCGCAAGCTCGGCGTCCGGTATCCGGTCGCGATCGACGACGACTACAAGACCTGGGACGCGTACCAGAACGACGCGTGGCCGGCGGAGTACCTGATCGACAAGCGCGGCAACGTGCGCGAGATCAAGAAGGGCGAGGGGCAGTACGACGAGACCGAGCGGTCGATCCAGACGCTCCTAGGCGAGCCCGCCAACGCCCAGCTCGCGTCGGTGCGCGACCGCACGCCGCAGCACCTGACGACGCCCGAGTCGTACCTGGGCTGGTCCCGCCTCGACCGCTACGTCGGCTCGCCGCTGCGGGTCGACCAGTACTGGAACTACAGCTTCCCGCGGCAGATCCCGCTCAACGACCTCGCCTACGCCGGCCAGTGGCGGGTGCAGCGCGAGCGGATCCAGGCCGGGCGCGGGGCGCGGCTGCGGCTGCACTTCCTGGCGCAGAACGTCTACCTCGTGCTCAGCGGTCGCGGGAAGATCGAGGTCCGCGTCGGCGGCCGCCACGTGAAGACGGTCAGCGTCTCGGGCCTGAGCCGGCTCTACACGCTGCTCAGCTACCCGGGCCTGAGCGAGGGCGCACTCGAGCTCCGGTTCACGCCCGGGATCTCGGCCTACGCGTTCACGTTCGGCTAGCTCTTACTGCTCACGCGCGGCATCCTCGCCGCCGCCGTTTTGCTCGCGCTCGCGCAGGAAGCGCGTCAGCTCGGCCGCGAGCGCGTCGCCGGAGGGCAGGTCGGTCGTCTCCTCGAGCTGGTCGGCCCGCCGCTCGAGCTCGTCCACGTAGCTCGCCGTCTCCTCGTCGGTCGCGACGGCCTCGCTCACCTGCTCTTCGTAGTTCCGCGCCGCCTCCTCGAGCTCGTCGGCGTCGACCTCGACGCCGATCAGCGCGCCGAGGCGCTCGCACAGGGCCAAAGCGCCCTTCGGGCTCGGCGTCAGCGAGACGTAGTGCGGGACGGCTGCCCAGAGGCTCGCGGACGGAATCCCATTCTGGCCGCAGGCGTCGTGGAGAACGCCGACGATCCCGGTCGGCCCCTCGTAGCGCGATGCCGAGAGCCCGAGCCGCTCGACCAGGTCGCTGTCGGTCGCGGAGCCCGTGACCGGCGCGGTCCGCGTGTGCGGGACGTCCGCCAGCAGCGCACCGAGCGTGATCAGCAGCTCGATGCCAAGCTCGTTCGCGAGACCGACCACCAGGTCGGTGAAGGTGCGCCAGCGAAGGTTCGGCTCGATCCCAAGCAGCAGCACGACGTCGCGGTCGAGGCCGTCGGGGCGGGCGTGGTAGAAGACCGTCTCCGGCCAGTCGATCCGCCGGGTCAGGCCTTCGACGAGCGACACGTGCGGCCGGGTCGCCTGAAAGTCGAAGAACCCCTCCGGCTCGACCTCTGCGAAGCGCTCCGCGCCCCACGTCTTGGCGAGGTATCCCGCGGCCAGGGATGCTGCCTGCGCGCCGTCGTTCCAGCCGCGAAATGCGGCTACGAGAACCGGCCGCTCGAGCTCCGGCCGGTGGTCGATGCGAAGCTCGTCGGCCACGCGGTCAGTCTACGTGCGAGTCGGCGCGAAAGCGGTGGGCGGACGCCACAGAACCGTCACGAAGGCGACCAGCACGCCCCACACGGCCGCGGCGAGCCCGACGTGCACGAGCACGAGCTCCCACGGCAGGTGCGTCCGGTACTGGAGCTCGCCGAGGCCCATCTGCACGAGCAGTACGGCCAAGACCGCCAGCCCGAGACCGAAGAGCCGCGGCCAGCCCGCGCGGCCGGACGCGAGGTAGCCGAGCATGAAGACGAGCGCGACCGCGAAGACCGCGACCGCGGCCGCGTGGACGTAGATCAGCGGCTGCAGGCGCCAGAGCCGGTCGACGTGCTCCGCGCCGCCGCCGGAGTGCGGCCCGCCCGCCGTCGCGAGCGTGCCGGTCACGAGCAGGACGCCCGCTGCCGCCGCGACGGCGAGTGACCAGATGCGCAGCTCCCGCGGGGCATAGGGCTCGACCCGACCTGATCGCAGCGTCAGCGTCTGGAGCGCCAGCACGACCGCGCCGGCGAGCAGCGCCATCGAGAGGAGCAGGTGGGCCGCAACGACCGGCCAGTGCAGGTCGCTGTGGACGGCGAGGTAGCCGAGCGGCGCCTGCGCGAGCGTGCCGACGAAGATCGCGACCGCGAGCCGGCGCCCGCGGCCGAGGCCCGGCACGAAGAAGGCGGCGACCGCGGTCATCAGCACGACGAGGATGACGATCCCGCCGAGCGTTCGGTTCCCGAACTCGATGAAGGCGTGGTAGTTCTTCGCCGGCAGCGGCGCGCCCTTCTCGCAGCCGGGCCAGTGGCGGCAGCCGAGGCCGGAGTTCGTCAGGCGCACGGCCGCGCCGGTGACCACGATCAGCCAGAGCGCGCCGAGCGAGACGAGCGTGAGCTGAAAGTAGCGTGCGGGCGAGAGCTCGAACCGCCTGAGCGTCGTCGATTCGACGTGCATGCCCCGAAGCCTAGAGAAGGGGCTCCAGCAAGGCCGGGTACCCGTCGGCGCCCTCGAACGGGGTCGGCCGCGAGCCTAGGAAGAGCGGCCGGTCGGCGGCGTTCAGCAAGACCGGCATCAGGTCGGTGCCGCGAAGCTGGCCGAGGATCCCCGCCGCGAACGGCAGCTCGCCGAACGTCGTCACCGCGTCGGCGCGCACCCCCGGTCCCGCCACCAGCAGCGGCACGGGGTCGCCGGAGTGGATCACGTCCGGCGAGGCCGGCGTGGCGTGGTCGCCCGTGATGCAGACGATCGCCCGGTCGACCGGCAGGTCATCGAGGGCTGCGTCGAGCGCGGCGATCGTGTCGCGCTTGACCGCCGGGTCCTTCGTGTGGCCGGCGGCGTCCGTGGTCTTCTGGTGGCAGAAGACAAAGGTGTCACCCGCGTCCAGCCGCAGGCGCGACAGCTCGACGCGCCCGCGCAGGTCGCCGACCGGGTCGTCCGTCTCGGGCGCGTCCACCGGCTCGAGGCCGAGCGCCGTCCCGAGGCCGCGCAAGAACGCGGAGTCCGCTGCGAAGGCGCCCGTGACCCCGTGCCGCTCGAGGAAGCTCGGCGCGGCTTGCGGCCTGCCGAACCACTTCAGCGTGATCACGTTGAAGCGCTCGCCCTCGAGCCGCCGCATCACCTCGCGGGTCCACTCCTCACAGGCTCGCGCCGTGCGCTCGGCCTCGGGCACGAGCGGCAGGGGCCGCAGCAGCGGGTGCCAGGCGCGGAAGAAGGCGTCGGTGTCCGTGACGCGCTCGTCGGCACCGCCCGAGATGCGCAGGACGGCCTCGCCGCGCCAGACGTGTGCGAGCGAGAAGGTCAGCCCGTCGAGCTCGATCCCGTCGCAGCGCTCGACCAGCCGCTCCGCCTCTTCGGCGTCGCGGCCGGGGTCGGGACGGCCCGTCAGCCACCAGCCGTCCTCCCGCCGCTCGGCGGGCCGCAGTGCCGCGTAGGCGAAGACGTGCTCCCCGCGCACGTCCTGGCCGCGGCCGAGCGCCTCGAACACGGCCCGCCCCGGAAACTCGTCGGGCCGGTAGCCGAGCATCGACCAATGCGCGACCTCGCTCGAAGGAGCGCGGCCGGGGCCGACGGCGTAGAGCAGGCCGCACGAGCCGCGGGCGGCCAGCGCGTCGAGGTTCGGCGTCTCCGCGGCCTCGTTGCCGGTGCGCCCGCCGAGCACCTCGTGCGCCCGGTCGGCGAGGCCGTCGAGCAGGAAGACGACGATCGGGTACACGCGGCGCGGAGGCTATCCCGCGCCGCGTGTCCGAAGCAGCCTTAGCGAGGAACCTTGACGGAGATGGTCGGGCTGAAGCCGTCGAGGTAGCCCACGCCGACCTGGTTCAGCGACATGAAGATCCGGAGCGCGTAGCGGCGGCCGCCCGGGAGGCCGAGCTTGAAGCGCTGCGCGGAGCTCTTGTTCAGGATCACGCCCTTCACCTTGACCCACTGGTGGAAGCGCGTGAACTGCATCAGGTAGACCTTCTTGCCGGCGAGCGAGCGGTCGGCCTTGACCTTGACCGCGCCCCACTTCTTGTACGCGGTGAAGGCGACGTGCGGCCGGAGCTGGACGCCCACCTGCTGGCTGACGGTCGTCTTCCAGTGCGCCGTGAAGTAGGTCAGCGTCGTCGGCTTGACGGTCAGCGCCCACGCGCCGTTCGGGCCCGTCAGCAGCGTCGCGACCTGCACGGGGGAAACCTGGCCGTACGGCTGCGCCCACACCGTGACCGTCTCACCGGCCTTGCCGCTCGTGACGGCGCCGGCGACCTGCGTCGACTGGCCGTAATCGATGATCGGGGTGGCCGTGCCGATCGTGACGGCGGGCGGCGCGCCCTTGACGACCACCTTGCCGGTCAGCGCCGGGTGCAGCGCGTCGTGGTAGTTGAACGTGCCGGCGGTGTTGAAGGTGTGCGAGTAGCTCTTGCCCGCGGCGATCACGCCGGAGGCGAAGCTGCCGTTGTTCGCGACGATCTGGTGGGTCTTCGTGTCCTTGTTCGTCCACTTGACCGTGTCCGTCGTGTTGATCGTCACGGACGCAGGCGAGAAGGCCGTCGCGTTGATGTTCACAGCCTTGGTCGCAGTCGATGCGGAGTTCGAGGCACCGGCGACTGCGAGCCCTAGGGCTGCGACGGCGGAGAGAACGACGATGCGCATGCGGGAACCCCCTGGGTTGCGGCGATTGTCACCCATTCAAACGGAGTAGCCGGAAAAAGGTTGTGGGGCCTTACACGACCCTCCCCGGCGGCTTACAGGTCCCTTACACCGGGACGCGCTCGAGCCGCTTGATCACGGCGGCGACGCCGGGCGGGACGAGCTGCTCCCAGTCGCGCCCCTCGCGGATCGCGGCGCGGACTTCGGCACCCGAGAGCTCCTTCTCCGCGCCCTCGTCGAGCACCACCACCTCGAAGCCCGCGCCGCGGAGCCGCTCGAGCTTCGTGCCGCCCCAGTCCGAGAAGAGCCGGATGTACTGCACGACGTCCCGCGGGACGTACGCGTCCCAGAGCTCAGGCGTGTTCACCGGGAACGGGATCACGTGCAGGCGCTCCGGCGAGAGGTCTGCGTCGGCGGCGGCCGCCTTCACCATCAGCATCCGCTCGACGTACGTGTACGGGTTCAACTCCGGCAGGTGGCGGACCGGGTCGGACGCCTCCGGCTTGACCTGCGACGGGTCGGGATTGGTGATCCCGACGAAGACCTCGTCGGAGCGTGCCGCCGCGCCTTTGAGGTACTCGAGGTGTCCCAGATGGAACGGCTGGAACCGCCCGTGGATCATCCCACGGGTCACTCGACGACTACTCCGACGCCCTCCTCGACACGGCCGATGCGGCGGACGAACAGCTTCCGCGAGTCGAACTCCGCCTCGAGCGCCGGCGCGCGGTCGGCCGCGATCGAGACGAGCAGTCCGCCGGCCGTCTGTGGGTCGTAGCCGAGCGCGACGAGCGTCTCCGGCACGTCGCCTTCCAGCGTCACGTGCCGTGCGGCGAAGTCGCGGTTCCGCGGGTCGCCGCTCGTGCGGACGCCCTGCCTGGCCGCGTCGAGGGCGCCGTCGATCGCCGGGAAGCGCTCTGACTCCAGGCGGATCCGGACGCCGCTGCGGTCGGCGACCTCGTGTGCGTGCCCGAACAGGCCGAATCCGGTCACGTCGGTCACCGCACTCGGCTCGAGCGCGCGCAGCACCTCGGCCGACTCGTTGTTCAGGGTGCGCATCCAGCGGACCGCCCGCTCGAGCTGCTGCGTGCCGGCCTGGCCGCGCTTGTAGCCGCTCATGATCAGACCGGTGCCGAGCGGCTTGGTCAGGAAGAGCACGTCGCCCGGCCGCGCGCCGTTCTTCGGCCAGATCGCCTGCGGATGAACCGTCCCGACGACCGCGAGGCCGTACTTCGGCTCGGCGTCCCGGATCGTGTGCCCGCCTGCGAGGAGGCCGCCCGCGGCCCGCACCTGCGCGTCGGCCGCGGCGAAGATCTCGGCGAGCATCTCCATCGGGAGCTCCTCCGGGAAGGCCGCGATCGAGAGCGCGAGCAGCGGTGTGCCGCCCATCGCGAAGACGTCGTTCAGCGCGTTGGTGGCCGCGATCGCGCCGTAGTCGCCGGGGTCGTCGACGACCGGCGGGAAGAAATCGAGCGTGAAGATCAGCGCGCGCTCGTCGTCGAGCCGGTAGACGGCCGCGTCGTCGGCTGGGGCGAGGCCGACCAGCAGGTCCTCGGCCTCGGTCGGCACGAAGCCGGCGAGCAGCTGCTCGAGCCGGGCGGCCGAGTACTTCGCGGCGCATCCGCCACAGGACGCGAGGTCGGTGAGCTTGACGGTTCCGGTGTCCAGGTTCACGGCGGCGGTCCCCCTGAAATCGGTTTCGGGAAGAGTAGGGATCGTCTTGGCTTTCGTCCATCTACGAACAGCGGTTCACCGCTATTCCCGGAACACAACGACGGCGGCCGTGGTCGGCCGCCGTCGCTAGGGGAGAGGAGGAGCCTTGTTCGCCGCACCCCGGTGATTCGTGCCGATCGCTACGACTCCTCCGGCTAAAGCAGGTGCGAACGGATAGCGGCCGCGAGCTCCGCCGCGGAGACGGAGCCCTCGAACTTCGTCTTGACCCGGCCGTCCGAGCCGACGAGGAACACCCATGGCTCGCTCAGCAGGCCCCACTGGCGCATCCAGCGGTTGTAGCCCTTGGCCGGATCGTCGTCCTGGTAGACCTCGACGTGCATGAAGTCGATCCCGCGCGAGGCGAACCGCCGGCGCACGGCTTCCATCACGTCCACGACCGGGCCGCAGGTGCGGCTGGTGCAGAAGCGCGGCGTCGCAAACGTGACGACGAAGGGCCGGTGCGCGGCGAGCGCCTGGGCGACCGACGTGCGCAGCAGCGGCAGGTCCGGCGGGCTGCTCGTCGTGATCTTCGCCGCCGGCGCCGTGGCCAGCGTCGGCGTGTCCGAGCGCGGCGCTTTCGCGCCGAGCGACACGCTGCGCGACCGCGCGGCCACGTCGATGATCCCGAGCGCCTGGGTCTTGGCGCCCTTCGGCTCGGCCACGAGCCAGTAGCGGCCGGGCCGCGGAATGTGCACGTGCATCACGTAGATCCGCATCACGCCGCCGAACGCCGGCTTTGAGCGCCCCGGGACGCCGATCGGCTCGAGCGTCGCCGTCACTCGCGCGAACGGCAGGCCGTCGCGGCTCTTCGCGACCCAGACCGTCGCCGCCGGCCGCTCGACCGGCTTGGCGTTCGCCGCGATCACGAGGAACGGATAGCGGACGTCGCCAACCGAGAAGTCGGACGCGCCGGCGGTGACGGCGATGTTCGGCCCCGGCCGCTTCAGGATCGTCCCGAGCGTAAGTCCCGTCGAGGCGCCCGAACCGCCGCAGCCAGCAGTGAGAGCCGCTGTCAGGATGAGGACAGCGAGAACCCGGCCCACGAAGGCGAGTCTAGCTGGGCGTGGCTGAGTCGAGATCGCTCGAGCAGGAGCGCGGGACGACGCGTGCCGGTGGGCGTCCGGAGCCCTGGCAGACCCCGCTCCGAACGCCGGACTGTAGGCCTAGTGGCCGTCGAACCACGTGCCCGGGTGGCCGAGCATCAGGCCGAGACCGCGGCCGAATCCCTGGAGGTAGAAGGCCAGCAGGGACAGGGAGGCCATGAGGGAGATCAGGCGTGCCTTGTTCATCTTCACCTCCTTCTTCGGCTTAGAAGCGGACATCCTGCAGTGCCTCGGCTGCCTGGCGATACAGGCGAGCCGCAGTCGCGTCCTCGCCGCGGCGGGCAGCGAGGTCGCCCTGTGCCATCCACGCCGCAGCGCGGTGGCTGATGGACTCGATCTGCTCTGCGTTGGTCTCGGCGGTGCGCAGCATGTGCTGCGCGTCGTCGAGGCGATCCTGCTCCATGAGCGCCCTGCCCAGCACGAGCTGGGTCGAGGCGATCTCGAGCAGGAAGTCTTCGCGGTCCGCGAGGAGCTGCAGCGCGTGGCGCGCCTCCTCCTCGGCCGCCTGCACCTGGCCGGTCGCCAGGTGGACGTGCGCGAGCGACGAGACGACGTTGGCCGCCTCGACGTCGCTGCCCTTCTCGAGCAGGACCCGGTACGCGCTCTTCAGGTCCTCGACCGCGCGATCCGGCTTGCCGAGCTGGAAGTTGAGGCCGCCGAGGTTGTTCAGCAGCCGGCCGACGTTCCGCTCGTCGTTGATCTGCTCGTAGTAGGCCTTTGCGCGCTCCGCGTAGCTGCGGGCGAGCACCCAGTGCCCCATCCGCTCGGAGACGAGCGAGGCCTGGAAGTAGACGTTCGCCATCGTGCGGTGGTCGTCCAGCGACTGCGCCAGCTCGAGCGCGCGCTCGACGTCCTCGCGCGCGGCCTCGAGGTCGCGCTGGCGGCGGTAGCACCGCGAGCGCCACCCGAGGATCTCGGAGCGGAGCAGGTCGCACGGAAGCTGCGAGGCCTCCGAAAGCTTCAGCGCCTCGCTGAAGAGCGCGACGGCGGAGGCGATGCTCGAAAGGTGGTAGCGGCAGACGCCCATGCGGAAGAGCACCTGCGCGCGGTCGACGTCCGAGAAGCCGGGGCCCTCGGTCAGCGTCCGGCAGCGCTCGAGCAGCTGCAGCGCCGGCCGGAGCTCGCCGCGCTCCATGCGCGCCCACGCCTCGGCCTGGGTCGCTCGCGCCTCGAGCTCGACTGCGCCCGTGGCCATCACGGCCGTGCGCGAGTTCTCGAGCTCCTCGACCGCTTCGTCGAACTGGTGGTTGTTCGCGAGCGCCTCTGCGCGCGCGAGCATGGCCTCGACGCGGCTGCGCTCGTCGGCGGAGACGCCCTTCTCGAGGAAGCCGGCGTCGACGCCGAGCTTGGCGGCGAGCCACTCGATCGTCTCGCGCGTGGGCCTGGTCTTCCCGCGCTCGATCTGGCTGACGTACTCCTTCGAGAAACGATCGCCGGCGAGGTCGGTCTGGGTCAGTCCGGCGGCCACGCGCAGCTGGCGGACGCGCTCGCCGAGACGGGCGCTGCCCGGCTGGGCGGCCGTGCGGACTTGACGGGTGACAGACATGCGGGACATAGACCTACAGGGCGAAGTGAAACGCAAGCTTGACTTCGGCGCAAGTGCCCTTTGCGCAAGATCCCCCAAAAAGGTCATGTCTGAGCCGGAAACCGAGTCAAGTAGCGAGTCGCTAAATCACTTGATCGAGCTACTTGACTCCCGCCTGAGCCGCGTCTATATTCCGACCACCTTGCACCCAGCCGGACGCCAGGCTTACGGGACGCAAGGGGCGCGCCAGAGACGGCGACGGAAGGCCCGGAGGTAGTGGCTGGGCCGCAGAGCCAAGGCCTCCGGGCCGTCGCCTCTCAGGAAGGCCCGCAAAAACCAGAAGCCCCCGGAGCCGCAGCCGGGGGCTTTTCTTTTCTGGGGGAACCCCTGGTTCCCCCAGATGCCCCCTCCTTACGAGACGGCCGCGGAGTTCCGGCGCTCACCATGCCGGCCATAGGGCCGCTTGGCGGATGTTCTTGTCGTCGTGTGCCTCCCGCCGGGCGAAGCCCGGCTCCGGCGGCGGAGCGTCGCGTCTCTAGGTCGTTGAGCCCGTCATCCACTCTCGGCGGCTAGTGAAGATGTCTTCGAACTCGTCGCCGACGATGTTGCCGAGTCGGCGGTCGATCGTCGTCAGCAGGCCGAGCGAGATGAAGATCCACGCTTCTGCGTCGGCATCGCGCTCGGCGATCACGCCGCCTGCGTCCTGCGAGCTGCGGATGACGCCGGCGACGAAGTCGTGCACGTCGCGCACCTGCGCCCGCAGGGCGCGGCGGATCTCCGGGTCGTGGGCGGCTTCCGTCAGCGCCTGGGTCCAGAGGTCGATGAGCACGACGCGCCCCGCGCCGCGCTCCTCGAGGTAGGCCTTGCCGATCGCCTTCAGCACGTTGGCCGGATCCGGCTCGCGCTCGAGCGCCTTCTCCCACACTGCGCGGAGCCGTGCCCAGACGGCGTCGAGGCAGGCGAGGTAGAGGTCGCGCTTCGACGAGAAGTGCCGGTAGAGCACCGGCTCGGTCACGCCCGTCTCGCGCGCGATCTGCGCCGTGGTCGAGCCGTGGTAGCTGCCCTTGGCGAAGACGCGGCAGGCGGTCTCGACGACGGCCTGGCGCCGCTCCGGCCCCGAGAGGCGGGAGCTCAAGCGGCGACCTCGACGGCCTGCCCCGACTCGGCGTGGCGGTACTTCCGCACCAGGACGGCGGCCGCGATCGCCGCGCCGAAGCAGATGGCGGCGCTGACCTTCATGCCGAAGGTCAGCCCGTAGACGAACGCCTGCGGCGGCGGGCCGTGGAAGCCCGCGGCGCGGTTGGTGATGATCGCGCCCATGATCCCGATCCCGAGCGCGACCCCCACCTGGCGGAACGTGTTCAGCACGCCCGACGCGACCCCGGCCTTGGCGACCGGCGCGGCGCCCATCGCGGCCGCGGACATCGGCGTCATCACAAACGACATCCCGAGCCCGCCGAGAATGAAGGCCGGGAGCATGTTCCAGAAGCTCGACTGCAGGGTCACCGTCGAGAGCAGCAGGCAGCAGATGGCGACGACGGACATGCCGCCTGCCATCAGCCAGCGCGAGCCGACGCGGTCGGACAGCTTCCCCGCGATCGGGGCGAAGATGACGATCATCAACGTCCAGGGCAGCAGCGCCGCGCCCGCCTGCACCGGCGACCAGCCGCGGAACGTCTGCATGTAGATCGGGAAGAAGACGAAGATCCCGAACATCGCCAGCGTGACGAGGATGGCGACGAGGTTGGCGCCCGCGAAGGTGCCGTTCTTGAAGAGCGACAGGTCGAGCATCGGCAGCCGCTGGTGCATCTCGAGCAGGACGAACGCGGTCAGCGACACGGCCGCGACCACAAACAGCCCGAGGATGCGCGTCGACGTCCAGCCGTAGGTATTCGCCTCGATCAGCGCGTAGACAAGCGCCAGGAGCCCGATGCCGGACGTGAGCAGGCCGGGCAGGTCGAGCCGCTGCTCGCGGGAGGTGTCCTTCGACTCGGGGACGACGAAGATGGCGGCGAGGACGGCGAGGACGCCGATCGGCACGTTCACGTAGAAGATCCAGTTCCAGGAGATGTGCTCGGTGATGATCCCGCCGAGCAGCGGGCCGATCGCGAGCGCCATCGCGGAGACGCCCGCCCAGATCCCGATCGCGGCCCCGCGCTCACGGACGGCAAAGGTGGCCGAGATGATCGACAGCGTCGCCGGCATCATCAGCGCCGCGCCGACGCCCTGAACGGCGCGCGCGGCAATCAGCTCGGTCGCGCCGCTGGAGAGGCCGCACGCGAGCGACGAGAGCGTGAAGACCACCAGCCCGATCACGAAGATCAACCGACGGCCGAGGAGGTCGCCGAGCTTGCCGCCGGTGAGCAGCAGCGACGCGAACGTCAGCGCGTACGCGGCGACGGTCCACTCCAGCTCCGAGGTGGTGATCCCGAGGTCGGCTTTGATCGCGGGGAGCGCCACGTTCACGACCGTGTTGTCGAGCATGATCATGAACAGGGCGAAGCAGAGCGAGCCCAGCGTCCACCACTTGCGATTTGCCTCGTCGAAGATCCTCGCGCGCACATTCCCTCCCGTCGTAAGTTAGTCCGCACTACGTTAGCGGGCACTAGCTCAGACCGTCAAGTTACGCTTGCCCCCGTGGAAGTGATCTGGCGTCCGAGCGACGAGGTGCGGGAGCGGTCGAACGCGCTCCGGCTCGCCCGGAGGCTCGGGTTCGAGGACTACGCCTCGCTCGTCCGCTTCTCCGCCGAGGAGCCAGAGCGATTCTGGCCGGCCGCGATCGAGGACATGGGGCTCGAGTTCTCGGTGCCCTGGGACGAGGTCGTCGACGAGTCCCGGGGGCCCGAGTGGGCGACGTGGTTCGTCGGCGGCAAGCTCAACATCGCCTGGAACTGCGTCCACCGCTGGGCGCGCGGCGACCGCGCGGACGAGCCGGGAGCCGTCTGGCAGAGCGAGGACGGGGAGCGCCGCTCGCTCTCCTACCGCGAGCTCTCGCGCGAGGTGACGAGGCTGGCCGAGGCGCTCGCGGCGCTTGGCGTCGAGGCCGGCGACCGAGTTGCGATCTTCCTGCCGATGTCGCCGGAGGTGGCGATCGCGTCCCACGCGTGTGCGCACCTAGGCGCGGTGCAGGTGCCGATCTTCTCGGGCTTCGCGGCACCCGCGATCGCCTCGCGGCTGCAGCACTCGGAGGCGAAGGTCGTGATCACGGCGGACGGCTCCCTCCGGCGCGGGCGCGAGGTGCCGATGAAGGCGCTCGTCGACGATGCCTTGGCCGACTCGCCGTCGGTCGAGCACGTCGTCGTCTGGCGACGGCTCGGCAACGACGCTCCGATGCGCGACGGCCGGGACGTCTGGTGGCACGACGCGGTTGCGGACGCGCCCGGCGAGCTCGAGCCGCTCGAGGTCGACTCCGAGCACCCGTACCTGCTGACGTACACGTCGGGCACGACGGGCGCGCCGAAGGGCGTGCTTCACGTGCAGGGGGGCTTCCTCGTCTCGATCACGCGCGAGGTCGCCTACCAGGCGGACGCGCGGCCCGGCGACGTGATCCACTTCGTCACCGACATGGGCTGGATCATGGGCCCGTGGGAGGTCGTCGGCGGGATGGCGCTCGGCTGCACGATCGTCTTCGCCGAGGGAGCGCCCGACTGGCCTGCCGCCGACCGGCTCTGGGGCCTCGTCGAGCAGGAGCGCGTGACGATCCTCGGCCTCTCGCCCACCCTCGTGCGTGCGCTGATCCCGCACGGCGCCGAACTCGTCGAGCGTCACGACCTCTCGTCGCTGCGCGTGCTGGTGACAACCGGCGAGCCGTGGAACCCCGAGCCGTACCGCTGGCTCTTCGAGCACGTCGGCGGCGGCCGCTGCCCGATCATCAACTGCTCCGGCGGCACCGAGGTCGGCGCCTGCTTCCTCTCGCCGACCGTAGCGGCGCCGATCAAAACGTGCTCGCTCGGCGGCCCGGCGCTCGGGATGGCGATGGACGTCGTCGACTCCGATGGGCGCTCGGTGCGCGGCGAGGTCGGCGAGCTCGTCTGCCGCAGGTCGTTCCCGGGGATGACCCGCGGCTTCTGGCGCGACCCGGAGCGCTACCTCGACACGTACTGGCGACGGCTGCCGGGGATCTGGGTGCACGGCGACTGGGCGTCGGTCGACGAGGACGGCTACTGGTTCCTGCACGGGCGCTCGGACGACACGCTGAACATCGCAGGCAAGCGGCTGGGCCCGGCGGAGCTCGAGTCGGCGGTGGTTGCGCACCCGTTGGTAGCGGAGGCCGCGGCCGTCGGCGTGCCGCACGAGGTCAAGGGCGAGGTCGCGTGGGTCTTCTGCGCGCTCGTCCCGGGCGCGGTGCCGTCGGACGAGCTTGCGGCCGAGCTGCGGGCGCTGGCAGCGCAGGACCTCGGCAAGGCGTTCGCGCCGGAGCGTGTGCTGTTCGTCTCGGCGCTCCCGAAGACGCGGAGCGCGAAGATCGTGCGCCGCGCGGTTCGGGCAAAGGCGATGGGGGCAGACCCCGGTGACCTCTCGTCCCTGGAGAACCCCGAGACTCTGGAGGAGATCGAACATGTCGCAGCCAGCTGACCGACTCGACGGGCAGGTCGCGCTCGTGACCGGAGGTGGGCGCGGGATCGGCGCCTCGATCGCACGCGAGCTCGCGGGTTCCGGCGCGAGCGTCGCCGTGGCCGCCCGCACAAAGGAGCAGGTTGAGGAAGTCGCGCGCGAGGTCGGTGGTCTCGCGCTCGAGCTCGACGTGACCGACCAGGCGGCGGTCGAGCGCGCCGTCGGCGAGACCGAGCGCGAGCTCGGCCCGATCGACCTGCTGTGCGCGAACGCCGGCATCGGCGGCCCCGACGGCGCGCCGTGGGAGATCGACCCGGCCGACTGGTGGCAGGTCTTCGAGGTGAACGTCCTCGGCGTCTACCTCTGCGTCCGCGCGATCGTTCCCGGGATGCTCGAGCGAGGCCGGGGCCGCATCGTCGTCACCGGCAGTGGTGCCGGGTATCTCCCCGGCGCGAGCAACACCGCCTACACCGCCAGCAAGGCGGCCGCGAACCGCTTCGCCGAGACGCTGGCGAAGGCCCTGGAGGACACGCCGGTGCGCGTCTTCCTGATCAGCCCGGGCCTCGTCCGCACGAAGATGACGAGCGACAACTTCGCCGACGACGCGCCGTGGACGCCACCGGAGCTCGCGCCGCAGCTCGTGCACGTCCTGGCGTCGGGGCGAGCCGACGCGCTCTCCGGCCGCTACCTGCATGCCGAGCACGACGACGTCGAGGATCTGATCCGCCGCGCCGGCGAGATCCGGGAGCAGGACCTGAACGCGATCCGCCTCCGCCGCTGATGCGTGTAGCCGCCGCGGCGGCACTCGTCGTGCTCGTCGCCGCCGGCTGCGGCGGCTCGAGCCGGCCACTCGACGCCAAAGGCAAGGCGCTGCCGAGCCTGGCGGCTCGGTGCCACGTGCACGTCGACGCGAAGGTCGGCTGGTTTCGAGCCTCGGACGGCGTCCTCCTCGACGGCGCCGCGCTCGGCCACGGCCCGACCGGCGTCGTCCTCGCGCACGAGTCGCCGGCCGATCTCTGCGGCTGGGTGTCGTACGCGCAGGTCCTCAGCCGCACCGGCTTCCGCGTGCTGCTCTTCGACCACCGCCACTTCGGCCTGTCCGAGTCGCCGACCGACCCTGCTAAGAGCGGCCACTACACGCGTGACACCGCCGCCGCCGTCGACGAGCTCAAGCGCGAAGGGGCGAAGCGGGTCTTCTTGATGGGCGCGAGCTTCGGCGGGATCACGAGCATGGTCGGAGGCTCGCGGCTCGGCTCGAAAATCGCGGGCGTGATCAGCGTCAGCGGCGAGGCGCGGCTGGGGAACACGGAAGGCCCGAACGACGAGCTAGATGCGATGGCGGCGGTGCCGAAGCTGCACGTCCCGTTCCTGGCGCTCAACTCGCAACAGGACGGCATCGCGCTCGCGTCCGACGCGCGCGCCCTCGTGCGGAGGGCCGGGTCAGCGCACAAGCGGCTGGTGCTGTTCCCCGGCGGCGACCACGGCTGGGACATGCTCGACATCGCGGCCTACCGGGCCCGTGCGAGCGCGATCGTGATCGGCTTCCTGCGGAAGTACGGTAGTTAGTTTTCGACTGATAGTCTAAAACCTGATCATGAGACTCGCTCTCGCACAGATCAACACGACGGTCGGCGACCTCGACGGCAACCGAGAGCGGATCGTCGAGGCGATCTCCGAGGCCGGCCGCGCCGGGGCCGACCTCCTCCTCGTGCCGGAGCTCGCCGTCACGGGCTACCCGCCCGAGGACCTGCTGCTGCGGCCGGGCTTCCTGCGCGCTGCCGCCGGCTCGCTCGAGCAGATCGCACGCGAGGCGACCGACGTCGCGGCGCTCGTCGGCTTCCCGCACCTCGACCGTGACCTCTACAACGCCTGCGCCGTCTGCGCGGGCGGCGAGGTCAAGGCGATCTACCGCAAGCGGTTCCTCCCGAACTACGGCGTCTTCGACGAAGACCGCTACTTCGCGCCTGCACGCGACTGCCTGCTGCTCGAGCTCGGCGGCACGCTGATCGGCCCGACGATCTGCGAGGACATGTGGCAGCCAGGCCCGCCGGCGACCGACCTCGCGCTCGCCGGAGCGCAGCTGCTCACGAACATCTCGGCCTCGCCGTTCCACGTCTGCCGCGACCGCGAGCGCGAAGCCATGTTCACCACACGCGCGCGAGACAACGCCTGCTTCGTCGCCTTCTGCAACGCCGTCGGCGGGCAGGACGAGCTCCTCTTCGACGGCAACTCGCTCGTGATCGACGAGGAGGGCCACGTGCTCGCCCGGGCGCGCGGCTTCCAGGAGGAGCTGCTCGTCGTCGACATCGACCCGGCCGACGCAGTCGGCCGCCGGCTGCGCGACGTGCGCAGCCGGGCGCTGGCGCGCGACCGGGAGCGGGTGCCAGAGGCCCCCGTGATCCCGCTTGGCTCTGCGCGAGAGCAGCGCGAAGCCGCGCCGCTGCAGATCGCGGAGCCGCTCGGGGAGCTCGAGCAGATGCGTCTCGGGCTCGAGCTCGGCCTCGGCGACTACGTCCGGAAGAACGGTTTCCAGGAGATCGTGATCGGCGTCTCCGGCGGAATCGACTCGGCGCTGACTGCGGCGCTGGCGGTCGAGGCGCTCGGGCCGGAGCGGGTGCACTGCGTCTCGATGCCGTCGCGCTACTCCTCGGAGGAGACGCGGCGGGATGCCCGGCTGCTCGCCGAGTCGCTCGGCACCGACTTCCGCGAGCTGCCGATCGACGACGCGTACTCGGCGTTCGAGTCGGTGCTGGCCGAGAGCTTCGCCGGCCGCGCGCCCGACCTGGCCGAAGAGAACCTGCAGGCGCGGATCCGCGGGGTGCTGCTGATGGCGCTGTCCAACAAGCTCGGCTGGCTCGTCGTGGCGACCGGCAACAAGTCCGAGCTCTCGGTCGGCTACGCGACGTTGTACGGCGACATGGCCGGCGGCTTCGCGCTCCTGAAGGACGTGTTCAAGACCGACGTCTTCCGGCTCGCCCGCCACCTCAACGACGTCGCCGATCGCGACGTGATTCCGGCCACGATCATTGCCCGCGCACCGAGCGCCGAGCTCCGCGCGAACCAGCGAGACGACGACTCGCTCCCGCCGTACGAGGCGCTCGACCGGGTGCTCGAGGCGTACGTGGAGCAGGACCGTTCGCGCGAAGAGCTGTCGCACGACGGCTTCGACCCCGACGTCGTCGACCGCGCGCTCGCGCTGATCGACCGCGCCGAGTACAAGCGCCGGCAGGCTCCGCCCGGCGTGCGGCTGACGCCCAAGGCGTTCGGACGAGATCGGCGCACCCCGATCACGAATCGCTGGCAGGGCTAGCGCTGCAAATCCATCCACGCGCTCGTCGGCCACGCCGGCCGAACAGCACTTTCCGTTCCCGATCGTCGGGCTAAACGGCCTGCTTGCGTGACGAGGGTCGTGCTGGTCTTCCTGACCGCAGTCGGAGTCGGCGGCAGCTAGCTAGCCGCGCCCACCTCGGGCACAGCCCCCACCCACTAGAGGGTGTGGTGCGAACCCGCCGCCCTCGCTGACAGCGTGCCGGGCCGGGGCGGCGAGCGCTAGGGCTTGCGCGCCTTTCGGTGCGCCTTTGGCACGTTCTCGCGCAGCTCTCGGAACCAGCGGAGGCGCTCCTCCCACGGGACGGCCGCATTCGCCGGCGAGGTCGACGGCAGCACGAACAGCCTCGTCTCCGCCAGCCGCCGTTCCTGCACGCCGAGCTCCGGCCGCTCGTTGAACGTCCCACGGTACGCCTCCTTGCCGACGAACGCGATCCACTCCGGGCGCAGCTCCACCGCCAGCCGCTCGAGCCGCTCTGCCGCGCCGACGAAGTCTCCGCGCCGCAGGTCGCCGGAACCGCGCGTCGTCCGGGGCGCGGCGTTCGTCAGGCCGATCCCCTCACGCAGCACGTCGAACTGCTCCGCCGGCTCGTAGAGCCGGGAGGTAAAGCCGGCCGTGTGCAGCAACCGCCAGAAGTCGTTGCGCGGGTTCGCGAAGTGCGCGGCGGCCGCAGCCGAGACGAAGCCAGGGTTGATCCCGCAGAAGACAACCTCGAGGCCCGACCCAAGGACGTCCGGGACCGCGCTAGCGGCAGCGGGCGGCCGAGCGCCGCTTCGGCGCGCAGCGCCGGTCATAACCGAGCGGCCGCGGCCGCCTGAGCCCGATCACACGACGCGTACCGCCCCAGTGCACGCACACCCTCACGCTGCCAGCTCCGCCTCGCGCTTGTCGAGCCGCACCTCGAACAGCTGCCGCAGCTCCTCACCGGTGATCCCCCCGAGGCCGCGTGGCACGCGCCGCGGCTCGATCCGCATCACGCGCACCGTCGTCTCGTCGACGCCGTAGCAGCGGAGGTAGCACTCCTCCTCGCTCAGCGGACGCAACCGTCGCACGGCCGCAGCGTATGTGCGGCCCCGGACGGCACGGAAACGCGCCTTCTACTCGTACTGAAGCGCCTGCAGCACGTTGAGCCGCGCCGCTCTACGAGCCGGAATCACCGCGGCCAGGATGCCGACGATGATCGCCGCCAGCACGAAGTAGACGATCTGGATCCACGGCACGGCGAAGACGATCCCGGAGCTCGAGAGCGCGTGCGTGATCAGCGCTGCCAGGAAGATCCCGACGACCATCCCCAGGGTGGCGCCCATCAGCGACGTGACGATGCTCTCGTAGCGGATCATCATCCGCACCTGGCGCCGCGTCATCCCGACCGCGCGCAGCATGCCGAGCTCGCGCGTCCGCTCGAACACGGTCAGCACGAGCGTGTTCACGATGCCGACTAGGCTGACGATCACCGATAGCGCGAGCAGCGCGTAGAGCAGGTTCAGCAGCTTGTTGATCGGAGCCTCGAAGTTCGACTTGAACTCGTTGCGCGTCTGGATCTTCGCGTCCGCGAAACCGGCGACGTACCGGTTGAGTCGCGCCGTGTTCGCATCCGAGACCCCCTCCGGCGGCGTGTTCATCAGCACCATCTCGTCCTGCGGCCTGGGCGTGAACTTGTCGAACAGGGCGGTCGAGATCGTGATGTGCGCGAACGGGGAGCCGCCCTTCGGCTCGTCCCAGACGCCCCTCAGCTTCACGGTCGTCTTCTTGCCGCTCGGGAACTGGAGCGTGACGGGGGAGCCGAGGCTGAGGTGGTGGTCCTTGACGTAGTTCTTGCTCGCGAAGAACCCGTCCAGCCCGAGCTCGCCCGGAACCGCGTTGCTGCCCTGCGTCCACACCATTGAGACCGTCTTGTTCAGGTTGGGCTGCACGCCCGTGAGGTCGTTGTTCGCGCCCAGGTAGCGCGCCGAGCCGGCCCGGATCGCGCTGACGTCCTCGACGCCCGGCTTGCCGACGAGCGCGTTGCCGGCCTGCGCATCGATCGGGTTGAAGGTGCTGGTGGAAGTCAGCGCGTAGTCGCCGACGAAGAGCTTGTTCACCGCGTCTTCGAACGAGCTGCGAATGCCCGCGCCGAAGATGGCGACGAAGGTCACGAGCGCGAGGCCGATCATCAGCGCGGACGCCGTCGAGGCGGTGCGGCCCGGGTTCCGCGTGGCGTTGTCGCGCGCGAGGATGCCGGGGGCGCCGCCGATCGTCTGCGCCGGGGCTCCGAGGACTGCCGCCAGGGGGCGCACGACCTTCGGCGCGTTCATCGAGACGCCGATGAAGAGCACCAGCACGCCGACGCCGAGCAGCAGCAGGCGCGGCGCGGTTGCAATGCCGTTCGCGAGCGCGCCGAGGGAAACCATGACAATGGCGATCACGAGAATCACAAGAGACGTCACGGCCCCGTACTTCGCCCACCGGGACGGCGGAATCACCGAGCCTTCGCGCACCGCCGCGATCGGCGGGACGCGTGTTGCCCGGCGCGCGGGCCGGATGCTCGCCACGAGCGTCACGACCGTCCCGACGAGCAGACAGACAACGACCGTGCGCGTCGCGAAGACGGTTGAGCCGGTCGGCAGGTCGATCCCGATCTGGACGAACAGCCAGTTCAGTCCCTTGGCGAGCGCGAGCCCGAGGAACAGGCCGACCACGGATCCGAACAGGCCGATCACGAAGGCCTCGATCACCACCGACCAGAGCACCTGCCGGCGCGAGGCGCCGAGGGTGCGCAGCGTCGCGAACTCGCGCGTTCGCTGCGCGATCGTGATCGAGAGCGTGTTCGCGATCACGAACGCGCCGACGAAGAGCGCGATGCCGGCGAAGGCGAGCAGCGCGTAGCGCAGGAAGGACAGGAACCCACTGACCTGGTCGTGCTGATCCTTCTTCGCCTGGGCCGTGCCGCTGCGGACGACCTGGGTCGGAGAAAGCAGCGGCTGGATCTGCGAGATCATCTCCTGCGGCGAGACGCCCGATTTCGATTTGACGCGAATGGCGTCGAGCTGACCGGGCTTGTTGAAGAGGGCCTGCGCGGTCGGCTGGTCGAAGATCGCGAAGGTCGCGCCCCCGATGCTCACGCCGGGGAAGGTGGCGATGCCCGTGATGCGCATCCGCTGGATCGGCCCGAACCCCTGCACCTTGATCGGGTCGCCGACGTTGAACCCCTGGCTCGACGCGGTTCCTTTGTCGACGGCGACTTCGTTGGAGCCGTGAGGCCAGCGTCCCGCGGTCAGCTTCGTCGGATTGAAGATCTGCCCGGCCGGCGTGACCGAGAAGCCCAGCGTCGGCGCGCCGCCACTCGAGATGACCTTCCCGTTCTTGCCGATCAGCTTGACGTTGTTGCTGCTCACCGCGCCGGCCGCGACCGCGGTCCCGGGCAGCTTCTTCACCTTCGCCAACAGCGACTCCGGCATCGGCGGCGGCTCGACGCTGTTGCCGTTGGCGCTGTCGAACGCGGCCTTCCCCGTGATCACGACGTCGGCGTTTGCGTACGACTGCGTGAAGATCGTGCTGAAGCCGTTGTTGATCGTGTCCGTCAGGACGTAGGTGCCGCTGATCATCGCGACGCCGAGGACGATCGCGATCGCGGTCAGCGACGCCCGCACCTTCCGGCCGGCGAGGCCTTTGAGCGCGACCGTCAGCATCAGGAGGCGGAGAGTTCCTCCATCGCCGTGAGGACGTCGGAGGGCTCGGAGCGCGGCATCTCACGCACGATCAGGCCGTCGGCGAGGAACAGGATGCGGTCGGCGATCGCCGCGGCGCGCGGGTCGTGCGTGACCATCACCGTCGTCTGCCCCATCTCCGCGACCGAATGGCGGAGCAGCTCGAGGATCTCGCCGCCCGTCTTCGAGTCGAGGTTGCCCGTCGGCTCGTCCGCGAAGACGACGGTGGGCTTCGAGATCAGCGCGCGGGCAATCGCGACGCGCTGCTGCTGGCCGCCAGAGAGCTCGGCCGGCCGGTGGCTGCGGCGGTCGTCGAGCCCGACCGTCTTCAGGAGCTCCTCCCGCCACGCCGGGTCCGGCTTCTCGCCGGCGATGGTCAGCGGCAGGAGGACGTTCTCCTCCGCGGTGAGCATCGGCAACAGGTTGAAGAACTGGAAGACAAAGCCAATGTGCTTACGCCGCAGCTTGGTGATTTCCGTGTCATTGAGCTCGCCGAGCTTCGTGCCCGCGATCCAAACCGAGCCGTCCGTCGGCCGGTCGAGGGCGGCGAGGATGTGCATCAGCGTCGACTTGCCGGAGCCCGACGGCCCCATCACGGCGGTGAGCTTGCCCTGCTCGACGTCGATCGAGACGCCGCGGAGCGCGTCGACTGCGGTGTCGCCCTCGCCGTAGCGGCGAGTGATGTCGAGCGCGGCGACGACGGCGCTCGGCGCCCGCTCGGCGACGTCTGCTGGCACGGCGGCGGCTTCCATGGACACTCCCCTCGTTCGGTGACCCCCCGGTCCCCTTCGAGTTTTGCACCAACGGTCCCGAGCCGCAAACCTGCGGATGGGATAGCGTCCGCTCCATGAGCACGGTCGCCCTCGACGTGGTCGCGGTGCGCGATCGGTTCTCCGCGCTCTCGCGCGAACTGGTCTTCTTCGACGGCCCCGGTGGCTCGCAGGTCCCCGACGAGGTGATCGATGCGATCGCGACGTACCTGCGGGATTCGAACGCGAACGTCAGCGGGCCATACGAGACGAGCCGCCGTACCGAGGAGCTCGTGGAGGAGTCACGGCGGGCCGGCGCCGGTTTTCTCGGCTGCACGCCGGAGGAGGTCGTCTTCGGCGCGAACATGACGACGCTCAACTTCGCCCTGACGCGGACAATCGGGCGCGAGCTGCAGGCGGGCGACGAGATCGTCGTCACGCGGCTCGACCACGACGGCAACGTCTCGCCGTGGCTCGAGCTGGCACGCGACCTCGACCTCGTCGTGCGGTTCGCCGACATCCGCGAGGACACGACGCTGGACCTGGACGATCTCGCCGCGCAGCTGAGCGAGCGAACCCGGGTGGTCGCGTGCCCATGGGCCTCGAATGCCGTGGGGACGCTGGTCGACGTGTCGCGCGTCGCCGAGCTCGCGCACGAGGCAGGCGCGCTCGCGTGGGTCGACGCCGTGCACTACGCGCCGCACGGCCCGATCGACGTCGCGGCCGCCGGAATCGACGTTCTGCTGTGCTCCCCCTACAAGTACTTCGGGCCGCACCTCGGCGTCGCGTTCGCACGCGCCGAGCTGCTCGAGCGCTGGCGGCCGTACAAGGTCCGCCCGGCGGCGGAGGAACCGCTGGGGCACCGCTTCGAGACGGGCACGTTGCCGCATGAGCTGCTGGCGGGCTTCGTCGCGGCCGTCCGCTACATCGATTCGATCGGCTTCGACGCGATCGTCGCGCACGAGACCGAGCTCGGCGCACGGTTCCTCGCCGGACTGCCCGAGCGCTGCCGCCTGCACGGGCTACCGACGCCGGAGGGACGCGTGCCGACGTTCTGCTTCGACGTCGAGGGCCTCACGCCTGAGGAGACCGCGACGCGGCTGGGCGAACGCAACTTCGCGGTCTGGCACGGGAACTACTACGCCGTCGAGGTGATGAAGCGGCTCAACCTTCCCGACGGCGCCGTGCGTGCGGGGTTCCTGCACTACAACACGGCCGAGGAGGTCGACCGGCTGCTGGCGGAGCTTGCCGCACTGGCTAGCTGAACGGTGGGTGTAAGGGCAAGAGCAGCGGCGCGCGCGGCGCCTGCGTGAAGTTGAAGTCACGGGTGAGTTCGCCCGCCTGCGGGAGGCTCTCGCGGACGTCGGGCCGCGGGTCGGGGCGGCCGTCGGTGGCCGGGTCGAGCCGCTGGCCGCCGAGGAAGTCGTCCTCGATGAACTTCGCGTACGCGTCCAAGCTCGCGACCTGGTGGTCGACGAAGCCGTGTCGCGCATACGGGGAGATGACGAGCGCCGGCACCCGCAGGCCGAAGCCGGCCGCGTCGACCTTGGGCGGGACGACGTGGTCGTAGAACCCGCCCCAGTCGTCCCAGGCGAGGAAGATCGCGGTCGAGCTCCAGTCCGGGCCGCGCATGATCGTGTCGATCGCGTTCGTCACGAACGACTGGCCCGCGGTGATCGGGTTGGGCGGATGCTCGCTGACGCGGTCGTTCGGCTCGACCCACGAGACCGCCGGGAGGGTGCCGGCCCGCGCGGCCGCGTAGAAGCGCGAGATCGAGGTGACGTTCCCGAGCTGGCCGTCGTGCCGGACGGTGTCGAAGCGCGGCAGCGGGTTCATGCTCGAGGGCGTCCGCGAGCTCTGTGGAACGGGCGAGCAGACCACCTGCCCGTCGTCGCAGTCGGGCTTGGCGCCTTTGAAGACGTAGTACCGCCACGAGACGTGGTGCTGGTGGAGCAGGTACGTCAGGTCGGTCCAGGCGTAGTCCGGCGTCGTGTGCGGCTTGCGTGGAGCCGCCGGCACGCCGGCCGACGGCACGCAGCTCATCGGGTCGCCGCGCACCGGGCAGCGGGCGGCCCACTCGGAGACCATGAACAGGTGCGAGGGCAGGCTCCAGTCGGCGACCGGCTCGAACATGTGGTCCTGCAGCACGAAGTTGCGCGCGTACGCCCAGTAGTTCGGGATCTCGTGCCAGTCGTGGTAGCCCATCGCGTCGGGGCGCGCGGCGTCGGCGCGACACGGCGCGCCTCCCGGCCGGAGCCGGCACGCGAGCGCGAGCCCGCGCTCCTGCTCGGCGACAAACCCGTTCATCGATCCGCCGGCGACGTCGGCGGCCGCGGCCACGGCATCGTGCGGGCCGCCCCAGTCGCGGTTGGCCGTGTCGTGGAAGGGCCGGACGCAGCCGCCGGAGAGACTCGCGACGCAGGTGCCCGGCGGGATGCCGTCGGCGCCTGGATACGTGCCGAAGTAGGAGTCGAACGACCGGTTCTCCTGCATGATCACGACCACGTGGCGGATCTTGTGGATTCCCGTCAGCGGCGCGGCCCGCGCCCGTCTCGCGTCCCGGTCGGGCACGGCGATTGCCCCGGCGAGCAGCACGACCGCGGCGGCGGCTGCGACACGGACGGTTCGTCGCACCCGGCACAAGCTAGGCGGATCGGGTTGAGCGCGGGTGAAGCCCTCGTTGCGGGTCGGTTGAGCGCGCTGGTAAGACTGGCGACGTGAGGCTGCTCGTCCTCGGCGGAACCAAGTTCCTCGGCCGGGCTACGGTCGAGTCGGCGCTCGAGCGCGGGCACGAGGTGACGCTCTTCAACCGCGGCGAGACGAACGCCGAGCTCTTCCCGGACGCCGAGAAGCTCCGCGGCGACCGCACGCAGGACCTGACCGCGCTCGAAGGCCGCGAGTGGGACGCCGTGCTCGACACGGCCGGGTACGTCCCGGCGGTCGTGCGCGCGTCGGCCGAGGCGCTCGCCGACGCGACGCCGTACTACCTGTTCGTCTCGAGCGTCTCGGTCTACGCCGACCAGGGACGCCGCAACGACGAGGAGAGCCCGCTCGCCGAGCTCGGCGACGAGCCGGACGACCGGCTGACGGAGGACTTCTCGAACTACGGGGCCCTGAAAGCGCTCTGCGAGCGCGCCGTGCGCGACGTCTACGACAACCGCTGTGCCGTCGTGCGCCCGGGCCTGATCGTCGGCGCACACGACTCGACCGGCCGCTTCACGTACTGGCCGCACCGCGTCGCGCGCGGCGGCGAGGTGCTCGCACCCGCGCCGCCGGAGCGGCAGGTGCAGTTCGTCGACGTCCGCGACCTCGGCGACTGGCTCGTCGAGCTGCTGGAACGCCGAACCGGCGGTGCCTACAACGCCACGCGGCCCGGGCTCACATTCGAGGAACTGCTCGACAGCTGCCGGGAGGTGGCCAACAGCGACGCGACCTTCACCTGGGTACCCGACGCTCTGCTCGCCGAGCACGAGGTCGGCGAGTGGATGGAGCTCCCACTCTGGCTGTTCGACCCGGTCCACACCGGAATGCTGGACGCCGACGTCTCGCTCGCGGTCGAGGCCGGCCTCACCTTCCGGCCGCTGACGGACACGGTGCGCGACACCCTCGAGCTCGCCGCGACGGTCGACGGCGTAGGGCTCGCGCCGGAGCGCGAGGCCGAGCTACTAGCGGCCGCTCACTCGTAGGCGGCCGCGGCCCGTTCCCAGCGCGGATCGTCGCGCCGGATCGGGTCGGGGTCGATCCCACGCGACTCGGCCAGGTCGAGCGTCAGCAGCTGGAAGCGGACGATGTCGGCGACGGGGTGCACGGTGGGCACGAGCGTCGTCTCGCAGCCGATCTCGCGCAGGGCGGCGACCGCTCCTTCCGCGCGCTCCGCCGCCCGGCCCTCGCCTTCGAGCACGAACGCCCGCACCGACTCGTCGACCGCTGCGAGATGCCCGTGCAGAAGCTGCTCGGTCTCGTACGCCTCGGCGGCCACCCATGCCCCTTCGCGCAGCTTCAGCACGGCCTCCTGCGCCGTCGGCCAGTCGCGACCGGCGCCGGCGACGAGGAAGCGGTCGTGCGCGCTGACCGGCTCGCGGTGCTCGAGCGCGCGCTCCACCAGGCCCGGCAACGCGCCGACGTCTTCGCCTCTCAGCGCGGCGAGCGTCGCGACCGCGCACGTGTAGCTCGCGGTGTGGCACCAGCTCTGCTCCACCTCCGGCGTCGCGACGACGACCTCGTCGGCGACTTCGGCGAGCGGGCTGTCCGGCTTGCCGGTGACGAGCCAGACGGACCCGTCGAATGCCCGCGCCGCCTCCAGCGCGAGCGCCGTCTCGCCCTCGTGGCTGATCACGACGAGCGCGTCTGCCTCCTGAGGCGCGAGCACGAGCTCGAGGGCCTGCATCGCCCAGCCGCCGGTCTGGGCGGCGTGGAACGAGGTGCCGCAACCGGTGTGGAGCACGCGCCCGTCCGGCAGCCGCCGACCCGTCGGCACCTGCCGCAGCCACTCGGGCTGGGCGTGGATCGCGCGCCGCATCTTCTCGCCGGCCACGAGCGCAGCATCTCGCATACCGTCCGCTCCGTGCCCGAGGAGGACTACTCGTCGACGCCGCTCTCGAGGAAGCTGGGCGCGAAGCCGGGCGCCGGGGTCGTCGTCTTCTTCACCACCGAGCGCTCCGAGCTCGAGCGCCGGTTCGCAGTTCTCCGCGACACGCTCGGCCCGGCCGACGGGCTCTGGGTCGCCTGGCCCAAGAAGGCCACGAAGCTCGAGACCGACCTCGATTTCGACGCCGTCCAGGGGATCGGGCTGGCCGCCGGCCTCGTCGACAACAAGAGCTGTGCGATCGACGGTGACTGGCAGGCTCTCCGCTTCGTGTGGCGGCGCGAAGACAGACCGCGCGGTTAGCATCGCGGGCGTGTTCGTCCACCGAGAGCACGTCCGCTTCCGCGACCTCGACCCGATGGGGCACGTCAACAACGCGGTCTTCCTGACCTACGTCGAGTCGGCGCGGGTTGCCTTCCTGGAGCACCTCGACGCGGCGACGACGCTCGAGGAGATGGCGATCATCGTCGCGCGTGTCGAGATCGACTTCCGCGCGCCCGTGCGGTTCGGCGACGAGGTGGAGGTGACCGTTCGGGCCACGCGTTTCGGCGGGAAGAGCTTCGACCTGGAGCACGAGCTGCGCGTCGGCGACACGGTCGTGGCCGAGGCGAAGACGGTGCTGGTCACCTACGACTACGCCAAGCGCGAGCCGGTCGAGATCCCAGAGGAGTGGCGGGAGAAGCTGGCCGCATGAGTGTCTTCCAGCGCCAGCGGCTCGACAACGGCCTGCGCGTGCTGACCGCGGACATGCCGCAGGTGCAGTCGGTCACCTGCATGATCATGCTCGCCGCCGGCTCGCGCTACGAGACCCCGGACACGAACGGGATCGCGCACTTCGCCGAGCACATGTTCTTCAAGGGCACCGAGCGCCGCCCGACCGCGCGCGACATCGGCATGGAGGTCGACGGCCTCGGCGGGGAGTTCAACGCGTTCACGAGCAAGGAGTACACCGGCTACTACGTCAAGTGCGCGGCCGACTACCGCGACCGGGCGCTCGACGTGCTCGTCGACATGCTCCGCAACTCGAAGTTCGACCCTGAGGAGATCGAGCGCGAGAAGGGCGTGATCGTCGAGGAGATGAACATGTACTACGACACGCCGCGAGACTTCATCGGCGGGGTGTACGACATGCTCCTCTACGGCGACCAGCCGCTCGGGTGGGACATCATCGGCAAGAAGGAGACGGTGCGCGCCGCGACGCGCGACACGTTCCTCGGCTACGTCGACCGCTGGTACAAGCCGGAGCGCATGGTCGTCGGCCTCGGCGGCCGGCTCGACGGCGACCCGCTGGGGACGATCGAACGGCTGCTGGGCGACCTCCTGCCGCTGGAGACCGGCGAGCCCGCTCCGGTCGAGCTGAGCGCGAACGGCGGCTCGCAGGTGACGATTCACCACAAGGACTCCGACCAGGCGCACCTCTGCCTCGGTGTCCGCAGTTACCCGCTCGGCCACCCGGACCGCTACGCCGTGCAGCTGCTCGCGACGGTGCTCGGGACCGGCATGTCGTCGCGCCTCTTCACGGAGGTGCGCGAGCGGCGCGGCCTCGCCTACTACGTCTTCGCGCACAACCAGAGCTACACCGACGCGGGATCGCTCTACTCGCAGGCCGGCGTCGACATCGCGCGCGCCGACGAGGCGGTCGAGACGATCAGGAACGAGTTCCGGCGCATCGCCGACGAGGTCGTGCCGTCCGAGGAGCTCGAGAAGGCCCGCGCGCTCGCGAAGGGCCGCTTTGTGCTGCGGCTCGAGAACCCGCAGGGGATGACGCTGTTCGGCCTCAGCCGCGAGGTGCTCGAGGGCGAGGCGGAGGAGCCGGACGCAGTGCTCAAGGGACTCGACGCGGTCAGCGCCGACGACGTGCAGAGGGTCGCGCAGGACGTGATCGGCTCGAACGGCCTCAACCTGGCGCTGATCGGCCCGTTCGAGGACGCGGCGCCGTTCGAAGAGCTGCTGGTAAAGTGACGCCGGTCCAGACCGTCGCTCGGGCGCGCCGCGTGGAACGCGAGGGGTCGACCGGGCGAGGTGCTGATTCCGAGCGCGAGGGCCGCCTCCGCCCCGTCGGGGAGGCGGCGTGGAGCGCGGCTCATGACCCGGAAGAAACGCGCGCTGCGCACCACGTGCTCGTCGTGACGACGAGGCGTCCATGCGAACGCTGTGCCGGATCAACCTCGAGCTGGCCGGCTTCGAGGTGAGCGAGGCCGCCGACGGCTCGACCGCCCTCGCCCGCGTCCGGGAGCAGGACTTCGGCCTGATCCTCCTCGATGTGATGCTGCCGGACTAGGACCTCAGGCGCGGGTACGACCTCGGCGCGGTCGACTACATCACGAAGCCGTTCGATCCGCTCGAGCTCGCGGGTCGCGTGCAGGAGATCGTCGGCAGGGTCGAGCGCGGCGAGAGCGAGCGCTTCCGGGCGGCGAGGCTGGCGGACCTCGAGGACTAGGCCATCTCGCACGAGGGGGCGGCAACCTGACCTACGCGCGCGGCGGTCTCCCCCGACCGCATCCGCGCCGTCCGCCGCCAGACCGCCCTTGCCGACGCGGCGCTCGTCGCGCTCGTCGCGCTCCTGACGGCCGATCGTCTCCCAGGCGCGGACGAGCCAGCGGCACACGTTCTTCGCGCTGCTCGCGATCGTCCTCGTCGCGGGCGTGACCGCCGCCGGGATCGCCTTCTGGCTGCTCCTCTCGGTGCCCCGCCGCATCTGGTCGCTCTACGACGTCGAGCGCGAGCTCCGCGAGGCGGCGGAGTGGGGAGCGCGGGCGTCGCGCTCGCTGGAGCACGTCGACGACGCAGTCGTCCTGCTCGACGCGGAGGGGACGGTCTGCTACTGGAATCCCGCCGCCAGCGCGTACCTCGGGACGGCGGAGGCCGACGCGCTCGACCGCCCGCTCGCGGAGGTCGTGCCCGAGCTCCCGCTGATCGAGCAAGCGCTCGCCCGGGAGGGCGGCGGCGCGGTTCTGCCGCTGGGCCGTGACGGCGCCGAGCGCTGGCTCGTCGCGAGGGAGACGCGCTTTCCCGACGGGCGCGTGCTCGTGCTGCAGGACGTCACGGGCGAGCGTGAGCTCGAGCGCACGCGCAGCGACTTCCTCGCGACCGCTTCGCACGAGCTGCGCACGCCGCTGGCGGCCGTCTACGGCGCGGTGCGCACGCTGCGGCGCGCGGACCGCCCGACCGACCCAGACCTCGACGCCCAGCTGCTGGCGATGATCGAGACGGAGGCCCACCGGCTCGCCGAGATCGTCGAGCAGATTCTCGTCTCGACCGAGGTCGACCGTGGGTCGGTGCCGCTCCGGCGGGAGGAGTGCGACCTGCGAGAGCTCTGCGAGAGCGCGATCGAGTCCGCGGGTGCGGGCGCCCGAAGCGATCGACCTCTCGCTCGACGTCCCGCCGGACGTCGTCGTCCACACCGACGCGTCACGGCTGCGGCAGGTGGTCGTCAACCTGCTGGACAACGCCGTCAAGTACTCACCCCAGGGCGGTCGCGTGGACGTTCGTGTTGCCGAGAGCGACGGCTTGGTCGCGATCGAGGTCGCCGAGCAAGGGCTCGGCATCCCCGCGGAGGCGCAGGAGCGGATCTTCGAGAAGTTCGTCCGCCCGGACCCCGAGATGCGACGCGGAGTCGGCGGCAGCGCTCGACCTCTACATCAGCCAGGAGCTCGTCGAGCGCATGGGCGGCCGCCTCCGTGTCGACTCCGAGCCCGGACACGGCTCGACCTTCACGATCCAGCTCCCGCGCTAGCGGTCAGGCAAGCGTGCCGAGGTCGGCGTCGAGGTGCTCGCGGTCTTCCGCTCCCGCGACGCTTGCAGCAAGCGCCCGAGCCCGAGCGGCATGATGCCGCGCCGCTTCGGCATCTCCCGCGAGCGCGTGCGCCCGGGCAAGCGCCTCGTGCGCGTAGGCCAGATCCCAGTCCTCGAGCGCCTCCGGGTGCGCCTCGCACCAGGCGAGGCAGCGGCCGGCGTGATGGAGCGCCGGCTCGGGCCGGCCGAGTACGACGTAGACGCGGGAGAGCTGCCATTGGCTCCGCGCGCGGTTCGCCGCCGTGCCCACCTGCAGCCAGTGGTAGGCCGAGGCGTGCGCGGCGTCGATCAGCTCGTCGTCCTGCTCCGGCGTCCTCGCCGGGAGCTCGATCAACGTCCAGCTGCGGTTGAAGAGGTCGACGGCGAGCTGCCGCTCCTCTTCGGGCGTCACTAGTCCTCCTTGCTCTGCTCGGTACTGGCCCGGTCCTGAATCTCGGAGACGACGGCCGGGTCGGCGAGCGTGGTCGTGTCGCCGAGCTCGCGGTGCTCGGCCACGTCACGGAGCAGCCGGCGCATGATCTTGCCGCTCCGGGTCTTCGGCAGCTCGGGCGTGAAGACGATGTTCGCGGGCTTCGCGATCGGGCCGATCTTGGCCGCGACGTGGTTGCGCAGCTCCTCGAGCATCTCGACCGAGCCGTCCTCGCCGCCCTTCAGCGTCACGTAGGCGACGATCGCCTGGCCGGTGCGGTCGTCCTTCCGGCCGCAGACGGCCGCCTCGGCGACGCCCGAGTGGTCGACGAGCGCGCTCTCGACCTCGATCGTCGAGATCCGGTGCCCGGAGACGTTCATCACGTCGTCCACGCGGCCGAGCAGCCAGAAGTCGCCATCTTCGTCGATCCGCGCGCCGTCGCCGGCGAAGTAGACGTCGTCGTAGCGCGACCAGTACGTCTCCCGGTAGCGATCGTCGGCCCCGTAGATCCCGCGGAGCATCGCGGGCCAGGGCCGGCGCAGGACGAGGTAGCCGCCGCCGCCCGGCCCGACCTCGTTGCCCTGCTCGTCGTACACGGCCGCGTCGATGCCCGGGAACGGCCTAGTGGCCGAGCCTGGCTTCAACGTCGTGATCCCCGGCAGCGGCGTGATCATGATCATCCCCGTCTCCGTTTGCCACCAGGTGTCGACGACCGGCGTCCGGTCGCCCCCGATGTGCTCGCGGTACCAGACCCAGGCCTCCGGGTTGATCGGCTCGCCGACCGAGCCGAGCAGCCGCAGAGACGAGAGGTCGTGCCGCGCGGCGAACTCCGGTCCCCACTTCATGTGCGTCCGGATCGCCGTGGGCGCCGTGTAGAGGATGTCGACCTTGTAGCGCTCGACAATCGCCCACCAGCGGTCCTTGTCCGGGTAGTTCGGCACGCCCTCGTAGAGCACCGAGGTCGTCCCGTTGCAGAGCGGGCCGTAGACGATGTAGCTGTGGCCTGTGACCCAGCCGATGTCGGCGGCGCACCAGTACACGGACTCGGGCTTGACGTCGAAGATGTAGAAGTGCGTCGTCGCGGTGCCGACGAGGTAACCGGCGGTGGTGTGGGCGATGCCCTTCGGCTTGGCAGTCGTGCCGCTGGTGTAGAGCAGGTAGAGCAGATCCTCCGAGTCCAGCGGCTCGGGCGGACACGACTCCGGGTCGGAGCTCTCGCCCTCGACGAGGTCGTGCCACCAGCGGTCGCGGCCGTCGTCGAACGGCACGTCCCCGCCTGTGCGGCGGAGGACGACAGCGTGCTTGACGCCCGGCGAGCGGGAGAGGGCCTCGTCGGCGTTGCGCTTGAGCGGCACCGCGCCGCCGTTGCGGAGGCCCTCGTCCTGGGTGATCAGCACCTCGCAGCCCATGTCGTTCAGGCGGTCGGCCAGCGAGTCCGCCGAGAAGCCGCCGAAGACGACCGTGTGCGGCGCGCCGAGCCGCGCACACGCGAGCATCGCGATCGGAGCCTCGGGGACCATCCCCATGTAGATCCCAACCGCGGTGCCCTTGCCGACGCCGAGCTGCTTGAGCCCGTTCGCGAGGCGCACGACCTCATCCTGGAGGTCGGCGTAGGTGAGCGTCCGCCGCTCGTCCTCCGGCTCACCCTCCCAGTAGTAGGCGACCTTGTCGCCCTTGCCGGCCTCGACGTGCCGGTCGACGCAGTTGTAGGCGACGTTGAGCTTCCCGCCGACGAACCACTTCGCGTACGGCGGCTCCCAGTCGTAGAGCTCCGTGAAGTCCTCGAACCAGGAGACCCGTTCCCGGCCCTCGCTCTCCCAGAACTCGTCGAAGTCGCGGTCGTAGATCTCAGGCTGGGCGTTCGCCTGCGCCGCGAACTCGGGCGGCGGCTCGTAGCGCCGCTCCTCGAGCAGGATGGTCTCGATCGCCGGCCCGGTCATTGTTCGGCCATTCCCGGGTTACGGCTCGAGGTCGTACGGATAGTCCGTCAGAACCTCCGGCCCGCTCTCCGTCACGAGCACGAGGTCCTCGAGCCGGCAGCCGCCGTAGCCGTGCCGGTAGAGGCCCGGCTCGACCGCGATCACGTCGCCGGCCACGAGCTCGCCAGGGGCCCGCCCGAGGCTCGGCTCCTCGTGCACCTCGAGCCCGACCCCGTGGCCGAGCGAGTGGTAGAAGCCGTCCTTGAGCACCTCGCCGGGCTCCTTCGAGCGCAGCGTCGGGTAGCCGTGCTCCTCGAAGACGTCGCAGCTGATCTTGTGCAGCTCGCGGCCCGGAACGCCGGGCCTGACGGCGGCGACCGAGCGGTCGAGCGCCTCCTTGCAGAGCGCGTGCCACTCGCGCAGCTCGTCCGACGGTGTTCCGACGACGAAGACGCGCGTCATGTCGGCGAAGCAGCCGGACTCGCGGTCGCGCGGGAAGAGATCGAGGCAGACGGGCTCGTCGGGCGCGATCGGGCCGGAGCCCATGTCGTGGCCGACCGCCGTCTGCGGGCCGTGCGAGACGATGAACTCGTCCGCGAAGGCACCGTTGGCCGTGAACGCCTGCTCGACCGCAAGCTTGACCCGCTCGCAGGTCAGCTCCTCGCCGTCGACGAGCAGGCTGCCGTTCTGCCGCTCCGCCGAGCGAAGCACCTCTCGCGCGGCGTCCATCGCGGCCTCCGCGGCGCGCTGGGCCCGGCGAATCCCCGCCAGCTCGGCGTCGTTCTTCACTCGCCGGCGCTGGACGAAGTGGTCGCGGTTGGCGCGCACCTGGATCCCGTTCGACCGCAGGTGGTCGGCCAGCTCGAGCGGGAAGGTGCCGGGGACGATCGCGTCGTCGATCCCGAACCGGCGCGCGGCCCGCAGCACCACCTCGAGCTCGATCTCCTCCCGCGAGAGGCCCTGCGCGTAGAGCTCGTCGATGCCGAACTCCTCCATCGGCAGCGCGTCGATGTCGGGCGCGACGGCGTTGATGCGCCCGAGCTCGAACGAGCTCGCCACCACGCTGCGGGTTCCGTTGCGCTCCGCGTAGAGAAAGGGGTCGGGCACGCCGAGTGGCACCTCGTGGCGCATCTCGGCAAAGCGGATCGAGTCTGCGTAGATGAGGACGTCTGACACGGCGGGCCGGATCGTACATCTAGACTCGCCAGGCGTGGAAGAGGTGCTCCAGAAGGCGCAGGCGCTGATCGCCGGCTACGACGAGGAGCTTGTGCGCGAGCTGCCCGCGGCCGCCGAGATCTTCGACGCCCACGTGCACCTCGGCCACGACATCGACGGCATGACCGGGGTCTACGAGGACCTCGACCGGATCAACGAGCGCTACGGCATCTCGCGCTGCTTCATGTTCTGCATGGACGAGGTCGACCGGCATCCGGCCTTCCGCGCCGCGAACGACCGCACGCTCGCGTACGCAGAGCGCTCTGCGGGCCGATTCATCCCCTTCGTCCGGCTCGACCTCTCCGAGGAACCAATCGAGGAGGCGACGCGCTGCCTCGACCTCGGCGCGCGCGGGATCAAGCTGCACCCGCGGGCCCAGCGCTTCCTGCTCAACGACGAGCGGCTCGCGCCGGTGTTCGAGCTCGCGGCCGACCGCAGCGTGCCCATCCTGATCCACGGCGGCCGCGGGCTGCCGCCGATCGCCGATCACCTGCACCGGCTCGTCGAGCGATACCCGGGCTCGCAGCTGATCATCGCCCACGCCGGCATCGCCGACCTCGGCTCCCTTGCGGGGCACTTCGCCGGGATGGCGGGCGTCTTCTTCGACACCTCGGTCTGGAGCGCGATCGACCTGCTCAGCCTCTACCACCTCGTCTCGCCCGAGCAGGTCGTCTACGCCTCCGACTACCCCTACGGACAGCAGCCGAGCTCATTGCTGATCGCCATGCGGACCGCGCATATCGCCGACCTCGACGACGCGCAGCTGCGCATGATGCTGAGCGGCACCGCGAGCCGCATCGCGGCGGGCGAGCCGCCGCTCGAGCCGACAGCGCCGATCGGGAACCAGACGTTCTCGCAGCCGATGGCCTTCGCGCGGATCCACCAGTACCTCTCGATGGCGACGCCGCTGCTCTGGACGCGGCAGGCGGACACGATCGGCGTCCTCGGCCTCGCCCTCAACGCCACCGCCGACCGCGACGGCCACGAGGACGAGCGCGAGCGGATCCGCGAGCTGCTCGAGGCGGCGCGCGACCTCTGGCGCGTCCTCCCGGAGGTCGAGGACGAAGGCGAGCAGCGGATCGTCAGCCGAACGACGTTTCGGCTGGTGCACCTGGCGGACATCCTGGCGGTGACGTCCGGTGCTTGAGCTTCACGTCAACGGAACCGTGCTCGAGGTGGCCGAGCCGCCGGTCGGCCGCACGCTCGCGGAGACGCTGCGCGACGACCTCGGCCTGACCGGCACGAAGATCGCCTGCGGCGAGGGTCACTGCGGCGCCTGCACCGTGCAGGTCGACGGCGTGCCGGTGCTCTCGTGCATCACGCTCGTCCACACCGTTGGCGAGCAGGAGGTGACGACGATCGAGGGCCTGCGCGACCACCCGCTCATCGACGCGTTCGTGCGCGCCGACGCGCTGCAGTGCGGCTTCTGCACGCCCGGCCAGATCGTCTCCGCCGCGGCGCTCGTGGCGGCCGACCCGGAGCCGACGCCCGAGCGCGTCCGCCACGCGATGGCGGGCAACCTGTGCCGCTGCGGCGCCTACCCGCGAATCGAGGAGGCAGTGCTGACATGGCGCGACTGATCCGGACCGAGAAGGAGGTCGAGGGCCGCTACACCGAGCAGTGGGTCGTCGTCGAGGGCGACGACGAGGCGCTCGACCAGTGGCCGCAGGGCCCGGGCGCCGTCGTCGGACAGCCGGCGACGCGGCTCGACGGGCACCAGCGGGCCCGCGGCCAGGCGATCTACACCGCCGACATCCAGCTGCCCGGCCTCGTCCAGGCGGCCGTGCTGCGCTCGCCCTTCGCGCGCGCGCGCGTGAACAAACTCGACCTGTCTCCGGCGCTCGAGCTGCCTGGGGTCGTCGGCGTGATCGGACCCGACGACTGCCACGTCCTCGAGGCCGAGCCCGGCTACCACGGCGCGCCGGTCGCGGCGGTCGCGGCCGACACTTACGCCCGGGCACGCGAGGCGATGGCGCTGATCGAGGTCGAGTGGGAGGAGCTCGAGCCGCTGCTCGATCCCGAGGAGGCCGTCCGGCAGGGCTCGCTGCACGAGGAAGCGCGGCGCTACGAGCGCGGCGACGTCGACGCGGGCTTCGCCCAGGCCGATGTGGTCGTCGAGGCCGAGTACCGCACGCAGACCGTCCTCCACAACTCGATGGAGACGCACCAGTCGGTCGTCCGCTGGGAGGGCGAGACGCTCGAGGTCTACATCTCGACCCAGTTCATCTGGGGCGTGCGCGACTCGATCTCCGAGCAGCTCGGCCTGCCGCCCGACCGTGTGCGCGTGGTCTGCAACTACATGGGCGGCGGCTTCGGCTCGAAGAACAATCCCGGCGACTACACGTACATCGGCATCGCGCTCGCCGGCAAGACGGGCCGGCCGGTTCGCTGCGCGCTCACGCGCCGCGAGGAGAACCTCGCCGCCGGCAACCGCAACGCGACGATCCAGCGCCTGCGCGCCGGCGCCCGCTCGGACGGCACGCTCGTCGCGCTGGATGCGGAGTACGTGAACGCGGTCGGCTGGGCGGGCTGGTCGGGTCCGACCTACGGGCCGATCGAGATGCTCTACGCCTGCGACAACGTGCGGACGCTGACGCACGGCGCAAAGCTGAACCTGCCGCCGAACGCGGCCTTCCGCGCGCCGGGCTTCGTCGAGGGGACGTTCGGCCTCGAGTGCCTGCTGGACGAGCTCGCAGGCCAGCTCGAGCTCGACCCGCTCGAGCTGAGGCGCCGGAACCACGCGGACGTCGACCTCGAGGACGGGCGGCCGTTCTCGTCGAAGAACCTGCTCGAGTGCTACCGCCGGGCCGACGAGCACTGGGCCCGGCGCGACGAGGTGCGCGCCCGCTCCGAAGGGCCGGTCCGGCGCGGAACCGGCCTTGCCAGCCAGATCTGGTACGGCGGCGGCGGCCCGCCGTCCTACGCGGGCGTGCGAGTCGGCTCCGACGGCTCCGCGACGGTGCTGACGGCCATGCAGGACATCGGAACGGGGTCGAGCACCGCGATGGCCCAGATCGCCGCCGAAGAGCTGGGGCTGCCGCTCGATCGCGTCCGCATTGCTCTCGGCGACTCCGCCCGCGGGACGTACGCGTCGATCTCGGCCGGCTCGTCGACCACGCCGTCGATGGGGCCGGCGGTGCGCGCGGCCGCCGCCGACGCGGCCCGGCAGATCCTGGAGATCGCGGCGCAGCGATTCGGCGTCGAGGAGCGCGTGCTCTCACTCAAGGACGGGCGGATCGTGTCAGCAGACGGCGGCTCGTGGCCGCTCGAGGAGGTGACCGGTCTGCTCGGGGACGCCCAGATCACGGGTAAGGGCGCGCGCGGGCCGAACCCGGCCGGAATGCGGGTGCTCACGTTCGGCGTCCAGGTCGCGGACGTGGCCGTCGACGTCGAGACAGGCGAGGTGAAGGTCGAGCGGCTGGCGGCGATCCACGACGTCGGTCGCGTGATCAACCCGCTCGGGGCGCAGAGCCAGGTCGAAGGCGGGATCATCCAGGGCGTCGGCCACACGCTCTCGGAGGAACGGCTCGTCGACCCGGAGACCGGCCGCGTGCTGACGCAGACGCTCGACGCGTACAAGCTGCCGACGATCGCCGATGTGCCCGAGATGGTGGTCGACCTGCTCGACATCCCGGACGAGCACCTGACCAACCTCGGCTCGAAGGGCCTCGGCGAGCCGCCGATCGTGCCGACCGCCGCGGCAATCGTGAACGCAATCCGCGACGCGACGGGCGCGGACGTGCGCTCGCTGCCGGTGACGAGAGAAGAAATGCTCCGCGCGCTGGCCGAGGCGAGAGAACGGGAACGGCTTGCAGCTGCTCCGGCCTGAGTCGCTCGCGTCGGCGACGGCCTCGCTCGCCAACGGGTCGGTCGCGCTCGCCGGCGGCACGGAGCTCGTCCCGCTGCTGCGCTCGCAGCTGGTGCGGGCCGAGACGCTCGTGGACATGCGCGGCGTGCTGCCGCGCGGCGTGAACGGCACGCGCATCGGCGCCGGCACGACGCTGGCCGAGCTCGAGGCCGACGAGCAAGTTCCGCAGGCGCTGCGCGAGGCGTGTGCCCTCGCCGCGTCGCCGCAGCTGCGCTCGATGGGGACGATCGGCGGCAACCTGCTGCAGGCCACCCGGTGCTGGTACTGGCGCCTGAAGTACCCGTGCTTCTTGCACGGCGGCTCGGGTTGCAACGCCCGCGAGGGCGCGCACCGCGAGCACGCGATCTTCGGCAACGAGCATTGCGCGTCGGCGCATCCGTCGGATCCGGCCGCGGCCCTGCTCGCGCTGGGCGCGACGCTGCGGACCGACCGGCGCGAGCTGCCCATCGCCGAGCTGTACCGACTGCCGACCGAGGACGACCGCGACGTCGTGGCGCTCGAGCCCGGCGAGCTGATCCTCGAGCTCGAGGTGCCGCAGCCCGAGGCGTCGACGTACGTAAAGGCGATGGACCGTGCGCGCTTCACCTTCGCGCTGGTGGGCGTCGCGGCCGCGCGCTTCGGCGGCGAGACCCGGCTCGCATTGAGCGGTGCCGCGCCGATCCCGTGGCTCCTCGGCTCGCCGGACGAGCTCGACCGCGCGACGCCGTTGGCCGGGACCGCGTACAAGGTCGACCTCGCGCGCCCGCTGATCCGCCGCGCCCTCGACGCCGTGGCCTGATGGTCTGGGCGGTCGTACTCGCGGCCGGCGCAGCGAGGCGGTTCGGGGGACCCAAGCAACAGGTGCTGCTCGGGCCGGTACTCGAACGCGTGCGCGCGAGCGGCGTCGACGACGTCGTCGTCGTGACCGGCGCGCACGAGGTCGAGACCGACGCCCGCACGGTCCGGTGCCCCGACTGGGAGCGTGGTCCCGGCGCCTCCCTCCGCTGCGGCCTCGCCGCTCTGCCCGCGGAGGCACAGGCGGCGGCGATCGTCCTCGCCGACGGCCCGAACCTCGAGCCGCAGGCGATCGACCGCGTGATCGCGCGCTGGCGCGACGAGCGCGCCCCCGTCGTCGCCGCGACCTACGGCGGCACGCGCCTCCACCCCGTCCTGCTCGACCGCGCGGTCTGGGAGCAGGTACCGGACGAGGGAGCGAGAAGTCTCGACGCCGTCCTCGTCTCCTGCGACGATCTGTCTCCTCCAGGAGACGTCGATTTCGCCGATGAACTGCCGAACGACCTGAAGCCATGGAGCTCGCCAGACCGCTAGCCGCCGAACCCGCAGCGCAGACGTCGCCGCTGACGTCGCTGCGCCTCCAGCGCAAGCTCACGATCGAGGAAGCCGCCAAGCGTGCGGCGCTCTGGCCCGAGCAGGTCGAGTGGCTCGAGGAGGGCAAGCTCTACCGCTTCCCGCGCCACGACACGGCTGTGCTCGCGCTCCTGCGCTACGCGACCGCGCTCGGGATCGACCACCGCGAGGCGCGGCGCCTCTCCGGGATGCCGGTCGAGCCGCCGGCGCGCAGGCCGGTCGGCCGGTGGATCGCCGCAGGCGCCGCCGTCGCCGTCCTCGTCGCGGCCGTCGTGGTGTTCGCCTTCGGCTCCGGCGGGAACAGCCCGTCGCCCGCGAAGCGGCTCGCCGCGACGCTCCCGCCGCCGTGGAAGTACTCGGTCGACGTGCTGAACGGCAGCGGCGACATCAACTACACGCGCCAGGTGGCGAGCCGCGTCGGCTCGTTCGGCTACCGCATCCAGCACGTGACGAAGGCGAACCGCTTCGACTACCCCTCGACGTCGGTGTACTACGAGCCCGGCGGCGCCACGGCGGCCGACCGGCTCGCGAGCCAGATCGGCTGCGGCACCCCGAGGCCGCTCCCGGGTGGCTCGAACCCGCACCGGCTGGTCGTCATCGTCGGCCCTGCCCGGGCCACCTGCTGAGCCCGACAGCTACTCTCCACCGCCGTGCTGACGCTCTTGCTCGCCCTCGCCCTGACGCGCGTCCAGGTCCAACCGCCGCCTCCCGACTGGTCGGTCTGGCCGGCGCAGGGGACGATCACCGGCGGCTTCGGGTACGACGCCGGCCGCTGGCATCCCGGCATCGACATCGGGATCCTGCGTTCGCTCGCCGTGCGTGCCGCGCAGCCCGGACGCGTCGTCGCGGTCGGGTCGCCGGGCGGCTTCGAGGGCTATGGGACGGTCGTCGAGGTCGCGCTCGGCCGAGGCTACGTCGCGCTCTACGCGCACCTCGCGCAGGCCGGCGTCCGCGTCGGCGACGAGGTCTCCGCAGGTGAGCGCATCGGCACCGCGGGCTGCACGGGCTGGTGCACCGGCACGCACCTGCACTTCGAGCTCCGGCACTTCGGGCGGCCGGTGAGCCCGCTGCGCTTCCGTCAGAAGAGCGGCGTGCGCAGCTCGGCGAGCTTCTGCTTCAGGTCAGGCGTCATCTCCTCGACGGCCGCCTGCCGGACGAACATCCTCAGCTTCTCCTCGAACACGTAGCGCTTCCGGCAGTAGGCGCAGACCTCGAGGTGCGCCTCGGCCTCCGCGAGCTCCGAGTCCGAGAGCTGCTTGTCGAGGTAGGGCTGGAGGAGCTTCTCGCATTCGTCACACGGATCCACTCCCGGACTGAACGACATCACGCGGTCTCCACGGTTTGCTCGGCCAGCTCCTGTTTCAGGATACGCCGCCCACGATGGAGGCGGGACATGACGGTGCCGATCGGGATCTCGAGGATCTGCGCCGCGTCGGCGTAGCTGAAGTCGCCGATGTCGACCAGGACGATCACGTCGCGGAAGTCGTGCGGGACGGCCGAGAGTGCGGCGACGACGTCGTCCTGCGAGAGCCGCTCGTCGACCCGGTCCTGGTCGTTGTTCGGCTCTCGGCCGGCTTCCTCGAGCCGGTTGTAGAGGTAGTAGTCGCCTTCCTCGAGCGGCTGCAGGTCGGGCGAGCGCTGCACGCGCCGGCCGCGGTCGATGTTCAGGTTGGTGAGGATCCGAAGCAGCCACGCACGCAGGTTCGTGCCCGGCTGGAACGAGCGCCAGGCGCGGAACGCGCGTGCATAGGTCTCCTGCATCAGGTCTTCTGCCTCCTCGCGGGTAGAGACCAGGCGCCGCGCCACGCGGTAGACCTGGTCGGAGAGGTCGAGGGCCTCCTCCTCGAAGCGCACCCGGTCGCGCGCCTCCTCGGCGAGCTTCCTCGGGTCCGGCTCGTGAGTGGTCTCGCCCATCGCGGGCCACCCTAGCATCGTCGTGTCGTGGCTTTGGAACGCTCGCGCAGGCGTCGCCATTCCCGTTTTCGAACCACGCGCCGCGGGTACACGGGCGCCATGGAAGGCTATGACGTCGTCGGAAGCGACGACCACAAGCTGGGCGAGGTCGCCGCGGTCGACGGCGACCTGTTGATCGTCGAGGGCGGGCTGCTGCGCAAATCACGTCATGCGATCCCGCTGGCATTCGCCCACGGCGACGACGGCGAGCAGGTCGTCCGACTCTCCGTCTCGAAGGAGGTCGTGAACGATTCGCCTCCGCTCGAGAGCGGCGACGTCGACCGGCAGGCCGTCGCGGAGCACTACGGGCTTGTTCAACCGACGAGACCTAGCGGCTAGACGCTCTCGAGCTCGCGGAAGCCCGCCTTCGCCATCTCGGCGAGGATGGCTTCGCGGTCCGTGCGCTCGTCATCCCACTCCAGCTGGACCTGGCCCATCAGGTTCGCGTTCGCGAACTCGAGGCCGTCGTGCCCGCGCAGGGCTCCGGCGAGGCGGCCGACGCAGCGCTCGCAGCGGATCCCGCTGACCTGGATCGTCTCGGAGAGGATCGCCATCTAGGCCGATCGTACCGTCCGCTCGACGGCGTCGGCCGCGACGGCCTCGAGCCCGCGCGAGCGGCCGATCTCGAGCTGCCGGTCGCCTTCGCACGTCCGTGGGTCGAGCACGCGCACGGGCTCTTCCGTCCTGAGCTCCCGCAGGGCCGGCCCGACGAAGGCGAGGAGCTCGCGGAAGAGCTCCTCGGCCGGGACGAGCCGCGAGCCGTCGGGGTGGATCAGCTGCGCACGCGGGCCGAAGCGCAGCGCCGCCCAGCGGTTCTGCGCGTAGTCGCCGCGGTTCGCCGGCTCGGGCGGCTCGCCGTCGAGCACGGTCAGGCACAGCGCCTGCAGCAGGGCGGCGAAGGCGGCCGTGCGCTCGACCTCGGTCGGCTGGTCGGGCGCCCGCACCTCGAGCGTCCCAAAGCGCGGGTGCGGCCGGATGTCCCACCAGAACCGCGTATAGCCGTCCGCGAGCCCGATCTCGACGAAGCGCTCGACGAACGCCTCCCACTCCCCGTAGGAGCCGAAGACCGGGGGCGCGGCGGCGCGCGGAAGCAGTGCCAGCACCTCGGCGCGGGCCGACGCCAGGCCCGTCTCCTCGCCTGCGAGGTAGGGCGAATTCGCCGACAGAGCGAGCACGAGCGGCAGCCAAGGGAGCACGCCTTCGAGCGCCCACAGGCTCTCCTCGGGCCCGGGCATCGAGACGTGGACGTGCAGCCCGCACACGGCCTGGCGCCGTGCGGAGATGCCTGCGTACTCGACGAACTCGCTGTAGCGCGGATCCGGCGCTATGTCCTGCGCCTGCGGAAGGCTGAACGGGTGGGTGCCGGAGGCGGCGATCCGCAGCCCGGCCGCGCGGGCGCCCTCGTCGGCGGCCCCCCGCAGCTCCCGTAGGGCGCCGAGCGCGTCCTGTGGCGTCGCGCAGACGTCGGTCGCCAGCTCGAGCATCGATGCAAGGAGCTCCATCTTCAGCACGCCGGGCAGCTCGCGCCCTTCCGCGGCGCCGAGCAGCGCCTCCACGCCCGGCGCGAGTGCAAGCGAGTCCGCGTCGAGGATCAGCACTTCCTCCTCGATCCCCAGCGACCACGGCGCGCTCCGGCCGAAGGCCTGCTCGATCACGCCTCTACGCTAACGGGGCGTCTGCGTCACGGGTTCCAGCGCTGCTTGGCGAAGCTCAGCACGAGCAGGAGCATCGAAGCGCCGGCAAGCATCACGGCCGCGTAGAAGAGGATCTCGAGCCAGTCAGGGCCGCCGTCGGACCTTCGGGGCGTGTGGCGTGGCGGCGACCTTGTCAGCGGCGGTCGGCAGGACGAGGCCGAGGCCTGCGAACGGCTCGCTCGAGAAGCTCGACCCCGCGGCCTCGCAGCCGTCGAACACGGGCCTGGCGGCCGACGGGTGGACCCTCTCCCCGGGCGAGACGACCGCGATCGCGAGGCGGCCGAGCGTCGTGGTCGTGCCGCCGCGCCGCGCGACCATCGTGATCCCGTACGTGCCCGGCGCCAGCGGCCGGCCGCGGAAGCGCCCGAGGAAGCCGACGCGGCTGACGCCCTCGCCGAGGCTCACGACCCTGCGCCCCGCAAGGTCGCAGCTCGGGCTCGGCCCGCGCACGAGCAGCACCACGGTCGCCGGCGCTCTCAGGTGGAACGTGATCGTCGTCCCGCGACGGCCCGGCCGGCGGGTGTGGAATCGCGTGCGCGAGACGTGCGGCGAGGTCGCAGCGCTGCGCGACGCGGGCTGTGACGCCGACGCCGGAGCCGGCCCGGCAACGCAGGCGGCGGAACGGGCGGCCGAGGCGGCAGCGGGGCAGCGGTCGTGACCGGCAGCGAGATCGCCAGTGTCGGCACCGTAGCGTCGGCAGGATGTCGCCGCGCGCAGAGCCGAGCGCGAGCGTCGATGCAAAGCCAGCGACGGCAATGACCGCGAACAGCACGACGACGCCTGGACGCTTCCGCACGCGCATACCTCCGACGTGACAAGGGCCACGAGCCGCGAACGGATACGGCTAGATCACGCGGTGTGCCAGGCGCGGAAGGCTTCGAGCAGGACCAGCTCGGCCTCCGGCGAGACGTCGGCGACCGTCAGCCGGCCCGTCAGCTCGATCGTCTGCCGCATCTGCTCGACGTAGGTGCGGCAGCTCTGGCAGATCTCCAGATGCCGGTCGATGCGCTCGTGCTCCTCCGCGGGGAGGGCTCCCTCGAGGTAGTCGGTCACGAGCTCCACGAGCTCCCGGCAGCTGAGCTGTTCGAATTCCACGGTCATGGTTGGTCCAGATACGACTCCAGCGCCGCCCGAACCTTCGAGCGGGCGCGGTGGAGCAATACGCGTTGATTGGTCTCGCTCAGCTCGAGAGCGTTACGGACCTCGTCGCTCGACCAGCCCTCGATGTCCCGCAGCGTGATCACCGTGCGCTGCGTCGCCGGCAGCGCCTCGATCGCCTCGGCCAGGCGTTCACGGGTCTCGGCCGCGAGCAGCGCGTCGTCGGGCCACGGCGCTGGCTTCACCGACCAGTGTCCCGGCCAGCGCGGGTGCTCGGTGTCGAGGAACCGGTCGGCGCTGACGGCCGGCTCCGGCACGCGCGCGGGATCCTCGAGCGCCGAGAACGGCAGCGTGCGCCCGTCGCGCACCGCCCGGGTCTTCGCGATGTTGGCCAGGATCCGGAAGATCCACGTCTTCAGCGAGGAGCGGCCCTCGAAGCGCTCGAGCCCGTTGAGCACGCCGAGCCACGTTTCCTGCGCGACCTCCTCCGCGGTCGCCTGGCTCGAGACGTACATCCGCGCCACGCGCACGAGCGACGGGTGGTACTCGCGCACGAGCGCTGCGAACGCGCCCTCGTCTCCCGCTCGCAGCGCGTCGAGGAGCTCGGCCTCCGTCGCCGCCACCGCGCGACTGTAACGGAACCCTTCCGGCGCGAGACAATGGCGGCGGTGCCCGAACGCTTCGACCTGATCGTGATCGGCGGCGGCTCCGCTGCGCGCGACGCGGCCGGCATGGCGGCGCGCGACCACGGCGCGCGTGTCGCGCTCGTCGAGAGAGAGCGCTGGGGCGGCAGCTGCCCGAACGTCGCCTGCACGCCGACCAAGGCGTACCTCGTGGCCGCCGAGCTCGCGCACGACGCAGGGACGCTGGCCCCGAAGATCGGCGTCGAGACCGGCACCGTCCGCGTCGACCTCGCGCGGGTTCACGACTGGAAGGAGTCGCTGAAGAAGGCGCAGGAGCAGTGGGTCGCCGACCTCGAGGCGGCCGGCCTCGCGACCTTCACCGGCGAGGCGATGCTCGTGGACGCGCGCACCGTGCTCGTGGGCGAGACTCAGCTCCAGTCCGACCGGATCCTGATCGCGACCGGCTCGCGCACGGCGGTGCCGCCGGTTGAGGGCATCGACGAGGTCGACTGGGTCGACCACGTCTCGGCGCTCGAGCTGACCGAGCTGCCGCGCTCGCTGCTCGTCGTCGGCGCCGGGGCCGTCGGGCTCGAGTTCGGGCAGGCGTTCTCCCGCTTCGGCTCGGAGGTGACGATCGTCGATGCGGCCGACCGGATCGCGCCGCTCGCCGACGAGGAGGCCTGCGCCAAGCTCGCCGCCGCGCTCGAGGACGAGGGCATCCGGCTCGCGCCCGGGGTATTCGTCCAGCGCATCCGCCGCGACGGGGACGAGGTGGTCGCCACGATCGCGCCGCGAGACGAGTCGCCGCCCTACGAGCTCAGGGCGCAGACGGTGCTGCTAGCGGCGGGGCGCGTCCCGAACCTCGAGGGCCTCAACGTCGACGAGCTCGGGATCGAGACCACGCGCACCGGGATCGCGGTGGACGAACGCCTGCGCACCTCCGTCCAGGGCATCTGGGCGGCGGGCGACGTCAACGCGGTCGCGCAGTTCACGCCGGTCGCGCAGTACCAGGCGCGGGTCGCGGTCGCCGACATGTTCGACGCGGACGCGCCCAGCGCCGACTACTCGGTGCTACCGACCTCGATCTTCACCGACCCCGAGCTCGGCAGCGTCGGGCTGACCGAGCAGCAGGCGCGAGAGCAGGGTCACGACCTCGAGGTCGTGCGGAACGAGTACGTGCGGCGCTTCTCGTACGTCGACCTCAGGCACGGGCTATTCAAGGTCGTCTTCGACCGCGGCACGCGCCGCGTGCTCGGGCTGCACGTCGTCTCGCGCAGCGCCGGCGAGATCGTCCAGGGCCTCTCGCTCGGGCTGCGGCTGGGCGCGACCGTCGAGGACCTGGCCGCGATGCACCACGTCTTCCCGACCTTCGGCGAGGGCGTCAAGGCGGCCGCCGAGCGGGCCGTCCCGGCTACTGCGGGCCTGATGGGCGCCGCCTTCCTCGACGACTAGAACTGTCCCTGAACGAAGAAGGAGGCCGGGGCAGGCTTCCGGCCTCCTTCTCTCGATCCCGGCGCGCCGTGCTGGCGAACGGCGCGGCCGGGAACCGGGCCCCAGGGGGTGGGGCCAACCGGACGGTCAGCTAGGGGAGGATGGCTGCCGTCCCAACTTGACTGTCACCGTGCGTCGTTGGTCTCCTCGGTAGACGTCGAGCTTCACCTGGTCGCCCGGCTTCTTCCCCGCGATCGCGTCGCGGAGCTGGTCGAGCGAGTCCAGCGGGTTTGCGTCGATCGCGGCAATCAGGTCGCCGCCGAGCGGATACGTCTCGCCCGCGAGCGTCGCGTTCTGCGCGCCTGCCTCGAGGCCGGCCTTCGCAGCGCCGCTCCCCGGCTGCACGCTCGCGACGAGCAGGCCGTGCGTGACCGGGAACTTGAAGAGCTTCGCCGCGCTCGCCGTCACGGCCTGGGCGGTGATGCCGAGGTAGGCGTGCTCCACGCGACCGTTCTTGATCAGCTCCGCCGCGACGGTACGGACGGTGTTGATCGGAACCGCGAAGCCGATCCCGATGTTGCCGCCCGACCCGCTCCCGCCCGTCGAGATCTGCGAGTTGACGCCGATCACGTCGCCCCGCGCGTTCAGCAGCGGGCCGCCGGAGTTGCCCCTGTTCAGGGCGGCGTCCGTCTGGATCACATGGTCGATCGAGTAGCTGTTCGGCGACTGGATCACGCGCTGCAGCGCGCTCACGATCCCGGCCGTGACGGTGCGGTCGAGACCGAGCGGGTTGCCGATCGCAACGACGGAGTCGCCAACCCGGACTGCGTCGGAGTTCCCGAGCGTGAGCGGCGTCAGCGCCCGCGCGTGCGCGCCAACCTCGAGGACGGCGATGTCCGTCGAGGGATCGACCCCGACGATCTTGGCCTTCATGCTCTCGTTGTCCGAGAAGCTCACCTCGACGGTCTTCGCGCCCTCGACCACGTGGTAGTTCGTGACGATGTGGCCGGCCTTGTCGATTACGAAGCCGGAGCCGAGCGACTGCTGCTGCTGCCGCGTCGGGAACGGGAAGCCGAACAGGTCGGTGCTCTGGCCGTTCACGACCTGGGTCGCGGTGATCTGAACCACGCCTGGCGCGTCGCGCCGGTAGATGTCGTTCACCGAGAGGAGGCTCGTCTTGCTGACGGGCACCTCGGTCGCGGCCGGCGTCGCCTGGACCTCGCGCACCGTGGTCGTGCTGTGCCCGAAGCCGCCGAAGAGCGCAGCCCCGCCGAGCGAGAACGCCGCTCCGAGAGCTCCGGCCGCGAGCAGTGCCGCACTGTTGATCGCCCGGGTGCCTCCTGCCACGGCTCGCGTTATATCCGGGCCGTGTTCAACCCCTGTTGCGGGGCGTTAAGCCTGCGTTAAGCACGCGTAGCTGGGCTCTCGCGCGAGCGCATCCGGCAGGTCGTTCGGCCCCGCTCGTTTCGCGATCGTGCCTAAGCTGGCCCCTCTCCGTGTGCGTCACGGATCGCAGTCGTCGGATCGCCTCCGGCAACAGGTGGTTAGCCCTGTAACGAGCGCATCGTAAGCGCACCGCCGCCGTTTCTAGGTAAGACGCAAGTCACCGAGCAGCCCAATCGTCGCCGCAGGAGCACGCCACGGATCAGCGTTGCGTCGATCAGGACCGCGGCGGCGCGGCCGACCCCCGCTTGTTTGAGCTCGCCGAGAGGTTTGAAGGACAGGCCGCTCTTGCGGCCGGCCTGATGCTCCTCGACGACTTTCCTTTCCGGCCGACACCGGAGGTGCACCGCGGATCGGCTGAGGCTCGGTCGCGCCGGCGACCCGCGGCAGCCACTCGAGCCAACTCGGGATGCGGATGATGAAGACGTGGTAGTCCATCGACAGCCCGAACAGGATCACGAACAGGAACATCGGCATGAACGACTCGATCCCTCCCGACGAGGCGCCGATCAATCCGCGCCCGACGCCGTCCTGGAAGACGAGCACGAGAAGCCCGTGGGCGGTGTCATTAGGCGTCTGCCGGCTGGGGCACGCCGCCATTCGACAGAGAAAGGGTCCTTCCATTGACAGCGAGACGCCTGGTCGCAGAACAATGCACCTTTTGCAGGGTCCACTTGGGCGAGCATTGCCGTAGGATCGGCCAATGCAGCGAATTGTCTTCGTTGCGGCACTGAAGCCCGGCAGCGAAGAGGCCGCCGCTGACATCGTGCGCGGGGGTCCGCCTTTTGATCCAAGCGAGATCGGGCTTGCTCGGCACGCCGTCTACCTTGGCGGCTCAGAGGTTGTCTTCGTCTTCGAAGGCTGGGACGTGGAGCAACAGCTCCGCGACCTCATCAACGACCCCGTGGCCTCGCCGGCGTTCGCGGTTTGGGCGCCTCTCCTCGAAGGAACGCCCGCGATAGCACACGAGCTCTTCTACTGGGAGGCGACTACCGAGCCGAACCCCTAGCGCGCTTCCACAACTCGGTTCAACGCTCAGATGGCCAAACTGCGTGAGGTGCAGGTGCAGGCGCTCGACGCCGCCCGGCTCGAGCCGCTGATCGGCCGCGACCGAACGGCACAGTTCGAGCGGGTGGCTGAGGCCACGCAGGCGATGCTCGCCGGCAGCTCGGTGCTCAATGTCAACTCGACCGCAGCCGGCGGCGGCGTCGCCGAGATGCTCCAGACCCTTCTCGCCTACGCGCGCGGCGCCGGTGTCGACGCGCGCTGGCTCGTGATCGAGGGCGACCCCGCCTTCTTCGCGATCACCAAGCGGATCCACAACGGCCTTTACGGCGGCCGCGGCGACGGCGGCGAGCTCGGCGAGCTCGAGCGCCGTCACTACGAGGACGTGCTCAAGCACAACGCCGACGAACTGCTCGCGCTCGTGCGACCCGGCGACGTTGTTCTGATCCATGACCCCCAGCCCGCCGGGCTCGCCCCCGCCGTGAAGCGGACGGGCTCGAGGGTCGTCTGGCGCTGCCACGTCGGCATCGACACGCCCAACCAGTGGAGCGAGCGTGCCTGGGAGTTCCTGCGCCCCTACCTCGCCGAGGTGGACGCGATCGTCGTCTCGCGGGCCGCCTTCGCCCCGCTCTGGGCCGATCCGGCGCGGGTGCACGTGATCCCGCCGTCGATCGACCCGTTCTCGGCCAAGAACGAGCCGATCTCCGGCCGTAACGTCCGGCTCACGCTCTCCTTCGTCGGGCTGCTCGACGGCGGCAGCGTCCCGCCCGCCGTCCCGTTCACCCGCCGTGACGGCTCGCCCGGCCGGATCAATCGCCGCGTCGACGTCCTGCAGACGGGGCCGCCGGCACCGGCCGAGGCGCCGCTCGTCGTCCAGGTCTCGCGCTGGGATCGAATGAAGGACATGCCGGGCGTGATGACCGGCTTCGCACGCCACGTCGATCCCTCACTCGGCGCGCACCTGCTCCTCTGCGGCCCTGCCGTCACCGGCGTGGCCGACGATCCCGAAGCCGCCGAGGTGTTGAACGAGTGCATCGGCCTCTGGCGGCAGCTGCCGCACGCCATCCGAAGCCGCATCCATCTCGCCTGTACGCCGATGGCCGACCCCGACGAGGCGGCCTCGATCGTGAATGCGATCCAACGGCACGCGGCGGTGGTCGTCCAGAAGAGCCTCGCCGAGGGCTTCGGCCTCACGGTCGCGGAGGCGATGTGGAAGGAACGGCCGATCGTCGCGAGCGCGGTCGGCGGCATCGCCGACCAGATCGAAGATCACGAACACGGCCTGCTCGTCGACGAGCCGACCGATCTTGCCGCCTATGGTGCCGCGGTCGAGGCGCTCATCCGCGACCGGGCCGAGGCGGCGCGGCTCGCCGGCAACGCACGCGAGCGTGCCGTCAGTGAGTTCCTCGGCGACCGCCACCTTGAGCAATACGGCCGTCTGTTCGAGCAACTCGCAACCGATCCAGCTTGAGCAGCACCACCCTCCGATGGAGATGCCTTAGGAGCTGGGGGTAGGCGACGGACACGGTGTCACTTGCAGTACGGACAAAGACAAGGGAAAGCCCACTTATCAGGCGACCGTCGTACCCACTGGGATGGCCGTCCACCAAGGGCAAGAAGGTTCTGTACATCCACCGCTTCCGCTAGGCAGGTCGAGGGCCGGGCGGCGAGCCGAACGCCTAGGAAGGCTTCGCGAAAAGAGTCCGCCGTGCGAGGCGAGCAGCGCTGTAACCGACCGAGCCCACAGCGGCGGTCGCCAGAGCGATCAGGTTCGTCGTGACGCAGGTTCGGCAAGCGCTGCAGCAGACCGCGGCGGCGGGAGCGTTCTCGCCGTACTTTCCGGCGACCTGAGCGACCCTGCCAGTCCAGATCTGCTTCACAGTTGGACTGTAGCGCTCGACCGCACAACGTAGCCATCGCTCGCTACGGTCTGCCTGGATGACCGCTGACGTAGTGCATCGCCATGGGCACCGCGTCCATAGCCATCCACACACGGGCACGCATCGTCACCTCGCACTGCTGTTGCGTCCGTCAGAACCCGTATCGGAGACCCACGACCACAGCGACCACGGACACTCGCACGGGCTGATCGATCCGTCGATCGTCCGTTCGCGGTCAGGTATCCGAGCTGTCTCGTGGAGTCTCGCCATCTTGACCCTGACGGCCTTCGCGCAGGCGTTCATCTACAAGCAGACGCTGAGCGTCGCCCTGCTCGCCGATCTGATCCACAACTTTGGCGACGCGCTGACCGCGATCCCGCTCGGCGTCGCCTTCTTCCTCCGCAGCGCCCGAGGCGAGCGCTGGGCTGGCCTCGCGGTGGTGCTCGCGATCTTCATCAGCGCCCTGGTTGCCCTCGGTCAGACGATCGAGCGCTTCATCCACCCGCGCACGCTGTCGCACCTCTGGCTCCTCGCGGCGGCCGGCCTGATCGGGTTCGTCGGAAACGAGATCGCGGCGCAAGTACGGCTACGGGCCGGGCGCAGGTTGCATAGCCCCGCCTTGGTGGCCGACGGCCACCACGCGCGTGTTGACGGATTCGTCTCGGTCGGCGTAATCGCGAGTGCTGCCGTCGTTGCAGCGGGAATGCCGATGGCCGATCCGATCATCGGCCTCGTGATCACGCTCGTCATCCTCAAGATCACCTGGGACGCCTGGTGGACGGTGCGAGGCGACGGCCACGACTACTGACGGCCTCACTCGAGGGCCGGGCGGCGAGCCGAACGCTCTCGCGCGCGGGTGCTGTAACGCGACCCTGCCCTCGGCTCAGGTTACGCCTCGAGTCCGCCCTCGACTAGTCGCTCTTTCGGCCACGGCCCGAAGACTCAGCGCGACGCGGGGATGCCGGCGTGGATCCTTGCGCGCGATCAGGATCGTCAGCTCGAGTGCGTCCGTTAGGTCGAGCGGAGGCAGTTCCTTCGAGACCGCCTCTGCGACGGTCAGGTTCCGCGTTGAAGGGCTCGCTTGAAGATCGCCAGCGGATGGCCCTGCGACGTCGACCCTCCTACTCCCTCGGGGCCGGACGGTCTGACGAGTCTAAGATCGGTTCGGCTAGACCGAGCACGTGTGCGGCGCGGCTGGCGCTAGTAGCCGCGGGTCGTCGTCGTCTGTGTGGTCGTGGTCTGCGTCTTCCCCGAGGAGACGACGTGCCAGCTGAAGCTTTGGCCGCCGAACTGGTCGGAAGCGCCGTTGCCCGTGACCTTCCCCGGCGAACCGTCGGGAACGAAACGGTAGAGCGGCTTGCCGTCGAAGGTGACCTGCTTCTTGCCGTCGGGGCGCACGATCGTGCCAAGCTTCGACATCAGGCTGGACGGCGCAGTCGGGCTGCTCACACGCTGCGAGAGCGTGAGCGGAATCCAAATGGCGGTGCAGCTGGCGGTGCAGTGGATGGTGCCGCTCTGCTCCTGGGTCGGGCTGTAGAGGGCGAAGCCCTTGGAGTCGACGAGGACGCTGCCGACGCCGGAGACCGACTTCATCGAGACGGTGTCGCTCGCCGCGGCCTGCTTCGAGGCACCCGAGCCGCTGTTCGAAGTGCTCCCGCAGGCGCTGAGGCCGACGGCTGCACCAGCGGCCAGCCCGAGAGCCGCGGCGAAGGTTGCGATCCGATTCATGCCTTGAAATACGCGCAGGCGCTGGAGACGGATTGGCCGCGCCCACGCAGAGCTCGCCTCCGTCTCGACCGCGCACCGATCCAGCCTTCGCCGCCGTGCCCTACGGCTCGAGTACGCGACGCTCGCCTGCCGCACGCTGGCCTAGAGCGGAGAACTTGCCTCGCCTTTAGCAGTGTCCGCCGATCAGCGGTCCTCATCCTGATCATCATTCGCCCCAGGTGCTGCAACGCAACCCGGCTCAGACGATCCAAGCCGACTCGAGCCCGGGCGCCTAGTGGCTGCCGGAGACATGGCTGCGGCTGCGAGGCAGTCGATTTGCGGAGTCGAGGCGCCAGGCGGCTAGCGGATCAAGGCGTGGCCCGCTGTGGAGAAGGCCGCGGCCGTAAACACGGCCGGCGAAGCGGACGAGTGCGTAGATCGTGCCGAGGACGAGTGCGACAGCGAGGACGTGCTCCCAGAGCGGTACGCCGACGAGGGCGCTGCGCGCGGGCAAGACGAGCGGCGCGCTGAGCGGGAAGACCGTGAGCAGGTTCGCCAGCAGGCCGTCCGCATTGCCGGCGAGCGCCATGTAGCCCACAAAGTAGACGGCGAGAAGCGTGTAGGCGACGGGCTGTCCCGCGGTGTCGGCGCTCTGCTGCCGGGAGGCGAGCGCGCCCGCGGTGGCATAGGCGACCGCGTAGAGCGCGTACCCCAGCGCGAACCACGGAATCACGAGCGCTGCGCTGCCGCCGAGCCCGGCCGGCGCGTCGAAGACACCCGCGGTGAGCAAGGCAGCGGCGAGGCCGGCGATGAGCGTGAGCTGGGCGAGCCCGAGCAGGCCGATTCCGATCACCTTGCCCGCGAGCAGGTGGCGCGGCCGGACCGTCGAGAGGATGATCTCGACGACGCGGCTGTTCTTCTCCTCGACGACGCCGGTAACCACCCACTGCCCGTAGAACGCAAGGGACGTGAGCAGCAGGAGTGCTCCTCCAGCGGCCACGAGAATCTCGGCGTCGGTGGTCTTTTCGTCCGCCGGGTGGAGTGTCGCAACCGTTAGCTCCGGCGCCGGCGGCAGGTGGTTGCGGAGCGCGCGCACCGCCGTGTCCGCGATCGCCGTGGCCTTAGCGTCGACGTTCGTCCGGAAGACGAGCCGGTCCTGCGACAGGAGGAGCAGCGCGTCGGCCTGCTTCAGCTCGAGTGCCTTCCGCCCGGCGGCCGGCGAGGCGACCACCCGCAGCCGGATGTTCGCATCGTCAAATGGCTTCGCCGCCCGTTCGAGCGCGGCCCGGAGACCGGGCGGCGCTGGCACCGTCACGGCGACGTGGTAGGTCGGCGTCTTCGAGAGCGCGCCCTGGAGTCCGGTGGACCCGCCGACGATCACGAGCATCACCAGCGTCGAGATCAGGAACACCTTGCTGCGCAGGCGCTCGCGGATCTCGCGCCGCGCGACGAGCGAAATCGCGCGCCGGCCGCTCACGGCGTCACCAGCTCGAGGAAGAGCTCGGCGAGCGACGGAGGGCCGTAAGTGAACCCGACGACTCGCCCTGCCCGCTCCGCCTCGGCGAGCACCAGCTTCGGATCGACGTCGCAGCTGGCCAGCAACCGCAGCTCGCCGTTGCGGCGCTCGACCAGCTCGACGCCGGCAACATCCGGCAGCCAGGACGGCGACGCTCCCTCGAGCTGCAGCTCGAACCAGCGTCGTTGCGAGGCCTGTCTCAGCGCGTCGAGGGCGCCGGTCGCCACGATCCGGCCGTGGTCGACGATCGCGACCTCCTCACAGATGTCCTCGACGAGCTCGAGCTGGTGGCTGGAGAAGAGCACCGCCGCGCCGCGCGCCGCCTCGCCGCGAAGCACCTCGGCGAGGGTGTGGACGGCGACCGGGTCAAGGCCAGCAAACGGCTCGTCGAGGACGAGCAGCTCGGGCTCGTGCAGCAGCGCCGCGGCGAGCTGCGCACGTTGCTGGTTGCCGTGCGAGAGCTCCTCGACCTTCGCGTGGGCGCGGCCGGCGAGGCCGAGGCGCTCGAGCCAGCGCGCCGCCGCCCTCCGCGACGTCCGGGCGTCGAGCCCGTGCAGGCAGCCGAAGTACTCGAGCTGCTCGCCGACCGCCATCCGCGGATAGAGGCCGCGCTCCTCCGGCATGTAGCCGAAGCGCATCCGCTCCGCCAGAGTGATCGCCTTCCCATGCCAAGACACCTCGCCAACGTCGAGCTCGACGAGCCCGAAGACGGCGCGCATCGCGGTCGTCTTGCCAGCGCCGTTCGGCCCGAGGAAGCCCAGCATCCTGCCCCGGGCGACAATGAACGAGCAGTCTGTGAGCGCCTGCACCGACCCGAACCGCTTGCTCACATGTCGGAACTCGAGCCCGCGGACACCAGGGGAGCCGTCGACGAGACTTGCGGGTGGGAGGGTCCAAGCCTTAGGCGCGACGCGCTCGTTCTCGAACACCGTAGTCACGGGCACTCCTTCCGGGCGATCACCACGCGGAGCGCGACTCCAGTTCTAAGGTGGGGCGGCCGATAGCGCATCGGGGATCGTGCGGATGCGCCCTTCTCGAAAGTACTCCGGCGCCGGGTGCATCGCTACAGGCGGCCGTAGTGACGTGACGAGCGGCCTTGATCAACTGGTACTCGCCCGAGCTAGGGTCCCCTTGCCCGACGCCCTCTCACTCGATCACGTAAACCACCTGGGTAACGCCACACGCTCGCATGGGCCAGTGCTCCCGAATGTCACCTGAGCACGATGCGACTGAGTAGGGGAACGTCGGGCTGCAGCTCGTACAGTCATTGTCATGCGCCGACCTTGCTCTGTGCCCTCTCAGCTGTCGTGGTCGCCCTTACGTTGGCCTCCTTTGTCGGACAGCTCACTGAGCGCAGGCTGAAGCCCTGCGCTCGTGCAGGGACGATGACCTGGCGGCTCGGAGTACGGCCCGCACCGACAGGCACCCGCGCCAGCGAGTTCCCATTCAGTCTCCCCAAGGCGTGAGTCGCCCGGAGTCGGGGCCGCTCCCGATCCGCTTGCCTCGACTACTTGACGTGGCCAGCCGAGCCGGGCGTTCGAGCAGCTTCTTGGCCTCGACGGCCCAGAGCACGACGCTCGCGAGGCCGATACAGATCAGCCATTCCTCTGCCCCGAGCGGCGTCGTGCCGAAGGCGTCATTGAGAAACGGCAACTCGACGACGGCGACCTGTAGTGTCGCCGAGAGCGCGATCGCTCCCCACAGCCAGCGGTTCGTGAACAGCCGGTGGAAAGCGCTCGTGCGGTCGGAGCGGGCGTTGAAGCAGTTGAAGAGCTGGGCGAACACGAGGGTCGTGAACGCCATCGTCCGCGCCTCGATGACGTTCCCGGCGCCGCCGACGAACCCGCCGGGGAGGCGCAGGTCGAGCGCGAGGAGTGTCACCGCCGCCATCACGGCGCCGACCCAGACGATCCCGATCCACATCTCGGCGTCGATCACACGGTCGGTGAGCCGGCGCGGCGGCCGCGACATGACGTCGTCCGGAGGGGCGTCCATGCCGAGCGCCAGCGCCGGTGCGCCGTCGGTGAGCAGGTTGATCCAGAGGATCTGGGTCGCGAGCAGCGGCACTGCGATCGCCTCGCCGGTGTCCTCGAGCCCGATCACGCCGGCGAGGACGACCCCGAAGAACATCGTGAAAACCTCGCCGATGTTCGACGAGAGGAGGAAGCGCAGGAACTTGCGGATGTTGGCGAAGATCCCGCGGCCCTCGCGGACGGCGCTGACGATCGTCGCGAAGTCGTCGTCGGCGAGGATCATGTCGGCCGCCTCCTTGGCGACGTCGGTGCCTGCGACGCCCATCGCGACGCCGATGTCCGCCGCTTTCAGCGCGGGCGCGTCGTTGACGCCGTCGCCGGTCATCGCGACGATCCGCCCGTCCGCATGGAGCGCGTCGACGATCCGCAGCTTGTGCTCCGGCGAAACGCGGGCGTAGACGGACACCTCCCGCACCGCGGCCGCGCGCGCGTCGTCGTCCATTGCCTCTAGCTCGGCGCCCGTCACGACGCGAGATCCGGCCGCCGCGATGCCGAGATCGGAGGCGATCCGCGCAGCGGTGTGCGGGTGGTCGCCGGTAATCATCAGCACGCGCACGCCGGCGTCGTGCGCGTCGGCGATCGCGACCCGCGCCTCCGGCCGCGGCGGGTCGATGATCCCGACCAGCCCCAGGTAGATGAGCTCCCGCTCAACCGACTCGTCATGCGGCGGCCGCTCGTCCGCCGGCAGCGGCCGGTAGGCGACCGCCAGCGTTCGCAGCGCCAGGTCAGCGAGCTGGTCAACCGTCGTGAGGATCTCGCTACGGCGCTCCTCCGTAAGCGGCCGCACACGCCCACCGAGGCGCTCCTCGGCACAGCGGGCGAGCAGCACGTCGGGCGCGCCCTTGGTGACCACGGCGACGCCGGGTTCGCCCTCGAGGTCGGTGTGCACCGTGCTCATCAGCTTCCGCTCGGAGCTGAACGGCACCTCGCCGACGCGCTCGAACCGCGCGCGGCGCATCTCGGCGAGCCCTTCGACCTTCGCCTCGGCGACCAGGAACGCGGCCTCGGTGGGATCGCCCTGGATCGTCCACTCGCCTTCTTCCTCACGAAGCACGGCGTCGTTTGCCAGGCTCCCACCCGCGAGCACCGCCCGCACCTCGTCCAGCAGGACAGCGTCGTCAAGCGGGTGCCCGTCCACGCGCAGCTCACCATCGGGCCGGTAGCCGCTGCCGGTGACGTCGACCTCGCCCGAGCCGGTGACGACCTTCTCGATCGTCATCTCGTTCTTCGTCAGCGTCCCGGTCTTATCGGCGCAGATCACCGACGCCGAGCCGAGCGTCTCGACCGAGGACAGCTTCTTCACGATCGCCCGCTCCTGCGCCATCCGCTGCACGCCGAGCGCCAGCACCACCGACAGCACCGCCGGCAGCCCCTCCGGTACCGCGGCCACCGCCAGCGACACCCCGATGAGCAGCACAGAGACCAGATCCGACGCTGACCGGAGATCGGCCGTGAGCAGAATCGCGCCAACCACGACTGCCGCGATCACGATCACAGCGATCCCCAGCATGCGGCCGATCCGGTCGACCTCCCGCTGTAGCGGCGTGGCCTGCGCCTCCGTCTCTCCAAGCAGACGGGCGACGGTGCCCATCTCGGTCGCCATTGCGGTCGCGGTCACGACTGCGCGGCCGCGGCCGCGCACGACTGCGGTGCCGCTGAACACCATGTTCACCCGGTCGCCCAGTCCGACCGGTTCCGCGATCGAGTCGACGTCCTTCAGCACCGCCTCGCTCTCCCCAGTCAGCGACGCCTCCGCGACGGTCAGCGACGCGGCCTCGACCAGTCGGGCGTCGGCCGCGACCGCGTCTCCCTCGGCGAGCGCCAGGAGGTCGCCGGGCACCACCCCGGCGGCCGGGATCCGCTCCTCCCGCCCATCGCGCACGACCCCCGCCGTCGCGGCCGACATCCTCTGCAGTGCCGCGACCGCCTGCTCCGCACGCGCCTCCTGCACGTAGCCGAGCACGGCATTGGCGACAACGATCGCCGAGATCACGATCGCGTCGTACGGCGCCGACTTGCCCCCCTCGAGCGCCCACGCGACGAGCGAGACGACGACGGCCGCGAGCAGCAGATAGATCAGCGGGTCGGCGAACTGGCCCAGGAACTTCCGCCACGCCGGCACGCGCTCGGCCGCCTCGAGCCGATTCGGCCCGAAGCGCCCCAGCCTCGCGGTCGCCTCCGCCGCGCTCAGTCCCCGTCGGGCGTCCGTGCCCAGGGCCGCCGCGACCACGCTTGCCTCGGCCCGCCAGGCCTCCCCTAATCCGGCGGCGCCCACTCCGGCCTGGATCACGTCACGGCTCCGACCGCTCTAACTCGGCGTCTGCGAGCGACGCGGGGTCGCCGCTCGGCTCGAGGTGCGTGATCACGGCGGCACCCGGAAGCGTCGACTGAATCTCCCGCTCGAGGCCGTCGGCAAGCGCGTGCGCCTCGCTCACGCTCCAGGCGCCCGGCACGAGCACGTGCAGCGACACGAACGACCGTCGCCCGGCCTGCCGCGTGCGCACCGCATGGAACGACACGCCGTCGTGGCGGTACCTCGCCAACACCCGCTCGAGCGCATCCTGCTCGGCCGGCGACAGCGCGTGATCCATCAGCCCCGCGCCTGCACGCCGTAGCAGCGAGACCCCGGTGACGACGATGTTCGCGGCCACGAACAGCGCGACGACCGGGTCGACCCGGAGCCAGCCCGTCGCGCCGACGACGAGGACGCCCGCGATCACGCCGGCCGACGTCCAGACGTCGGTGAGCAGATGCCGTCCGTCCGCCTCGACCGTGATCGAGCGCGACTCCTTGCCGGCCCGGATCAGCATAAGGCCCACCGTGAGGTTCACCACCGACGCCGCAGCCGAAAGGGCGACACCGATCCCGATGTCCACGAGCTCCACCGGATGAATCAGCCGCATGACAGCCGTCCAGCCAATCGAAACCGCCGCGAGCAGGATCAACCCTCCCTCCACCCCCGCAGAGAAGTACTCCGCCTTCTCGTGCCCGAACAGGTGCTGCTCGTCCGGCGGCGTGCTCGCCCACCGCAGCATCCCCATCGCGACCAGCGCCGCAACGAGGTTCACCACCGACTCGAGCGCATCCGACAGAAACCCGACCGAATCCGTCAGCTGCCAGGCGAGCATCTTCAGCGCGATCGTCGTCACCGCGGCAGCCACCGACAGCCAGAGCAGCCTGCCCAGCGGCCTGGACCGAGATGCCGAGGAGACAGCTGACGTCAGCGCTGCCGGCTCCCCTCTGCGGGAGGGGCCGATGCGTGGCCTGTCCGCGTCGCCGCCGACCTCGCCTTGGCGACGCGGACGACCGGTCATCGGTCGGAGTCGATGCTCCTCGCCGCTCGATCAATGTCCAAGCCCATCTCGGGGATACAGTGCCTCGACGGCGGTGTTCGCGCGAGTCGTGGTCGGCGTTGACGGCACCGAGTGGGGATTCGAGGCGCTCCGCCAAACGCTCGTCCCTCGCCCCGGCCGAAGGATCGGCCGTCCACGCCGTCACCGCGCTCGACACGAGCCCGGCGCGCCGCGCCGGCTTCGACTCCGCTTACTGGGTCGACGAACTCGTCGAGGAAGCAACGACGGCGCGGGACGCGGCGCACGACGGCACCTGCTCGGTGCTGATCGCCCGTCCCCAGGCGGGCCGCAGCTGGAAGCCGGCGAGCGTCGTCGTCGGCGTCGACCGCTCCGCCCCCGGGCTCGCCGCGCTCGCGACGACGGACGAGCTCGCGGCACGGCTCGGCGCAACCGTCGACGTCGTCTCGGCAACAGGCGACGAATCGGCCCGGCCAGACAGCGCCTGGGGGGACAAGGTCGACACTTTAGGCGTGAGGCCGAAGGCGTCGGCGTGATCCCCGCTGCGCCGAGTGCGAAGCCGCCTTGGATGACGATCATGCCGCTCGTCTGGATCGCCATCCTAGGACGCCGAGTGCGGCCGCGGCCACGGTGCTCGCGGTGTGCGTCTGCGGGGGAGGGTTGGTGCACGACGAGGACGGAGCACCGGGCTCGATGTGCGACCCGTTCGCTGATGCTCCCGAGCGCGCGGAGGCCGTGCAGGCTGCGCGAGCCGACGACGATGAGGTCTGCTACTCGGGAGCGCTCGACGAATGCGGCGACCGGATGTTCCGGATCCCTGGCTGCCGGCCGACGAGGAGCGCTGGCGAGCCTCCTCACTCTAGGAGGCCCGGCAGGCCCGCCCTTTCAGGTCGCCGAGCATCCCGTCGCCGGGGCCAGTGGGCGGAAATGTCAACCGAGGAAAGGCGATCGCCGGCAACTGCGCCGATCCGTGGATGCACCGATGCCGCCGTGAGTGCGAGGGCGGATCTTGTGCGCAGGCATCCGATGAAGAGCGCACATCAGCCGTCGCGCTCAGCACGCGACCGCCGCCCCTCTCTTCCGACCCTCGGCACTCGGGGCGGCGGCTGGGTGGCTGCCCAGGTCGTGTTGCTTACTGCGATTTTGCTCTCGGCGCTGGTCGGCCTCAGTTGGCCGGACGCAGTCCTACCGATCGCCTACGCCGGCGGGGCGCTCTTGCTCGCCACAGGCGTCGGGCTGCTCGTCGCGGGCGCGGTCGGGCTCGGCTCCGCACTGACGCCATTTCCGGCGCCGCGAAGGCAGGGTGAGCTGCAGACCGGCGGCGTCTACCGGCTCGCTCGCCACCCTATGTACGGCGGCGGAATTCTGATCGCGCTCGGCTGGTCGATGATCTTCGCCACGCCCTTCGGGCTCGCACTGGCAATCCTGCTCGCGGTCTTCGCCGACCTGAAGTCGCGGCGAGAGGAGTTGTGGCTCGAGCAGCATTACGCCGGCTACGAGGCCTACAAGCGGCGCACCAAGTGCAGGCTTATCCCATTCATCTGGTGAGTGGCAGACGCAAGAGTTTCGCACTGAAGCAGATCCCGGTCCGAGCGACGCCGCGCTCACGCCGGTGGGGGCCTGCCAGCCCGCGGGATCGTCGATGGTCGCGAGCGGGCCGGGGTCCGCTGAAACGGGCGGCCGGCCGTGTCGTGACCATCGAATTGAGCGTCCGAGCGGATTCAGGGCGTGTTCTTGACCCCCTTCTTGACCACGTAGCTCGCCGCTGAGACACCACTCAGACCCACAAGTGTGTCGGGGAGATTAGGCAGCGTCGTCGACTCGGAGCTTAGAAACTGTGTGAAGAAGTAGGCCAGTAGTAGAAGGCTGAAGGCGAAGTACTGCGCGTCCAGCAGATCGACGTTCCCGCTGTCGTCCGAGAAGAGCTGCGCGGTGCCTTTGAGAGCATCGGGCGGATTCGTCTGTTTGGTCTTCTCGAGCTCCCCTTTGTCGACTTTGTTCTGCGTAATCGCCTTCGCACCGACGGCAGCGCCAGCCGGAATCCCGAGAAGGGCGAGGTACTGACTTGAGAGCTTGAGGTTGTCCAGACCGTCTCCTCGGGTGTGAATCAGGATTGCCAAGAACGCAAAGAGCACCCCGAAGGTCCACAGGGCTACGCTTGCCTTCGAGGTCGACCACCGGTTGTCCGTGCCGTTGATCAGCGCAAAGGCGAACAACTTCTCCGAGTTCTCTGGCGGCCGGATCACTGCGGACAGGGCCACTGAGACGAGCACGATCGCCAGTAAGGCCCAGACCTCTGCCCAGCCCCAACTGGGCTTATCCCAGAACCAGAAGCTTGACGCGAAAATCATGCTCACCACTGTCGTTCACAACTCGGTCGTCGGCCCGGAACGCCCCACATGAGCACGCTAGGCGTGAACCTCTGCCGCGATCTTCGCGATTTTGTCGGCGTACCTCGGGTCTGCCGCATAATTTCGCGCCAGCCCCTTGAGCCGTAGCGCCGACCCGCGCTTCGCAGAAGGCAGTGGCCGCACCGCCAGCGCCTCTGCGATCAGCGCCTTCTGGGCCTGGGTTTCCTCTCCAATTGGAATCGCATACGCAGCGAGCCGGCCCACATGAGCGCGGACGGCTTTCGTCCAATTCGGGAAAGAGACGCCTGGGGTCGACAGGCCGGTGATGCCGATTCCGGCAGGGTTGCGCCGTGGCGGCTGCGACGCCTTCGACGTCAGGTACCCGGTTTCGAGCTCCATCTGGCTGACTGCGACTAGCGGATCGATCCCGACCGACTTGCAGGTCTGCACGTAGAGGTTGACGATGTCCGCAAGGGTCTCGTCAGTTAGGCGGCTCTGGCTGTCCTGCGCGTGGTGGCGGGCGATCAGGTGACGTCGTAGCTCCGGTCCGGTCGCGCGGGGCGCCGCCAGGATCGTCGAGTTCGGGGTAAGTGGCTCCCCGGAGGGCGTGCCGGCGGCCTCAGCGGGTGCGAAGCCGAAGAATCGGCAAATCGCGACGTACTCAGCGCGGGCAAGCTGCGGGATGTGCGTTTGGAGCCAGCGCGCCTCGTTCGGGTTGCTGAGAAAGCCGTGTTCGATCAGCGTCTCCGGCCCCTGCGAGGCGACCAGGCCAAAGCCGTAGTAGTGGTGGGCGTCCACCGTGCCGTTGTCCGGGCGCCGATGTGGATGGCCGGGGATCCGCGCGAACTCGGCCGCGATCAAGTCGGCGAGTTTCTTGTTGACGGTTGCGTCAGGGAAGCCGAACGAGAATCCGGTTGCGGTCGGACCCGCGCCGTCGCCATGGAGGAACACCGCCGCGTCGGCCTTGGTCCCGTTCGGGATCTTGCCCGGCATCGCCACGGGCTCGAAGCGGACGTCCTGCTGGAGGATCTGCACGAGCCGCTGTTGGATCCGGTGGACGAGCTCGGCTTCGCCCCGGGCGCCGGTCTGCTTCTCGTGACCCGGTTGGAGCGGCTTGTTGTGGCCCGCTTGAACGAGGACGCGGCGCTTCGTGGAAGGAGATGGCATGGCGGCTCCTTTGCCGTAGTCCCCCCCGCGGTTGTTGCAAACGACACAGTTGTACGACATGCGTTGTGCAGATTCAACCCTTCGAGGCTCCTTATCGCTGCTGTCGATACGAAGAGCAGCGAAAAGACGCAAAGAAGACCCGGACGCATCCAACGTGCGCTCGCGCGCCGGACAGGGCAATTCATGGGGGCTCAGATCGAACGCCCAGCCTCACGCTCGCGATCCTGCAGCGCTCGTGTCACGATCGATCCACCATGAGCGCGAGAAGGCGCGTGAAGACTGCCGATCGGGCTCGCTCCTCGGTACCGTCCGGGACAGTCCCTCGGGCACGGACAACCGGCTCCCAGTACCGGTACAGCGGCGCGACCGACGACGAGCACGTCCTCGACCACTCGCCGCGGACGGTCCCGCCGATGAAGCAGCTCCTCCTGCTCGACGGCGAGCGGCACCCATCTGACATCACGTTCCTGCCGGACGTCGACCACTTGGACGCCGGTAGAGATGCCACCGGCACGAAAATTCCTGCCTTCTGCAGGGGAATCACTCGTTCCAGGTACTGAGTGACACGGGAGCTCGCGTGCCTGTCCTGTCTCGTCGCCCTTTCCCGGCGCCGGCCACGGCGAGGCGACATCGACACTCAAGGCGATGGCCGAGACAGCCACTAGGCGGCGAAGGGCGCTCCGCGAGACGATGCCGGACCGCTGATCGGCTGACACGCTTGAGCGAGAGTGGCCGCCGGTTCCGCGCCAGCCCGCGCGGGAGGGGGAGAGAGTAGTGGCGGCCACTCTCGCCCCAGCACGTGAAGTCTGTCAAAAGGACAGCTGCAGCGCGCGGAACCGTCTGAGATCCCTTGGATTCTGAGTAGTCCCGGCAGCGAATCGGACACCGGGTGGCCAGGCCGTCACCTGACCTCCCAGGTCTCTGAGTGGACCGATTAGCAGCGAGCAACCTTGCGCTGCCCTCGCCGGGCGTGAGCGCCAGTGCGTCGACTGCGGCGGCCAGACCTTCACCTTCCGGAGCACGGCGCCGCTCGCTCACCGTGCGCCCCTGCGGGACTGCTCGAGCAGTCCCGCAAGGGCGAGACTCACGAGTCGCTCGTCGAGGAGCGCCGTGCGGCCTAGACGCGAGACCAACTCTGAAGGTCAGGGCCAGCGGGCAAACGAGGGCGGCTTCAGCAGCCGCCCTCGTCATTCGTGAGGCGCCTTCCGCGAGAGCCTGGCGACCTAGTGGTCGGCGAGCGCCGCACAGAAGCCTGCAAGATCGCCCACCAAGAACTGGTGCGGCCCTCCGATCTTCAGGAGATTTCCCTCCGAATCGAAGACCAGGGTGCCGACATCCATCGCGATCGTGCCGGTGCCGGGCAGGACGAAGTTGAAGAGGTTCCATTCTCGGTCTCGGTGTTAACCGAGCCGTCGGGGCGCTCGGCGACGCTACGATCGTGCGCCTCGCGGGCGGAGCGGGTTAGCGCCTGAGCGTCTCGGCGCAGTCCGGGCCGAGCAGACGCTCGCGCCGCGGCCGGTATCGGATGCCGCCGGCGATCACTAAGCACGCGAGCGCCGGGCTCAGCACCTGGGCGTCACACCGACCCCGGAAGCTCGAACACTGCCCGCCAGACAACAGGCCGCAAGTCAACCCGCCGGAGCTCAAGTGCAAGTGAGCAAGCCACGGGGCGCCCACCGGTACCCCGGCGTACCCCTCCCGCGCCTGAGATGTGCTGAGGCCCGCCGATGCGGCCTCTCGCTTTCGGCTCAACCGCGGGCTTTCGGCTCAGCCGAACTCAGACCGTCTCAGCCACTCCTTTAAGCCTGCGTTAAGCGTCTCCCCGTAACCAATTCGCCGGCGTCCGCGTTCCACTCCCGATAAACGACCGACGAAAGGGGTTCTCCGTGTCGATTCTGTGGATCATTCTGATCATCGTGCTGGTGCTCCTGCTGCTGGGCTTCTTCTCGCGCGGCCGCTGGTAGGTCTCTCTTCGAGCACGACTAGGCCGCCCGGCACTTGCCGGGCGGCCGCGGTGAGGCGATCCTGGTGAGGTGGATCGCGACCGCGTCCTCGACGTCCTCGTTCGGGCCGACGGCACGGCCGAGTTGCCGCGCCTCGGCGGCATGGCTCGCGCCGACGGCGTGGTCATCGCGAGCCCGACCTGTTGGGCGTTCGCCTCGCGCGACGGGACCGTCCGCGAAGGGACGATGCCCGCGCCCCCCGAGGCACTTTGCAAGATCCCGCTCGTCCGCGGGCTGATCCGGCTCTTCTCGGCGCTGGCCCCGCTCTTCCGCGGCGCCGGGGTCGCCAGCCGGCGCGAGCGGCTGCTGCTCCTGGCCGCCGTGCTGGCTCCGCTCTCGCTCGTGCTCCTGCCGAAGTCGGCCTCGCTCCCGCTCGGGATCGCGACGGCGGTCGTGCTGCTCGGCTGGATGCTGCGCGGCCGGACGCTCTTCCTGCACGGCGCCGAGCACCGCGCGATCGCCGCCGCCGAGGAGCACCGCCTCGTTGCGACCTGGGCCGCCGAGGCCAGGCCGTCGCGGTTCGCCCCGCGCTGCGGCACGAACTTCGCCGCGCTCGTGGTGCCGGTGTCGCTCGCGTTCGACCGGCTCTGGCCGGTGGCGCCGGCGCTGTACACGCCCTTTGCCGTCTCGCTCCTGTCACTCGCGCTGACGATGGAGCTGTGGCAGATCGTCCAGACCTCGCGCTCCCGGGTCGCGCGGCTCTTCCTTCTTCCGGGGCTCGCGCTCCAACGCGTGACCACACGTGAGCCCTCGGACGAGGAGACGCGGTTGGCACTCACCGCCGTCGCGTCGGTCTTGCAGCGCGAACTGCCCTAGGGATAAAGGAATCGCGGCGCCGGCGCCGATAAGAGACGGGAGATGCCGCCCGTCTACCGTGGCACCTTCGGCAAGCCGCAGGCCGAGCGCCTCCTCTGGCGCGCCGGTTTTGGCCCGCGCCCGGGCGAGGCCGAGCGACTTGCGAAGCTCGGGCTCGACGGCGCCGTGCACTCGCTCCTACGCCCCGGCCGCGACCGGCTGAAGGGGCCGCGTCCGCACGACGACAACGGGCACAAGCTCTCGCCCTACGACCGTTGGGGCCATGACCAGCTCTGGTGGCTCGACAAGATGGTGCGAACGACGAAGCCGCTGCACGAGCGGATGACGCTCGTCTGGCACGACTGGTTTGCGACCTCGCGCGCCGGGGTCGATTCGGCCAAGCTGATGCTTCGCCAGAACCAGCTCTTCCGCCGCGTCGGGCTCAACTCGTTCCCGGCCCTGCTGATCGAGGTCACGCGCGACCCGGCGATGCTGCTCTGGCTCTCGGGCGTCGACAACGAGAAGGGGTCGCCGAACGAGAACTACGCGCGCGAGCTGATGGAGCTCTTCACGCTCGGCGCCGACCGCGGCGCCTACACCGAGCACGACGTCCGCGAGCAGGCGCGCGCGCTGACGGGCTTCCGCTACACGTGGAACAACAACCTCGGTCCGATCAAGTTCCGCTTCGACAAGGACCGCCACGACCCGGGGTACAAGAAGATCTTCGGCAAGCACGGCCGCTACGACTGGCGCGACTCGTGCCGGCTCTGCGTCCACCATCGTCTGCACCCGTCGTTCTTCGTCACGAAGCTCTGGGGCTACTTCATCCCGACGCCGCCGACGGCCGGGACGAAGCGCTCGCTCGAGCACCTGTACGTCAAGAGCGGCTACGAGATCGCCCCGGTGGTCGCCGCAATCCTGCGCCATCCCGCGCTCTACACCGGGCCGCGGATGGTGAAGTCGCCGGCCGTCTACCTGGCCGGGATGCTGCGCGGCCTCGGCCGCGGGATCGACACGGAGGCCTGGACGTGGCTGATGAGCCTCGCGGGCCAGCAGCTCTTCTACCCGCCGAACGTCGCGGGCTGGGACGACACGCGCTGGCTCGACACGGCGACCTTCCGCGCGCGGTGGGAGCTCGCGGGCTACGCGCTCCGGCCGAAGCTCGTCAAGGACGGCGACAAGCACGTCCCGCACAAGGCCGACGAGCTCGTCTCCCGCGCCCACGCAGTCCTCGGCCGGCCGACGGTGACGCCGCAGACCGAGCACATCCTCGAGCACTTCGCCAGGCGCTCGCTCGCCGACGCCAACCAGCACTGGAAGAAGGACGCCTACCCGCCCCTGATCGAGAACGCGCTCCGCCAGCTGCTCGCTTCCGCCCCCGACCTCCAGACCTCATGACCAAGAACTCCTGCCACCACTGCGACGAGTTCTCTCGCCTGTCCCTCCTGCGCCGAAGCGCGGCCGAGGCCGGAAAGGGACTGCCTGCGATCGAGCCGGGGATGCCCATCCCCGCCGGGACGGGGCTCGACCGGCGCAGCTTCGTCACCGGCGCCTTCGGCCTCGCGCTCTCGGTCTACGGGCTCGGGAAGCTGAAGCTCTTCGAGGACGGCATCGCGCGTGCCGCCTCCGGCCCGGCGCAGCCCGTGCTCGTCACGGTCTTCCTCCCAGGTGGAGCCGACTCGCTCTCGGTGCTCTACCCGGCGCTCGACCCGAACTACAAGAAGCTGCGCCCGACGCTCGCGCTGCCCGAAAGCGCCGGCCCCGTCTTTACAGAGGACACCAGCCTGCACTGGCACCCGAAGCTGCAGCCGCTGGCGACGCTGCACGGCGAGGGCAAGGTCTCGGTCATGCCCGCGATCGGCTACACACACCCGGATCAGTCGCACTTCACCTCGCGCCACTTCTGGGAGGTCGGCGCCACCGACGCGCGGCTGACGAGCGGCTGGATGGGCCGCTACCTCGACCGCCACGGGACGAACGACAACCCGCTACAGGGTCTCTCGCTCGACTACCAGCTACAGCCGTCGCTGGCTTCGCAGAAGGTGCCCGTCGCCTCGTTGGCCGCGCCCGACCAGTACACCTTCGGAGCGCCGGGTGTCTGGGGTCAGGTCGAGACGCGGATGCTCGAGACGCTCACCGCGCTCGGCGCCCACCGCTCCGACCCGTTCCTCGACCAGGCAGCCAAGGCGACGAAGCAGTCCGACCGGTTACGCCGCCAGCTCGCGCCCTTCGCCAAGAACAGCGGCAACGGCTTCGGCAGCCCTGTTCAGTACCCCAACGTCGACAGCGACTTTCCGCGTCAGCTCTCCGGCCTCGCGGCGATGCTCGCGGCAGGCCTGCCGGTCCGCTGTGTCGCGCTCACCGCGCCCGGTTCGTACGACACGCACTCCGACCAGCCGCAGGCGCTCGCGGACGGGCTGGACGTGACCTCGCGCACCTTGCTGGCGTTCCAGCGCGACCTCGAGGCGCGCGGCCTCGCGAACCGCGTGCTCACACTCGTCTGGTCGGAATTCGGGCGCCGTGGCGAGGAGAACGGCAGCGGCACCGACCACGGCGCGGCCGGCTCGGCCTTCTTGATCGGCAGCCGCGCCCGCGGGACGATGGTCGGCGAGTTCCCGGGCCTGGCGAACGGCCTCGACCGGGACGGGAACCTCAAGCCGACCTCCGACTTCCGCGGCGTCTACTCCGCGCTGCTCGAGCAGTGGCTCGGGGGCGACGCGTCGGCCGTGATCCCGGGCGCGAAGGGCTTCTCCCGCCCCGCCCTCGTCAAGTGAGCAAGGCGCTCCTGACGGTCGTCATGGCGTTCGGCCTCAGCTGGCACCCGACCCCGGCCCGCCTCGGCGTCAGCGCGACGGAGTTCCACCTGACGCTCTCGCGCCCGTCGGTCAAGGCCGGCGTGGTCGAGGTCGAGCTGCAGAACGACGGCCAGGACCCGCACGACCTCCGCGTCCGCCGCGTCGGCGGCTCGCACACGTTCAGCATCCCGCTCGTCGGGCCCGGAAAGCGGCGCACCGTCGCGATCCACATGAAGGCCGGGAGCTACCGGCTCTGGTGCTCGATCGCCGACCACCAGGCGCTCGGCATGCAAGCTGTGCTCCGCGTGCGACGATAGGCCAATGCGAGAGCGCGTGACCGTCGCCTGCGCCCAGGTCGAGCCGGTGCTGTTCGACCGGGAGGGGACGATCTCGCGGCTCGAGGAGGTCGCAGCCGAAGCGGCCGGCAAGGGCGCTCGGCTCGTGCTCTTCCCCGAGACCTTCATCCCGGCATACCCGACGAACCGCTGGGTTCGGTACCTCGCCGGCGGCGACGGCGAGGCGAAGCACGTCTTCGCCCGGCTGGCGCGGGAGTCGCTCGAGGTGCCGTCGCCGTCGTCGGAGCGCATCGGCGCAGCCGCGCGCGAGCACGGGCTCTGGCTCGCCGTCGGCGCGAACGAGCTCGACCGCGGCACGGTCTACAACGCGCTCCTGCTCTACGGGCCGGACGGCGAGCTCGCGCTGCATCACCGCAAGCTCGTCCCGACGAACCACGAGCGGATGGTCTGGGGGCCGGGCGACGGCTCAGGGCTCGAGGCAGTCGAGACCGAGCTCGGTCGCGTCGGCGGGCTGATCTGCTGGGAGAACTTCATGCCGCTCGCCCGCTTCGCGCTCTACGAGACCGGGGTCGAGCTTTACCTTGCGCCGACGGCCGAGGACACCGAGATGTGGCACGACTCGATGCGCCACATCGCGCGCGAGGCACGGGCGTTCGTGTTGTCCTGTTGCGTCTTCCAGCGCGCTTCGAGCTACCCGGACGACGTGCCGCTCGCCGAGGGCAGCGAGCTCGTCGGCCGCGGCGGCTCCGCAATCCTCGCCCCTGACGGGAGCTACCTGGCCGGGCCGCTCTGGGACGAGGAGGGGATCCTCTACGCCGAGCTCGACCCCGAGGTGCTCCTGGCGGAGCGGCAGCGCTTCGACGCGGCGGGCCACTACCACCGGCCCGACGTGCTGGGTTTGGACCGCAAGCTCCCGCGTTGACCTTGTCAGCCACCATCGCGTCAGCCAAAGTCGAGCCGGTGCCAAAGGTGTTGCAACTCGAGGTGCGAACCTGAGTGGACGCGCTCCGCTTCGCCTCGCTACTCGACGAGCTGCCGGCTGAGCGGACCAGCCTGCTGGACAACCTCGGCCGGATTCGCCGCGAGGTCGGACCCGTCACGCCCGAGCTCTCTGACGCCCTCGCCGACCACATGAATATCCGCCGCGGCGAGGTGGATGAGGTCGTGTCGTTCTACTCGTTCCTCCGCGTCCCGGCCGACGCGGTTCGCGTCTGCATCGGCCCGGTCTGCGACTGCCTGGGGGCGCAGGACCTCCTGGCGCGGGAGCGGGAGCACGCGGACGGCGTGCGCGTGCTCGGGGTGGAGTGCCTCGGGCACTGCGACCATGCGCCGGTGCTCCTCCGCGGCGAGACCGTCGAGCAGGTCGCAGAGCACCGGACGAACGGCTTCCTGCTCGAGCCGGACGAGCTGCGCCAGCCGCCGGAGCTGGGACGCGACGAGCTGCTCACCGCACTCGAGTCGTCGGGCCTGACCGGGATGGGCGGCGCGGGCTTCCCGACCTGGCGCAAGTGGGAGGCGGTCGCCCGCGAGCCCGGCCCGCGCGTCGTGATCGTCAACGCGGACGAGGGCGAGCCGGGCACGATCAAAGACCGCTACCTGATGGAGCTCCGCCCGCAGCTGCTACTCGAGGGGCTCGTGCTCGCGATGCGCTTCTGCGAGACGGAGGAGGCGTACGTCTACCTGCGCGAGGAGTACGCCGGCTCGCGCGGCCGCCTGCGAGAGGCGCTCGACGCACGGGGACTGCGTGTGTCGGTCGTTGTCGGCGCCGGGTCGTATGTCTGCGGCGAGGAGACGGCGATGCTCGAGTCGATGGAGGGCCGGCGGGGCATGCCGCGGCTGCGCCCGCCCTTCCCCGCGCAGTCCGGCTACCTCGGCCGCCCGACGCTGGTCAACAACGTCGAGACGCTCGTGCACGTCGCCCGCATCGCGCGTGGCGAGTGGTCGCCCGGCCGGCTTTGGTCGGTCTCGGGCGCCGTCCGCGAGCCCGGCTGCTACGAGGCACCGCTCGATGTCACCACCCGGCAGCTGGTCGAGGACTTCGCGGGCGGGGCGACCGAGGAGATCGGCGCGATCGTGCCGGGCGGCGCCGCGAGCGGGATCTTGCCGCCGAGTGCGCTCGACGTGCCGCTCACTCGCGACGCGCTCGCCGACTGGGGCGCCTCGCCCGGCTCTGCGGGCCTCCAGGTCTTTCCCTCGTCGTACCCGACGCTCCGCCTGCTCTCGGAGACGATGCGCTTCTTCGCGGAGGAGTCTTGCCAGAAATGCACGCCCTGCCGGATCGGCACCCGCGGCGTGCACCACGTGCTCGAGGAGCTCGCGCGCGGCGAGGCGGCGATGCCGCGGGAGCAGGTCGACGAGTGGCTCGACACGATGGTCTCGACCTCGATCTGCGGCCTTGGCCAGGGCGCGCCCGTCCCCGTGCGAAGCGCCCTCCGCCACTGGCCGGAGCTGTTCGCGCCCCTCGGGGAGGCCGCCTTCGAGTGAACACGGTCGCGTTCACCCTCGACGGAACGACGGTCAGCGCCCCCGAGGGCGAGCTGCTCGTCCACGCGGCCGCCCGCCACGGCGTCTTCATCCCAACGCTCTGCCACGACGACAAGCTCGCCCCCTACGGCGGCTGCCGCCTATGCGTCGTCCAGGTCGAGGGCTCTCCGCGGCCGCTGCCCGCCTGCGCGACGCGGCTGACCGAAGGCATGGTCGTCTCGACGAACTCGTCCGTTCCGCAGCACCGCAGGACGCTGACGGAGATGCTGCTCGCCGAGCACCTGAACGGGAGCCCGGGCGGTCGGCCGAACGAGCTCCTCGACCTGGCCGGCGAGCTCGGCGCGGAGGCGCCGTTCGTGCTTCCCGACGCCAAGCGGGAGCCCTACGACGACCGCAACCGCCTGATGGGCTACGACCCCGACGCCTGCATCCTCTGCAACCGCTGCGTGCGCTACACGCAGGAGGTGATGCAGTGCTCGGCGCTCTCGCTCGAGGGCCGCGGGCCGGCTGCGCGGATCGTCCCGACGCACGGCGACTCCTGGCTCGACACCGAGTGCGAGCTGTGCGGCGGCTGCCTCTCGACCTGCCCGACCGGCGCCATCTACGAGAAGTTCCTCGAGGGCGCCCCCGCCGGCCACGAGCGCGGGCTCGAGAAGGTCAAGTCGACCTGCACCTTCTGCGGCGTCGGCTGCCAGATCGACATCAACGTCGACCCGCAGACCAAGCGGATCGTGAAGATCACCTCGGACCCGAGCTATGTCTCGAACGACGGCAACCTCTGCGTCAAGGGGCGATTCGCCTTCAACTTCGTCCACCACCCCGACCGCCTGACCGAGCCGCTCGTCCGCGGCGAGGACGGGGAACTGCACCCCGCGACCTGGGAGCACGCGCTCGAGGCCGCGGCCAAGGGCCTGAAGGAGGTGAAGGAGCGGCACGGCCCGCAGACGATCGGCGTCCTCGCTTCCGCGCGGCTGACGATGGAGGAGAACTTCCTCATCCAGAAGCTCGCGCGCACGGCGCTTCAGACCCACTCGGTCCACTCCTGCGAGGCAACCTGACACGCTCCGACCCTCTACGGCCTGGTCAGGTCGTTCGGCAGAGGAGCAAGCACCAACTCGATCCCGGAGATCGACAACGACCGCTTCCTGCTCGTGATCGGCTCCAACACGACCGAGGCGCATCCGGTGCTCGCGCTGCGGATGAAGAAGGCTGTCCGCAACGGGGCGACGCTCGTGGTGGCCGACCCGCGCAAGATCTGGCTGACGAAGATCGCGAAGCGCCACCTGCAGCTGCGGCCCGGGACCGACGTCTGGCTGCTGAACGCGCTCATGCACGTGATCCTCGAGGAGGGCCTCCAGGACGAGGCGTACATCCGCGAGCACACTGAGGGCTTCGAGGCGGTCGCCGAGGTGGTTTCGCGCTACACGCCGGAGGAAGCCGAGCGCGTTACGGGCGTATCGGCCGAGGCCATCCGCGCCACCGCCCGCGAGTACGCGGCCGAGCGGCACGCGGCGATCTTCTACACGCTGGGGATCACCGAGCATGCCTCGGCGATCGACAACGTCTGGTCGCTCGCGAACCTCGTGCTGATGACCGGCCACCTCGGCTACGAGTCGACCGGGTTGAACGCTCTGCGCGGCCAGAACAACGTCCAGGGCCTGAACGACGCGGGCGCGAATCCCGGCTACCTGCCCGGCTACCAGCCCGAAGAGGATCCCGAGGTCAGGCGCAAGTTCTCCGAGGCCTGGGGAGTCGAGCTTCCCCAGACGCACGGCTACCGCCTCGACCAGATGATGTCGGGGCTGCACGACGACCGGATCAAGGCCCTCTACCTGGTCGGCGAGAACCCGGCGCAGACCGAGCCGAACGCCCGCCACGTCGAGGAGGGCCTCGGCAAGCTCGAGTTCATGGTGGCCCAAGACCTGTTCCTGAACGACACATCGAGCCGCTTCGCCGACGTCGTCCTCCCGGCGTCCAGCTTCGCGGAGAAGGACGGCACCTTCACGAACACCGAGCGCCGGGTGAACCGCGTCCGCCGCGCGGTCCCGTGCCCGGGCCAGGCACGCGAGGACTGGCGGATCGTGATCGACCTGGCCCGCGAGCTCGGCGCCCGGTGGCCCGAGTACGGCTCGGTCGAGGACGTCTGGAACGAGTTCGCCGACCTCGCGCCCAACTGGTCCGGGATCCGCTACGACCGGATCGAGGAGGTCGGCCTGCAGTGGCCGTGTCTCGACCGGGACGACCCCGGCTCGATGTACCTCCACTCGCCCCATCCGGCCCGCCCGAACGGCAAGGGCAGGTTCTTCCCGGTCGAGTACCAGCCGCCGATCGAGCAGCCCGACTCGGAGTACCCCTTCGTGCTCTCGACCGGGCGCACGCTCTACCACTACAACTCCGCGACCATGACGATGCGCGAGCCGGGCGTGACCGACAAGCAGGAGGAACCGTTCGTCGAGATCAACGCCGAGGACGCGCAGGCGCTCGGCATCGCCGACGGCGACCGGGTGCGGCTCGTCTCCAGACGCGGCGAGCTCGAGGCGCTGGCGGCCGTCGGCGAGCGCGTCCACCCAGGGCTCGTCTGGATGGCGCTCCACTTCGCCCAGGCCAAGGTGAACTGGCTGACACACGACGTCGGCGATCCGCTGATCGGCACTCCGGAGTACAAGGTGTCCGCCGTTCGCGTGGAGCCCGTGTGATCGGCGAGCCTCGGATCGACGTCGACGAGTGCGAGTCGACCCAGCTGCTGCTGGGCCCCGACGACCCGGAAGGCGCTGTGGCTGTCGCCGACCACCAGACGGCGGGTCGCGGCAGACTCGGTCGCTCATGGATCGCGCCTCCGGGCACGGCGATCACCGTCTCGGTGCTGCTGCGGCCGCCTCACGACCGCAAGCTCGCCCAGGTGTCCCTGCTCGGCGGGCTCGCGGCCGCGGAGGCGGTGGAGGAGGAGCTCGAGTTCTGGCGCTCGTCCCAGATCAAATGGCCGAACGACGTCATGGTCAACCGCCGGAAGGTGGCCGGCGTCCTGGCGGAGGCACGCGACGGAATCGTCGTGCTGGGGATCGGCATCAACGTCAACCAGACTCGCGACCAGCTGCCGCAGGACGCGCGTCAACCGGTCGGCTCGCTCCGCACGATCGACGGCCGCGAGCACGATCGGGCTGCGCTCCTGACCGACCTGCTCGCCCGACTCGACCGGTTCTACGGGGCATGGGTGGAGGGTGGGCTCGACGCGGTCTTCCACGACCTGGGCGCGCGTGACTTCCTGCGCGGCCGAAGGGTCACGATCGAGGGTGTCACCGGAACGGCCATCGGGATCACGCGCTCTGGGGCGCTCGAGGTCGAGCTCGACGGCGAGCGCCGCCTGATCGAGGGAGGCGAGGTCGGCTACGAGCGGTGAGGTGTATGCATCGGCGAGACCAGGCGAGCGTGCCTACACGAGCAGGCGCGGCTCGATCGGTTCCTCCCCCTCCGCGCTGACGCGGTAAGCGCGCGAGCCGGCGCGGGCAGCGACGATCTCGGCGAGCTCGGTGCCGTCGAAGCGGAGCGCGACGCAGTCGTCTGCGGCCAGACCGGCCGGGAAGCCCTCGTCCCGAACGAGCCGCGTGTAGACCGGTCGCCGCTCACCCTCGCCGTCGTAATGCGGGCAGGCGCTGCCGGGAAGGAAGCCGAGCCCGTCGCGCATGCCCTCGAGCTGCGGCCCGAACGAGTCCGTGACGGCGGCCTCGAACCAGCAGATCATCCCGGCGCTCCAGCCGGCCAGCACGATGCCCGCCTCCCACGCCTCGCGCAGGATCGCGTCGAAGCCGTGCACCCGCCAGATCGCGAGCGCGTTCGCCGTGTTCCCGCCCGTGACATAGATCGCGTCCTGCCGCAGGGCGAGCTCGCGCAGGTCGTTCGGCGGCCACGGGAAGAAGGGCAGGTGCGTGACCTCCGCGCGGTCGCCGAGCTGGTCGAACAGCGTCAGCGTCGTCCCCGGGTCCTCGCCCGCGGCCGTCGGCACGACGAGCACCCGCGGCCGCTCCGCCCCCGTGAGCGCGAGCCAGTAGTCCTCGAGCCGGCGACGCTCCTCGTCCTCCCACGAGAGCCCGCCCATCGCGACGATCGTCCGGGCCACGGCGGAACGGTATCGTCGCGCGGGTGCCGGATCCGTCGCGACTCGCGCTGTTCGTCGGCGCCGCGCTGCTCCTGCTCGTGGTGCCCGGGCCGTCCGTGCTCTACATCGTCACGCAGAGCGTCTCGCACGGCCGGCGTGCGGGGATCGCATCGGTCGCCGGGATCACGACGGGAACGCTCGTCCACATCGCCGCCGCCACCGTCGGGCTCTCCGCGCTCCTCGCCTCGTCCGCCGTCGCCTTCGACGTCGTGAAGTACCTCGGGGCGGCGTACCTGATTGTCGTCGGCATCCGCCGCCTCGCCGGCTGGGAGCGAGAGCAGGAGCCGTGGGCCGGCGCGCCGCGCGACCTTGGCCGCCTGTACCGGCAGGGGATCGTCGTCAACACGCTCAACCCGAAGACCGCGCTCTTCTTCCTCGCCTTCCTGCCGCAGTTCGTCGACCCGGCGCGCGGCGCCGCGTGGGCGCAGATCCTTGCGCTCGGCCTGCTCTTCGCGGCGCTCGGGTTCATGAGCGACGGGACCTGGGCGCTCGTCGCCGGGACGCTCGGCGACCGTCTCCGCCGCAGCCGCCGCTTCCCGTCGGTGCAGCGCTACGTCTCGGGCTCGGTGTTCGTCGGCCTCGGGGCCGTCGCCGCGCTGACCGCGCCGGTCAAGCAGTCCTAGACCGCCCACCGATACAGTGAGCCGTCCGGGGTGCCGCGCCCGAGCGGCTGAGATCACACCCGTCGAACCTGATCTGGTTAGGACCAGCGAAGGGAGCCGATGGACCAGCAGACACCGTCGTGGGGCATCCAGCCCGTCCCGGAACGCCTGCGCGTGCTCGGGCTCCTCGACCTGACGCTGCTCTGGGGGAACCTCTCCGTCAGCCTGCTCGTGATCGTCGCCGCGGCCGGGCTCGTGCCGATGCTGTCGTTCCGGCAGGCGCTGCTCGCGATCCTGATCGGCGCGTTCGCCGGGAGCGTGCTGCTCGGGCTGGCGGCCCTGATCGGCGCCGACGCGCGCGTGCCGGGCATGGTGCTGCTCCGCGCGCCGCTCGGACGCCGCGGCTCGTACGCGCCGACCGTGCTGAACGTGGCGCAGAACCTCGGCTGGTCGACCTTCGAGCTGATCATCATCTCGACGGCGGCGGCGGCGTTGTCGGAGCGGGTCTTCGGCTTCGAGGCCCGCTGGCTCTGGGCGCTCCTCTTCGGCGGCGTCTCGCTCGCGCTCGGGCTGATGGGGCCGATCGGCTTCGTCCGCCGCTACGTGCGCAAGTTCGCGCTCTGGGCGGTGCTCGCGTCGATCGGCTACCTGACGTGGTGGGCGCTCGACAAGGCCGACCTCCACGCGCTCTGGCAGACACAGGGGACCGGCGGCCTCTCGCTCGGACAGGGCGTCGACCTCGTGATGGCGTCGGTCGTCTCGTGGACGCCGCTCGCCGCCGACTACACGCGCTTCTCGCGGGACCGCCGGTCGGCGTTCCTCGGCGCCGGGATCGGCTACTTCGTGCCGACGCTGTGGGGGTTCGCGCTCGGCGCCGTGCTCGTGCTCGCGCGCGACCTGAGCGACCCGGCGCAGATCCCGACCGCGGTTGCGAGTGGCAGCGTGCTGGCGGTCGTCGCGCTGCTGATGCTGACCGTGGACGAGAGCGACGAGGCGTTCGCCGACGTCTACTCGACCGCGGTCTCGCTGCAGAACCTGCTCCCGCGCGCGTCGCAACGGCTACTGATCGTGCTCGTCGCGGCGACGGCCACCGCCGGCGCGATCGCGATCAACCTGAGCAACTACCTGACGTTCCTGTTCCTGCTCGGCTCGGTGTTCGTGCCGCTCTTCGGCGTGCTCCTCGCCGACTGGCTCGTGCGCGGCGCCCATTACTCGGAGGCGGACGTCTTCCGCGCTCCGACCGTGCGCTGGCCGCCGCTCGTCGCGTGGGCCTTTGGCTTCTCCCTCTACCAGTGGCTCTCGCCGCAGGGGCCGCACTGGTGGACGAGCGCCGTCGAGCACCTGAGCCCCGGGCACGCGCGGCTGACGGCGTCGCTGCCGAGCTTCGTGGCCGCCTTCGGCCTGACGCTGCTCGCGGCCTGGGTAGATTCGCTCCGTGCGGCCGCTCGCAGTCGTCGGGAACCTCTCGCTCGACCGCGTTGACGGCGGCGAGCCCCGGCCGGGCGGCGCGCCGTTCCACGCGGCTCGCGCGCTGCGGGTCCTCGGGCGGCCGGCGCTCGTCGCGGTGAAGGCGGCCGACGCCGACCGGCGCCGGGTCCTGCCGCCGCTCGTGCGCCTCGGGCTGCCCGTGCTCTGGCGCGGCGGTTCCTCGACCGCGACCTTCGCGTTCTCGTACGACGGCGACCGGCGGGCGATGCTCGTCGAGGAGCTCGGGCCGTCGTGGACGGTCGAGGACCTGCGCGGCCTCGAGCGGGTCGAATGGGTGCACGTCGGCGCGCTCGCGCGGTCCGACTTCCCCGCGGCCACGCTGGCGGCCCTCGCACGCGGGCGGCGGAAGGTCGCGCTCGACGGGCAAGGGCTCGTGCGGCCGGAGCGGCCGGGCCCACTCGTGCTCGACGCCGAGTACGACCCGGAGGTGCTCCGGCACGTAACGGTCCTGAAGCTCGCCGAGGAGGAGGCGCTCACGCTGGTGGGCGAGCCGACCGAGGACGCCCTGCGCTCGCTCGGCGTGCCGGAGATTGTGGTCACGCTCGGCTCGCGCGGCTCGCTGGTGCTGGCGGACGGCGCGCTCGTGGCCGTCCCGGCGCGCCCCGTCGACGGCGACCCGACCGGCGCCGGGGACTCGTTCCTCGCCGCTTACCTCGTCTCGCGGGCAGCGGGCTACTCGCCGGTTGCCTCGGCGCGGCGCGCGACCACGGTCGTCGCAGGCCTGCTCGGGCAGCGGCTGTGAGGGCGCTCGTTCGCACCGTCGACGGCGTCTTCGAGGTCGACCTCGACGAGGAGGTGGTGCTCGGGCCGGCTGACGTCGAGGTCGAGCCCGACGACGTCGCCGTCGCGCTGCCGCTGCTCGTGGGCGCGGCGGCGTCCGGGTCGACCGTGATCGCGGTCGTCGACCGGCGCCCTCCGCTCGTGATCTCAAACGACGCCGGGAGCTCGTGGCGCGAGGCCGGCGGCGGCCTGCCACCCGGGCGCGCGGTCGCAATCGCGTGGGACGACCCCGACTACGCGGTCTTCGCCGCGCGCAACCGCCTCTACGTCTCGACGAACGGCGGCGTCTTCTGGCGAGCCCTCGCGATCGAGCTGCCGGAGATCGAAGCCGTGGCCCTCACGGCCTAGGCATTCCAAGTAACAGACTGTTACTTGCCCGGTCGAAACGGTGTCGGAGTCCCGGTCCGCCCGGTCGGAGTGGTTGTAACAGACTGTTACTTGCGCGTCGAAGCGCCCGCTACTCCGCAGGACTGAAGGTGCCGAGTAGCAGGGTCGAGGGAGCCTTCGGCTCGTCGCAGCGCGGGCGTCCAGTCTCGGCGGTCACGTCGATCACGCCGCCGTCTTGGGGGAGGCGGAGCTCCATTCGAACCTTGGCCGGGAAGCTGAGGCGACACCAGTTCCGCCACTGGAAGTGCACCTCGCTCAGACGCTGCGGACGGAGCCGTACAGCCGCTGCCTTCGCCGGCAGCACGCGCACCGGCAGCGGCTTGCCGGCGCCGTCGAGCAGCGAGAGCTGCGGCCGCCCACGCAGCGAGCACGCGCTCAGGCCGACGTTCTGAAGCTGGAAGGACCCGACCATCGCGCCACCATCGCCCTGCGTCGCCGCGAGCACCCCCAGTTGCTGCGCCCGGCAGGCATCGTGTTTCCCCGGCCTCGGGAAAACGACGATCTTGTCCGCCGACGAGGAGCAGCCGACCGCGAAGAGCACCAGCAGGAACGGCGCCAGCCTGCACATGTGACGGACGATACGTCTACGGCAGGCGGAATTCACCGCGAGCGACGATCACGGCGCTGCCGCCGACCTCGACGCGCTCGAGCTCCTCGGCGGTACCGACGGCCCGCGCGAAGAGCGTCGACGGCCGCCCGATCTCGACGCCCTGCGTGATCTCGATCTCGTCCCCGAACCCGATCCTCCCGTGGCGCGCGAGGTGCACGGCCAGCGGCCCGGCCGCCGAGCCGGTCGCAGGATCTTCCGCGACGCCGCCGCCGGGCGCGAACATCCGCGCCTTCCAGCGCGCTCCCGAGCCCGCGAAGCAGAGCACGCCGACGATCCCGGGCAGGTCCGAGATCGCGACCCCATCGGGGCGGAGCCCGGCCAGCTCCTCCTCGGAGCCGAACCCGACGTAGACGAACTGCGCCCCGTTGTCGTAGTGCTCGACCGGAAGCTCCGACTGCCCGACTGGGAGCGCAGCGAGTAGCCCGTCCGGGTCCTCGTAGGGCCGCCACACCGGCAGCGGCTGCTGCATCCGCCCGAAGACGATCCGGTCGTGCTCGCGCTCGAGCGCGACCGGGATGATGCCCATCTGCGTCTCGAGCCGGATCTCCGTCATTTGCATCGGGCCGCCGAGCACGAACGCCGTACCGAGCGTCGGGTGCCCGGCGAACTTCAGCTCGATCGACGGCGTGAAGATCCGGATCCGCGCGTTGCCGCCCGCCTCAGGCGGCAGCACGAACACCGACTCAGACAGGTTCAGCTCGCGCCCGAGCCGCTGCATCTCGTCGTCGCCCAGCGCGCGGCCGTCCGTGAACACCGCGAGCGGGTTGCCGGCGAGCGGCGTGTCAGTGAAGACGTCGGCGACCACGTACCGGAGGGTGCGCACGAGTCGGAGACTATGCTCCAGAGCCGTGCAGCTGCTGATCGTGCGCCATGCCGAAGCTGCCTCCGGGGAGCCGGACGAACTGCGCCCGCTCACCCCGGACGGCCGCGCCGCCGCCCGTGCGCTCGGCGAGCGGCTCGCCCGCGACGGCATCCAGCCGGACGCGATCCTGACGAGCCCGCTTCTCCGCGCGCGCGAGACGGCGCAGGAGCTGGCGCGCCCGACCGGAGTCGAGCCCGAGCCCGACGAGCGGCTCGCTCCCGGGGCGACCCCCGATGCTGTCCGCGCGGCGGCCGAGGAGCACGGCGAGACCGTCGTCGTCGTCGCCCACCAGCCAGACTGCTCCCGCATCGCAGCGGCGCTGACCGGCGGCGTGGAGCCGGCGTTCCCGCCCGGCGCGATGCTCGCGATCGACCTGTCGTGACCGCGATCTCCGTTCGGGGTCTGCGCAAGTCGTACGGCGCGGTCGAGGCGGTTCGCGGGATCGAGTTCGAGGTCGCCCGCGGCGAGGTCTTCGGCCTGCTCGGCCCGAACGGCGCGGGCAAGACGACGACGGTCGAGATCCTCGAGGGCTACCGCAAGCGCGACGCCGGCGACGTTCAGGTGCTCGAGAGCGACCCGGCGGCGGCGGGCGGCGATTGGCGCGAGCGCATCGGCGTGGTGCTCCAGTCCTCGGCCATGTACGAGACGCTGACGGTGACCGAGATGCTGCGGCTCTTCGCCGGCTACTACCGCAAGCCGCGGCCGGTGGGCGAGGTGGTCGAGCTCGTCGGCCTGCAGGAGAAGCGCGACGATCGCGTACGGCGCCTCTCGGGCGGGCAGCGGCGGCGCCTCGACCTCGGCCTCGCGCTCGTCGGAGACCCCGAGCTGATCTTCCTAGACGAGCCGACGACCGGCTTCGACCCGCGCGCGCGCCGGCAGGCCTGGGACACGATCCGCGGCCTCCGCGGGCTCGGCAAGACGATCCTGCTGACGACGCACTACCTCGACGAGGCCGAGCAGCTCGCCGACCGCGTCGCTGTGCTCGCGCAGGGCCGCATCGTCGCCTCCGGCACGCCCGCCGAGCTCACCGGCGCCGTGCCGGCGACCGAGATCCGCTACCGCGAGAACGGGCGCGAAGTCGTGCTCGAGACCGACGAGCCGACCCGGTTGCTGCACGAGCTGACCGGCCAGGCGCTCGACCAGCAGCGCGAGCTCGAGGGCCTGCAGGTGCGCCGGCCGAGCCTCGAGGAGGTCTACCTCTCGCTGACCGAGGAGCAGGACGAGTGAGGCTCTTCTGGCACGAGCTGAAGGGCGAGCTGCTGCTCTACACGCGCAGCCGGGAGCTCGCGTTCTTCACGTTCCTGTTGCCGATGGTCTTCTTCGTCCTCCTCGGCTCGACCTACGGCAGCGACACGGTCGACGGCGTCAAGGGCTCGCGCTTCCTGCTGGCCGGGATGATCGGCTACGGCGCAATCTCGATCGCGTTCGCCGGCCTGGCGATCGTCGTCGTGATCCGGCGCGAGAACGGGATCCTGAAACGGCTGCGCGCGACGCCCCTGCCGGCGCAGACCTACATCGCAGCCCTGCTCTGCGCCTTTCTCGCCGCCTTCGCGGTCGAGGTCGTCGGCCTGATCCTGCTCGGGCGGGTGCTCTTCGGGATCCCCGTTCCCGACCGGCTCGGCTCGCTCGTGTTGGTGCTGCTGCTGGGCGCCGTCGCCTTCTGCGGGCTCGGCATCGGCGTCACCGCGCTGATCAGGAGCGCGGAGGGCGCCTCGGCCGTCGTGAACGCGATCTACCTGCCGGCGGCGTTCCTCGCGGGCGCATTCTTCTCGCCGCACCATTTCCCGCAGGTACTCCGCGCGATCGCGGACGTGTTGCCGCTGACGTACTTCATCCGGCTCACCCGCAACGTGATGCTGCACGGCGACACGATCTGGTCGCAGGGCACGAACATCGCCGTCGTCGCGGCCTGGGGCGCGCTCGGAGTGCTGATCGCGCTGAAGGCATTCCGCTGGGAGCCGAGCGAGGGTTAGGTCGGCCGCCCGGTAATACGGGTAGCAAATGAGGGTCGAGCCACCGCAATGGGCCCAGACGTGCATCGCCGAGCGGCACGTCGACGTGGCCGAGCTCTGACGTCAGCGAGCCTGCGTCGGCGGCGGGAGCCGCACCTCGGTGTTGTACTCGTGCTCGACGGCGGAGATGTGCATCGCCATGTGGTCGGCGACCGAGCCGATCGGGTTGGCGCTGAGCAGCATCGGCAGCGAGATGATCACGTTGCCGGTCTCGGGCGCGCGGACGCCGTCCTGCCGGTACTGCGTGTAGCCGAGGTGATAGACCGCCGTCAGCGTCACGACCAGGGCCAGCGCCGCACCCAGGTACTCGAGCCTTAGTCGCCAGGACGGCAGGCGCCCGCCAAGCGAGCGGTAGACGACGAGGCACGGCAGCACCGTCAGGAGCAGGGCGTCGACCGCGCCGTACACGCCGCCGCGCCAGATCAGCTCGAACCAGTAGTACGCGCCGCTCGGGTGCGGCGTCGCGCTCTCCGAGAACACGTTGCGGACGAGCAGCACGCCGACGACGACGCCCAGCACAACGCCGAGCTTCCAGTTCCGAACGAGTACTGCGCGAACGTCCAGCCGCGTGGCGTAGGCGTAGGCCCAGAGAAGTGCCCCGACGGCCGCGAAGTAGACGCCGAGGTAGAGGTCGTGCTGGAGGCCGAGGATGCTCGAGCCGGCGAGCGGGACGACAAAGCCGACGACCGCCGCGAGCGCGTACCAGCGCAGCTGCGTCGCCCAGCTCTCGGGGTGCGCCTCACGACGGGGCGCGAAGCGGACATGCGGTTTGTGGAGGCCGGTGGTTTCCATGGCTTCGACGCTACGACGTACTCGGGATAAACGCTTCCGAAATAGCGTGCAGCCGTGGTTCTTCTAACTACGTAGGGCTCAGGCGCGAGCCAAACGCTTCCTGGGTGTCCGGCCCGCGCGCGCGGCGTGCAGGGCAAAGCGGACGAGTGCGCGCGGCATCTTCTCCGCCTGCTTGACCGTCTCTTCGAGCGCGCCGACGAACCAGTCGAGGTCGTCGTCGGTCACGACGAGTGGCGGCAGCGCCTTGAGCACGTTCAGGCCGTGCCCGGCAACCTGGCTCAGGATCCGGTGGTCGCGGAAGAGCGGCACCACGACGAGCTGCGCGAAGAGCGCCGGCTGGATCCGCTCCAGCATCCGCCACGTCCGGGAGCCGCCCTCCGGCTCCTCGAACTCGATCGCCCACATCAGGCCGAGGCCGCGTACCTCCCGGACGACCGCCGAGCGCTCGGCGAGCGGCCGCGTTCGCTCGAGCAGCTCCTCGCCGAGCCGCGCGCTGCGGCCGACGAGCCCCTGCTCGTCGAGCTCGCGGAGCGTCGCCAGCCCCGCGACCATCGCGAGGTCGTTCGGCGCGAAGGTCGAGCCGTGGCTGACCGCGTTCGGCAGCGAGTCGAAGACGCGCTCGTAGACGGCGTCGCTCATCAGCAGCGCGCCGACCGGCACGTAGCCGCCGGAGAGCGACTTCGCGACCGTGATCAGGTCGGGCTCGAGCCCCCAGTGCTCGAGCGCGAGCAGGCGGCCGGTGCGGCCGAAGCCGGTCTGCACCTCGTCGACGCAGAAGAGCGTCCCGTAGCGGCGGCAGAGCTCCTGCGCGCCGGCGAGGTAGCCGTCTGCCGGAAGGTTGACGCCCTTGCCCTGCACCGGCTCGACGACGAACAGCGCGACGTCCTCGCGGGCCAGCTCCCGCTCGAGCGCCTCGAGGTCGTTCCACGGCACCCGCTCGAAGCCGGGGAGCAGCGGCCCGAACCGCGAGGTGAACTCAGCGCCCGCGTTGGCCGAGAGCGAGCCCAGCGTCAGGCCGTGGAAGGCGTGCTCGGCCGACAGCACCCGCGAGCGGCCGGCGGCGGCGCGGCCGAGCTTGAGGGCCGCCTCGACGGCCTCGGTGCCCGAGCTCGTGAAGAGCACCTTGCCGACCGACCCGGGCGCGCGCCGCAGCAGCTCCTCCGCCAGCAGCGCCGGGAGCGAGTCGACGCCGAGCTGCACCGAGCCCGGCCGTTCCAGCTCGAGCGCCTCGACGAGCGCCTCGCGGATGCGCGGATTGTTGCGCCCAACGTTGAACATCCCGAAGCCGCCGAGCACGTCGAGGTAGCGGTTGCCGTCGTCGTCCCAGAGGTACGCACCCTCGGCTCGGGCCCAGCGGCGGTCGAAGCCGATCGTCCGCAGCAGCTTCACGAACTGCGGATTGATCGTCTGCGCGTGCAGGTCGAGCGCCTCGGCGCCCCGCTCGTCGACGAGCTCGGTCAGCCAGCCCACGCGTGAATTATCGCGACAGACCGATGAGCACGCCGCCCGCGACGATCAGCACCGCCCCGACGACGAGCCGGCGGCCGACGAGCTCGCTATGGCGCAAGAACAGCGCCGCGAACGCCACGCCCCAGAGCGACTCCGTCGCTACGAGCGGCGCCACCACGCTGACGCGCCCGCGATAGTACGCCTCGAAGAGCAGCGCGTACGAGAGGCCGAAGATAAGCCCCGCCGGCGCGAACGCGCGCACTGCTGCGCTATAGCCGCGCGCCCACTCGCCCCGCCGCGTGACCGCGAGGTAGAGCGCCACCGTGGCCACGGCGGCGAGCAGCGAGACCGGCACCGCCACGAGCGGCGGCACGTCGCTGCCCTTCGAGATCGCGCGCACCACATTGTCGCGCACGGCGAAGAGCACGGTCGCCGCGATCGCGAACAGGACGCCGAGCCGACGGAAGTCCTCGGGCCGCACGCGCTCGTTCGCCAGGGCGATCCCGCCGGAGACGATCAGCAGGCCCCCGGCGACCAGCCCGGCGCTGACGGGCTCGCCGAGAATCGTCAGCGCGATCGCGACGGCGACGAGCGGCGCAGTCCCCATCAGCACCGACGTGCGGGCCGCGCCCGCGTCGCGCACCGCGCGCACGAAGAAGATCTGCGACACGCCGGGAGCGATGACGCCTGCAATCAGGAACGGCCACGCATCTCGGAGACCGGCTCCGTGGCTGACCGCCAGCCCGAGCGCCGCGGTCAGCGCCAGCGCAAGCGACGACATCGCGAACGAGCCGAGCTCGGCGTCGCGGACGTCGCGCAGCCCGAACCGAACCGCAACGGACATCGCGCCGAACAGCGCCGCCGAAGCGCACGCCAGCAGGACGGCGGTCACTCAGGCGCGCGCGTGAATCGGCCCGTTGCGCGCGACGAGCCTGCCGCCGTCGCGGCCGCTACGGATCGCGAGCACTTCGGCGAGAATCGAGACGGCCATCTCGGCCGGCGTGTGTGCGCCGAGGTCAAGCCCTGCGGGACCTGCCAGGCGCTCGAGCTGCTCCTCGTCCAGCCCGGCCTCGAGCAACCGCTCGCGCCGCTTCTCCTGGGTGCGCCTCGAGCCCATCGCGCCGACGTAGAACGCATCGCTCGCGAGCGCCTTGGTCAGGGCCGGGACGTCGAGCCGCTCCTCGTGCGTGAGGACCACGACCGCGGTGTCCCTGTCGGCTTCGAGCTCGTCGGGCCACGCGACCGTCAATTCGTCCGGGCTGGGCAGCCGGTCACGCGTCGCGAGCGCCGGCCGCGGGTCGATCACCGCCGTGCGCCAGCCGAGCGCCTTCGCCGCACGGCACACCTCCTCGGCGGTGTCGATCGCGCCGACGACCAGCAGCCTCGGCGGCGGTCCGACCACCTCGGCGAACACGCGCGCGCCGTCGAGCTCGAGCACCCGCGACGGCCCCGGCGGGACCTCTGCATCCAGCCGCTCGCCCGCGTGCTCGCCTTCGAGCACCGTCAACGTGACGCCTTCACCCGGCAGCTCGCCGTCGAACCGCTCGACGAAGACGTCGATCTCGCCGCCGCACGGCAGCCCGACCGACCAGGCGAGCTCGTCTTCGATCCCGTAGGTCAGGAGCCGCGGCTCGCCGTCGGCGATCGCCTCGCCGGCGATGAGTGCGACGTCGCTCTCGACGCAGCCGCCGGAGACGGAGCCGAACAGCTCGCCGCGCTCGGAGACGGCCAGCTTCGAGCCCACGGGCCGCGGCGCCGAGCGCCGCGTGGCGACCACCGTCGCCAGCGCGACGCGGTCGCCTCGCGCGCGCCACTGCTCGATGGTCTCGGCCAGCTCGCGCACGCGCCCAGCGTACCGGGCGCGTGCGCGCTCGACAGGTCAGGCGGCGGGATCCGAGAAGGCCGGCGGGCCCTGGCGGTCGCCACGGAAGCCGAAGCCGGGTCGGCCCTGGAAGCGGTCAGGCAGCTTCCCGTTCACGAGGCTGTCGATCCGCTGCTCCAGGCCCGAGAGGACGCGCTGCTCCATCGCCTTCGTCATGCGTCCGTCCTTCACCGCCTGGTCGAGCTTCGCCTGCGCGTCCTTGAGCATCGCGCTCTTCAGGCCGTCGACGGACTTGTTCTGCGCCTTCGCGATCTCGGCGAGCGTCTTGCCGCTCTGGAGCTGGCTCTGCAGCTGGTCCTCGCTCAGGCCGAGGTAGGTCGCGGCGGCGTCGAGCCCGTGGCCGAAGGCGTGCGGTCCGCCGAAGCCGTGGCCGAAGCCGGGACCCGGACCTGCGAAAAACGGCACGTCGCCGGACTCGATCCGCTGCTTCAGCTCGTCACCCTGAGCCTTTGTCAGGCGTCCGGCCGCGACGGCCGCATCGACGCGGTCGTCGAGCGCCTTCTTGAGCGCCGCGCTCAGCTTGCTCGGCTCGATGCCGAGGTTCTTCGCGGTGGCGTCGACGATCGCCGTGTTCTCAGCGCTCGGCGAGCTCGCCATCTTCGTCGCCGCGATCCCGGCGCCGGTGCCGCCGACCGCGAGTGCGGCCACGCCGGCCGCGACGACTTTTCGTTTGACTGCCATCACGTGCTCCTTTCCGAAGGTTGCATCGATTCCCAGCTCAGCGAAACCCTGTAGATGAAGAGCGTGAGCACGAACCAGGCCGAGCCCACGTAGAGCGCCAGCGCCCAGGTCGTGGTCGCGTCGGTTCCCGCTGTCAGGCCGTGGACGAGCGCGAGCGCCCAGACGGCGAAGTTGAGCATGTGCAGGCGCCGCCACACGCCGTGCGGAATCCGCCGCCGGTAGTGGTTCGAGATCGCGAGCGCGGCGAGCAGCTCGGCGGCCACGACGCCGAGGCCGACCGCGAGCGGCCGGTAGCTCGACGTGCCGGGGACGAGCACCTGCGAGAGCGAGAACGGCACGAAGCTGTCGAGCAGGAGCGCGCCGCCGTGGATCGCGACAAAGACGCCCGCGAGGATGCCGAGGAAGCGATGGACGTCTTCGAGCGCGAACTTCGGCCAGCGCTTCAGCCGCGCCTTGCCGGACATCAGCAGGCCGAGACAGACCGAGGCGCTCAGCAGCAGGTAGGCGATCAGGCCGCCCGCGCGGGCGGCGTACCAGACTGCCGTCACGAGACCCCGGTGGTCGCGCCGCCCGAGCCGCCGCCGCTCTGGCCGAGCGTGCCGGGGCTGAGGCTGGAGCCGTCGTCGTTCTCCTGCGAGCTCGTCGCCGGGGTCGAGACGCTCGGCGAGCTCGCCGAGCTCGAGTGGCCGGGATGGCTCACGCGGGCGAGGAGGATGAGGGCGATGAAGCCCGCCGCGGCCGCCGCGACTGCTGTCTGCTTGGCGCCGGCGGCCCGGCGGCGGGCTTGTGCGATCCGCGACTGGGGAGGGGTCGGGCTCGCGTACATGGGCCCAGGAAACCAGCGGTCTCTGAAGACGGCCTGAGAGGCGCGTGAGAAGTGGCTAAGAGTGCGGGCCGCCGTTGAGGCGCATCCGCATCAGGGTGCCGCCGTCTGCAGGACACTCGGCCACGACGGTGCCGCCGTGCGACTCCGCGACCTGCTTCACGATCGCGAGGCCGAGGCCGGAGCCCGGCATCCCGCGCGCGCCGCGCGAGCGGTAGAAGCGGTCGAAGACGTAGGGCAGGTCTTCGTCGGCGATCCCGGGCCCGTGGTCGCGCACCGAGACCTCGCCGTCGCGCACCGCAACCTCGACCGGGCCGCCCGTCGGGCTCCACTTGGCCGCGTTGTCGAGCAGGTTCGCGACCGCGCGCTCGATCCGCGACGGCGTGCCGTGGACGAGCGAGTCGTCGAAGTCCGTCGTGAACGCCACCTCCGGGCGGTTCCGCCGGGCGCGCTCGACCGCCTCCGTCGCGAGCTCGTCGAGACGGACGTCGCGCGCCGGCTCCTCGATCGCGTCGGGCCGCGCCGCGCGCGCCAGCTCGATCATCTCGCCGATCAGCACGGTCATCTCGTCGATCTGCTCGATCACGTCCTCGAGCAGCCGGTCGCGGTCCTCCGGCGCCAACCTGTTTCCGCGCGCGAGGACCTCGATGTTCGTCCGCAGGCTCGTGAGCGGCGTGCGCAGCTCGTGCGAGGCGTCGGCGACGAGCTGCCGCTGCGCCCGGCTCGACTCCTCGAGCGCCCCGAGCATCGTGTTGAAGCTGCCCGCGAGCCGCCCGAGCTCGTCGTCGCCGGTCGAGGTCGGCTCGATCCGCTGCGAGAGGTCACGCGTCTCGGTCACCGCTTCGGCCGTCTCGGTCAGCCGTCGCACCGGCGCCAGCGCCGCCCGCGAGACGAGCAGGCCGAGCGCGGCGGCGACGCCCATCCCGCCGGCCGCGATCAGGATCAAGAAGAGCGTGATCCGGTGGAGCGTGTGGTCGACCGCCGTCAGAGGCCGGAACACCTGAACCGCGTATGTGCCCAGCGCGTTCGTGCCCGGCAGCGTCAGCACGCGATATTTGGTCCCTTGCATCGTCTTGTCCTCGAAGTACGACCGGCCGCGGCCGGCCTGCGCCGCGCGCTGATCTCGGCCGCCAGGCGCGAGTGCGGGCGAGTCCGGCTCCGTTACGACGCGATGGCTCGGGAAGATGGCCTGCACGTACGTGCTCTCGATGCCGATGCCGGGGCCCGGGACCTTGAGGTAGCCGTTCTCATCGACGGTGACGGGGAACGGTGCGCTCTGGATCTCGGCTACCCGCGCGAGCAGCGTGCTGTCGACTTCGCCCCGCAGCTGCTGGTGGACGACGATGTAGACGACCACCGACGCGACGAGCACGGCGATGCCGACCGCGGCTGCGGCGACGAGAGCCAGCCGGGTGCGAAGGCTCATTCCTCTCGAAGCGCGTAGCCCACGCCGCGCACGGTGTGGATCAGCCGGCGCTTGCCGCCGGTCTCGGTCTTGCGGCGCAGGTAGCCGATGTAGACGTCGAGCGAGTTGGAGGCGAAGCCGAAGTCGTAGCCCCAGACCCGCTCGAAGATCAGCGAGCGCGTCAGCACCTGGCGCGGGTTGAGCATGAACAGCTCGAGCAGCGAGAACTCGGTGCGCGTCAGCTCGATCCGGTCGCCGTTCCGCGTCACCTCGCGGGTGCGCGGGTCGAGCAGGAGGTCGGAGAACTCGAGCGGCTCGCCGGAGCCGTCACTCGTCCGTCGCAAGAGGGCTCGCACCCGCGCGAGCAGCTCCTCGAGGGCGAAGGGCTTCGTCAGGTAGTCGTCGGCGCCCGCGTCGAGGCCTTCAACGCGGTCCTCGACCTGCGTGCGGGCCGTCAGCATCAGGATCGGCAGGCGGCTCCCCTCGCGGCGCAGCCGGCGCGAGACCTCGAGCCCGTCCACGCCGGGCATGAGGACGTCGAGCACCATCGCGTCGGGCTCGGTCCCTTCGTGCAGCCGGTCGAGCGCCTGCTGCCCGTCCTCGGCCAGCTCGATCTCGTAGCCCTCGAGCTCCAGCGCGCGGCGCAGCGACTCGCGCACGGCCCGTTCGTCGTCGACCACCAGGATCTTCACGCGCGCATTGTTGCGCCCCAAGCTGAGATCTGCGTGAGAACACCCTGCAAGCACGGGCTTCTTAGAGAACTCTTAGCCAACGTTCACGTTCGTCTTAATGCAGATTGATGTAGTCACACCGTCATCGAATAAGGGATCCCCCAAAACCCTTGTGCGTGAAAGACGAGGCCCCGCTCCGGCGGGGCTTCGTCGTTCTCAGGAATTTCTTACGGGGGTTTCAGGTTCGTCTTAGAGGCGACTGGTCTTATTCACCTCGTCAACCGAAGCGACCGAAAGGAACCTCCCCCAGATGTCCCGCCGTCCGCACCGAGTCATTCTCGCGTCTCTCCTAGCAGCAGCCTGCATAGGTGCGGGCGGCGGGGCGGTCGCGTTCGCAACGCTCCACGACGGCGGCACGAAGACCGTCGTCAAGCAGGTCACCGTGCACGAGGCCCAGCCCGTCGCGAGCTCATCGGCGCCGCTCTCGGTGAACCAGATCTACCGCAAGGCCTACCGAGGCGTCGTCGAGATCACCGTCGAGTCGAACAGCGGCGGCCAGCAGACGCCGTTCGGCGGCGGCAGCCAGAAGACCCAGGCGGAGGGTTCCGGCTGGGTCTACGACGACCAGGGCCACATCGTCACGAACGAGCACGTCGTCGACGGGGCCACCTCGATCTCCGTCCAGTTCTGGAACGGCAAGACGTACAGAGCGCACCTCGTGGGCGCCGACAAGACCACCGACCTCGCCGTGATCAAGGTCGACGCACCTTCTTCCCAGCTCTACCCGCTCAGCGTCGGCAGCTCGACCGACCTGCAGGTCGGTGACGGCGTCGTCGCCATCGGCAGCCCGTTCGGCCTCGAGGAGACGGTCACCAGCGGCATCGTGAGCGCGCTGCACCGCTCGATCTCGAGCCAGACGAACTTCACCATCACCAACGCGATCCAGACCGACGCCGCGATCAACCACGGTAACTCCGGCGGCCCGCTGCTCGACTCGCAGGGCCGCGTGGTCGGCGTCAACTCGCAGATCAAGAGCGAATCTGGTGACAACGCCGGCGTCGGCTTCGCTATCCCCGAGGCCACTATCAGCAAGGTCGCCCCGCAGCTGATCTCGACGGGCAAGGCGATCCACGCGTACCTCGGCGTCTCGATCGACGCGAACGCGTCGACGGCGAAGATCGCCGCCGTCAACGGCGGTACCCCGGCGGCCAACGCCGGGCTGAAGGCCGGCGATGTCATCACCGCCCTCGACAGCCACCAGATCGCGACCGGCGACGACCTCAGCGCGGCGATCGACACCTACAAGCCAGGCGACAAGGTCAAGGTCACGTACCAGCGCGGCGGCTCCGAGCACACGACGACCGTGACGCTCGGCACACGCCCGAACGGCTCGCCCTCCTAGCCGAGCCACATCGAAGATTCGCGGGGGCGCGCGACCTAGCCCCCGCGAATCCATTTCACGGGCTCGGCGGGATGCGCCGGATCAGGTCGTCGCCGATGTCGTCCGCGTAGACCGTCCCGTCACGCGCCACGGCCAGAGCGTAGGCGTCGTAGAGCTGCGGGCCGACGACGCCGAGCCGCTGCCCAGAAGCGCTGAGGTGGACGACGCGGTGCTCGTCCCCCGAGGCCACGTAGACAGTGCTGTCCCGAGCGACGGCGATTCCGCGCGGGTTGCCGACCGACGCGAAGACGCTGACGGCACCGGCGGGATCGATGCGCCGCACCACGTTGTTGCCGGTGTCGGAGAGAAGCACCGACCCGTCGGCCGCGACCGCGATCCCGTGCGGGCCCGCCAGCGTCGTGCCGGCGGCGAGCTGCTGCGGGGGACCGGCGCCGTGGGCCAGGCGGTACACGGCCGAGACGGTCGAGTACACGACGTCGCCGTTCGGGGCGACCGCCACTGGGCCGATCTCGACGGCCGGGTCGGCGGTCGCCACGATCTGCGGCGCGCGACCGGCGTCGATCTTCTTCAGCCAGCCGAGGTCGGAGACATAGGTGCTGCCCGACCGCGCCACGGCCACGCCCCACGGCTTGACCAGCTTCGCTACCTGCGCAGCGCGCCCGGTCGCCGGGTCGACCCGCAGCAGCCGGCGCTGCCCGAACTCGACGACGAGCAGCGAGCCGGCCGGCGTCACGGCAACTCCCGTCGGCTGGTCGAATACGAGCGTCGCCGGGCGCACGCGGACCGACCCGAGCCGGGAGAGGGCGCTACCGGCCCGGGCGGTCAGCGTCCAGGCGCCCGTCCTCGGGAAGACGAGGCGGGCGCGGTACGAGCCTTTGCCTCCCTGCGCGCGGGCGATGAGCCTCTTCGGCCCCGTGGCCACGAGCTGCAAGCGGCCGCTGAAGGACTTCGGCCTGACGGCGAGCTTCACGACCCACGCCCTCCCGGCGGTCGGCGAAGCGCCGCCGACGCGCGTGACGTGGACGCCGTCCCCCGCCGGGGCCCCGACGAGGAGACATGCGCCGAGGACGAGCAGCCGGGTCATTGCCTCCTGCGACGCAGACGTGCGAGGATCGTTTGCAAAGGTTTTTTCCATTGACGATCGAGCTGACCCGGTCCGCCATGTGGGCCATGGCCCATCCGATCCGGTTCCGGATCTGGGAGCTGCTGCGCGAAGGGCCGTCGACGGCGTCACGCGTGGCGAAGCGGCTCGGCGAGTCGCGCGGCTCCGCGAGCTACCACCTGCGCGTGCTCGCCCGCGCCGGCCTCATCGCCGAGGACGAGGCGCTCGGCACGCGGCGCGAGCGCTGGTGGGTCCGCCCGGAGGAGGCGATGATGGGGATCGCGCATGGCGACCCGGAGGCACGCGCGCTCGACCAGCGCATGCTCGCCGTCTTCTTCGCGCGCGACGAGGAGGTGCGCAGCCGCTTCCTGCTGGGACGTGCGAGCGACGAGTGGCAGGAGGCCTCACTGGTCGTGAACTGGTTCGTGCCGCTCACGCCGTCCGAGGCGGACGAGCTCGGGCGGAAGCTGTTTGCGCTCGCGGACGAGCTGCGGCAGCGGACGCCGCCTCCCAGGGCGGAGCAGACGCTCGTCTCACTGAGCATCCTGCCCGTGCTCGAGGAGAGCGGCGATTGCCCCAGTACTCTTTCGTCCGAGCCCCCGTAGCTCAGTGGAAGAGCAGCGGTTTCCTAAACCGCGTG
>CAVXXW010000022.1:0-235153 GCA_963765785.1 uncultured Actinomycetes bacterium
TCGGCCTGGGCTAGAATGCGGCTGCGCGGACGTAGCTCAGTTGGTAGAGCATCAGCTTCCCAAGCTGAGGGTCGCGGGTTCGAACCCCGTCGTCCGCTTTCCACTGTTCAAGCCGAAAGCCGCCTGGAGAAGCGGGTTTCGGTGTCTTGGGACTCCGCGGCCGTGTCAGGCCGACGACTCAGCGGCAACCTTGAGGTGGCCAAGCCAGGAAATGAGCGATGCGTCGAGGACGCTCTGCATCCCCGGCGCGTCAGCCTCCACGGGCTCACCGGCGAAGGACTCGGTCGTCGTCACATGCACGCCGCTCGGCGTCTCGCTGAAGAGCCATTCATGAACGCCTGTTATTCCACCGGAGGTTCCACCCCAGAGCACCCGTGATCGTTCGGTCAGGTCGTAGACCGTCGATGTGACGCTGAACCCATAGCTTGTCCAGTCGAACGAGACGCCCGGTTCAAGGGCTCCGTCGATGTGCGCGGCGGTGATGTCGGTCTGCCACGTTGGCCATGCGTCGACTTCGGAATGCAGTCGCCAAACCGTGTCCAACGGTGCCTCGATGTCGATCTCGTGGACAGCAATCACCGGCGCGGCCCGGTCAACATCGGTTAAGACGTCCATCTCGGCTCCTTCCGACTTCCTCTGGAACGGGACGGCTTGGACGTTCCGAGACTAACCAACGACGCACCAAGACGGATTGTGTCGCAGCGAAGTGGTGGCGGTTGTTGCTTCCCCAAACCGGCGGGCGTAGTCTGGGCGCCCAATTTCCCTACCGAAGGAGGTCCTCATGACGACCACCAGCACGCTCCCTGACGTAGGGATCGAGCTTCGGGAGGGTTACGCCGAGGTCGGCGACCAAACCTTGCATTACGTCGAGGCCGGCGATGGGCCGCTGATCGTCCTGCTGCACGGCTTCCCGGAATTCTGGTTCGGTTGGCGGCTACAGATCGCACCGCTCGCGGCCGCGGGATTCCGGGTTGTCGCTCCCGACACGCGTGGCTACAACCTGTCCTCGAAGCCGGAGGGCTTCGAGGACTACGGCGTCGACCTGCTCGCCACCGACATCCGCGATTTCATCGGAGGGCTCGGTGCCGAGTCCGCGCTCTTGGTCGGTCACGACTGGGGCGGGAGCATCGCCTGGACCGTCGCGATGAATCACCCTGAAGTGGTCGACCGACTCGCCATCCTCAACGCGGCCCATCCGCGGCGGCTCTCAGAGGGACTGCGTCACCCGAGCCAGCTCGCGAGGTCCTGGTACTTCTTCTTCTTTGCGACGCCCGGACTGCCAGAGGAGATCGTCCACCTTCGCGATTGGCACTTCTTCCGACACTTCCTGCATGAGGCCAACCCGCCGTACACGCCGGAGGAAATGGACCGCTACGTCGAAGCGTGGTCGCAGCCAGGGTCAGCGGCCGGGATGATCAACTACTACCGCGCCTCGGTCAGGCAGTCACAGAAGGAAGCCGCAGCGAAGCTTCGCCCACTCTCGGCGCCGACGCTGGTCATCTGGGGCGAGCGCGATTCCTACCTCGGCTCGGACCTCGCCGAGCCCCACCACGACGACGTGCCCAACCTCGACCGCGTGGAGCGCCTCGCCGACGCGTCGCACTGGGTTCATCACGACGAGGCAGCGCGCGTCAACGAACTGCTTATCGATTTCTTCGGCGGCGCCACGGCATAGGGCGCTAAGGCTTGTGGGAGCGTCCGCCCGGCGCACAGACCGGCGCGCAGCGGGCGAAAAGCCGCACCACTAAGCGGAATGTGACGGGCTTCCCAAGCTGAGGGTCGCGGGTTCGAGCCCCGTCGTCCGCTCTGGTGGTCGACCTCGTTGCAGGGGTGGAGCGGGTCGGCATACGATTGCCGCATGCTGCTGAGCGAGGTGGGGTACGCGCGGCCGGCGACGCTCGAGCAGGCTCTGGGGGTCCTCGCCGAGTACCCCGGGGCCCGCGCTCTGGCCGGCGGACAGACGCTGATCAACGTGATGAAGGCCCGGGCGGCCGCGCCCGACGTGCTCGTCGACCTGGGTGGGATCCCGGCGCTGAAGGGCATCGAGCTCGCGGCGGACGGCACGCTCGAGATCGGCCCGATGACCACGTACAGCGAGTTGATCGCGTCCGCCGAGGCGCGCGCCCGCCCGATCCTCGGCGAGGTCTGCGCACAGATCGCAGACCTGCAGGTTCGCAACAAGGGCACGATCGGCGGCAACGTCTGCTCGAGCGACCCGACGAACCACCTGCCGCCGCTGCTCGTCGCGCTCGGCGCGAACTTCACGGTCACGGGCGCGGACGGCGAGCGGGCCGTTCCGGCCGAGGAGTTCTTCCTCGGGGTCTACATGACCGCGGCCGGGCCCGGGGAGCTGCTGACGAAGATCACCGTTCCTGCCGGCCGCAGCGACGGGTTCGCGTCCATCCCGATCGGCGCCGACGGGACGTGCATCGTCAACGCGGCCGCAACGGTGAACGGCGGCGTGCGGGTTGCGCTCGGGTGCGTGGATGCGACGCCCGTCGTCGTCGAGGCTCCGTCCGCGGATCCCGAAGCCGTTCAGGCTGCAGTGCGCGACGCAGGGCTCCAGCCGCCGTCGGACGTTCACGCCTCGGCCGACTACCGCCGGCACCTCGCCGAGGTCGTCGCCGCCCGCGCCGTCGAGTACGCGAAGAGGGGGAGTTGATGGAGGGCACGCCGGTCGTGACGGCGCAAACCGTGACCGTCGAGGTCAACGGGACGACGTTCGAGCGGGAGGTCGAGGCGCGACGCCTGTTGATCCACTTCCTCCGCGACGACCTCGACCTGACCGGCTCGCACGTCGGCTGCGACACCGGCAACTGCGGTGCCTGCAGCGTCCTGGTCGACGGCACGCTCGTGAAGAGCTGCATGGTGCTGGCCGTCCAGGCGGACGGCGCGAAGATCGAGACCGTCGAGGGCCTCGCGGACGACGAGCAGCTCTCGCCGTTGCAGCAGGCGTTCTCCGACCACCACGCCCTCCAATGCGGCTATTGCACGCCCGGGATGCTGATGAGCGCGACCGCGCTTCTGCGGGACAACCCGCACCCCAGCGACGAGGACATCGCGCGGGCGATCCAGGGAAACATCTGCCGCTGCACCGGGTACTGGAACATCGTCAAGGCCGTGAAGGCTGCGTCGGGCCAGGAGGTGGCGGAGTGACCGAGCCCACGACCGTCGCCGAGCCGATCGTCGTCGAAGAGGCGGAGGCGAAGCGCGGCTACGCTGGCCAGAGCGTCCCGCGCAAGGAGGACCGGCGCCTCGTCCAGGGCGAGGGCGTCTTCTTCGACGACGTCAAGCGGCACAACATGGGCTACGTCCACTTCGTCCGGTCGCCGTACGCCCACGCGAAGATCCGCTCGGTCGACGTCGCGAAGGCTCTCGAGCACCCCGGCGTGCTCGGCACGCTTACCGGCGACGAGGTCGCGCTGCTCACCGATCCCTTCTTTCAGATCTCGTCGCCACCGGGCGCGCACCTGCGCGACTTCTGCCTCGCCGTCGGCAAGGCGCGGTTCGTCGGCGAGCCGGTGGCCGCCGTCGTCGCGACCACGCGCGAGACCGCGCGCGACGCGTCGGAGCTCGTCGAGGTCGACTACGAGCCGCTGCCGGCGCTGACCGATGCGCGCGAGGCGCTCGTCGACGACGCGCCTTTGCTGCACGACGAGGCGGGTACGAACCTGACCTGGGAGGGCGTCTACGAGTGGGGCGACCTCGACCAGGCGTTCGCCGAGGCCGACCGCGTGGTCAGGATCTCCGAGCTCCACTTCGACCGCTTCAACTCGACACCGCTCGAGTGCAACGGCGCCCTCGTCGAGTTCAACAAGGGCACCGGGCAGTGGACGATCATCACGAACAACCAGTTCCCGGGCTTCGCGGCGATCATGATGGGGCCGGCGATGCGGGTCGGGCTCGACAAGCTCCGCTTCGTCACGCAGGACATCGGCGGCGGCTTCGGCAACAAGATCACCTCGCACCCGCAGCTCGTCGCGTGCTGCCTGCTGGCGCGGAAGCTCAACCGCCCGGTGCAATGGACGGAGTGGCGGACCGACTTCCACCTCTCCATGTCGCACGGGAACGAGCGCTGGTTCCAGGACACGGAGGTCGCGGTCAAGGAGGACGGCACCCTGCTCGGCTTCCGCACGACCGCGCTCGACGACGCGGGCGCCTGGCTGCGCTACGAGCCTCTGGGCGGCGTCATCTGGGCGCAGGTCACGCCCGGCATGTACCGCTGGCGCCACATCCGCCTCGACTTCAAGCAGGTCGTGACCAACAAGGCGCCCGTGTCGCCGAACCGCGGCTACTCTCGGATGCAGCACCTCTGGTTCACCGAGCGGGTGATCGACATCGTGGCGCACGAGCTCGGCCTCGACCCCGTCGAGGTGCGCAAGCGCAACTACATCCGCGCCGAAGACATGCCGTACGAGACGCCCAACGGCTGCGTCTACGACTCGGGCGACTACGCGAAGATGCTCGACACCGCGCTCGACCTGATCGGCTACGACGAGCTCGAGGCGAAGCGCGCCGACGCGGAGTCACGCGGGAAGCTGCTCGGCCTCGGGATCGGCTCGACGCTCGACTCCGGCACGAACAACTTCGGGCAGTCGCGCCTGATCAACCCGGAGCTGCAGTTCTCCGGGAACAACGAGGTCGCGACGGTGAAGCTCGACATCTTCGGCGAGATCGTCGTCACGCTCGGCACGACTCCGCAGGGGCAGAGCCACGAGACGACGGCCGCGCAGGTGGTCGCCGACATCCTCGGCTGCTCCGTCGACGACGTGAACGTGCGCGCCGGACACGACTCGTACTGGAACTCGCACGCCGGGTTCTCCGGCACCTACGCGAGCCAGTTCGCGGTCACCGGTCTCGGCGCGGTCAAGGGCGCGACCGAGATGCTCGCCGTGGAGATGAAGAAGCTCGCCTCGGTCGTGCTCGGCTGCACGCCGGACGACATCGAGCTAGCCGAGGGCTTCGCGCGGATGCGCGAGAACCACGAGGCGGCGCTGCCGTTCATGGCGCTCGGCGCGATCATCAACGCCAACAACGCGGGGCTGCCCGAGGACCTCGACGTCACGCTGAACTGCCGCTACGTCTATCGGCCGCCGTTCCAGCCGCCGGACGTCGAGCGCAAGTTCGGCAACCTGACGCTCACCTACGCGGCCCAGGTGCACGTGGCGGTCGTCGAGGTCGACCCGGAGACCGGCGTCTACGAGATCGTCGACTACGCGGCGGTGGACGACTGCGGCAAGCGCATCAACCCGCAGGTGGTCGAGGGGCAGGTGATGGGCGCGACCGCGCAGGCGCTCGGAGCGGCCACCCACGAGACCTTCACCTACGACGAGGACGGGAACCTGCTGACGCCCAACTTCTACGACTACCACGTCCCGCACGCCCTCGACATGCCGCCGCTCAAGACCGGCAACATCGAGAGCCCGTCGCCGTTCACCTCGATGGGGACGAAGGGCATGGGCGAGGGCGGAGGCGCCGGCATCCACGCCGTCTGCGCAGCGCTGCAGGATGCCTTGCGGCCTCGCGGCAACCCGATCGTCTACGACAGCTGCAACCCGTACCACCGAGTCTGGGAGCTGCTCTCCGACCCGGACTCTTCGCGGCAGCGCGTTCGTGTGGAGGCGCGGTGAGGGTCGCCGGCGAGCGGGGCTTCGATGCTCCTCGCGAGGCGGTCTGGCGGGTCCTCAACGACCCGGCGGCAATGGCGGCGACGATGCCGGGCGTCGAGAGCTTCGATGTCCAAGACGAGCGCCACTGGCGCGCGAACGTGAAGATCCCGCTTGGCCTCGGCACGCTCGGAATGACGATGGACATGGAGAAGACCGAGGAGCGGGAGCCGGAGTTCGCGAGCCTCGCGATCAAAGGCAACGGCGTCGGCGCGATCATGAGGATGACGACGGCGTTCAACCTCAGCGACGACGGAGGCCGGACGAAGATGGACTGGGAAGCGGACGTCCGCATCGCGGGCCCCGTCGGCTCGATGGGCCAGCGCGTCCTGCAGCCGATCGTGAACCAGCAGGTGCAGCAGGTGCTGGCCGCGCTGGAGGAGCAGGTGCGGCAGGCCGGCACCACCAAGGACTAGGACCGCGCGTGCCCCCGTTCCGGATCGGGGTGATGCAGCTCACCATGGAGCCGCTCGAGGAGATGGTCGCCTCGGCGCGGGTGATGGACGAGGCAGGCCTCGACACGATCTGGCTGGCCGAGGCCTACCCGTGGTGGCGGAAGCACGGCATGGAGGCGCGCTCGTCGACCGTCACCTCCGCCGTCATCGCGGGCGCGACGGAGCGGCTGACCATCGGCTGGGGGATCATCTCGCCGTTCACGCGTCACCCGGTGCAGGCGGCGATGGACGCGCGCGTCGTCCAGGAGGCGGCTGGCCCGGGCCGCTTCATCCTCGGGTTCGGCACCTCGAAGATCTTCCTCAACAACGCGCAGATGCAGACCAACAAGACCCTCGGCCCGATGCGCGACGCCGTCGAGATCGTCCGCGGCGTGCTCGGTGGGACGCCGTTCGAATACTCGGGCTCGACGTGGAGCGCTTCGGTGCCCGGCCTCGAGGACGGCGCCGAGGCGCCCCGCGAGGTGCCGCCCGTGTACGTTGCGGCGACCGCGCCGAAGATGCAGGCGCTAGCCGGGGAGATCGGCGACGGTTGCCTGACGCCGTCGATTACGACCCCCGCGTTCGTCCGCTATACCCGGGAGAACGTGAAGAGCGACATCGACATCGGCTGCACGATCGTCGCGTCGATCCACGAGAGCGACCGCGACGCGGGCCGCGACGGTGCCCGCGAGATCGCGGGCATGTACCTCGCGAACAAGGTGCAGAACATCCAGGGCGCTGCCGACACGCTGCTCGACCTGGCCGGGATCGAGCAAGACGAGATCCGGCCGGTGGCGGAGGCGATGGAGCGCGGCGGCCGGCTTGCGGCCAAGGCCGAGGTCACCGACGCGCTGCTCGACAAGTGCAAGCCCATCGCGGGCACGCCCGACGACTGCATCGCGGCGATCGAGGAGTATCGCGACGCGGGCTGTACGCACGTGATGCTCGAGCTCTGGGGCGACCGGCGGCACGAGCAGATCAGGCTCTTCGGCGAGCGGGTCCTGCCGCACGTGCGCGGATGAGCGCCGTCGACGCCGGGCGGCTGATCGCATGGGCGTGCGACGCAGTGTCGATCCCGAGCTTCACCGGCGAGGAGCAGGCGATGGCGGAGTGGATCGCCGGCGAGCTGCTGGCGCTCGGCCTGTCGGTCCAGCTCCAGCAGGTCGAGGAGGGCCGGGCCAATGTCCTCGCGACGCGCGCCGGCACGGGCGGCGGCAAGACGCTGATGTTCAACGGCCACGTCGACACGTCGTACTCGGGGCGAGAGCCGTGGTCGCAGGGCGTGGAGGGATTCCAGCCGGCCGGTGTGGAGCGTGACGGGCGGATCTGGGGCCTGGGCATCTCGAACATGAAGGGCGCCCTGGCCTGTTATCTCGCGGCGCTCGACGCGCTCCGGGGCGAGGAGCTGGCGGGAGACGTGCTCGTAGCTGCAGTCTGCGGCGAGATCGAGAAGACGCAGTACGGCGACGCGCAGGGGGCTAGCTACCGCGGCTACGCGGCCGGGACCCGGCACCTCGTCACGCATGGAGGCGTCGCGGACATGTGCCTGCTCGGCGAGCCGACGGAGGGCAAGGTCGTCCTCGGCCACTTCGGCTCGTTGTGGGCGCGGCTCGGCGTCGGCGGCGACTTCGTCCACACCGCCTTCAGCGAGGGTCGTGCGAACTCGGTGCTGCGGATGGGCGAGCTGCTCGAGCCGATCCGCTTGTGGTGCGAGCGCTGGGCCGCGGACGAGCGGAACGCCTTCCGTGGCGTCCCGGCGATCGCCTCGGTCGGGGCCATCCGCGGAGGGTTCGAGTGGCGGCTCTCGCGGACCCCGCAGCGCACGAGCGTCTTCCTCGACCTCCGCGTGCCGCCGACCCGGTCAATGGCGGACGCCCGTCGCTCGGTGCTCGACCTGGCGCGGGAGCTTGACGCCGCACATCCCGAGTGGGAGATCGACGCCGAGGTCTACGTCACGGCGCCCGGAGCGGAGAGCGACGAGGGGCACGAGCTGGTCGCGGCACTCGACGAGGCTCACGAGGCGGTCTTCGGCGAGGCGCCCGGCCGCGATGTCCCTCGCTGGTTCTCGGACGCGTCCGCGCTGACGGCGTACGGGATCCCCACCGTGAACTACGGCACCTCGACTGGCCTGATGGAGCCCGGCAAGGGCGAGAGCCTCGAGATCGACGGCCTCGTGAAGACGGCCGAGGTCTACGCTCGAGTCGCAAGGACGGTCTGCACGTGAAACTCGTCACCTACGACGACGGGCTGGTGGGACGGGTCGACGGCGACGAGATCGTGCGCCTCGACGTGCCGACGATGCGCGAGTACTTCGAGCGCGGCGGCGCCGACGAGACCGCCGAGCGGACGCCGCTCGCCGAGGCGCGGCTGCGCGCGCCGATCCGCCCGAAGAAGCTCTTCCACACGGCCGGCAACTTCCGCGAGCACGAGGAGGAGTCGCGGAACGTCGACTGGTCGCACCGGATCGCGCCGTGGATCAACTTCTTCCAGAACGTCGACGCGATCGTCGGGCCCGATGAGCCCGTCGTCTACCCCGAGCATCTGACCGAGGAGCTGGACTACGAGCTCGAGCTCGCGGTCGTGCTGAAGAAGGCCGGCAAGTGGTTCCCGCCCGAGGAGGCCGCGGACTACGTCGGCGGCTACGTCATCTTCAACGACATCACGGCGCGCGACATCCAGCGCGGCGAGATGCGCTCCGGCGTCTTCAGCTTCTGCAAGGCGATCGACACCTTCTGCCCGCTCGGGCCGTGGATCGTCACGCGCGACGAGATCCCGGACCCGCAGGACCTGAAGATGGAGCTGCGCGTCAACGGCGAGCCGCGGCAGGAGTCGCATTCGAGCCGCATGAGCGTGACCATCCCGGAGATCCTCTCGCGGTTCTCGGCGCTCGGGTACTCCGCCGGCGACGTGCTCTCGACGGGAACCGTCGCCGGGGTCGCCGGCTTCAAGTCGAAGGAGGAGCGAAGCCAGCTCTACCTGAAGCCGGGCGACGTGGTGGAGGCCGAGATCGAGCGGATCGGCGTGCTCCGAAATCCGGTCGTCTCGTGGCAGGACGCGCACGGGACTCCGCCGCCGCCGCGCGTGCGCCCGTGGGGAGAGGACGCCTGAGCCGGATGGCCTGGCCCCGCGACGAGGCGAAGCTCGGGCGGGTGCGCGCGCTCATGGAGGAGGAAGGGGTCGACGCGCTCGTCGTGCGCGCGCCCGACAACGTCCTCTACCTGACCAACTTCTGGCCGATGAAGGGCTACGACGCGGTCGTGTTCCCACGCGAGGGCGAGCCGACGCTCGTCTGTCTCGAGGCGTCCGCCGAGGACGCGGCGCGCACGGCCTGGACGGAGGATGTCCGCTACCTGCGCGGCTATGCCGAGGACGACCCCCGGCCGCCTCTCGCGCGGACGACCGAGCTCGCGGCCGAGGCCGCGGGTGGTCACGGCACCATCGGCCTCGAGCTGTCGCTCGGGACGCAGGCATCCGACCGCATGGTCGGCGAGCCGACGACCTTCACGCACGACTGGTTCCACGCCTTCGGCACGGACGTCGCGGACGCTACGCCGCTGCTGGCTCGGGCGCGAGCGATCAAGACGGAGCAGGAGCTCGAGCGCATGCGCCTGGCGAACGAGATCGCCGCCGCCGCGATGCAGCACTGCCGCGAGCACCTTCGCTCGGGCATGAAGGAGTCGGAGGCCGGTGCGCTCTGGAACGGCTTCGTCCACGGCGAGGGGACCGGCTGGAAGAGGCAGGTCGAGCTGGCGCACGGCTTCTCGCTCGTCTGGTCGGGCCCGGGGATCAAGACCTTCACGGCGACCGGCGACCTGCCGGTTCAGGAGGACCAGCCGACGCTGTTCGAGATCTGGGTCTGCGCCGACGGCTACTGGTGCGACCACACGAAGAACCTGTGTCCGGGCGAGCTTCGCGACGACTACCTGGAGCTCGAGCTGCAGCTGCTCGCGGTGTACGAGCGTGCGCTCGAGCACTGCCGCCCGGGCGCGAGCTTCTCGGAGCTCGACCGCCTGGTCCGAGACGGCATCGCCGACGCCGGCTACCCGGGCCAGCCGAGCCATCCGATCGCGCACGGCGTGGGCGCCCGCGCCCACGAGCCGCCCTACGCGCATCAGGCCGGCGGCGGCACGATGGAGGAAGGCATGGTGCTCGCGATCGAGCCCGGCATCTACTGGGAGGGCGGCGGCGGCCTGCGGGTGGAGGACAACTTCCTCGTTACCGCCGACGGCGTGGAGAAGCTCTCGTCCTTCCCGGACGGGGTGGTTTGCGGATGATCTGGACGGGGGAGCTCAACGACGCGTACCGCCACGGCGGCACCGTGGGGCTCTACGACACGACGCTGCGCGACGGGGAGCAGACCGTCGGGGTCGTGCTGAACCCCGACGAGAAGCTCGAGATCGCGCGTCTCCTCGACGACCTCGGCGTCGACCGGATCGAGGCCGGGTTCCCGCGCGTCTCGCAGGACGACTGGGACGCGGTCAGACTGATCTCCCAGGCCGGCCTGCAAGCGGAGGTCTGGGGCTTCTCGCGAGCCGTGCCGGCCGATCTGGAGGCGCTAGTCGAGCTCGGCGTGCGCGCGTCGGTGATCGAGTCGCCGATCTCGGATCTGAAGCTCGACGCGATCGGCGTCACCCGCGAGAAGATGCTGGACCGGATCACCGCCGCAATGCGCTTCGCGGCGGAGCACGGCATCCACGCCGCGTTCTTCGGCGTCGACTCGACCCGGGCGCAGCCGGACTTCTACGAGCAGGTCTACAAGGCCGCGGTGGACGCCGGCGCGAAGGAGGTCGCGGTCGTCGACACGCTCGGGATCGCCTCGCCGGAGGCGGTCGCCGACCTCGTCGGGCGGACCGCCGAGTGGGTCGGCCCGGACGTGCCGTTGCACTTTCACGGTCACAACGACTTCGGTTTGGCTACCGCTGCCGCCGTCGCGGCGGTGCAGGCGGGTGCGAGCTGGGTGCACGGGACGATCAACGGCATGGGCGAGCGGGCAGGCAACGCGAACCTGGGGGAGGTCGCGCTCGCGCTCCGCGCTTTGTACGGCGTCGCGTCGAACCTGCGGCTGGAGAAGGTGCGCGAGGTCTCCGAGCGCGTGCGGGAGCTGTCCGGGTACGCGCTCGAGCCGTGGAAGCCCGTTACCGGCGAGACCCTCTTCCGCCGCGAGAGCGGCGCCGTCGCGAGCCAGTTCCACGACCCGCCGTCGATCGAGCCGTACTCGTCCGAGCTCGTGCACGCGAGGCGGGAGATCGTGCTCGGCAAGAAAAGCGGGCTCGACTCGGTTCGGATCAAGGCGGAGGAGCTGGGGCTCGACCTGCCGGAAGAGCGGCGGGCAGACGTGCTCGCACGGGTGAAGGAGCTGGGCACGCGGAAGCGCGGACTCGTCGACGACGACGAGTTCCGCAATCTGGTCGATGACTGACGCCGTCGTCGTCGGCAGCGGCATCAACTCGCTCGCCTGCGCCGCGCTGCTCGCGCGCGCCGGCTGGAGCGTTCGCGTCCTCGAGCGCGAGAACGAGCTCGGCGGCTGCATCCGCACCGCGGCGTTGACCGAGCCCGGCTACCTGCACGACGTCTTCAGCGCGTGGCACCCGCTCTGGGTCGGCGGTGCCGCACACGCCGAGCTCGGCGACGAGCTGGCGGCGCGCGGGCTGGAGTACCTGAACACCGACCACCCGACGGCGACGCTCTTCCCCGACGGCGAGGCGGCGTTCCTGCTCCGGGCGACCGACGACAACGTCTCCGAGCTCGGCCCCGAGTGGGCCGGCGCGGTCGAGTCCTTCTTGCCGCGGGCCGACCTCGCGTTCGGCGTGCTCGGCACCGAGCTCTGGTCGCGCGACGGCCTGAAGCTGGCCGTGAAGGCCTACCGGCGGCTGGGCCGCACCGGCGCGGTCGAGTTCACCGGCAACGTCCTCGCGTCGAGCCGCGACTGGCTGACTCAGACGTTCCCCTCGGAGCGCGCGCACGGGGTGCTCGCGCCGTGGGTGCTGCACACCGGCCTCGGGCCCGACGCCGCCGGCTCCGGCTTCATGACGCAGGTGATCGGCGTCGCCGTCCAGGAGGGCGGGATGCCGATCCCGCGCGGCGGGGGCGCCCGGCTCGTCGACGCGCTCGTGCGCCTGATCGAGGATCACGGCGGCTCCTGCGAGACCGGCCGTGACGTCGAGCGCATCCGCGTTCGCGACGGCGGCGCGGCCGGCGTGCGGATCGCCGACGGCGAGGAGGTCGCCGCGTCGAAGGCGGTGATCGCAAACGTCACGCCGACCCAGCTCTACGGTCGGCTGGTCGAGGGTCACGAGGAGCTCGGCCGGCGCTTCCGGTACGGGCGCTCCGAGATGCAGATCCACTTCGCGCTCTCGGAGCCGCCGCGCTGGGCAGGCGACGACCGGCTCGCACAGACGGCGATCGTGCACCTGACTCCAGGCCTCGATGGGGTCTCGCGCGCCGTCAACGAGGCCGAGCGCGGCCTGCTGCCGGCCGAGGCGACGGTCGTGGTCGGCCAGCCGCTGACGATGGATGCGTCGCGTGCGCCCGACGGCACCGGGCTGCTGTGGATCCAGCTGCAGGAGCTGCCCTGGCGCGTGAAGGGCGACGCGGCTGCCGAGCTCGACCCGGGCGACGGCACCTGGACCGAGGAGCTGCGCGAGAGCTACGCGGACAGGATCCAGGCGCGCATCGCGCGGCACGTGCCAAACCTCGAGTCCGCCCTGCGCAAGCGCGTCGTGCTCTCGCCGGCCGACCTCCAGGCGGCGAACGTCAACCTGCACCAAGGCGACCCGTACTCCGGCGCCCTCACGCTCGACCAGAACCTCCTCTGGCGACCACTGCCTTCGAGCCCGGGTCACTCGACGCCGATCAAAGGGCTCTGGCACATCGGCGCCAGCACGCATCCCGGGCCAGGGCTAGGGGCGGGCTCGGGGACGATGGTGGCCAAGCGGCTGCTGCGCAGGCGGCTGTGGGGATGAGGCTGTCGATCTCGCAGATCACGACCGTGACCCAGTCGTTCGCAGACGACGTCGGCGCTTACCGCGCCGCTGGTGCGGACGGCATCGGGATCTGGGAGATGAAGCTCGCCGACGATTCGCTCGAGCGCTTCCGGGCAAGCGGCCTCGGCGCGGCAGCCGCCATCCCCGCGGTGCCGTCGATCCTTCCGCTCCCGCTGATGGAAGGGCCGGAGGAGCCGGCGGAGCGGGTGGAGGCGATCAAGAGCGGGATCCGCCGCCTCGCGCCGTTCGAGCCGGAGTGCGTCCTCTTCCTGACGGGGCCCGGCGACGACCGCACGGCGATCGTCGAAGGCATCCGCGCGATCGCCGACGAGGGCCGAGAGCGGGGCGTCCGCGTCGCGCTCGAGCCGATCCAGCGGGAGTTCATGGGTTTCTGGTCGACGGTGGCGTCGCTGGACGAGGCCACGGCGCTCGTCGACGAGGCCGGCGTGGACGTCGGCGTGATCTACGACTCATGGCACCTCTGGCGCGAGCCGCCCGAGCAGATCGAGCGGCACCGCGACCGGATCCGCGGCGTCCACCTCGCCGACTGGCGGGAGCCCACGCGCAACACGAACGACCGCGTCCTCCCGGGCGAGGGCACCGTCGACTTCGGGCCAATCCTCGAGGCTCTCCGCTGGGACGGCTTCTACGACCTGGAGATCTTCTCGGATGCGGAGCTGCCGGGATCGCTGTGGCGGGACGAGCCGCGAGCGCTTGCCCGGCGCGGCGTCGAGGCATTGCGGAGGACGCTGTCGAGCGCGTCTGCGTAGTCGGCGCCGGCGTGATCGGCAGCCTCTTCGCGGGACACCTTGCCCAGGTGTGCGACGTGTCCGTGCTCGTCCGGCGGGAAGAGCACGCGCGGGCGCTGAACGACCGCGGCCTGCACGTCTCCGGCCGCAGCAAGCTCACCGCGGCTGTCCGCGCGTCCACCGATGCGGCCGAGTTGCCAGAGCCCGACCTAGCGCTTGTCGCGACGAAGACGACCGAGCTCGAGGCAGTCGCCGCGCGCCTGGCAGGGCACTGGCCCGAAGCTGCCGTCATGACCGTCCAGAACGGCCTCGGCGCGGAGGCGTCCTTCCGCGGCCGGCGGGTGATCTCGGCGGTCACGTTCATGAGCGGCACCCGGCACGACGACGCGCACGTCGAGTACATCCTCGACACCGAGACGTGGCTAGGCCCGTACGAGGAGACGCCGTACGGGCTGGTCGAGGAGGTTGCGGCGCTGATCGTCGAGTCGGGCCTGAAGGCCCGCGCATTCCGCGACCTTCGGCCGGCGCAGTGGTCGAAGCTGGTCTTCAACGCCACCGTCAACGCGGTCGCGGCGCTGACCGGTCTCCCGCACGACTGGCACTTCGCGGCGCGCGAGCACCGGGGCGACCTCGGCCACCTCGTCTTCGGCCTCGTGGAAGAGGGCAAGGCGGTGGCGGCGGCCGCGGGCATCGAGCTCCACGAGGACCCCTGGGAGATGAACGTCCACGCGACCCGGCGCGGGAGCCGCCACTACCCCTCGATGCTCGAGGACGTCGAGGCGCACCGACCCACGGAGATCGAGCACATCACTGGTGCGCTCGTCCGGGAGGCGGAGCGGCTGGGGGTTCCGGTGCCGCTGCACCTGGCGCTCTACCGGCTCGTGCGCGCACGCGAGGCGTCATGGAACCCGATTGACCCCGTATCCGCGTAACGCTTGAATAGCTGCTCTAACGGGCTTCGCGAGTAGAGGAGGGTTCAGTGAGACGTGCGACAAGGGTGAGCGTCCTCGTGGCGCTCGTTGCGGCAACCGTTGCCGTCGCGGCACTCGCGGCGACGACCGGCGGGCGTGCGGCTTCGACGGCGAAGCCGATCGTGATCGGGTGGGCCTACGACCAGGCGGGGCAGATGGCCCCGTTCGACGACCCGGCGCTCGCGGCCGCGAAGATCCGCATCAAGCAGGTCAACGCGAAGGGCGGCGTACTCGGCCGCAAGTTCGTGATCAAGACCTGCGACACCCAGAACAACGACGCGGCGAAGGCGAAGTCGTGCGCGCTCAGCCTGCTCGGCCAGGGAGCGCAGATCCTCTTCACGACGTGCGACGTCGATTACGCGACTCCGGTCGTGCAGGAGGCGATCCAGCGGGGCAAGCTCGCGGTCTCCACCTGCATCGGAACCGACCAGATGGGCCCGAAGCGCTTCGGCAGCCAGGGCAAGCTGGCCTTCAGCTTCGGCAACGTTGCCCAGGACGAGGGCTCCGCGATGGCGCAATACGCCTGGAGCCGCGGCTGGAAGACCGCCGGCCTCGCCACGAACACGCGCCTCGTCTACTTCAAGAACGTCGTCACGGCGTTCGACAAGCGCTTCCGCCAGCTCGGCGGCAAGATCGTCGACCGCGAGAGCTACGCGACGGGCCAGAACAACGTGAACGCGGCGGTCGCGCAGCTGAGCACGCACAAGGCGAAGGTCTACGTCACCTCGACGGCGTTCGGCGAACTACCCGCGTTCGTCTCCGGATTCCGTTCGCTCCACAACAACACGCCGATCCTGAACTCGTGGGCCGGCGACGGAACGTACTGGCTGCCGAAGAGCCCGCCCGTGACGAACTACTACTTCGTCACGTTCGCGTCGGTCTTCGGCGACGACCCGAGCAAGGACGTCCGCGGGCTGATCTCCCAGATGAAGAAGGCCGGCGCTGCTCCCGGGACGGGCGGCTTCCTCGGCGGCGCGGACACGATCGACGGCCTCGCCCTCGCGATCAAGCGGGCGCACGGCTCGACGAACGGCGCGGCGCTTGCGGCCCAGCTCGTGAAGTTCAAGGACGTCAACGTGCTCGGCGGGAAGATCAGCTTCTCGTCGAAGCTCCACACCGTCTTCGGGCGGACGTATCGCGTGATCAAGATCCAGGACAACAAGGCCAAGCTCGTCGGGACCGTCAAGGCGAAAGTCGTCCCGAAGCTCTAGCGCGGGCGGCGTGCCAGCCACGGCGCCAACCGCGGAAGCAGAGAGGAGGCCCGGAGGAACGCTCCGGGCCTCCTCGGTGTCGCGCGCGTTTGCCGGCGTGCAGGCGCTGCGCGAGGTGACGCTCGAGCTGCGCCGCGACGAGGTCGTAGGGCTCGTCGGGCCCAACGGCGCGGGCAAGTCGACGCTCGTGAACATCATCACCGGCTTCGACCGCCCGGACGAGGGCACGGTCGAGCTCGAGGGCAGGGAGGTCACGAGCTGGAGCTCCCACCGCCGCGCGCGGGCGGGGCTCGCGCGGACCTTCCAGCACAGCCGCTCGTTCGGGACGCTCTCCGTGCGCGAGAACGTCGAGGTGGCGGCGCTCGGCGTGGGGGCGGGGCCGCGCGAGGCCCGGCGGCGCGCCGACCGGCTCCTGGAGCTGCTCGGGCTGAGCTCGCTCGGCGAGTCGGACGCCGCTGCACTGGCCCACGGCGACGAGCGGCGGCTCGGAGTAGCCCGCGTGCTCGCGACGGATCCGGCCTTCGTCCTGATGGACGAGCCGGCGGCGGGGCTGCCCGAGGCCGAGGTGCCCGAGTTCGCGGAGGTCGTACGCTCGTTACGCGACGAGCACCGCACCGGCGTGCTGCTGATCGACCACAACATGGCCCTCGTGATGGGCGTCTGCGACCGGATCCACGTGCTCGACCAGGGCCGGACGCTCGCTGCCGGAACGCCGCAGGAGATCCGGGGCAACCTCGACGTCGCGGCGGCCTACCTCGGCGAGACGGCGGTGCACTCGCAGCCCGATGGCTGATCCCGTCCTGGAGCTGGAAGGGCTCGAGGTTCGCTACGGCTCGGTGGCGGCCGTGCGTGGTCTCGGCCTGAGCGTCGAACCGGGGGAGATCGTCGGCCTGATCGGCCCGAACGGCGCCGGGAAGTCGACCACGCTGCACGCGATCATGGGCGTCGTCCCGCCGTACGCGGGGGAGATCCGGCTCCGCGGGCGCTCGATCCGCCGGCGCGCGCCCGAGGCAATCGCCCGCGCCGGGATGGCGCTCGTCCCGGAGGGCCGGCGGATCTTCGCGGACTTTTCCGTCGAGGAGAACCTCCGCCTTGGTCTCGCGGGCCGGTCGAAGCCCAATGGCGGCGACCCGCTCGTGCGCGCCTACGACCTGTTCCCGGTCCTGCACGAGTACCGCCGCCGCCCGGCTGGGGTGCTCTCGGGCGGCCAGCAGCAGCAACTTGCGATCGGCCGCGCGCTCGTCGCCGACCCCGAGGTTCTGCTCTTGGACGAGCCGTCGCTCGGGCTCGCGCCGCTCGCGGTCGACAGCGTGTTCGAGGCGCTGCGCGGGATCCGGGAGCACGGCGTCGCGATCCTGCTCGTCGAGCAGCGCGCGCTGCACACGGTCGCGCTCGCCGACCGGACGCACGTGCTCGTCGGCGGCGAGCTGCGCTTGACGCTCTCGCCGGCCGACGCGCATGACCCCGACAAGATCGTCTCCGCCTACCTCTCCTCGTGATCATCGCCGTCCTTGACTTCCAGACCTTCTCCGATGCGATCGGGCTGGGAGCGATCTACGCGCTCATGGCCGTCGGCATCGGCCTCGTCTTCGGCGTCCTGCGCTTGGTCAACTTCGCCTACGGCCAGCTGATCATGGCCGGCGCCTACACGCTCGCCTACACGTCGGGCTGGCCGACCTGGGCGAGCATCGCGACCTGCTTCGCGGTAGTCGTCGCGCTCTCGCTGACGATGGACCTGGTCGTGTTCCGGCCGCTGCGCGGGCAGTCGCCCGCGGTGATGCTCGTCACCACGTTCGCGATTGCCTTCCTACTCCAGTCGGTTGCCCTGATCGTGGACATCCGCGACGGCACCCTGGGCCAGGTTACGGCCGCGCTGACGTTCCTGAACGAGCCCGTCAAGGTCTTCGGCGGCGACGTGCGCAAGATCACGCTCGTCGCGATCGCGATCGCGGTAGGCGCCCTCTTGTTGCTCGCGCTGCTGCTCGCGAAGACGACCATCGGCCTGCACACGCGTGCGGCGGCGCAGGACTTCCGTACCGCGCGTCTGCTCGGCGTCCGGGCCAACCGCGTGATCGCGTTCGCGGTCGTGCTCTCGGGCCTGCTCGCCGCGACGGTGGCGCTGATGATGACAGTGACGCTGCCGTTCGTGACGCCCGACTTCGCCCTTCGAGACACGATCGTGGTCCTCGTGGGGGTGGTGGTCGGCGGCATCGACCGGCTGTGGACCGCGACGCTCGGGGGGTTCACGATCGGATTCGTCTCGGGCGTGCTCAACGGGCTGCTCCCGACGGACAAGACCGTGTACCTGCCGTCCGCGGTGTTCACGCTCGTGATCATCGTGCTGCTGCTGCGGCCGGCCGGGCTGTTCAATTGGGGCCGCCACGCGGCAGGCGAGCGCGTATGACGAGGTGGCTCGACCCGCTCGTACAGCTCGGCGGCCCGGTGCTGCTCGTCGTCGCGGTCGGGCTTCTGTCGACCACCGTCTCCGCCGCCAACGAGGTCTACTTCCTCAACGCGCTCGTATCGGTCGCGATCGTGGTTGCGATCTACGTCTTCGTGGGGAACTCGGGCGTGCTCTCGTTCGGCCAGATCGCGTTCGTCGCCGTCGGTGCCTTCGCCGCGGGCGTGATGACGGTTCCGCTCGAGTCGAAGAAGGGCGTGCTGACCACGCTCTTCCCGCTTCTGCGCGACCACTCGATCGGCAACGTGCCCTCGCTGCTGCTGGCGGCCGCACTCGGCGGGCTGTTCTCCTTCATCGTCGGCCTGCCCTTGATGCGGTTGAGCGGCCTTGCGGCTGGGATCGCGACCTTCGCGGTCCTCGAGATCACGCACAACGTCCTGCAGCAGTGGACGAAGATCGGGCCGGGGGCGACGACGCTGTCGCTCGTGCCGGAGTCGACGGGCCCGCTGCAGGGGACGCTCGGCGCGATCGTCGTGATCGCGGTCGCCTTCGCGTACCAGCGCAGCCGGCTCGGGCGGCAGCTGCGGGCCACCCGGGAGGACCCCGCTGTCGCGTCGGGAGTCGGCATCGGCGTCCACCTCCAGCGGTTGTGGGCTTTCACGCTCTCGGGCGCGCTGGCGGGCTTCGCCGGCGCACTGCTCGTCCACCAGCTCGGCTCGATCACGACCGATCAGGTCTACCTCGAGCTGACCTTCCTGACGCTCGCGATGCTCGTCATCGGCGGGCTGACGAGCCTCTGGGGCGCAGTCGTCGGCGCGCTCGCTGTGAGCGGGCTCGACTCGTTCCTGAGCCAGGCCGAGCAGGGCGTCCACGTCCTCGGCTTCAAGCTCGACCTCCCGAGCGGGGCGCACCTGGCCGTCCTGGCGGCGATCATGGCGCTGGTGCTGATCCTGCGCCCATCCGGAATCACCGGCGGCCGCGAGCTGCGGCTGCCGCGCGCCTGGAGACGCTCGTGAGGGTCTGCGTCGTCGGCTGCGGCGCCGTCGGCTCGCTGTTCGCGGCGAACCTGGCGCAGCTCGACGACATTGAGGTGTGGGCGTACGACCTCGCGCAAGAGCACGTCGATGCGATCAACGCGGGCGGATTGCGCCTCTCGGGCGCGGGCGAGGTCGTCGGTCGCGTGCGCGCAACAGCCGACCCCGCCTCGCTGCCGGCGTGCGACTTCGGGATCGTCGCGACGAAGGCGATGCACACCGCGGGCGCCGTCGCCGCGACCGCGCACGCGTTCGCCGAGGGCTCGGTCGCCTCGGTCCAGAACGGCGTCGGCAACGAGGAAGCGATCGCCGAGCACGTGGACCGCGTGATCCGAGGGACGACCTTCCCCGCTGGCCGGGTACTAGAGCCGGGCCACGTTCAGTGGGACGTGAAGGGGGACACGACGCTCGGCCCCTTCGAGCCGAGCCCGGCGGCGCAGCAGGAGATCGAGCGTCTCGCCGACGCGTGCACGCGCGCGGGGCTGCCGACGGAGGCGGTCGCCGACGCGCGCGGGCCGCAGTGGCGCAAGGTGATCTTCAACGCGGCCACGAACCCGGTCGGGGCGCTGACCGGCCTCACCCATGGGCGCGTCTGCGAGGATCCCGCGCTGCGTGCGCTCGTCTCCGGCCTGGTCGACGAGGGAAAGGCCGTCGCGGCCGCGCAGGGAATCGTCCTCGACGCCGACCCGGAGGAGCTGATCGACCATGCCGCTCGCCCGGACGTCGCCTACGACCACAAGGCCAGCATGCTGCAGGACGTCGAGGCCCGGCGCGCGACCGAGATCGACTACCTGAACGGCGGCATCGTCCGCTTCGGGCGCGAGCTCGGCGTGCCGACGCCCCTGAACGAAGGGATACTCGCACTGGTGAGAGGGCTGGAGCGATCGTGGGCGTGAGCCCGGGTGAGATCGAGCGGCGTTACGGGAACGTGCGCGAGGCCCTGCAGCGCGACGGGCTCGCCGCGGCGCTCGTGTGCGGGAGCGAGTACACGGGCTTCGAGGGCGCGGTCACCTACCTGTCGGGGTTCCAGATCGTGCACCGCTACGCCTACGTCCTGCTGCCGCGCGAGGGCGAGCCGGCGATCGTCTTCCCGAGCGAGGCCCGCTACGTCGGCGAGCACGGCACGAGCTGGATCGACCAACAGGTGTTCGCCGAACGGCCGGGCGACTGGCTCGCCGACCGGCTTCGAGGGCAGCGCGTCGGGGTCTATGGGCTCGACTACGTGATGGCACCGCGCGACTTCGCCGCAGTCGAGGGCGCGTGCGAGCTTGTCAACTGGGACGTCGAGTTCGACCACGCCCGCGCGGTCAAGAGCAACGAGGAACTGGAATCGGTGCGCGGCAGCGTCCGGATCAACACCGAGGGCTTCCACGCCTTCCGCGAGGCGTACGCGCCCGGCCGCAGCGCCGCAGCCGTGCTGGCGCCGGCCGAGGAGCTGTTCGTCGCCGGGGGCTGCGGGCGGCTGACGATGAACATGGTGCTCGTCGGCGCCGAGTTCGCGATTGCCCGGGTCGAGACGACGCTCGGCGAGTTCTGCATCCCGTCGCTCGAGATCGCGGGGCCGGGTGGCCACTGGGTCGAGGTCTCGCGGGCGATCGGCACGCCCAACGCCGAGGTGCAACGCATGAACGAGGCCTACGACGAGTACTTCGAGGCGGCGAAGGACGCGCTGCGACCGGGGAACACCGCGCACGACGCGCACCGGGCGGTGTCGAAGGGCTTCTCCGCCCGCGGCTACACGCTCGGCCACGTGACGGGTCACTCGATCGGGATGACGATGATCGAGTTCCCGAAGATCGGCGAGGGCGTCGAGACGGAGCTGCGCGAGAACATGGTCTTCTCGATGCACCCGCACGCGATTGCCGAGAACGGACACGACTGCCTCTACATGCAGGAGACGTGGCTCGTCGCCAAGGACGGCGGCGTCCCGCTGTCCGGCCTACCCTCGAAGATCTTCTAGGCGAGCAGGCGCCGGTTCGCCGCGAGCGCCTGCAGGACGGCCTGCACGTCTTCGGCGGTGTTGTAGCAGTGCGCCGAGATGCGAAGGTTGGCATCGCGTGAGGAGGTGACGATCCCGTCGTCCGCGAGCGCCGCGACGAGCTCTTCGACATCCGTCGAGGCGACGCATAGCAGCGCGCCGCTGCGCGCCGGCTCCGGCGGCGTGACCACCGTCGCGCCGAGCTCGTCGAGGCCGTCGCGGAGGAGCGCGTTCAGCTCGCGTACGTGCGCCTCGGTCTCGGCGACGCCGATCTCCTGCATCAGCTCGATGCCGGCGATCGCGGCGTAGGTCGACGGGACCGGAGGCGTCCCGGCCTCGAACCGCCGCGCGGTGGACGCCGGGGAGTAGTCGTGGATGTCCATCTCGAAGATGTCGCGGTCGGCGAACCAGCCGGTCGCGGTCGGCTCGATCTGCTCGACGAGCTCCCGCCGGCAGTAGAAGAAGCCGAGGCCGGCCGAGCCGAGCAGGTACTTGAGCACGCCCGCGGCCAGAAAGTCGCACCCGAGCGCGCGGACGTCGATCGGCAGCGAGCCCACGGTCTGGTAGGCGTCGACGAGCACAAGCGCGCCGCGCTCGTGCGCGAGGCTGGCGATGCCCTCGACGTCGAGCCGACCGCCGTTGCGGAAGCACACGTGCGTCGTGGCGACGAGTGCCGTCCGCTCGTCGATCGCCTCCGCGAAGCGCTCGAGCGGGATCGTCCCGTCGGCCTCGGCTGGGACGTGGACGACACGCACGCCGCGCCGCTCCTGCGCGTGCCAGATCTGGCCGATCGTCGGGAACTCGAAGTCGCTGACGACGACCGTGTCCCGGCCGTGGTCGAAGCGGAGCCCGCTGGCGAGCGCGCTGACGCCCGCGGAGACGGACGTCGTGATCGCGACCTCGTCCTCGTCCGCGTTCACGAGCGAGGCGACGGCGCCGCGCACCGCCTCGAGCCGCCCGACCCAGTACTCCCAGGGCGCGCCGTGCTCGTCCCAGTCGTCCAGGTAGCGCGCGTAGGCTTCGCGCACCGAGTCCGAGAGCGCGCCCTGGGAGCAGCTGTTGATGTACACACGCTGCTCGAAGACCGGGAACCGGTGGCGGACCCGCGCGGGCAGGGTCGCGACATCAACGGCCAAGGTAGGCCTTTCGCAGGTCCTCGTGCTCGAGCAGCTCGGCGGCCGCGCCCGACAGCACGATCCGGCCGGTCTGGAGCACATAGCCGCGGTCGGCGATGGAGAGCGAGACATTGGCGTTCTGCTCGACCACGAGAATCGCCACGCCGTCCTGGTGCACCTGCTGGATGATCTCGAAGTTGCGCTCGACGAGGATCGGGGCGAGCCCCATCGACGGCTCGTCCATCAGCAGCAGCTTCGGGCGCGACATCAGCGCCCGGCCCATCGCGACCATCTGCTGCTCTCCGCCCGAGAGCGTGCCGGCAAGCTGACGGCGCCGCGTGTGGAGGAGGGGGAAGAGCGAATAGACGCGGTCGAAGTCCTCCTTCGTCCCACCGTCGTGCAGGTACGCGCCCATCTCGAGGTTCTCGCGTACCGTCATCGGCGCGAACAGGCGGCGGTTCTCGGGCACGATCGCCATCCCGCGGCCGATCCGGTAGCTCGTCTTCTCGCCGGTCACGTCCTCGCCGTCGAACAGCACTCGGCCCGTCCGCGGCTTGACGATGCCGAGCGTCGTCTTCAGCGTCGTCGACTTCCCGGAGGCGTTCCCGCCGAGCAGGCAGACGAGCTCACCCGCAGCGACGTGGAGGTTGACGTCGTCGAGGATGTGGATCTGGCCGTAGTAGGTGTGGACGCCCTCGAACTGCAGCAGCGGCTTCGCCTCGGCGGCCATCAGACGGCCTCCTCCTGCGCGCGCAGGCCGAGGTAGGCCTCGACGACGCGCGGGTTGGTCGCCACCTCGTCGAAGGACCCCTCCGCGATCTTGACGCCGTGGTCGAGCGCGACGACGCGGTCGGAGATGCCCTCGACGAGGTGCATGTCGTGCTCGATCACGAAGATCGTGTAGCCGAGCTCCTCGCGGAGCTTGCCGATCAGCTCCGTGATCTCGTGGGTCTCGACCGGGTTCATCCCGGCGGCCGGCTCGTCGAGCAGCAGCAGCCGCGCGTTCGTGGCCATCGCGCGCGCGATCTCGAGCCGCCGCCGATTCGCGTACGAGAGCGAGTAGGCGGGCTGGTCCCAGCGGTAGCCCATCAGGCGCCGGCCGAAGAACGCGAGCTTCTCCTCGGCGAGCGCGGCGATCTCGCGCTCTTCCCGCCGCATCCCGGGCGTGCGCAGCACCGAGCGGAGGACGCCGGCGTGCGTGTGGCCGTAGGCGGCCGCCATCACGTTCTCCTTCACCGTCATGTTGAGGAACAGCCGCAGCGTCTGGAACGTCCGCGCGACGCCCCTGCGCGTGATCTTGTTGGGCGCGAGCCCGACGATCGACTCGCCCGTCGAGGAGGATGTCACCCTCGTCCGGCGCGTAGACCCCCGTGACCAGGTTGAAGAGCGTCGTCTTGCCGGCGCCGTTCGGCCCGATCACGCTGACGATCTCGTGCTCGTCGACGTGGAGGTCGAGCTCGGAGATCACCTGGAGCCCGCCGAAGGCCTTCGAGACGCCCTTCAGCTCGAGCAGGCGCGCCATCAGCCGATCTCCACCTTCGCCGTCCCGAACAGGCCTTGCGGCCTGATCGTCATCACCGCGATCAGCAGCGCGCCGAAGAGGACGTACCGGGTCACCGCGGGGTTCTCGATCAGGAGGTTCTCCCACACGAACGCGGTCAGGTAGAGGGTGGGGACGAACGCGATCACGCGCCACCAGCCCTTCAGCTGCACCAGGACGACGACGCAGACGATCATCAGCAGGTAGCCGTAGACGGCAAGGCGGCCCGGGTTGGTCGGCAGCAGCACGAAGTGGCGGATGACACCGGTGAGGAAGCCGCCGGAGGTCACGTCGCCGGCGGTGCCGCGCGACCAGACGGCGCCGACAATCGCGTGCACGGCCAGGCCGAAGACGGCCGTCCCGGCCAGCGCGACCGTGATCCGCCGCCACGACGGCTTCAGCGTGAGCACGATCGCCGCGACGAGCGCGGCATAGAAGAGCACCCGGGCGTTGTTCGGCGGGGACGTCGAGTCGAGCACCTGGTTCGACGCGATGATCACGATCGCGCCGACCAGCATCCCGGTGAGGCTGCCGGTGCCGCCGAGGATGACGACGGCGTAGATCAGGATCAGGACCTGCGTGCCGAAGTTCTGCGGGAAGGCGCCTGTCTGAGCAGCGGCGAAGACGCTTCCGGCCAGGCCTGCGATGGCTGCGCCGAAGCTGAAGGCCATGATCTTCAGCCGGTTGACGGGCATGCCCATCATCTCGGCGGCCAACGGATCCTCCCGCGAGGCCTTCCAGGCGCGCCCGGTGCGCGACTCCGCGATGCACCAGAGGATGATCAGGACGACGACGACGCAACCCAGCAGGAACCAGTAGTAGCCCTTGACCGAGCTGATGGTGAAGGTGTGGCCCAACAGGCGAAAGTTCAGCGGGTCGACGTTGGCGAGCCCGTTCGACCCATTCGTGAGCCCGTACGGGTCGGTGGTGTTCGTGAAGATGACGAACGCCTGGCCGAAGAACAGCGTGACGATCGCGAGGTAGTCGCCGAGCAGGCGTCGTGAGGAGGAGCCCAGGAAGAGCCCCAGCAGCGCGCAGATCACAACGACGAGCAGGATCGAGTACTGGGCGGACCAGTGGTGCGTGTAGATGTGGCCCTTCTCGTGGTGCGTGCCGGAGAGGAAGGAGTAGATGTAGGCGCCGAAGCCGAAGAAGGCGACGTAGCCGAGGTCGAGGAGGCCGGCGAACCCGACGACGACGTTCAGCCCGAGCGCGAGTAGGGAGTAGATCAGGATGAAGACGCCGTAGTTGAAGAGGTTCGCCTCGTTCATGAACGGGAGGAACGGGACGAGAATCGCCGGGGTCAGGAACGCGAGCTTGCCCGCGGGGGGCAGCAGCTCCCATAGGTGGGCGATCCTGCCGCCGAGCCCGGTGGCACGCTCGCGGCGCTGGTCGGCCTGGTCGACCCACTGGTCGACGCCGATCTGAACGCCGGCGGGAGCGGGCTCTGGGGTGGGGGGTGTGTTCTCGGCCACCTCGACCTAGACCTTCTGCAGCGCCGGCGTGCCGAGGAGCCCGGTCGGCCGCACGAGCATGACGCCGATCAGGATCCCGAAGACGACGAGGTCGGAGACGTTGCCATTCAGGTAGCCCTTGGCCCAGGATTCGATCAGGCCGACGAGCAAGCCGCCGAGCATCGCGCCGGGGATGCTGCCGATCCCGCCGACGACGGCGGCGGTGAAGCCCTTCAGGCCGGCGAGGAAGCCCATCAGGTGGTAGATCTGGCTGAAGAGGAGGCCGAACATCACGCCGGCCGCTCCCGCGAGCGCGGAGCCGATGAAGAACGTGGCCGCGATCACGCGGTCGGGGTCGATCCCCATCATCGCGGCGCCCTCGCGGTCGAACGAGACCGCGCGCATCGCCTTCCCGAGCCGCGTCCACCGGACGAGGCCGAGCAGGGCGAGCATGAGGAGCACGGCGCCGACGATCACGATCACCCCGAGGTACTGGATGAAGACGCCGCTGCTGCCGCCGATGTGGATGCCGTTGTAGCTGATCAGGTCGAAGCCGTCGTAGTTGCGGAACTGCGCGCCGAAGAGCAGCAGCGCCGAGTTCTCGAGGAAGAAGGCGACTCCGAGCGCCGAGATCAGCGGCGCGATCCGGGGCGCGTCGCGCAGTGGCCGGTAGGCGAAGCGCTCGATCGCGAGGCCGAGGAAGCCGGAGCCGAGCATTGCGACCACGAACATGCAGACGACGAGCAGCGCGACCGGAATCTCCGGGTTGAGCGGGCCGCCGAGCAGCGTCAGGACGCCGAAGCCGATGAACGCCCCGATCATGTAGACGTCGCCGTGGGCGAAGTTCAGCAGCTTCAGGATCCCGTAGACCATCGAGTACCCGAGCGCGATCAGCGCGTAGATGCTGCCGAGGATGATCCCGTTGACCGTCAGCTGGAAGAAGAAGACCCAGCCCTGGGTCGGAGAGAAGTAGACCGCGTAGAACATCCAGGCGACGAGCACCAGGCCGAGGCCTGCCAGGTTGCCGAGTCGCTGTGACAGAGCCGCGTTCACGCCGTCCCTAACTCTCTCAGAGTGACGTGTGGCCCACCGGGGTGGGCCACACGTGTCGTTCCGTCGTTCAGAGGCGTCCTGTGCTAGCCGATTCGGCTGAACGAACCGTTCTTCTGGATCTGGAAGACCCCGAAGTTCGCCGGAGCGTGCATCTCGCCGCTAGCCGCGAACGAGAGGGGGAAGCCGAGGATCGTGGTCTTCAGGTTCGACTTGGCGATGTCCTTCCGCACCTCGGCACGCGTGGCCTTGCCGTCCGCGCACGCCTTCGTCACGGCGCCGACGACCACCTGGGCCGCCACGTACGACGGGAGCCCGAAGAACTCACCGTTGCCCTTGTGGGCCTTGATGTAACTCGTGACGATCGGGTCCTTCGGGTTGTACGGGAAGGCCGAGTCGTACGAGCCGGCGATCTTCCAGACGCCCGGGGCGAACAGGCCGTCCGAGCCGAACAGCTTGATGTGCCCCTTGCCCGCGGCCTGGAGCTGCTGTCCGAAGGCCTGGGCCTGTGGAGCAAGCTGCCACGGGATGTAGATGCCCTGCGTGTTGCCCGGGATCTTCGCGATCTTGGACGAGAAGTCGGAGTCGGTCTGGCTGATCGAGTCGCGGGTGACGCTGACGCCACGGCCGCTCAGGATCTTCTGCACCCCGTCGGCCAGGCCCTGCGAGTAGGTCTCCTGGTCGTCGATGATGTAGACCTTCTTCCACTTCAGCTTCTTCGTCATCCAGTTGGCGACAACCGGGGCCTGGGCGCCGTCGTTCGGCACCGTGCGGAAGAAGAAGCCGCGCCGGTTGCCGTCCGTGTGGCCGTCCGTGAGCGTGGTGCGGGTCGCGGAGCCGGAGACGAAGCCGAGGCCGCCGCCCTTGTAGGACGACGTCGAGGCGACGACTTCCTGGCTACCCGCGGGCCCGACGACGCCGAGCAGCTTCGAGTTCGAGGCGAACGACTTGGCCACCTTGACCGCGAACGCCGTGTCGACTCCGAGCTGCGTGTCGCCCGAGATTACTTTGATCTGCTTGTTCTTGTTTGCCTTCTGAGCGTTCCAGCGCTTGACGTAGTACTTCGCCCAGCGCACCTGCTGGTTTCCGATCGCAGCGGCAGGCCCCGTGATCGGAGCCGCGAGGCCGATCGTGCGCGTCTTGCCGCAGGTGACCGTCGCAGTCGCTGCCGAGGCCGCGGCGTTCGCGCGGTTCGGCGAGCTGGTGGATCCGAAGGCTGCCGTAGCGAGTGCGGCAACCCCAGCCGCGGCGAGCGCGGCAACGACGTACTTCCTCATTCTTGCCCTCCTATTGGTGACTCCCGGTGTGAACAGGGACGTGTCCCTCCAACACTCCCGTACGGACTGAGACGCGATTGCCGGTCATTCGTTTGCCGTGTACCGGCGCAAGACTCCTACGCGACGTGTCCCTCACCCCGCGATTGTCACACGGTTTGGCTCAGTAGCGAAACGCCGACGGGGCTCAGCCCTCCTCATTCGCCAGCTCCGTGAGCCGGTTGCGCGCCTGCCAGAGCTCCGGGTAGAAGCGCTGCTTGATCAGCCCGCCGAGCAGCTCGACCGGGGTGCCCTGGGTGCCGACGACCGAGTCGCCGATCACGCGCGCGACGACCAGGTAGTGCCGCATCCGCCAGAGCGTGAGCCGCTCGTCCCAGCCGATCAGGAGCTCGGCCAGCTGGTAGAGCCGCTCCTGGCTACGGCCCTGCCGGTAGAGCTCGACCACGTTCAGGCCGGCCTCGCGCAGGCGCGCCTGGAAGGCCTGGCCGAGCTGCGGCGTCACCCGCCGGAGCTCGCGGAAGCCGGGCGAGTCGAAGCCGCTGCCGTGGCCGAGCACCTTGCGGATCGCCTGGTACTCCCAGGGCGAGAGCGCCTCCAGCATCTCCAGCTGGGCAAGCACGTAGTCGAGGCAGAGGTGCGCCCGGCGCAGCAGCCGCTCGGCCGGCTCGAGCTCGCCCCGCTCGAGCAGGCGCGTCGCCTGCTCGGCCTCGCTCCAGGCGAGCTTCAGCCACAGCTCCGAGGCCTGGTGGACGGTCTGGAAGAGCAACTCGTCGCGGTCGACCTGCTCTTCGGGGGTCTTCTGCAGCGCCAGGAGCTCGTCGGTGCGCAGGTAGCGCTCGTAGTCGCTTGCGCCCTGGCCTGCCAGGACGGGCTGCGAGAAGTCCTCGCCCTCCGGCTCCATTTGCCGAGCATAGTCTCTGACCGCAGTAGGCTCTGCGCATGGAGCGCCGGCGCCTGGGACGCACGCGGCTCGAGCTCTCGAGAATCGGCCTCGGTTGCGGGAACTTCGGCGGAATCGGCTCGGCTCCCGAGCTGTTCGGCGGGGGCGAGACGCGCGAGCAGGCCTTCGAGCTGATGGATGCGGCCTGGGCGGCGGGCGTGACGTTCTTCGACACCGCCGCGTCGTACGGCGGCGGTCGCAGCGAGCGCTGGGTAGGGGAGTGGCGCGCCGCACGGCAGCTGCCGGTCGTCTTGAGCACGAAGGTGTACTGGTCGGTCAGCGGCGACCCGGACGACCGCGGCCTCTCGTACGAGCGGATCCTGCGCGAGATCGACGGCAGTCTCTCGAGGCTCGCGGCGGACGCGGTCGACATGTACCTGACCCACGAGCCGGACCCGGAGACGCCGATCGAGCAGACGCTGCGCGCGCTCGACGGGCTCGTCCAGTCCGGGAAGGTGCGCGCAGTCGGCGCGAGCAACGTCGACGCCCGTCAGCTCGAGGAAGCGCTCGAGACGAGCGAGCGTCTCGGGTTGACTCGCTTCGAGTGGGTGCAGAACGAGTTCAACCTCCTCCGCCGAGGGTCGGAGGACGACGTGCTCCCGGTGTGCGAGCGCGAGCAGCTCGGGTTCACGCCCTTCAGCCCGCTCGCGGGCGGCTGGCTCACCGGCAAGTACGGGCGCAACGGCCGTTATCCGTCCGGCTCGCGAATGACGCTGCGCCCTGACCCCTACCGTGACCTTGAGAGCGATGAGATCTACACGGCGATCGAGGCGTTCACCGCCGCGGCGGGAGCGCACGGGGTCGAGCCCTCGACGCTGGCCGTTGCGTGGGTACTCGCGCATCCGAGCGTAACCGCCGTCGTGGTGGGTCCGAGGCGGCCGGAGCAGCTTGCGTCGGCCCTGGCTGCGGCCAAGCTTAGCCTCACGCCGGACGAGCGGGCCGGCCTGACGGAGCTCTTCGCATGAGCGACCTGCTCGTCCTCCCGCACGACGACGTGAAGCGGCTGCTCCCGATGAAGGACTGCATCGAGCTGATGGCAGGCGTCCTCGCGGATCTCGCGCGCGGGTCGGTCTGGCAGCCGCTCAGGTTCGTCGTCAGACCGCCGGACGAGCCGAGCCTGATGGGGCTGATGCCGGGGCATCGCTCGCAGCCGGAGCCGGCGTACGGACTGAAGGTCGTCTGCATCTTCCCCGGCAACCCGGCGCGGGGGATCGACGCCCATCAGGGCGGGGTGCTGCTGTTCGACGGCGAGACCGGGGCGCCGCGCGCGCTGCTCGATGCGTCGGCGGTGACCGAGATCCGAACGGCTGCCGTCTCGGCCGTCGCGACGCGGTTGCTGGCCCGCGAGGACGCGCAGGAGCTCGCGATCCTCGGCTCCGGGGTCCAGGCCCGGTCGCACCTGCAGGCGATGGCGAAGGTCAGGCCGTTCGCCCGCGCACGGGTCTGGAGCCGGACACCGGAGCACGCGCGTGCCTTCGCCGCGGAGGCGACTGCCCCGTTCCCAGTGGAGGCGACAGCTACCGCTCAGGAGGCGGTTCGCGGCGCCGATGTGGTCGTGACGGCGACGTCCTCGCGCGAGCCCGTCGTCAGGCACGACTGGCTCGCTCCGGGCGCGCACGTCAACGCCGTGGGCTCCTCGATCCCGACCGCGCGCGAGCTCGACGCGGACACCGTCGCCGCCGCTGCGCTGTTCGCGGACACCCGCGAGTCGATGGTCAACGAGGGCGGCGACTACCTGTTCGCAGTCCGCGAGCGCGGGATCGGTCCCGAGCACATCCGCGCCGAGCTCGGCGAGGTGCTCGTCGGCGCGCGAGAGGGGCGGCGCTCGGCCGACGAGCTGACCGTGTTCAAGTCGCTCGGACTGGCCGTCGAGGACCTCGCGGCCGCGGAGCTGGTCTATGCACGGGCGCGGGCCGACGGCGGCGGGACGGCGGTCCCGTGGTGATCCCTCTCGAGGAAATTCGAGCGGCACGCGAGCGGATCGCCGGTCGAGTCCTGCGCACGCCGCTCGTTCGCCTCGAGACCGACGGCGGCGGCGAGATCTACCTGAAGCTCGAGAACCTCCAGCCGATCGGTTCCTTCAAGCTCCGCGGCGCACTGAACGCCGTCCTGCAGATCGAGCAGGCCGAGCTGAGGGCGGGGGTGGTGACCGCGAGCGCCGGGAACATGGGGCAGGGCGTGGCATGGGCGGCGCGGGAGCTCGGCGTCCCCTGCGCGGTCGTCGTGCCCGAGCACGCGGCCGAGACGAAGCTCCTCGCGATCGAGCGGCTCGGCGGAGAGGTCGTGAAGGTGCCGTACGAGCGGTGGTGGCAGGCAATTGCCGAATCCGCGTTCCCCGATGCGCCGGGCGTGTTCGTCCATCCGGTGCAGGACGAGCGCGTGATGGCCGGCAACGGGACGATCGGGCTCGAGATCGTCGAAGACCTCCCGGACGTCGAACGTGTGCTGGTGCCGTTCGGCGGTGGTGGGCTGAGCGTGGGAATCGCGAGCGCGGTGAAGGCGCTGCGGCCGGCGACGGAGGTGTCGGCTGTCGAACCTGAGACGGGAGCGGCGCTCACGGCTGCCTTCTCGGTCGGGGAGCCGCGTCCGGTCGACTACCGCACGTCCTTCGTCGACGGCTCGGGCGCGCCTCAGGTCCTCCCGGAGATGTGGTCGCGGGCGAACGGCCTGCTCGACGGTGCCCGGGCGGTCTCGCTCGATGCGACCGCTGCGGCGGTCCGCCTGCTCGCGTCACGCGTACGTGTCGTGGCCGAAGGCGCGGGTGCGCTCGCGCTCGCGGCGGCGCTCGAAGCCGATCGCGGGCGGGAGAAGGTCGTCTGCATCGTCTCCGGCGGGAACATCGACGCCCCCGTGCTCGCGGAGATTCTCGCCGGGAGGACGCCGTAGGGCGGGCGGCACACGCCTGTCGCCGGGCGGTGCGGCCGCTACCCTGTGGCCGCCGGTGCCCTCCTGCCGCCCGTCGTCCATGCCAGCCGGTCGGCTGCTCTTCACCTTCGCGCTCGTCGTGTCGGTCGTCGTCTGCGCGGGCGCCGGGGAGTCCGCGCCGGCACGTTCGACGAGGCCGGGCGGCTTGGTCGTCCACGGCTACCCGTACGCGAATCGCTGCCCGGAGGCCGGCGAGGAGGAGCTGGTCGACCGCTGGCACATGTACGCCTGCAACTGCACCTCGTACGTGGCGTGGGCGCTCCACGCCAACCATCAGCGAACCGACTGGTTCGTGGCGGGCTCGATGGACGCCTGGAACTGGCCCAACGTCGCGCGGCGCAAAGGGCTGCGCCTCCTCGCGAGACCGCGCGCGGGAGTCGTCGCGGTCTGGCCGAAGCTCGGCCGGCCGTTCGGGCACATCGCGTACATAACGGGGCTCCACGGCGACGGGACGTTCGACGTGGCCGAGTACAACCTGCCCGGCGACCGCTCGGACCGCTTCAGGTTCGACGTCCGGACGCACGTGACGCGGGCCGGTGCCTCGTTCATCGACGTGCCGGAGCGCTCGGATGGCTGACGCCGGAGAGCGCCGGCAGCGGCGCATGGCCACCGCGCGGCGGCGGCGCAGACGGCGCGTGGCGTGGCTCGCCGCCGTCGTCGCGCTCGCGACCGCCGGCGGAGTCGGCGCCGCGATCGACGTGCTCCGCACCGACGACGCCGCGGGCACGACCGCCTCGCACGCGGTGCGGAAGGCCAAGGCCGCGCCGCTGCCCGTCCCGCCCGCGCCGATCCCCGGCTACCTGCTGATCGCCGACCGAGGCAACGACCGCGTCCTCCTCGTCGACGGGAAGAAGCGGATCCTCTGGCGCTACCCGAGGCGCAACCTCCGCCCGCGCTTCCCGTTCCGCTTCGACGACGACGCGTTCTTCGGCCCGCGGTTCCACACGATCATCAGCAACCAGGAAGATCAGCACACGCTGCAGATCGTGTCGTTCCCGGGCGGCCGGCTGCTGTGGCGGTACGGCCACGCGAACGTGCGCGGCTCCGCCCCCGGGTACCTCAACACGCCCGACGACGCCTACCTGCTCGCGAACGGGCTCCGCAGCGTGGCGGACGCCTACAACTGCCGCGTCCTCCTGATCTCACGGGTCGGCAGGGTCGTGCGCCAGTTCGGCCGCACGGGCGCGTGCGTGCACGACCCGCCGCGAAGCTTCGGCTCCGTCAACGGCGCCACGCCCCTGCCCGGCGGCGGCTTCCTCGTCAGCGAGATCCAGGGCTCGTGGGTCGACGGCATCACCTCGACCGGACGCGTGCTCTGGTCGTTCCGCGCCCCGGTCTCGTACCCGTCGGACCCGCAGTGGCTCGGCGCCGGGCGGATTCTGCTCGCCGACTACGCCCGGCCGGGGCACGCACTGATCGTGAACACCCGGGGCCGGGTCCTCTGGCGGTACGGGCCGTCCTCGGGCCCGGGCATGCTCGACCATCCGTCGCTTGCGCTCCCGCTGCACAACGGGCTGATCGCGATCAACGACGACTACCGGAACCGCGTGGTGCTCGTGAGCCTCGCGACGCGGCGGATCGTGTGGCAGTACGGCCGGACCGACGTCAAAGGCACGCGGGCGGGGTACCTGAACACGCCCGACGGGATGGACCTGCTGCCGACCTCGCGGCTCTCGGAGGTTCCGGCGATTCGGGCGCTGGCCTACGGCCCGGGGCGGTCTTCGACGAGGTAGTCGTGGATCTCCGCGAGGTCTTCCAGCGCGGTCTGGATGTCCTCAGCCTGGACCTCTGAGGTCTCGGCCGCGCGCGCGATGTCGCGGGCGGCGAGGAAGCCGCGGACGATGTCCGGATCCTCGTTCTCCTCGACGACCGGGTTCTCGAGGTCGTAGCCGCGTACGGCGAGCATCTCCTCGACGAGGCGGACGACCTCGGGCAGTGCTTCGTCGGGCGCGTCCGCGATCTGGTCCTGGAGGTCCGACCAGCGGGTCTCCCACTCCTGCAAGTCGAGTCCTGGGTCGGTCATGGAACAAGCCTATGCCCTCGTCAGTCCCACCTGTGCCGGATGCGGAAGACGACGAACTCGGCCGGTCGCAAAGGCGCGAAGCCGACTTCGATCACCACGAGGCCGTTCTCGATGTCGCGCTGCGTCGTCGTCTCGAGGCCGCAGCGCACGAAGTAGGACTCGCCGGGCGACCGGCCCGCGAACGCTCCGGCCTGGAACGTCTCGTCGAGAAACGCCGAGACGACGGCTCTGACCCGCGTCCACGTCGGCTCGTCGTTGGGCTCGAAGGACGCCCAGCCGAGCCCGCGGTCGATGCTCTGCTCCAGGTAGAGCACCAGTCGCCGGACCGGGACGTACTTCCACTCCTCGCCCGAGTCCTGCCCGCTGCAGGCCGTCCTCGCGCCCCAAGACCGGATCCCGTGGCCGGGCACGCGACGGAGGGCGTTCACGCGGTCGCGCCGGAGCCGCGCCGCACCGTGCGGGTCGATCGCCGCCGCCAGGCCGGTCACGCCCTGAAGCGCGCCCTGGGGAAACGCCCAGACGCCCCGGTCGAGGTCGGTCCGGGCGAGCAGGCCGGCGACCGCCGCCGAGGAGCCGAATCGCGTCGTCGCCGCAGGCTGGAGCGGGTCGCGGAGCTCGAGGCGCGGGAACCAGACGGCGGCGTGCCCGCGGTCGGCGGCTCGGATCGCACCGGTGGCCGCGATCGTCGCCGCCTTCGTCCCGGCCGGCTCGGCGACGTAGAACGCGCGCCGCGAACGGGCATACGCGGCCGCGGCGGCGAGCGCCTGGCCGCTCGAGAGCCCAGGCAGGCAGAGGAGGCCGAGGTCGTCGATCGCGTCGAGCGCCGCGAGCCCGCGCGCGATCTGCCCGCCGAGCCGGAGGGCCCAGGCGCGCTGGCCGCCGTTGGCGAAGAACAGCTCGGCACCGAGGAAGAGGTCGTGGCCGGCCTGCGGCCCGCCGAACACGTGCTCGTAGTCGGCCAGGCTCGTGACGAGCACAGGCAGGTCCGCAGGGCCGTGCGGCGCGTGGCCGACGAGCCCCGTCGTGCTCGTCGCGACCCCGTCGATCCGTGGCGGCGTGCTCATCGTCCCTCCGGCTGCGGAGTATCTCCCCAGGTAGGATCGGCTGCGGTCCTGTGCCCGCGCCCTCCTCGGATTCCACGCGTTTGCTCGCAGTCGGCGTGTCGCATCACCATGCACCGCTCGAGGTGCGGGAACGGCTCTACCTCGCCGACGGGCACGCCGCCGAGCTGGCGTCGGAGCTCGGCGAGGCGGTCGTGCTCTCGACCTGCAACCGCACCGAGGTCTACCTCGCCGACGGCGATCCGGAGCGCGTGCGCGAAGAGCTCGAGCGGCGCTCCGGGCTCGATCTCGGCTCGCTGCTCGCGCGCTGGGACGAGGGCGAGGTCGTGGCGCACCTCTTCCGCGTTGCCGCCGGCCTCGACTCGCTCGTGCCGGGCGAGTCGCAGATCCTCGGCCAGGTGCGCGAGGCGTACGAGGTCGCGCGCACCCGCGGCGCCACCGGGACGCTGCTGAACCGCCTCTTCGAGGACGCACTGCGTGCGGGCAAACGCGTCCGCACCGAAGCGACGCTGCACGAGGTGCCGGAGTCGGTCGCATCGTCGGCTGTCGAGCTGGCGGCGCGCGAGCTCGCAGGCGTCGAGGGGAGGCGCGCGCTGCTCTTCGGCGCAGGGAAGATGAGCGAGCTGGCCGCGCGCGACCTGCGAGAGCGCGGGGCGGAGGTCGTCGTGGCGAGCCGGACGCTCGAGAGCGCCCAGGATCTCGCGGAGCGGGTCGGCGGACGTGCGGCTGCGTTCGACGCCGTGGCGGTCGAGCTGCCCGAGGCGGACCTCGTCATCTCCGCGACGCGCTGTCCGTACCCGATCCTCCACGCCGAAGCGGTGCGGCCGCGGGACAAGCCGCTCGTGCTCGTCGACGTCGCCGTCCCGCGCGACCTCGACCCGGCGATCGGCGCGCTCGACGGCTGCACCCTGTTCGACATCGACGCGCTGGGCGAAGGGCTTGTCGGGCGCGAGGACGAGGTGCGCGAGGCCGAGGCGATCGTGGCCGAGGAGGCCACCCGCTTCGCCGAGTGGCGCCGGTCGCGCGACGCCGCAGACGCGATCCGCGACCTCCGGGCACGCGCGGAGGAGATCCGGGCCGAAGAGCTCGCGCGCGCTGGCGCGCGCCTGGCCGAGCTCTCGCCGCGGGAGCGCGAGACCGTCGAGACGCTGACCGCGCAGATCGTGAACAAGCTCCTGCACGCGCCGACCGTGCGCGCGAAGGAGACCGGCTCCGAGCCGCTGCGCGACCTCTTCGCCCTGCGCGACGAGTGACATCTCGCGAGCTCTACGAGCGGGCGCTCAGGGTGATTCCCGGCGGCGTCAACTCACCGGTGCGGGCGATGAAGGCCGTCGGGCTGGAGGTGCCGCTCTTCGCCGCGCGCGGCGAGGGCGCTTACCTCGTGGACGTCGACGGCCGCCGCTACGTCGACTGGGTGCTCTCCTGGGGGCCGCTGATCTTCGGGCACACCGATCCGGACACGGTCTCGGCGGTCGTCGAGGCGGCGCGCGAGGGGACGAGCTTCGGCACGGCGACCGAGCGCGAGGTCCTGCTCGGCGAGGAAATCGTCTCGGCGGTGCCGTCGGTCGAGCTGGTGCGGCTCGTGTCCTCGGGGACGGAGGCGGCGATGACGACGCTGCGCCTTGCGCGGGCGGCGACCGGGCGCGAGCCGTTCGTCCGCTTCCGCGGCAACTACCACGGGCACGCGGACCCGTTCCTCTCCGAAGCCGGCTCCGGCGTGCGGACGCTCGGGATCGACGCGCACGGGGAGGGCCGCGTCGTCGACTACGGCGACCTGGAGGCGGTCGAGCAGGCGGTCGACGGGGCTGCGTGCGTCTTCGTCGAGCCGGTCGCCGGGAACATGGGCGTCGTCCCGCCGCCGGACGGCTTTCTCGAAGGGCTGCGGCGGCTCTGCGACGCGAGCGGGGCGCTGCTTGTCTTCGACGAGGTGATCACCGGCTTCCGCGTCGCCCGCGGCGGCGCGCAGGAGCGCTTCGGCGTGGTGCCCGACCTGACCGTGCTCGGCAAGATCGTCGGCGGAGGGCTACCGCTCGCGGCCTTCGGCGGGCACGCCCACCTGATGGAGCGCCTGGCGCCGGCCGGCGACGTCTATCAGGCGGGAACGCTCTCCGGGAACCCGCTCGCGACCGCAGCGGGCCTCTCAGTGTTACGCCGTCTGACACCCGAGGTGTACAAGCAGCTCGAGGAGAAGGGACGCCGGCTCGACGCGCTTGGCCGGTACGGCCGCTTCGAACGCGTCGGCGCGATGGCGACGCTTTTCGTCGACGACTATCCCGGCCTGTTCCGGCACCTGCTCGAGCGCGGGATCTACCTCGCTCCTAGTCAGAACGAGGCGATGTTCCTCTCGACCGCGCACGGCTACCAGGAGATCGACCGAACGATCGAAGCGGTCGGGGAGTTCTTCAGCTAGGCCACGCGTCGGCGAGGCGCCGGCGGGTCTCGACTAGGTGCTCGGGGAGCACCTTCACGTCTGCGAGGACGGGCATGAAGTTGGTGTCACCCGCCCAGCGGGGCACGACGTGGAGGTGGATGTGGTCGACGACGCCGGCGCCGGCGACGCGGCCGAGGTTCCAGCCGAGGTTGAAGCCTTCGGGGCCGTAGACCTCGCGCAGGGCGGCGAGCCCCTGCGTCGCGAGCCGGTGGACCTCCAGCGCCTCCTCGTCCGTAAGCGCATCGAGCTCGCCGACGTGGCGGAAGGGGGCGACCATCAGGTGCCCGGACGAGTAGGGGAACTTGTTCAGCAGCACGAACGAGTGCCCGCCGCGGTGCACCACGAGCCGCTCTTCGTCGTCCCCGGCGGCCGCGTCGCAGAAGACACAGCCGGGCTGCTCGTCGGCCTGCTTGATGTACTCGAGCCGCCACGGCGCCCAGAGCTGCTTGGTCACGCGGCCGAGCCTATCGTTCAGTCCAACGACGCCGTAAAATCCCGCACGTGAAGCGGTTCGTGCTGTTCGTCGCATTGGCTGCCGTCGCTTCCGGAGCCGCCGCGCCCAGTGCTCAGCGCACTGCCGCGGTCCGGCCCGGCGTCGCGATCGGCGGCGTCGCGCTGGGCGGGCTCACCTCCGAGCAGGCACGGAACGCGATCTCGTGGTGGTACAACCGCCCGCTGCACTTCGTCTTCTACGGCAAGCACTGGAGCGTCCGGCCGGCGGCCCTTGGGGCGAGCGTCGACACCGACAACGCCGTGCAGGACGTGCTGAAGGCGACGCCGGCCGACCACCTCTCGCTTCAGGTCAAGGTCGACCAGGCGCGGATCCAGAAGTACGTCCAGGCGCTCGACGGGCGCCTGTCGGTCGAGCCGACGGACGCAACGGCGTCGCTCAAGGGCCTGCAGCCCGTGATCGAGGCCGGCAAGCCCGGGATCGCGCTCGACGAGGAGCAGACCGTGCAGCGGATCACGGCCGCGCTCGCGATCGCCCGCCGCGCGCCGGTGCTGCGGCCCGCCGCCCGCACGGTCGCGCCGACCGTGTCGGCCGGGAACTTCGGCTCGGTCGTCGTGATCTACCGCTCCTCGAACGTCATGCACCTCTACAACGGAATGCAGCCCTGGCGGACGTTCCAGGTCGCGACCGGCCAGGCGATCTACCCGACGCCGCTCGGCGACTGGCACGTCGTCGTCAAGCAGCGCAACCCGTGGTGGCGGCCGCCGGACTCGCCGTGGGCGCAGGGCCTGAAGCCTGTCCCGCCCGGCCCGGGGAACCCGCTCGGCACGCGCTGGATGGGTCTCGACGCGGCGGGCGTCGGCATGCACGGCACGCCGGACGCGGCCTCGATCGGCTACTCGGCCTCGCACGGGTGCATCCGCATGCGGATCCCCGACGCCGAGTGGCTGTTCGACCACGTCCGCATCGGCACGCCGGTCTTCATCGTCAACGCCTGACACGAGCGAAGGCCCGCACGGCGGCGGGCCCTCGTCGTAGGCGCGCCCAGGCGCGCGCTACTTGATGCGGAGAACCAGGTGGTTGTCGTCGGGCGCCTGGCGCACCATCGTGATTCGGTAGGTGCCCTTGGCGTGGAGCGTGAGCTTCTGGCCGACCGGCTCGAGCTTCGTGCCGCCCGGGCCCTTGATCTTGAGCGCGGCCTCGTCCTGGTTGAGGAGCGTGACCGGGCCGGTGCGCGTGACCGACTTCACGTACTTGCCGCCGACGTGGAACCAGTGGCAGCCCGGGTCGTGCATTCCGATCACGAGCGGCGCCCTCCCGGCCGCGGCCGGCGCGGCAAGCGCTAGTGCGGCGATTCCGATGACCATCAGCTTCTGCATTTCGATTACCTCCGTCGCGAGTTGGTGCGTTTCGCGAAGCCAACACTGCGACGGCGCGGAGAACGTCCGGGGAAGCCACCGGATCGCTTTCAGGGAGAAGCCGGAACCAGGATCAGCGAAAACCCGTACGGTGGCGGTTGCGCCTAGAGCCAGCGCTTGAGCCGGAAGAACGCCGTCAGCCCGATCGCGAGGCCGAGCATGAAGCCGACGAGCACCCAGAATGCGGCGGCCGACTCGAAGCCCGGGAAGTGGACGTTCATGCCGAAGATGCCGGTGATCAGGGTCAGCGGAAGCAGGATCACCGTCACGACCGTGAGCACGCGCAGGACGTCGTTCTGGCGGTGCGAGATGACCGACTCGTTCGTCTGCTCGAGCGCCTCCACGACCTCCTTGTAGTTGTCGAGCAGGTCCCAGATCCGCTCGCTTGCGTCGACGATATCGTCGAAGTAGAGCTCGAGGTCCTCGGGCAGGAAGCGCTCGACCTGGCGCTCGAGCACGCGCAACGTGGAGCGCTCGGGCTTGATGATCTTGCGGTAGGAGATGATCTCCTGCTTGACGTTCGAGAGGTCGCGGACGACCTCCTCGGCCCGCACCTCGAACATGTCGTCCTCGACCGAGTCGAGCTTGTGGCCGATCTTGTCGAGGATCGGGAAGCAGTAGTCGAACAGGTCGTCGAGGATGTGGTAGAGCAGGTAGCCCGACCCCTTCGAGAAGAGCTGGTCGCGCAGCTCCTCGTCCTCCTGGCACCGGGCGAAGAGACGCGTCACGGGGAGCAGCTCGACCTTCGGCAGCGTGACGAGGTAGCCGTTGCCGACGAAGAAGTCGAGCTCGGCTGCGTTGAGGCGCTGGATCGACTTGTCGTAGACCGGGAAGTGGAGGATCCCAAACAGGTAGTCGGGGTACTCGTCGATCTTCGGGCGCTGCCGTCGCGAGAGCACGTCCTCGAGGTCGAGCGGATGCCAGCCGAAGCGGTCGGCGAGCATCTGAACCTCGCGCAACGTCGGCGCGTCGAGGTGGATCCAGGTCAGGCCGTGGGCACTGAGCTCGGCGTGCCGGGGCTCAGCGCGCGCCTGTGCGTCCCCCGCCTGCGTGCGAGGTCTCGGACGCTTGATGCGTGGCAGGCTCGGCACCGGTACTGAGGGGGTCGTCGACTCTCATGGCAGGGGTTCGCCATAGTACCCGGAAAGCCTTGCGGCGAACTCGCTCCGGGCCCGGCGCAACCGCTAGCTCAGGCGGAATGAAGCGCTCCAGGACGAGGAATCCGGCGCCTGCAACAGCGCACAGGAAGGCCGCTCCGCACCAGAGCGCAACGGGCGAGCGGGCGAGGACGATGCTGCCGAGGGCCGGGCCCGCGAGGAAGCCGACCTGCCACGCGGTCGTGCGCAGCGCCATGTAGCGGCCGAGCAGCGCGGGCGGCGCGAGGTCGGCGATCAGCGGGTTGTTGACGGCGCCGTGGATGCACTCGGCGATGCTGAACCCGACGATCACGCCGCAGAGCACGACGACCGCCGCCGTGCCGTCCAGCCAGGTGCCGGCGGCGAGGACGCCGAAGCAGGTCGCGCTGAAGATCGCGCCCGCGGCGGCGAGGGCGCGAAGCCGGTTGTGGCCGCGCATCGCGCTCGCGAACGGCATCTGGGCGAGCACCAGCACGAGCGTGTTCACGAAGAAGATCGCACCGATGCCGGCCTCGCTGACGCCGGAGTGGTCCTTCACGTAGGGCGGCAGCATCGTCGAGACCTGTGCGTACGCCGCGGCGACGAGCACCGCCGTCAGCGCCAGCAGCCAGACGAAGCTCCGGTTGCGCAGCACCTGGCGGTAGCTGCCGGTGCGCGCGGCGCCGGGCTTGCGGGACGGCTCCGGCACCCACATCAGCAGCAACATGAAGGCGAGGAACGTGCCCGCATCGACGGCGAAGAGGAGGTCGTAGCTCGCCGGGACCGTCGTCGTCGCGATCAGGCCGCCGATCAGCCCGCCGATGCCGAAGCCGAGGTTGTCGGTCACGCGGGTGAGGGCGTACGCGGCCGTCCGCTGCTCGCCGGAGGTGAGCGCGCCGAGCAGCGTCGAGTGACCCGGCGCGAAGCCGGCGTTCCCGGCGCCTGCGACCAGCGCCAGCGCAAATGCCTGCCACGGCTGCCGCACAAACGGGAAGCCGCCGTAGCCGGCCGCGAGCAGGGCCAGCGACGAGATCAGCGTCGTCCGGGCGCCGACCCGGTCGACGATTCGTCCCGCCAGCGGACTGCCGACGACGCCTATTCCCAAAAGGACCGCCACGACCGCGCCCGAGATCCCGAGCCCGATGTGGCGCACGTCATGCAGGTAGATGACGAGGAACGGGATCACGATCCCGTTGCCGAGCGAGTTGGCGACGCCGCCGGCCTCGAGCAGCCACACGGGACGCGGCAGCTGCGGCTTCTGGCTTCGGAGGTACGCGGTGACGGCGTTCAGCGCGGCATGAGGGTACTGCGAATTCCGCAGGCTGCCTAGTGGCAGCTTCCGGCGTTTGCGGCACCGCGCTCCCCTGAGCGGCGTCCATCGACGAAGGGATGCCGGCCGGCCCCTGCGCCTAGACCGATGCCGGCAGCGCCCGAGACTTGCGGGTGCTCCTCGATTGCTGCCGCGGTGCTGCCGTCGCTCCGTCCAGTTGGAAACGGCATCACAGAGAGGAGCAGTCATGAAGAAGCTGGCACTCATCGGAATGGTCGTCGCGGGCCTCCTGCTCTCGACGTCGACCGCCTGGGCGAAGCCGACCGGCATGACCAAGGCGGAGTACCAGGCGCTGATGGTTCGGAGCGAGGGCCTGAACCAGAAGTACGGGCTCGCCAAGGTCACGCCGACCAACGTGAACCAGAAGCTCGAGGAGATCGGCGCGTGGGCGGTTCCGTCCAAGCGGACCGTCTCGACGCCGATCGTCAGCGACCTGAACCAGAAGCTCGAAGAGATCGGCGCGTGGGCGGTTCCGTCCAAGCAGACCGTCTCGACGCCGATCGTCAGCGAGAAGCTGTCCGGCCTCGACCTCCGGCCCGCCTCGACCGTCACCTCGGGCGGAAACGGGTTCGACTGGACCGACGCCGGGATCGGCGCCGCGCTGGCGTTCGCGGGAGTGCTGGGCATCGGCGCCGTGCTGATCCTGCGGAAGGACAAGCAGGCGCCGGTCTCGCACTGGCCGATCCTGCACTGAGAACCACCAGAAACCGACGGAGGGCGCCCGGTTCGGCGCCCTCCGTGGGACTAGTTGTCGTCGTGGCGGCTAGCTGTGCGCCGCGTCGACGAGATCCGGGATCAGCGCCGCCGCGTTCGGCGTGCCGAGACCCGTGACCGGATCCCAACCCTGCGTCGCCGGGTAGCCCGGGATGCTGGGATCCTCCTGGTTGTCGTTCGGAAGGCCGGCGACCGCCGTGTGCGCGACGTCGAAGAAGTCAGCCGCGTACTTGGCCGGCTGCGACGCCAGCTTGTACAGCGCCGGGTTGATCTGCCCGAGGCCGGTCTGGCCGTACTTCGACTTGTTGATCTGGTCGGCGATCGCGACGAGGCCCGCCCACTGGGGGCAGCTCAGCGACGTGCCGCCGATGTCGTACCAGCCGGTCTGGTTGATGTTCGAGTCGTTGCCGTCCGGCGGCAGCGACAGGAAGACGAGCGCTCCCGTGGCCGCACTCGCCTGCAAGGCGATGTCCGGGACGCCGCGGGCCGAGGACGGAATCGCTGTGCTCCCTGCGGGGAGCGTCCCGCCCTGGTAGTCCGGTCGCGAGAAGACATGGCTGAAGCCGCCGCCCGAGAACGTCCAGGCGACTTCAGCGGCCCCCGCCGCGTTGAACGGGCTGGTGCTGGCGCACTTCGCGCCGAGCCCCGGCAGCGGATCGGTCGTGCGCGCCTGGCTCGCCGTCGCGTTCGGGTCGGTGCAGAGATACGTGCCGCCGACACCGGTCACGAGCGGATCCGACGCGGGCCACTCGACCGCCGGGAACGGGATCAGGCGCCCGCCCTGCCTCACCGGCGACTTGGTGAAGTTGGTCGAGCCGTCGTCGCCCGAGGAGCCGAGCACGGTGACGCCGTTCGCGGCCGCGTTCTTGAACGCGTAGCGGAGGTTCAGCAGCGACTGGTAGCTTCCGAACGCGTCCTCAGACGAGGCGAAGCTCTGCGAGATCACCTGCGCGAGGTGGTTCGAGACGACGTAGTCCTCGGCCTTCATCATGTTCGGGAAGCCCTGGACGCCGAGCGTCTCGGCGTTGTTCGAGTGGACGAGCAGGATGTTCGCCATCGGCGCCATCGCATGCGAGGTCTCGACGTCGAGCGCGACCTCGAGCGCCCAGGCCGCCTTGTCCTCGAGGTGCGTTCCGTTCCCGGGCTGGCCCTTGGTCTCGGGCGAGCCGTTGATGGCCAGCTGGCTGAACGTCGGCATCCCTGCCTGGCAGGTGACGCCTTCCTCGCCGCACATCGGCTGCAGGCCGAAGGCCTGGTCGAAGACGTGGAGGTCGTGCGCCATCGTGTCGCTCCCGTAGGAGTCGACGATCGCGATCGTGATTCCCTTGCCGTTCCAGCCGGCCTTGTGCAGCGGGCCGACGTTGTACGCAGACTGGATCGCCTGCGGCGTGAAGCACGTGCGACCGACCGCAGCGCAGTCGGCCTGCGTCGGCGTCGTCGCCTTGATGAACTGGTAGTCGCTGACCGTCGGATGCGGAACGGGATACGCCTGAGCGCGTCCGGCTCCGGTCTGGGCGGCAGCGAGCACCGCGAGAGCCGCCGTCACTCCAACGAGGACGGCGGCGGCAAGCAGCTTGCCCTTCATTCTCTCCCCTTCGTCGTTTGTTCCCCTTGCCTCGGCTCGGATCGTTCACGAAGCAAACAACGGTGTCAACACGGAACCGGCGGGCTGATGGACCTGGCAGGAATTAACGGCGGGCAGAGGCAGGGACTGGGAGTGAGGAGCTAGCAGGCCCACACCCCCAGTTCCATCGATCACGTGATCCTGATCGGTCGAGCGCCGTTCAGCCTCCGACAATCCCCACGCACTGACCCGTCGCCCGAGCGGCGGTGTTCAACGAGCCCTCGGAGTCACCGACCTGCGGCGCGGGGTCGTTGCCCGAGCAGTTGAGCGACCCGCCGATCGTGTTCGTCACGATCTCGTTGCCGTCCGGATCGAACGTCGAGTTGCCTTGGAAGTTGACGTTGCGCCCCACGGTGTTGCGAATGAAGCCGAGCCAGCACGACTGCCAGCCCGTGATCACCGCGTTGCCGCCGATCGAGTTGTCCTCGTAGGTGGCGTAGGCAGGCGACCCGAACAGCGCGTCCTGCGGATCGCAGTTGAGCCCGCCGCCACCGCCGGACAGGACGACGTTGCGGCCGATCGTGTCGTGGTGTGCCAGAACGGCGAGGGCACCGTCGGCGGTCAGGTTGCCGCCGACCCGATCGTTCGTGATCAGCGTTCCGACCTCCTGGTCGGGGTCGTTGAGGCAGATGAATGCCTCGGGCTCACAACCCAGCACCAAGACGCCGTTCGACTGAACAACGAGGTTTTGTCCAACAGTCAGGTCGGAGCCGCCGAACGCGGCGATCAACGCCGCACCGGAACGCACGGACACGTTGCCGGTCACCGTCACGGAGCCCGAGTCGAGGGTGCACGCGCCGGCCACCGTCAACGCCGAGTACGTACCTGGAGCGATTGAGCCGCCGCTACAGGTTGCGGCGGCCCCGCCGCCGGAAGGCTTTGCCGCTGCCGCGCCTCCTTGGCCGACCAGCACTCCGAGAGCTAGCGCCAGAGCGAGAAACCACTTCATTCCGCCTCTCCCTTCGCCCCCCTGAAGACAGCCCGCCCGGCCAAGCTTCGTGGTTCCCATCTACTTCGTCAAACGGGCTTGCCCGGTGCCGTCCCCGGGAGTCTGCGACGGGCGAGATGAATGCGCCTGCCCCCTCCCGCCCGGCGTGGTCAGCGCGAGTCTTGAGCCGGTGTCACGCGCGCCGCAGAGGAGGTGGGACGTGTTACTCGGCCGCTAGCCGCGTTGACCCCCGCGCTCCCCAAAGGCACACTCTGCAGCATGCCGCGCCTGAAGGCGATCGGCGGCGATGTTGAGGGCGCCCTCGAGCGCGTCCGTGTCCCCGCATACGTGATCGATCGCAATGGGATCATCCGTTGGATAAATCCGGCCGCGGAGCGGATCGTGGGCGACGTGCGGGGACTCCAGATGACTTCCGTCCTCGCGCCCGAGGAGAGACAGCGTGGGCGCGAGATCTTCACCCGCAACCTCATGGGGCCTCCGCAAGGCTCTGACAATCGAGGCGTCTTCCTCGATGCCGCCGGAGAGCGCGTCGCGATGGAAGTGAGCGGTGTGCCGCTCACGCGCGGCGACCACGTGATCGGCGTCTTCGGACAGGTCAAGGAGGTGGAACGAAATCAACCTCCCCCGCCGCCGCACTCGAGCCTTACGCCACGCCAGACCGAGGTCTTGCACCTGCTCGAACATGGATATTCAACGGATCAGATTGCGGATGAGCTGTACCTCAGTGTGGAGACGGTAAGGAACCACGTTCGCGCCATGCTTCGGACCCTAGGTGTCCACTCGCGCTTGGAGGCCGTCGCGCTCGCGCACGAGCATCGCATCGCAAGCTTGGCGTGAGGCGGCACGCGCCGCCACGCCGTCGGGCACCCGCCGAGCACGTCGTGCCCGCTTGTGACATTCACGACCGCCTTGTCTCGCTCAACCATGCGAAACGGGCTTGCCGAGTCGGTGTCGAATGCGCCTGGCAGGAATCGAACCTGCGACCTCGCGCTCCGGAGGCGCGCGCTCTATCCCCTGAGCTACAGGCGCTCGGCAGCCAAGTCTAGCGGCGGTGCGAGCGGCGTCTGGGCGACGGGCTCGGGCTTCGGTGTCCGGCGCACGCGGGCCGGCAGGCGGCGCTCGAGCGCGAGGCACGCGGCCGCCGAGAAGACGCAGACCGCGGCCGCGACCGGCCAGACCGCGAGCGGGTGCCACCCGAGCAACGCGCCGCCGGCCGCGGGGCCGAGGATCGAGCCGGCGCTCCACGACATCGAGCCGAGCGCGAAATAGCGCCCGCGCAGCCGCTCGGGCGCGAGGTCGGCGACGAGCGGCGCCTGCGTTGGGCCCTGGAGCGTCTCGCCGACGCCGAAGATCATCGTCGCGACCATGAAGGTGAGCGCGGCGGCCGTCGCGGTGAAGAGTACGCCTCCGGCGAGCACGACCAGAGAAGAGACCGCCCAGAGGACGTTCATCAGTGCGAGCGCGACCATCCGCCGGCGACCCTCGAGCGCCTTCGAGACCGGCAGCTGCGCGATCACGATCAGCAGCGTGTTCGCGAGCCAGATGAAGCCGACCCAGCGCTCGTCGACGCCGGCGTAGTTCTTCGCGAACGGCGGCAGGAGCGCGAAGACCTCGTAGCCGACGGCGACGAAAAGGACGTTCAGCCCGAGCAACGCGACGAAGTTGCGGTCGCGGAAGACTGTCCGGTAGCCGCCGGCCGGCTCGTCGTGCTCCACCTCGAGCTCACCGCGCGGCTCGGAGACGCAGGCCAGCACGACGACGAAGACGAGGAAGGTCGCAGCATCGAGCAGGAACAGGCGCGTGAAGCTGCCGGGATCGGAGGTGGTCGCGATCAGGCCACCGACGAGGCTGCCCAGGCCGATGCCGAGGTTCATGCTGATCCGCTGGAGCGCGAAGGCGGTGTGGCGGTCCTCGTCCGGCGTCAGCCGCGAGAGGAGGGTGGACTGCCCCGGCCAGAAGCAGGCGGTTCCGACCCCCTCGAGCCCGAGCAGCGCGAACGCCTGCCACGGCTCGTGGATCAGCGGGAACATCGTGAATGCCGCCGCCTGCAGGAGCAGGCCGAGCAGGAGCGTGTTGCGGCCGCCGATGCGGTCGACCGTCCAGCCCGCCGCGAGCCCGGCGACGAGCGCGGTCACGCCCGCGAACGCCAGCGCAAGGCCCGCTTCGGCGAACGAGATCCCACGCACGTTGTGCAGGTAGATGACGACGAACGGGATCACGACGCCGTTGCCGAGCGCGTTCACGACGCCGCCGGCCTGGACGAGCCAGACCGTCCGCGGAAGGTGAGGGTCAAGCCCGCGCAGGTAGGCCGCCAGCTCTCGCATCCGGTTCTAAGGCGCCGTCTTGCGGCGCCGACCATCGAGGCCGTGCGGGCTTCGCCCGTGCGGCCGTTTACCACACCGTCTAGGTCTCGGGATTGTGAGAGCTGCGTTGTAGATCGCCTTAAGGTATCGGCGTGGATCTCGAAGCCCGGATCGCGACGGTGCGGATGGCGGAGACGTTCGTCATCTCGCGCGGCGCCTCGGATGAGGCCGAGGTCGTGTTCGTCGAGATCCGCCACGACGGGGTAAGCGGCTTCGGCGAGGCGGCGCCGATCGAGCGCTACTCGGAATCGGCGGAGTCGGCGCAGGCGTTCGCGCTCGAGGCGGCGGAGCTGCTCTCCGGGATGGACCCGTTCGCGTTCGAGGAGATGGAGGCGAGGCTGAGCGAGCGGCCGGGCGAGCAGGCGGCGAAGGCGGCGATCGACGCAGCGCTGCACGACCTGTGCGGCAAGCTCGTCGGCTTGCCGGTGTGGCGGCTGCTCGGGCTCCGGCGGCAAGGTCCGCCGACGTCGTGGACGATCTGGCTCGGCGACCCGGACGACATGGCACGGCGGGCCGAGAGGGTGCACGGACGGTTCAAGCGGCTGAAGCTCAAGCTCGGCGCGGGCGACGGGCGGGATGTCGAGCGCGTGCGTGCAGTCCGCGAGGTCTCCGACGTTCCGCTGCAGGTGGACGTCAACGAGGGGTGGTCGCTCGACGAGGCGCTCGAGGCGCTGCCGCAGCTGGCGGAGCTCGGCGTGCAGTACTGCGAGCAGCCGCTTCCGGCCGGCGACCCGGGCGGTCCGGAGCTGAAGCGCCGCTCGCCGCTTCCGATCTACGTGGACGAGGACTGCCACACCCTGGACGACGTCGCCGCCTGCGCCGAGCGGGCGCACGGGCTGACGGTCAAGCTCGCCAAGTCTGGCGGGATCCGCGAGGCGATCCGGATGGCGCATGCGGGGCGCGCGCTCGGTCTCGGGCTGATGCTCGGGTGCATGAACGAGTCCGGGCTGGCGGTGGCCGCCGGCGCGGCCTGCGCGAGCCTGTTCGACCACGTCGACCTCGACGGCAACTTGCTGCTCGTCGAGGACCCGTGGCCGGGGGTCCAGTTCGTCGACGGCGTCCAGCTCCCATCGAACGATCCCGGCCTCGGTGTCCGAGAAGCGGTACCTGATCCTCGCTGAGGGCCGCTCCGGCGACCCGCACTACGGCAAGACGGCGCGCGGGATCCTCCGCTACGCGCCCGACCCGACCGTCGCGATCCTCGACTCGACCCGCGCGGGGGAGAGCTACGACGGCGTTCCGGTGGTGGCGACGGTCGAGGAGGCGCTCCCATACGAGCCGACCACCGCGGTCGTCGGCGTCGCCACCCAGGGCGGGCGCTTCCCGCCCGCCTGGCGGGAGCTCCTCAAGCAGTCCATTGCCGCCGGCCTCGACGTCGAGAGTGGGCTGCACGAGTTCGTCTCGGAGGACGAGGAGCTCGCCGCGCTCGCCGAGCGGCACGGCGTCGAGCTCCGCGACCTGCGCAGGCCGCCGGCCGGTCTGAACGTGCCGACCGGCGAGAACCTGCGGATCCCGGCGCGGATCGCGCTGACGGTCGGCTCGGACTGCGCGATCGGGAAGAAGACCGTGGCGCTCGAGCTCGACCTCGAGGCGCGGCGGCGCGGCCTTGCGAGCGTCTTCGTCCCGACGGGCCAGACGGGAATCGCGATCGCCGGCTGGGGGATTGCGGTCGACGCGGTCGTCTCGGACTTCCTCGCCGGCGCGGCCGAGCGGCTCGTCGTCGAGGGCCACGAGCGAGGCGGCGAGCTGCTCTTCGTCGAGGGCCAGGGCTCGCTCGTCCACCCTGCGTACTCCGGGGTCACGCTCGGCCTGATCCACGGCTCCGCGCCACACGTGTTCGTCCTCTGTCACAAGGCCGGCTCCGTAGAGATCGAGGGCTATCCCGGCCACCCGCTGCCGAGCCTGCGGGAGCTGATCGAGCTACACGAGCGGATCGCGCTGCCCTTGCGCCCGGCGCGCGTCGCCTGTCTCGCGCTCAACACTGCGCACCTAGACGAGGATGAGGCGCGCGTCGCTATCGCCGCGGCGGCGGAAGAGACGGGCCTACCGGCCGACGATCCGGTTAGGTTCGGTGCCGGGCCGCTGCTGGATGCGGTCCTCTCCGACTAAGGAGCCGCTTCTCACGTGCCGAAGAACGTGGGAACCTGTGAGAGAGCCGGGCCGAGACCGAGGAGGATGAGTTTGAGCACGAAGAGGGGTTGGCTGCTGTGCGCGTGCGCGCTGACGGCGACTGTAGTGACGGGGGCTGCGCGCGCGGCGCTCGAGGTCGGGGTCACCGAGGACGCCGGGAAGTCGGGAGACGCCGGTGCGTCGTTCTTCGCGGCGCTGGACGAAGTCGGCCTGAAGGTGAACCGCGTCTCGATCAACTGGGACGCCTCGAACCCGGCGACCATCCCGGGCGAGGGCGACATCGCCTCGTGGCTGCCGCAGGCTCAGGCCGCGGGCGTCCGGATCATCTTCGCCGTCGCGCCGGCGAACGCGAAGGACCTGAGCGCGGGCCACGGCCGCGTGGCGGAGTTCGGCACGTTCATGACGCAGCTCGCGACCCGGTTCCCCACCGTGAAGGACTACGTGATCGGGAACGAGCCGAACCAGCCCCGCTTCTGGCTCCCGCAGTACTCGACGACGACCGGCAAGCCGCTCGCGGCCGCCCAGTACCTGCCGATGCTGGCCGCCGGCTACGACGCGCTGAAGTCGGTCGACCCGACGATCAACGTGATCGGCGTCGGCCTCTCGCCCCGCGGCAACGACCAGCCGTTCGCGAAGAGCAACGCCTCGCGCTCGCCCGTGCGCTTCCTGCACGACCTCGGCGTCGCGTACCGCACAAGCAAGCGGACGAAGCCGATCATGGACGAGTTCGCTTTCCATCCGTACCCGCAGCCGCAGCAGGGCCCACCGACGATCCGCTACGCCTGGCCGACGGCAGGCCTCGCAAACCTCGACCGGATCAAGCAGGCGATCTGGGACGCGTTCAACGGCACGGCTCAGCCGACGTTCGCGGAGCCCGGGGTGACTGCGACGAAACCGCTCCGCTTCGACCTCGACGAGGTCGGCTGGCAGGTCTCGCCGCTGCCGGCGCTTGCGTCGATGTACACCGGCGTCGAGACGCCGAATCTCGTCCCCGTGACCGAGCAGACCCAAGCCGACTACTACTCCCAGATCATCAGGTCGCTCGCCTGCGACCCGTCGGTCCGGATGGTGAGCTTCTTCCACCTGGTCGACGAGACCGAGCTCGACCGCTGGCAGAGCGGCCTCGAGCGCGTCGACGGGTCCCATCGGCCCTCGTACGACAGCGTCAAGCAGGCAATCGCCGAGACCGGCGGCAACTGCCAGGGCAAGACGGTCGTCTGGCGCCACGCCACCGGCGTGATCCTGCCGACGGCAGCCTGGGGCAGCCTCGCGCCGCAGCCCCGGAACCGCAAGAGTTGGCGCTTCACCGCCGGGGCGGGCGAAGAGGCCGCGTACGTCGCGGGCCTGTTCAAGGCCGGCCCGTCGAAGGCGGCGATCGCGAAGCGGCTGGCCGGCGGCCGTCCCAAGCCGCTGCTGACGGCGAAGGGGACGATCAACGCGACGAACCGGCTCGTGACCCTCCCGCCACGCAAGCTGAAGCCCGGTAGCTACGTCTACGCGATCCGGATGAGCGCGACGATGAACTCCAAGCGCGTGAGCCTCCTCTTCAGCCGGTCCTTCCGGGTCGGCGCACGCAAGTGAACGACCCGCGCGTCGCTCGGCTCGCCGAGCTCGCCGTCTCGTACTCGCTGGGTCTGAAGCCGGGCCAGGTGCTGCGCGTCGACGCCCCGCCCGTCGCCGCGCCGCTCGCGATCGAGATCTACCGCGCCGCGCTCGCGGCCGGGGCGCACCCGTACATCGACCTCGAGCTCGAGCGCCTGCCCGAGCTCCTCCTGGCCGAGGCAAGCGACGAGCAGCTCGACTTCGTCTCGCCGATCGCGATGACGGAACTCGGCGAGCTGGACGCGCTCGTGACGATCTGGGCCGAGTCGAACACCCGGGCGCTCACGCATGCCGACCCGGTCCGGCACCAGCGCTACCTCGCCGCGCGCCAGGAGCTCTCGAAGGTCCGCTGGGCGCGCATCTCGAGCGGCGAGCTCGCCTGGCTCGGCGTGCTCTTCCCGACGCAGGCGCACGCACAGGACGCAGAGATGTCGCTCGAGGAGTACGAGCGGTTCGTCTACCGAGCGTGCCACGTCGAGGCCCCTGGCGACCCGGTCGCGCACTGGACCGGACTTCGCGCCGAGCTCACGGCACGCGCCGACGAGCTCGCCCGAGTGCGCGAGCTTCGGATCGTCGGTCCCGGGACCGACCTGCGGGTCGGCGTCGACGGCCGGCGCTGGACCGCCGCGGACGGGCGCTACAACATGCCCGACGGCGAGGTCTTCACGAGCCCGCTCGAGACGGTCACGAAGGGCGAGGTCAGCTTCGCCTTCCCGGCGCTCTTCCACGGACGGGAGGTCGCGGGGATCCGGCTCCGCTTCGAGGACGGCGCGGTCGTCGACGCCGAAGCGACGCGCGGCCAGGAGTACCTCGACGCGCTGCTCGCGATGGACGCCGGCGCTCGCCGGCTCGGCGAGGTCGCCTTCGGACTGAACTACGAGGTCGACCGCTTTACGCAGAACACGCTCTTCGACGAGAAGATCGGGGGCACGATGCACTTCGCGCTCGGCGCCGGGTTCGCCGACCTCGGCACGCAGAACGAGTCGGCGCTGCACTGGGACCTCGTCTGCGACCTGCGCGAAGAGGGCGAGGTCTACGCCGACGGGGAGCTCGTCTGGCGCGCCGGTCGGTTCCTGGAGCAGCCGGAGCCGGCGGTCGAGCGTGTCTGAGCGCCTGCGGCGCTTCGCGGACGTCCTTGTCGGCTACTGCGCCGGCGTCGAGCCGGACGACTTCGTCGTGCTGCAGGGCCCGATGAACGTCCAGCCGCTGGTCGAGCAGCTCTACTCGGCGGTCGTCCGCGCGGGCGGCCACCCGGCGACGCGCATCGCGCCCGAGCTGAGCGAGTTGCTCCTCACGGAGGGCTCCGAGCAGCAGATCGAGTGGCTGACGCCGGGCGACCGCGAGGACATCGAGCAGGCCGACGTCTGGATCGTCGTCGAGGCGCCGACCAACACGAAGGAGCTCACGGCCGTCGACCCCGAGCGGCAGGCGCTGAGACAACGGGCGCGGTCGCCGCTGCGCGAGCGCTACCTCGAGCGCGCGCTGAAGGGCGAGCTCCGCTGGGTGCTCACCGCGTTCCCGACCAACGCCGCGGCCCAGGACGCGGAGATGTCGCTCGCCGAGTACGAGGAGTTCCTCTACGGCTCCGCGCTGCTCGACGCGGCCGATCCCGTCGCGCGCTGGCGCGAGTTCTCCGGCGAGCTCCGGCGCGCGGTCGAGCTCCTGAGCGCCAAGGAGGAGCTGCGCTTCGTCGCCGAGGGAACGGACATCACCTTCGCGGTCGGCGGGCGCACGTGGGTCGCCGCCGACGGGCACGAGAACTTCCCGGACGGCGAGGTGTTCACCGCCCCGCACGACGAGAGCACCGAGGGCGTGATCACCTTCACGTACCCCGCGGTCTTCGAGGGCCGCCAGGTGGACGACGTGCGGCTGCGCTTCCGCGGCGGCGAGGTCGTCGAGGCGACTGCCTCGTGCGGCGAGGACTTCCTGCGGGAGATGGTCGCCGTCGACGACGGGGCGCGCCGTGTCGGGGAGGTGGCGTTCGGCCTCAACGACGCCGTCTCCGTCTTCACCCGCAACATCCTCTTCGACGAGAAGATCGGCGGGACGATGCACCTCGCGCTCGGCTCGGCCTATCCGGAGTGCGGCGGCACGAACCGCTCGGCGCTCCACTGGGACATGATCTGCGACCTGCGTACCGGCAGCGAGGTCTACGCGGACCGCGAGCTCGTCTACCGAGACGGGCGCTTCCTCTCGCTCTGAGCGCGCCTCCTTGACACCGAACAGGTGTTCGTCTAGCATGCGAACACATGTTCGGTAAGATCCTCCTGATCGCAGCACTGGCGCTGATCGCGTGGGCCGCGCTGGCGCGTGCCTCGCACGGGGCCGGGCCGGAGCAGCGCTACACCGTCAAGCCGGGCGACACGCTCTGGACGATCGCGGTAACCCACTACGCGGGTGACCCGCGCGACGCGATCTACCGCATCGACCAGCGCAACGATCTGGGCGCGAGCGTGATCGTGCCGGGGCAGAAGCTGGTGCTGCCCTCAGCCCACTAGGCCCGGCGGCAGCGGCAGGCCCGCGGTGTAGACGCGCTCGCCGCGGAAGAGTCGTTGCTCGCGGTCCCACGGGAAGAAGATCGTCACCTGCCAGGCTAGGTGCTCGCCGGTGGCCGGGATGCCGAGCCACTCGGCCTCGTGCGTGCCGGTCACCTCCGCCTCCTCGCAGACGCCCTGCGGGCCGATCACGATGTTCGTCAGGTCGAAGTGGATGTCCGGAAAACCGCCGAGGAGGCCCATGTAGAACCCCGCGGCGCCCTCGTGCCCCTCCCAGCGATGGCCGGTCTGGACGAGCTCGTAGACGCAGTCCTCGGTCAGCGTGGCGAGGAGGCCGGGGAGGTCGCGGTTGTCCTCGGCGATCGAGTGCCGCTTCCAGAGCTCGCGCACAGCGTCGTACACCTCGGGCGTGGGTTCGAGGCGGATCAGGTCGCGAACGTCGGCGGCCATCGCCGCGACTCTACTCAGACGGCGCCCAGGAAGCGGTCGTCGACGCCGAGCTCGGCCGGTTGCAGCTCGAGCACGGCGAAGAACGCGTCCGCGACGACCGGCGAGAACTGGGTCCCGCGGCCCGCGCGCACCTGTGCCAGGGCTTCCGTGTGCGTGAGCGCGCGGTGGTAGGGGCGGTCGGTCGTCATCGCGTCCCACGAGTCGGCTAGCCCGATCCAGGCGCCTTCGGCCGGGTGCGTCTTCATCAGCGCGTACTCGCGATGGTCGAGCGTGCCGGGCTTGACGAGGATCCCGTCCGGGACGGCGATCTTGCCGATGTCGTGGAAGAGGGCGCCCAAACGGAAGGCGTCCAGCTGCTGCGCCGACAGGTCGAGCTGGGCGCCAATCGCGAGCGCCACGCGCTGCACGCGGCGCGAGTGCCCGGCTGTGTCGGGGTCCTTGGCCTCGACCGTGGCGTTGAGGCTCTCGACCGCCTCCAGCGAGCTGGCCTCGAGGCGCTCGTACGAGTCCATCAGCGCGCGGGAGCGCTCGCGCAGCTCGCGCGTCTCCCTGCGAAGCGTGCTCGAGGCGGTGCGGACGAGGAGCGCGAGGGCGAACCACAGCGCCAGCAGCACGCCGGCAACGGTCGCCCAGATCCTCGGTCGTGAAGCGCCTCCGCGATGTCGCCGTCGAGTTCGAAGCGCTTGCCGATGCGCTGGGGCACGCGGTTTGTCCAGGCGAGCACGCCGTCGGGCCGCCACACCTTCACCGTCACCAGCGAGCGGTTCCGCCGCAGCTCGCCGGGCAGCCGTGCGGAGACGTGCCGGTTGACCTGGAGGCGGTTCCCCTGCACCCGCTCGGCACGCAAGACGCCGTCGACGTACTGCGAGACGCTGGCGCGGTTGTCGGCGATCGCCTGGGCCGAGAGGGGGCGCGTGAGGACGGAGCTGAGCACGATCCCGCCGAGCGCGATGATCAGCCCGCTCGCGACCAGGAAGACGCGCAGGAGCGTCACGGATCGCTCCGTCGCAGTCCGCAGTCCGGAACCGGTTCCAAGGAGGAGTCGCACGGGTCCGCGCCAGCTATCAGATCGACGGCGCCTCTTCTTGATCCCTAGTCCTAGACTCACGGCGTGGACCTCGACCTCGTCTTCTTCGGCACCTCGGGCTCCGTTCCGACGGCTCAGCGGGCGCCGTCCGCGCTGCTCCTGCGGCGCGGCGGGGAGCGTTTGCTCTTCGACTGCGGCGAGGGGACGCAGCGCCAGATGCTTCGCTCCGCTGTCGGCCTGCCGGAGCTGCCGGAGGTCTTCGTCTCGCACTTCCACGCCGACCACTACCTGGGCCTGCCGGGGATGCTGAAGACGTTCTCGCTACGTGGGCGGGAGCTGCCGCTCGCGATCTACGGGCCGCCGGGCCTGAAGGAGCTGTTCGGCGCGCTCCGCCGCGTCTTCGGCCGGCTGACGTATCCGCTGGAGCTCGTCGAGCTGCGTCCCGGCGAGGTGCTCGAGCGCGGCGGGTACCACCTCGTCACCTTCCCGGTTGCGCACGCCGTGCAGTCCCTTGGCTTCGCCGTCGTCGAGCACGCACGCCCAGGCCGCTTCGACGTCGACGCCGCGGACGCGCTCGGCGTGCCGTCAGGGCCTGAGCGGGGGCTCTTGCAGGACGGCGAGTCGGTCACCCTCGACGACGGCCGCGTCGTGACGCCAGACGAGGTGCTTGGCCCGCCGCGACCCGGGCGAAGGGTCGTGCTGAGCGGCGACACGGCTCCGGCCGGCACTGTGCTCGAGGCCGCGCGCGGGGCGGAGGTGCTCGTCCACGAAGCGACGTTCCTGGAGGACGAGCGCGACCGCGCGCGGGATACCGGGCACGCGACCGCCCGGGACGCGGCCGAGCTCGCGCGCGAGGCCGAGGTCGGCCTGCTCGCGCTGACGCACCTCTCGAATCGCTACTTCGGCTCGGAAGTCGCGCGCGAGGCGCGTACGATCTTCCCCGACACCGTGGTACCCAAGGACTTCGACGTGATCGACGTGCCGTTCCCCGAGCGGGGAGCGCCACACCTGGTGAAAGGGGGCGTCCTGCAGAAGCGGGACGCGCCGGAGCCGCAACCGGAGGCTGTTTCATGACCGGACTGGTGCAGGTGGCGCTCGCCGAGAGCGTCGCGGAGGCGGAGGAGATTCAAGAGATCCTGCGCTCGGCGGGGATCGAGGCGCAGCTCGAGACGGCCGTCGAGCACCACCCACGGGCCGTCGAGGACGCGCCGCAGAAGGTGCTCGTGCCCGAGTCGGAGATCGACGCCGCCCGCGACGCGATCGAGACGCTGACCGAGCCTGACGAGCTCGCCTGACTTCTCCAAGCGGGCCGCCGTCTACGACCGCCTGCGGCCGTACGACGACAACTGGCGCGAGACCGCCGAGACGCTGATCCGCGAGGCGGACCTCGAGGGCCGCCGCGTGCTCGACATCGGTTGCGGCACCGGCCGCTTCCTCGCCCAGCTCGCACCGCTGGCGAAGGTGTGGGGCGTCGACGCCTCGCCGGAAATGCTCGAGGTCGCGCGGAGCCGCGCGGGCGTGGCGGGGCTCAAGCTCGGGACGGCCGAGCAGCTGCCGTTCAAGGACGGTTGGTTCGAGCGGGCGGTGATGTGGCTTGTCGCGCACCTCGTCGACCGCCCGCGCGCCTTCGCGGAGGCCTGCCGCGTGCTCGCCCCCGAAGGACGCTTCGCAGTCGCCACCTTCGACCCGTCCTACTTCGACGCGTTCTGGCTGAACGAGCTCTTCCCGTCGATGGAGGCCGCCGACCGGGAGCGCTTCCCGACGGGCCCTGAGCTCGAGGAGACGCTCCGCGAGGCGGGGCTCGAGCCGCGGCTGTCGCGGCTCTCGCAGCGCGGGTCGCTTGCGCGCGACGTCGCCCTCGAACGGATCCGCGGCAAGCACATCTCGACGTTCGACCTGATCTCGGACGAGGAGTACGACGCCGGCCTCGCCCGCGCCGAGCGGGAGCTGCCCGAGCGGGTGGACTACGCAGTCGAGTGGCTGATCGTGATCGCGTCGGTCGAGGAGTAGGCTGGGGCCGATGGAGGAGGCGCTCCACGCCACGCCGGTCGAGCGCGAGGAGATCGCCGTGATGTTCATTCGCACGCCCGACGACCCGATCGAGTTCGGGCCGGCGTTCCAGCGCCTCGAGGAGCTGGTCGGCACGCGCGGCCGGAAGTTCTACGGCGCCTTCTACCCGCGCGAGAAGGAGTACCGCGCGTGCGTCGTGACGAAGGACGGCGACGACGCCGCGGCGCTCGGGCTCGAGGAAGGCGCCCTCCCCGGCGGCCGGTATCTGCGCGCCCGCCTTCGGGGCGAGCCGCCCGCGCTCTACGAAGGAATCGCACCCACGTTCGAGGAGCTCGTGAGGCAGGCGCCGCCCGACGAAGCCCGTCCCAGCCTCGAGTTCTACCGCCGCCACCACGAGATCGAATTGCTTCTCCCCGTCTCCGACCAGTAACGTCCGGCCGACCCACTAGGGTCACGCACCGACAACCACCCCTTTAACCCGGTCCGGTGAGGCCGAGAAGGAGTCGAAGGTGAAGCACGCCCTGAGCGGCCGATAGCCGCCGAGACCTCTGCCGCGCGCACGCTGCTCGACGTCGACGCGATCGCGAAGGCGCTGACCCGGATCGCGCACGAGATCGTCGAGGGGAACGCCGACCTCCGGCGCGTGGCACTCGTCGGCATCCACACGCGCGGTGTCCCGCTCGCGCAGCGGCTGCGCAAGCGCATCGAAGAGCTCTCCGGCGCGCAGCTCGCGTTCGGGCAGCTCGACATCACCTTCCACCGCGACGACGTCCACGTCCGCGGCGGCGAGGCGCCCCGGCACCCGCAGCCGCTCGTGCGCTCGACGAGCCTCGACTTCCCGCTCGAGGGGATGACGGTCGTGCTCGTCGACGACGTCCTCTACACCGGCCGCACGATCCGCGCGGCGATCGACGCGCTCTTCGGCTACGGCCGGCCGGAGCGCGTGCAGCTGGCCGTGCTCGCCGACCGGGGCCACCGCGAGCTCCCCATCCGCCCGGACTACGTCGGCAAGAACCTCCCGACCGCGCGCGACGAGCGCATCCAGGTCGAGCTCGTCGAGGTGGACGAGGTCGACCGCGTCCTGCTGCTGACCAAGGAGACTAGGTGACCCACCAAGCAACATTTGGCGGCGCATGGCCCGTGATCACGCTGCGCCAGGCCGCGTCCTCGGTCGCGCCCGGGCTTCGCAGCCCGAGCACTCCCTGCGTCCTTGCCTGGCTTGGTGCTCGCGACCCAGGCATCCACCGATGTCACTTGGAGGATCACCATGGCTGAGATCCACGTCATGCGGGAGGGCTTCCTCCCGCCGAAGCAGCCGCCTCGGCGGCACCTGATCTCGATCGGCGACCTCGCGCGCGACGACGTCGAGCGCCTGCTGGGGACCGCACAGAGCTTCTCGCGGAGCCTCGAGCGCGAGGTGAAGAAGCTGCCGACGCTGCGCGGCCGGACGGTCGTGAACGTCTTCTACGAGTCGTCGACGCGCACGTCGTCGAGCTTCGAGCTGGCGGCGAAGCGCCTGAGCGCCGACACGATGTCGATCAAGGCCGCCGGCTCGTCGGTCGACAAGGGCGAGTCGCTGAAGGACACCGCGCTGACACTCGGCGCGTACGACCCGGACGTGATCGTGATCCGGCACCCGCAGATCGGTGCCCCGCAGCTGGTCGCGCGGTACACGGACGCGCACGTCGTCAACGCGGGCGACGGCAAGCACCAGCACCCGACCCAGGCGCTGCTCGACCTCTACACGATCCAGGACGAGCTCGGCCGGATCGAGGGCGTCCATGTCGCCATCGTCGGGGACGTGCTCCACTCGCGGGTCGCGCGCTCGAACGTCCAGGCGCTGGCGCTGATGGGCGCCAAGGTGACGCTGGTCGGCCCGCCGCCGCTGATCCCGCGCGGGATCGAGGCGATGGGCTGCGAGATCTCGCATGACATCGGCGCGATTGCGGACGCCGACGTCGTCTACGTCTTGCGCATGCAGCGCGAGCGGATGCAGGAAGGCGCCAACTACGTGCCGTCGCTGCGCGAGTACACCGAGCGCTGGGGCGTGACGCCGGAGCGGATCCGTCCCGGCCAGAAGGTGATGCACCCGGGGCCGATGAACCGCGGCGTCGAGATCGACCCGCGCGTCGCCGACGCGGACGAGGCGCTGATCGAGCAGCAGGTGCGGGCGGGCTTGGTGGTCCGGATGGCGGTGCTCTACGACCTGCTCACGACCGGCCCGGTCCCCGTCGAGGCCGCCGAGCCGCTGGAGGTGGCCTGATGCTCTACTCGCGCAACGGCCGCAAGGACGACCTCGTCGTCCACGGCGCCCGCGTGCTCGACCCGGCCGAAGGCGTCGACGCTGTGATGGACGTCCGGGTCGACAAGGGCGTGATCGCCCAGCTCGGCGCCGAGCTCGAAGCGAACGGCCACCGTGTGGTCGAGGGACAGGGGTTCGTCCTGGCGCCGGCATTCGTCGACCCGCACGTGCACCTGCGCGTGCCGGGCGGGGAGGACGAGGAGACGATCGCGTCCGGCACCGACGCGGCGGCGGCCGGCGGCTACTGCGCGATCCTCGCGATGCCGAACACCGACCCGGTCGTCGACTCGGCCGCGGTGCTCGGCTCGCTGATCGAGGACGCGAAGGCGCAGGCGACCGTTCCGGTCGGGTTCCTCGCGGCGATCACGCGCGGGCAGGAAGGCGCGGAGCTGACCGAGATGGCGGAGCTCGCCGACCAGGGCGCGGCCGGGTTCACGGACGACGGCCGGCCGCTCGTCGCGCCGGGGCTGATGCGCCGGGCGCTCCAGTACCACCGGATCACCGGCCGGAGGCTCGCGCTTCATTGCGAGGAGCCGACGCTCTCCAAGGGCGGGCAGATGCACGAAGGCGCGGTCTCCGCGGAGCTCGGCTTCGCCGGCTACCCGTCGGTCGCCGAGAGCCTGATGGTCGAGCGCGACCTCTCGCTCGCCGCCTACGAGCAGGCGCCGCTGCATTTGCTGCACCTGTCGGCGCGCGAGTCTGTGGACGCGCTCCGCGCCGCGCAGGCGAAGGGCGTCGGGGCGACAGCCGAGGTCACGCCGCACCACCTCTGCCTGACCGACGAGGCCGTTCGCTCGCTCGACTCGAACGTGAAGATGAACCCGCCGCTCCGGTCGGCGGACGACCGCGCGGCGCTGATCGAAGGCCTGCGCGACGGGACGATCGGCTCAGTCGCCACCGATCACGCGCCGCACGCGCGGCACGAGAAGGAGGTGCCGTTCGAGGCGGCGCCGTTCGGCGTGACCGGGCTCGAGACGGCGTTCGGCGCGCTCTGCACCCAGCTCGTCGAGCCGGGGCTGCTCCCGCTCGAGACGCTTCTGGAGCGGATGTCCTCAGGGCCGGCGCGCGCCTACGGGCTCGAGCCGCCACGGATCGCGGTCGGCGCGAAGGCGAACCTCGTCCTGCTCGACACCGCCGCCACCTGGCGCGTCGAGGAGGCGGGCTTCCGCTCCCGCTCAGCCAACTCGTGGCTCCTCGGCCAGACGCTGCGTGGGCGGCCGGTGCTGACGGTCGCGGCCGGGAAGGTCGTGCACGAGGCGTGAGCGTGGCCGAGGCGCAGCTCGAGACGTACGTCGGCGAGGTCGTCGAGGCGGTGGCGTCGGCTGCGCCGGTCGCCGGCGCGTTCTTCCTCGGGTCGGCGCTGCTCGGCGGCTTCGACCCCGCGACCAGCGACGTCGACCTGGTGGTCGTGGTCGAGCCGCCGCTCGATGCCGGGCGGCTCGTGTCGCGGCTCGACGAGCTCGGCACGCCGTTCCGGAAGCTCGAGCTCGTCGTCTACGCGCGCGGTGCGAAGCCGCCGGCGTACGAGCTGAACTACCCGGACGGGCCACGAGAGCCGGACTTCTGGTTCGTGCTCGACGCGGCGATCGCCCAGGAGCACGCCGTCGGCTGGCTCGAGCTACTCCAGCCGGTGAGCGACGGGGAGACGAGGCGGGCGGCCGGGGAGCTGCTCGCGTGGGCCGAGGAGCGTGGCGAAGCCGTGCACGCGGCACGGGCGCGCCACTACCTCGACAACGGGACGTGGATCACGAAAGAGGAGGCACGAGCATGATCGGGTTCCTCGCGCTCGAGGACGGCACTGCCTTCTGGGGCGAGTCCGTGGGCGCAGACGGCTTCGCCTTCGGCGAGGCCGTCTTCACGACCTCGATGACGGGCTACCAGGAGGTGGTCACCGACCCGAGCTACGCGGAGCAGGTCGTCTGCTTCACGGCGCCGATGATCGGCAACTACGGCGTCGCGACCGACCGCTGCGAGTCGCGCCGCCCGCACGCGCGGGCGGTGGTGATGCGCGAGGCGCGGGGGCCCGCCTGGACCGACTGGCTGCACGAGCACGGCATCGTCGCGCTCTCCGGCATCGACACGCGGTCGCTGGTCGTGCACCTGCGCGAGGCGGGGGCGATGCGCGCGGTCGCTGTCGCCGGCGACGGCTCGGTGGAAGAAGCGGTCGCCGCGGCGAAGGAGCAGCCCGCGATGGCCGGGCGTGCGCTGGCACCGACTGTCTCTGCGCCGGAGCCGTACGTCTACTCGGATGCAGGCATCGCCCGGATCGCGGTCGTCGACTACGGCTGCAAGCGCTCGATCCTCGACCGGCTCGCGTTCGCGGGCGCCGCGGTGACGGTTTACCCGTACGACGCTGACCCCGACGAGCTCGTGCGCTTCGACGGCGTGCTGCTCTCGAACGGCCCCGGCGACCCTGAGCCGCTCGCGGCCGAGGTCGAGGCGGTCCAGGCGCTGCTCGGCCGGGTACCGGTCTTCGGGATCTGCCTCGGCCACCAGCTGCTCGCGCTCGCGACCGGGCACGAGACCTTCAAGCTGCCGTTCGGCCACCGTGGCGCGAACCACCCGGTGCTCGAGAAGCGGACGAACCGGGTGCTCGTCACGAGTCAGAACCACGGCTTCGCGGTCGCGCGCTCGGACGCACCCGAGGTAACGCACGTCTCGCTCTACGACGGCACGGTCGAAGGGCTCGAGTTCCCGCAGCTGCGGGCGAGCTCGGTCCAGTTCCACCCGGAGGCGCGGCCCGGTCCGCACGACGCGTGGCCGCTGCTCTCCCGCTGGGTCGAGGGGGTGGCCCTTGCCGAGGCGGCGTGACATCCGCTCGGTCTGCCTGATCGGCTCCGGCCCGATCGTGATCGGGCAGGCCTGCGAGTTCGACTACGCGGGCTGCCAGGCGCTGAAGGTGCTGCGCGAGGACGGCTTCCGCACGATCGTCGTCAACTCGAACCCGGCGACGATCATGACCGACCCAGGCTTCGCCGACCGCACGTACCTCGAGCCGCTGGACGCCGAGGCGGTGGCAGACGTGCTCGGCCGCGAGCGCCCGGACGCGCTGCTGCCGACGATGGGCGGCCAGACGGCGCTGAACATCGGTCTCGAGCTGGCCGAGACGGGTGTGCTCGAGGCGCTCGGGATCGAGCTGATCGGCGCGCCGCCCGAGGTGATCCGGCGCGCGGAGGACCGCGAGCTCTTCCGCGAGACGGTGCGCGAGGCCGGGCTGAAGGTGCCCGAGTCGCTCGTCGTCACCTCGCCGGCGGACGTGCCGGCCGACCTCTCGTTTCCGGTCATCCTCCGGCCCGCGTTCACACTCGGCGGGCACGGCGGCGGCACCGCGCGGAACCGGCGGGAGCTGGAGACGCTGCTCGACCGCGCGCTCCGCGAGAGCCCGGTCCACCAAGTGCTCGTCGAGGAGAACCTGACCGGCTGGGACGAGTTCGAGCTCGAGGTGATCCGCGACCGCAACGACAACGTCGTGATCGTCTGCTCGATCGAGAACCTCGACCCGATGGGCATCCACACGGGTGACTCGGTCACGGTCGCGCCGCAGATGACGCTTCCCGACGACGCCTACCAGGAGCTCCGCGACGCGGCCGCCGCGATCATCCGCGCGGTCGGCGTCGAGTGCGGCGGCTCGAACATCCAGTTTGCCCGCGAGCGGCAATCGGGCGACGTGCGCGTGATCGAGATGAATCCGCGCGTCTCCCGCTCCTCGGCGCTCGCCTCGAAGGCGACCGGCTATCCGATCGCGAAGGTCGCCGCGAAGCTCGCCGTCGGTTACACACTCGACGAGATCCCGAACGACCTGACGGGGACGACGCCGGCCAGCTTCGAGCCGACGCTCGACTATGTGGTTGTCAAGGTGCCGCGCTTCGCATTCGAGAAGTTCCCCGGCGCCGACACGACGCTCGGCACGCAGATGAAGTCGGTCGGCGAGGCGATGGGGATCGGCCGCACGTTCGGCGAGGCGTTCTCCAAGGCGCTGCGCTCGCGCGAGCTCGACGGCGGCGCGGTAACGCCGTGGGCCTCGCTCGGCGAGCCGCCCGAAGGGCTGCACCCCTGGTTCCGGGCCGAGCTCGAGCGCCTGCGGCTCGAGCCGATGAACCTCTCCGACCTAGTCGCGGACGACTGGCTGCGGCTGAAACGGCTCGGCCACTCCGACGCTGCGATCGCGAAGGCGTGCGGCGTGAGCGAGGAGCAGGCCCGCGCGGCGCGGCGGTCGTGGGGAGTACGTCCTGCGTACCGGCGCGTCGACTCCTGCGCCGCCGAGGTCGAGGCGGGGTCGAACTACCTTTACTCCACCTGGGGCGAGGCGTCCGAGTGCAGGCCTACGGCCTCTAGCCACCACAACCGAGCGGCGGTTGTGATCTTGGGGTCCGGCCCGAACCGGATCGGCCAGGGGATCGAGTTCGACTACTGCTGCGTCCACGCCGCGCGGAGCTTCCGCTCGCTCGGCTACGAGGCTGTAATGGTCAACTGCAACCCGGAGACCGTCTCGACCGACTACGACACCTCTGACCGGCTCTACTTCGAGCCGCTCGGCGTCGAGGAGGTCCTGGCCGTCTGCGAGCGCGAGCAGCCCGCGGGCGTCGTGATCCAGTTCGGCGGCCAGACGCCGCTCAAGCTGGCGCGCGCGATCGAGGCGGCAGGCTTCCGCATCCTCGGGACGCCGTTCGAGGCGGTCGACCTCGCGGAGGACCGCGAGCGTTTCGCGGCGCTCTGCGACGGGCTCGAGATCAAGGTGCCGGAGTGGGGGATGGCCGCGACCGCCGACGAGGCTGTCGAGGTCGCCGAGCGCGTCGGCTACCCCGTGCTCGTGCGCCCGAGCTACGTGCTGGGCGGGCGCTCGATGCGGGTCTGCTACGACGCGGAGGCCGTCCGCGAAGCTGCGGCCGCCGGCGGGCGACTCCTGGTCGACCGCTTCCTCGAGAACGCGATCGAGATCGACGTCGACGCGCTGTGCGACGGCACGAGCACGTTCGTCGCAGCGGTGATGCAGCACGTCGAGGAGGCCGGCGTCCACTCGGGCGACTCGAGCTGCGTCCTGCCGCCGCCGTCGCTGACCCGCTCCGAGCGGCGCGCCGTGGCGCATGCGGTGCGGCGCCTCGGGCCGGCGCTCGGCGTGGTCGGGCTCCTCAACGTGCAGCTCGCCCTCGCCGACGGCGAGCTTTACGTGCTCGAGGCGAACCCGCGCGCCTCGCGGACGGTGCCGTTCGCGAGCAAGGCGACCGGCGTCAACCTCGTCGAGGCCGCATGCCGGCTTGCCGCCGGCGCGAACCTCGGGGAGCTCGACCTCTCTGCGCACGATCTCGGACAGGTCTCGGTCAAGGCGGCGGTGCTGCCGTTCGCGCGCTTCCCCGGCGCCGACCCGGTGCTCGGCCCCGAGATGCGCTCGACCGGCGAGGTGATGGCCAGCGCATCCGACCTGCCGACGGCCTTCGCGAAGGCTGAGCGCGCCGCCGGCAGACGGCTTCCCGCGAGCGGGACGGCGTTCCTGTCGGTGCGCGACGAGGACAAGGGCGTGGTCGTCCCCGTCGCGCAGGCGCTCGCCGGCCTCGGCTTCGGCCTGCTGGCAACCGCCGGCACGGCGCGCACCCTCGCCGCTGTGGGCCTCGCCGTCGAGTACGTCCGCAAGGTGACCGAGGAAGGGCAGGGGCCGAGCGTGGTCGACCTCGTCCGGCGCGGCCGCTGCGACCTGGTGATCAACACGCCGCAGGGCTCGGGCGCGCGCACCGACGGGTACCGGATTCGCGAGGCGGCGCTCGTCGCGCGGGTGCCGTGCATCACGACGATCTCCGGCGCGGCCGCGGCCGTCGAGGCGATCGCGCACGCCCGGGACGAGGTCGCATTGAGCCTGCAGGAGCGGATCGATGCTCAAGCGCGAACGGCCTAGCGTCCTCGAGGCCGAGGCGGTCGGCCCGTACACACTGCTCCGCGTCGAGCGGGGGGCGGTCGAGCCCGGCGAGCCCGGGCAGTTCTTCATGCTCGAGGCGCCGGGGCGCGTCCTGCCGAGGCCGATGAGCCTCTGCCTGGCGCCGCCGGGCGAGCTTGCGTTCCTGATCGATCCGATCGGCCGGGGCACCCGGGCGCTGTGCGCGCTCCAGCCGGGCGAGCAGGTCGGCATCCTCGGCCCGCTCGGCAACGGCTTTCGCCTCGACGTCGAACGACCGCTGCTCGTCGGCGGCGGGATCGGGGTCGCGCCGCTGCCCTACCTCTCCGAGCGGCTGGGCGGGCCGCCGGCCGTGCTCGGCTTCCGCAGCGTCTGGCACGCGGAGGCGGCGGCGCTCGTGCCGAACGCCCACGTCGTGATCGAGCCGACCTACGTGACCGAGGCGATGCACGCGGGCCACGACGTGCTCGCCTGCGGCCCGGAGCCGATGCTCGAGGCGGTCCGCCGCCTGACCCCGCACGCCCAGCTCGCGTGGGAGGCGCCGATGGCGTGCGGCTACGGTGCCTGCTACGGCTGTGTCGTCGAGGTCGACGGCCGGCTCAAGCGCCTCTGCGTGGAAGGGCCGGTCTTGGTGACGGCCCCCTCCCACACGTCTCGCACGCGCGAGAGCGGTGTTTCGCGGCTCGCGCGCACGAGCCGCGCGGGAGGTGACCGCGATGCGCCTGCTTAACGCGAGTGGCTGCCTCGACGCGCTCGCCGCCCCCGAGGTCGCGCGGACGCTCGACGCCTTCGTGACGAAGACCGTCACGCCGCTGCCGCGCGAGGGCAACGCGCCCGTCCGCATCGCCGAGGTCGAGGTCGGGATGCTGAACGCGATCGGCCTCGCGAACCCGGGCGTCGAGGCGTTCGCGGCGGAGCACTTGCCGCGCCTCGCGGCGCTGGGCGTCCCGCTCTGGGTCTCGGTCGGCGGCTTCGCGGTGGAGGACTACGTCGCCGTCGCCGACCAAGTGAACCGTGCAGAGGTCGAGGCGCTGGAGCTGAACCTCTCGTGCCCGAACGTCGACGAGGTGCCCGAGAACGTCGGCGAGGTCGTGGCCGCGGTGCGCAAGGTGACGGTGAAGCCGCTGTACGCAAAGCTCTCGGCCGCCGTGGCCGACCTGGCCGCGACCGCCCGGGCGGCCGAGGCCGCCGGTGCGGACGGGCTCAGCCTCGTGAACACCGTCCGCGGGCTCGCGCTGGACGAGCGCACACTGCTGCCGGTCCTCGCGCGCGGGTCGGGCGGGCTCTCCGGGCCTGCGCTCCGGCCGGTCGCGCTCGCCGCCGTCTACACGTGCTTCCGGGAGACGCGCCTACCCATCGTCGGCATGGGCGGCGTGGCCACCGGACGGCACGCGCTGGAGCTGCTCGCATGCGGTGCGACGGACGTCGCCTTGGGCACCGCGCTCTTCGCCGACCCCGGCGCGCCGGACCGAATCCGCGTCGAGCTGGAGGCCGAGTCGGCTGCGCTCGGCTTCGTCAACGTTGACAACGCTGTCGGCGCCGCGCACGGCAACACCGAGGCGACTCTCGACCAAAGGTCGAGAGTACTGTGCGCAAAAGCCCTGCATATTGGACTAAACAAGGCGGGTTGACCGGCGCGGCGAGCTTGTTAGTATCCCCCGCCGTGGCCGCGCTCAAGACTCAGGCCCAGGCGCCACTCCGCTCCCTCGACCAACGGATGGACGCGCTCAAGCGGGCGAACGACATCCGCGTGCGACGCGCGCAGCTGAAGAAGGACCTCAAGTCCGGCGACGCGCGCATCGAGCAGATCCTGAGCAATCCGCCCGAGTACGTCTCGACGGCGAAGGTGTTCGACATGCTGATGGCCGTGCCGAAATTCGGCCGCGTGAAGGCGGCCCGCTTCCTCAACCAATGCAGGATCAGCCAGTCGAAGACCGTGGGCGGGCTCTCCGACCGTCAGCGGGCGGAGCTGATTGGCCTCTTCAACCGCTGAGCGGCGGCCTCGGCCGGTCTTCGTCCTCACGGGGACGTCGGGGGAAGGCAAGAGCACGCTCGCGAAGCTGCTCGTCGAGCGGGTCGACGGGCTCGAGCTCGCGGTCTCGGCGACCACGCGCCCGCGCCGGCCCGGCGAGGAGCACGGCCGCGACTACTGGTTCCTGAGCGACGAGGAGTTCGACCGCAAGCTCGAGGAAGGCGACTTCGTCGAGTGGGTCGAGCTGCCGTGGGGCGAGGGCTACCGCTCCGGGACGCTCTGGTCGGAGCTCGACCGGATCGTCGCCGAGGGCCGCTCGCCGGTGCTCGAGATCGAGACCGGCGGTGCGCTTGCCGTGCGCGACCGGATCCCCGCCGCCGTGACGATCTTCGTGACCGCGCCCAGCCGCGAGGAGCGGGAGCGGCGCCTGCGCCTACGTGCGACCGAGAGCGAGGGCGAGATCGACGAGCGGCTCGACATCGCGGAGCGCCAGCTCGAGCTCGCGCCGGAGTTCGACCACACGGTCGTGAACGACGACCGGGAGCGGGCCGTGGCCGAGCTCGAGGGGATCGTCCGCGAAGCGATGGACGGTGCAGGTACCATCCCTGCCCATGATCCATCCCCGCGTTGACGAACTTCTGGAAAACGTCGATTCCCGCTACGCGCTGGTGATCGTCGCCGCCAAGCGCGCGCGGCAGATCAACAACTACCACCACCAGCTCGGCGAGGGCACGTTCGACCAGTTCCTGCCACCGCTCGTCGAGTCGCGTTCGAAGAACTACTTGACCATGTCCCTCGAAGAGATCGCCGAGGGCAAGATCAAGTACTCGTACGCGAAGTAGAGATCGGAGGCCGCCGCATACCTGGCGGCCCCTCGCTCCCCGCTGGCGGTTACTGGGTGACCTTGAAGTCCTGGTGCATCTGGGACTCGTGCACGGAGCAGTAGAACCTCCAGCTGCCAGGCTTGAGCGTCATCACGACGGTCTTCGCGCCGGTGAAGCCGGTACCGGTGATGTCCTTCTCGAGCTTCGGCTTGCCCGGCTTCTCGCGCTCGAGCACGGAGTTGTGGAAGCTCGACTTGTCGCTGACGACGACCTTGTACTTCCCGGCCTTCAGCGACTTGACCTTCTTGCCGCCCTTGGTGAGCGACACCGAGTAGCCGGGGCCGACGACGCCCTTGAGCGTGGGCATCGAGTTGCTGCTGCTGAACGCCGCTCCTGCGACCGCGAGCGCGGCGGCCACCAGGGCGGCGATGAGCGAAAGCGCCTTCATTCGGTTCCTTTCGTGGGGGACGCAAGTCCTACGGTCCTGCGCAGTTCGCGGATTTGCCTGCTGAGGGCACAATGTGGCGATGGCGCGCGTGCTGCTGGGGGTGACGGGAGGGATCGCCGCCTACAAGGCCTGCGAGCTGGCACGGCTGCTGGTTCGCGCAGGCCACGAGGTGACGCCGATCCTGACGCCGGAGGCCGAGACCTTCGTCTCGGCGAAGACGTTCGAGGCCCTCGCGCGGCGCGAGGCGCCCCGTGAGCTGTTCCCGCACCTCGTCGAGGCCGACCTGCTGGCGATCGCGCCGCTCTCGGCCAACACGCTGGCCAAGCTCGCATACGGGCTCGCCGACAACGTGCTGGCACAGACGGCGCTCGCGTTCGACGGCCCAGTCGTCGCCGCGCCGGCGATGAACCCGCGCATGTGGCGCAGCGACGCGGTGCAGGCGAACGTCGAGCTCGTCCAGGCCCGTGGGGTCGAGCTCGTCGGCCCGGAGGAGGGCGACACGGCCGAGGGCGAGGTCGGGGTCGGGCGGATGACCGAGCCGGAGGAGATCTTCGAGCGCGTCGCGGCGGCGCTCGAGCGGCGCGGGCAGCTCCGCGGCCGCCGCGTGCTCGTCACCGCCGGCGGGACGCGCGAGCCGCTCGATGCGGTCCGGTTTCTGGGCAACCGCTCGTCTGGCCGCATGGGCACGGCGCTCGCGGCCGAGGCGCGCCGGCGCGGGGCGGAGGTCACTCTCGTCGCATCGAACCTGACAGTGCCCGCGCCCGTAGGAGTTGACGTGGTGGACGCGCCGACCGCCGAGGACGTGGCCCGCGAGACGCTTGCGCGCGGCGACGCCGACGTGGTCGTGATGGCCGCGGCCGTGGCCGACTACCGGCCGGCCCGTTCCGAGGAGGGCAAGCGGCCGAAGGACGACCAGCCGTGGACGGTGACGTTCGAGCCGACGCGCGACGTGCTTCGCGAGTTGGGCGAGCGGCGCACCAACGGGCAGTTCCTCGTCGGGTTCGCGGCCGACCGCGGCGAGCGCGGCCTCGAGCGCGCGCGGGAGAAGCTCGCGAACAAGCGGGCGGACTTGATCGTCTTCAACGACGTGGGGCGCGACGACATCGGCTTCGACGCCCGCGACAACGAGGTCGTGCTGGTTTCGGCCGAGGGCGAGCGGCGCATCGAGAAGGCAGCGAAGGAACGGATCGCCTCTGCGATCCTCGACGAGGTCACGGCGCGGCTGGAGGAGAGCGATGGACGAAGCGGTCGGTAGGGAGCGCGTCGACGCCGAGGCCGGCGCGTCGATCCAGCGGATCGTCGACAACCTCGCCCAGGTCGTCCACGCGCCGGAGGACACGCTGCGGCTCACGGCCCTCTGCCTCGTCGCCGAGGGGCACCTGATCATCGAGGACTTCCCGGGTGTCGGGAAGACGATGCTGGCCAAGGCGCTCGCGCGCTCTGTCGACTGCTCCTTCTCGCGCCTCCAGTTCACGCCCGACCTGCTGCCGTCCGACGTCACCGGCGTCAACGTCTTCAACCAGAGGACGAACGAGTTCGAGTTCCGTCCGGGCCCGGTGTTCGCGAACCTGCTGCTTGTCGACGAGATCAACCGCGCGTCGCCGAAGACGCAGGCCGCGCTGCTCGAGGCGATGCAGGAGAACCAGGTGACGGTCGACGGCGTCAGCTACGAGCTGGTGGCGCCGTTCATGGTGGTCGCGACCCAGAACCCGATCGAGTACGAGGGGACGTACCCGCTGCCCGAGGCCCAGCTCGACCGCTTCACGCTCCGGATCGACATCGGCTATCCGCCGCTGCCCGACGAGGCGCGCATGCTGACCGAGCAGACGAGCGACCCGCCGCTCGAGTCGCTGCGGCCGGTGGCGACCGCGGCGGACGTGCGCGCCTTGTCCGAGGCCGCGACCGAGGTCTTCGTCGAGGAGAGCGTCAACCGCTACGTCGTCGCGCTCCTGCGGCACACGCGCAGCGACGGCCGCGTCTACCTGGGCGCGAGCCCGCGCGCCGGCATCGCGCTCCTCCGTGTGGCCAAGGCGCGGGCGTTGGCCGAGGGCCGCGGCTTCGTCTCGCCCGACGACGTGAAGTCAGCCGCCGTGCCCGTGCTCTCGCACCGGCTGATCGTCGCGCCCGAGGCCCGCGCGGCCGGGCAGACCGGCGCGCAGCTCGTGCGGGAGGCGCTCGAGCACACGCCGGTTCCCGTATGACCCGGCGCGGCCGGCTCGCGCTCGCCCTCGGCGTCATCACGTACTTCGCGGCCTGGGCGTTCGGCTCGAGGATCCTCTACCCGGTCGCGCTCGGCCTGCCGCTGGCGGTGCTGCTGGCGTGGGTCTGGACGGCGCTCGCCAACCGGCCGCTCGAGCTCACGCGGAAGCTGCCGCTCGGCGAGCGGCTCGAGGGCGACGACGTTCCGGTCAAGGTGCGGCTCTCGTCGCAGCGCCGCCTGGTGCCTGCGCGCTGGACCCTGCGCGAGCAGATCGGCAAGCTCGGCGAGCGCACGGCCACCCTCAGCACCGACGGCCATGCCGGCTACCTGCTCGAACGTCTGCCGCGCGGCCGCTATGCGTTCGAGCAGTCGATCGCGGTGATCGAGGACCCGTTCGGCCTCGAGCGGGTCGAGCAGCCTCTCGACGCCCCCGGTGCGCTGCTCGTCTACCCGCGCCTGGTCGAGCTCGACCGCCTCTTCTCCGAAAGCGGCACGCGTTCGCAAGACGGACGGCGCCTGCTGCTGCAGCGGCCGTCCGGCTTCGACCTGCACAGCGTGCGCGAGTACGAGCACGGGGACTCGCTGCGCAAGGTGCACTGGCGTTCGACCGCCCGGCGCGCGCAGCTGATGGTCAAGGAGCTCGAGGACGCGCCGCGCGACGAGGTCGCGGTCCTGCTCGACGCAGAGCCCGAGGCGGTGGTCGGCGGCAGCTTCGACCTGCAGGTGAGGGCGGCCGGGTCCCTGCTGCTCTCACACGTCCGGCGCGGCCGGCGGGCGGTGCTCGCGATCAACGGCTCGCAGCCGGAGCAGCAGGCTGTCCGGTCGGCCGAAGGCGACTGGCGGCAGGCGCTCGACCTGCTCGCGGCCGTCGAGCCCGAGCCCGGGCCGCCGCTCGCGGCGATGCTGGCCGACCAGGCGAACGCGGTGGCGCGGTCGCTCGAGCTGACGGTCGTGACGGCCTCGCTCGCGCCACGCCTGGTGGAGCGGCTGGCCGAGCGCGCGCTTGCGACCGGCAACGTCGCGCTCGTCCTCGTCGACGCGTCGAGCTTCGCCGGCGCTGCCCCGAAGCCGATCCCCGAGCTCCTGCGGCTGCAGGCCTCCGGCGTCGTGATCGCGGTCCTGCGCGAAGGGGACGACCTCGCCGAACGCCTCGGTGCGGCCGAGCGGGCGGAAGCGGCGCATGGGTAGTGCCCTGCTCGTCGTCGGCCTCGCGGCGCCGCTCATCGCCTGGAGCTGGATGCGGATGGAGAGCGGCCACGACGCCGGGCAGGCGACACTGATCGTGCTGCTCGCGCTCGTCCCGGTGCTCGTGCGCGGGTGGGCGCGCGTCGTCGCCATCTTCGTGACGCTCTTCGTCGCGGGAGCGATCGCGTTCGACGTCGGCCCGGGCTGGGCGCTGCCGGGCCGCGTGCTCGGGCGCTTCGGCAACGGCTTCCTCGAGTTCTACGACGTCCAGGTCCCGTTCGCGCGGGCCGACCACCCGCACATGCACGGCGTGCTCCTGATCGCGGTCTTCGCGTTCACGCTCGCGTTTGCGCTGGCGGTCTCGGCCCGCCGGCTCGGCCTCGCGGCGTTCGCGCTGCTGGTCGGCGTCGGCTGGCCGGGGACGCTGTTGCCGGGCCACGATCTCATGCGCGGCGCGCTCCTGCTCGCCGCCGTCCTCGCGACCACGGCGCTGCTGCGCCGCCACCCGAGCCGGGCGTTCGGGCCGGCACTCGTTGCAGGCGGCGTGGTCGTCGTCGTGGCGCTGGCCGCGAGCAGCTCGCCCGCTCTCGCCAAGCGCGCCTTCCTCGGCTGGCAGCACTGGGACCTCTACACCAAGCCCGCGCAGCCGGTGGACGTCTCCTACGTCTGGAACTCGAGCTACTCGGGCTTGACCTTCCGGGGCAAGCCGACCACGGTCTTCACGGTCAAGGCGAGCCCGCAGGCGCACTACTGGCGGGTCTCGGTGCTGAACACGGTCGAGAACGGCCACTGGATCGAGGAGGTCTCGCCGGAGTACGGCCCGACGGCGGTGCCGCTGGGCGAGGAAGGGCTGATCCCGCCGCGGGAGCGGCAACGGGACGGGTGGGAGAAGGAGCAGGTGACGATCGCCGCCCTGCGCGACATCCGCCTGCCCGGCGGCAGCGAGCCGGTTCGCTTCCAGGCGGGGAGCGGCGTCGGCGACCTCGCGTTCGACCCGACCGGGGTCGCGCTCGCGCAGCACCCGCTCTCCCGCGGCGGCACCTACGACGTCTGGAGCTACCAGCCGTCGCCGACGCCGGGCCAGCTGGCGGCCTCGAAGCCGATCTACGCCGGCTCGATCGTCAGCCGCGACAAGTACCGCGAGGTGCAGCCGCGCGTCTACCCGCGGCTGTTCGGGCGCGCCGGCGGCCCTGCCTACATCAACTACCTGATGACCCGCTTCGCCCGCGCCGACGAGCTGCGGCCGTACCTCGGGCTCTACCAGGCCGCGGAAAGGGTCGCGGGCGGCGCGCGGAGCCCGTACGCGGCAGCGGTCGCGCTCGAGCGCTGGTTCCGCTACGGCGGCACCTTCACCTACGACCAGCACCCGCCCCAGCCGCCTCCGGGCGTGGCGCCCCTTGAGGATTTCGTCGTGCACACCAAGCGCGGCTACTGCCAGCACTTCGCCGGCGCGATGGCGCTGATGCTGCGCTACCTCGGGATCCCGTCGCGGGTCGCCGTCGGCTTCACGAGCGGCCAGTACAACTCGGGCAAGGGCGAGTGGGTCGTCTCCGACCGCGACGCGCACATGTGGGTCGAGGCCTGGTTCCGCGGCTGGGGTTGGGTGCCGTTCGATCCGACGCCGAGCCGCGGCGGTCTTCCCGGCTCCTACTCGGCGTCGTCGGCGAGCTTCGACCTCGGCGCGGCGACAGCGGTGCTCGCGGGTGCGGAGGGCTTCAACAAGTTCGGCGACAAGTTCGCGAACACGCTCGGTTTCGGCACGGCGCGAACGTCGCCCGACGTGCCGCAGCTCGGCGCCGTGCAGCCGAGCATCACGGTCACGAGCCACCGCCATCACGACTGGGGGATCCTGCGCCTGCTCCTCTTCGGCCTGGCGGGTGCGCTCGTCGTCCTGACGCTGGCGAAGGTGCTCCTCCGCGGCTCGCGCTTCCTGACGAACGACCCGCGGCGCCTGGCCGGGGCGTGCCGCAAGGAGCTGCGCGACTTCCTCCGCGACCAGGGCCTGGAGGTGCCGGCGAGCGCGACGCTGCGCGAGCTCGCGGCGCTCGTGGAGGACGAGTTCCGGGTCGAGGCCCAGGCCTTCGGCCTGCACGCGACGGCAGCGCGCTTCGCGCCGCAGACGGGAGCCCGCGAGGCCGCGCGGGCGGCGAGGCGGGAACTGCGTGCCCTGCGGAAGGCGCTGCGGAAGGAGCTGAGCCGCACCGAGCGCGTCCGCGGCCTCCTGTCTCTGCGATCACTCGGGTTGACGTGAGTTCGCTTCACTTAGGCGTGGAGCGATGAGCGACACCTTCGACCTCTTCCAGCAGGGCCGGGCGCACCTCGAGAAGGGCCGCGCCGCGCAGGCGACGGTCGCGCTCGAGAAGGCCAAGCGCCGCGAGCCGGAGAAGGCGTCGATCCGCGAGGCGCTCGGCATCGCCTACTTCCGTATCCACCGCTACGAGGAGGCGGAGTCCGAGTTCCGCAAGATGCTCGAGCTCGCGCCGGTCGACGACTACGCCCACTACGCCCTGGGCCGCTGCCTCGAGAAGCAGGGCCGCGAGCACGAGGCGAACGGGCACTACAAGCTCGCCAGCTCGCTCCGGCCGGGCGAGGCGACCTACAGCTCGCGGATCAGAGAACTGGACTAGCTAGCTGCCGTCGCCGGTGACGCGGCGGATCTCGGAGAGCGACGAGACGCCCTCGAGGCAGAGCCGGATGCCGTCCTGGCGGAGCGTCGTCATCCCTTCGCTCAGGGCGGCGGCGAAGATCTCGTCCGTCGGCGCGTCGATCAGCCGCCGGATCTCGGCCGTCACCGGCAGCACCTCGTAGAGCGCGACACGGCCGCGGAAGCCGGTGCCGCTGCAGCGCGCGCACCCTTTCGATTGGTGCAGGTAGACCTGGCCCTTCTGCTCCAGCAGCCCGATCGCCTCGAGCTCCTCGTCCTCGGGCCAGTAGGCCTCGCGGCAGTCGACGCAGAGCCGGCGCGCGAGCCGCTGCGCGACGATGCAGTTGACCGCACTGGCGAGCAGCCCCGGCTCGACCCCCATGTCTTTCAGACGCTCGATCGCCGCGGCCGCGTTGTGAGCGTGCACGGTCGTGAGCACGAGGTGGCCGGTCATGCCGGCCTGCATCGCGATGCGTGCCGTCTCCTCGTCGCGGATCTCGCCGACGAGCAGCACGTCGGGGTCGGAGCGGAGGATCGTCCGCAGGCCGCGCGCGAACGTGAGTCCGCTCTTCGGGGAGATCTCGATGTGGTTGATCCCGCGGATCTGGTCCTCGACCGGGTCCTCGATCGTCATGATCACGTGGCCCGGGTCGTTGAGCAGGTGGAGGGCGGTGTAGAGGGTCGTCGTCTTGCCCGAGCCGGTCGGCCCGCAGACGACGACGGCGCCGTAGGGCTGGCGGATCGCCTTCTCGAAATGCTCCCGCGCGACGTCCGTCATGCCGAGCTCGCCGAGGTCGGGCTTCGAGACGGCGCGATGCATGATCCGGAGCACGACCTGCTCGCCTTGCGTCGTCGGCATGATCGCGATGCGCAGGTCGAGCGGGTTGCCGTGGAAACGAATCGAGATGCGGCCGTCCTGTGGTGCGCGCCGCTCGGCAATGTCCAGGTTGCCCATGATCTTCAGTCGGCTGATCACGCCGAGCTGCATCTGCTTCGGGATCTGGGCGACCGGCCGCGTGACGCCGTCGATGCGCGCACGGACGATCATGTCCTCCTCCTCCGGCTCGAAGTGGATGTCGGAGGCGCCGTCCTCGATCGCCTGCGCCAGCGTGGCATGGACGAGCTTGACCGCCGGCGTGTCGTCGCCGGCCTCGGCGATGTCCTCGCGCTGCGCCAGCGGGTCGAAGGTCAGCTCGAGCTCCGCCGAGGCGTCGGTCTGGACGACTTCGATCTGCGTGCGGTACAGCTTCTTGATCGCCGCCTCGAGGTCGAGCGGGGCGGACACGCCGAGCCGGACGTTGTGCCCGAGCGCGAGCCGGAGGTCGTCGGCGACGGCAATGTTGGACGGGTCGGCGACCGCGACGAGCAGCAGGTCGTCGTGGAGACGCCGCACCGGCAGCGCCTCATAACGCTCGGCGAGGTCGCGTGGGAGCAGCATCGCGACCTTGAGGTCGAGGTCGGTCTCGGCCAGGTCGACGTACTCGAGGCCGTTCTGCTGGGCCAGCGCCTGGGCGAGCTCCTGCGGCGTCACCCAGCCATGGCCTACGACGATCTCGCCGAGCCGCTTGCCGGTCAGCGTCTGCTCCTCGAACGCCTGCTTGACCTGCTCCACAGACAGGACGCCGCGGTTGATCAGCAGGGAGCCGAGGTGCTGCCAGGGGAGGTGGGCCGCTTCCACCTGGGCTATATCGTCGTTTCGGGCCGGAACATGAAGGCGGTGCTGCAACGGGTCTCACGTGCGTCGGTGCGGGTCGAGGGCCGGCTCGTCGGCGAGATCGGCCCCGGGCTCTGCGTGCTGCTCGGCGTCGGTCGCGGCGACGGGCCCGACGAGGCGTCGAAACTGGCCGGAAAGGTCGCCCGGGTGAGGGTGTTCGAGCGCGACGGGCGCTTCGACGTCTCGCTCCTCGACACAGGCGGCGAGGCGCTGGTCGTCTCGCAGTTCACGCTGCTCGCGGAGACCACGAAACAGAAGGGGACTCGACCGGACTTCTCGCAGGCCGCGCCTCGGGATCAGGCCGAGCCCCTCTACGACGCGTTCTGCGACGAACTCCGGGCGCTCGGCGTGTCAGTGGCAACCGGTCGGTTCGGAGCCCGCATGGCCGTCGAGCTCGTCAACGACGGGCCGGTCACGATCCTGCTCGAGATCTGACCGCCTGCCAACAGTGGAGGCGCCGCTGGGGCGCGAATCGCAAGGAGTAGTTCTCGTGCACGTTGGAAGGCTCCGGCGGATGGCTTTGCTTTCGCGATGGCGGCGGCTCGAGTCGGCTCTTCCGCTCATCACACGCGAGCGCCTTCGGGTGATGAACAAGTGGCTTTTCTGGCTGTGGATCTCCCTAGGGGTCCCGATCAGCATCTTTCTGAGGAACAGCGTCGCCTGGGTCGTCTTCCTCTCGGTCTACGCGATCATCGTCGCGCACCTGATCGAGTGGCGACAGGAAGACTGACCCGCTCGGCCCACTGCGCCGTCCGGCCCCAGAAGCGGCTCCCTTGGCCTAGTACACGTGCGGCACGATCCGCCAGCGGACGCGTTCGCGGTAGGCGACATAGGCCGGATCTGCGCTGAGACACCGCTCCTCGGTGCGAACTCGTACGAGCTGGAACGTGATCACCGCGGCCATGATCGCGACGTTCCGAGCAGTCGGCGTCTCGAGGACGTAGCCGGCCTGAGTGACGAAGTACGCGGCGTAGAGCGGATGCCGAACGAGCCTGTAAGGACCGCCCGTGCGGATCCCCCTGTTCGCCGCCACGAGTCCAAACGATCGACCGAGCGCGGCGATGCTCGCCAGAGCGAGCACGAGTCCCACGAGCTGCAGGGCCGCGTACACGGGTTCGAGGCCCCAGAGCGGCTCTTCCCCCGGCCGTCCCGCGAGAACGCCGAAGGTCGCGACCGCCGTGGCGCTCCAGGCGAGCGGCGAGCTGCTCGTCACCAGCGCTGGACGGCGAATCACGAAGAACACCGCGATCGTGAGCTCGAGCATCGTCGCGCCGAGGCCCGTCGGCTGTTCGGTGCGCTGCCAGCTGACGAAGTTCGCGGCTGCAAACAGGAGCCAGACGGCCGCGAGTGGGGCAGCAAGCACGATCGAGAGCCAGGGGACACGGCGGACGGCCAGAGCCAGGGTGCCCCTTGCGAGCTTCGCGGCTGCTACGGCTACTGATTCTCGAACCATCGTTGACGTTCCGAGCCGCAATCGGACAAGAGACTTATCGCCCGATTCGGGTACGAGGCCATACCCCGAAGGGTTGATCGTGCCCCGGATCGTGCGCGGCTCGAGTCAGCCGCAGAGCAGACGGCGCAACGAGGGAACCGCCCGAGCCTCATCGCGGCGCCGCCGACCGATCGGTTGACCCGGATGGACCACGACCCCGCGGTGCCCCGACACGTCAAATGGACGCCGGCCGGGCGTAATCCCCCCAGGGCCCCGGGGGTGTGGCGTCCTTTGATCCCCTGGGGTTGCCCGGTCTTGTCTCTGCTTCGGCAGCGCCGACGGCTGACTGGCTCGCTACCCTCGGTCTGCCCGGTGCCGCGGAGGTTCGAGGGCCTGCCCCTCTCCCCCCAAAGCACGCCGCCACGGGCCGAAGCCCTCTTCCCGGCCTCCGGCCGTGCTGCCTCCGCCACCGGGCAACCACGACCGGTGACTCCCGCACGTAGGATCACCTGCGATGCCGGAGTTGAACGCGATCGGGATCGTCGTTTCCGACATGGCGGCGTCGATCCGCTTCTACCGGTTGCTCGGGCTCGACATGCCCGAGACGCCGGACGAGGGGCACATCGAGGCGCCGCAGCCGAACGGGACGCGCTTGATGCTCGATAGCGAAGAGGTGGTCAAGAGCTTCCAGGCCGACTGGTCGCGGGAGACCGGCAACCAGGTGTCGCTCGCGTTCCAGTGCGACAGCCCGGCCGGCGTCGACGAGGTCTACGGGCGGGTGACAGGCGGCGGGTTCGAGGGCGAGAAGGAGCCGTGGGACGCCTTCTGGGGCCAGCGCTATGCGCTGCTCCGCGACCCGGACGGCGTCGAGGTCAACCTCTACGCGCCGCTGTAGCCGAGCTCCGGCGGCAGCGGCCGTGCGTGGACGACGACGAGCGTGGTCGTCGGCCGCGTGAGGGCGACGTAGAGCTCCCGCAGGCCCTGGCCCTCGACCGCCTCGGCCGCGATCTGCGCCGGCTCGACCACGATCACGTGGTCGAATTCCATGCCTTTCGCTTCGCGCGCGGTAAGCACCGCGACCCGCGTGTCGTCGAAGAGCGACGCGGAGCCTTCGCCGCGGAGTGACGCGGGAGCGATCACCGCGAGCAGGCCCTCCTCGCCGGCCAGGCGGGCTGCCTCCTCGTAGGCCTTCGCGAGCGGGTCGTCCGCTTCGACGATGCGAGGCCGCTCGGCGCCCGCGCGGTAGGCAAGCGGCGGCTCTACGTCGGGCGCGATCGTCGCGAGCAGCGGCAGGGCGAGCTCCATGATCTCGCGCGGGACGCGGTAGGCGTGCCGCAGCTCCTCGACCTGCGTGTCCTCGCCTCCTGCGAGGTAGGGGAGGAGCTCGTCCCAACGTCGGTAGGGCACCGGCCCGGTCGCCTGCGCGATGTCCCCGAGCAGCGTGAAGCCCGCGCCGGCGCGGCGCGCGACCATCCGCAGCTGCATCGGCGTCAGGTCCTGCGCCTCGTCGACGATCACATGCCCGTAGCGCTGCGGCTCGCCGTGAAGGAGCGCACGGGCCTCGTCGAGGAGCGCCAGGTCGGCGTCGCTCCAGCCGCGGCGCGAGCCCTTCATGACCGAGAGGCGGCGCACGAGCTGCTCCGGCTTGGGCATCGGCCACGCGCCGTTCAGGAACCGCGTCAGGCGACCGTCCCGGCGCAGCGCGCGCTCGACCTCCTCGAAGTTGCGGTACGCCTGGCCGCCGAGCCGAACGCCGTAGTCCTCGTAGAAGCGGCGCAGGACGTTCATTCGAAAGCGCTCACGTGCGGGCGCGGAGAACCCTTCGCTGCGCGCCTCGGCGAGCAGCTCCGCGACCTCGTCGGCTTCCACGCCGACGAAGCGACCTTCCAGTCGCACGACCAGCTCCTGCGGCTGACCCTCGGTGGCGATCTCGGCGAGCAGCTGCAGCTCCTCGGCCACCTGCGTGTCGGCCTTCAGGCGCTGGACCTCGAGCGGGTCGGTGCGGGTCACCTCGACCCCGGGCACGAGCTCGCCTACGGCACGCTGGTCCACGCTGTCCTCGCCGAGCGTCGGCAGCACGTGGGAGACGTACTCCATGAAGGCCGGGTTCGGCCCGACGACGAGGACACGCCGCAGGCGTTCACGGTGCGCGTAGAGCAGGAACGACGCGCGGTGGAGCCCGACCGCCGTCTTGCCGGTGCCGGGGCCGCCCTGGATGACGAGCGGCGGCTCTGGGTCCCGCGCGATCAAGTGGTACTGATCGGCCTGGATCGTCGCAACGATGTCGCGCATGCGGGCGTCGCGGGCGCGCTCGAGCTCCTCGAGCAGGAAGTCGTCGACCGCGCCGGCGTCCGCCAGCGTGCCGTCGAGCGCCTCGTCGCTGATCCCGGTCAGCGTGCGGCCCTGAGCGCGGAAGCGGCGCCGGAGCGTGACGCCGTGCGGCGCGGCGGGCGTTGCGGTGTAGAACGGCCGCGCGGCCGGCGCCTGCCAGTTCACGACGAGCGCGCGGCGCGCGTCGTCGTGAACCCAGCGGCGGCCGACGTAGATCGGGTCGGCGATCGTCTCGGCGTCGATCCGGCCGAAGCAGAGTCCGCGCTCGGCGTCCTCATACGTGCGCAGGCGGCCGCTCGCCCAGTCCTCGATCGCCTGTTGCGCGACCTCGGTCGCGCCGGCCTCGGCGGCGCGCAGGAGCGCCTCGCGCATGCGGTCGAGGGAGTCGTAGGCCTCGTCGACGTAGGCCTGCTCGGCGGGGAGATCGGGATGAGTCACGGCATTGAGCGTAGTGCCATGCGTTCAACATATGTGTTTTACGTATACTGACTTTCGTGCGACATCGTGGACATCCACGCTCCCGCAGCCGCCGACTCGTCGGGCCGGGGCGCTGGCACGTCCACGCCCGCGTCGAGCGCTTCGTCGAGCCGTCGCTCCTGCTGCTCCTACGCGAGCGGCCGCTGCACGGCTACGAGCTGCTCGAGCGCTTGCCGGAGCTGGGGGTCGAGGGCCGGGTCGACATCGGCAACCTCTACCGGCTCCTGCGCGCGCTCGAGCAGGAGGGCCTCGTCGCCTCCGAGTGGAGCGACGAGCTGCCTGGGCCGGCGAAGCGCACGTACGAGCTGACCGACGACGGGCGCCGCGTGCTCGACACGTGGGCCGAGGCGCTCGGGCGCGCGCAGTCCACGATCGCAAGCTTTCTCGAGCGTTACGAAGAAGGGAGGTGAGCATGCACGGATACCGACACCGTCACCACGGCTTCGGCCGGCGCCACCGGCGTTTCCCGAACCGCGAAGAGTGGCTCCAGCGACTCGAGGAGTACCAGCGCGACCTCGAGCAGGAGATCGCCGACGTCGCCGACGTGATCAAGCATCTGAAGTCGTCGGAGACGCCGGAGGGGACGACCGCCGTCTAGGGCTCTTGGGCCCCGCCCAAAGCGGGGCCAATTGCCCCGTTTCCAGTTGCTATCCTGGCTTCCACCACATTTCACCGGCTTGGCGAAATGGGCGCGCAGCGCCCATTTTTTGTGAGGAGCGGAGTGCCGAACGTCTACGACAAGGAGCGAACGCTGCAGAGCGAGATCAGCAGCAAGGTCACGGAGGCCCTGCCGGGCGTCGAGGTGCTTGCGGTCGAGCTCAGCGGCCCGGAGCGCTTCACGGTCTACGTCGACCGCGACAGCGGCGTCGACCTGGCGCTGTGCCAGCAGGTCACGCGCCTGCTCTCGGACTACCTGCGCGACTACGGCGTCGACGTCTCCTCTCCGGGCCCCGAGCCGCCGCTGCGCAAGCCGGAGCACTTCGAGCGCGCGGTCGGCCGCCACGTCAAGCTGAAGACCGAAGGGCGCAAGCTGCGCGGGGAGGTAACCCGGGCCGGCGCCGACGCCGTGACCGTGGCCGCCGACGGCGGCGAGTTCGACATCCCGTACGGCGAGATCGTGCGGGGCAATCTGATCGAGGAGAGGGAAGGGCGATGACCAGGGAGATCATCGAGCTCGTCCACGAGCTCGAGCGCGACAAGGGCATCGAAGGCGACACGCTGATCGCGGCGCTGGAAGACGCGCTGCTCGCGGCGTACAAGAAGACGCCGGGCGCGTCCCGTCACGCCGTCGTCGAGCTGGACGGTGAGGGCGACTTCCGCGTCTTCTCGATCGAGCTGCCGGAGGACGTCGAGGAGCGCCTGCTCGAGGAGGCGCGTGAGCGCGTCCTGACCGAGCTCGAGGCCGCCGAGGTGGAGAACGGCGAGCGCTCTCACGTGCTCGTCACAGACGAGGACCTCGACATCGACTGGTCCGACGTGCCCGACGAGCAGGTCAAGCGCGCGGACGTCACGCCGGAAAACTTCGGCCGCATCGCGGCGCAGACTGCGAAGCAGGTGATCACGCAGCGCATCCGCGAGGCGGAGCGCCAGATCATGTACGACGAGTACGTCGACCGCGTGACCGAGGTCGTGACGGGCATCGTCCAGCAGGCCGGCGATCGCAACAACGTGCTGGTCGACCTCGGCAAGGTCGAGGCCCTGCTGCCGCGCTCCGAGCAGGTGGACGGGGAGCGCTACGAGCAGGGCTCGCGCATCAAGGCCGTCATCACCGAGGTCCGCAGCGGGACGAAGGGCCCGCAGGTGATCCTCTCGCGCCGCGACCCGGAGCTGATCCGGACGCTGTTCGAGCTCGAAGTGCCGGAGATCGCCGACAGCCTCGTCGAGATCCGCGCGGTCGCGCGCGAGCCGGGCTACCGCTCGAAGATCGCCGTCGAGTCGCACGCGCAGGGCGTCGACCCGGTCGGCGCGTGCGTCGGGCCCCGCGGCTCGCGCGTGCGCATGGTCGTGTCCGAGCTGCGCGGCGAGAAGATCGACATCATCCCGTGGAACCCGGAGCCCGCGCGCTTCGTCGCCAAGGCGCTCTCACCGGCTCGCGTTCGCGAGGTCTACCTCGACGACGAGGGCAAGGAGGCTACCGTCGTCGTGCCGGACGACCAGCTCGCGCTGGCGATCGGCAAGGAGGGCATGAATGCCCGCCTCGCCGCGCGCCTGACGGGTTGGAAGGTCGACATCAAGTCCGACACCGAGTTCGCGACCGAGGAGGCCGAGGCGGCCTTCGCGGGCGAGGGCGGCGAGGACACCGAGTTCACCGGCCGCTGCGCGGCGATCCTCTCGACGGGCAAGCGCTGCCCGAACGCGGCCCTGCCCGGCTCCCGCTACTGCGGTGTGCCGGCGCACCAGGAGCTCGCGCTCCGGGCCGACGTCGCGGACGACGAGGAGCCGGTCGTCGACGAGTCCGAGCCCGAGCTCGAGGCGGAGGCCGAGCTGGCCGAGCCCGAGGCCGAGAGCATCGGCCCCGACACGGTCGAGCCGGTCACGCCCGAGGAGGAGCTCGAGAGCGAGGCGCCCGCCGACGCGGTCGCGACCGAAAGCCCGAGCGCGGCCGCCGTGCTGAGCGCGGAGGGCGAGTCCGAGTTCGGGCTTCCGCATCCGCAGGAGGCGCCGCCGGAGAAGGAGTCGATCCCGGTCGAGCCGCTCGACGAGCAGCCCGCCGAGGAGGGGGCCGAAGGCGCTGCGTGAGCGATCCCGTCAGGACGTGCGCGGGCTGCGGGCGCAAGGCGCCACAGCAGGAGCTGCTGCGCTTCGTGGCACTCGAGGGCACGCTGACGCACTCGCAGAAAGGCCCGGGTCGCGGCGTCTACACCTGCCGAAGGCTCGCCTGCTTCGAGCGCGCGCGGGAACGCCGGGCGTTCGCCCGCACGCTCCGGCAGACCGTCACCGTCGATCGGGAGCTGGGTCGCCTCTACACTTGAGCGCTGATGGCTGACCGTCCGAACAAGCCCAATCGCCCGATCCGGCCGCGTCAGGGGGCTCCGGCAGGGCGCCGCAAGCGTCGTGTCGTGATCGACACCGGCGCCGCGCGCCCGCGCCAGGACGGCAGGCAGCGCCGCGACCAGCAGGAGCAGAAGCCGAAGGAGAAGACCCCGGTCGCACCGCTCACCGGGCCGGTGACCGTCGAGTCCGGCGTCACCGTCAAGGATCTCTCGCAGGCGCTCGGCGTCCCGGTGCCGAAGCTGATCACCATTCTGATGGGCCTCGGGGCGCCGAAGACCGTCACCCAGTCGCTCGCCGACGAGGAGGTCCAGCTGATCGGGACCGAGGTCGGGCGCGAGGTGAACATCAAGCACGCCGCCGAGGAGGAGCTCGAGCCCGAGGTCTACGAGGACGACGACGCCGACCTGACTGCCAGGCCGCCGGTGGTCACGATCATGGGCCACGTCGACCACGGCAAGACGACGCTGCTCGACGCGATCCGCAAGACGGCGGTGGTCGAGACGGAGGCCGGCGGGATCACGCAGCACATCGGCGCCTACCAGGTCGTCCACGGCGAGCGGAAGATCACCTTCCTCGACACCCCCGGCCATGAGGCCTTCACCGCCATGCGCGCCCGCGGCGCGAAGGTGACGGACATCGCGGTGCTGGTCGTCGCGGCCGACGACGGCGTCATGCCGCAGACGAAGGAGTCGATCTCGCACGCGCGCGCAGCCGAGGTGCCGATCGTCGTGGCCGTGAACAAGATCGATCTGCCCGATGCGAACGTCGACCGCGTGCGCACCGAGCTCGCGGCCGAGGAGCTGCAGCCCGAGGAGTGGGGCGGCACGACGCAGTTCGCGCTCGTCTCCGCCAAGCAGAGCGAGGGCCTCGACGAGCTGCTCGAGAAGGTGCTGCTGGTCGCGGACGCCGAGCTCGAGCTGACCGCGAACGCCAAGGCCGAGGCCTCCGGCCCGATCGTCGAGTCACGTCTCGACGTCGGCCGCGGCCCGGTCGCGACGATGCTCGTCCACCGCGGCACGCTGCGCGTCGGAGACGCGATCGTCGCCGGCGACGCGTGGGGCAAGGTGCGCGCGCTCTACAACTTCCGCGGCGAGAAGGTCAAGGAGGCGACTCCGGGCGATCCGGTCGAGATTCTCGGCTTCGATCATCCGCCGCCCGCGGGCGAGTACGCGAAGGTGGTCGAGAACGAGCGCGCGGCGCGCGGGTTCGCGCAGACGCGCGGCGAGCGCCTGCGCCGGGAGCAGTTCGCGACACAGCGGTCGTCGGGTGTGACCCTCGAGACCCTCTTCGACGCGCTCCAGCACGGCGCGATTCAGGACCTGAACCTCGTGCTCAAGGGCGACGTCGTCGGCTCCGTCGAGGCGGCGATCTCGGAGCTCTCGAAGATCCAGCACCCCGAGGTGCGCGTCAACGTGATCCACCAGGGCGTCGGCGGGATCACCGAGAACGACATCATGCTCGCCTCCGCGTCGAACGCGATGGTCGTCGGCTTCAACGTCCGCCCGAACGCCGAGGCGCGCCAGCTGGCCGACCGCGAGGGCGTCGAGATCCGCACCTACCGCGTCATCTACCAGCTGACCGAGGACATCGAGCAGGCCCTGATCGGGATGCTGAAGCCGCTCACGGAGGAGCGAACGCTCGGCGAGGTCGAGGTGCGGCAGCTGTTCCGCGTCTCGCGGCTGGGCACGATCGCCGGCTCGTACGTCACGAGCGGCCAGGTGCGGCGCAACGCCAACGTGCGCGTCGTGCGCGACGGTACGGTCATCTACGAGACGCGGATCGCGCAGCTGAAGCGCTTCAAGGACGACGTCCGCGAGGTGGAGGAGGGCTTCGAGTGCGGCATCCTGCTCGAGGGCTTCAACGACCTCAAGGAAGGCGACGTGCTCGAGGTCTACGAGACCCGCGAGGTCGAGCGCACCGATCTCGAGACGCCGGCGCCGGCGCCGGCCCACGCCCGCCGCATAGCGCCTTGGGCGCCGGCTGGGTCGGCATCCTCTCCGTCGAGCTGCACTTCCCCGAGAACCGCTCGCTGAAGGGCAAGCGCAAGGAGCTCCTGTCCGCGAAGGCGCAGCTGCAGCGCCGCTTCGGCGCGTCGGTGGCCGAGGTCGACCACCACGACCTCTGGCAGCGCGCCCGGCTGACGGTCGCCTGCGTGGCCCGCGGCCACCGCGAGGTCGAGGAGCTGCTCGCCGGCGCCGAGCGCTACCTCGCGAGCCAGGCGTACGTGCTCGCGAGCGCCGAGCGCGAGGTTGTCACGTTGGACGAGTGACCGGCGCTTTCAGCACCCACAGGCCGGTGATCAGGTCGGACGCGAGGACGTAGTGCGGCATCGGGAACACGCCCCAGACGGCGGTGCACGTCTCGCCGGGGCAGAGCAGCCCGTGGCGGTCCCGCCCGGGCGGCGGCCGGAACCGGGCCAGGAAGCGCGGCTTGCGCGGGTTGGCGACGTCGAACAGCGCGACGCCCTGTCCGTACCACGAGAAGTAGGCGCGGTGGCCGACGACCTTCGGGTCGTGGACGCTGCCCGACAGCGGTAGCCGGCCGGAGAAGTCGCCGCCGGGAGCGAGCCGGTACGGAAGCCGAACGTTCGCCAGCCGGACGGGATGCGTAGGATCGGCGACGTTCCACACGACCGGCCGCCCGCGGAGCGTCTCATGGTTCTCGAGCAGCGTCTTCTCGCCGGGGAGGAGCCAGGCCGAGTGGGCGTTTCCCTGGCCGCGGGCGGTGCGCCCAAGGTAGCGCGGCTTCGCAGGGTCGGAGATGTCGAGGATCACCGTGCCGAGGCTCCAGTACGAGAGGTACGCACGGGTCGCGCTGGCGTTCGTGATCACGGAGTGGACGAGCACGCGCCGATCGGTCCCGAGATCTGTCTGAATCAGCGGCGAGCACTCGTGCAGGTCGCGGCACGCGCTCCAACCGCCCACCTCGGTCGGAGCCTCGGGCTTCGAGACGTCGAAGCTGTGGAACCCGAACGACTCTGGAGCGGCCGCGAACTCTGCCGCGGCTTCGGCCGTGTAGACCCAGGCGTGCCCGCGGGCGCTCGCCAGCCAGATCTCGTGGGAGCCGCGTGGCTCGGTGCGAACGAGTGCGAGGCGCCTGGGCTTCGCCGGGTTCGTCACGTCGTAGAGGACGAAGCCGCCGAAGCCATTCGTGCACGCCTGCACGCTGGTCGCGGCCAACACGCCGTCGAATCCCGCGCTGTGGACGCGCCTGACGATCGTCTTCTCGGTCCAGGTCCCTGGAATGCGGGCGAACGTCGCGATGTGGCGCGGCCGGCGTGGGTTCGCCAGGTCGTAGACCCGGACGCCCTGCGCCGGGCAGTCGTCCCCCGCCTCGCCCTTGCGACTCGAGAGGTAGGCGTAGTGGCGCTCGCCGACCACGTCTGCGCTGTAGCCGCCGGAGGGAGCCACGTGGCCGAGCACGACGAAGCCCTTGCCGCGGGGCGCCCGCTGGGTTCCCGCATGGGTCGCTGCCGCCGTCGCGACGAAGGTGAGCCAGACCGCCAGCAGAAGCGCCCGCCGCACTACTGACTAGGACGGCACCCAGCCCGATGAGTTGGCTCCGAGTCGCTTGAATACCTCGGATGAGCGAGCGGATGCGACGCGTGAACGAGGCGGTCAAGGAGGTCGTCTCGGAGGGCCTCGGCGAGCTGAAGGACCCGCGGATCGGGTTCGTCACCGTGACCGGGGTCCAGACCTCGGCCGACCTCCGGCACGCGCGAGTGTTCGTCAGCGTGCTCGGCTCAGAGGCGAAGCGGCGCAAGACGCTCGCAGGGCTCGAGGCGGCGCACGGCGTCCTGCAGGCGCGCGTCGCCCGCCAGCTCCGACTGAAGCGGACTCCCCAACTGGCCTTCGAATACGATCCGACGGTCGAGCGCGGGGTCCGCATGACCCAACTCATCGATGAGCTCGCCCCAGACTCAGCAGACGAGTGACCTGCAGGCGGTCGCGGACGCGCTTCGCTCCAACGACCGCTTCCTGCTCGTCACCCACGAGAACCCCGACGGCGACGCGCTCGGGTCATTGCTCGCGACGAAGCTCGCGCTCGACCAGCTCGGCAAGGACAGCCTGATGTACCTCTACGGGGACGCGCCGCTCCCGCGCGAGTACGGCTTCATGCCGCTCGAGGGGATTCTGCGCGAGCCGCCGGCGGACGCCGGCGAGCGGGTGCTCGTCGCGCTCGACTGCGCGAACGAGTCGCGGATCGGGCCGGACACGACGTTGCTCGAGACCGCGCCGCTGACGCTCGACGTCGACCACCACCACGACAACTCGCGCTTCGGCGACATCAGTCTCGTCGTCGGCAACGCCTCGTCGACCGGGGAGGTGCTGCGCGACGTCTTCCGCGAGCTCGGGGTCGAGCTGACGCCGGAGATCGCCGAGGCGCTCTACATCGCCGTTGTCACCGATACGGGCCGCTTCCAGTACTCGAACACGACGCCGAAGGCGCTGCGGCTCGCGGCCGAGCTGGTGGAGGCGGGCGCCGACGTCCACCAGGTCTTCCAGAGCGTCTACGAGTCGGTCGAGTTCGCGAAGCTGAAGCTGCTCGGGCGGGCGCTCGACCGCGCGCAGGTGATGGAGGGCGGCCGGCTCGTCGTCTCGTACCTGCTCCGCAGCGACTACACCGACCTCAACGTCGCCGAGGCCTACTCCGAGGGGATCATCGACTACCTCCGCGCGGTCGAGGGCGCCGAGATGGCCGCGCTGATCCGGGAGCCGCCGCGCCGCGACGGCCCGCCTCGCCGCGTGAGCCTGCGGGCGTCGAACGACGAGCTCGACGTGTCGGCGATCGCGCGCGAGGCCGGCGGTGGCGGCCACCGCCAGGCGGCCGGCTTCTCGAGCGACCAGTCCGTCGAGGAGATCGCGGACTTCATCCACCGCGAGTTCCGTGCCGCCACGGGCGCTTGACCCGAGTGGGCTCTTCCTGATCGACAAGCCGGACGGGCTGTCGTCGTTCGCCGTGGTCGCCGACGTGCGCCGCCGCACCGGCGCTCGCACTGGCCACGCGGGGACGCTCGACCCGTTCGCGACCGGCCTGCTGCTCGTCCTCTCGGGGCGGGCGACGAAGCTGGCGCCGCGCTTCGTCGGGCTCGACAAGCGGTACCTGACCGACGTTTCGCTCGCAGCCGTCACCGACACCGGTGACCGCGAGGGCAAGGTCGTCGACCGGCACGAGCCGCCGGCCGCGGAGGAGCTGGAGCGCCGGCTCGCCGAGCTGCGCGGGGTGGTGGAGCTGCCGGTGCCCGCGGCGTCCGCCGTGAAGGTCGGCGGCGAGCGTGCCTACAAGCTGCACCGACGTGGCGTCGCCGTCGAGATGCCCGTGCGGCGCTCCCGCGTCGACGCCCTCGAGCTCGTCTCCTACGAGGACGGCGTGGCCAGGCTCGACCTGCGCGTCAGCTCCGGCACCTACGTTCGCGCGATCGCGACCGCGCTCGGCGGCCACTGCGTCTCGCTCCGCCGCACCGAGGTGGGGCCGTTCGGGGTGGGGGAGGCCGACCCGGAGCGGCTCGTCTCCCCGGAGAAGGCGCTCGCACGCGTCGAGGCGGCGACGTGAACATCGTCCGCGACCCGGCCGAGCTCGAGCAGCGCCCCCGGGCGGTCGCGCTCGGGACGTTCGACGGCGTCCACCTCGGGCACCTTCGCGTGCTCGAGGCCGCGGTCGCCGCCGGCCTGGTCCCGACGGCGGTGACGTTCGACCCGCACCCGCGCGTCGCGCTCGGCTACGACGTCGAGCTGCTCGTCGGGCTCGAGCGCCGGCTCGAGCTGATCGCCGCGAGCGGGATCGAGGAGGCGCTCGTCGTCGACTTCGACCTCGAAGTCGCGAAGCTCGCGCCGGAGGACTTCGCCGATCGTTTCCTCCGGCCGATCGGCACCGAGGTTGTCGTTGCGGGGACGAACTTCCGCTTCGGGCGGAGGCGGGCCGGCGACGTGGCCCTGCTGGCGCGGCTCGGCTTCGACGCGCGGCCGGTGCCGCTCGTCGAGAGCGTCTCCTCGACGCGCATCCGTGACCTGCTCCGCAACGGCGAGGTCGAACGGGCGGCGCGCCTGCTCGGCCGTCCGCCCGAGGTCTCGGGCATGGTGGTCGCCGGCGACGCGCGCGGCGGGACGCTCGGCTTCCCGACCGCGAACATTCGACCGGATGCGGGTGTCGTCGTCCCCGGCTTCGGCATCTACGCCGGCGCGGCGGGGGAGAACCGCGCCGCGATCTCGATCGGCACGAACCCGCACTACGCGGGCGAGGAGCGGCGGGTCGAGGCGTTCCTGCTCGACTTCGACGGCGACCTCTATGGTCGGGACCTGACGATCGAGCTCTGGGCCCGTCTGCGCGACGAGCAGGCGTTCGAGAGTGAGGCCGAGCTCGTCGAGCAGATCGCGCGGGACGTCGAGGCGACGCGCCAGGCGCAGCGCCCGGTCTGAGCCGCAGGCTGACCGTGGCCGGCGAGGCGGGCCCGTGTCCGCACTGCGGAGGCGTCGGCTGGGTCGCCCTCGACGCGTGCGGCTCGCCGAGACCGGTAGAGAAGAACAGCTAAACGCAAGTTTCGGCACTTCCAGGCCTCTGATTGGCATGGGAATCACCGTCCGCATGCAGCGAGGCCTCAAGGTCCTCCAGTCCGTGAGCTGCCTCGGCTGCGGCGGCGTCTACGCGAAGCCGGTCGGCGGAGGCACGGCGGCGATGAACCCGGGTTGCCCCGAGTGTGGCTACCTGGGCTGGCTGCCGTTCACGCCGGAGGAGGCGACGCGGCAGCACCACTACGCCGCGGATCGCCGGCCGCACCTGCACGCGTAACGACGCTGACGCCGCCGAAGTAGTGATGCCGATCCGGCCATGCCTGCACGGCGTAGCCGGCCTGTTCGAGCGCCTTCGCGACGCCGTCGTCGAAGCCCGGCTCGAGGTGGACGACGCCGTCGGCCGGGTGGAGCCGCGGCCGCTCGACCGCGCCGGCCGGGTCGAGCCCTTCGTCAAGCGTCCCCGCCAGCACCTGCACCAGCGCGCTCCGTAGCCTTGTGCCGCCCGCCGCACCGCCGGCGAAGGCGAGGCCGTTGGCATCCAGCGCGAGTGACGGCGACATCATGCTGCCCATCCGGACGCCCGGCTCGAGCTCGCCGCGGATCAGCTCGGACTCGCCGAGCATGCTGTTCAGGTGCAGGTCGAAGCCGGCCAGCCAGTCGCCGGCGCCGAGGCCGAGGCTGCTCGTGAGCGCGCAGGCGCTGCCTTCGGCATCGACGACGGTGAGGTTGGTCGTCTCGCCGCGGGCATCGGGCCGGTCGAGCGCGCCCACGAGCGCGAGCGCCCGCTCGGGCGCCGGCAGCTCGGCGAGCGGAGGAAGGACGGTGAGCGGCTCCTCGAGCGGCGCGAGCCCGGTACGCGTGAGGATGCGCGTGCCGGCGTACGGCACCACCGTCGGCGGCGACCACTCGGCCTCGTACGCCTCGAGGTCGGTGCGCGTGACGAGGCCCTTGCGCTGCTCCATTAGCCTGAGCAGGGCCTCGGCGATCGAGCCGTCGTAGAAGGTGTCCGGGCCTTCCTCGGCGAGGAGCTCGAGCGCCCGCTCGAGCCCGGGCTGCCGCAGCCGGCCGCCCGCCGGGAGCAGCTCGCCCCCGGGCGCGTAGATCGCGGCGCCCTCGTTCATGGTCATCACCGCCTCGAGCATCGCCAGGCACGCCGCGTGGGCCGGCGGGAACTCGACGCCGTCACGCGCGACCCGCAGTGCCGGCTCGACCAGCCGCTTCCACGGCAGGCGCCCGTGCGCCCCGTGCAGCGCGCCGAGGCCGGCGGGCAGGCCGGGCACGCCGCAGGAGGCGATCCCGACCGAGTAGTGGACGAGCTCCGTCCCGAACGGCACCTCGAGCTCGACGAGCTCGGCGCGGGGCCCGGCCGGCGCGTCGAGACCTGGCATGGCGACGAAGCAGTCGAGGTTGCGCGCCTCACCGGTGACCGCGTCGTAGTAGATCGCGTGCCCGCCCCCGAGGAGGCCGGTCATCACCGTCTCGGCGACGCAGGAGGCGAGACCACCGGCGACAGCCGCATCGGCGGCAGACCCGCCCGCTTCCAGCGCTTCGATCGCGGCCTCGACCGTCGCCGCGTGCCCCGCTGCCACCGCTGCCTGCACTGTGGGCGAATCGTGACGCTTTCGGTCCCGTCTCGTCACCATGCTCGCGCTTTCCCTCGATACGCTCGCAGCGGGGAGGAGGATGGTGGCCTCCGAGCCGGAGGCGCCCCAGCAAGGCCCACACGCGCGAAAACGGCGTGGTTGCTACCCTTCCCGGCCAGGACCGCCCTCTCGGCCGCTCGCGTGTGCTTCCTCGCGGCGCGCTTGGACGGCGGAGTCGCATGCAACAAGGAGGACAGGTTGACCCTCACCAAGGAAGCGAAGCAGGAGATCGTCGGCAAACACGGCCAGAACGCCGAGGACACGGGCTCGGCCGAAGTGCAGATCGCCCTCCTGACCGCCCGCATCAACGAGCTCACGGAGCATCTCCGCGCGCATCCGAAGGACCACTACTCGCGCCGCGGCCTGCTCAAGCTCGTCGGCCGCCGCCGCAGGCTGCTCCAGTACCTGCAGAAGCGGAACCTCGAGGGCTACCGCGCCCTCATCCAGGAGCTCGGCCTGAGGAGGTAGGCCGACACCAGACCCACACCTAACCGCCGGAGGGTGGAAGTTTGAGCGAGCTTCGGCGTCCCCGAAGCTGACCCAAACCTCCACTCTCCAACCAGAAGTGGAGGAACCACATGGCAACAATCACTGAGCCCCGCGTCGCGTCGGTGTCCGTCACCGTCGGCGACCAGGAGCTGACCTTCGAGTCCGGCAAGCTCGCCAAGCAGGCCGACGGCGCCGTCGTCGTCCGCTCGGGCGAGACGATGGTGCTCGCGACCGCCCAGGGCAAGATGGAGGCGCGCGAGGGCGCGGACTTCTTCCCGCTGACCGTCGACGTCGAGGAGCGGATGTACGCCGCCGGGAAGATCCCGGGCGGCTTCTTCAAGCGCGAGGGCCGGCCGACCGAGCGCGCGATCCTGACCGCGCGCATGATCGACCGCCCGATCCGGCCGCTCTGGCCGAAGGGCTACAAGAACGAGGTGCACGTGGTCTGCACGACGCTGTCGGTCGACCTCGTCACCGCACACGACATCCTCTGCATCAACGGCGCCTCCGCGGCGCTGATGGTCTCGCCGCTGCCCTTCCTCGGGCCGGTCGGCGCCGTGCGAATCGGGCGGATCGACGGCGAGTTCGTCGTCAACCCGCCGCTGCCCGCGGTCGAGGAGGGCGAGAGCACCCTCGACCTGATCGTCGTCGGCACGCCCGACGCGCTGACGATGGTCGAAGCCGGCGCGGAGGAGGTCCCCGAGGAGACGATCCTCGAGGCGTTCGAGCTGGCGCACGGCGAGATCCGCAAGATCTGCGAGGCGCAGGAGGAGCTCCGCCGCCAGGTCGGCAAGGAGAAGTGGCTCGACCCGGAGCTCACCGAGCAGCTCGAGCGCGACCACGGGCACCGCTTCGCCGAGCGCATCGCCTCGGAGGGCCTGCGCGAGGCCTCGACGGTCGTCGAGGAGCTCGTCTCCGAGCTCGCGCCGCCGATCTCGATGGACTCGACCGAGGACGACATCCGGCGCCAGATCCAGGTGCGCGCGAGCCTCGCGATGATCCTCGAGCGCCAGCGGCTCGACGCCGTCGTCAACCCGGTGCGCGAGCAGTTCGAGGACGACCTGCGTGCGCTCACGGAGGCAGAGCAGGACTCGAAGGAGCTCAAGTCGGCCAAGCGCAGCCTCTTGTACGACCGGATCGAGGAGGAGGTCCAGCTGGGTTTCCCCGTCGGCGCACCCGCCTCCGACGAGGACACGCCGGTCGTCAAGGACTCGATCACGCGGCAGCAGATCAAGAAGGCCGCGGAGTCGATCTACAAGGAGCTCGTCCGCCGGAAGATCGCGGTCGAGAAGCGGCGCCCGGACGGCCGCGACCCGGAGGAGATCCGCCCGGTCTCCTGCGAGGTGGGCGTCAGCCCGCGCACGCACGGCTCCGCGCTCTTCACGCGCGGCCAGACGCAGATCATGTCGCTGCTGACGCTCGGTACGGCCAAGGAGGGGCAGCGCATCGACGACCTCTCCCTGGAGACCGACCGCCGCTACCTGCACCACTACAACTTCCCGCCCTACTCGGTCGGGGAGACGGGCTTCATGCGGGGCCCGAAGCGGCGTGACATCGGCCACGGTGCGCTTGCGCAGCGGGCGCTCGAGCCGATGATCCCGTCGCTCGAGGACTTCCCGTACACGATCCGGATCGTCTCCGAGACGCTCGAGTCGAACGGCTCGTCGTCGATGGGCTCCGTCTGCGGCTCGACCCTCGCGCTGCAGGACGCCGGCGTGCCGATCAAGGCGCCCGTCGGCGGCATCGCGATGGGCCTCGTCAAGGAGGGCGACGACTACGTGGTCCTGACCGACATCCAGGGCGCCGAGGACCACCTCGGCGACATGGACTTCAAGGTCGCCGGCTCGCGTGACGGCATCACCGCCATGCAGATGGACATCAAGATCACCGGCGTCACGCAGGAGATCATGCGGAACGCGCTCGCCCAGGCGAAGCAGGCCCGCGAGTTCATCCTCGACCGGATGGCCGAGACGATCCCGGCGAGCCGCACGGAGCTGGCGGCGAACGCGCCGCGGATCTCGACGGTCAAGATCGACCCCGAGAAGATCGGGATGGTGATCGGCAAGGGCGGCGAGACGATCCGCGGGCTCGAGGCCGACCACGAGGTCCAGATCGACATCGAGGAGGACGGCACGATCCTCATCTACGCGACCGACGGCCCGAAGGCGGAGGGCGCGATCGCCGCGATCGAGGGCCTGACGAAGGAGCCGGAGGTGGGGGACACCTACACCGGCAGGGTCGTTAAGACCACGCAGTTCGGCGCCTTCGTCGAGCTGAAGAAGGGGACGGACGGGCTGCTCCACGTCTCCAACGTCGGCCCGGGCCGCGTCGGCCACATCGAGGACGTGATCGAGCGCGGGGACGTGCTCGACGTGATCGTCCAGGAGGTCGACAAGGATCGCGGCCGGATCGGCCTCAAGCTGATCGCCAAGCACGAGAACGGCAACCTCGTCCAGCCGGAAGAGCTGATCGAGCGCGCCAAGGACGCACCTCCTCGCGAGCGCGAGGAGCGGCCGCCGCGCCGCGACGGCGAGCGTGGCCGGGGCGGCGGGCGCGGCCGTGGACGCGGCGGGCGCGACCGCTGAGGCAGCCGAGCGGGCAGGAGCGCCGCTCCTCGTCGAGGCGAGGGAACAGGCGCTCCTGATCGCCGGGCTGCGGCTCGCGCTGGCTCTCGCCGGCGCGGTCGCGGCCGTCGCGCGGGGCGTCGACCGCGGCGCGGTCCTCGGGCTGCTCGTGCTTGGCGCTTTCGCGCTGCTGCTCGCCGTCTACGGCGGCGACCGCCGCCGCCGCTCGGCGCTGAAGTTCTCCGAACCGCAGCCAGTGCCCGCCACCGCCCGCTTCGCCGGCAAGGCGCGCACGCTTGCGCACGCCGCCTACCCGAGCACGATCGGCCTCACGGCACTGATCGCAATCGCGCTCTGGCCGCAGCCGGGGCTCGCGGCGCTGCTCGCGGGCCTGCTCGCAGGCCTCGCCGTGATGTCACTGATCGGCCTCTCGCGGTTGGCGTCTTGGGAGAGCATGCGCGGGAGCCGTTTCTACGTCGACCCGCACGCCGACATCGTCTACGAGGCGCCGCGCTGACCCACGACACGATCGTCCTGCTGGCCGTCCTCGGCGTGGTCGGCCAGGTGATCGCCGGGCTCCTGATCCTGGTGGGGATCGCCTGGCTCGTCGGCCTGCGCTCGCCGGGAGACCTGCTGCGCGGCGCCGTCGAGGGCTACGAGCTCTGGCTCGTCTTCCTCGTCTCCTCGATCGCGACGGCCGGCAGCCTGTTCTTCTCCGAGGTCGCCGGCTTCATCCCGTGTGAGCTTTGCTGGTACCAGCGGATCTGCATGTACCCGCTCACGATCGTCACGCTCCTGGCGGCGCTGGCGAACGACCGGCGCGTCGCTCGCTACCTGCTGCCTCTGCCGCTCGTCGGCGCCGGCGTCTCGATCTACCACCTGCTCGTCGAGAACGGGGTCGTCGAGCAGGCCAAGGCGTGCCTGCTCTCGGCGCCCGGCGGGTGCGCGACGAAGTGGATCAACGAGTTCGGCTATATGACCATCCCGACGTTGGCGCTGACCGGCTTCGTGCTGTGCGCCGCATTCCTCCTGTTGGGGGCAGCGCCGCCGGTTTCTGCAGCTACCGTTAGCGAGCGATGACGAGCGGCAAGACAGCCAGGCGCCAGCGGCAGGAAGCGGTCGCGCGGCCGCCCGTGCGGAGCACCGGTGGCCGCAAGGCCTCTCCGTGGGTGCTCGGCGGAGCGCTGGCGGTGCTCGCGGTAATCGTCGCCGTCGTGGCGATCGTGATCGCGGTCTCGGGCGGCAAGAGCTCGAGCACGGCCACGGGAACGGCACTGCCGGACGCCGCAACGATCCAGAAGCAGTTCGCGGGCATTCCGCAGCAGGGTGACGTGCTCGGCAAGGCGACCGCCCCGGCCACGCTCGTCCAGTACATCGACCTGCAGTGCCCGGTCTGCCGGGAGTTCGAGACGACCGTGATGCCGACGCTGATCGACCGGTACGTGCGCACGGGCAAGCTGAAGGTGATCTCCCGGCCGGTCTCGGTCATCGGCCCGGACTCGGAGCGGGGCAGGCGCGCGATGATCGCCGCGTTCGCCCAGAACCGCGGCTTCAACTTCGCGCAGCTCCTCTACTTCAACCAGGGGCCCGAGAACGGCGGCTGGCTCGACGACTCGATGGTCGCCGACGCCGCCGCGAGCATCCCCGGCGTGAACGTCAAGCAGCTGCAGGATGCGGTCAACTCGAAGAAGGTCGCGAACGCGACGGTGCAGTACGACAACCAGGCCCGGGCCGACCAGCTGGCCGGCACGCCGACGCTCCTCGTCGGCAAGACGGGCACGCGCCTGACGAACCTCGGCGCGGGCGTGCCGTCGATCGCCACGCTCAGCGGGCTGATCAACAAAGCTCAGTAGCGATCGAGCTCTCTTAGCCGGTCGTCGTCGATGCCGAAGTGGTGCGCGATCTCGTGCAGCACGACGCGCCGGATCTGCTCCTGCAGCAGTTCCTGGTCGTGTCCGTAGAGCCGCTCGAGCGGGCCGCGGTAGATCGAGATCTTGTCCGGCCGCACGCCGGCGTAGTAGCTCGAGCGCTCGGTGAGGGGGATGCCCTCGTACAGGCCGAGCAGCGGCTGGCCCTCGGGCGGCTCGTCCTCGACGACGATCGCGACGTTCGACATCGCCGACCGTAGGTCGTCCGGCAGTGACTCGACCGCCGCCTGCACCGTCTCCTCGAACGCCGTGTCCGGCTGCACGGGGCGAGCGTAGCCGTCGGCCGCAAGTACGATCCGCGCGTGCAGCAGAAGTACATCCTCACGGAGCTCGACTCGGGCGAGCGGGTCATCTCGGAACGGCTCGCGCACGTGCGCTCGGTCGCGCTCGGCTTCTGGATCGGCGCGGGCTCGCGGGACGAGACCGACGCCAAGGCCGGGCTCTCGCACTTCATCGAGCACCTGCTGTTCAAGGGCACGACGAGCTACGGCGCGCAGGAGATCGCCGAGATCTTCGACGGCCTCGGCGGCGAGCTGAACGCAGCCACGTCGCGCGAGCACACCGTCGTCTACGCGCGCGTCCCGGACGACAAGCTGTCGGTCGCGCTCGACGTGATGGGCGAGATGGTCTTCGCGCCGGCGTTTGCCGAGCTCGACGCCGAGCGCGAGGTCGTGCTCGAGGAGATCGCGATGTACGAAGACCAGCCGCAGGAGCTGGTGCACGACCTGATCTCGGAGGCGACGTTCGGCGCGCACGCGCTCGGCCGGCCGGTGATCGGGCGGGCCCAGGTGATCTCGAGCGTCACGCGGCGGTCCATCTCGGCGTACCACCGGTCGATGTACGTGCCCGGCAACGTGGTCGTGGCCGCGGCCGGGAACCTCAAGCACGAGGAGCTCGAGCGGCTGCTCCTCCGGCTGCAGCGGCGATCTGCCGCGGCGGCCCGCGGCCCGCGGGTGCGCCCGGCGCTCGTCAAGGCGCCGCCGCCGAGCCTGCGCTTCCAGCGCAAGGACACCGAGCAGTACCACGTCTGCATCGCCGCGCCCGGGATCGCCCGCTCCGACCGCCGGCGCTTCGCGGCGTCGTTGCTCGACGGGATCCTCGGCGGCTCGGCCTCGTCGCGGCTCTTTCAGGAGATCCGCGAGAAGCGCGGCATGGCGTACGCCGTCTACAGCTTCGGCTCGCAGTACACGGACACGGGCCAGATCGGGATCTACATCGGGACGCGCGAGGACAACGTGTCCGCCTGCCTCGAGATCGCGAGCGAGCAGATCGGCGAGATCGCCGGCGGCAACGTGCGCCCCGAGGAGCTCCAGCGCGCGAAGGAGAACCTGAAGGGGCGGATCATGCTCTCGATGGAGTCGACCTCGAACCGGATGAGCCGGCTCGGCAAGTCGCTCATCAGCGACACGGAGCTGCTCTCGATCGAGCGGATCATGGCCGAGATCGAGGCGGTAGAGCCCGAGGCGCTCGCCGAGCTGGCCGACGTGCTGCTCGCGCCGGAGAAGCTGTCGGCGGCCGGGATCGGCCCGAGTGAGGAGCGCTTCCTCGCGGCGGTCGAGCACGTGAACCCGGGTCTCGCGCGCGCGGCGTGAGGGTCACCCTCTTCGGGCGCGGGGGCAAGGTCGGCTCGGTGCTGGCGCCGGCACTCGAGCGGGCCGGGCACTCGCTGGTCGAGCTGGGCGACGCCGACGCAATGGTCGACTTCACGGCGCCTGACACGGTCGGCGCGAACGTGCACGCGGCGCTCGAAGCCGGCGTGCCGTGTGTCGTCGGCACGAGCGGGTGGGATCCCGCCGCCGCCGGCGAGGCGGCCGCAGAGCGCCGGCTCGCGCTGCTCGTCGTCCCGAACTTCGCCCTCGGCGCGGTCGTGATGATGCGTCTCGCCGTCGAGGCGGCGCGGTACTTACCGCGGGCGGAGATCGTCGAGCTGCACGGCGAGCGGAAGAAGGACGCGCCGTCGGGCACCGCGCGCGCGACCGCCGACTTGCTCGGCGGCGACGTGCCCGTCCACTCAGTGCGCCTGCCCGGGCTCGTCGCCCACCAGGAGGTACTCTTCGGCGGCGAGGGCCAGCTGCTGACGATCAGGCACGACGCGTACTCGCGCGAGGCCTACGTCCCCGGCGTGCTGCTGGCACTGGAGCGGCTCGACAGGCTCCCGCCCGGGCTGACGGTCGGCCTCGACGCGGTGCTGGACTGAAGCGCCCCAGCGAATCCTCAGGAGATTCTTAGGCCGGGCTACCAAGGCTTTACCCGGGCTTGGCCTGGCGCTGGCACGGCACCGAGTACAAATGAAGACATGAGATCCCAACGGACGTACGAGTGGAGAAAGGAGGGGATTCTCGGTGCCGAAGAAGTCGAAGAAGGATGATCGTCGGGAGACCAGCAAGAAGGACAAGGAGAAGCGCGATCACTGAGTCGTGCTTCGTCGGACGCGCCCGTCGCCGCGACGCCGGCGGCGGGCGCGCCGCCCTGCGAGCTCGCGGAAGGACTAAGCCGTGACCGCCGCGCCCGCCGCGATCCCGTGGCGGCGAGTTCTCTCGCTCCTGCGGCCGCTGCGCGCGAGCCTGGCGGCGATGATCGCGCTCAGCGTGCTGGGCTCGGTCGCCGGACTCGTGCCTCCGGTCGCCGTCGGGTTCCTGATCAACGACCTGGTCGAGCGAAACGGTCTCCGGCCCGAAGACGCCCTCTGGGCCGCGCTCCTGGCCGGTGCGATCGTGGTCGAGGCTGTCGCCTACGTCGCGTCCGACGGCCTGTATGCGCGCAACGCGGGCCGCCTGTACCGCGACCTGCGCCAGCGGATGTTCGACGGCGTTCGGCGTCGACCAGCCCTCGACCGCGAGTCGGCCGAGGGGCTGCCCTCCCGGTTCGTCTCCGATGCCGAAACCTTCGAGCAGGTCACGATCTATGCCCTCGATATGGGCTCGATGCTCGGTGTCGAGCTCGTCGCCGCACTCGTACTGCTCGGCCTGCTCGAACCGTTTGCGATAGCCGTGGTGGTCCCGCTGCTTGCCGTCACCTGGTTCGTGGCGCGTCGGATGCAGGAGCCGGCCGCCCGCGCCGGGCGAACGCGGCAGGAGGCCTTGGAGGCGCTGACGCGGACGCTGGCTCAGGAGCTCGCCGGCTCCGCGCCTGACGGGGGCGGTCGGAGCCGGTTCGCCGCCGTTGCGGAGCGCCTCTTGCACGCGGAAGTTCGGCTCGGGTGGGTACGGGCCGTGAATCTGCACGGGTCGGGGGCGCTGGCGAAGCTCGGGCCGCTCGCCGTGGTGGTCGCGGCGGCGTACTCAGGGGGCTACCGGGCCGGGACGCTGCTCACGCTCTACCTCTTGGCCGCTCGCGTCTTCTACGGCTTCGACGGGCTCGTCGATCTCAGCCTGGCCATGCAGTCGGTTCGTGGAGCCGTCGCCCGCTGCCTCGAGCTCCTGGATCTGCCGCCGCGGGGCCGGCGTGAGGCAGGCGCCCTCGCCTGAGGGTCTGGCGCTCGCGCGTAGAATGACAATCGTGCTCGGCGAGGTGCTGACCGCGACCGTGACGCCGTTCGACTCGGGCGGCAACGTCGACTACGACCGGTACCGCGAGCTCTGCCGCTTCCTCGTCGACCACGGCTCCGACGGCGTCGTCGTCAACGGCACGACCGGCGAGGCGTCGACGCTGTCCGACGAGGAGCGCGTCGGCCTGATCGAGGCGGCGCTCGACGCGATCGGCGACCGCGCGACCGTGGTCGCCGGGACCGGCACGAACTCGACCGCGCACTCGAGTCACCTGACCGAGCAGGCGCACGCGGCCGGAGCGCACGCCGTGCTCGTCGTCACGCCGTACTACAACAAGCCGCCGCAGCGCGGGATCGTCGAGCACTTCAAGGCGGTCGCCGCCGCGACCGACCGGCCCGTCGTGGCCTACAACATCCCCGGCCGCTGCGTGATCAACATCGAGCCGGAGACGATGGACGAACTCGCGCGGATCGAGAACGTCACCGCAGTCAAGCAGTCGAACGCCGACCTCGAGCAGGCGCGGCACATCGTCGAGCTCGGGCTCGACCTCTACGCCGGCGACGACAACCTTGTCCTGCCCTTCGTGGAGCTCGGCGGCAAGGGCGGCGTCTGCGTCCACACGCACGTGGTCGGGCCGCAGGTGAAGGAGCTGATCCGCCTCGTCCGCGAGGGCGACCTCGATGGTGCACGGCAGCTCGACGAGGAGCTGGCGCCGGCGTACGAGCTGATCGGCGTCGTGACGGGCCCGATCCAGATCAAGGCCGCGCTCAGCCTGATCGGCCAGGACGTCGGCGGCCTCCGGCTGCCGCTGGTCGAGGCGAACGAGGACGAGGTCGCACGCATCCGCGGCTGCCTCGAGCGCCTCGAGCTGCTGCAGCCCGCCCGCGCCTAAGGAGGGCTCAGGCGATGCGCGTGGCGGCCATGATCCAGTTGGTGTCCCAGGTTGCGCCGCGATCGAAGGAGAACGCCTGCTCCCAGGTCGCCGAGCTCTCGGTGATCCCCTTCCACGTGTAGCGCACCTTCACCGGGACGCCATCGACCACGTCCTCGCACTCGAACCGGCCGATCCCGTCCCGGAACCGCCCGACAACCGGGGCGTCGAGGTGGCCGGAGCCGGCGCTCGAGGCCCACCAGATCCGCCACAAGCCCGTGTCGGGGTCGAAGAGCCGCAGCGAGAAGCCCTCGAAGCCTGGCCGCCCCGGGAAGGCGGGCGCCTTGAAGGTGTCGACGTTCCCCAGCCCGGCGACGATCGGCCGGGCTTCGGAGACCGACTCGAACTCGACCCACTCCGGATCGCCCTCGACCAGCGGCTTGACCCGCTTGCGATTGACCTGCCGCCAGTTGCCGAACCAGAAGTCGAAGTCGTGCCGACCGTCGTCGGTGGCGACCGCACGTGCGAGCTGCTGTGCCATGACCGCTCCTTTGCTCTCTTCGTGACAGGCCACGCTAGCGCTCCTTGCGGTCAGTTTTTGTCCGCAACGGTGCTTGAATGGAGAGCATGTCGCGACCGGCATCCCGACTGCTCGCGTTCCTCGAACTGCTCCAGCACCGACCCGTCATCGACGGTGGGGCGGCGGCCCAGGAGCTCGGCGTGACCGAGCGGACGATCCGCCGTTACGCGGTCGCGCTTCACGACCTCGGCATCCCGGTCGAGGGGCAGCCCGGCGTCGGTGGGGGCTACAGACTGCGGCCGGGGACGCGGCTGCCGCCGCTGATGCTCTCGGACGAGGAGGCCGCGGCGGTCGTCTTCGGCCTCGTGATGGCCGAGCGCCGGGGCCTGAGCGGCGCCGCGGGAGCGTCGTCGAAGATCGCCCGTGTGCTCCCGGAGCGCCTCGCGCGCCGGGTCGAGCGTCTGCGCGACGAGCTTCGGCTGGTGGGCGAGCCCGAGCCGACCCCGGCCTCGGGCGAGACGCTGCTGCTCGTGACCGAGGCCGTGCGGCGGCGGCGCTCGCTCAGGATCGGGTACACCCGCGGCGACGGCAGGCACAGCACGCGTGAGATCGAGCCGCTTGGGCTCGTCGCCCGCCGCGGCCGCTGGTACGTGCCCGCCCGCACCGCGGGCGGCGGCGAGCTCCGCACCTTCCGGGCCGACCGCATCGACCACGCGAGCATCGGCGAGCCGGTCGACCCGCCGGAGCCCGGCTTCGACCCCGTCGCGCACGTCGTGCAGATGCTCGCCCGTGTTCCGTGGGGGTGGGAGATCGAGATCCGCCTCGATGCGCCGGTTCACGAGATCGCGGCGAGGGTCCCGCCGACGCTCGGCGAGCTCTCGCCCGACGGGGAGGGCACGCGGCTCGAGCTGCGCGCCGATTCGCTCGACTGGGCCGCCGGGTTCCTGGCCGGCCTCGGCGCCGACTTCGAGGTCGTTCGCCCCGACGAGCTGCGGGAGCCTCTCGCGCGGCTCGCGGGCCGCCTCACGAAGGCCGCTCAGGCGTGAACGGCCGCCGGCTCCGGTTCGTCCGAGACAACCTCGGGCCCCGGCGCGAGCGCGAGCCCGATCGCGTCGATCGAGCCGGTGAGTGCCGAGGCGACGTGAGGCCGCAGCGCGCGAGGCGTCCGGAGCACCAGGAAGCCGGTGAGCGCGCTGTTCTCCCGCCGTAGCGGCAGCGCGACGTAGGCGCCGTCGGAGCCGAACTCGTGACCGGGGGTCGCGAGCAGGTCGTCGCGCGACTCCGCCTCTCGCACGAGCCAGCTCATCAGCACGAACTCCAGCGGCCCTTCGCCGTGCGCAAGCTGGATCTCGCCGCCGAGGCCGTCCTCCTGCCAGCCGACGACGGCGAGCCACTCCGCGCCGGACGCGTCCGCCAGGACGCCACCTAGCGCGTCGAAGACCTGCTCGCGGTCGCCTGCCGCGAGCGCCGACGCCAGCGAGCCGGCGAGCCGGTTCGCGCGCAACCGGAACCAGACCTGCAGCACGAGCCCGCAGAACGTAACGGCGACGCCGAGGACGACGAGCCAGCGCTGGCCGAGCCCGACTCCTGCGAGCCCACCGATCAGGCCCGCGAGCGCGACGAGCTCCGGCCGCTGCCGCAGGTCGCGCGCGCCGCGGATCTCGGGCACGCGGTACGGGGCGGAGGCGCCGCGCACCTGCTCCCGCTCCTCGGGCGAGAGCACCGAGAACGGATCCTGTCCGCGCCGTATCGCGACGAACGACTTCGCGACCGCCGGGTGGAACTGCGTGCCGATGTTGCGCTCGATCTCCGCCAGGGCCTCGTCTTCCGAAAGGCCGGGCCGGTAAGGGCGGTCGCTCGTCATGGCGTCGAAGCTGTCCGCGACCACGAGGAAGTGCGCGGCGAGCGGCTGGTCGGCCGCCGGAATGCCGTAGTAGCCGCGCCCGTCGTAGCGCTCGCGGTGGTACTCGACGGCGCGCGCCTCCGCGGCGGAGACCTCGAAGCGGCGCAGGAGCCGAGCCGAGAGCCGCGGCGCGCGCCACACCGTTGACCATTCGCTCGGCCGCAGCTTCCCGGTCTTTCCGAGTACCGACGCGTCGACCGCCACCTTGCCGAGGTCGTGGAGGCGCGCGGCCCAGCGGAGGCGGTCGATGTCCGAGTAGGGGAGCTTGAGCGCGCGGGCGAGGTCGTCGACGTAGGCCGCCACGCGGAGCGAGTGACGGTACGTGTGCGGGTCGCGCTCGTCGACGATGTTCGCGAAGGTCTCGAGCGCGTGCAGCGTCTCCTGGCGTGACCGGCGGACGCGAGCATGGGCCCGGTTGACAGCGAGGGCCACCGGGATCACGGCGAGCACGTTCCAGGGGTGGCCGAGTGCGAACAGCGCCAGGATCGCGCCGAGCCCCGCCTCGGCCGCGGCGGCTCCGAAGTCCGGCTGCAGCACCTCGAGCGAGCCGATCACCTGCAGGAGGCCCCGCGAGACCAGCAGGTACACGAGCGCGAGGACGGTGAGCGGGACGAGGTCGTCGGGAAGCGCGAGATGGCCGATCCGCCCGCCGCCGAGCTCGAACGCGTAGCCCGACGCGACCGATGCCAGCGCGAACGCCGACGCCTGGAAGGACGCCTGGCGCCACTCGCCGCGCACGACCCGCGCGAGCAGCGCCGCCGAGCCGGCGACGAGCGCGCCGCGCCACGGCCCGAGCACGATCACGGCCGCGATGTCGACGCCCGAGGCGACCCGAAAGACGCCCGGGTCGAGCGGCTCGCGCACCCGCGCGCTCTCGGGCTCCTCGAGCAGCTCGGCCGCGAGTGCGGCGGCGCCGAACAGCGCGAGTGCGGTCAGCGGCAGACCGGCGGCGACGTAGGCGCCGTAGGCGCACGCGGCCAGGCCCGCAGCGACGGACACGTAGGCGAGGACGGAAAGCCGCACGATGCGTGTATCGGGTTCCACGGGCGAACCCGTTACACCTGCGGACTGCCCTACACTTCGGCGATGCCGGGAACCACCAGGATCATCCCGCTCGGCGGCCTCGGAGAGGTCGGCAAGAACATGACGGTTTTCGAGGCCGACGGGGAGGCCGTGGTCGTCGACGCGGGGCTGGCGTTCCCGCGCGACGAGCACCTCGGCGTCGACCTGATCCTCCCCGACTTCTCCTACCTCGTCGACCGCGACCGCCCGGTGCGCGCGGTGCTGCTCACGCACGGCCACGAGGACCACGTCGGCGCGCTGCCGTACCTCCTGCGCGAGGTCCGCGTCCAGGAGCTGTGGGCGACGCGGCTCACGCTCGGGCTCGTCAAGTCGAAGCTCGACGAGCACGGGCTGCTGCGCTCGGTGGAGCTGCGCGAGGCCGACCCGGAAGGCCCGCCCGTGGAGCTCGGCCCCTTCCGCGCCGAGTTCGTCCGCGTCGCGCACTCGATCCCCGACTCGGTCGCGATCGTGCTCGACTCGCCCGGCGGCCGGATCCTGCATACCGGCGACTACAAGCTCGACCACACGCCCGTCGACGGCCTCCGCACCGACGTCGGCCGGCTCGCTGAGATCGGCAACCGCGGGGTCGACCTCTTCCTCGGCGACTCGACCAACGCCGAGCGCCCGGGCGTGACCGGCTCGGAGCGGCTCGTGGGCGAGGCGTTCCGGCAGCTGATCCCGCCGCGCACCGGCCGCATCCTCGTCGCCTCGTTCGCGTCGAACGTGCACCGGATGCAGCAGGCGATCGACGTGGCGGTCGAGGTCGGGCGCAAGGTCTGCGTCGTCGGCCGCTCGATGCGCAAGAACGTAAACATCGCGCGGAACCTCGGCTACATCGACGTGCCGGAGGAGACGCTGATCCGGCCGGCAGAGCTCGACGAGTATGCGCCGGGCGACGTGATGATCCTCTGCACAGGCAGCCAGGGCGAGCCCCTCTCGGCGCTGGTGCGGATCGCCTACGGCGACCACCCGGCGGTGAAGGTCGAGGCGGGCGACACCGTGATCATCTCGGCCAAACCGGTGCCGGGGAACGAGCTGCGCGTCCACGACGCGATCAACCAGCTCGCCCGCAACGGCGCCGAGGTGCTCCACCAGGAGATCGCGCCGGTGCACGTCTCCGGTCACGGGTACGCCGAGGAGCTGCGTACGATGCTCGGCCTCGTGCGGCCGAAAACGGTCATGCCGGTGCACGGCGAGTTCCGGATGCTCGCGGCGCACGCGCGGCTAGCGGAGGAGAGCGGCGTCCCCACGAACCGGATCGTCCTCGCCGAGAACGGCACCGTCGTCGAGCTGGACGAGTCGGGCGCCTACATCACAGGACACGTCGAGAGCGGGGTCACGTTCGTCGACGGGCTCGGGGTGGGCGACGTACAGGACGTAGCGCTCCGCGACCGGCGGCACCTGTCCGAGGACGGCGTCCTGATCGTCGTCGCCACCCTCGGCGGTGGCAACGGCTCGGTCGGCAGGACCGAGCTGATCGCGCGCGGCTTCGCCGAGCCGGGGGAGCCGTTGCTCGACGAGATGCGGGAAGAGGCGGAACGGGTACTGGACGAACTGGTGCACGAGCACGTGACCGAGATCAAGCTCTTGCAGGAGCACCTCCACGACGGCCTCGGCCAGCTGATCTACGACCGCACGGGTAGACGGCCGATGATCTTGCCCGTAGTAGTAGAGGTATGAGCACCCTCCGCGCAGAGCCGGGCTGGGCCGACGTGCTGCTGGACAATGCCGCCGACGCCGCGACGGCCGACCAGCTGATCCGACAGCTGAACGCCGCCGCCGTGGCCTCGCTCGCGTTCTGCCGGCTGCTCGAGCGCTGGGGCCGGGGCGACGCGGCGCCTTCGACGCCCGGGGCGCGGCAGGCGGCGCTCCGCCGCGCGGCCGATCGCGCCGAGACCGCGCTCGTGGGCCTGGAGCGGCCGCTCGGCCGCTACCTGCTCGAGCTCGAGCCCGAGCGGGCGGAAGGACGCTCGTGGTACGGCGCGCCAGGCGCAGCGGAGCTGATCGAGTGGGCGCCGGTGCTCCACCGAGCGGGCGTTCGCTGCTCGTCCGTCCGGGTCGCGCAGGTCTACCTCGAGCTCGCGGTCTTCCTGCGCGCGCTGGCGGGCCTCGACGACGCGGCACGTATCCGCTTGGCGCCCGACCGCTCGTCGCTCTGGGCCGGGCTCTTCGACCTGCGCGAGAACCTGCTCGGACGCGCGGTCGAGGATCTCAAGGCGCTTGCCGCCTGAGCTCGTTGTCGTAGGGTCGGTCAACCTCGACCTGGTCGCCCGCTCTACGCGGTTGCCGCGGGTGGGGGAGACGCTCACCGACGCGACGTTCGCCCGCTACCCCGGCGGCAAGGGCGCGAACCAGGCGGTCGCCGCCGCACGGCTCGGAGCGGCCGTCCGCTTCGTCGGCGCCGTCGGGCCGGACGAGCTGGCGGGGCCGGCACTCGCCGGTCTGCGGGAGGCCGGCGTCGAGCTCGAGCTCACGCAGGGCCACGCGACCGGCGTGGCGCTGATCCTCGTCGACGACGCGGGCGAGAACGTGATCGTCGTCGCGCCCGGTGCGAACGTGCAGGTCGGGCGCGTCGAGGTCGGCGGAAACGTCCTCTGCCAGCTCGAGGTCTCGGACGAGACGGTCGTCTCTGCCGCCGAGGGCGCGGAGCGGTTCTTCCTCAACGCCGCACCCGCGCGGGCGATCCCGGCCGAGTTCGTGGGCGCTGCGGAGCTCGTCGTCGTCAACCGCTACGAGCTCGACTCGCTCCCCGAGACGCCGCGCCTGCTGGCGTTGACGCTCGGCGACGAGGGCGCCGTGCTGATCGAAGACGGGGTGGAGGTCGCGCGCGCCGCCGCTCCGCGGGTCGAGGCGGTCGACGGCACCGCTGCCGGCGACGCGTTCACGGCCTGCCTGGTCGTCTCGCTGCTCGAGGTCCGTGACCGGGAAGAAGCACTGCGACGCGCCTGCGCCGCCGGGGCGATCGCAGCCTCGCGCGCGGGAGCGCAGCCGTCGCTGCCGACCGCTGCCGAGGTCGATGCGATGCTCTCCGGATGAGCACGCCGATCCTGCTCGACTGCGACCCCGGGCACGACGACGCGATCGCGCTGCTGCTCGCGCTCGCGAGCGACGAGGTCGAGTTGCGCGGTGTCACGACCGTCGCCGGCAACCAGACACTCGAGAAGACGACGGCGAACGCGATCCGCGTGCTCGAGCTCGTCGGCAGGGCCGACGTGCCTGTCGCACCGGGCGCCGAGCGGCCGCTCGTGCGCGAGCCTCGGGTCGCGGCCAACGTCCACGGCGAGACCGGGCTCGACGGCCCGGACCTGCCGCCCCCGCAGGCACGGCCCGAAGGCGAGCACGCGGTTGACTTCCTCGCGGGCCGCATCGCCGGAACGACGCTTGTCGCGACAGGGCCGCTGACGAACGTCGCGCTCCTCCTCGCCCGCCATCCGCGGGCCCGGCCGGAGCGGATCGTGCTGATGGGCGGCGCGATCGCCGAGGGCAACGTCACGCCGGCCGCGGAGTTCAACATCTGGGGCGACCCGGAGGCGGCGGCGCGCGTGTTCGCCAGCGGCCTAGAGGTGACGATGGTCGGCCTCGACGTGACCCACCGGGCGCTGTTCACCTCGGCGCACGCCGAGCGGCTGCGCGCCGCGGGCCGCGTCGGGAAGGTCGTCGCGGAGCTGCTCGACTTCTACGGCGTGTTCCACCGCGAGGTCTACGGCTTCGACGGCTCGCCGATCCACGACGCGGTCGCCGTCGCTCACGTGATCGACCCGTCGCTGCTCGAGACCCGGCACCTGAACGTGCAGGTCGACTGCGCGTCGGAGCTGTGCCGCGGGCGCACCGTGGTCGACCTCTGGCGGCGCACGGGCCTCGAGCCGAACGCGCACGTCGCCGTCGGAATCGACTCTGAGCGCTTCCTCGACCTGTTACACGAGCGCCTCGCCCAGCTAGCCTAGGCGCCGATCGCCGGCGCCGCCTGGAGGCCCTGCGAGCTTTGCTTGCAGGGCCGGGCTGACTCCAGTCCTGTGCACCCGCCCGTCTGGCCTACACAGCCAGTAGCCTTGAGTCCGTGGCTCTCGCCGACATCTACACACTGCTGATCCCGGTCTTCATCCTGGTCGGGCTGCTGCTCCTGTTGCTCGCGCTCAACCTGCTCGCGCGGGTCGACAACGGGCGCTACGTGCGGCCGCTCGCGAACCTGATGATGAAGGTGCCGTTCCTGAAGCGCTGGCTGACGAAGGCGTCGAAGGCGAACCTGGAGCGCAAGAACCCGGAGCTCGCGAGCGCGATCGCCAAGCTCGAGCGCAGCGGCGTCCAGAACGACCCTCAGCGCGCGCAGGCCGCGCTCTCGCGGCTCAGTGCCTCCGAGCGCCGTGCCTACCTCGACGCGGCCGGCGCGGAGGGCGCGATCCCGGAGCCGATGAACCGCCAGCAGCGCCGCCAGGCGGCGAAGCTCAAGAAGCGCCGTTAGCCTCCTCAAGAGGGAACGCCGAGGCGGCGTCGAAGCAGCGGCGCATGGCGCGCCGCCGCAAACGACGCACCCTCAGGCCACGCATGCCCTCGCGCGTCCGGCGCAAGAAGCGCAGGGCGAAGAAGGCCGAGGGACACCAGCACCCAGAGCTGATCGGGCTGGGGCTCGTCGCGCTGGGCGTCTTCCTCGCCGCGGTCGTCTGGGCCGGCTGGAACGGCGGCTACGTCGGCGTCTGGGTCGGCGACGGACTCGACGCGCTGATCGGCAGTGCATCGTACGGGCTGCCGGCCGCGCTGGTGATCGTCGGCGCGCTGATGGTGGCGCGCAGCGACCTCGTCGACGTGCGGCCGTTCCGCACGGGGCTGGTGGTGCTCGCCTTGGGCCTGATGATCACGCTCGGCAAGGACCAGGGCGGCTACGTCGGCACGCTGCTCGGCGGCGGGCTCGCGCTCGCGATCGGCTCGACCGGCGTCGCGATCGCGGGCGTGCTGACGCTGCTCGTCGGCGCGCTGCTGATCACGGGGGCCTCTGCGGGCGCGATGGTGCGCAGCTCGGGCCGGGCGGTGCACCGCGCCGCCCGCAGGACGATCCCGCGGCGCGCCGAGCCGCGCCTGCAGGTGATCCCGGGCGCCGCGCTTCCGGCGCCGCCGAAGCCGGTCGCGCCCCCGGTCGACGTCGTCAACGAGTTCCCGGACATCGTCTCCGAAGGGCCGCCGCCGCTCGTGCACGCCGAGCCGGAGTCGGACGAGCCGGACGAGGCGAGCCTCTTCGACATCACCTCCGAGACCGCGAGCGAGTACCGGCTGCCCGACCGCACGCTGCTCCGCTGCTCGGCGCCCGGCTCCGGCCCCGACGCCGAGCACACGGGCCGCGTCGCCGAGGCGCTCGTCCAGACGCTCGCGAACTTCGGCGTCGACGCGACCGTGATCGGCCAGATCTCCGGCCCGCGGGTGACGCGCTACGAGCTGCAGCTCGCGCCGGGGACGAAGGTCTCGAAGGTCGCGGGCCTGAAGGACGACCTCTCCTACGCGCTCGCGACGACGGAGATCCGCATCCTCGCGCCGATCCCCGGCAAGCAGGCCGTCGGGGTCGAGCTGCCGAACACGAGCCCGAACCTCGTCACGCTCGGCGACATCTACGACGACCTGCCGGCGACCTCGAGCCCGCTCTCGGTGTGGCTCGGGAAGGACATCTCCGGCCAGGCGGTCTGGACCGACCTGGCGCGGATGCCGCACATCCTGATCGCCGGCACGACGGGCTCGGGGAAGTCGGGCTGCATCAACACGATCCTCACCTCGGTGCTGCTGCGCTCGACGCCCGACGACGTGCGGATGATCCTGATCGACCCGAAGCGGATCGAGCTCAACTACTACGAGTCGATCCCGCACCTGCTCACGCCGGTCGTCTCGAGCCCGAAGGAGGCCGCCGCCGTGCTGCGCAACGTGGTCGCCGAGATGGAGCGCCGCTACGAGCGCCTCTCGGCGGTGCGCGCCCGCAGCCTGCCGGAGGCGAACCGCGCGTTCCGCTCCCGCGGCGAGCAGACGCTGCCGTACCTGCTCGTCGTGATCGACGAGCTCGCCGACCTGATGATGATCTCGCCGCAGGAGGTGGAGGACGCGGTCATCCGGCTCGCGCAGAAGTCCCGCGCGGTCGGCATCCACCTGGTGCTGGCCACCCAGCGGCCGTCGGTGGACGTGATCACCGGCATGATCAAGGCGAACGTCCCGAGCCGGATCGCCTTCGCCGTCTCGAGCCAGACCGACTCGCGGGTGATCCTCGACCAGGCCGGCGCGGAGAGCCTGCTGGGCCAGGGCGACATGCTCTTCAAGCCGCTCGGCACCTCGCGCCTGCAGCGCCTCCAGGGCGCCTTCGTGACCGAGGACGAGATCGCGTTAATCGTCGAGCAGTGCCGCGCCCAGCGCGAGCAGGAGCTCGACGAAAGCCTGCTCGAGACGCCGCAGGTCTTCGAGGACGAAGGCGGGCACGACGACGGCGAGTTCGACCCGGACGAGGACCCGCTGCTCGACAAGGCGATCGAGGTGGTCGTCCAGACCCAGACGGCCTCGGTCTCGCTCCTGCAGCGGCGCCTGCGCGTCGGCTACACCCGGGCGGGGCGCCTGATCGACATGCTCGAGCGCCGCGGGATCATCTCCGGGTACGAAGGCTCCAAGCCGCGACGCGTGCTGGTGGACGAGAGCTCGCTTCCGCAGCTCATCGACGCCATTTGACGTAGGACCTGCGGGCCTCAAACAGGGCCGAGCGGCCTATGCACCGCGCCTAACTTCGGGTTAGCATCCAGCGTCTTTTCCAGGCGGAGTGTTTTTCAATGAGGGAGGGCAAGTGAAGGTTTCACGTCGTATGTCCATCGTCGCTGCGGCGCTCGCGGTCGTGATACTGGCCGGGCTCGCTGCGCTGGTGGGCAGCAGCTCGAGCCGGGCGTCGACCCAGGCGAGCAAGGCCACCTTTGTGGCCACGCTGGTCAGCGACATCGGCAAGTTCAACGACCGGTCGTTCAACCAGTCGCAGAAAGAGGGTCTGATCCGGGCGAAGAAGCAGCTGCACGTCAAGACCAATGCGCTGCAGTCGAACTCGACCTCGGATTACATCCCGAACCTGACGCAGGCCGTCAGGCTCCACTCGAACCTGATCATCTCGGCCGGCTTCCTGCTCGCCGACGCCACGAACACGGTCGCGAAGAAGTACCCGAAGATCCACTTCGCGATCACCGACTATGACGCCAAGACCGCGCCGTTCAACGGCCGGAAGAACGTGATGGGCCTCACCTACGCGGCCAATGAGTCCGGCTGCCTGGTGGGCGTGCTCGCGGCGAAGACGGCCCAGAAGGCCGGCAAGAAGATCATCGGCGCCGTCGGCGGCTTGCAGATCCCGCCGGTCGACATCTGGATCGCGGGCTACAAGTTCTGCGCGCAGAAGGCCGTCCCTGGCACGCAGGTGCTGGTCGGCTACTCGCAGGACTTCGTGGCTGCTGACAAGTGCAAGACGGTCGCCGAGAACCAGATCGCGCAGGGCGCCCAGGTGCTCTTCCAGGTCGCCGGCGGCTGTGGCCTCGGCACGCTCAAGGCCGCTGCGGCCGCGGGCATCTGGGGCATCGGGGTCGACAAGGACCAGTACAAGGACTCGGCCCGCGTGCTCACGTCCGGCGTCAAGCGCGTCGACAATGGGGTCTACCAGGCCATTCAGAAGACGTTGGCCAAGAAGGGGTTCAAGGGCGGCGGCAACCTGCTCTTCAACCTCAAGAACGGTGGCATGAGCGTGGGCAAGATCAACCCGTCCGTGCCGAAGGCGTACATCACGCTGATGAACACCTACAAGACGAACATCATCAAGAAGAAGCTGCACGTCCCGACGAAGCTGTCGTAGGACGTTCACTCGATGATGTGACGGCGGGCCCTGCGGGGCCCGCCGTCGTCTGGTAGAACATCTTTTCGTGGGGGTGATGCGAAAAGCAACGTACGTGCTCGGTGCGGTCGCCGTCCTCGCGCTTGCGGCCGGCTGCGGCGGGAGCAGCAAGAAGAGCAGCTCCTCGACGCAGACCTCGACCTCCGGAGGTGCGACCTCGAACAAGCTCGTCGCGCTCGTCAGCGACATCGGCAAGTTCAACGACCGCTCCTTCAACCAGTCGCAGAAGGAAGGTCTCGACCGTGCCAAGGCCGAGCTCGGGATCCAGACGGCCGAGCTGCAGTCGAACTCGACCTCGGACTACGTCCCCAACCTGACGCAGGCCGTGCGCAAGAAGGCCGACCTGATCATCTCGGCCGGCTTCCTGCTCGCCGACGCGACCAACACGGTCGCTCAGAAGAACCCGAACATCCACTTCGCGATCACCGACTACGACGTCACGGGCACGCCCTTCAACGGCCGCAGGAACGTGATGGGCCTGACCTACGCGGCGAACGAGTCCGGCTGCCTCGTCGGCTACCTCGCGGCCGAGATGGCGAAGAAGCAGGGCGGCAAGCAGATCATCGGCGCGGTCGGCGGCCTGAAGATCCCGCCGGTCGACATCTGGATCGCCGGCTACCAGTACTGCGCGAAGCTCTTCAACCCGAAGATCAAGGTCCTGGTCGGCTACTCGCAGGACTTCGTCGCCTCGGACAAGTGCAAGACGGTGGCCCAGAACCAGATCTCGCAGGGCGCCCAGGTCCTTTTCCAGGTCGCTGGCGGCTGCGGGCTCGGGACGCTGAAGGCCGCCGACGAGGCCGGCATCTGGGGCATCGGCGTCGACAAGGACCAGTACAACGACGCGAAGCGCGTCCTCACCTCCGGCGTCAAGCGCGTCGACAACGGCGTCTTCCAGGCGGCGAAGCTCGTTACCGAGAATCAGTTCAGGGGTGGCAGCAACCTGCTCTTCAACCTGAAGAACGGCGGCATGGACGTCGGCAAGATCAACCCGGCCGTGCCGAAGCCCTTGATCGACAAGATGAACCAGCTGAGGCAGAAGATCATCTCGGGCCAGGTCAAGGTCCCCTCTTCGCTCTAGCAGCGCACCTCCTGCCGCCTCCCTAGAATCTCCCCGCAGTGGCAGTGGAACCCTCCACGGTGCTCGAGTTGCGGGGCATCACGAAGCGGTTTCCCGGTGTGGTCGCCAACGACCACGTCGACTTCGATCTCCGCCAGGGCGAGGTCCACGCGCTGCTCGGCGAGAACGGCGCCGGCAAGTCGACGCTGATGAACATTCTCTACGGCCTCTACCGGCCGGACGAAGGCGAGGTCGTGCTGAAGGGCAAGCCCGTCGCCTTCGCGTCGGCGAAGGACGCGATCGACCGCGGGATCGGGATGGTGCACCAGCACTTCATGCTCATCCCGGTCATGACCGTGGCCGAGAACATCGTGCTCGAGATCGAGCCGCGCAAAGCGGGGGTGCTGCTCGACTACAACCAGGCCGACGAGCGGGTGCGCGAGATCTCGACGAAGTATGGGCTGACCGTCGACCCGACGGCCAAGGTCGAGAACATCAGCGTCGGCCAGCAGCAGCGCGTCGAGATCTTGAAGGCGCTCTACCGCGGCGCCGAGATCCTGATCCTCGATGAGCCGACGGCGGTCCTCACGCCGCAGGAGGCCGGCGAGCTGTTCGCGATCATCAAGAGCCTGCAGGAGGGAGGCAGCTCGATCATCTTCATCAGCCACAAGCTGAACGAGGTGCTCGAGATCGCCGACCGGATCAGCGTCCTGCGTCGCGGCAAGTTGATCGACACCGTGCCGCGCGAGGGCGCGACCGAGGAGGGCCTCGCCAAGCTGATGGTCGGCCGCGAGGTGCTGCTGCGCATCGAGAAGCACGCGCCGCAGGCCGGCGACGTACTCCTGCAGGTGCGCAACCTCGAGGTCGCCGACGACCGCGGCCTTCCGGCGGTGCGCGACGTCTCGTTCTCGGTGCGCGCGGGGGAGATTGTTGGCCTCGCGGGCGTCGAGGGCAACGGCCAGAGCGAGCTGATCGAGGCGATCACGGGCTTGCGCGGGGCTTCCGCCGGAGAAGTCGCCGTTGCCGGCCAGGTTGTCACGCACCCGACCGCGCGCAAGATGCTCGACGTGGGCGTGGGGCACATCCCGGAGGACCGGCAGCGGCGCGGGCTCGTGCTCGAGTTCACGATCGCCGAGAACATCGCGCTCCACGACTACAACAAGCCGCCGGCCTCGCGCTTCGGCTGGCTCTTCCCGCGGCGGCTGATCCAGCGGGCGCGCGGCCTGATCAGGGAGTTCGACGTGCGCGGCGGTGGCCCGCAGACGGCCGGAGGCGCGCTCTCGGGCGGCAACCAGCAGAAGGTGGTCGCCGCGCGCGAGGTCGCCCGCGATCCGAAGGTGCTGGTCGCCGCGCAGCCGACGCGCGGCCTGGACGTCGGTGCGATCGAGTACCTGCACCGCCGCCTCGTCGAGGAGCGCGACGAGGGCCGCGCGATCCTGCTCGTCTCGCTCGAGCTGGACGAGGTCCTCTCGCTCTCCGACCGGATCCTCGTCATGTACGAGGGCCGGATCGTCGGCGAGCACAGCGGCGACGTGACGGAGGACGAGATCGGGCTCGAAATGCTCGGCGCGCGGAGGAAGGAGCCCTCGCCAGCATGACCGAGCCACTCGTTCCGCCACAGCGCGAGACGGAGCCCGAGGAGATCGCCGAGGCGCCGCCCGAGACGGTCGCTTCCCGCCTCGCCGCCTGGCAGAAGGCCGGCGGGATCGTGGTGCCGTTCCTGACCGCGGTGCTCGCGTTCCTGATCGGCGGCCTGATCGTCCTGGCGACCGGCCACAACCCCTTGCAGGCGTACTGGGACATCATCAACGGCGCCGGCCTGAACTGGCTCGCGCATCCGACGAACACCGACGTCGCAAACACGGCGGCCTACAACTTCAGCCAGACCCTGCTGCAGACGACGCCGCTGATCCTGACCGGGCTCGCGGTCGCGTTCGCCTTCCGCTGCGGAATGTTCAACATCGGCGGCAACGGCCAGTACCTCGTCGGCCTGTACTGCGCGAACTGGGTCGGCGTGTCGTTCGTCAACCTGACGCGTCCCGCGCACGTGCTGCTCGGGATCGCCGCCGCGGCCGCCGCAGGCGCGATCTGGGCCGGCATCGCGGGCTTCCTGAAGGCGACCACCGGAGCGCACGAGGTGATCACGACGATCATGCTCAACTGGATCGCCTACTGGATCGGGAACTACATCTTCCAGCAGGGCGGCCCGTTGCAGGGGCCCGCGAACAAGCCGCTCAGCATCCCGATCTCCGGCGACATCGCCCACAGCGCCCGCATCCCGGTGTTCTGGGGCGACGCCGACCTGCAGGGCCTCCACATCGGCTTCTTCTTCGCGATCGGCTGCCTCGTGCTCTTCTGGCTGATCCTCAATCGCACGACGCTCGGCTACGAGGTTCGGGCGGTCGGCTACAACCCGGACGCCGCGGCGTACGGCGGGATCAAGGTGCGCGTCAACTACATCCGCGCGATGGCGATCTCCGGCGCGTTCGCCGGCCTCGCGGGCGGGCTCGACATGCTCGGCTACCTCTACCACTTCGGCACCACCGACGTGCAGGCGGCCCAGATCGGGTTCCTCGGGATCGCGGTCGCGCTGCTCGGCCGGAACACGGCCCTCGGTGTCGGCCTCGCCGCCTTCCTGTTCGGCGGCCTGCTCTACGGGACGACGCACGGCCTTCAGTCGGGCACGATCGACCCCAGCCTCGCCGGCCACCTGACCGAGATGATCCAGGGGCTCGTCGTGCTCTTCGTCGGCGCGGACGTCCTCATCCTCGCCGTCTGGAACTCGCGCAAGCGGATTCGCCGTAAGCGGCCCGCGGCGAGGCAGCAACAGCCGGCTGCAGAGGCGGCGTCGTGAGCACGTACGTCGGCACCCTCAGGCGCTCGCGGCTCTACGACTCCTCGACGCTCGGCACGGTCGGGATCGTGATCGGCGTCGTCGCCTGCCTCGTTGCGATCCCGCCGATCACCGCCCGCTCGCTGCTCTGGCCCGTCCTGCTCGGGATGGTCGCGGTCCTGTTCGGCATAGCCGCCGTGTCGCGCGGCGCCGGCCGGGTCGGCTGGGGCGCGATCGCCGCGGGGATCGTCGGCGGCGGTCTCTCGATCCTCGCGATGCAGTCGAGCGTCTCGAACCTCGACCAGGTCTTCACCGCAAGCCTGATCGCGTCGATGCTCGTCTTCGCGACGCCGCTGACCTACGGCGCGCTCGGCGGGATGTTCTCGGAGCGCTCCGGCGTCGTGAACATCGGGCTCGAGGGGATGATGTTGATGGGCGCCTTCTGGGGCATCTGGGGCGCCGACAAGACCGGCAGCTGGGTCTGGGGCGTCGTGATCGCGATGCTCTCCGGCGGGCTGCTGGCGCTCGTGCACGCCTTCTTCGCGATCCACCTGCGCGCCGACCAGATCGTCGGCGGCGTCGCCGTCAACTTCCTCGCCCTCGGCATCACGGGCTACTTCTTCGTCCAGCTCTACCACGGCAACAACGTGCCCACAGGCGTCTCCCAGATCCCGGACGTGAAGCTGACGAGCGAGAGGAGCAGCTCGTTCTTCGCCGAGTCGTTTGGGCACCTGAACCTGCTGATCTGGGTCGCGATCCTGTTCGTGCCGCTGTCCTACATCGTCCTCTTCAAGACGCCGATCGGCCTGCGCATCCGCGCGTGCGGCGAACACCCGCGTGCCGCCGACACCGTCGGGATCAACGTCTACCTCGTCCGCTACGGCTGCGTGATCCTCTCCGGCATGCTCGCTGCGATGGGCGGCGCGTACCTGACCGTCGGGTACCTCAACACCTTCAACGAGAACGTCACCGCGGGCCGCGGGTTCATCGCGCTCGCCGCGATGATCTTCGGCAACTGGAAGCCGTTCGGGGCGTTCGGGGCCGCGCTCCTCTTCGGCTTCTCGACCGCGCTGGCGTACCGGCTGCCCGTGTACTCGTCGAACGCGGCCACGCTCTTCCAGGCCTTGCCGTACGTCCTGACGCTGATCGCCGTCGCCGGCGTGATCGGCCGCACGGTGCCGCCAGCCGCCGATGGACGGCCTTACAAGAAGCAGTAGCGCGCGCGCGAGGAACCACGCAGCCCGGGCCTCGGTCGTGCTCTCGCTGCTGGGAATCGCGCTGCCGGTCGTCGCCTACGCCGCGGCGCACCAGCTCCAGAAGGTGTCGCTCGTGCAGGCGACCGTCGCTTCGTGCGGCTCGGTGGTGCTCGGGGGCGCGGCCGTGCTGCTTGCGCAGCGCGGCTTCCGGAACATCGAGCGGACGCTCGGCCGCGCGGGCGGAGAGAGCGCTGCACGCGTCGGGCGGCTCCTCGGCGTGATCGCGCTCTGCATCGGCCTGGCGGCGGCGATCGCGCTCGGCGTCTACGCTGTCCTGAAGGTGATCGGCTGAGCACGGCCCCCGCCGATCGCCATTACAATCGGCCTCTCCCGTGTTCGAGATCGGCAACAGCCTGCGCGAGGCGCGCGTCCGCCAGCAGCTCGAGCTGGGCGAGGTCGAGCTCGCGACCAAGATCCGCGCTCGCTACCTCCGTGCCCTGGAGGAGGAGACCTTCGAGGCGCTCCCGGCCCAGACGTACGTCAAGGGCTTTCTGCGCACGTACGCGGACTATCTGGGCCTCGACGGCCAGCTCTACGTCGACGAGTTCAACTCGCGCTTCGCGGGCGAGGACGGCGAGCCGCACGAGCCGGTCGTCGCGCGGCGGACGTCGAACGTTCGACGCCTGCAGCACCGCCGCGTCGAGCGGCGCTGGGTGATCTTCGCGCTCGCCGGGATCGGCGCCCTGCTCGCGTTCTTCTTCGCGGCCTGGAAGTTCGGCGGCAAGAGCGCCGAGCAGATCCCGAACCTCGGCACGACGACGAACCAGACGGCGACAAACCGGGTGCTGCCGCAGGCGACGGGTACGAAGGCGGCTCCGAAGAAACCGGCGATGTTCACCCTCTACGTGCGCGCGCTCCACGGCAACTCCTGGATGGACGTCCGCAACGGGTCGCAGAGCGGCAGGCCGCTCTTCACCGGCACGGTCGAGCTCGGCGGCCAGGACCACCGCTGGGTCTCGAGGCGGCTCTGGATCAACTTCGGCGCGCCGGCCAACCTCGGCATCGTCTGGAACGGCCATCTGATGCAGATCACCCGGAGCGGCAGGTTCGTGTTCACCCCGCGCGGGTTCACGCGGACCGCTTGAGCCGCCCCCGCGGCTTCGTCGTCGTCACCGGCAGTGAGCTCGTCCGCGGAGACCGGCAGGACCGCAACGGGCCGTTCCTCGCGGCGGAGCTGCTGCGGCTCGGCGTCGAGCCGGCGCGGATCTCGATCGTGGGCGACGACCCCGAGGAGCTCGAGACGGCGCTGCGGGAAGGGCTAGAGGCCGACCTCTGCCTGATCTCGGGCGGCCTCGGGCCGACGCACGACGACCGCACGGTCGAGCTGACGGCGCATGCCTCCGGGCGCCGGCTGGTGGTCGACGAAACGCTCGAGGCGGAGATCGAGGCGATCTCGCGCTCGGTCGCGGAACGGCTGGGCCGGCCGTACGCCGACTTCGCCGAGGGCGTGCGGAAGCAGGCGACCCTGCCGGAGGGCGCGCTCGTCGTCGGGATCGCGGGAACGGCGCCCGCACTGGCTCTCGAGACGAAGGCGGGCGCGGCCGTCGTCCTCCCGGGACCGCCGAGCGAGCTCCAGCGCCTGTGGCCGCGTGCGCTGGAGTCGGCGCCCGTGCGTTCTGTTCTCGCGCGCGCGCGCGAGCGTGAGCGGCGGGTGCTGCGCTTCTACGGCTCCAGCGAGTCCGAGGTCGCGCGATCGCTCGCCGAGAGCGGGGGCGAGGGCGGCGGCGTCGACGTGACCATCTGCGCCCGCGACTTCGAGATCCGTGTCGACGTGTTCGTCGAGCCGGAGAGCCGCGCGCGTGCGGACGAGCTCGTCGCCGGGCTCCGGGAGCGGAGCGGCCGGCACCTGTTCGCCGAGGACGACCGCCCGCTGCCGGCGATGGTGCTCGACCTCTGCCGAGCGCGGGGACTGACGCTGGCGACCGCCGAGTCGTGCACCGGCGGGCTCGTGGCCGCCCGGCTGACCTCCGTGCCGGGCTCAAGCGATGTCTTCCTCGGCGGCGTGGTCGCGTACGCGAACGAGGTCAAGGCGAGGGAGCTGGGCGTTTCGGAAGCGGTGCTCGAACGCTACGGCGCGGTCTCCGCGGAGGCGGCCGAGGCGATGGCGGCAGGTGCGCGCGAGCGGCTCGGCGCCGCCGTCGCCGTCTCGGTGACGGGCGTGGCCGGTCCGGGCGGAGGCACGACCGAGAAGCCGGTCGGGCTCGTCTTCCTGCACGCGCAGGGACCGGACGGCTCCTCGGCCCGGCGGCTCGACTTCCCGGGCGACCGTGAGGCGATCCGCGGGCGCGCGGCCGTCGCCGCCCTGCATCTCCTGCACGGGCTCTTGTCACAGAGCCGTGACGCTTGAGTGCGAGTCCTCCTGCTAGCTTCGAAGGCGATGAGCGCGTTCGCCTCTTCTGCGCCCTGCGGCTTCCCGACGAGACGCTCGATGCGCTCCTCGCGTGGCAGCGGGAGGCGTTCGCCGGCGCACGGGGCGTCAGACCCGTCCCGCGCGAGAATCTGCACGTCACGCTTGCGTTCGTCGGCCACCGGCCGGCAGCGGAGCTGGAGGCGATCGTCGGCGCCCTGCGAGCTGCGTGCGCGCGTGCCGAGCGGCCTCGGCTTGCTGTTCGCGGCTACCGCGAGACGCGCAGCGTGGGGATGCTCACGTGCGACGACGAGGGTGGCCGGGCGACGACCCTGGCAGAGGATCTCCACGAGCGGCTCGAGGCGCTCGGCGTCTACGAGCGCGAGCGCCGGAGGTGGCTCCCGCACGTGACCGTCCTGCGCTTCCGCGAGCGTCCGCGGCTGCGGCCGGCGCTGCCGCGCCTGGCGCCCTTCGTGACGTCCGACGCTGCTGCTTACCTGTCACGGCTACGCCCCGGTGGGGCGCGATACGAAGTCCTCGAATCCGTGGAAGTGGGAGGGAGATAAGAGTGGACCGCGAGCAAGCTCTCGACACCGCGCTCGGCCAGATCGAGCGCCAGTTCGGCAAGGGCTCCGTGATGCGCATGAACGACCGGGCCCAGGTCGCGATCGGCGCCGTCTCGACCGGGTCGCTCTCGCTCGACCTTGCGCTCGGTATCGGCGGGCTGCCTCGCGGCCGCATCGTCGAGGTCTTTGGCCCCGAGTCGTCGGGCAAGACGACGCTCGTCTACCACGTGATCGCCGAGGCCCAGCGGCGCGGCGGGATCTGCGCCTTCATCGACGCCGAGCACGCGATGGACCCGGCCTACGCGAAGCGGATCGGCGTCAACATCGACGAGCTGCTCGTCTCGCAGCCCGACACAGGCGAGCAGGCCCTCGAGATCGGGGAGCTGCTGATCCGCTCCGGCGCGCTCGACGTGGTCGCGGTCGACTCGGTCGCGGCGCTGACGCCGAAGGCCGAGATCGAGGGCGAGATGGGCGACTCCCACGTCGGTCTCCAGGCGCGGCTGATGAGCCAGGCGCTGCGCAAGCTCGCCGGGACGCTGAACCGCACCGACACGATCTGCCTCTTCACCAACCAGCTGCGCGAGAAGATCGGCGTCATGTTCGGCAACCCCGAGACCACGCCGGGCGGCCGCGCGCTGAAGTTCTACTCGTCGATCCGGCTCGACATCCGGCGCATCGAGACGCTGAAGGACGGCGTCGAGGCGTACGGCAACCGCGTGCGCGTGAAAGTGGTGAAGAACAAGGTCGCGCCGCCGTTCAAGCAGGCGGAGTTCGACATCATCTACGGCTCGGGGATCTCCTGGGAGGGCACGGTACTCGATGCCGCGCTCGAGCGGAAGGTCGTGCAGAAGTCCGGCTCGCACTTCAGCTTCGAGGACGAGCGACTCGGCCAGGGCCGGCAGAACGCGACCGCATTCCTGCGCGAGCACCCGGACGTGACTCAGCAGGTCCTGCTGCGGCTCCAGGCGCTCGTCGGCCCAGAGCAAGTGGTCTCTGCGCGGCTCCTGCCGGAGCTCGAGTCGGCGCCGAACGGCAAGCCGGAAGCCGCCGCCGAGGTCGAGGCGGACGCCGAGGTCGCCGCGAAGAGCTAGTGCGCGAAGAGGCGCTCGCGGTCGCAACGCGCGCGCTCGCGCGGCGCGAGCATTCGGCGCGCGGGCTACGTGAGCGGCTCCTGCGCGCGGGCGTCTCGGGTACCGACGCTGACGACGCGCTCGAGGAGCTGCGGCGGGTCGGCCTCCTCGACGACGCGCGCTTCGCGAGCGAGCGGGCACGCGTGCTCGCGGAACGAGGTAAGGGCGACGCTGCGATCCGGTTCGACCTCGGGCGTGCCGGGGTAGAGGCGTCGGACGCCGAAGCCGCATTGGCTGTCCTGGAGCCGGAATCGGAGCGGGCAGCCCGCGTCGTCGACCGCCGCGGAGCGACGCCTGCGACCGCACGGCTCCTGGCGAGCCGGGGCTTCGACGAGGCCGTCGTGGAGGCGCTCGTTGCGCGAGAGCGGTGACGGGAGTTAGGATAGGAGAGTTCCATCTGACATTTTGCCTGCATCTAACGTGTTTCCGAATCGGATCGTGACCTTCGACAGAGACCATGACGAGCGCGAGGGAAGGGAGCTAGCAGCGGCGGCAGCGTGACGCCGAACCGCCTGGCGGGAGCTCGCGCGTCCCGCCGTCTCCGATTCGAGCATGTCCCGGTGCAAGCGGTGCCGGATGAGCACCGCGTTCCGGCGCGGACAACGGTTCCCGGCCGAGCCCCAGGCCCGGCCCGACAGTGGGAGCGCGCATGGTCGTCGTCATCGGGATCGTCGTAGGCCTCGCGGTGGGGGCCGGCATTGCGTTCCTGTCGCTCTACGCATTCACCGGCTCGCGCCTCGCGGCCGCGCGGCGCACGCGCCAACTGCTCGTCACCGAGGCCAAGCGCGAGGCGGACGCCGTCCGGCGTGAGGCGCAGAGCGAGGCCGACGCGCACAAGCGCGAGTCGCAGATCGAGGCGCGCGAGGAGTCGGTCCGCCTGCGCGCCGGCGTCGAGTCCGAGATCGCCGAGCGGCGCGCGGAGATCCTGAAGATCGAGGAGCGCGTCCTCGCCAAGGAAGAGGACATCGACCGCAAGCTGACCGAGCTCGGTCGCCGCGAGCAGGGCGTCTCCGACCGCGAGGTGCACACGAAGCAGCTCCAGGAAGACCTGAAGGAGGCCCGCGACGGCGAGATCGTCGAGCTCGAGCGGATCTCAGGCATGACCGTCAACGAGGCCAAGGCGCACTTGCTCGAACGCTCCGAGGAGCTCGTCCGGCACGAGCTCGCTCGACGGGTGCGGCAGGCCGAGGAGGAGGCCCGCGCGGAGGCGAAGCGCCGGGCCCGGAACCTCGTCGCGGACGCGCTGCAACGTGTCGCGGCGAGCCATGCGTCCGAGACGACGGTCTCGCTGATCGAGCTGCCGTCCGACGACATGAAGGGCCGGATCATCGGCCGCGAGGGTCGCAACATCCGCGCGCTCGAGCACCTGACCGGCGTCGACGTGATCATCGACGACACACCGCAGGCCGTCGTGCTCTCGTCCTTCGACGGCATCCGTCGCGAGGTCGCGAAGCTCACGCTCTCGAAGCTGATCGAGGACGGCCGAATCCACCCGGCGCGGATCGAGGAGATGTACTACCAGTCGAAGGCGGAGATCGACGACGCGATCCGCCAGGCCGGCGAGCAGGCCGTCTTCGAGGCGAACTGCGGCGAGGTGCACGAGGAGCTGGTGAAGATCCTCGGCAGGCTGCGCTTCCGGACGAGCTACGGCCAGAACGTGCTCAAGCACACGCTCGAGGTCGTACACCTCGCTGGGATCATGGCCGCCGAGCTCGAGGCGAGCGTCAAGACCGCGCGGCGGGCGGCGCTCCTGCACGACCTCGGCAAGGCGCTCACGCACGAGATGGAGGGCTCGCACGCGCTGCTCTCGGCGCAGTACGCACGCCGCTATGGGGAGTCGCCCGCGGTCGTCCACGCGATCGAGGCGCACCACTACGAGGTCGAGCCGCAGACGGTCGAGGCGGTGCTGCTGATCGCCGCGGACGCGATCTCCGCCTCGCGGCCAGGTGCGCGGGGCGAGAGCCTCGAGCACTACATCAAGCGGCTCGAGGCGCTCGAGGGCGTCGCCGCCCGGCACGCCGGTGTGGAGAAGGTCTACGCCCTCCAGGCCGGACGCGAGATCCGCGTGATCGTGAAGCCGAAGGAGATCGACGACGACGGCGCGGTGCTCCTCTCGCACGAGATCGCACGCGAGATCGAGGATCAGCTCGAGTACCCGGGCCAGGTCAAGGTCACGGTCATCCGCGAGTCGCGGGCGATCGAGTACGCGAAGTGAGCTGGAGCCGGCCGGTGCCGGCCACCGCCTGATGCCTTAGAGGCGCATCGAGAGCAGTTTCAGCTCCGCGCCTTCCTGGGAGGTGAACGACTTGGTCCTCCGGAGGGTGTCTACCGTCAACACCGTCCCGTTACAGTTCGCCGCTGTGAGGTGGGCTACGATCGCGGTGCTCGCCGCCGCAGTCCTCGCCGGCTGCGGCGGCAGCCAGAGCTACAGCTCGAAGCTGAGCAAGATGTGCGAGGACTTCGCGAAGCGCGAGCAGAAGATCGGCACGCCGGGAAGCCCGGCCGAGCTGGCGACCAGGGGGGACCGGATCGTCGCCGCGTATGACTCCGCCATCCTGCAGCCGCTCCTGCGGACGCAGGCGCCGGCCGAGGACGCGGCCGCGGCGGCGCGCCTGCGGCAGATCGCGCAAAGGCAGCGCGACGCGCTGCGGGCGCTGGCGGACGCGGGGAAGAAGGGCGACGTCCAGGCCGTGCGGCGCCTGGCCGTGCGCAACGCTCAGCTGAACGGCCAGGCAGGCGACATCGCGCGCCAGCTCGGGGCCAAGTCCTGCACCTAGTCCAGGCTAGGCTTCCGGGCATGCGCCGCTACCACGTCACAACCTTCGGTTGCCAGATGAACGCTCACGACTCTGAGCGGATCAAGGGCATGCTCGAGGAGCTCGGTCTCGGCGAGGCGCGGGCGCAGGAGGAGGCGGACGTGCTCGTCTTCAACACCTGCACGATCCGCGAGAAGCCCGACCAGCGCTTCGCGGCCCACTTGGCGCAGGCGCGCGCCCTGAAGGAGCGCGACCCGGAGAAGATGATCGCCGTCGGCGGCTGCTACGCCGAGGCCCAGCGCGAGCGGCTGTTCTCGCTCTACCCCTACGTGGACGTCGCGTTCGGGCCGGGTTCGATTCCACACCTGGCGGAGTGGCTCGGCGCGGGCGGGGAGGGCGTCGACCGGGGCGCGTTCGGGATCGGCGAGGAGCGCGCCTTTGCCGGGCGGCTGCCGCTGCACCGCGAGCGCCGCTTTCAGGCGTGGGTGCAGATCTCGATGGGCTGCAACTCCGTCTGCGCCTACTGCATCGTCCCGTCGGTGCGCGGCCGCGAGGTCTCGCGCCGGCCGGGCGAGATCCTGGCCGAGGTGGAAGGCCTCGCGCGGGAGGGCGTCCGCGAGCTGACGCTGCTCGGCCAGAACGTCAACTCCTACGGCCGAGACCTCGGCAGCCGCTTCGACGAGCTCCTGCGGGCGTGCGACGCCGTCGACGGGATCGAGCGGATCCGCTTCACGAGCCCGCACCCGAAGGACTTCCGCGCGCCGGTGATCGCCGCGATGGCGGAGTGCGACAGCGTTTGCGAGCACGCTCACCTGCCGCTCCAATCAGGGTCGACGCGCGTCCTGAAGGCGATGCGGCGGACGTACTCGCGTGAGCGGTACCTGCGCCTCGTCGACGAGCTGCGCGGTGCGATCCCGGACCTCGCGCTGACGACCGACCTGATCGTGGGGTTCCCGGGCGAGACGGAGGCCGACTTCGAGGAGACGATGAGCGCAGTGGAGGAGGTCGGCTACGACGGCGCCTTCACCTTCGTCTACTCGCCGCGGCAGGGCACGGAGGCGGCCTCGATGCCCGATCAGGTTTCGGAGGACGTCAAGCGCGACCGGATCGAGCGGCTGATCGACGTCGTGCAGCGCGTCGCGGACGCCCGGAACCGGGAGCGGATCGGCCGCGTCGAGCAGGTGCTCGTCGAGGGCCCGAGCCGGAACGACCCGGCGCTCCTGCGCGGCCGGACGCGCCGCAACACGACGGTGAACTTCACTGGCACTGCCGCGGCGGGCGAGCTCGTATCGGTGACGATCGAGGCCGCGACGTCGACGACGCTCAGAGGCACGCAGCTCGCCGCAGTTGCAGCGTAGAGACCTAGCCTGGGACGGCTGCCTCAACGTCCGCGACCTCGGCGGGCTGCCGACGGCCGACGGGGATCAGACGCGCTTCGGATCGATCGTCCGCGCCGACAGCGTCCACCTGCTGAGCGCCGAGGGTTGGCGGGCGCTCGCCGACTACGGCGTCCACACGGTGATCGACCTGCGCGGAGACCACGAGCGCGAGGACGACCCGCCGGCCGAGCTGCCGGTCGAGATCGTGCACGTCCCCTTCATGGAGGCGAGTGAGGCGGAGTGGGACGAGATCGCCGAGGAGCTCGACGCCGCTGCGGCCGCCGCGCCGGACGACGCCACCGCGACCCGTGACGTCTACCTGATCTTCCTCGAGCGCTTCGCGGCCAACGTGGCCGCCTCGGTCCGCGCGGTGTCGCACGCTCCCGAGGGCGGTGTCGTCATCCACTGCGTCGGCGGCAAGGACCGGACCGGGCTGCTCGTGGCATTCCTGCTCCATCTGGCAGGCGTCCCGGACGACGAGGTCGCCGCGGACTACGCGCTGAGCGAGGAGCGCCTGTTGCCGCGGCACCAGGCGTGGTTCGAGGCGGTGGAAACGGAAGAGGAGCTCGAGCGCCTGCGCCGGATCGCGCAAACCCCGGCGGCGTCGATGACCGGCGTCTTCGCGGAGCTGGAGCGCCGATACGGCAGCGTCGAGGGTTACCTGCGCCACGTCGGGCTCACGGACAAGGACCTGGAACAGGCCCGCGCGCGCCTCCGCGGCTAGCGGGCTCGTGCGGATCGGCGCATGAAACCGCCGCGAACGGGGTAGGCGCGAGTCGACCCATCGCCCAGGAGGGTAGACCCAATGAGCAAGCTGCGCTGCAGCCTGTTCGCGCTCGTGTGCACGGGCGTCCTCGTCGCGGCTGCGACGCTCGCGGTCGGCACCAAGTCGGCCAGCGGCGGCGGCAAGCACCACGGCCTGCCGGTGTCCCGGGACGTCCGCCAGATGCTGCACGAGGTCAGCTCGCGCAACATCGAGCAGACGATCCAGAAGCTGGTCTCGTTCGGGACCCGCCACACGCTCTCGTCGCAGACCGACCCGAAACGCGGGATCGGCGCGGCGACCCAGTGGGTGTACGACCAGCTCCAGCAGGACGCGGGGCGGCTTCCGGCGGCCGGATGACGGTCGAGACGCAGTCGTTCGTCCAGCCGGCCGGGCCGCGGATCCCGACGCCGACGACGATCACCAACGTGATCGCCACGTTGCACGGCTCGCAGGCCGAGTCCGCGGGCCGCACGTACGTCGTGAGCGGCCACCTCGACTCGCGCGTCACGGACGTCCTGAACGGGGCGTCGGACGCGCCCGGCGCGGACGACGACGGCTCGGGTGTCGCCGCCGTCCTCGAGCTGGCGCGCGTGATGTCCACGCGCCACTTCGACGCGACGATCGTCTTCGCCGTCTTCTCCGGCGAGGAGCAGGGCACCTTCGGCTCGGTGAACTACGCGTCCCGCCTCAAGGCCGCGGGCGTGAACGTCGCCGGGATGTTCTCGAACGACATCATCGGGAGCCCACTCGGCCAGAACGGCATCCGCGACCGGCGCGACCTGCGCGTTTTCGCGGAGGGCCCATCGCCGCAGGAGACGCCGGCGCAGGCCGCGACCAGGCGGACGATGGGCGGCGAGAACGACTCGCCTCCGCGCGAGCTCGCCCGCTTCGTCCGTGAGGCCGCTCAGGCGGCGATCCCGAAGATGAACGTCTGGATCATCTACCGGCGCGACCGCTTCCTGCGCGGCACCGACGACGGCCCGTTCCTCGACCAGGGGTACCCGGGGCTCCGGCTGACCGAGCCCAACGAGGACTACCGGCACGAGCACCAGGACGTCCGCGTCGAGAACGGCGTCCAGTTCGGCGACCTGCCGCAGTTCGTCGACTACGACTACATCGCGAACGCGACCCGAGTGAACCTCGCGGCGCTCGCCGCCCTGGCGAACGGGCCTGCGGCGCCGTCGGGCGTCAAGGTCGAGGCCTCGACGCTCACGGTCGACACGAGCCTCGAGTGGCAGCCGAACACCGAGCCCGACCTGGCGGGCTACGAGATCGTCTACCGCGACACGAACATGCCCTACTGGCAGCACACGATCCCGGTCGGGAACGTGACCGGCTACACCGTGAAGGGCATCACGAAGGACAACTACCTGTTCGGCGTCCGCGCCGTCGACAAGGACGGCAACCGCAGCGTCGTCACCTTCCCGGTGCCGAAGTAGGCGACCGGCGAGGGCGTCTGCCGCCGGGCGGGCGCCCTCGTCCACGACAATTCGCTTCGTGCGGCGCGTGCTCGCAATCTTCGGCCCGACGGCCTCCGGCAAGACGGCCGTGGCGGAGGCGGTCGGCGAGCGGATCAATGCCGAGCTCGTGTCCGCCGACGCGATGCAGGTCTACCGCGGGCTGCCGATCCTGACGAACCAGTCCGAGCGCTCGGCGCGTCTGGTGGCGTTCGTCGGGCTGGACGAGACGTTCTCGGTCGCCGAATACCAGCCGCTCGCGCACGCCGCGGTGGACGAGATCCTGGCGGCGGGCCGGACGCCTATCGTCGTCGGCGGGACCGGCCTCTACCTGCGGGCCGCGATCGCCGACCTCGAGCTGCCGCCGCCGCCGGCGGCAGGCGCGCGTGAGCGGTTCGAGTCGCTCTACGACGAGCTTGGCGCGGAGAGCGCGCACGGGCTGCTCGCCGGGCGCGACCCGGCCGCTGCTGCGGTCGTCCACGCCAACGATCGCCGGCGCGTTGTGCGCGCGCTCGAGCTGGCGGAGGCGGGCTCCAGCCTGCTCCCGGTCGCCAACCGGCTTTGGGGTGCCGAGACGCGTCATCCGACGCTGGTCGTTGGGCTGGACGTGCCACCCGACGTCCTAGCCGGGCGGATCGAGTGGCGAACGAATGAGATGTTCGAGCGCGGTGTGGAGGACGAGGTGCGGGTGGCGCTCCGGAATCCTCTTTCGCAGACCGCGCTTACGATCCACGGGCTGAGCAACGTGGCTCGCCTGCCACGAGAGCAAGCGGTCGACGCCCTCGTCCGACGGACGCGCCGCTATGCCGCGTACCAGCGGAAGTGGATGCGCCGGATCCCGGGCCTCGTGCTCGTCGACGCAAATCGCGCAGCGGACGAGGTCGCCGAGGACGTCGTCAACGAGCTTGGTAGCGTGGCCGGCGCCCGATGAAGCTCTCGAAGTGGCACGGCCTCGGCAACGACTACCTGCTCGTCGAGCAGGCCGAGCTGCCCGTCCCACTGACGCCCAAGCTCGTGAAGCGCATCTGCGACTACCACTTCGGCGTGGGCTCGGACGGGATCCTCGAGGTCGTCTCGACCGACGACGACCGCGCCGAGGTCGTGATCTGGAACCCGGATGGCTCGGTCGCCGAGCTCTCGGGCAACGGCACGCGCATCGCCGCACGGTGGCTCGCGCGCCGCACGGGCGAGGACGAGGTGCGGATCCTCGTCGGTCCGCGCATGGTGGTTGCCAAGCTGCGCGGCGAGCGTGACGTCGAGCAGGCGATTGGCCGCGTCGAGGTGAGCCCGCCGGAGACGATCGACGTCGACGGCGAGGCGGTCGAGCTCACGCCCGTCTCGGTCGGCAACCCGCACGCCGTCATCCAGCGCCTGCCCGACCGCGCCGAGCTGCTGCGGCTCGGACCGCTGGTCGAGCATCACCAGCGCTTCCCCGAGCGGACGAACGTCCAGCTGGTGCGCGTCGACGGCGACCACGACATCACGGTCGGCGTCTGGGAGCGCGGGGCGGGGGAGACGCTCTCCTCCGGGACGAGCGCCGTCGCCGCGAGCGCCGCCGCCGTCGCGAACGGCTGGTGCGAGACCCCCGTCACGGTGCACCTGGCCGGCGGCGACCTGCAGGTCGAGCTGCACGACGGCGAGGCAACCCTGACCGGCCCGGCGGAGGAGATCTGCACCGTCGAGCTCGCGCAGGAGTTCTCGCTCTGAGGCGTCGCTTGCGCTGCCGCCCTCAGGACGTGGGAGCTCAGCTCGCGCGTCCGTCTGCAATGACCGGTCGATGCGCCGCTCGAGAGGATGCGGCATGAGATTTGCGCAAAGGCTCGACGCCGTCCCGCCGTACCTGTTCGCCGAGCTCGAGCGGAAGATCGCCGAGAAGCGGGCCGCGGGCGTGGACGTGATCAGCCTCGGCATCGGCGATCCGGACCTGCCGACGCCGGCGCCGGTGATCGAGGCGCTGGCGGCCGGTGCTCGCGACCCCGCGACGCACCAGTACCCGACGAACCACGGCTCGGACGAGTTCCGGGCGGCCGCGGCCGGCTTCTACCGCGCACGGTTCGGAGTCGACCTCGACCCGCGCTCAGAGGTCGTGCCCGCGCTCGGCGGCAAGGAGGCGGTCGGGCACATCGCGATGGCGCTGCTCGACCCGGGCGACGTCTGCCTTTCGCCCGATCCCGGGTATCCGCCGTACACCTCCGGCCCGGTCTTCGCGGGCGCCGAGGTCCACTACCTGCCGCTCCGGGCCCAGCAGGGATTCCTGCCCGACCTCGACACGATCCCGGCCGAGGTGCTCAAGCGCGCGAACCTGCTCTTCCTCGACTACCCGAACAACCCGACGGGGGCGGTCGTGCAGGACGGCTACTTCGAGCGCGCCATCGAGCTTGCGCGCGCCAACGACCTGGTGGTCGTCCACGACAACGCGTATTCAGAGCTCTGCTTCGACGGCTACCTCGCGCCGAGCTTCCTCGAGACGCCGGGGGCGAAGGAGGTCGGCGTCGAGATCTTCTCGCTGTCGAAGGGCTGGAACATGACCGGCTGGCGCGCCGGCCTCGTCGCCGGCAACCCCGAGGTCGTCGAGCGGTACCGGCACCTGAAGACGAACCTCGACTCGGGCATGTTCGAGGCCGTCCAGCGCGCGACGGTCGCCGCGCTCACCGAAGCGTGGGACTTCCCGCGCGAGATGTCGGCGGTGTACGAGCGCCGGCGCGACCTGCTCGCGGACGCGCTGGCCGCGATCGGCCTCGACGTGCAGCCGCCGAAGGCAACGCCCTACTTCTGGGTGCCAGTCCCCGAAGGCCACACCTCCGCGTCGTTCACCGAGCTGGTGCTCGAGAACGCTGCCGTCGTCGTCTCGCCGGGGCCGTCCTTCGGCCCGAGCGGCGAAGGCTTCGTCCGTCTTTCGATGACCGTTCCGGACGAACGGCTCGAGGAAGCGGCGCGGCGAATCGAGTCCTCGCTCCGGAGCGGCATAATCACGGCGTGACGACGCGACAGCCGGATCCTGCCCCGGGTGCCGAGCCCGAGCGCGGGTTCGTGCTCGCGGTTCCGCCGAAGGGCGCCGACGACGAGCTCGACGAGCTCCGGGAGCTCGCTCGGACCGCGGGCGTCGAGCCCGTGGCTGACCTCGTCCAGCACCGCGACCGGCCCGACCCCCGCACCTACGTCGGCAAGGGCAAGCTCCAGGAGCTGAAGGAGGCGTTCAAGACCTCCGGCGCGGAGTCGCTGATCGTCGACGACGAGCTCTCGCCGGTGCAGCAGAAGGCGCTCGAGGACGCGCTCCAGGCGCGCGTCGTCGACCGGACGCAGCTGATCCTCGACATCTTCGCCCAGCACGCCGTCAGTGCCGAGGGCAAGCTCCAGGTGGAGCTCGCGCAGCTCGAGTACAACCTGCCGCGCATGCGTGGCCTCTGGCAGCACCTCGAACGCCTCGGAGGCGGCGTCGGCACGAGAGGCCCAGGCGAGAGCCAGCTCGAGACCGACCGGCGGCTGGCGCGGCGGCGAGTGACGATCCTGCGCGAGCGCCTGCGGCGGCTGGCTCGGCAGCGCTCGACGCGCCGGAAGGGACGTCGCCGCTCCGAAGTGCCGACGATCGCGCTCGCCGGCTACACGAACGTCGGCAAGTCGACGCTTCTGAACGCGCTCACCGACGCCGGGGTGTCGGTGGACGACCGCCTCTTCGAGACGCTTGACCCAACCACGCGCGGGTTCGAGGTCGACGGCCGCCGGTACCTCGTCACCGACACTGTCGGCTTCATCCGCCGCCTGCCCCACCAGCTGGTCGAGGGCTTCGCGGCGACGCTGGAGGAGACGCTCGTCGCGGACCTCGTGCTGCACGTCGCGGACGCCTCGGTGTCAGACGCCGCGCTCGACGCGATGCTCGACGCGGTGGACTCGGTGCTGAAGGAGATCGGCGCCGGTGAGCTGCCGGTCGAGCTGGTGCTGAACAAGGTCGACGCTATCGATCTGCTGCGGCGACGGCGCCTCGCCAACCGCTTCCCCGACGCGCTCCTCGTCTCGGCGCGGACCGGGGAAGGGCTCGACGAGCTGCGGGCGCGGATGGCCGGGCGGTTCGGTGAGCGGTTCGAGGCAGTGCGGCTGCTGATCCCGTACGACGAAGGCGCCAAGCTCGCCGAGCTGTACGCGCTCGGCACGCCGGTCGACGAGCGGCACGATCGCGAGGAAGGCGTCTACATCCGCGCACGGCTGCCCCGCCGCGAGCTGCGCCGCTTCGCTCCGTACCTCGTCCTCGACCCACCGAGCGAGGCTCGCTCGAGCGCGTGATCGAACTGCCGATTCGCCGACTGCGGGACGACGCGGTCCTACCGGAGCGCGCGTATACCGGCGACGCGGGGCTCGACCTCGCGGCCTGCGAGCAGGTCGAGCTCGGGCCGGGCGAGCGTGCCACAGTGGCCACGGGCCTCGCCGTCGCGATCCCGGAGGGGTTCGCGGGCTTCGTCCAGCCGCGCTCGGGCCTGGCGGCGCGGCACGGCCTGACCGTCGTCAACTCGCCGGGCCTCGTGGACTCCGGCTACCGCGGCGAGCTGCGCGTCGTGCTGCTGAACACGGACGCGCGCGAGCCGTTCGTGGTCGAGCCGGGCATGCGGATCGCGCAACTCGTCGTCCTGCCGGTTCCGGAGCTAGAGCTCGTCGAGGTGGAGGAGCTGCCGGGGAGCGAGCGCGGCGTGGGCGGCTTCGGGTCTTCCAGCCACTCCGGTCGAGCATGAGCGGTTCGACCGGTCAGTTCAGACGCGCGTCCGGGCAAAGCCCGAACGCGCTGAGGTCGGCACCGCAAACGGCGCCTCCGAGGACGTAGTGGGCGAGCCGCGGATCCGGGTCTCGGCGATCCTGCGGTGGCAGGCGAGCATCCTGCTGTGCCGGCACGAGAAGAACGGCCGCGAGCACTGGCTGCTCCCGGGCGGGGGCGTCGACTCCGGTGAGAGCCTCGTCGACGCACTTCACCGCGAGCTGGCCGAGGAGGTGGGGATCGAGGACGAGATGCCGGTCGAAGGCCCGGTCGCGATCGTCGACTCGATCGCGCCGATACGCAGCTTTGCCGCGAAGCACGTGGTGCACATCATCTTCGCGGGCGACCTGACGGGGCGCTCGCTGGAGACGGTCACGTCGCAGGACGCCGCGGTGCGCGGCCACCGGCTCTTCGGCGCGGACGACCTGGACGAGATCGTCGTGCACCCGCCGATCCAGCGGTTCCTCCAGCGCTGGACACCCGGCGACCCGGCCGTCTACCTCGGCGCCCTCTGGGTCCCCTAGAACCGGCCACCGCGCGTCCGCGCCCGCTCGGCGCTTACGGCGTGGGCCCGGCCTTCGAGCTCGTCCGGGAGCAGCTCGAGCTCCGGCGGCTCGCCGCCCAGGCGGTGCGCCAGCGCCTGGGCGAGGAGCCAGTCCGCGAGCCACGGGTTGCGCGGGAGGAGCGGGCCGTGGAGGTACGTGCCGATCACACGGCCGGACCGGCAGCCCTCGTAACCGCTCTCGCCGTCGTTCCCGAAGCCGGCAAGCACGCGCCCGAGGGGCTCCGCGCCGTCCTCGAGCACCGTGCGGCCGGCGTGGTTCTCGAAGCCGGCGAGCGTCCGCTTCACGCCGGGCTCCAGCTCGCACTCGAGCAGGACGTCGCCGATCATGCGCCGCTCGCCGGCGACGGTATGCAGGGGCAGAAGCCCCGCGCCCGGCAGCTCGTCGCCGCTCTGGTCGCGGTAGAAGCGCCCGAACAGCTGGTAGCCGCCGCAGACGGCCAGCGCGGCCGCTCCGCCGGCGACCGCCTCCCGCAGCGCAGGGCCGAGCGCTGCGAGCGCGGGCGCGATCAGCTCCTGCTCGCGGTCCTGGCCGCCGCCGACGTAGAAGAGATCGTGCTCGCCGGGCCCCACCGCACTGCCCGCGCCGAGCGGCCGGACCTCGAGCTCGTGACCGCGCCAAGCCGCGCGCCGCTCGAGGACGGCGATGTTCCCGCGGTCGGCGTAGATGTTCAGGTAGTCCGGGAAGAGGTGGCCGACGACGAGCTTCACGCGGCCTGCTCCCAGTACGGACGCACGAAACCCCGCCGCGAGACGAGCTCGCGCAGCGAGAGCATCGCGGTGTACGTCGGCAGCGCGGCCAGCTCGCCGCCGGCCGGCGTCTGCGCGAGCCCGCGATCGAGCGCGTCCTCGAGCGACGGCACGACGTCGATTGCGGACTCGTCGAGCCCGGCGTACTTGAAGCGAAGCGCCAGCTCGGCCGCGCGCTCGCCGGTCGCGATCAGCCGCTCGACTCCGGCCAGGAGCGGCTCGAAGTCCACGTCCCAGATCCACGAGACGTCGCGACCGTCGGCGATCTCGTCGTTGAGCGCGATCAGCAATACGCGCGGAGTGCCGCCTGCGACGAGCGTGCGGACGACCTCGTTCGCTCCGGCCGGGTTCTTGATCAGCAGGACGAGCAGCGAGCGGCCGTCGATCTCGATGCGCTCGAAACGGCCGAACGCGGCCGAAAACCCTTGCAAACCGGGCACGATCTCGACGAGCGAGGCTCCGAGCGCGCGCGAGAGCGACGCCGCGGCGAGTGCGTTGTAGACGTTGTAGAGGCCCGGCACGCGCAGCTCGACCCGCCGCTCGCCCTCGGGCGTGACGAGCAAGAACGAGACGCTCTCGAGCCCGTTCAGCTCGATCTCTCGCGCGGCGACGTCCAGCGGCGGCCGCGCGTGGCCGCACGCCGGGCAGCGGTAGTCGCCGAGGTGGCCGATGTACGCCGCCACGTACTCGTACGGCGTCCCGCAGCGCACGCACCACTTGGAGTCGGCGGCATGCTGCAGCTCCGGCGAGGCGTGGCGCGGGTCGTCGAGGCCGAAGACCACGGAGTCGGTGCGCTCCTCGGCCAGTGCTCCCAGCTGCGGGTCGTCCCCGTTGGCCACGAGCGTCGCTCCAGGCGGCAGCGCGCGGGCCATCTCCCGCCAACGGCCGGCGAGCACCTCGAGCTCGCCGTAGCGGTCGAGCTGGTCGCGGAAGAGGTTCCCGAGCGACACGGCCCGCGGCGCCACTCGCCGCGCGACCTCCGGCAGGGCAGCCTCGTCGACCTCGAACAGCCCGAGTTCCGCGTCACGTGCCGCGACGAGCGCCGAGGCCACCCCGGAGACGAGGTTCGCGCCCGCCCGGTTGTGCGCGAGGCGTACCGACGGAGCGAGGATCTCGGCCGCCATCGCCGCGGTCGTTGTCTTGCCGTTCGTCGCCGAGACGAGCGCCGACCCGCGCGGCAGGCGCGCCGCGAGGCGGTCGACGGCGCCGGGGTCGAGCTTCCAGAGAAGCTTCCCAGGCAGGGTCGTCCCGCCGCCGGCGCCGGCCAGGCGCGAGACGCCGGCGACGGCGCGCGCGAGGGCGATCTCGAGAGGCAGCGGTGCGCGCACGCGGGCACGCTACTCCGACTCACCCGTTCGGGGGAACTTTCGGCGTTCTCACCCTCACGGGGGATGTAGCGGCACCGGCCGCACCCCTAGGTTCCGCCTGGATCTCGGCGGGCGAGCACTTCCGTTCCCGCTGTGGACAGGCAGAGATGCGGCCCGCGCGAGGGCGCGGAAAGGAGAAACGGACGGTGCGGATGAACGGCGGCAATCGTGGAGAATCGCGGTCGAGCGCGCTGTGGGGCACGGGCAACCGTGGCGGCGAGTCTCGGTCGAGCGCTCTCTGGGGTAAGGGCGGACGAGGCGCGATCACCGCGCTCGTGGCGATGCTCGCCATCAGCGTCCCTCTCGCTGCGAGCGCCAACAAGCATGCGCGGCTGGCCGGCGCGGCTTCGCCCAAGCGGACCTGGATCTCGCCGGGCCTGCTCAAGGGCGCGAAGAAGCACCCGAACCAGTACGTGCACGTGATCATCCAGAGCACCAACGGCTCGATCTCGCCGGCGGTCTCTGCGCTCACCAGGGTGAACAACTTCGCGGACGACGGCACCGCCCTGAACCGGCGCCTGACCCTGATCGACGGTCTTGCGACCACGATCAAGGCGAGCCGGCTCTCGGCGCTGCTGAAGATCCCGAACCTGATCGTGACGCCCGACGTCGCGGTGCACGTCGACAGCTACAGCTCGAACCAGCTCTGGCCGTACGAGACCGGCGTCTCGCGGGCCTGGAGCGGCTACGACGCGCCGCGGCCGGGCTCCGTGCCCGCGATCGCGATCGTCGACTCCGGCATCCAACCGGGGCGCAGCGACTTCGGCAACCGCGTGCTGGCGAACGTGAAGTTCAGCACCCTGCCCGACGACTCGCCGGGCGACGGCCGCGGCCACGGCACCTTCGTGGCGGGCATCGCCGCGGGCGGCGCCGACGGCTACACCGGCGCGACGCCCCAGGCACCGCTGGTCTCGCTGGACGTCATGGACGACCACGGCGTTGCACGGACGAGCGACGTGATCGCGGCGTGCCAGTGGATCCTGGCCAACAAGGCGCAGTACAACATCAAGGTCGCCAACTTCTCGCTGCACGCGTCCAACGCGAGCCACTTCTTCCAGGATCCGCTCGACCAGGCGGTCGAGAAGCTGTGGTTCAACGGCGTGACCGTCGTCGCGGCGGCCGGCAACTACGGGTTCCCCGACAAGCCGAGCGGCGTGCCGTTCGCGCCGGGCAACGACCCGTTCGTGATCACCGTCGGCGCGATCGACATCGGCGGAACGAAGAACATCCACGACGACATCAACGCGCCGTGGTCGGCGTGGGGGCGGACGCTGGACGGCTTCCTGAAGCCGGACCTCTCGGCTCCTGGCCGCTACATGGTCGGCCCGGTCCCAGGCGACTCGACGCTGGCGGTGGAGCGGGCGGACAAGATCACCGCTCCGGGCTACATCCAGCTCTCGGGCACGTCGTTCGCGGCACCGGTGATCGCCGGCGCGGCGGCGCAGATCCTGGCGCGACACCCGAGCTTCACGCCCGACCAGGTCAAGGGCGCCCTGATGGAGTCGACGAAGGCGGTCGACGGCGCGCCGGACGGCTCGGTCGGCGTCGGCGAGCTCCAGATGAGCAAGGCGGCGTATTACCTGAACCCGCCAAACCCGAACAAGGCGCTCGGCAACTTCGTCAAGCCCGACACGGCCGGCAGCAACGCGTTCGACGCGGTCAGCTGGCTCGACGTGGTCAAGTCGAACGTCTCGTGGGACTCGGTCTCCTGGGACTCGGTCTCCTGGAACGACGCGGCCTGGAACGTGGTCTCGTGGGCCGACGTCTCGTGGGAGTCGGTCTCCTGGGCGGACGTCTCCTGGGCCGACGTGTCCTGGGCGGACGTCTCCTGGGCCGACTCGTCCTACGAGGACGCGGCCGAGGGCGACACCAGCGGCGACCCTGAGGGGTACGCACTGACACCGGAACAGGCGGCCGAGATCATGGCCGACCCGGAGCTTGCGCCGGATCCAAGCACGCTGCCCAGGCGACGTGGCGGCGGCGGTACGGACCCGGCGGCGGATCCGGCGGCCGATCCGGCAGCGACGCCGGGCTCGAGCTAGGCGACGGACGGGGCGATCAGACGATGAGCGTGAGGGGTCGGCGACCACCGGCCCCTCACTCGTTCGGGGGATATTCCGGGCGTACCGAAAAAGGGGGATGTGACCCCTACGTGGCAGGCGTAGCTTCCATGAGTGGTGTTGCGGCCTGCGTGCCTGCACCAGACGGAGAAACGGCTTCTGTTCCTGCGGTACCGCGCAGGCGCGCGGAGATGAGGAGACGTAGCGGGGAATGACTGGCTTCGACGTCAGCCAGAGACGAGCGGGGGAGACGGAGTGAGCGCCGTCCCGAGCCCGATCGCGCACGACGTCGAGGCGGTTGGCCGCGACGCTCCGGCGCTCGCGCCGAAAGCCGCCGGCTACTTCTTCATCGTGGCCGCTGCCGCGACGGCGACGACCGTGCCGCTGCTCTCGCAGCTGTCGCTCGACACGCCCGGCTGGGCGACGTTCGTCATCCTCGCGGCGATCGCCGCCGTCGCGCAGCTCTTCGTCGTGCGCACGCCGCGCAACCTGTCGTACCACACGACGATCGTCTTCCTGATCCCGGCGGCGATGCTGCTGCCGCCTGCGCTCGTCGCGCTGGTGGGTGTCCTGTACCACATCCCCGAGTGGCTGAAGACGCGGAGCGCCTGGTACATCCAGATCTTCAACATCTGCAACTGGACGCTGGCGATGCTCGCCGCCTACGCGAGCTTCCACGCGGTTAGCGGGCTCGCGCCGGACTCGAATGTCGTCTACGCGCTCGCGGGCATCTCGGCGGCGGCGGCGCTCGTCGCGGTGAACCACTTCCTGATGGCGCCGATGATGCATCTCGCGCGCGGCCACTCAGTGCGCGAGTCGGGTCTGTTCTCGTTTCCGAGCCTCTCGACCGACCTGGTGCTCGCGATGCTCGGCGTCGCGATGGCGGCGTTCTGGACGCGTAACCCGTGGCTGATCCCGTTCTCGGTCGCGCCGCTGCTGCTGATCCACCGCTCGCTTTCGGTACCGCAGCTCCAGGAGGAGGCGCGCGTCGACCCCAAGACAGGCCTCTTCAACGCGCGGCACTTCGCGGCGGCGCTGAACGAGGAGCTCCAGCGTGCCGAGCGCTTCGAGCGGCCGCTCTCGCTCGTGATGGCCGACCTCGACCTCCTGCGCGACATCAACAACACGTATGGCCACCTTGCAGGCGACGCGGTGCTCCAGGGCATCGCCGAGGTGTTCCGCTCGCAGCTGCGCCACTACGACGTGCCGGCGCGCTTCGGCGGTGAGGAGTTCGCGATCCTCCTGCCGGAAACTCCGCCCGAGCAGGCGTTCGAGATCGCCGAGCGGATCCGGCGCACTGTCGCCGACAAGCTGTACGACGTCGAGACGTCGAGCGATCCGATCCGCGCGACCGTCTCGATCGGCGTCGCGGGCTACCCGCGCGACGGCTCGGACGCCAACGAGCTGATCCATCAGGCCGACCTGGCCGTCTACCGCGCCAAGCTCCAGGGGCGCAACCGCGTCCTCGACGCGAGCTCCGAGCCGCTGCTGATGCCGGAGAAGCGGCAGGGCCGACTCGTCGCGGTGCCGGAGGACGGCGATCACGTCGTCCCGCTGCCGCCGTCGCCCGAGTCGCATCCGACGCAGGAACGGCGCCATCCGCGGCCGCATGCGATGCACGGGCCGCGCTTCCTCTCGCTCTCGCGGCGTCTGGCCGTGTTCGTGGGCATCGTCAGCGCGGTCGGCGTCGCCGCGGGCACGTTCGGCGCGGTCTTCGGCAACAGCACGGACTGGATCGGCCTGCTCGCCCTCGTGGCCTTGGTCGGCGCGGGGCAGGCCCTTGCGCTCGAGGTCGACGACGGCTCGATCTCCGTCAGCGCCGTCGGCTCGATCGCCGGCGCAGCCCTGTTCGGCGTGCGAGCCGCGCTCGCGATCGCGATCACGATCGCGGCGGTCGAGTGGAGCGCTAGGCGCTCTCCGTTCCATTACGTCGTCTTCAACGTCGGCACGCTCGCGCTCTCCTCGTTGGCCGCGGCGGCGGTCTTCACCGCCGGCTTCGGAGGCGACCTCGGCAAGGTCGTCTACGTGGCCGCGGGCGTGGCGGCCGGCGCAACGTACTTCGCGGTCAACATGAGCCTCCTCAGCGGCGTCGTCGCGATCGAAGGCCACGAACGCTGGTGGGCCGTCTTCAGGGAGCGCTTCGCCTGGCTGGCGACGCACTACCTCGTCTACGGCTTCATCGGCGGCGTCATCTGGGTCGGCCACCAGACCGCCGGCCTGTGGGCGCTGGCCGTGTTCGCGGTGCCGCTGCTGCTAATGCGCAAGACGCAGGAGGCGTACCTCCGCCACACCCAGCGCAGTGCCCAGAAGCTCCGCGCGGCGGCGGAGACGATCCAGACCCAGAACGTCTCGCTCGAGCAGGCCAACCGGCTGCTCAAGGAGCGCTCGACGGCCGCCATGCAGAGCCTCTCGGCCACGGTCGACGCACGCGACGCGTACACCGCCGGCCACTCACGCCGCGTCCAGCAGCTCGCGTTGGCCATCGGCCGGGAGCTCGGGCTCTCGCAGGCCGAGCTCGACCTGCTCGGACACGCAGCGCTCTTCCACGACATCGGCAAGCTGGCGATCCCGGACGCGATCCTGCTGAAGCCCGCCAGCCTGACCGAGGACGAATGGGAGCTGATGCAGCGCCACGCCGACGAGGGCGCGCGCATCATCGACCGCCTCGGCTTCCTGAACGACGCGGTGCCGGCGATCCGGCACCACCACGAGCGCTTCGACGGCACGGGCTATCCGGACGGCCTCAAGGGCGAGGAGATACCGCTCGGCGCGCGGATCATCCACGTCGCCGACGCGCTCGACTCGATGCTCACGACGCGGATCTACCGCGCGGCCCGCCCGGCCTCGGAGGCGCTCGAGGAGCTCCGCCGGGCCGCCAGGACGCAGTTCTGCCCGCGCTGCGTGGCCGCGCTCGAGCGGATCCTCCCGATCGAGGGCATCGACGATGAGGACAAGCGCCCAAGAGTCCTCGTCGCGTCCTAGCTCGAACCGCCTAGCAACCTCGCGCGAACGCTAGCCTGAGTTTTGCGAGCGAGCGCAATTGCTCTATCCTGTTTGGAGAAGACGATGCCTCGCCGGCCCCAGTACCGCGCGCTCGCGGGCATCGACCGGAAGGCGCTCGAAGCCTTCCAGGCCGGCATCCGCAAGCGCTACACGGACGAGCAGATCCTCGTCGAGCTCTCCGCGTGCGCCGAGCGGCTGGGGCGGTCGCCGACGATGCGTGAGTTCGCCGGCGACCCGGAGACGACGGTGCACCCGCAGACAGTGATCGAGCACTTCGGCAGCTGGAACGAGGCCAAGCGCAAGGCCGGCCTCGTCCCGCGGCGTTTCGCGACCCGCGAGGAGCTGCTCGACCTGCTCAAGGGCCTGGGCGACGAGCTCGGCCGCATTCCGACGGCACGCGACATCGAGGCGCACCGCGGCCGTATGCCGTCGAAGTCCCTGTACTGGCACACGTTCGGCTCGCTCGCAAACGCGCTGCGCGAGGCGGGGTTCGACGTGCCGGTGGGGGAGGAGAAGCTCGAGCGGGCGCTGGAGCAAGGAGTGGAGCTCGCCCACACGTTGAAACGGCTGCCGAAGTTCGCCGACTGGTCGGAAGCGCGCAAGCGGGACGAGTCGCTACTCACCGAGTGGCAGATCTACCGGATGTTCGAAGGCCGCAAGGGCGCCTGGTCGACCTTTCAGTTCCTCATCCGCGAGCGGCTGGTCACGGCGGGGACGGACGTTGAGCCGGACGGCCGCCTGGCAGCGGACTAGGACAGCGACGCGAGCGCCGCGAGGCGCTGGAGGCTGAGCTGCGCCTCCCGGGGGGCGCGCACCGCCGGGAGCGTGCTCTCCTCGAAGTTCCGGTCGGGCCGGAAGCGTCCCTTCTCGACCACCTCGCCGCCGGCGACGACCGCCAGCGTGCCCTCGCCGAGTTCCTGCTTGCGGAGCTTCAGCTTCAGGAACCGTTCCGCGACCTCGAGCGCGGCCTTGGTCGACGCGAACAGCAGCTCGTCGTCCGCGGTCCCGAGCCAGAGCGGCCGGCCGACCCCGCGCGCCAGGAAGAGCGTGTGGACCCGGCGCTCGTCGAGCCACGCGGTCGCCATCGAGCCGTTCAGCTGCTCGAACGCCCGCGGGTCGTTGCCACTCGCCTCGGCGAGCGCGAAGATCGCTTCGGAGTCGACCGTCATCTCGGGCTCGGCGCGCTCGAAGCCGTGCTGCTCCATCAGGTCGTCGTCGTTGAAGATGACCCCGTTGTGCACGCCGACGACGGCGCCGTGGCGGATCGGGTGATTGTTGGCCTCGATTCGCGGGTGGCCCTTTGTGTAGTCGCGCACGTGGATCAGCACCTCGGTGGCGCTGGCGGGGAGGAGAACCTCCTCGAGGAGCGCGCTCGCGCCGGAGCGCTGCTTGTGGATCGCCGCCGGGCTCGGTCCGCGTCGGTACGCGTACCCGACCGCGTCGGCGCCGCGCTCGGCGATCCCGGCGAGCAGCGCCTGGGCCGCGAGCGTCCGATCGACGTCGCTGGCCGCGCTCAGGCTGTATCCGGCAATTCCGCACATGTCTCAGGAAACCCCTTCAACCGTAACGGCGACCACATCGGTCGCCACAGAGTCTGACGTCGGCTTCGGCTGAGAGTTAGGCATACCCAATGCCTCTCGGTTCGACACGCCCTGTCCTGATCCCTCGTGCGGGTGCAAACGTCCCTCAAGCGGGGGACTAGGCGTACCGATAGACCCAGCGTGACGGAGCAGCGGCCGCTTCCAGAAGCGCTCCCCGAACCCGACGCGCCGGAGCCTCGGCTCGAGGTCGTTCGGGACGAGGTCGAGGAGGCCGGCAAGGTCGAGACGGAGCCGACCGAGCCCCAGACGGCCGACCCGCTCAAGCTATACGTCCGCCAGATCGGCGACGGGCCGCTGTTGACGGCCGCGCAGGAACGCGAGCTCGCGCGCCTCAAGGATCTGGGCGACGAGGCGGCCAAGAAGAAGCTGATCGAGTCGAACCTCCGCCTCGTGATGTCGATCACGCGCAACTACACGAAGGCCGGCGTCCCGCTGCTCGACCTGATCCAGGAGGGCAACCTCGGCCTGATCCGCGCGGTCGAGAAGTTCGACTACACGCTCGGCTACAAGCTTTCGACGTACGCGACCTGGTGGATCCGGCAGGCGATCACGCGCGCGCTCGCCGACCAGGGCCGCACGATCCGGCTGCCCGTCCACGTCGCCGAGCAGGTGCGGCGCGTGATGCGCGCCCGCCGCGTGCTCGCCCAGAAGCTCAACCGCGAGCCGCTGCTGCCCGAGATCGCGAAGGAGGCAGGCTTCCCGCCCGAGCGCGTGACCACGCTGCTAGAGCTCGTCGAGGATCCCGTCAGCCTGGAGACTCCCGTCGGCGACGGCGAGAGCCTTTACGGCGACCTGATCGAGGACACGAAGTCCGCTCGGCCCGACACCGCCACCGCCGAGCACCTGCGCTCCGCGGAGCTCGCCGAAGCGCTGCTGCGGCTGACTCCGCGCATGCGCCACGTCGTGACGCGTCGCTTCGGGCTCGATAGCCAGCCGCCGCAGACGCTCGAAGAGGTCGGCGCCGACCTCGGCATCACGCGCGAGCGCGTGCGCCAGCTCGAGTCGCGCGCCCTGCGCGAGCTGCGCTCGGTCGCGCCGGGACTGCAGCTCTACTTGCGCGCGGAGTAGGGCCACACGCGGCGGGTAGCCTGGCCCCGTGGAACTCGTCGACTGCCATTCGCACGTCGTGCCGTCGGGCGACGACGGCGCGCAGGCGCTGGAGGACGGGCTCGAGCTGTGCGACCTCGCCGCAAGCTCTGGAACCGCCGTGCTGTTCGCGACGCCCCACGTGTGGCCGCACTTGACCCTGACCGTCGAGCGCGAGCGTGCGATCAGGCGCGATTTCGAACGGCTGCGGGGCCGTGCGCGGCTCGAGCTCCGGCTCGGCTTCGAGCTGACGCCCGCGCCGCCGCTCCTGCGCGAGGATCCGGCGCGCTACGTGCTCGAGGGCACAGAGGTCGTGTTGGCGGAGCTGCCGTTCCTCGGGCCCGCCTCCGACCTGATCGAGCTCGCGGAGCACGTCGAGCGGTCGGGCCTGACACCGCTCGTCGCGCATCCAGAGCGGACGGAGCCCGTGCGCGAGCGGCCCGAGCTCGCCCGGGAGCTCGCTGAGCGGTGGCCGCTGCAGCTGAACGCGTCGAGCCTGCTGGGCCGCCACGGGCCCGAGATCGAAGAGCTCGCCTGGGAGCTGTTGGACGTCACGTCGGTCGTCGCCTCGGACGGGCACCGGCTGACGCGGCCGGCGCGCCTCGACGAGGCTTACGAGCGGGTGAGGGAGCGAGTGGGGCAGGACGCCGCGCTGCCGTTGTTCGACGGCTCGGCGCTGGGAATCAGGAAAGCGCGACCGCTTCCATCTCGCGCAGCCGCGCCAGGCGCTTGAGCGCCTCGGTCTCGATCTGGCGGACGCGCTCGCGCGTGAGGCCGAGCCGGCGGCCGATCTCCTCGAGCGTCTTCGGCTCCTCGTCGATCAGGCCGTAGCGGAGGACGAGCACCTTGCGCTCGCGCTCGGCAAGCGCTCCGAGCGCCTCCGCGAGTGCCTGGCAGCGCAGGGAGACCTCGACCTCCTCGTCGGGCAGCGGCCCGTCGCCGGCGACGAAATCGCCGAAGACGGCGTCCTCGGTCTCGCCGACGGGCTGGTCGAGGCTCGTCGACGCGCGTGCGGCAGCCTTGACCTCGTGCGCCTGCGCGATCGGCAGGTTCGCCTCCTCGGCGATCTCCTCGAGTGTCGGCTCGCGGCCCAGCTGCGTCCAGAGCGTCCGCTCGGCACGGTTCAGCTTCTGCATCCGCTCGACGATGTGGACGGGCATGCGGATCGTCCGCGCCTTGTCCGCGAGCGCCCGCGCCACGGCCTGGCGAATCCACCAGGTCGCGTAGGTGGAGAACTTGTAGCCGCGGCGCCAGTCGAACTTCTCGACGGCGCGGATCAGGCCCAGCGTGCCCTCCTGGATCAGGTCGAGGAACGGCAGGCCCTGATTCCGATAGTTCTTGGCGATCGATACGACGAGGCGCAGGTTCGACTGGATCATCCGCGTCTTGGCCTCCATGTCGCCGCGCTCGATCCGTTTGGCGAGCTCGACCTCCTGCGCGGCCGTCAGGAGCGGATGGCGGCCGGCGTCGCGCAGAAAGAGCTGCAGCGCGTCGGTCGTCGTCTCCTGCTGGATCGGCGGCGGAGGCGGCACGGCCTCGCGCTGCTCCTCGACCTGCGGCTCCAGCACTTCGATGCCGCGCTGCTCGAGCTCGCGGTAGACGGCGTCCGTCTCCAGCGGGTCGAGGTGGAGCGGCTCCAGCACCTCCTGGAGCTCGGCATAGCGAAGCGATCCCGTCTGCTCGGCCTGTTCGACCAGTTCGTGCAGCTCGGGGGTAGCCAGCACGTTCTCGATTTCGACCGCGGTCATCCCGTCACAGAGCTTCCTGCCGCATTTCGCGGGCGTTCAAACCCTCTTCTGACGACTGCTCTGGCCGAATGCACGATAACGGGCGTTATGTCAACCTCGAATCCGACCGCGCCCCCCTCCGGCCACTCCACCCCCGGTCGGCACGCGGGACCAAAAAAATTCGCCGAGCCGGTCTCCGTTTCGTCCACCGTTTTCGCTGACCTTCCCCTTGCGGGTACTGCCTTCGAACTCGGCTTCGACCTACTCCGGTCCCGTGCTCGGCGCAAGTGGGAATCTAGGGCCGCGCCAGGGCCGGATCAAGGGGTCGTCGACACGTCGAGGCCGCAATTTGCGGAAATTCAATTTTCCACATTTCCACAGCAGGGCGTGCAGCTTGTGGATAACGCTCGCAGGCGTCGTCGCGCGATAGAGTCCGGCCGTGCACCTGCGCGCCCCCGCCATCTCGCACGGCGTCATCTCGTTCATCTGGGCGCTCGTGTTCTTCCTCTACATCTGGTGGGGCGGCGTCGCCGTCGGCGTGCACGGCGGCACGGCGTTCATCTTCGGCGCGATCGTCGGCTTCCTGGTCTTCCTCGCGGTGCTGGTGTACGGCACCGACGACCCGCAGCGTCAGCCGCGGCGCGCCGACCGTCGCTGAGCTAGCGCGAAGACGAGCGCGCGCGCGAACTCGACGCCGAGCTTGTCGCGCAGCCGCTCGAAGACCGGTCTGCGCGGATCCCTCTGCGCGCACTGTGCAAGCAGGAGCTGGAGGCGCTTCGGCGGGCGGCTGTCGAGGGCGGCGGACACGCTTCCCGTGTATCGGAGCCCGTTCGGCCCGCTTCATCCCTCCCCGGAGGGACGGCGAAGCGGGCCGAGAGGGTCTAGTCGGTCCGGACGGTCTCGGGGTCGCGGTCGCGCTCGGCTGCCGCGTCATGCGCAGCGGCCTCCCGCTCCTCGCGCGCCGTCGGCCGGTCCTCGGGCGGCGGAGCCGCACCGCCGGCCGGCATCGCCGCGCGGCGCCGGCGGCGACCGAACGGGCCGTACGCGGCCGGGCCGGACGTGTCGAACGTGTAGCCGAAGACGAGCCCGATCCCGAACGCGAGCACAGAGACGAACCCGCCGAGGTCGGTCACGAGGCCCTGGATGCCGATGTCGCTCGACCAACTGCGAACGTGGTCGCGGAACCAGTTTGCGTCGGGCTGCGTCGCCACGATCACCCACCCGGCGGCGATCAGCACCGGGATGAAAGCCACCAAGAAGACGTTCACGGACAGCCTCGGCCAGCCCCACTTCGTCCAGCCACCGAGGATCTGCGAGAGCGCCATGATCAGGCCAGCGGCCGCGATCACGCCGTACACGGCCCAGTAGCCGCCGTTCGAGCTGTCGCTGATCTCAGTTGCAAGCCAGACAAGGAAGCCCGCCGCGGCCGCGCAAATCAGCGTGACCGTTCCACGTGTCAAGCCGTACATGCCACCACCTCCGGGCGGGTCCGTACCCCGGTCGTCCAGAAGTGAACCCCGGCTAGTGCAGGCCCAGGCGGCGACTGTCGAAGCTCGCCGAGTAGAGCTCGGCGGCGAACTCCTCCACCACCCGCTCGGCGTCGGTCGCGAAGACGTGCTCGACGACGCCGATCTCGCAGTCATTGTGGAACGGCACGTCCAAGTGCTGGGTAGAGACGAGGTTGATCGAGACGCTGGCGCAGGCGGGACAGCGGACGGCCACGCCGACCTCCTCCCCGCGCCCGGCCGGCGAGAGCACGACGAATGCCGACGGGAACATCGGCCGCGGGCGCTCCTCTGCGTAGCAGAAGAAGCTCCACGGCCATTCTCCCGCCTCGATCCGGCGCGCCGCGAGGTCGGCGAGCTCAGCTTCCACCGGGTCGACGCTCGCGGTCATCAGGTTCAGGAAGGTCTGCTCGCCGCCGAGGCCGAGCGGCGCCCAGTCGAGCTCGTCGTGCGAGACGAGGCCCGGATGCTCGTGGCCGCAGGCGCAGCCGAACTCGACCTCGAAGACGGCCGGGTGGGCCGGGCCCGGCAGCCGCTCGACTCGGCGGAACGACGAGAGCGCGACGCGCGCCTCCCCCCGCTCCGGGCACGAGAATATGTACCGGGTCGTGAGCGCGTCGTACATGACGCAGTTGTAGTCGGCGCCGCGGACGCCGAACGTGAGGCTGTTCAGTACCGGATCAGGGACTGGACGTCGAAGCCCTCGAGCTGGTTGCGCCCCTCGAGGAAGTCCAGCTCGATCACGAAGGAGACGCCGACGATCTCGCCGCCGAGCTGCGTCGCGAGATCGCAGATCGCCCTCGCCGTCCCGCCCGTCGCGAGGACGTCGTCGTGCACCAGGACGCGCTGTCCTTCGGTGATCGCATCGGCGTGAAGCTCGAGCGAGTTCTCGCCGTACTCCAGCGCGTAGGACGAGCTGACGGTCTTCCAAGGGAGCTTCCCGGGGCGACGCGCGGCGACGAACCCGCAGCCAAGCCGGTACGCCATGGCTGCGCCGAGGATGAACCCCCGCGCCTCGGCGCCTAGGATCACGTCCGGCTTCCGCGGCTCCGCCCACTCGGCGAGCAGGTCGGTCGCCTCCCGCAACGAGGCCGGGTCGGCGAGCAGCGGCATGATGTCCTTGAAGACGATTCCCGGCTCGGGGAAGTCTGGGACGTCGCGGATCTTGGCCTTCAGGGCCTCGGTGTCGATCACTGGCCCGCCACCTGGCGGAGATCGCGCCAGAAGAGAAGCTGCGAGAGCTCCTGTGCGACCTCTGCGAGCGTCTGGAGCTGCTGTACGGCCGCATCCCGGCGCTCGGCGTTCCTCGAGCGCAGCGAGGGCGCCACGAGCTGCTCGAGCAGGCTGGCCTCGCGGTCGGCCGCGGTCCGGAACGTGCGCAGGTGGCGCGCGGAGATCCCGAACCGGGCGAGCTTGGCGCACGCCACCGCGATGTCGACGTCGCCGGCCGGGTAGAGCCGCTCGCCGCCCTCGCGCCGCGAGTGCAGGAGCCCGTACTCCTCGAGCTCGCTCGCCAGCTCGGGCGCGATGGCAGCGCGCTCGCAGAGCTCCGCGAGGTCGAGCTCGTCGTCCGGATCCGCGAGGCCGACAGCGCGGCGCCGGCGGCGCTCCTTCCCCGCTCCGGACGGCGAGGCCAGCTCCTGCCGGATCACGCGCAGCGGCAGGAACTCGTCGCGCTGCAGGCGCAGGATCGTCTCTAGGCGCTCGAGATCGTCATCGCTGAAGAGCCGGTAGCCGCTCTGCGTCCGCCGCGGCGCGAGCAGGCCCTGGTCCTCGAGGTAGCGGATCTTGGAGATCGAGATGTCCGGGAACTCCGCCTGCAGGCGGCGGCAGACCGTCCCGATCGTGAGCAGGCGGGCGCGCTCGGTTGTCGCCTCGGCCGTGCTCACGTCTCGAGGAAGCTGAGCTTGTACTTGCCGATCTGGAGCTCGTCGCCGTTCTCCAGCCGGCCCGACTCGATACGGCGGCGGTTGAGGAAGGTGCCGTTCAGGCTCCCCTGGTCCTCGATGTAGTAGGCGTCGTCCTTGTGCACGAGCACGGCGTGCTTGCGCGACACCGTCACGTCGTCCAGGAAGATGTCGCAGTCCGGCGAGCGCCCGATCGTCGTGCGGTCGCCCTGCGGGACGAAGTGCTCGCCGGCGCGGCCGCCGCCCGAGCGGACGACGAGCGCGGGCCCCTCCGTGCCGAGCTCCTCGAGCGTCAGCGCCGCCCCCTCCTCCGCGTCCTCGGGCGTGTAGCTCATCGTCGTCTCCGAGCCCGGCTCGTCCTTGACGAGCATGGCACCGCAGCGGGAGCAGTAGTTCGCGGCCTCCAGGTTCTGGAACCCGCACTCCGGACAGTAGACGTGACTCATCAGCCCTCTGCGGGCGGGGCTGCCTTGCCGGCGAGGATCGCAGCGAGGTGGTCGACGTCCACCTCGTCGAGGATGCTCTCGGGCTTCTCGCGGAGCCGGGCCTGCAGCTCGGCGCGCAGCAGGTCGATCCGGCCGTGCAGGATGCGCCTGCGGTACGAGACCTCCTGCTCTTCCTTCGTCAGCTCGTCGATGTGCCGCTTGAGGTCGGCGTCGGAGAGCGATGCGAGATCGGGAAACGGTTCCACGTGAGCCTCTCTTCGGTTGGCGGGCCGAACCCAGTCAAGCAGAAGGCGCCCGAAGGGTCAACCTTAGCTTGAGGCTCCGGCCGGAGCGGCGGCGCCCTCCTGCTGCATGACTTCTTCGACCATCCCGCGCAGCTCGGCCTCGAGCTCGGCGGACGCCTCCTCGGTCGCGCCCTCGGCATAGATGTGCACAAGCGGCTCGTCCGGATCCGGCAGCAGCTGAGCCCAGCCGCGCTCGTCGAACACCTTGATCCCGTCGAGGAGGTCGACCTCGCGGTCGCGCAGCCGTTCCGTCATCACGCGCATCACCGTCCCCTTCAGCGACCACGGGCACGGCACCTGGCGGTGGACGAGCGTGCTCGCTGGCAGCTCGGCGACGAGCTCGGAGAGCGGCCGCTCGACCGGCGCCAGGAGCTCGAGCAGCTTGCAGAGACTCGCCACGGCGTCGTAGGCGGGCAGGAACTCGGGGAAGACATAGCCGCCGCCGACCGCGCCGGCGAAGATCACGTCGTCCTCGGCTGCCGCCTTGGTCAGATCGGCCAGCGACGCCGGTGTGCGGATCACCTCGAGGTCGCTGCCCTCCACCAGCTCGTCGACGTGGCTCGTGACCGTGATCGGGAACGCGAGCTTGCCGCGCCGCCCGTCGGAGCCCATCAGGCGCAGGAACAGGAGCAGCGTCTGCTCGACCGGGATCTCGTGGGCCTCCTCGTCGATCAGGAACAGCCGTTCGCCCGCGCGGTCGAAGACGACGCCGAGGTCGGCGCCGATCGCCGTCACTAGCCGCTTCGCCTGGCCGACCGCCTCCCGCAGGCCCGTATGCCGCTCGCTGCCGTCGGCTGCGAAGCCATGCGCGCTGACCGCCTCGACGCCGAGCGGCCCGAGCACGAGCGGCAGCACGTACGACGTCGCCGAGTAGCCGTAGTCGACGACGATCCGGTAGCCGCGGGCCCGAATCGCCTCGCGGTCGAGGCCCGAGAGCAGGTCCTGAGCGTAGCTCTCGCGGACGCGCGCCGGGTACGTGACCGCGCCGACCGCGTTGTATGCCGCGCGGCGCAGCTCGAGCCGCGAGAAGTGCTTCTCGATCTCCTTCTGCAGCGACGCGGTCAGCTGGATGCCCGGCTGCTCGTAGAACCGGATATCGAGCATCTCGGGATCCGTGTAACTGACCCCCACGTGGAAGCCCGCGTCGTAGCTCTCGGTCTTGAGGAGATGCCTGCTGACCGCCGCCGGGAGAACGCGCAGGTCGGCCACGTCGATCCCGGTCGAGTTCAGCCCCGAGATCATCGCTCGTTTGATCATCCGGCAGGCCGCCGGCGACTCGCGGCTCGCGACCACGCGCGCGCCGCGCTTGAGCGCGGTTCCCAGAGCCGCTGCCAGGCGCACTGCCATCTCGGGCGTGAGATCGACGTTGACGAGCCCGGAGACGCCGTCCTTGCCGAACAGGTTCGAGGTCGCGCGGGACTCCCAGATCAGGCTCTCGTGGATCTGCGCGCCGGTCTCGACCTCCTTGTACGGGTAGATCCGCACGCCGGGCAGCACGGCGCTCTGGGCGCCGAGGGTGACCTCGTCGCCGATCGCGGCGCCTTCATGGACGTGCGCGTGCGCCCGGATGTCGCAGGCACGGCCGACGACTGCCCCCTCGACACGGGCGCTGCGGCCGACGTGCGTCGCGGCGTCGATCACGGCGCGCTCCGTCCGAGCGCGCTCGAGCAGGGTCACGCTGGAGCCGAGCACCGAGTAGGGCCCGACCGACGCGTCGGCGGCAACGCGGCAGTAGTTACCGAGGTACGCCGGCCCTTCGATCGCGTCGAGGTCGTCGACCTCCACGCCCTCTCCCAGCCAGATGTTCCCGCGCAACCGGATGCCGCCGATGTCGAGTTGCACGCGCTCGTCGAGCGCGTCGAAGTTCGCCTGCCGGAACTGGTCGAGGTTGCCGATGTCCTGCCAGTAGCCGTCGAAGACGTAGCCGTAGAGCGGCCGGCCCATCTCCAGGAGCAGCGGGAAGAGCTCCTTCGAGAAGTCGTACGGGCCGTCGGTCGGCACGTGCCGCAGCACCTCGGGCTCGAGCACGTAGATGCCGGTGTTGATCGTGTCCGAAAAGACCTGGCTCCACGACGGCTTCTCGAGGAAGCGCTCGATGCGGCCGTCCTCGTCCGTGACGACGATCCCGAACTCGAGCGGGTTCTCGACCGACTTCAGCCCAATCGTGACCGCCGCGCCCTTCTCATTGTGGAAGCGGACGAGGTCGGTCAGGTTCACGTCGCAGAGCGCGTCGCCGGAGATGACGAGGAACGTCTCGTCGAGGCGCTCGCTCGCGAGCTGCACGGAGCCGGCCGTGCCGAGCGGCGATTCCTCGACCGAGTACTCGATGTTCACGCCGAGGGTCTCTCCGTTGCCGAAGTAGCCGCGGATCGCCTGCGGCATGAAGGCGACGGTCACGATCACGTCCTCGAGTCCGTGGCGCTTCAGCAGCTCGAGGATGTGCTCCATGCACGGCTTGCCGACGATCGGGACCATCGGCTTCGGCTGGTTGGAGGTGAGTGGCCGCAGGCGCGTCCCTTCGCCGCCGGCCATGACGACGGCCTTCACGTCCGCACCTCCCGCTTCGCCTTGCGCAGGTAGCCGACAAGCGAGACGACGGCCAGACCGACGCCGGCCCAGAAGATCCACAGCGGCCACTCGGTGCCTTCGCTAGTGCACATCACGAAGGCCAGCGACGCGTAGAGCAGCCACGTCGCCGCCTTGCCGGCGAGGTTGACGGAGAACTCGTAACCGCGGCCCACGACGAGCTTGTACCCGGCAACGAGCGCGACGTCACGCAACGGGATCGCGAGCGCGATCCACGGCAGGCGGCCTGCGTGCCAGAGAAGGATCACGGCGGCGTCGATCATCAGCCGGTCGGCGAGCGGGTCGGCCACCTTGCCGAAGCTGGACTCGACCCGCCAGCGGCGCGCGAGCCAACCGTCGACCTGGTCCGTGATCGCCGCTACGCCGAAAACGATCGCCGCCGGCCAGCTGTGACCGCCGTCGGAGGTGACGATCAGCGCGACGAAGATCGGGATCAGCAGGAGCCGCACCAGCGTCAGTGCGTTGGGGATCTGCGCTACCGGGGCTGGAACCGCACGTGTCGCCACGATGGAAGGATACGGCGATGGCCGAGAAGCTCCCGCTGCCTGGTTTCGTCAACGCCCATTCGCACGCGTTCCAGCGCGCCTTGCGCGGCCGCACCGAGGGCGACGACTTCTGGGGTTGGCGCGACGCGATGCTCGCTCTCGCCGAGCGCCTGAGCGTCGAGCAGGTGCGCGCGGGCTATGTCCAGGTCTACCGCGAGATGCTGGACGCCGGCTACCGCGTGGTCGGAGAGTTCCACTACCTCGGCCTCGCGGAGGCTCACGCCGCCGTTGAGGCGGCCGCCGAGGCCGGGATCGAGCTCGTGCTGCTGCTCGCCGCTTACGGGCGCGGCGGAATCGAGCGCTTTCGGCAGGAGTCGCCCGCCGACTACCTCTCCCAGCTCGAGGCGGTCCGGGAGACGGGCGTCCGAGTCGGCCTTGCCCCCCACTCCGTCCGCGCCTGCCCGCGGGGCTGGCTCGAGGAGCTCGGGCGATACGCGGCTGCCGAGGAGCTGCCACTGCACGTCCACGCCGACGAGCAGCCGCGCGAGATCGAGGAGTGCCTCGCCGAACACGGCCTTCGCCCGCTCGAGCTACTGGCGGAGACGGGCTGCCTGGGGCCGCACACGACCGTCGTGCACGGGACGCACGCCGACGCACACGAGCTCGACCTGCTCGGGGACGCGGGTGCCCGCGTGTGCATCTGCCCGACGACGGAGGCGAACCTGGGCGACGGCTTCGCGCCGGTCGGGGAGCTCTGCGCGCGCGGCATCGGCGTCTGCATCGGCTCGGACTCGAACGTGCGCATCGACCCGCTCGAGGAGCTGCGTGAGCTCGAGGGGATTGCCCGCCGCCGCGCCGGCAGGCGCAACGTCGTCTCCGTCTCGACGCTCCTGTGCTTCGGCGCCGACGAGGGCGCCGCCTCGCTTGGCGTGTCAACGTGGCCGGAGGCGGAGGTCGACCTCGAGCATCCGTCGCTCGCGGGCGTGGAGCCGCAGAACGTGCATGCCGCGCTCGTCTTCGGCTGCTCGGCGGATGTCTTCGTGTGACGGTGAGCCTCGGCGCCGGCTGCTGCGGGAAGGCCGCGACGATACTCGGGGTGCGACCGGATGCGACGCTGTCTCCGCCGGGCAAGACTCGGCGCAGGAGGCGATGTACGCGGCCACGCACCTGACGACCGAGAGGGCGCCGCCGGCGCTCGCTGGTCTCCTCCGCCGCCCGCCACTCGAGCTCGACACCGCGGCCTTGCGCTGGCAGCGCGCCCTCGACGCCGCCGGGGCCGCGCTCACGGCCGAGGCTGGGACGCTCCCAGTAGCGGAACTGGGTCGGCGGCACTCGGCGCTCGCGCAGGAGCGCGTAGCTGCAGCATCCGCACTCGTCGGACTTGCACGGACGGCGCAGGTCCACCCTGCGCCGTGGCTCGCGCCCGTGCCCGTCACGCACGAGCTGGTCGGCCTACGCCCCGAGGTCGAGGCCTGCATCTTTGACCTCGACGGCGTGCTCAGCGACAGCGGCATCCTCCACGCCATGGCGTGGGCGCACGTCTTCGACGACTTCCTCCAGCAGCACGCCCAGCGCGCACAGTGGACCTTCATCCGCTTCGACCGCGATGCCGACTACCGCGCCTTCCTCGACGGCCGCCCGCGGCTGGAGGGCGTCAAGGCGTTCCTCGCCAGCCGGGGCATCCGGCTGCCCGAAGGGCGACCCAGCGACCCTGTCGGCGCCGCGACGGCTTACGGCCTCGCGCGTCACAAGCAGGAAGCATTGGCCGGCAGGCTCCACACGCGCGGCGTCGCCGCCCTCCCGGGTGCGCGCCGCTACCTCGAAGCGACCGGTCACGCCGGCCTCGCGCGCGCGGTCGTCTCGGCCAGCGCCAGCACAGACTGGATGCTCGAGCTCACCGGGCTTTCCTCCCTCGTCGAGACGCGCGTGGACGCCGCCGCGATTCACGAGGAGGGTCTCCGCTCTCGCCCGGACCCAGACCTGCTGCTCAGCGCATGCCGCCGGATCGGCGTGAGGCCCAGCCAGGCGGTGAGCTTCACGCACAGCCCTTCCGGCGTCGCCGCCGGTCGCGCCGCGGGCGTCACCGTGGTCGGCATTGGTGATCCTCCGGATCAGGAAGTCCTGGAGGGCCTCGGCGCACACCGAGTCGCCTCTTCGCTCGCGTCCCTCCTCGCCCCAAACCTCCTGGGCAGTTCCTAGAGGCCGTCCGCCTGAGCCGGGCCGCCGTTTCGGCTGACCAGCTAAGCTGCGAAACCGAACGGGGCGTGGCGCAGCCTGGTTAGCGCGCTAGTCTGGGGGACTAGAGGTCCCGAGTTCAAATCTCGGCGCCCCGACTAAGAGAAAGCCCCGCAAATGCGCGGGCTTTTCCGTAAGCCGAAAGTAGCTGCGGCCGTAACGCTCAGCCGTTGCCAGCTAGTTGCCAGAACGTCGCTCTACGGTGCCCTTGGCGCCACTGATAGGCGATGGATTGCCGTCCGCGGTGCTGATTGCGTAGTTACCGGCTCGCAGATGCCGAGTCGTGCTTGTGTGCGTGCCTGCCGGTACTTCATCGGACGCTCAGAATGCAACGGGCCGGCCTGGTGGTGGACGAGGTCAGCCGAAAGACACGCCGAAGGTCGACGCTCTGGCAGACCGTGGTCCTCGATCCGACGAAATACGCTTCGCTACGCTCGAATCGAGGTCGATGATCGCAGGTAGCCGCGACCGCGGCGGTCACCGCAGCAACGACTCCGATCGCGATGCATGCCACGAATGGTTCGCATTCACAACGCGTCCTCCTTTCTTGCTGACTTCGCGTCGAACGCATCCAGCGCCCCGCGTCCGCGCTCGATCGCGTCGGGCAGCAGGTGCCCGTAGGTCTTCTCGATCTGCAGCACGCTCGTTCCGGCCATGCGCGCGATCTCGAAGGTGGCGATGCCGGCGGCGATGCACTCGCTGATGAAGGTGTGCCGCAGCGCGTAGGGCTTGCGGTAGTCGAGCCCTGCCGCCGTGAGCGCAGGCTTCCACTCGTCCCGGCGCCAGTTGTGCAGGTTCAGGTGGCCGCCGCGCTTGCCGGGGAAGAGGAGCGGCGTGTCGATCCGCACCGGCAACTCCTCGAGCGCATCGAGCACGCGGGCACGCAGCGGAACGACTCGCGGCACGCTGTCCGGCGTCTTGCCGCGCTCGTGGACGGCGCCGCCGACGTAGACGCGGCGGACGTGCAGGACGCGCGCGCGCCTTGTCGACGTCGCGCCGCTCGAGCGCGAGCCACTCTTCCGGGCGCAGGCCGGTGCCGGCCGCGATCAGCGGCAACGGCGAGCCGAGCTCGACGGCGATCGCGTCGACTTCCTCCGGGCTGAAGATCTCGACCGGCGCCCGGCGCGGCTCCGGGTTGTCGATCTTGCGGGCGGCGTTCTCGGTCACGTAGCCGCACTCGACCGCGTAGTTCAGGACCTGCCGGAACGCCTTGATCGCGAGCCAGCGCGTACCCGGCGAGAGTCGCCTCGGCCACGCCTTCAACTCCGAGATCGGCAGGCGGTCGATTCGCTCGCTCGCCGAACTTGGCCGTGACGTGCTTGAGGTTCGCGGTCAGGGTGGCGACCGAGCCCGGCTCGCGATCGTACTGCTCGAGGAACTCGTCGACCAACTCCTGCACGGTCAGGTCACGGCGCTCGGGCTGCTCGATCTCCTCGAGCTTCGCCTTCAGCGCGTTGCGCGCCTCGGTCTTTGTTTCGAAGCCGCCCTTGCTGCGGCGGATGCCTTCGGCGTCGAAGTACCTGATCGCCCAGGCTCGGCCGGCGTTCTTGAAGACGGTGCCTCCCTGCTTAGCGGGCATCGTTCTTCCCTTCCTTCTCGGCGATGATCTGATGGACGCGCGTCGGGCTCACGCTTGCGGCCTCGGCAATCGCGCGCATCGTCTGGCCCTCCTGATGGGCCTTGCGGATGGCCTCACGCCATGCCTGCTCGGCCCGCGCACGCTGCGCGGTGGCGCGCTGCACCTGCGACAGAGTCATCTCGCTCCTTCGTCGGTTCTCTGTTCAGCAAACTAAACAATGCTCCTGGGCTTGTCAAGTTTCCTGAACGGTTGCGCGTCTGGCCTCCCGGCGGCCAGAACTTCCTCGAGGTCGAAGCGGACCGCGCGGCCGAACTTGAAGCCTGGCAGCTCGCCGCGCTCCCACTTGTCGAGGATCGTCGCCGGCGCCAGGCCTAGGTAGTCGGCGAGCTCGCGGGCGGTCAGGAGGCGATCGCTCACGCGGCGCTCTCCGGGTTCCTGAGCGCCTGCCGGAGCTCGAGCAGCGCCTCATACTCGCCGCGAAACGAGCCAGGGCGGGCATTCCGGCGGCGCCGGGAGCGAACCGAGACCGCAGGAGCGCTCCTAGCGGACTGCGGGGGCTCGGCGCGGTCATCTGGATCTCCGCATTCGGCCTCGAGCGCAAGCCACGGCACCTCATGCGCGAGCCGCTGCCATGCGCGGGTCTCCGGGCTCGAGCAATGCCGGTGCCGGCCGCGGTTGCCGTGGCGGGCTGAGCGGGACGGCGGGAGACGCTCGCTCACGCCGCGAGCCTCTGCTTCAGACGGGCGCTGTTGTTCAGCATGTACCGCGGATGCCAGTTGAGCGGCACGTCGGTGAAGTCGGCGCGTCTGAGCCGGCGTCCCAACCGCGTCTCGAGGCAGCCGATGCAGAGCATCCCGTCGACCGACAAGGGCCAGAGTTCGTCCCGAACCATGTAGTACTCGCCCACCTCGAATGTCGACACTCCGCAGTCGAGACAGAGGTCGACCGCAGCCATAAACAGCGCCTCCCGCATCGCTCGCCGCTCCCTCACGCCGCTTCCCATTCGTCTGACTCGCGGAAGGGGCGCTCGGACTTGACGAGGCGCGCGCCATGCTCGCCCGGGAACTCGACCGCGTAGCCCTCGACGACAAGCCGCTCGATCGCAGTGCGCAACGCAGTGCCCTTGCCCTTGACGTCATCCTCGATCTGCTTGCGCGAGCAGGCTTGCGGCGCTCGGAGCTCGATGTAGCGGGAGATCTTCTCCATCAGGTTCGTCGGCCGGAAGGCGCCCTCATCGCTGACGGAGTGGTCGGGTTCGACCCGCCAGGAGCAGCGGCCGTCGTCGGGGTCGCTGACGAGCACGAGCAGGCCGGGGCTCGGGCGCTCGAGGTAGCCCGGGCGATCCTTCTGGACGGTCAGCTTGAACTTGCCGGTGCGACCGCGACCGAAGGGGTCGACGGCGGTCATCCCGAGCTGCACCTCGACCGCGCTCTTCTTGCGCTCGCTCCCGATCGCCCAGGAGCCGCGAGCCTCGCGGGCCTTGGCGACGTTGTCGCTCAGCACGACCGCGGCGCCCGCGTCCCGCAGCGGGTTCGCAACCCTGCGCATGAACGACTCGATCCCGATCCCCTTGTCCGGGTCGCAGTCATGCAGGAACAGGAGCGGGTTGAAGCCGTCGAGCACAGCGAGGCGGCCGTCGCGCTCGAGGAGCGGCGTGACGAGATCCGCACTGTCCCGCAGCGGTTCCTCCGCCTCGAAGTAAAGGAACAACTCGGAGATCGCCTCGTCCTCGACGCCGAGGCTGCGCAGGCGCTCGAGCAGGTCGCCGCCGCCGACGAGATCGCCGTCGACCCAGACGACGCCGCGCTCCTCGCGGAGCTCGGCTGCCGCCGCGACCAACAGGAGCCACGTCTTCGCCGCCTCGCTCTCGCCGGCGAGCAGGTGTCGCTTCCGCAGGTAGAAGAGGTCGACGATCGCGGGCGGCTCGGGCGCCGCCGCACCGAGGGCGATCAGATCACGCGGAAGCCAGGATGGGACGAGCGGGGACGAGGTCGTCTCACCTCGTCCCTCCCTTATAGGGGAGGGACGAGGGACGAGGTCGACCTGGGGACGAGCTGGGACGAGGTGGGACGAGGACGTCCGCGAGTAGAAATCCGTGCGTCCTGCGAGCGCTTTCGCGACCGTCTGCGCACCGTAGGTCGTCTCCCCACGCCGGCTGTCCCATTTGCCGCGCATGAGCCCCGAGCGGCGGAAGAGCCCGTCGACGCGGGCAGGATCCGGGCCCGACCAGAAGGCAAGCAGATCAGCCAAGGCGAGGTCGGCCTCGGACTGCGAGCCGTAGCTCTCCTGCCAGTGCCCCGACCACAACGCCTCGAACTTCGCGCCCTGCGCGCTCCCGCGGACCTGCTCGAGCAGTTGCTCGTCGTCGAGGCGAAGAGGCAGAGGTGATATAAGGCTCGCGTGATCGTGGCCGCTTCTACGGTCGCCGTGGTCGCTGTCGCGGTGGCCGTCGTCGCCGTCGTCCTTCTCCTCTTTTATGTCTTGCCCCGAGGGGGCAGACGAAAGCGTCCGCCTCGCGGCTGATTGCGTTTCGCGCTCGCTCGGCACCGGCTCGGGCGGGAAGAGCAGGTCGTAGATGACGTTCAACTCGGCCTGCCGCTCCTCGACCGCCTCCGGGGTGCCGCGGACGTGCTCGCCAGTCATGCAGAAGAAGCGGCCGGCGTCGTACATCTCGACCTGGCCCTTGCGCCGCCGCGCTCCAGGCAGGCGCCCGCGCAGGAGAACGTGAGCGCCCAGGCCGGACGGGCTCCACTCGGCGTAGCTGTCGAGCTTGAGCACGATTGCGGCCGCGTCGGGCACGAGGCCGCTCCCGTTCTTGCAGTCGTCGAGGTCGACGCCGCAGAACGGATCCTCGGCGGCGAAGACGAAGCCGATCCCGTCGACCTTGCCCGCTTCGAGCGTCTCGAGGGCCTCGTCGAAGCTGCCCCAGCTCGCAGGGTCATCCGCGGAGGCATGCCCCCTCCCATCCACACGCCAGGGCGGTTTCGTTTGCTTCCCGTCGCGCTGCTCGAAGCGCCAGCAGACCCACTGGCGGCGCTCCCGCAGCTCGGCCGGGATCGCGGCGACGTTCACGCCGCGTCCTTCCGCGCGCGCTCGTCCCAGGCCGTCACGTCACCGTCTCCCCCGAGAGCACGGCGAAGCTCCCGCCGGAAGGCGGGCGAAACTTCTAGGTCAGATGGGTCGTCGTTGTCGGCTGATCGTGAGGGGCCGTCGCGCGACGCAGCACGCGTGCGGATGCGCCGGCCCTGCGGACGCCGCTCGCGAGACGTGCCACGGCGCACAGGGCCGCGATGCTGCCAGCGGCATGACCGAGATTGATCCAGGTCAGAGAAGCCCCGCGGGGAGGGAGTGGCGGACCGGTGGTCCGCGACCCTTGGCGACGCTGCTCCAGGGCCAGGGGGAGGGACGGCAGGCTCCGCGATCCGCGGCACGGCTGCGCCGGGGCCAACGTCGGCCTCGAGCACCAGGTCCGGCGCCAGCGAGGGGTCGAACGGGCGTGTCGCCGCCAGCATCTCGAACGCGTTGAGCTCAGGCTGTACGGGCGCTACGACAACTCGACGCATCGACTTCGGGCTCCCGTGGCGATGAGAAGCATCAGCACGAAAGCTAACTTCGCGTGCGGACGTTGCCCCCGGAAGACGGAAGGCTCGCCGCCACAGCGAGCCCTCCCGGATGCTTCTCGAGCCACGGCTCAAACCCGAGCCGACTGGCCCGCAGTCTACGCGCGTGCGCGGCTAGCGCCTCGGGCTCGGCGGGCGCTAGAAGATCCGCGGGCCGGAGCTCATCTCGTCCGGTCATCCCCGTCGGCGCGATAAGCCCGGCAAGGGCAGCTCGACAGGCAACCGCCCGGCGGCTCAAGCCCGGGCGAAGTACGCCGTAATCAGAGGCGATCGCGTTCGTCAAGACCGAATCGCTCCTCTTTGCACCCAGGATGGTTGAGTACGAAAGCTTTGACTGGAACTGGACGGTGGCGGGTAGCCAGCGCTACCCTCCTTAAAAATTGGCTCAACCATGCGGGTTTGCGAGCCACCCTGCGAGCCCGTCGCAGGCGGGAGCCGGGGGCTCGAACCCAACCCAGTCCCGCCTTCTCGCCGTTGCCGGCGAAGCTCATCGAATCGTGATCGGCGCGTCGAAGGTGCGGCGTAGGACGCGGCCTTGCTGCTCCTCGACCATCTGCTCGAGCGACTTCTGAGCGCGTGTCGGCGGTGCCAGTCGGTACCCGACCACCGAAGCCTCGGGGTACACCGCACGCCGCCTGTCGAGCAGACTCAACTCGGTAATCCGTCCAGCCTGTACGCGGTTCGTCGGCTCGTCCAGGTCAAGCAGGGAAGGCGGCATCCGGAGATCGAGAAGGTGGGCGCAGGAGACGGGCGACTGGCCGTTGAGCAGCCCGGCCGCCAGGGCGTACATGCCACCGGCGAGGCTCGAGTCGACGCGGAAGTCTGCGAGCCACCATCCGCGTTCCCGGTAGATCCTGGCGACAGAACCCGCCTTCCTATCCCAGTCGTGATCGACCAGCACCGGGACGTCAGTAACGGCGTCCTCCTGCCGGCAGAACGCGTTGCGCTCGAACCAGTCGATTCCGCGTGACGTCTTCGTGTTGAACAGCCGCTCGATCGGCAGGATCCTGGCCGTGTAGAGACGACGCGGCAATTCGTAGCGCTCGAACTCGCGCTCCAACCTGCGGATCCTCGGGTTCACTCGGGCTCCTCGTCGAGCTCGGTTCCGATCCAGCTTGTCGGGCGCGACACGACCGGCGGTAGCGTCGACTCGATCGGATCGTGCCCCCAGCGCGTCGGCGCGGAGACCTCGACACGCTCCTCGGAGACCTGGCGGCCGCCGAAGCTTGTCGCCGGCCAGCATCGCTCGGCCTCGACTGCCGGTATTTCGTAGCCGAAGGTCGTCACCGGAACGGTTTCGTCCTTGCGCCGCCGGAGCTTCACGCCTTCCACCCCGAGCGCCCGGACTCCATCGTCCGGACGAGTTGCCTGCTTGGAATACGAATCGTGCCGCCGATGTGGAGGCTGGGGAGCGTTCCTTCTCTTGCCCATCGGTAGCAGGTCGGCTTCGAGACTCTCAGCAGCTGCGCGACCTCGCCGACCGTGAGCAGCCGCGGGAGCGGCTCAGATGGTGCATCCGTGTTGTCCATGTAGAAAATGGTAGCGGCCGTCTCGGTCGGACAGAAGGCTGGCGCCGCAGAGCGTCAGTCGTCCGCGAACTCGCGCTCAGCGCAGTCCGGGCAGTAGTAGAAGACCTCCGCCGGCCCATCGAGATCCTCGTTGCAGCCGAGGTATGCGCGCCAACGCTCTGAGTCGGCAGGGAGCCAGACGGCTTTGCACTCCACGCACTTCGGGACGAGCGCGACGGACTCCAGGACGCGACTCTAGAGCGATTGGGCGACGGGGGCTATCGTCCGTTCCAGACATGCGTCGGCGCGTCGTACTTCTCGCTCTCGCCGCCGCGGCGGTCGTCGCGGCTGGCGCGCTCGCGTCGAGTGCTGCGCTGATCCTGCCGACGCACACGCCGGGCGTCCGCTACTCGGCCGTGACGCAGAAGACGCTGTTCAAGACGGTCTGCAGAGTTGGCTGGACGGCGACGATCCGACCGCCGGCGAGCTACACGAGCGCGCTTAAGCGGAGGCAGTTGCTCTTGTTCCAGTACGCCGACAAGAACCCGGCCCACTACGAGGAAGACCATCTCGTCAGCCTCGAGCTCGGCGGCGCTCCGCGCTCGACGCGGAACCTCTGGCCGCAGCCGTGGACGCAGGCGCGCAGGGACGACAACGGGATCGAGGCGCGGCTGCATCGGAAGCTCTGCGACGGCACGCTGACTCTGCGGCAGGCACAGGCGCAGGTGATCGGCTACAAGCACCGGCTCGGCTAGGTCGTAGACTCACTCGCGCCGTCTCGCCTCCCAAGAAGGAGGGAACTGTCGACCTCACAGGGCCTTCCATAGTGATGACTCTCGGCGCGCGAAAGTTGCCGCTGACGCGGGCTGAGGCAAACGAACTGCACGACCTGCTCGTCGAACGCAATCTGGCTCTGATGGCGCTCCAGTCTGAGCTAACGCGAGCGCTGCAGGCCGATTCGCAACAGCCGGAGGATGTCCTCGCGGATGAGCAGATGCGGCAGGAGCTGCTGCTTTGCCTCGACGCGGCCGACGCCGAGCTCCCACTGGCGGAAGGACTGCGAAGCCTCCGCCAGGCTGCCCGCGTGCCGATCTCACCTAAGCCCGAGTACTAGACTCCTCACGCCATCCGGCCCCGGGAGGAGCAGCGTCGACCTCACAGGGCCGTCCACGAACCGTCTTTGCTCGAGCACTCCAGCACGGCAATCTCGTCGTCGCCGAAGGCTTGGCGCGGGAGCTCGGCCATGAGTGCCCAAACTCGCGCTCAGCGCAGTCCGGGCAGACCGGCCGCGGCAGCAGCATCACGCGCGCCGCGAGTGCCATCGCCGCGATCGGGGGCGAATACCGGCGCGCAAGCCACCGCAACGTGTTCAGCAAGCGCCCGGCCCTGCCGGCTTGAAGATCCGTGCGACACTTTCGCGGATGACCAGCGCTGCCGGAATCATCGCGCTCGTCGCGGTCCTCGTGCCGCTGGCGATCATTGGAGCCGTGTTCGTCTGGGCGGCCCGGAAAGACGGAGCCGAAGACAAGGCTATGCAGGGGCGTCTCGGCATCCGCCGCAGAACGAGGCTTGGCCGCTAGTCCAGCTGCATCCACCCCTCGCTCATCGCCGAGCCTGTCTCGTCGTATCCACAGGGCCATCCGCGGGCGATCTTCAGGCGGGCCCTTCAAGGTTCCGGAGAGCGCGAGCCGGGGTAGAGGCTGTTCCCCGATCCTCGGTCTTTTCCTTCCCCGCCAGCTTACCCGAGCACTGCGCTTAGAACCAAGAGGATCACGATCACCGCGACAACGGCGACCGCGAGGTAGAGCCTCTCCTTGTCCACGCCGAGCTTCTGCACGGAGAAGTTGCCCCACGCATCTACGGCGACAATCTCGCGCCGCTCCCAGAGGTAGCGACCGGTGACGAGAACCGCCTCGTAATCGCTATGCGATTCGATGCGGCGGCCCTGCGCCACCAGGATCGTTATCTGCTGGGCGAGGGCGCGTCGCCTCTCCTCCGCGGTCTTCGTGGCCGGGCCGGCTTGCAGCTCGGATGCCACAGGAAGCACTAGAGCCTCTGGATCGAGGCGTTGCCCCACTCATCAACAGAGGCCACCTCGCGCTTCTCGCCGCCGAAGATGGCCACGAGAAGCCAAACGATTCCCCAGAGGCCGAAGGTGACGATCGTAAGGATGAGGTGCAGCGTGTTGTTCAGGCGGTGCCCATGAACCAGGACGGCCTGGTAGTCACTCTGCGACTCCACGCGCTTCCCGTTTGCAACCTGAGCGGTGATCATCCGGGCGAGCGCTTCCTTGCGCTCATCCGCCGATTTCCGCGTTGGCTGTGTCTCGATTACCGGAGCACTCTGCTCCGACTCCCCCGGCGGGGTAAGTAGTTCCGTCATGGCGCCTCCCATCTGCCTCGCGAGTACGACGCCCAAAGTCTGCGCTGCTGCTGCCGCGAGAACATCAGCAGCGATGCGGATCGAAGCTCAGTAGCTACTACCCGGGCCGATTGGCCTACGGGCCGGGCGGCGAGCCGAACGCCCTCGCGCGTGTAGGTGCTTCCCCCGATGCGCATCACCGCAGCCCGGTGACATGGTCGGAGCGTGAGCCGGGGCCGCCAGAGGCCGCCGCGCTCTTCCCCGTGGCCTGCCATCGAAGGGGTGGTCACCCGGTGGGGCTGACGGAAGCCTCAGGCCCCGGGGCCGCCCTCCGCTCCCGTGGTGGGGCCCGCCGCGCTCTCCCGTGATCTCAGCAGAGAGGACCGGGCGTCCTGACGGTACGCCTCTACCCCGGCTCGCACTTCAGCCCACCTTGTTTTGCGCATGTTTGCAGAGCGCGCCCGTTGTGCTTCCTGATCTAGCAGCGGCTTAGGGCTTCCTGCTGCCCGCGCGGACTTAGGACGACTCACCTGGGGAAGCGTCCGCCAGCACCCGGTCGAGGAACGTGAGGAGTTCTTGCGGATCCTCCCTCATCACTTCCAGGGCGTGGCGAATGTCCTCATCGTCGCTCGTCGCCGTCACCACCAGCGTCGCAGCGATGATCGCGAAGGCATCGACGAGGCGGATCAGATAGGCGATGCTCTGCTCGTTCACTGGCCGCCGCCCACCGAAGCGACTCGCGAACTCGCTCGGGTACGCCGCTCCGCCGATCCGCGCAGAGATGAGGTCGATCGCGGCGGCTCGCGCTTCCTTTGCTTCCGGCGACTGCCAGTCGGTGAGGTCGAGGTCGAGCCAACGAGGCGTGTCGCTCATCGAGCCGAGTCTAGAACCCCACGCCCGTTGACAGATAGTTGCCAGAACGTCCGGAATGGGGCTCATGGAGGAAAGCGGAGGTCGAGTTCTAGGAGGGCCTGATTTGCAGGCACTTCGTCCACTCCAAGCCACGCCCCGCCACACCCCTACCGAGCGCTGGCGCAGTCTGGGGGACTAGAGGTCCCGAGTTCAAATCTCGGCGCCCCGATGGACGAAAGCCCTGCAGGTGCGGGGCTTTCTCGTTTACCGGCCCCGCCGGCGACGCGGCGCCGTCGGCTGTGCCCATTTGCCCGCACCGCAGGTGTCCCCGCGCGCAGCATGTGCGAGGAAGCAAGCCGGCGACGGCTGGACCTTCGGTGGGAGTAGCCGAAGAGATGCAGGAGGGACGGCCGCTCCGCCCCTCCCACACGTGTGCTGCTCCCCTCCTGATCCCCGTGCCGTCAGGAACGGCGATCACATCATGGAAAGCTAAGACGGACCTAAGAAGATGACCGCTGCAGGAAAAAGGGCTGGGCCGGTGCGCGGTACCGCGTCGAGCGGCGGCGTTCAGGCGACGAGAACGTGGTGGCCGGAGGTCACACGCGACGAGCAGAAGTGATCCCGGCTGTCCAGCGGCGCAGGAGTTCCGGTCGTACCTCCGGCCACCGCACGTATCGCTTCCAATGGGCTTGTGTTCTCCCCGATCGGAGGGATCGGGGTTGCCGCGTGGCAACGACCCGAGGCCGGCGGCCACGTTTCCCGTACTCTAGGCCTGATTCCGGGCCGGACACGCAGGTCGCGCGGACAGGATGTCGCTCGCGTCTGTTCCGATGGCTAGCGCAGCCCGCCTTCACAGATGCGGGCACCATCCGACATACTCGGGCCCGTGGGAGCCGCCCCCGCCCAGGCCGTGAGAATCGTCCTTCTGAACGACAACCGCCTGTTCGCCACCGCCTTGCATGCACGGGTGGAGCAAGATCCGCGCTTCGAGATCGTCGGCCTCGCGGCGGACGGCCCCGAGGCCGCCCGCCTGGTCGACGAAGTGAAGCCGGATGTCGTGCTGATCGACGCCGGCGTGCCTGGGAACGACCCGTTGGTCGCGACGCGCCTGATCATGCGCGGCGCCGCGACCCCACGAGTGGTGATCATGGCCGACCCGGACGACGAGCTCGACGCGGTAGAGGCGCACGATGCGGGCGCCTCGGCCTTCCTGCAGAAACCGCGCTCGGTGGCCGACCTGCTCGAGACGCTCGAGCTGGCGGCCATCCTCGCGCAGGTCCGCGTCGCGCAGGCCGAGTCGGACGAGCCGTAGGTTTTGCGGCGTTACGCCTGAGCGACCACTCCCGGGTCGACGCCGGACGGCGTCGGCAGCAGGCCGTGGATCTGGGCCCAGCGGCTCGCCTCCGTGCGGTTCGCGACGTCGAGCTTCCGGTAGATGTTCGACAGGTGGAACTTGACGGTCTGCTCGGTGACCCAGAGCATCCGCGCAAGCTGGCTGTTCGAGTGCCCCTCGGCGACGAGCTGCAGGATCTCGCGTTCCCGCTTCGTCAGCACCGCCGCAGCGACGTGAGCGTCCGCTGACGCGGCGCCGTTGACCGGTGCCGGTGCGAGCGGTGGCAGGAACAGCGACGGCGAGAACGCTTGCCGGATCGCTACGCCCACGTCGTCCGAGTGGGCCGTCTTCACGACGTATGCCACTGCGCCGCCGGCGAACGCAGCCTGAACTTGCGCCGGATCGTCAGACGACGCCAAGGCGATCGCCTTCAGCCCCGGCACCCGAGCACTTGCTTCCCGAATGCAGGTGACGCCACCGCCGGCCGGTTCGGCCACGAGGATGCCTGGGCGTAGCTCCTCGCACAGCCGCAACGCCCGGTCGGCGTCGGACGTCCGTCCCGCAACAGTGATGCGGTTCTTCGTGAGGATGTTCTCGACCGCGTCCAACCACAAAGGGTAGGGGTCGAGCAACACCGCCCTTCTTTCGCCCTCCGTTGCCACAGGTGATACCCCTTTCTCCCCCCCAGGAGATGGTTCGTCTCACGTAATACCCCATTTCGGACTGTGTGTAAAGAGGTGGATAAGCACCTGATACGGGATTGAAACCTGGACAATTCTCCCGTGTTCGGCAGGTGGCCCTTTTCCACAGCCATTTCTCCACAGACCTGTGGAGACTTCGAGCCTGATCGGGCAGGCAGTCCGGACTCGCCGAAGGGCGTGCTCGACCCGGCCGGGATGCTAGGCGCCGAGCCGCTTGTAGAGCCGGTCGATCAGGTCGGGCATCGCCTCGAGCCTGCGCGTGATCACGCGCAGGCGGTACTCGCGAAAGTGCTCCGGCTCGACCCCTAGGGCCTTCGCGAGCTGGCCGACGACCTTGTCCGAGGGCACGGGCCGGTTCCCGTGTACCAGGTGGTTGAGGTAGCCGGCCGAGAGCTTCGTCTTGTCCGCTAGGCCGCGATAGGTGATCCCGGTCTCCGCCATCAGCCGCTCGATCGTCGGGCCGAAGGGCTTCTCACTGAACTTCCGCCGGCGCGCCACCTAGACGATGCTCCCCAGCTCGTCGAGGGCGATGCGCCGCTCGTCGCCGGTCTTGCGGTTGCGGACATCGACGGCGCCGTCCTCGAGCGTCTTCCTGCCGACGGTGACGCGGAGCGGGATGCCGATCAGGTCGGCGTCGGCGAACTTCTCCCCCGCGCGCGCGTCGCGGTCGTCGAGCAGCACCTGGGCGCCGGCCTGGTCGAGCGCGCGCGCTGCCTCCTCCGCCTGCTCCTCCACGCCCGGCAACGCGACCACGTGGACATCGTACGGGGCGATCGAGCGCGGCCAGACGATGCCATGCTCGTCGTGGCCCTGCTCGACCGCCGTGGCCATCACGCGGCCCGGCCCGATGCCGTAGCTGCCCATGATCAAGGGGCGCTCGCCGCCGTCCTCGTCGACGAACGTGGCCTTGAGCGGTTCCGAATATCGCGTCCCGAGCTTGAAGATGTGTCCCACTTCGATCGCCGCCTGTAGACGTAGATGCCCGCCGCACTCAGGACATGCGTCTCCTGCGCGAACTTCTCGAAGATCGGCGAAGCACGGGTGGTAGTCGCGCCCGGCCTGCACGCCGCGGAGGTGGACGTCGTCCCGATTCGCGCCGACGACGTACTGCCCCTCGCCCAGCGTCTCGTCGGCGATCACCTCCAGCGTGACCCCGACCGGGCCGATCGAGCCGCCGTCCGCGCCGAACGTCGCACGGATCTCTTCCGTCTCGGCGGGCCGAAACGTTTCTCCGAGCGCGGCCAGCAGCTTCATCTCGTTGAGCCGGTCGTCGCCTCGAACGAGCGCGAGCACGACCTTCCGGTCGACAACCACCGGCATCGCCTTCGCGGTCGCGCGCGGGTCGACGCCGAGAAACTGCGAGACGGCCTCGATCGTCCGTTGGCCGGGCGTCTCGACTTCCTCGGGCGCGTCCAGCGGCTCGGGAAAGTCGGGCGCGGATGGCACGCCGGAGGCGATCTCGATGTCAGCGGCGTAGTCGCCGTTCTCGCAGAGCACGAGTGTGTTCTCGCCGGAGTCGGCGGGCGCCAGGAAGTCCCGGCTGCCGCTGCCGCCCATGATTCCCGACTCGGCCGCGACCTCGAGCGCCTCGATCCCGCAGCGCTCGAAGATCCGCTTGTAGGCCGCGGCGTGCTTGCGAAAGCTCTCGTCGAGACCGGCGTCGTCGCGGTCGAACGAATAGGCGTCCTTCATGATGAACTCGCGCACCCGGAGCAGCCCGCCGCGTGGCCGCGGCTCGTCGCGGTCCTTGACGGAGAGGTGGTAGAGGATCTTTGGCAGGTCGCGGTAGCTCTTGATCTCACGCGCGTGGAACGTGACCGTCTCCTCGTGGGTCATCGGCAGCACGAACTCGCGCCCGGCGCGGTCGTGCAGCTTGAAGAGCTCGGGAATCGAGTAGCGGCCCGTCTCCTTCCAGAGCTCGGCCGGCGTGAGGACCGGCATCAGCATCTCCTGGCCGCCGATCGCATCCATCTCCTCGCGGATGATCTGCTCGACCTTGCGGTGCACGCGCCAGCCGAGCGGCATGTACGTCCAGATGCCGGCGCTGACTTGGCGGATGAAGCCGCCTCGCACGAGCAGGCGGTGGCTGACCGCCTCCGCGTCCGCCGGATCCTCGCGCAGGGTCGGCAGGAACAACTGTGAGGCCCGGGCGATCATCGTTGCCCGAAGAGACTATTCGAGCGGGATCAGCGAGGCTTCCGCCATCGCTAGAGCGGCGGGTTTTGCCATTTTCAGGCGCTTGGGACGGAACATGCCGGCGGCGATCCACTTGTCGATCTCGTGGAACAGCTCGTCGACGAGGACGTCCGAGGAGACCTTCTTCAGCACGCGGCCGTGGGCGTAGACGAAGCCGACGTCGCGGCCGCCGGCGATGCCGAAGTCCGCGTCGCCCGCCTCGCCGGGGCCGTTCACCGCGCAGCCGAGCACCGCGACCTCGAAGTGCTGCGGGTACCCGCGCAGCCGCTCTTCGACCACCTCGGCGAGCGTCTGGACGCCGACGTTGTCGCGGCCACAGCTCGGGCACGCGATCATCACCGGCCCGCGCTCGCGAAGGCCGAGCGCCTTCAGGATCTCGAAGGCAGTCTTGACCTCCTCGACCGGGTCGGCGGTCAGCGAGACGCGCACGGTGTCGCCGATCCCGTCCACGAGCAGCGCGCCCATGCCGACCGCGCTCTTGATCGAGCCCGAGAACGGCGTCCCAGCCTCGGTCACGCCGAGGTGGAGTGGGTACGGCACCTTCGAGGCGAGCAGCCGGTAGGCGCGGATCATCGTCGGCACGTGGCTCGACTTGACCGAGATCTTGAAGTCGTAGAAGCCAAGGCTCTCGAGCAGGCGCACCTCTTCGAGCGCCGCCTCGACCAGTGCCTCGGCCTGGTCTTGCTGCGCGAGCTCGGCGAGGTGCTTCGGCAGTGAGCCCGAGTTCGCGCCGATCCGCATCGGGATCCCCGCCGTCTGGGCCGCCCGCACGACCTCAGCGACCTTGTCGGGACCGCCGATGTTGCCGGGGTTGATCCGAACGGCCGCGACGCCGGCCTCGATCGCACGCAGCGCGAGGCTGGCGTTGAAGTGGATGTCCGCGATCACCGGGATCGGCGAGAGCCTGACGATCTTCGGAAGCGCGTCGGCATCCTCGCTCTTCGGCACCGCGACGCGAACGACCTCGCAGCCGGCCGACGCAAGCGCCGCGATCTGCGCGGTCGTCGCCTCGACGTCGTGCGTCTTCGTGAGCGTCATCGACTGCACGACGACGGGCGCGCCGCCGCCGATCTCGACACCGCCTACGTGGATCGAACGTTCGCTCGCCACGCGGGTGAGTCTAGCCCCCGCGGATATTCCCGATGTCGTTCGAAAGCCCGACGAAGAAGAGGAGCAAGACGAGCGCGATCCCGATGGCCGACACCCGCTCGTACACCGAGCGCTGGACTGCCCGGCCGCGAATGCCTTCGACGATCGAGAACGCCATGTGGCCGCCGTCGAGCGGCAGCAGGGGCAGCAGGTTCAGCAGCGCGAGCGAGAGACTGATGATCGCCAGCACCTGGAAGTACTCCCGGTAGCCGAACTGCACGGCCTTGCTCGACTGCTGGACGATCCCGACGGGCGTCGAGACCTGCTTGCGGCCGGAGCCGTTGGCGATGTGGCCTAACCACGTCCCCATCGCCTTCGTGACGAGCCACGCGTCCTGCGACGCGAGCCCGAACGCCTGCACCGGGTTGTAGTGCTTGTAGCGGATCGCGGCCGGGTGGAAGCCGAGCGTGTAGACGCCGTCCTGCTTCGTCGGTTTCACCGCTATCAGCAGCTTGGGCGGCTGCCCCGGCCGCAGCACTAGCAGCGCGAGCGGCTTGCCGTTGCTGTCGCGGATCGTGTTGCGGACATCGTCGAAGGTGTACGTCGCGTTGCCGTTGATCCCGAAGATCGTGTCGCCCGGCTTCAGGCCCGCGGCCGCGGCAGGCGACCCGGCGACGACGTCCTGGACCTTGCGCGAGGCGTCGCTCGGGATGCCGAGCATGTAGACGCAGGCGAGCAGAACGATTGCGAAGACGAAGTTCGTGCCCGGCCCGGCGGCGATCACCGCGAGCCGCTTCCACGTGCCCTGTCGCCAGTACGCGTCGGAGCCGAGAGCGTCACCGAGCTCGGCGAGGCCGCGGTCGGCGGCGCGGCGCGCCTTGGGCGTCAGCTTCGCGCTCGCCAGCGCCTGCTCGAGCGTCACGAGCGCCGGTCGAGCCTCGTCGAACGCGCTTCGCGCCACGAGCCGCTTCACCCGCTCGACGTCGGTCAGCAGCCGCGGCTCCTCGTACAGCGCCGGCCCGAAGTGCACGTCCAGGTCGGACGGCGCCGGCCGGTGCATGCCCGGGATCTTCACGTAGCCCCCGAACGGGATCACGCCGAGGCCGTACTCGATCCCGTTGCGCGTCGTCTTCGCGATCGCCGGCGGGAAGCCGATGTAGAACTTGCGCGGGCGCATCCCGACCGCGCGCGCCGTGAAGAAGTGGCCGGCCTCGTGGATCAGGATCAGCAGGGCCAGGCCGAGGATCGCGACGAGGACATTCATACGGCTGCCCTTTCCGCGAGCCGCCGCGCTTCCCTGTCTGCCTCGACGAGCTCCTCGAGGTCGCGGGGCGGGCTGCCGTCGACCTCCGCGAGCACCTCATCGACGGTCGCGGCGATCCCGAGGAACGGCAGTCGTCCTTCCAGGAATGCGGCGACCGCGACCTCGTTCGCGGCGTTGAAGGCGCACGGGTAGGTGCCGCCCCGCTCCCCGGCCCGCCGCGCGAGCCCGAGCAGCGGGAACGTCTCCAGGTCGGGCGGCTCGAACTCGAGCACGAGGCCCTGTGCGAAGTCGAGCGGCTCGACCGGCGTCGCCGCCCGCTCCGGATAGGTGAGCGCGAACGCGATCGGGACGCGCATGTCCGGGTAGCCGAGGTGCGCGAGCGAGGCGCCGTCGCGGAAGCGCACGAGGGCGTGGACGACCGACGTCGGCTGGAGCACCACCTCGATTCGGTCGTACGGCAGGCCGAAGAGAAAGTGCGCCTCGATCAGCTCGAGGCCCTTGTTGGCGAGCGTGGACGAGTCCACCGTGATCTTCGGGCCCATGCGCCAGGTCGGGTGCGCGAGCGCCTCCTCCGGCGAGACGTCCTCCAGCTCGTCGCGCGTCCGGCCGCGGAATGGCCCGCCGGAGCCAGTCAGCACGAGCGAGTGCACCTGGTCGGCGGTGCGGCCCTCGAGGCACTGGAAGGCCGCGGAGTGCTCGCTGTCGACCGGCAGCAGCAGGCCGCCGCCGCGCGTCTGCGCATCGAGCGCGAGCTCGCCGGCCGTGACGAGGCTCTCCTTGTTCGCGAGCGCGAGCGTGACGCCGTGTTCCAGCGCCCAGAGCGTTGCGGGCAGACCGGCGAAGCCCACCACCGCGTTCAGCACGACATCCGGCTGTGCGCGCTCGAGCAGCTCGGTCAGGTCGCCGCCCACCTGCGTCAGCGGCGCGAGCCCGTCAATCGGCTGCGCGCCGGAGGCGGCCGCCACCAATTCGAGCTCCGGCTGTGCGGAGACGATCTCGAGCGCCTGGCGGCCGATGGAGCCGGTGGCCCCCAGCAGCGCTATACGCGTCATCGGTCCAAGTGTACGAACGGATCGCGGCTGTGGATCACGTCAGCGCGAGGATCGCGTAGTAGGCCGCGATCGCCGCGAACAGCGGCGCGTCGATCCGGTCGAGCACGCCGCCGTGGCCGCCGAGCAGCCGGCCGCTGTCCTTGACGCCGAAATCACGCTTGATCGCCGACTCGAACAGGTCGCCGATCGGGCACGCGGCGGCGATCACGGCGCCCAGGACCAGCGACTCGCCGGTCGAGAGGAAGTGCTGGTTGTACATCGCGAAGAACACGATCAGCACGGCTGCGACCGTCGACGCCGCGAGCCCTTCCCACGTCTTGCCCGGAGAGATGACCGGCGCCAGCTTGTGTCTCCCGATCAGGCGGCCCGTGAAGAACGCAAAGGTGTCGGCACCGAAGACCGCGAGCAGCACGGTGAAGATCGCCAGCCGCCCATGTTCCGGCAACCCGCGCAGGAGCATCAGGTACGCGAGGCCGAGTCCGACCCAGGCCACGCCGAGGACCGTCGTCGCGACCGCGACCGTGAGCGACTGCCGCGTGTCGGAGACGCCTTTGAGCAGGAAGGCGAACGCGACGGTCGTGAGGAAGCCGCCGACCATCCAGATCGGCCCGCCAAGCTGGACGCCGAGGAGCGTCAGCGCCAGGCCCGTGTAGCCGGCGAGCGCCAGGGGCCGGAGCGGCCTGGCGAGCACGTAGAACTCGTGCAGCGCGATCACGCCCGCAACGATCGCCAGGATGCAGAGCCACCAACCGCCGAGCCAGACCACGCCCAGGACGACGGGCAGCCCGACGGCCGCCACCAGGATCCGCGAGAGAAAGGGGCTCATCGCCCGCCGAAGCGGCGGCGGCGCTGGGCGTAGGCGGCGAGCGCGTGCTCGAGGTCGGCGGCGCCGAAATCGGGCCAGAGCGTCTCGACGAAGACGAGCTCCGCGTAGGCGAGCTGCCAGAGCAGGAAGTTCGAGATGCGGAGCTCGCCGCTCGTGCGGATGAGCAGGTCCGGGTCGGGCAGCTCCGGCGCGTACAGGTTCGCGCGCAGCGAGTCCTCGTCCGGCTCGGTGCCGGTCTCGACCAGTCGCCGCGCCGCCGCGACGAGCTCCGCGCGGCCGCCGTAGTCGAAGGCGATCCAGAGGTTGAGCCGGTCGTTGTGCGCCGTCCCCTCCTCGAGCTCCTCCATCTGCTCCCGCAGCTCGTCCGGCGCGCGGTCGCGGCGGCCGAGGAAGCGGGCGCGCACGCCTTGGCGCGCGAGGTCGGGCAGCTCGCGCTCGATCGTCTCGCCGAAGATCTCCATCAGCGACGCGACCTCCTCGTCCGGGCGCGACCAGTTCTCCGTCGAGAAGGCGTAGACGACGAGCGTCTCGACCCCGAGGTCGATCGCGGCCTCGACCGTTCGCCGCAGGGCCCGCGTCCCCGCGCGGTGGCCCTCCGCGACCGGCAGGCCGCGGCGCTCCGCCCAGCGGCCGTTGCCGTCCATGATGATCGCGACGGTGCGGGCCAGCTCGTCGCGCTGCTGTTCGTCCACCACTAGCTGGTCTGGCGCATGCAGTGCGTCAGACCTCCATGATCTCGGCTTCCTTGCGCTTCAGCAGCTCGTCGATCTCGTTGACGTGCTCGTCGGTGAGCTTCTGGACGCGCTCCTCCGCGCGGTGCTCCTCGTCGCTGCCGACCTCGCCCTTGTCGACGAGCTCCTTCAAGTGGTGGATCGCGTCGCGGCGAACGTTGCGGATGGCGACCTTGCCCTCCTCGGCCATGTGGCGGACGACCTTGACGAGGTCCTTGCGCCGCTCCTCGGTCAGCTGCGGGATCGGCAGGCGGATCAGCTTGCCGTCGTTCGAGGGCGTCAGACCGAGGTCGGACTCCTGGATCGCCCGCTCGATGGTCGCGACCGAGTTCGGGTCGAACGGCTGGATGGTCAGCATCCGCGGCTCGGGCGCGCTGATCGTCGCCAGCTGCTTGAGCGGCGTCTGCTGCCCGTAGTAGTCGATCTGCACGCGGTCGAGCAGGGCCGGGGACGCGCGGCCGGTGCGCAGCGTCGAGAACTCGCCTTGCGCCGCTTCGACGGACTTGTGCATCCGCCGCTCCGCGTCCTGAATCAGGTCATCGATCGCCATTTCCGGCCTCCTCGGTGTCAGGGGGTCGAGACGATGGTGCCGACCCGCTCGCCGTGCACGACTCTACGGATGTTTCCGGCTTCGAGGGCGAAGACGTAGATCGGCAGCTCGTTGTCCATGCAGAGGGACAGCGCCGTCGTGTCCATCACCTTCAGACCGCGCTCGATCGCCTCCAGGTGCGTCAGCCGCGGCAGCAGCTTGGCGTCGGGATCGGTGCGTGGGTCACCGTCGAGCACGCCCTCGACGCCGTTCTTCGCCATCAGGATCGCCTCGGCGTTGATCTCCAGCGCGCGCAGCGCCGCCGCGGTGTCCGTCGTGAAGAACGGGTTGCCGGTGCCGGCCGCGAAGATGACGATGCGGCCCTTCTCGAGATGCCGGATCGCCCGGCGGCGGATGTACGGCTCGGCAACCTCGGCCGCGGCCAGCGCCGAAAGTACGCGCGTATGGGCGCCGCGGTGCTCGAGTGCATCCTGCAGGGCGAGCGCGTTCAGCAGCGTCGCGAGCATGCCGGCGTAGTCGGCAGTGGCGCGGTCCATCCCCTCGGCCGCGGCCTCGATGCCGCGGTAGATGTTCCCCGCGCCGACGACGACCGCCAGCTCGACGCCTTCCAGCTGCACGTCGACGATCTCGCCGGCCAGGGCCGAGATGCGCTCCGGGTCGAGCCCGTACTCCTGCTCGCCCATCAGCGCCTCGCCGGAGAGCTTGAGGAGCATGCGCCGGAACGCGCCGCCTACCTCTCGGCCGGCGGTGCCGGCGGGAGCCGTCTCGGTCACTCGGCGAGCGCGTAGCGGACGAACTCGAGCACCTCGAGCCCGGCCTCTTCGAGCGCCTTGGCGACCGTCTGCGACGGGTCGTGGATCCACGACTGCTCGCTCAGCGCGACGCTCGAGAGGAACTCCTTGCGCAGGCGGCCCTCGACGATCTTGGCGCGGACGTCCTTGGGCTTCGACTGCACGTCGGGCTGGTTCTCGTAGATTGCGCGCTCGCTCGCCAGCTCGTCCTCGGGCACCTCTTCCACGCTGCGGTAGCGCGGCGCCGCGAACGAGATGTGCATCGCGAGCCTCCGTGCGGCGGCGCCGTCGGCGCCCTTCGCCCGCAGGAGCACGCCGATCTTGTTCGCCGGCGGGTGCACGTACTCGGCGAGAAGCTCACCGTCGCCCGCCTCCATGCGGGCGGAGCCGGCGATCTCGACGTTCTCGCCGATGCGGCCGATCAGCTCGAGCCGGCGCTCGTCGAGCGCCGTGAGGCCGTCGGGGCCCTCGCTCTCGACTGCCTCGAGCGACGCCTCGGCGAACGAGAGAAACTCATCGTTCTTCGAGACCGGCTCGGTCTCGCAGCCGACGGCGACGATCGCGCCGACGTTCCCCGAGACGGTCGCGAGCACCTCACCCTCGGTGGTGGCTCGGCCGGCCTTCTTGCCGGCGGCGGCCAGGCCCTGCTCGCGCAGCAGCCGCTGCGCGGCCTCGACGTCTCCCCCGGTCTCCTCGAGCGCACGCTTGGCGGCCATCATCCCCGCGCCGGTGAGGTCGCGGAGCTCCTTGACGAGGCCGGCTGAGATCTGCACCTGGCTCACGTGCCCTCCTCCTGGCTCGGCGTGTCGGGAACGGGGACGGGCTCCGGCTCGGCCGCAGCTTCGGGCGCAGGCTCCGGCGCAGCTTCGGGCGCAGGCTCCGGTGCGGCCTCGGGCTCGGCGGGAGCCTCCTGCGGCTCGGCCTTCTCGGCCGCGGGAGCGAAGTCCGCAGGCGTCGCGCGCTGCTTGCCCTCGGCGACCGCCTCGCCAAGGGCGCGCACGACGAGGCTGCACGAGCGGATCGCGTCGTCGTTCCCCGGGATGACGAAGTCGGCCTCGTCGGGGTCGCAGTTGGTGTCGACCAGCGCGATCACCGGGATGTTGAGCCGCCGCGCCTCGCGAACGGCGAGCTGCTCCTTGCGCAGGTCGATGATCACGACCGCGTCCGGCTGGCGGCGCATGTCGGCGACGCCGCCGAGGTTCGCCTCGAGCTTCTCGAGCTCGCCCTGCAGCGAGATCCGCTCCTTGGGCGGGAGCAGGTCGAGCTGGCCCTCCTCCTTCAGGCGGCGCAGCTCGTGCAGGTGCTCGATGCGCTCGGCGATCGTGCGCCAGTTCGTGAGCAGGCCGCCGAGCCAGCGGTGGTTCACGTACGGCATGCCCGTCCGCTTGGCCTCCTCCTCGACCGAGTCCTGCGCCTGCTTCTTGGTGCCGACGAAGAGGACGGTCCCGCCGCGCTCGGCGAGGTTGCGGACGAACGACTGCGCCTCGTCCAGCGACTCCGCGGTCTTCTGCAGGTCGATGATGTAGATCCCGCCGCGCTCGCCGAAGATGAACCTGCGCATCTTCGGGTTCCAGCGGCGCGTCTGGTGGCCGAAATGGACACCGGCCTCCAGGAGTTCTCGCATGCTGACTGCCATCTCGTTCCTTCCGTGGTTGGATGAGGTGCGCCGACGGGGACTGGTGGAACCGGCCTCAGAAGCCGGCACCGCCACCTGCCCGGATCGCCGGGTCGGGGACGAAAAGCGCGGAGATTGTAGCGGTAGGCTCAGGTTTGGGCGTCCGCGCACGGATCCATGATGGTGCCGTGAGCATGCGCGAAGCATCCGCGCTCGAGGAGCTCTCGGCCGAGATCCGGGCATCGGCGTGGGAGCTCGCGCTCGCCGTCGTCGACGAAGGGCTCCTCGACGACCAGGTTCCGTCGCTGCAGCGCCTGGGGCGCCTCGGCCAGCTCGGAGACATGCCGACCTTCATCGCCGAGCTCGGCCGGGCGCTCGCCGACCCTCGCGCCCAAGACCGCGTCCACCACGGCTCCCCGCTCGCCGTCCAGGCCCGCGACCACGCGAGGCAGCGCGAGGCGTTCGGCTTCGCGCCGCGGGAGATCGTGACCGAGTTCCTGCTCCTGCGGCGCGTCCTCTGGCGCTTTGTGGCCGGTCGGGTCGCCGAGCTCGAGCCGGCGCACATGCTCGCGGCCGAGCAGCGCCTGAACACGACGATCGACCGGCTGGTCACAGAGTGCGTGGTCGCCTACTTCGACCGTGCCACCTCCGAGCTCGCCCACGAGGCGCGCCACGACCAGCTCACCGGCCTGCTTCACCACCAGACGTTCCTGCGCGAGCTCGACCTCGAGCTGGAGCGGGCGGCGCGCTACGGGCACGGCGTCGCGCTCGTTTTCCTCGACCTCGACCGCTTCAAGGAGATCAACGACACGCTCGGCCATCCGGCCGGCGACCGCGTACTCCAACGGCTCGGGGAGCTGCTACGCGACTCGCTGCGCGGCTCCGACCTCGCCGGGCGCATGGGCGGCGACGAGTTCGCCGCCTGCCTCGTCGAGGCGGACGAGGAAGCAGGCTCGCGGCTGATCGCCCGGCTGAACGACCGCGTCGACGAGTCGGTCGCGGCCGAGGAGCTGCCGTTGCAGTGCGCGTTCAGCGCCGGGCTCGCGCACTTCCCCGACGAAGCGACCGATGCCGACGCCCTGTTCCGGCTCGCCGACCAGCGTCTCTACGAGGCGAAGCGCGCCAGAGCCGCTTGAAGCTCCGGCGGCAGCGGCGACTCGACCTCGACCGGCTCCCCCGTCACCGGGTGCGGGAACGCCAGGCGCCACGCGTGCAGGAACTGGCGCTTGAGCTGCTCGTCCGGCACGCCGTAGACCGGGTCGCCGACGACCGGCAGGCCGATTGCCGCCAGGTGGACGCGAATCTGGTGCGTCCGCCCGGTCTCGAGCCGGACGTCGAGCAACGCGTGGCGGCCGAGCAGCTCCTCGACCTCGAAGTGGGTCACGGCCTCACGCGGCGTGTCGGTGTCGAGCGAGTGCCGCGTCGGGTCCCGGCGGTCGCGGCCGATCGGCGCCTCGATCCTTCCGGTCCACGACCGTGGCCGGCCGCGGACGACTGCCTTGTACCGTCGTTCGAGCGCGCGCTCGCGAACGAGCTGCTGCAACCGCTCGAACGCCTCGTCGGTCCGCGCGACCACCAACAGGCCCGAGGTGTCGCGGTCGAGCCGGTGCACGATCCCCGGCCGCTCCTCGTCATCGCCGCCTCCCGCGAGCCCGACCAGCCCATGCACGAGCGTGCCACTGGCGTGGCCGGGCGACGGGTGGACGACCACGCCGGCCGGCTTGTCGACGACCAGCACGTGCTCGTCCTCGTACGCGATCCTGAGCGGCACGTCCTCGCGCCGGAGCTCGGCGGGCACCGGCTCGGCCACGGTGAGCTCGACCTCCTCCCCGCCCTCGAGCCGGTGGCTCTTCGGCCGGCGCTCGCCGTCGACCACCGCGCCGCCTTCCTCCAGGAGCCGCTCGGCGGCGGTACGCGAGCCGACCTCCGGCAGCGAAGCGAGGAAGCGATCGAGCCGCTCGCCCGCGGCCTTGGCCGGAACGCGGACTCTCAGCGGGGTCGTGTCTCGCCCAAGAGCAGCGTGACGAACAGGATCGCCACGCCGACGACGATGAAGCTGTCCGCGAGGTTGAACGCCGGCCAGTACTTCAGGTCGAGGAAGTCCGTCACATGCCCGAGCCGGATCCGGTCGATCAGATTCGAGGTCGAGCCGCCGATCAACAGCCCGAGCGCGACCGGCAGCACCGGGTGCCGCGCGCCGGAGCGCGCGAAGTAGACGAGCATCCAGCCGACCGCCAGCGCGGTGAGCGCCGTCACGGCCGGCGTCGCGCTCGAGAAGAGCCCGAACGCGATTCCCGAGTTCTGCACGTGGTGGATCGAGAACGGCCCGAGCACGTGCAGCGACTCGTCGAACCCGAGCTGCGTCGAGACGATCAGCTTCGTCAGCTGGTCGGCCGCGATCGCCGCGAGCACGACCGCGCCGAGCCCGGCCCACTGAGGCGCACGCGCCGCCAGCGACCGCTCGGCGACCGAGACGGGCGTGAGTGCATCCGTGCTCGACCCCACGCGAACGTCGTACGTCCGCGGCGCAGGTTCGCTCACGCGCGCTCCTGGAGGCGCTTGCAGTCGATGCAGAGGGTCGTCCACGGGATCGCCTCCAGCCGCTCGACCGGAATCTGCTCGCCGCGGTTGACACAGATGCCATACGTACCGTCCTCGATCCGCTTCAGCGCGCCGTCGATCGCGGCGAGGGCGCGCTCGACGTTCTCCTCGAGCGTGTAGTCGAGCTCACGGTCGAAGGTCGAGGTCGCCATGTCCCCCGGGTGGTTGTCGCTCTGGATCTCCTCGCGGTCGTCCTCGATCTGGCCCTGGTCCTCCTGGTGCAGATAGTCGAGGGCCTCCTGCGCGCGCTGCCGCTCGTCCAGCAGGCGACGCTTGAAGTGCTCGCTGTCGATCGCGGTGCTCACGAGGCCGCCTCGAGCCGGCGCTCGGTCTCCGCCCGGTCGATGCCTTCCATCCGGACGACCTTTTCCCTGGCCGACTGCCCGGAAACGATCGACAGCGACCGGCGCGGCAGCGAGAGCTCGCGAGCCAGCAGGTCGAGCACCGCGTCGTTCGCGCGGCCGCCTTCTGGCGGCGCCGCGACGCGCACCTTCCAGCCCTCGCCGTGGCGGCCGACCAGCTCGTTCCGCCGCGCCCCCGGGGAGACGCGGAGCCGCACGCGCGTCGAGGGCTCCGCCATGAGGCCAGTATAAGTTCGACAGTCGGGGTCAGGCGGCCTGCGACTCTGCGTCCGCGTCGTCGACTGCGTCGAGTGCTGCCTCCAGCAGCGCGCGCACCTTGCGGGCCTCGGCGAGCAGGCGCTCGCGCTCGGCGGCCGCAGCCCGCGTGACCGCCCGCGCCTCGGCGTGCGCCTCCTCGACCACGAGGGTTGCCTCGCGCTTCGCTTGGTCCTTCAGCTCGTGCGCTGAGCGCTCGGCGGACACGAGCGTCGTCCGCAGCAGCGTCTCGAGGTCGCGGTGCCGGGCGAGCTCGCCCTCGAGCTGCTCGATCCGGTCGGCGAAGTCGGCGCGCTGCCGCCAGACCTCCTCGAACGAGTCCGCGGTCTCGCGGATCAGGTCGTCGACGGGGCTGCGGCGGTAGCCGAACAGGCCCCGCCTGAGGCGTATGTGGTGGAGCTCGACGGGTGTGATGGTCATGGCGTCCTCCTCTATGAGTAGTGGGCGAAGAGCGCGTCGATCACGCGCATGAGCGCGACGAGCGCGAGGATGGCCACGACCGGCGAGAAGTCGAGCGGGCCCAGCGCCGGCAGGATCCGCCGGAAGATCCGCAGGTACGGCTCGCAGACGTCGCGCAGGAAGTCCGAGATCCGCCGCACCCAGATCGAGTACGGCAGCCGCACCCAGGAGGTGAGGATGTACACGAAGATCAACAGGATGTAGACCCAGAGGAACGTGTCGATCAGCGTGTTCGCGGTCGACGCGGCGTCTGCCAGCGCAACGGTGGCCATCACGCGTGAGTTCGGCCCGTCACGCCGGTTTCCTGGAGGTCAGGCCTGGTTGAAGAACCCGCCGCGCTCGAGCAAGCGGGCACGCTCTTCGGCTGAGACCTGCACGTTTCGCGGCGTGAGCAGGAACACCTTGTCCGCGACGCGCTGCATGCCGCCGTCGAGGGCGTAGCTGAGCCCGCTCGTGAAGTCGATCAGCCGCTTCGAGAGCTCCTGGTCGGCACCCTGCAGGTTGAGGATCACCGGGATCCCGTCCTTGAACTTGTCCGCGATCTGCTGCGCGTCGTTGAAGCTGCGCGGCACGACGAGGTGCACCTGCACGGACGGGATCGCCCGCATCGGCGCTGGCGTCTCGGCCGGGCGGCGGTTGCTGTTGCGCGGCCGCAGCACCGCGGTCTGCGGCGCGCCGTCCTCTGGATCGGGATCGGTCCAGTCGTCGAGATCACGCTGTCTGCCCCGCGGCGTTAAGCGCCGGACGTTCGGGCGCTCGCTGTAGGTGCGCTCGAGATCCTCCTCGGTGAGATAGCCGTCCTCGTCCCACTCGTCGTCCTCTTCCGCGATCCCGAAGTAGACGAGCGTCCGGTTCCAAACGTCTGCAAATCCCATGAAAAACGGATGTTACTTGGCGTAGAGCACGGACCCCAGCCGCACCATCGTGGCGCCTTCGTCGGCTGCGACGCGGTAGTCCTGGCTCGTCCCCATCGAGAGCTCGCGCAGGCCGTGCCGCTCCGCCAACTCGCGCAAACGGCGGAAATACGGGCGCGACTGCTCGGGGTCGTCGGTGAACGGCGGCATCGTCATCAGGCCGACGATGTTCTCGTAGAGGCCGAGGAACTCCTCCAGGCCGCGCTCGGGAATCCCCGACTTCGACTCCTCGCCGGAGAGGTTGACCTCGACGAGCGCTGGGATCGTCAGTAGCCGGGCCGCAGACTCGCTCGCGAGCGAGTGGCAGAGCTCGCACAGCTCGTTCACGGTCTTCGCCTTGCGGCTCTGCAGGTGGCCGATGAAGTGCCACCGGAACGCGTCGCCGTGGAGCGCATGCTTAGTCTCGAGGTCCTGCGCCCGGTTTTCGCCGACGACCTCGATCCCGGCCTCGGCCAGTGCCGGCAGGTCGGCCGGGTCGACGTACTTCGTCGCCGCGACGATCGTCACCTCCGGCCCGAGCTCGCTGCGAATTCGCTCGTAGTTGGCGGCGACTATCTCAGGCGATAAGGCCAATGACCCCTTGCCTGCCTGTGACGCCGTCGTCGCGACGGTGCGAGAAGAAGCGGTCCGGGTCGCAGGCGGTACAGAGGTCGACCCGGTCGACGCGCGCCACGCCCGCCGCGCGCAGCGCACGCTCGGCCGCGGCCCAGAGGTCGAGCTTCCCGTTGCAGTACAGGCCCATCCCGAACGCACGCCGGAACGGCGCCGCCACCTCCTCCCCCACCTCGTAGCAGCACGGGCCGATCCCGGGCCCGACCACCGCGCCGACGAGGCCTCCGCCCAGCGTCCTCATGCCTTCGGCTGCGATCCCGCCGATCAGGCCGCGCCAACCCGCGTGCAGGACGGCAAGGCTCGGCGTGCCGCCGTTCGCGCGCGCGAGCGCGATCGGCAGGCAGTCGGCGGCGAGCGCAAGCATCGGCAGACCGCTCTCGTCTGTCCAGAGGCCGTCGCCGCGCTCGCCGCGAGACCCGGCCGTCGCACGGAGGACGTCGGCGGAGTGGTGCTGGTAGTTCATCGCCAACGCGTCGGGCTGGGCGCCGACCTCGGCGCAGAGCCGCCGGCGGTTCTCGTCGACGCGCTCCGGTTCGTCCGCAGTCGCGCGGCCGAGGTTGAGCGACGCGAAGGGCCCGTCGCTGACACCGCCCTCGCGCGTCGAGAAGACCACCTCGTACGGGCCCGGCGCGTGCTCCCAGCGGATCATTGCGCGAGCAACTCCCGGGCGGCGGCGAGCTCCGAGTCGCGACCGTCGAGCTCGCCGTTCAGCTTGCGCCGCCGGAGCTCGGCCAGCACCTCGCCCACGCGGGGCGACTCCGCGAGGCCGAGCCCGGCGAGGTCGGTGCCGTCGACCTCGAGCCGCACGCTGCGGAGGCGCTCGAAGTAGTCGCGCAGCGCCGGCGTGCCGGCGAGCGCGAGCGCCATCAGCGGCGCGTCCTCGGGGTACGGCTCGGCGAGCGCGACGACGTCGGCGGGCGTCGCGACTTCGTCGACCTTCTCGGCGAGCAGCGGTCCCGCGGTGACGGCGGCGGCGACGGCCCGCGCGTCCTGTCGCCGCAGGGCGAGCGCGTCGAGCCATGGCCGCACGTCCTCGCCGAGGTCGCGCGCGAGCGCCGCGAGGCCGAGCCGCCACGACGGGAGCGGAAGCCGGTACTCGTCGCGGAGCGACTCGAGACGCTCGAAGAGCTCCGCCGCCCGGTCGTCAGCCACCAGGCGCGGGTGGATCGCGCGGTCGGCGCCGAGCTCGCCCAGCTGCCGGATCGACGCCGGCGCGTGCGGCTCGTCGAGCAGCAGCACCAGCTCGTCCCGCAGCCGCGCCGGCGTCAGGCGTGCGACGAGGCCGTCGTCGATTGCGCTCCGCGCCAAGTCCAGCGTGTCGTCGTCCAGGGCAAAGCCATAGCGGCTCGCGTAGCGGATCGCCCGGAAGATGCGGGTCGGGTCGTCGACGAACGAGCGGTCGTGGAGGACGCGGATCGTACGTGCCTCGAGGTCGGCACGGCCGTCGAACGGGTCGACGACCCTGCCCAGGTCATCCGCGCCGAGCGACGCGGCCATGGCGTTGATCGTGAAGTCGCGACGGGCGAGGTCGTCGTCGATCGTGCCCGGCTCCACGGCCGGGAGCGCCGCCGGCGCCTCGTACCGCTCGCGGCGCGCGGTCACCACGTCGACGCGCTCGGCGTCCCCGTGCTCGACCACGGCGGTTCCGAAGGCGTCGTGCGATCGCACGCGCCCGCCGATCCTGCGCGCCAGGGCCTCCGCGAAGCGGACGCCGTCGCCCTCGACAGCCAGGTCGACGTCGAAGCCAGGCTCGTCGAGCAAAATGTCGCGCACCGTGCCGCCGACGAGGTAGATGCCCTCGCCCTCGCGAACTGCGGCCACGGCGTCGAGAACCGGCCGAAGCCGCGGCAGGGCGTCGAGCCGGTCTGCGATCGAGGTCTCGTCGGCCATGCGAGGCATTCTGCCTCCCGCCCCGGGAGAAAGCGGCACAATTCCGGCACATTCCGTCACAGACACGCGCGCCGCCCACCGATACGCTCGCCTCGGGGAGGAGGCTGGGCGAACCGTACTCAGACCACTTGACGAGCCGGCGCAGGTCAGCCGGCGAGCGCCACGGCTTCGATCTCGACCTTCGCGCCCGAGGGCAGCGCGGAGACCTCAATCGTCGCGCGCGCCGGCGGCTGCGCGCCGACGTGCTTGGCGTAGACCCCGTTCATCGAGGAGAAGTCGCCGAGGTCGGTCAGGTAGACGGTCGTCTTGACGAGGCGGTCGAGACCGCTGCCGGCCTCCTCGAGGATCGCTCCCAGGTTTGCGAAGACCTGCTCGGTCTGCTTCTCGATCGAGTCGCTCACGATCTCGGCGTGATCGGGCCGCAGCGCGAGCTGGCCCGAGACGAAGACGAGGTCGCCCGCGCGGATCGCCTGCGAGTACGGCGCACCCTGGAACGGCGCAGGTGCTGCCTCCGTCCGAACGACCTGCTTCTCCATCAGTCCTCCCTCCGCCGCTTGCGGCAGCTCTGCGCCAGGGCCACGCCCAGCGCCTTGAAGATCGCCTCGAGCACGTGCTCGGGGTCGTCGCCCTCCATCAGCCTGACGTGCAGCGTCAGCCCCGCGCCCTCGGCCAGCTCGCGCAGGAACGTGGCGACGATGTCGCTCGCCAACCCCGCGACGCGCGCGTCGCTGAGGTCGGCGTTCGAGACGACCAGCGGCCGCCCCGAGACCTCCACCACAACGTGGGCGAGCGCCTCGTCGGTGGGGACGACCGCCGAGCCGTGCCGCCGGACGCCCTCCTGTTCGAACGCGCCCCGCAGAGCGTCGCCGAGCGCGCGACCCGCGGCCGCAACCTCGGCCTCGGCATCCCCGGGCGCGACCTCCAGCGTCAGGTCGAACGACGCGTACTCGGCCAGCAAGGCGAGCAGGTGGTCGAGCACCGGCACGCCGGTGGCGACGTTCGCCTCGCCGTGACCGGCGACGTCCAGGCGGGCATGCATCCGGCCCGCCTCGTCCGCCTGGCCGAGGCGCGGCGACATCGCTAGGCCTCGATCCGGTCGATGCGCGCCCCGAGCGATCGCAACCGCTCGTCGATCCGCTCGTAGCCGCGGTCGATCTCGCCGATGTTCCCGATCGTCGACGTGCCCTCCGCGCAAAGCGCCGCAAGCAGCATCGCCATGCCCGCGCGAATGTCCGGGCTCGACATCTGCTGCGCGTAGAGCTTGGCCGGCCCGGTGATGACGGCGCGGTGCGGGTCGCAGAGGATGATCCGCGCGCCCATCGACACCAGCTTGTCGACGAAGAACAGCCGGCTCTCGAACATCTTCTCGAAGATCAGGATCGTCCCCTGCGCCTGGGTCGCGACGATCACCGCGATCGACGTGAGGTCGGCGGGGAACGCCGGCCACGGGCCGTCCTCGATCTTCGGGATCTGGCCGCCCAGGTCGTCGAGGATCTGGAGCTCCTGATTCGGCGGGACGCGGATGCTGCCGTCCTGGATTTCGACGTGGACGCCCAGCCGCTCGAACGTCGGCAGGATCGCCGCCAGGTCCTTCGGCTCGACCTCGTCGATGGTGATGTCGCCGCCCGTCACCGCCGCGAGGCCGACGAAGCTGCCGACCTCAATGTGCTCCGGGCCGATGCGCCACTCGCCGCCCGCGAGGGCGTCGACACCGTTGACCCGGAGGACGTTCGACTCGATCCCCTCGATCTGGGCGCCAAGCGAGACGAGGAAGCGGCACAGATCCTGGATATGCGGCTCGCAGGCCGCGTTGCCGATCACCGTCTCGCCGGGCGTCAGCGTGGCCGCCATCACCGCGTTCTCGGTCGCCATCACACTCGCCTCGTCGAGGAAGATGTGCTTCGCGCGCAGGCCGTCGGTGCGTAGCTCGAAGCGGTCGCCGATGTCGATCTTGGCGCCGAGCTCGGCGAATGCGTGGATGTGCGGGTCGAGTCGCCGGCGGCCGATCACGTCGCCGCCCGGAGGCGGCACGCTCGCGCGTCCGAGCCTGGCGAGCAGCGGGCCTGCGAGCAGGAACGACGCGCGGATCTGCCGCGCCAGCACGGGATCGAGCTCGTACGAAGACACGTCCGCGGCGTGCACACGCACCTCGTTGTCACCGACCCACTCCGCGTCGGCGCCGAGCGCCTGGATCAGGGCGATCATCGAGTCGACGTCGCGGATCCGAGGCACGTTCGACAGCGTCACCGGCTCGCTCGTCAGCAGGCATGCGGCCAGCACCGGCAGCGCGCCGTTCTTGTTGCCGGCAGCGCGTACGCGCCCGTTGAGCGGGTGTCCACCCTCGATCACGAAGGACTCGGCGAGGGCGTCTGTGACGGCAGTCTGGGCCATGGCGAGGGGCTATGGTAACTGCGCGTGGAACCGACCCGAGACGCCGCCTGGGAGACCCTGAACCGCTACACCAAGAGCGAGGCGCTGCTGCGCCACGCGCTCGCGGTAGAGGCCGCGGTCGGCGCCTACGCGCGTCGTTTCGGCGAGGACGAGGAGCTCTGGCGGGCGACCGCGCTGCTGCACGACTTCGACTACGAGATGCACCCCACGCTCGACAAGCACCCGCAGGACGGTGAGCCGATCCTGCGCGAGGAGGGCTGGCCCGACGAGGTGGTCGACGGCGTCCTCTCGCACGCCTCGCACCTCGAGCTGCCGCGCGACACGCAGCTCAAGAAGACGCTCTTCGCCTGCGACGAGCTCGCCGGCTTCATCCACGCCTGCGGGCTCGTGCGCCCCGACGGCATCGCGACGCTCGAGCCCAAGTCGGTGAAGAAGAAGCTGAAGCAGCCGTCGTTCGCGGCCGGAGTCAACCGGCAAGACGTCTACGAAGGCGCCGAGGAGCTCGGCGTCGAGCTCGACGACCACATTCGGTTCGTGATCGAAGCGATGCGGCCGATCTCCGGCGAGCTGGGCTTACGGAAGAGCGCCGAGCAGGCGCTGTAGGTCCTCCTCGGTCGTCCACCAGCCACACGACGCGCGGAGCCAGCCGTGCCCCGGAACGTCGCGGACGATCACACCGGCGTCGTAGAGCGAGCGGACGAGCTCCCTCGTGTCCCCTTCGGCGCGGAAGGTCACGAGCGTGCCCTGCCCGGGTGCGGTCAGCACGCGCTCGCCGAGCAGCTCGCGACAACGCGAGGCCATCGCGGCCGCCTGCTCGAACCGTCCCTCGGGTGCGACGTCGAGCGCGGCGGAGAGCCCGGCCAGTGACGGCACCGGCGTCCAGTTCGAGTCGAACCGCGCCGCGCCCTCGCGAGGGATGAAGGCTCCGGTCGGCTCGTAGCCCCGCTGGGAGAGGTAGCTCGGCGCGGTCACGGCGAGCGCCTCCGGGTCGCAGACGACCAGGCCGCCGGTCGCGTCAGGGCCGCACAGCCACTTCTGGCACGAGAAGGCGTAGAAGTCGAATGCGCCCGCGTCGACCGCCATGGCGCCGGCCGACTGCGCCCCGTCGACGAGCACCGGCACGCCGCTCTCCTTCCGCAGCTCCTCGGCCGGGAAGCGGTTACCCGTCATCCAGCACACGTGCGAGAGGGCGATCAGCCGCGTCTTGGGCGTCACCGCCTCCAGCAGCACCGGCAGCGACTCCTCCGGCGCAAGCTCGCGCACGGGCACCACCCGGACCTGCGCCGTCGACGCGGCCAGCGCGCCGAGCAGCCCGAAGTGCTCGCCGTCGGTGGTCACCAGCTCGTCCTCCGGCCGCAGCTGAAGGCCGGAGAGCACGATGTTGCAGCCGTTCGTGGTCGAGGTCGCGAGCGACAGGAGCGCCGGCTCGACGCCCACCGCAGCTGCCAGCTTGGCGCGTACCTCGTCCCGAAGCGCCAGCGCCCGCTCGAAGTACGCCGGCCCTCCGCGGCCCGACTCGACGTCCTTGCCCTCCTGCGCACCCATCGCCTCGTACGTCGAGCGCGCCAGCGGGCCGTTGGTGCCCGCATTCAGGTACGCGAACCGCTCGAAGACCGGGAACTCCACCCGGGCGTGCTCCCACTTCATCCGATCGTCACCTCCACCGGCGCATGGTCGGACAGGAGCTTGCCGTCCAGCCGCCTCCGCTCGTCGGGCCAACGGTGCGCGGGCGTCGACGGCGCGCCGCGGACGAGCACCTGGTCGAGCCACGCGATCGGCTTCGTGAATCCCCACTCCGCGAGCTTCGGCAGCGTCGACGAGTGCTCGCGGATGACGTTGAAGTCGCCGGCGAGCACGAGTACGTCGCCGGGCTCTGCGAAGGCGTCCGCGAAGGTCGCCGCGCGCAAGAGCTCAGCGTCGGCAACGCGCCAGTCGTGGGCCGCCGACCCGTGGAGGTTCGCGACCGTCAGCTCCTCGGTGCGAACCGCGTGGCAGACGCGCCGCTCCTTCGCCCAGCGACCCCGCGTGCGCCGGTCGAGGCTGAGCTCGCGGGACACCCGGCGCCGGAACGACGGCGGGTTCAGGACGATCGAGTCGGTCGCGAGCGCCCGCAGCCCCTGGCGCAGGAGGATCGCGTTCGCCTGGCCGACGAGCAGCGAGCGGAAGAGGCCCTGGTTCAGCTCGGTGATCGTGCGATTGAGCTCACCCGGGAGGAGCGGCCGTCTCGCGATCGCCCCGAACGACTGCATCCCGCTCCAGCCGGCGAGCCGCGGGAGCGCCCAGGTCGGCACCTCCTGCAGGCAGACGACGTCCGGCCCGTCCTCGGAGACGAGGCCGACCATGCGCTCGAGATAGGAGCGCCGATCCGGCGGGCTCGACATCCCGTGGAAGACGTTCCAGGTGCGGACGACCAGGGTCACGGACGCCGTACTCTAGGGCCATGGCGGTCAGCAACCAACGCGTCGACCGGTCGTTTCAGACGGCCGCGCGAGCAGAGCCCGCGCGGCCTAAGGCGGCATCGCAAGCGACGCCTTAGGGCCGTGCCAAAACGCCGCTTCGGGGACGTGATCCCACGCCAGCTCGACCTCTTCGTCCACGACAACCTCGAGCTGCTCGAGGCCTGCGACGAGGCCGAGCGCGCCTACGACCGGGCCGCCCGCGAGGAGGCCGAGGAGCGCTTCGGCGACTACCAGGAGCTCGTCGAGACCGGCACAGAGATCCTCGCCGAGCTGCGCGACAACTTCGCCTCGACGCTCGACGAGGCCGCCGCCGAGGAGTACGAGGACGCGTTCAACCGCGCGGTCGTGAAGCGGCTCCCCCGCTTCGGGCTCGAGATCGAGAACACGTAGCGCCATGCGCCAGTGAAGGTGTGCGGTGAAGCCGCCGACGATGGCACCCCCGCGTCAGCGGTGGCCGAAGTGATGCGCTGGCGGGAGCGAGCCGAAGACGTCCGCCTCGTCGGCGCAGCGCCGCGCGAGTGGGCCGAGCGACTCGAGCTCCCGGACGAGCACGTTGCGGTTGCGGTCGACGCGCTCGAAGCGGCCGCGCGCGAGCAGCAGCGGCTCCGCCCGCACCAGCGCCCGGTAACGCTCGTACACCGCGGGCGGGACGATCAGGTTGACCTGGCCGTGCTCGTCCTCGAGCAGCATGAACACGACGCCGTTCGCCGTCGCCGGCCGCTGTCGCGCGACCGCCATCCCGGCCACGGCCACCGACGATCGGTCGTGCGCCGACTCCAGCTCGAGGCTCGAGAGCGTCCCCTGCGGCAGGTGCGGCCGCAGCAGCTTCAACGGGTGCACGCCGACCGAGAGGCTCGTCGTCCGATAGTCGGCGAGCATCAGCTCCCACTCGGTGTGCTCGCGCAGTGCCGGCGTCGCGGCCGTCGGGTCGAGCGGCAGCGCGAGCTGGCTCTCCTCGCCTCCACTCCCCGGCACGGTCTGTGCCCGCGGCGCGAAGCCGAGCTCCCAGAGCAGCGCCCGCCGCCGGCCGAACCGGTCGCACGCGCCCGACGCGACGAGCGCCTCCAGCCGCGGCCGGTCGAGCCCTGTCCGCTGCGCCAGCGCACGCACGCCGCGGAACGGCCCCGCCCGCGCCCGCTCCTCCGCGACCGCCTTCGCCTCCTCGTCGCCGAGCGAGCGCACGTACTGAAGGCCGACCCGCACCGCCTCGTCCTCGAGCGCGCACCGCGCCTCGCTCAAGTTCACGTCCGGCGGCCGCACCTCCACCCCGCGCCGCTGGGCGTCCCGGACCAGTGATGCCGGCGGGTAGAAGCCCATCGGCTGCGCGTTCAGCAGCGAGCACAGGAACTCGGCGGGATAGTGGTGCCGCAGCCAGGCGGACTGATACGCGAGCAGCCCGAACGCGGCGGCGTGCGACTTCGGGAAGCCGAAGCCCGAGAAGCCGACGAGCTTGTCGAAGACCGCCTCCGCCACTGCCTCGTCCACCCCGCGCCCGACCGAGCCCTCGACGAAGCGGCCGCGAAACGCCTCGATCGCCTCCAGCGAGCGCTTCCGGCTCATCGCGCGCCGCAGGCCCTCCGCCTCGCCGATCGAGAAACCGGCGAGCGCCATCGCGACCTCCAGCACCTGGTCCTGGAAGACGATCACCCCGAGCGTGTCGCGCAGCGGCTCGCGCAGTGACGGATGGTCGACCGGCGGTTCGAACGACGGGTTGATCCGCAGCTTCGCCCGCCGCTCGATGTAGGGGTGCACCGCGCCGCCTTGGATCGGCCCGGGCCGCACGAGCGCGACCTGGATCGTCAGATCGTCGAGCGTCTCCGGCCGCGTCCGCAGCAGCGACTGCATCTGCGCGCGGCTCTCGATCTGGAAGACGCCGATCGTGTCCGCCTGCTGGATCTCCTCGTAGACCGCCGGGTCGTCGAGCTCCACGCGCGAGAGGTCGATCGTCTTGCCGCGCACGGCTGCGATCTGCTCGACGCAGTCCTCGACCGCGGAGAGCATCCCGAGCCCGAGCAGATCGATCTTCAGGAAGCCGGCGTCCGAGCACGAGTCCTTGTCCCACTGGCAGAGCTGCCGCCCTTCCATCGCGGCCGGCTGCACGGGCACGAGCTCGACGAGCGGCCGCGTCGAGATCACCATCCCGCCGGGGTGCTGCGAGATGTGGCGCGGCAGGCCGCCGATCTCGCCGCAGAGCTTCGCGAACGCGCGCCAGCGCGGCGAGGCGCGCTTCGCGTCGGCGTCCGGCAGCTTCGCCAGCTCGTCGCGCACGCGGTACGGGTTGCCGTCGGTGAGGCGGGCAAGCCGCTCGAGCTCCGCGAACGGCAGGCCGAGCGCCTTGCCGACGTCGCGGATCGCGCCCCGCGCGTGGTAGGTCGAGTAGCTCGCGACGAGCGCCGAGTGCTCGCGACCGTAGCGGTCGCAGACGGCGACGATCAGCTTCTCGCGGATGTCGCGCGGGAAGTCGAGGTCGATGTCCGGCACGGCGATCATCTCCCGGTTGAGGAAGCGCCCGAGCGACAGCCCCGCGCGTACGGGGTCGACGTGCGAGAGCCCGGTCAGGTAGCAGACGATCGAGCCGACCGAGCTGCCGCGCCCTCGGCCCGGCGGAAGCACGTTCCGCGCGACCGAGCCGCCGCGCACCTCGACCGCGCACTCGCGCGCGAGCTCGAGCACCTCCCAGTGCAGCAGGAAGAACCCCGCGAGCCCGAGCTCGTCGATCAGCTTGAGCTCCTCGTCGAGGCGCGCACGCGCCCGGCGCTTGTGCCCGTTCGCGTCGCCGTAGCGCTCGGCGAAGGCGCTGTCGCAGACGCCCGCCAGCCGCCGGACCGCGGGCTCGCCGGTGTCGGAGAAGTCCGGGTAGCGGTAGCCGAGGTCCTCGGTCAGGTCGAACTCGAGCCGCTCGGCGAGCTCGGCCGTCCCTGCCACGGCGTCGCGGTCGTGCGGGAAGCGCTCGTCCCACTCGGGCGGCGCGAGTAGGACGCTCTCGCGGTTGCCGCGCCGCTCGGCCTCGCAGCCGTCGAGCGAGGTGCGGCAGCGGATCGCGACGAGCACGTCCTGCAGCGCGGTGCGCCGAGGGTGGTGCGCGTGAACGTCGCCGGTCGCGACCGTGCGCACGCCGAGCGACTCGGCCAGGTCGCGCAGCGCCGACAGCCGGCGCGCGTCGCCGCGTGCGTACGGGCGCTGCAGCTCGACGAAGAAGCGGTCGGGCTCGAACGCTCGCGCGAGCACCGCTGCGCCGTTCGGGTTGCGGACGGCGAGGCCGTGCCGCGCGCAGCCGGAGAGGCAGACGAGCCCCTCGTTCAGCTCCGCGAGCAGCGCCTGGTCGAGCGACGGCTCGGCGAGCTCCGGGCCATCGCGCGTGTGCGCGTGAGCCGCGGTCAGCAGCCGGCAGAGGTTCGCGTAGCCGGCCGCCGACTCGACCAGCAGCGTCACGTGCGAGCCGTCGTGGAGCGTGACTTCCGCGCCGGTGATCGGCCGCACGTCGAGCGCCTTGGCCGCGTGCGCGAACTCGAGCGAGCCGTAGACGCCGTCGTGGTCGGTGAGCGCGAACGCCTCGTAGCCGAGCTCGGCTGCTCGCGCCGCGAGCTCCTCGGGCAGCGATGCGCCGTCCAGGAACGAATACGCTGAATGGGCATGCAGCTCGACGGCCAGCATCCGCTCCTAACGCCGCCCGGCGAGGGCGAGGCGGTGACCGACCGGCCGGAACGGACGATTCGCATCCTCGGCGAGCTGGAGGAGCTGATCGTGAGCTGGTTCCGCTACGAGCCCGGTCAAAAGGGCCCGGAGCCGCACGTCCACCACCACCACACCGACGCGTTCTACGTGCTCGAGGGCGAGGTCGAGTTCTCGCTCGGGCCGGAGCTGCAGAAGCTCAGCGCAAGTCCCGGCATGTTCGCCGCCGCGCCGCCGAACGTCGTGCATACCTTCCGCAACGCGAGCGACGCGACCGCGATCTTCCTCAACCTGCACGTGCCGTCGCTGGGCTTCGGCGACTACATGCGCGGCCGCAACCCCGCCTTCGACCAGCACGACCCGCCGCCCGACGGCGGACGGCCGTTCGAGGACGCCGTCTTCACGACGCCGGACGACGCCGAGCGGCTCGCGTTCGAGTGGAGCAGCCACCTCGTCCTCTGCGACCTCCCGCAGCTGACCGCGATCGAGATGACGTTCCAGCCCGGCTTCGAGGGCGTCGACCCGCACACGCATCCCGATCACGCCGACTGCTTCTACGTGCTCGACGGCCTGGTCGAGTTCCACGTCGGCGACGAGGCGCGCGTCGTGGAGCCCGGCACGTTCGTGGCCGCGCCGCCCGGCACCGTCCACGGCTTCCGCCACGCCGGGCCCGAGCCGATCCGCTTCCTCAATCTGCACGCGCCGCCCGGCAGCTTCCTCGAACGCCTGCGGGCCTAGGGAGGCCTCGGCGGGACGGGTGCACGCTCTCGGGGCGAGCAGCGCGGCCCGAGAGCCTCGTCACTGTTTCGCCGAGGCCTCCTAACATCACGACCCTCGCTGGCTGAACCAGCGGCCCACCTCCTCGTCGAGGAAGACGATCGCGTGCTCACCGCCCGCGAGCACCACGTCGAAGTAGCGCCGGCTGATCGGCTGCTCCGTCCACCAGCGATCGACGACCCGCCACTCCTCGCGGACGAGCGCGACCGGGGAGCGGTTCACGACTCGCGGCGACCCGTCCAGGTGCGCCTCCACGCGGACCGCGAACGGCTGATTCAGTCGTCGCGCGGAACCAGTAGTGCTCGCTGCTCGGGCAGGCGTGACCACGGCGCCACCTCGACGACGGTGCAGACGGACCCAGACCCGGTTCCGGCGCGCACCTGGCGCAGCCCTTCGCTCAGGTGCGCGCGCAGATCGTCTCCCTCGGCGCGCACCAGCTCGAGCTGGCGGCCGACCGACTCGGCCAGCACCAGCGCCTCCAACCGGAGCATCACCGCCGGCGCCGGCAGGTCCGCGAGCTTCGGCGCGAGCGCCGTGCGCAGCCTGGCGGGATCGGCGGTAGCGTCGCGCAGCGTCACCGTGCGCCGCCACGAGCCGCCGCCGACCAGGCGTCCCGCCAATGCGACCTTGCGCAGGGCCCGCCCGCCCCGCTCCGGCCGGGACAGGAGCCGGTCGACGAGCACGCCGAGCGAGCGCCGCAGCGTCAGCTCGTTCCCGACCGCCTCCGGAAACTCGAGCGTCTCGAAGAGCTCGGCCGCAGGCCTCCGCCCGCGCACGCGCCGTTTCGAGCCGCCCCTCGCCAGGCTCCAGGCGCGCCGGCCGTCCGGCCCCAGACGTTCGGCGACGGCGCCACCCGGAAGCCCGGCAAGCTCGCCGAGCCTCTTGACCCCAAGCTCCTTGAGCTCCTCCTGGCGCTGCGCGTCGAGCGGCAGCAGGCTCACCGGCAGCGGCGCGAGGAACTCCCGCGTCCGGTCGTCGGAGACGACCAGCACCTGCTCGGAGCGTGCAATGTTCGCAGCGGCCAGCGCCGTGAACTTCCGCGTCGCGGCGCCCACCCGTGCGTCCCAGCCCGCGCCCGCGGCCTTGAGCGCCCGCTTCAGTGCCGGCTCGAGCCCGCCGTAGAGGCGCTCCACGCCACGCGTCTCGAAGTACGCGCATCCCGGCGCGGCCGAGTCGACGGCGAAGCCCGCGTCCTCGAGCGCCCGCACGATTCCCTCCCATGCCTCCTCGGCCGCCGCGGGATCGGGGTCGACGAGCTGGAGCGACGGGCACGTCGCCAGCGCCTCCCCCAGCCGCATCCCCGGCCGCACGCCTGCCGTCTCGGCAGCCGCGGTGATCGAGCCGATCAGCGCCTCGGCCCCCGGCTCCGGCGCGAGCGCGGCCGGCTCGAGCGCGAAGCGAGGGCGCTCCCGCAGCGCCGCACGCAGCTCGAACCCGGGGATGGCGAGACAGGCGATCATGGGAACGTATGTTCTACACGAACACACGTTCCCCTGTCAAGTCTTGTGGGAGACGGCTGGATGGCAGGCTCGTTGCTCCTCCGCCGACGGCTTCGTATGCTGGGCCGATGCCAGTCGAGCACCGGGTTGCTGGACACCTAGGCGTGGCAGCCGATGACTACGACCGGACGATCCGGACGTTCATCCCGAGTTACGAGCGGATGGTCGCAACTGTCGTGCACTGGCTCGACGGTCACGTCCCGGCAGACGGCCTCGTCGTCGATCTCGGCGCCGGGACGGGCGCGCTCGGCGCCGCCGTGCTCGACGCGCTCCCCGACGTCCGCGTCGAGCTCGTCGACATCGACCCGAACATGCTCGAGGTCGCAGCGGCACGGTGCGCGGCGCACGCCGGGCGCTTCCAAGTGCGGCACGCCCGTTTTGAGGACGAGCTCCCCCGCTGCGACGCCGTCGTCGCCTCGCTCGCCCTTCACCACGTCGCCACGCAGGCCGAGAAACGCGAGCTCTATCGAGCGATCTGCGACGCGCTCGAGCAGGGCGGCCTACTCGTCGTCGCCGACGCGCTCATCTACCCCGACGGCCCGGAGCGCCGTCGGATGATCGAGGACCTGTTCGCGCACATGGCGCGAAACGGGATCTCCGCCTCGGAAGCGGAAAGACACCTCGGGCAATGGGCGGAGGAGGACTTCTATGTCCCGCTGCCCGACGAGCTCGGCCTGATTGCAGACGCCGGCTTCCCGAGCCCGGACGTGTTCTGGCGTGACGGAATGATCGCGGTGTACGGCGCTTTCAAGAGCGCCTGAACCCGGACAGCGGCCTCACCAGACGCCGGGAAGCAGGCGCGCGCGGCCCTCGGCGTAGCGACGGTACGGCTCGCCGAGGCCTTCGAGCAGTGCGCGCTCCTCGTAGTGGATCCGGTAGACGAGGCCGGCGGTCGGGACGACGAACGCGACTGCCAGCGCGGCCCAGTTCCCGAGCGCGAGACCGAAGCCGAGGAACGTCAGGATCAGTCCGGTGTACGACGGGTGCCGCACCCAGCGGTAGGGGCCGCTGTCGACGACGGTCTGGTCGGGCTGCACCCGGACGTCGATCGTGAAGAAGCGGCCGAGTGTCGCGACCGCCCACTGCCGGACCGCGATGCCGGCGCACATCAGCACGAGACCCGCGACGAACAGCGGCCAGCGGGCGCCTGCGAGCGCCGCGCCGGGCAGCCTCCCCGTCAGCAGGACCGCCCCGCCCACGCCGCCGATCGCCGTCACCTGCACGACGAGCAGGCTCGTCCGGTCCTTGCGCGAGCCACCCCGGTGGCGTTCGCTTCGCAGCCGAACGCTGAGCTCGGAAAGGACGAAGGCGACGACGACGGCGTCGAACACGATGCGCGCCCCAGGGTGGTCGAACGGCAGCGTGCTCAACCGTCGAGGGACGGGACGGCGGCGTACTCCTCGTCGGTGACGTAATCGCCCCAGCTCACCGTCGCCCCGTCGTCGTCGGCCTGGTGCATCGCGACGTGGACCATGAACCGCGTCGCCGAGGCGCCGTGCCAGTGCTCCTCGCCCGGCTCGAAGAAGACGCGGTCGCCGGGCCGGATCAGCTCGACGGGGCCGCCGCGACGCTGGCAGGCGCCGACGCCCTCCGTGACCCAGATCGTCTGGCCGTTCGGGTGGGTGTGCCACGCCGTCCGCGCGCCCGGGGTGAAGTGGACGTTGGCCGCTGCGATGCGCGAACGGCCCGACGGCTCGGCCACGGTGTCGATGAAGACGGCGCCCGTGAACCAGTCTCCCGGCCCGGCCCCGGTCTCTAGGGTGTTCCTCGTGATGTCCATGCTCGGCCTCCTGGTGACGTGATTCGTCCCGGAGTCTGGCGGTAGGAGGAAGGCCATGCGAGCGACACTCATGTACGGCGCGGGCGACGTCCGCGTCGAATCCGTCCCCGACGCCGGCCTCGTCGAACCGACCGACGCCGTCGTCCGCGTCACGCGCGCCGGCATCTGCGGCAGCGACCTCTGGCCGTACAAGTCGATGGAGCCGAACGAGACCGGCCGGCGCATGGGGCACGAGTTCATCGGTCTCGTCGAGGAGGCCGGCGCCGACGTCCGGACCGTCAAGGCCGGTGACCTCGTCGTCGCACCGTTCCTCTGGGCCGACGGCACCTGCGTCTTCTGCCGGGAAGGGCTGCACACCTCCTGCCTGTACGGCGGCCGCTACGGCGACCCCGGCGTCGACGGCGGACAGGGCGAGGCGGTTCGCGTCCCGCAGGCCGACGGGACGCTGGTCGTGCTGCCGGTCGAGCAGGACGACACGCTGATGCCGTCGCTGCTGACGCTCTCGGACGTGATGTCGACCGGCCACCATGCCGCTCTGACCGCGCGGGTCGGGCCGGGTCGGACGGTCGTTGTGGTTGGCGACGGGGCGGTCGGGCTCTGCGGCGTTATCGCCTCGAAGCGTCTCGGCGCCGAGCGGGTGATCCTGCTCGGACGGAACCCCGCCCGAACCGCGCTCGGTCTGGAGTTCGGGGCGGACGAGGTCGTCGAAGAACGAGGCGAGGCGGCAGTCGAGCGCGTGCGAGAGTTGACGGACGGGCTCGGCGCTCACTCGGTTCTGGAGTGCGTCGGCCCGGACGAGGCAGTGTTGACGGCGATCGGCTGCGCGCGTCCCGGCGGGGCTGTCGGCCGTGTCGGCATCCCGGAAGGAGAGACGATCCCGGGCGTGCAGCAGAGCTTCTTCGCCAACCTTGTGATCGCGGGCGGGCCTGCGCCGGCGCGCGCCTACATCGAAGGGCTGCTGCCCGACGTTCTCGAGGGCACGATCGAGCCGGGCCGGGTCTTCGACCGGACGACCGACCTCGCCGGCGTGCCCGACGGCTACCGGGCAATGAACGAGCGCGAGGCGCTCAAGGTGATGATCGAGCCTTGACATCCGTACCTTGGTACGGGTCTACAGTGGCTTCATCATGCGGATCGGAGAAGTCGCCAGGCTTGCCGGAGTGAATGTCGAGACGCTCCGCTACTACGAGCGACGTGGCCTGATCGACGAGCCCGCCCGCGGGATCAACGGCCATCGCGAGTACGACGAGGAGACGGTTCGGTTCGTAAGGGCCGTCAAGGCGGCGCAGCAGCTCGGCTTCACGCTCGAGGAGATCGCCGAGCACGCACGCCTCACGCGCGCGGGCCGTCCACACGAGGCCGTGCGCACCCGCGTGGCACAGAAGATCGACGAGGTCGACACGAAGATCGCGAGCCTGCGCCGTGTGCGCGAGGAGCTCGCGCGCGTGGTCGGGTGCGCCTGCGACTCGCTCGATCACTGCACCTGCGGCGCCGCCTACCTCGCCCGCGGGGGCCGCGACCCCCAGCTCGGCCCGCTGCTCCACGTCACCAACGGCGAGAGCGCGGGCAACACGCTGCGCCAGACCGGGCTCGGCGGCGCCGTGCTCTCCTGGCAGGACGTGCTGCACGAAGGGCCCGTGCCCGCGGTGCCGCCAGCCGAGCTTCGAGTCGTGCGCGCGCGGTTCCTGAGCGAGTGCGGCTGGGGCTCGGAGCGCTCGCTGCTCGACTCGTTCGAGCGGCGCGACCGGCTCTTCGAGCACGCTCTCCAGGCGCAGACGCGCGTCGTCCTCTGGTTCGAGCCCGACGTCTACGACCAGCTGCAGCTGCTGCAGGCGCTCGCGCTCGCCGATGACGCCGGGCTCGAGCTGATCCAAGCCGACGAGGACCTCGGCCCGCTCCCGGCGGACGAGCTGGAGGCGCTGTGGCCGAGCCGCCGGCCGGTAACGGAGGGGACGCGCGCGCTGGCGCGTGACGCTTGGGACGCCTTCTGCGCGCCCGAGCCGGCCGGCCTCGCGGAGCTCCTCGAGCGCGACACGGCGGCGCTGCCCCACCTTGGCTCCGCCGTGCGCCGGCTGCTCGAGGAGCTCCCCGACGCCGAGACGGGCCTCACGCGCACGGAGCGGCAGCTGCTCGAGCCGCTCCTGGACGGGCCGAAGCGGCCCCCCGAGCTGTACCTCGCGAGCCAGGCGCGCGAGGAGGCCATCTTCCTCGGCGACGCCTGGGCGTGGAAACGGCTCGCAGAGCTAGTTCCGCTCGTCGAGGAGCTCCCGCCGCCGCCTCCTCTCGGCGACCCGCGGGCGTTCGTGGGGACGCCGGTGACGCTGACGCAACTCGGCCGCGACGTGCTCGCCGGGAAGGCCGACCGCGTCGAGGCTGCTCCGCTCGACCGCTGGCTCGGCGGGACCCGTCTCGGCGCCGAGCGCGACTGGCGCTGGGACGGCCGAGCCCTGCTCCGCTAGACGACGATCTCCGCCGCGGGCCCGACCATCCGCGAGAAGCGCGGCACGACATCGAGCAGGCTCACCTGCGCGCACCAGGCGATGTCCTCTTCGAGCCCGGGCGGCCCGTAGGTGCGGGCGTTGATCCCGTCGATCGCCTCCGGAAAGCGGTCGGCGATCACCTCGGCCGCAACGGCCGCGTCGCTGCGCTCGCCGCCCGCGAGCCGGAGGATTCTGCCGGCGCAGTAGGCGTCGTCGATCGCGAACCGGCTCTTGTAGCCGGCGCAGAGCACCGTCACGTCCTCGCCGCGCCCGCGTGCGTGCGACGCGACGGCGTCCAGGTTGAGCAGCGAGCCGAGGACGACGTCGTCGCACGACTCGGCCGCGGCCACGATCGAGCGCGTCCCGTTCGTGGTCGAGAGGATCAGCGTCTCGGCCCTCGGCTCCCGGAACTCGCGCGGCGACGCGCCGGCGTCGAAGCCGGACACGCGCTGCGCATCCCGCTCGCCGCCGGTGATCGCTTCCTCGCCGAGCTCCTCCCGTAGCGCCAGCGCCTGGTCGATCTCGGCGCAGCAGAGGACGCGCCGGTAGCCGGAGGCGAGCGCCTGCGCGATCGTCGAGGTGGCGCGCATCACGTCCACGACGACGCCGAGCGGCGCAGGGGACGCGTCGACAGGGGTGAAAGCGACGTGACAGCGCATGCCCGCACTACGCTAATCGAGGTTTCCCCAGTGCCCTACTGCTATCGACATCCGAACCGCGAGACCTTCGTCTCGTGCTCCGAATGCGGCCGGCCGATCTGCGCCGAGTGCATGACGCCTGCGCCCGTGGGCCAGCGCTGCCCCGAACATTCGGGACGGCCGCAGGGCGTCCGCCGCGTCTCGTCCGGAATGCGGCGGGGAACGTTCGAGGGTGTCGGCGCGATCTGCACGAAGGCGCTCGTCGCGATCAACATCCTGATCTACCTGATCACGGCTGCGCAAGGCGGCGGCCTGAACGCGCCGGGCGGGAAGCTGTTCAACAACTGGGTCCTCTTCGGGCCCGCGGTGGCGAACGGCGACTGGTGGCGGCTGATCACGAGCGCCTTCCTGCACGCGAGCCTGATCCACATCGGGTTCAACATGTACTTCCTCTGGTTCGTGGGCTCGGCCGTCGAGCAGGCGCTCGGGCGCGGACGGTTCCTGCTGATCTACTTCGTCTCGGCGCTCGCCGGGTCTGCCGGAGCGCTCGTCTTCACGCCGAGGACTCCGACCGTCGGCGCGTCCGGCGCCCTCTTCGGCCTGCTCGGCGCCGCGCTGATCCTCGAGCGGCAGCGGAACTTCGTGCTCGGCGGCTCCGCACTGGCGCTGATCGTGATCAACCTGATCCTCAGCTTCACGCTCTCGAACATCTCGGTCGGCGGTCACATCGGCGGCCTGATCGGCGGCATCCTCTGCACGCTCGTGCTGTCGAAGTTCGGGCGCGGCCACGCCGCGTACAGCCGAGTCGGACTCTGGGGGATCGCCGGCGTGCTCGCCGTCGGGCTGCTCAGCCTGGTGGTCGCGTACCTGAGCGTGCGCGGCTTAGCCTGAGCGCTCGACCGAGTAGACGCGGTCGAGCTTGTCCTTCCAGGCCTTGTCGATGCCGAGGCCGCCGTCCACCACGTCCGCGTAGCCGTCCCAGGCCCAGATCGTGTCGTTCCCGGGCCCGCCGTAGACGCGGTCGCGCCCCTGGTCGCCCTGGAGCTTGTCGGCTCCGGGGCCGCCGAAGAGGACATCGTTGCCGTCGCCACCGTTGAGGATGTCGTTCCCGGTGCCGCCCTTGAGCACGTCGTTGCCGCCGTTGCCGTCGATCACGTCGTTGCCGCCGAGCCCGCAGATCACGTCGCTGCGCGGCGTGCCGACCAGGATGTCCGCCTGCGGCGTGCCGGTGATCGTGCAGGCGCCTGCAGCGTGGTGCGTTGCGTGGGCGTTGCGAACGAGGAAGAGCGAGACGGTCAGCATCATCGCTGCAATTGCCTTGAATTTCTGCTCTTGAGGGTTCATGTCCGCGGCACCTCCGAAGGCGTGGTTGGCGTGCCGCAACGCCGTTGTTCGATCTCCGCAGGAGATCGGCACGAAGGGCGCGAGCGGCGATCCCTCAGCCGGGGATCGCGCCTGGCGAACAAGCCCATCAGCCGAGCGGCGTACAGGTGCTACATCACGCCGCTCGGCTGAGTCGAACCGCGGCCAAGGCGGCGCTTGCGACGCCGACCACGGAGGCCGTGCCGGCTTGGCCGGCACGGCCGTCGTCAGTCAGGCCGGCCGGTTCGTGATGTGGACGTAGATCTTGCCCCCGCCGCAGTCGTCGCGGAGCGCAACCTGCCCGGTTCGCCCCTCGCCCGACCACGACACCTCGGAGTCGTGATCCTCGAGCTCCTCGAACAGGATTTTGTAGCCGACCGCCTTGAGCTCCTTCAGGTACTCATCGTGCGCCTCCTTGAGGCTGCCCTTCCAGTACCCCTCGACGAGCTCCGTCGGCCCTTCCGTGGACTGCCTCGTCAAGGTCGTGTTCTCGACCATCGGGAAGCTCGCCGGCAGCTTCGGCTTCGCCTTCAGGGGCGAGCCGTTGCAGGCCGCGATGGCCTGCGGGTTCGCGGCTTCCGTTGCAGTGTCGGACTCGCTCTTCTTACCCCCACCGCAGCCGGCCACGAGAAACGCGAGCGCCGCCAGCACCCCGGGCAGTGCGCCGTACTTCATTTGATCCTCTCCAGGATCCCCCGCGCGGACTGTAATCGGATCAGCCGCCGGACGCCACGGCCTCGACGCCCGCGTCCTTGAGCGCGGCCTGCGCGGCGGCCAGGCGGGCGAGCGGCACGCGGTACGGCGAGCAGCTGACGTAGTCGAGGCCGAGCCGGTGGCAGAACGCGACCGACTCCGGCTCGCCGCCGTGCTCGCCGCAGATCCCCATCTTCAGCCCTTCCTTCACGCCGCGCCCGCGCTCGACCGCGATCCGCATCAGGTCGCCGACGCCGCTCTGGTCGAGCGTCTCGAACGGGTTGCGCTCGAGCACGCCGTCCTCGAGGTAGCGCGTCAGGAACTTGCCCTCGGCGTCGTCGCGCGAGAAGCCGAGCGTCGTCTGCGTCAGGTCGTTCGTGCCGAACGAGAAGAAGTCGGCGTACTCGGCGATCTCGTCGGCGCGGATGCACGCCCGCGGCAGCTCGATCATCGTCCCGACGAGGTACTCGACCGAGTCGCTCTCCTCGTTCGCGGTGGCGATCGTGATCGCCCGCAGCCGGTGCAGCTCCTCCGCGAAGCCGACGAGCGGGTGCATGATCTCGACGAGCGGCGCCTCGCCCGTCTGCTCCTCGACGACAGCGGCCGCGCGCACGATTGCCCGCACCTGCATCTCGTAGATCTCCGGCCAGAGCAGGCCGAGCCGGCAGCCGCGCGTCCCGAGCATCGGGTTCGACTCCTGCAGCGCCTTGATCCGCTCGCGCATGCGCTCGTCCTTCGCTTCCTCCAGCGACGGCAGGAACTCGTGCAGCGGCGGGTCCAGCAGCCGGATCGTCACCGGCAGCCCGGCCATCGCCTCGAAGATCCCCTCGAAGTCGCTCTGCTGGTGCGGCAGGAGCTTCTCCAGCGCCGCGCGACGCTCGTCCTCGCCCGAGGCCATGATCATCTCGCGCACGACTGGGAGCCGGTCCTCGGCCATGAACATGTGCTCGGTGCGGCAGAGGCCGATCCCCTGCGCGCCGAACTCCCGCGCCTTCGCGGCGTCGTCGGGCGTGTCGGCGTTCGCGCGCACCTTCAACCGCCGGAGCTCGTCCGCCCAGTCGAGGATCGTCTCGAAGTCCTCGTTGATCTGCGGCGGGACGAGGTCGACCTTCCCGATCACGACGCGGCCGGTGCCGCCGTCGATCGTGATCGTGTCGCCCTCGGAGAGGTGGTGGCCGCCGATCGTCAGCGAGCGGCGCTCGAGGTCGATCGTCAGGTCCTCGCAGCCGGCGACGCACGGCTTACCCATCCCGCGTGCGACGACGGCGGCGTGCGAGGTCATACCGCCGTGGGCGGTGAGGATGCCCGCGGCCTGGATCAAGCCGTGAATGTCGTCCGGCGTCGTCTCCCAGCGGACGAGGATCACGCTCTCGCCCGCCTTGCCGCGCTCCTCGGCCGTGTCGGCGTCGAGCACGACCTTGCCGCAGGCAGCGCCCGGCGACGCGTTCAGGCCGCGCGCGGCCACCTCGAGCTCGGCCGACGGGTCGATCATCGGGTGGAGCAGCTGGTCGAGCTGCGATGGGTCGATCCGCACCACCGCCTCCTCGCGCGAGATCAGGCCCTCCTCCGTCATCGAGACGGCGGCCTTCAGCGCCGCAGCCGCGGTCCGCTTGGCCGAGCGCGTCTGCAGGAGGTAGAGCCGGCCGTCCTCAACCGTGAACTCGATGTCCTGGACGTCCTTGTAGTGCCGCTCGAGCCGCTGCATCGTGTCGCGCAGCTGGACGAACGCGTCCGGCAACCGCTCCTCCATCCCCTTCAGCGGCTCGGGCGTGCGGATCCCCGCGACGACGTCCTCGCCCTGCGCGTCGGCGAGGAACTCGCCGTAGAGCCCATGCTCGCCGGTCGACGGGTCGCGCGTGAAGGCGACGCCCGTGCCGGAGCCGACGCCCTTGTTGCCGAAGACCATCTGCACGACGTTCACGGCCGTGCCGAGGTCGTCCGGGATCCGGTGCGCCCGCCGGTAGACCTGGGCCCGCGGCGTGTCCCACGACTCGAACACCGCGCGCACCGCCCGCGTCAGCTGCTCACGGGCATCCTGCGGGAAGGGCGACCCCGTGTCCTCTTCGTAGATCCGCTTGAAGGTGCCGACGAGCTCACGCAGATCGTCCGCGTCGAGCTCGACGTCCTGCTGCGTGCGGCGCGCCTGCTTCAGGTCGGCAAGGGCCTGCTCGAAGCGGTGCCCGTCGACGCCCTCGACCACCTCGCCGTACATCTGGATCAGCCGCCGGTACGAGTCGTAGGCGAAGCGCGCGTTGCCGGTGCTCCGCGCCAGGCCCTCGACGGCCTCGTCGTCCAGCCCGAGGTTGAGGATCGTGTCCATCATTCCCGGCATCGAGATCGCGGCGCCCGAGCGGACGGAGACGAGCAGCGGATCCTGCGAGTCGCCGAACCGCTTGCCGCTCTTGGCCTGGAGCGCGTCGATGTGCTGCTCGATCTCCTGCGGCAGGCCCTCGGGGAGCTCTTGCCCGTTCGCCATGTACGCGCGGCACGCGTCGGTCGTGATCGTGAACCCGGCGGGCACGGGAACGCCGAGCTGCGTCATCTCGGCGAGACCGATGCCCTTGCCGCCGAGCAGCTCACGGCCGCCCTCGGAGGGCTCGTCGAAGTCGTAGACGTAGCGCGCGTCGGCTCCCATCGCCGCCGGATCTTCCCACAGCGGCCCTCGGGCACACGAACCCTTTGCCGGCCGCGGGCGTAAGCTCGGGTGGTGAAGCGCGTGCTCGTGGCGGCCGTGGCGGCGTTCCTGCTGGGAGCGCCGGCCGGGAGCGGCGGGACGACGGGGACGAGCCGGATCGCATTTGCCCGCGACCTCGGCGGGCTGAGCGGCGACCTGACGAGCCTCTACACGATCCGCCCGAACGGCACCGGCCTGCGCCGCGTGACGGTGCCGCCGACGCGTCAGGCGCTCGGCGGCGACTCGGGCCCAGTGTGGGCGCCGGGTGGACGGACGCTCGTCTTCGAGCGCAACCTGCCGTACTGGGGGAGCGACCGGATGCGGCTGATGGCCGTGTCCGCTCGCGGCGGTCGCCCGCAGCAGCTGACGAGCGGCCCGTTCGACGCGATGCCGTCGTTCTCGCCGGACGGCCGGCGGATCGCGTTCACGCGGGTCGTCCAGTCGGTGGTCGCGCCGACCGCGGCACTGTTCACCATCGACGGCCGCGGGAAGCAGCTCGCACCGCTCCTCTCGGACGGGCTCGACCTGAGCGCCGCCTGGTCGCCCGACGGACGCACCATCGTCTTCTCGCGTCTCGCGACGGCGCAGACGGCGCTGCAGGAGGCGACGCTGTACCTCGCGGACGCCGACGGCTCCAACGTGCGGCAGCTCGGCGCCGTGCCGCTACACGGCGTCTCGCCCGCCTGGTCGCCCAACGGGAAGCGGCTCGCATTCGTCTCCTTCGACGACGCGAACAACCCGCCCTGCCCCGCGGGGTCGTGCCCGCCGAGCGGCGAGCTCTACGTCGTCGGCGCCGACGGGAGCGGCGCGACACGCCTGACGCGCAGCAAGGCCGACGACGAGCATCCGAGCTGGTCGCCCGACGGGGCGCGCCTCGCCTTCGCCAGCGGCTTCGACCTGGGCAGCCAGGGCCACGCGCCGTGGCTGATGACGATCCGGGCGAGCGGCGGCCGCGCGACCCGCGTCGGCCGGTTCAGCGGCGTGCTCGATCCGTCCTGGAGCCCGGCGGGCGTCGGCTGAACCCGAGCGGGTAGGCTGGCCGCGTGAAGCTCGAAGGCGTCCACCACGTCACGGCGATCACGGGGGACGCGCCGCGCAACGTCGACTTCTACGCACGCGTCCTGGGCCTGCGCCTCGTCAAGAAGAGCGTCAACCAAGACGACCCGACCGTCTACCACCTCTTCTACGGCGACGAGGAGGGCGCCCCGGGCAACGACATCACCTTCTTCGAGTACCCGGGCGCTCGGCCGGGCCGCGCGGGAGCGGGGATGGTGCACACGGTCGGCTGGCGGGTCGCCTCGGCGGAGGCGATCGACTTCTGGGAGGGCCGCCTCGCCGACGAGGGCATCGCCGGCGAGCGCTACGCCGACGGCGCCTTCGCGTTCCGCGATCCCGAGGGCCTGCGCCACGCGCTGATCCCGAGCGACAGCGACGACGAGCCGCTGACGGCCGACAGCCCCGACGTACCCCACGAGTTCGCGTTCCAGGGCTTCGACGGCGTCCGCGCGTACACGAACAACCCGGAGCAGAGCCGGCGTTTCCTCGAGGAGACGCTCTCCTTCGACCCGCGCGGCGAGGCCGGCTGGGAGGTCCGCGGCGACGAGCGCGGCGGGCTCTACCTCTATGACCAGACCAACGAGCGCGGCGTGCCCGGGGCGGGCACCGTGCACCACGTGGCCTGGGCCTCGCCGAAGGACGACGAGGTGGCCTGGCAGCGGCGCGTCACAGAGAGCGGCGCCCACCCGACGCCGATCATCGACCGCTTCTACTTCAAGTCCGTCTACTTCCGCGAGCCGAGCGGCGTCCTCTTCGAGATCGCGACGATCGGCCCGGGCTTCACCGCCGACGAGCCGCTCGAGACGCTCGGCGAGAAGCTCTCGCTGCCGCCGAACTACGAGCACCTGCGCGACCGGCTCGAAGATGTGCTGACGCCGCTGCCGGACGTCCGCGCGATTCGCGCCGGCGGGTGATCACCTCCCTCGAGCGCCCGGCGGCCGGCGAGCCGGAGGGCTTGCTCGTCCTGCTCCACGGCCGAGGTGCCGACGAGCGCGACCTGTTCCCGCTGCTCGACCTGCTCGACCCGGAACGGCGCCTGCTCGGGGTCACGCCGCGCGGGCCGCTGTCGCTGCCGCCTGGCGGCGCGCACTGGTACGTCGTGCACGAGATCGGCTACCCGGATCCGTCGACCTTCCTACCGACGTATGCCGCGCTGACGGAGTGGCTCGACGGCCTCGGCTTCGCGCCGGACCGGACGGTGATCGGCGGCTTCTCGCAGGGCGCCGTGATGACGTACGCGCTGAGCCTCGGCTTGGGCCGGCCACGCCCGGCCGGGTCGATCGCGTTGAGCGGCTTCATGCCGACGGTGCAGGGGCTCGAGCTCGACCTCGAGCCGCCGCTTCCGCCCGTCGCGATCGGCCACGGCACCTTCGACTCGGTCATCTCGGTCGAGTGGGGCCGCCGTGCAAAGGAGACGCTCGAGGCCGCCGGTGCCGACGTCCTTTACCGCGAGTACCCGCTGCCCCACGCGGTCGACCCGGGCTTCCTCGGCGAGCTGGCTCCCTGGATTGCGTCGAGGCTCTATGTAACCGGCGGGCGGTAACCGGGGCGCCGGCGGGCGCGGAAGTCCGCCAGCCAAGCCACCGCGCGCAGGCCCATCCAGACCGGGGTCAGGAGGACGTAGAAGAGGATTAGCGCGGCGCCGAGGATCAGCCACCAGGCCGCCCAGCGCCAGAGCGGGACCGGCGGCTTCGGCTTCACGTGACTCGCGCCCGGACGCCGTTCTCGGCGCGCCGCTGCTCGACGAGCCGGATCGCGCGCGCGGCCGTCTCCTCGATCGACAGGTCGGAGATCTCGATCACCGGGCAGCCGAGCCGGCGGTGAAGCGCCTCGGCCTCCTCGAGCTCGGCGTAGATCTCGAGCAGCTCCGCGTACGCGCGCTCGCCGCCCCCGAGCCGCCGGGCCCGCTGCTTGCGGATCTCCTGCAGGCGCTCGGCCTCGATCGTCAGGCCGACGATCTTCGTCGCGTCGATCTCGAACAGCGCCGACGGCGGCGCGATGCTCTTTACGACCGGCACGTTCGCCGTCTTGTAGCCGAGGTAGCCGAGGTACATCGAGAGCGGCGTCTTCGACGTGCGCGAGACGCCGACGAGGACGATGTCTGCGTCGTGGAGCCCGGCGCCGACGCCGTCGTCGAACTTGACCGCGAACTCGATCGCGGCCATCCGCTTGAAGTACTGCGAGTCGAGCGGTGGCCTCGCGCCCGGCTTCATCTTCGCGGCGACGCCTGCAACGCGCGCGACAGCCTCGATCGGATGCCCGAGCAGGTCGCAGTAGTGAAGCTTGTAGCGGCGGCAGAGCGCGCGGGCGGCCTCGCGCAGCTCGGGGTGCACGAGCGTGTAGACGATCACGGCCGCGCGGCCCTTCGCGCGGCTGAGGGCGAGGTGGAGGTCGTCGACCGTCTCGACGCGCGGGTGCCGGATCTCCTCGAACTCCTGCTCGGGGAACTGCGCCTCGAGCGCGTGCACCAGCCGCACAGCGGTCTCGCCAGTGGAGTCGGAGATGACGTGCAGCTCGACGGGAGGCTTGGCCGCGCTCACGCGCGGGAGCGTAGCCTGGCCGCGAGCGGCCGTCGGCACACATTCGTCACGGGCGCGTGACAGACACGGCTCGGTTTCCCCGGTACGCTCCCAGCGGGCGGCGAGTGGACCTCTCATCCCCACCCGGGTGGGGACACGCGCGCGTGATCCTTTAACGGGCGGCGGTGCGGTTCAGCGAGGGATCTGCGAGAAGTCGCCTAGCCGCCCGAGCACGTCGCGCACGTCGAGCAGCAGCCGCAACCGGTTGGCCCGGACCGCGTCGTCCTCGTCCATCACCAGCACCTCGTCGAAGAAGCGCTCCATCAACGGCGCCAGCGTCGCGCCCGACTCCAGCGCCCGGTGGACGTCGCCGTCGACCTCGACCTGTGTCAACCCGTCCGCGAGCTCGCGCTCAGCCTCCTCCTTGAGCAACGACCGGTCGAGCTCGGGAGCCGCATCCTCGGCGGCCCGCCCCGCCAGCCGGTCGGCGCGCTCGTACGCCGTGTAGACGCCGTCGAACGCCTCCGACTCCCGCGCGCCGTACAGCGCCTCGGCCAGCCGGGCGACCGCACCCAGGTCCGCCGCAGCGGCTGCCCGCGCCGCCCGCACGAACTCGACCGGCACGTCGACCAAGCCTTCAAGCCGCTCCTCGACGAACTCCCGCACCTCGTCGGGCAGGAGCAGCCGCGGCACGATGAGGCCGCCCTCCTCGGCCAGCCGCACGAGCCCGATCGCCGCGCGCCGCAGGCCGTAGGGGTCGCGCGACCCCGACGGCTTGTGCCCGAGCGAGAACGAGGTGGCGAGCGTGTCGAGCTTGTCGGCGGCCGCGAGCACCTTCCCCGCCTCGGTCTGCGGCAGCGGCCCGCCAGACGCATCGGGCAGGTACTGCTCCTCGATCGCGGCGGCAACCGCCTCCGGATAACCCGCGAGACGCGCGTACTCACCGCCGATGTAGCCCTCGAGGTCCGGAAACTCGCGCACGAGCTCCGACGCCTGGTCGGCCTTCGCGAGCCGCGCCGCCTCGAGCGTCGCCTCCCCGCCGCCGAGCCCGGCGACCAGCTTCCGCAGCCGCTCCGTCTTGTCCGCGAACGAGCCCGCGCCCATGAAGTACGTGATCGCGCCGAGCCGCTCCGCGAGCGCGTCGATGCCGATCGCGATGTCGCGCTCGAAGGTGAAGCTCGCGTCGTCGAGCCGTCCCTCGAGCACGTTCTCGTTCCCGGCACGCACGACGTCGGGGTCGCCGCCGTTTGCGACGAACGCGAACCGGTTCTCGCCGAGCGGGAAGTAGCGCTGATGCGACTGCATCGCCGTCACGGCAACCCGCTCCGGCAGCTGCAGGAAGCGCTCGTCGAAGCCGCCGTCGAGCACTTTCACGCTCTCGACGAGGTAGACGACCTCCTCCAGCACGCCGCCGGGGTCGCTCCAGCCTCCCACTGCATCCAGACCCGCGACGATCGCGCGGCGGCGCGCCTCGGCGTCGGGCTCGACCCCGGCTGCTCGCAGACGCTCCGCGTACTCGCGCGCGTGTGGGATCTGGACCGCCCCAGCCGCGAAGCGGTGGCCGACCGTCGTCTCCCCCACCACCGTGTCGGCGTCGAGCTTCGCCAGCGTCCAGCGCACCGGCCGCGAGAAGCGGATCCCGCTGTCGTCCCAGCGCATCGACTTCGAGAACGAGAGCCCGCGCACGATCGCGTCGAGCCGGTCCGGCAGTACTTCGCGGAGCTCGCGGCCGGGACGCTCGAGCCCGAGGAAGCCGTCGCGCTCGACGAGCTCGTCGACCCCGACGCCCTGCTTCTTCGCGAACCCCGCTGCCGCCTTGTCGCGCAGCGCCACCGGCGGCCCCTTCACCCACTCGTCCGGAGTCTTGGCCGGCACGTCCTCGAAGAAGAGCGCAAGGCGGCGCGGGCCGATGAAGACATCGGTGGGCGGCGCGCCGATCTCGCGCTCCGCCAGCCCCGGCAGCTGGGCGCCCGCCTCGCGACACGCGGAGGCCGGCAGCTCCTCGCAACCAATCTCAAGCAGCAGCGACGGCATCGCCCTCGAGCTCGAGGTAGACCTGCGCGACCGCCCGCGCCAGGTTGCGAACGCGGCCGATGTAGGCCGCGCGCTCCGTCGCCGAGACGGCGCCGCGCGCGTCGAGCAGGTTGAGCGTGTGGGAGCACTTGAGCACCTGGTCGTACGCCGGCAGCGGCAGCTGCCGCTCGAGCAGCAGGCGGCACTCCTCTTCGTAGTCGCCGAAATGCCGCGTCAGCACGTCGACCGGTGCGAGCTCGAAGTTGTAGGCCGACCACTGCCGCTCGTTCTGGCGGTAGACGTCGCCCCAGGTCACGCCCGGCGCCCACTCCAGCTCGAACGCGCTGCGCTTGTTCTGGAGGAACATCGCTAGCCGCTCGAGGCCGTAGGTGATCTCGGCGGGCACGAGCTCGACGTCGAAGCCGCCGAGCTGCTGGAAGTACGTCCACTGCGTGATCTCCATGCCGTCGCACCAGACCTCCCAGCCGAGCCCCCAGGCGCCGAGCGTCGCCTGCTCCCAGTCGTCCTCGACGAGCCGCACGTCGTGACGCCGCAGGTCGATCCCGATCGCCTCGAGCGAGCCGAAGTAGAGGTCGAGCACGTCCGCCGGCGCCGGCTTGATCACGACCTGGTATTGGAAGTAGTGCTGGAAGCGGTACGGGTTCTCGCCGTAGCGTCCGTCGAGCGGCCGGATCACCGGCTCGACGTACGCCGTCTTCCACGGCCGCGGCCCGAGGCTGCGCAGGAACGTGGCGGGATTCATCGTCCCCGCCGCGAGCTCGGTGTGGTACGGCTGCATCAGCACGCACCCGTAGTCGGCCCAGTAGCTCTCGAGCACGCGAATCGTGTCCTGGAAGGTCGGAGCGGCCAAGGCGCTCATCCTAGGGAAGAAGATCGGCGGCACGACCGTCCTGTTGGCAATCCGTTCCGTGGACGCGGGCTTACCGCGACAAGAGCGGGCCTCTGGCCGGGCCCGCTCTTCGTTCTTCCGCGGCCTCTATGGTGGGCGTCGCAAGCAAGCGCCTCAGTCAGGACGCGAGCGTCCGGAGACGGAAGCCGCCGTGGTACTCGTACGAGGCGGTGATCACGCCGAGCGCCTCGCGTGCGCCGCCCGGCGTCAGGCCTGCCTCGTGCGCCTCTGCCAGCGGCCGCCGTAAAAGACCTTCGATCCCGAGCAGGCCCTCACGCGACAGCGGGAGCGCGCCGTTCGCACAGTTCGCGCAGACGGCGCCACCGGCGCGCGGCGAGTAGCCGGCGAGCCCGGTCTCGGCGCCGCAGTCGGCGCAGCTCGTCACGTGCGGCAGGTACCCGGCGAGCCAGAGCAGCTTGAGCTGGAACGAGAGGACGAGCGGGTCGGCCTGCGGCCGCTCGGCGTCGCGCGGCTCCAGCTCGTCGAGCAGGTCGAGGAACCGCGCGAGCGCGAGGAACGCGCGGTCGTTCGCCTCCTGCTCCGGGAACAGGCGCAGCATCGCCTCGGCGGCCACGAGCCCCACGCCGAGCCGGTACGGCTGCTCCCGGGTGGCTCGGTGCGACCTCAGCAGCTCGACGCCGGTCACCGTCTGGAGCTCGCCACTGCCCTGGTGCAGGACGAGCTCGACGTGGCTGAGCGGCTCGAGCCGCGCGCCGAAGCGAGACTTCGTCTTGCGCACGCCCTTGGCCACGGCTCCGATCCGCCCGCGGTCGAGCGTGTAGACGTGCAGCACGCGGTCGGCCTCGCCGAGGCGGAACGAGCGGAGCACGACCGCTTCGGTCGTGTACGAGCGGCCGGCCATCGCGGTCAAGTGTAGAGCGGACGCTGGCCGGGAATCCCGCCGCTGCTTCCGCGTTTCACTCGCAATGGCCGACGTTCAGATGTACACGACGCGCTGGTGCGGCTACTGCGTCCGCGCCAAGACGCTCCTCGAGTCGCGGGGGATCCCGTTCGAGGAGATCCCCCTCGACGACGACCCGGGCTTTCGCCGCCGGTTGATGGAGCACACCGGCGGCTGGACGGTGCCGCAGATCCTGATCGACGGCCGCCCGATCGGCGGCTACACGGAGCTCTGGCAGCTGGACCGCAGCGGCGAGCTCGAGCGGCTCGCCGCATAGCGAGAGCGGGGCCTGCGCCCCGCCCTCCGGCTCGACCCCGATCTCCTCGTGTCGGGCCTATCGCCGGTGCCGTGTGATTCCAAACGCGTGGCAGTCTCAGTTGTTCGACGTAGCGTCGAGCGGCTGGCAATTCGAGCAGAACCACGTACCGCGCCCGCCGACACGGATCTTCTCGATCGGATGGCCGCAGCGCTCGCACGGCTCGCCCTCTCGGCCGTAGACCTTGAACTCGTGCTGCATCCGGCCTGAGCCGCCGTCGGGCGTGCGGTAGTCGCGGAGTGTCGCGCCCTGGCGCGCGATGCCCGCCTTGAGCGCGGCGCGAATGCCGCGGTGGAGCGACCGGAGCTCCTCGGCGTCGAGCTCGCCGGCCGGCCGCAGCGGATGGACACGTGCCCGCCAGAGCGCCTCGTCCGCGTAGATGTTCCCGACGCCCGCGAGGCGGCGCTGATCGAGGATCACCGCCTTGACGGGCGCCCGCCGGTTGGCAAGGGCCTCGGCGAGGCGCCTCGTCGTGAACGCCGGAGCCAACGGCTCGCCGCCGAGGCGCGCGTCGAGGTACGGCTCCACCTCGTCCGGCTCCGTGAGGAGCCAGGTGCCGAAGCGGCGGACGTCGCGGTACACGAGGTCCGAGCCGTCGTCGAGCATGACGACCGCGCGCCTGTGCGGATCTGCCTCCGGAGCCGATCCGGCAGGCACATGCAGCAGGCTCCCCGTCATCCGGAGATGAATGAGGAGCGCGCGCCCCGATTCGAACCGGAGAACCAGATACTTGCCGCGACGGTCCACCGCGCGGACGCGCTCGCCGGTCAGCTCGGCGGCGGCGGCGAACGGGTCGTGCGGGCGCGTAAGGCGCGAGTCGAAGATCTCGACGTGGTCGAGGCGGCGGCCGACGAGCGCAGGCTCGAGCCGGCGGCGGACGGTCTCGACCTCCGGCAGCTCGGGCACGGCGCCAGGGTAGTCCGGCCGGAGAGCGCGGCCGCGTATTCAGCCGAGCACGTCGAGCACGACCGACCTCGTAGCCGGCGGCTCGTCGGCGAACGTGTACGCGGTCAGCAGTTCCCGTGCGGCTTCGCCGGCTGCTTCGTCGCTGGCGGCGTGGATCTCGGCGAGCGGCTCGCCCTCGGCCACGCGGTCGCCGCGCTTCCGCAGGCAGACGATCCCGACGGCGTGGTCGATCTCGTCCTCTTTCGTGCGGCGGCCGGCGCCCAGATGGAGCGCTGCCTGGCCTACCGCGACCGCGCCGAGGTTCGAGACGTAGCCGGCCTGCGGCGACGGCACCTCGCGCACGACGGGCGCGGTCGGCAGCGCCGACTCGTCGGGATCGCCGCCCTGCGCCCGAATCCAACGCTCGTAGGCCGCAAAGGCGGAGCCGTCTGCGATCGCCTCGGCGACGCGGACGCGCGCCTCGTCCTGGTCGATGCCGAGGTCGGACACGGCCAGCAGCCGCGCGCAGGCTGCGTTGACAAGCTCGACGAAGTCGGGCGGGCCCTCGCCCTTGACCGTGGCGATCGCCTCGCGGATCTCAAGCGCGTTCCCGACCGCGCGACCGAGCGGCTGGTCCATGTCCGTGAGAAGGCAGACGACTTCGCGGTTTGCGCGGGCCCCGAGGTCGAGCATCGCCTCGGCCAACGCTCGCGCGTCCTCGAGCGACTTCATGAAGGCGCCGTCGCCGACCTTCGCGTCGATCACGATCGCGTCGGCGCCGCCCGCGATCTTCTTGGACATGATGCTGGCCGCGATCAGCGAGTAGTTGTCGACGGTCGCGGTGACGTCACGCAGCGCATACAGCTTCTTGTCGGCCGGGACGAGGTTCGCGCTCGCGCCGATGATCGCCATGCCGGCATCTCGCACCTGGGCGACGAACTCGTCGGTCGAGAGCTCGACGCGGAAGCCCGGGATCGACTCGAGCTTGTCGAGCGTCCCGCCCGTGTGGCCCAGGCCGCGGCCGCTCATCTTCGCGAACGGCACGCCGCAGGCGGCCACGATCGGCCCGACCGCGATCGAGGTCTTGTCCCCCACGCCGCCGGTCGAATGCTTGTCGACGACCTTTCGGCCGAGCGCGGAATGGAGGTCGACCGTCTCACCGGTCGCGATCATCGCCTGGGTCAGCGCGTACGTCTCCGAGCTCGTCAGCCCCCGGAAGAAGATCGCCATGCTCAGCGCCGCGAGCTGGTAGTCGGGCACCTCGCCGCGGGCGTAGCCGGCCATCAGCTCGTTCCACTCCTCGGGCGCGAGCTCGCCGCCGTCGCGCTTCCGCTCGATCAGCTCCGCGGGCCTGATCATCGCGGCTGGAACAGCTCGATCGGGTTTCGCCACGGGTCGCGCACGAGGCACCAGCTGCAGGCGGGCCCGTCGATCCGCTCGCCCTCGCGCTGCAGCCCCTCGCTGGCCTCGTCGAGGTCGGAGACGGGCAGCACGATCCGGCTCCAGCCGCCGGGCTCGGCGCCGTCCTGGTCGCGGCCGGAGCTCCCCGGCCCGCTGAGCCAGAGCTCGAGGTCGCCTCGCCGCACGAGCGTGACGGGCCCGAAGGAGCGGTCTTCCGCGAAGCCCAGCCTGCCCGTGTAGAACCGGACGGCGGCATCGAGGTCGTCGACGAGGTAGCGCGCGATGGCCATCAAGCCTCCAAGATCGGGCTGCCGGGGATGCCGCGGCCGGGCGCCTTGCCGCCGAGCCAGGCGTTGACGGTCGCGCCGACGTCCGAGAACTCGCCGTCCTCGTGGATCCGCCCGGCGGCATTTCGTCCCGGCACGTAGGCGAGCAGCATCGCGTACTCGCGCGAGTGGTCGGTCGACGGCGTCGTCGGGTCGCAGCCGTGATCGGACGTGATGATCAGCAGGTCGTCGGGGCGCAGTGCGTCGAGCAGATCCGGCAGGCGGCGGTCGAAGTCCTGCAGGCAGCGGTGGAAGTTGAGCGGGTCGTTGCGATGGCCCCAGAGCATGTCCGTCTCGACGAGGTTTACGAAGATCAGCCCTTCGTCGACCTCGCGCAGAAGCTTCTCCGTCTGCACGATCCCGTCGATGTTCGACTGTGTCGGGCGCGAGGTGTCGATGTCCTGGCCCGCGAAGATGTCGCCGATCTTGCCGACGCCGTGCACCTCCTTGCCCGCCTCCCGCACGAGCGTCAGGTAGTTCGGCCGCCTGGGCTCCAGCGAGAAGTCGTGCCGGTTCGCCGTCCGCTCGTAGTTCCCCGGCTCGCCGATGAACGGCCGCGCGATCACGCGCCCCACCGCGTGCTTGCCCGTCAGGATCTCGCGGGCGATCCGGCACCCTCCGTAGAGCTCCTCGAGCGGGATCGTCTCCTCGTGCGCCGCGATCTGGAAGACCGAGTCCGCGGACGTGTAGACGATCCACTTGCCCGTGCGCTGGTGCTCCTCCCCGAGCTCCTGGATGATCTCGGTGCCCGAGGCGGCCTTGTTCCCGAGCACGCCGCGCCCGGTCCGGTGCATGAAGGGGTCGATCACGTCGTGCGGGAACCCGTGCGGGTACGTCGGGAACGGCTGCGCCGTGACGATTCCCATCATCTCCCAGTGCCCCGTCGTCGTGTCCTTGCCCTTCGAGCGCTCGAGCAGCCTGCCGGCCACCGCCGGCGCCCCCGGCTGGGGCGGACACCCCTCGAGCGGCTCGATGTTGCCGAGCCCGAGCGCCTCGAGATTCGGTAGGTCGAGCCCGCCGACCGCCTTCGCCACGTTCCCGAGCGTGTCCGAGCCCTCGTCGCCGTACGCGTCCGCATCCGGGAGCGCTCCCGCGCCCACGGCGTCCAACACGATCACGCAGGCGCGCGGCACCCGGCTATTCTAGGTCGGTCGTGGATACCGTCCTCGGACTCATCGGGCTGATCGTCTTCATCGTCTGCGTGATCCTCCTCGCAGCCGCGACGACCTGGCTCGTCGTGAAGGTCAGTCCCTCCAAGCGCTAGACCGGCGAGAGCGGCAGGACGTCCTCGAGCGGATGGAACTCGAGGCCGTGCGCCTCGGCGACCGCTTCGTACGTGATCTTGCCGTCCAGCACGTTGACGCCGCGCGCAAGTGCCCGGTCGCGCGCCACCGCCTCGGCGAGCCCGTTGTCCGCGATCGCCTCTACGTACGGGAGCGTCACGTTCGTAAGCGCCTTCGTCGAGGTGATCGGCACAGCGCCGGGCATGTTCGCGACGCAGTAGTGCGTGACGCCGTCGACGACGTAAACCGGGTCGGTGTGCGTCGTCGGACGCGACGTCTCCGCCATCCCGCCCTGGTCGATCGCCACGTCGCAGAGCACCGCGCCGTCCTTCATCTTCCCGAGCATCTCGCGCGTGACGAGCCTCGGGGCTACCGCCCCGGGAATGAGCACCGCGCCGATGACCACGTCGGCCTCGACGATCGACTCCTCGATCTGCAGGGTCGAGGACATCACGAGGCTGACGCGGCCGGAGAGCACCTCGTCCAGGTGGCGCATGCGGTCGACTGAGCGCTCGAGGATCGTCACGTTCGCGCCCAGGCCAAGCGCGATCACGGCCGCGTTGTAGCCGACGATCCCGCCGCCGATCACGAGCACGCGGCCCGGCGCGACGCCGGGCACGCCGCCGAGCAGCAATCCGCGGCCGCCGAGCGGCTTCTCGAGGAAGTAGGTGCCGGCCTGAGCGGCCAGCCGGCCTGCAATCTCGCTCATCGGCGCGAGCAGCGGCAGTTGGCGGTTGTCCGTCTCGACGGTCTCGTAGGCGACGCAGGCGGCGCCGCTCTCCGCGAGCGCGCGCGTCAACTCCTCGCTGGCCGCGAGGTGGAGGTACGTGAAGAGGACGAGCCCTTCGCGCAGCCGCGGGTACTCCTCCGGCAGCGGCTCCTTGACCTTGAGCAGGAGCTCGGCCTCGCCCCAGACGTCGTCGACCGGCTGGATCGTCGCGCCGACCGCGCGGTACGCGTCGTCCGGGAACGAGCTGCCGTCGCCGGCGCCGGTCTCGACGAGCACGTCGTGCCCGCCCCGGACGAGCTCGCGCGCACCGGCAGGCGTGAGCGCGACGCGGTACTCGTCGGGCTTGATCTCCTTGACGACGCCGACCTTCATAGGGGCGAGAAACCCTAGCTTTTCGGCGCCTTCGGGACGCGTCGACACGCTGTGGACGGGTCGCCGCGCTTTCGGCACGAAGCGGCACAGACACGTGCACTGCTGCCGAATATGCTCGCCTCGGGGAGGAGGCCGGGCGAACCGAACTACGGGACCGACGGGAGGCCGGCGCGGCACCGCATTAGCGACCGGCGAGCCGCTCGATGAGCCGGCGTTCCTCGGGGCCGAACCACGGCGGCTCACCGGCCGCTGCGTTTGTGCCCGCGTGTTCCGGATTCGTCGTCGCCGGGATCACCACATCGACGCGCGGATCGGACAGCGCCCACTTCAAGAGCGCCTGCGCCCACGTTCGCACCCCGATAGGCGCGAGAGGCGCGAGCTCGTCCGGTGCGGGCGGCCGCCGCATGAGCGAGCCTTCGCCGAGCGGCCGCATCACGATCACCGCGACGCCGAGCTCCTCTGCCAGCGGGAGCAGCCGCTCCTCGCATTCGCGCTCGTGCGGGCTCAGCGGCACCTGCAGCGTCTCGAAGCGCCGCGTCCGCAGCGCACGCTCCAGCTCGCCGAACGCGGCCGGCGAGTAGTGCGTGACGCCGATCCGGCCGACGTGCCCGGCCGCGCGCTCCGCCTCCAGCCACGGCAGGTGCTTTTGCCACGAGACGAGGTTGTGCACCTGCTCGACATCCACTCGCCCGAACCACTCCAGCTGCCGCGCGAAGTGCGCCCGGCCATCCTCGACGGCGCGCGACCAGATCTTCGTCGCCACGACCGCCTCAGTCGCGCCTCCCGTCGAGCGCGTGCGACAGCGACGCCTCCGCTCCGTCGTACATCGGCGAGGAGTCGACGAGTCGCGTCCCGGCGGTGAACGCGGCATCCATCACGGTCCGCGCGAGCGCGGCGTCCGAGTCGAACGTGTTCCACGTGCCCAGCCCGACGACCGGCCCCAGCCGCCGCTCCTCCATCAGCGGCTCAGCCTTCGCGCCGCCACCCCGGCCGCGTAGGCCGCCTCGAAGAAGTCCGGGTCGTCGTCGGGGCCGCGGCTCATGTGCGACAGCGGCAGGCCTTCGCACGCTTCTCGCCAGCCCGTGCCGTCCTCGCCGACGACGACGTCGCCGCGCACGAGCGCGAGTACGGCTTCGGTGTGATGGGACACGCCCCGGTGCCGCTCCCGCTGGTCGGCGCCCGACACACGCGCGGCGACGACGGGCCTGCCACCGAGCGCCAGCGCCGCGTTCGCCGCCTCCGCGGCCGCGAGACCGCCGTGGCCGAACCGCGTCCCGGTTCCGACGATCCCTGGGCCGATCGCGCAGACCGTTACATCGTGACTCTGGCGCGCCCACCCGAGCGCCGACGCAACGGAGACGCACTGCGCGTCCGCGTCGAAGCACGGCGCGACCGCGGCGGTCGCCGAGACGAGCCCGCGCTCCCTCAGCACACGGACGGTGTCCGAGAGCGAGACCGGCAACGCGCCGCCTAGGAGCTGCGCGTATGCGACCCGCAATCCCGCGAGCGCCGCGCACACCGGCGCGACCTGGCTGTGCAGCGAGCAGCAGACGACGGGCATCCCGTCCAGCCGTGAGGGCAATTCGACGCCCTCCTCCTCGAAGCGCCGGGCGTGCTGAAGGGGCGTGTACGGGAGCACCATCACATGCGCGCCCTCCGCGGCGCCGAGCCCCAGCCCGCGCGTCAGGTTCGCGTAGAGGACGTCGAACCCGCCCGAGCCGAGCTCGAGCTCGCGCGCCTGGACGTTGACCAGCACCTCGTCGCCGAGCGCGACGGGCCCGGTCAGCGACGGATAGGCCACGCACACGGCGCCGTCGACCTCCAGGCGAACGAGCCCGTCAACGCGCTCCCGGACCGCGGAAACATGCCCGCGCCGGAGGCTAAGCGGCATCGACGGAGGCGTCGACGAGCGCGAGCGTCACCTCGACCATCTCGTGCAGGTCGGCGACGGCGATCCGCTCGTCGGGCGTATGGATGTCCGTCATCCCGTTCGCCAGGTTCAGGCACTGCAAGCCCCGCTCGTTGAAGACGTTCGCGTCGGCGCCGCCGCCGGAGAGGATGTACGACGGCTCGCGCCCCACCCGCTCGAGCGCGGCGGCCGCGATCCGCACCGGCAGGTCGTCTCGCCGGAAGCGGTAGCCGCGCGAGAGGCCGGAGACCTGCGTCTCGACCTCACACTCCTCGAGGCTCGCAGCGAAGGTGACCGCGTCGACCATCTCCCGGACGAGGTCGGCGAGCTTGCCCTCGTCTTGGCTGCGGGCCTCGGCCGCGAACGAGCACCACTCCGGGATCACGTTGCGCGCCGTGCCGCCCTGGATCCGGCCGACGCTCGCCGTGGTCTCTTCGTCGAGCCGACCGAGACGCAGGTCGGCGATCGCTCTCGCGGCAGCAGCGATCGCGGAGCGGCCCTCCTCCGGGTACATCCCGGCATGGGCCGCGCGCCCGTGGAACTGCACGTCGAGCTTCTGCTGGCACGGCGCACCGAGGATGATCTCGCCGATCGGCCCTGCGTGGTCGTAGACGTAGCCGACGCGCGCGGCGAACCGCGACTGGTCGAACGCCGCCGCCCCGAGCAGGCCGACCTCCTCCTTCGGCGTGAAGAGCAACTCGACCCCGGCATGCGGACGACCGTCCTCGACCAGCCGTGCAGCCGCCTCGAGCATCGCCGCCACCGCGGACTTGTCGTCGGCGCCGAGGATCGTGCCCGCGGAGTTGCGCACGACCTCGTCCTCGCCGACCTCGGGCTCGATCGGCCCTTCCGGCAGCACCGTGTCGAGGTGTGCGCAGAAGAAGAGCGGCTCCCCGGTCCCGCCGGTCGGCTCGAGCCGGGCGTAGATGTTCCCGATCGACGAGCCGACCTTCGCGCCGGCGTCGTCCTCGTCGGCTCCGAGCCCGAGCGCGCCGAGATAGTCGAGCACGCGGTCGGCGACCGCCCGCTCCTCGCCGGGCGGGCTCGGCAGCGCCGCGAGCTCGAGGAAGCACGCGAGGGCGTCGGATCCCCATTGCGGGCGCGGCACTAGGCGATCGTAGACGCGCGCGCTAGATTCGGCCGGTGAGCACGTCGGATCGCCTGGTCCAGACCGTTCTCCTCGGCGAGGCGGTCGAGCACGCGCCGGTGGCGATCCTCGTCGCGGACGACGAGATGCGCTACGTCGCCGCGAATACGACCGCGTGCGAGCTGCTCGGGTACACGCGCGAGGAGCTGCTCGAGCTGCGCATCACCGACGTCGCCGTCTACCCGGAGGCAGAGGGCGAGTTCGAGGCGATGATCACGTCCGGCCAGCTGATCGGACGCACGGTCGTGACGCTGAAGGACGGCTCGCGTCGGAGCCTCCGCCACCGCTCGTCGGAGATCCAGATCGCCGGCCTCGAGTACTACGTGGCCGTGCTCTGGCCCGACAACTAGGAGGCCGCCACCGCAGCCCCGGTGCGCTCGCGTGAGCGTGCGAACGCGGCGCCGACGAAGTCGCGGAAGAGCGGGGCGGGCCGGGTCGGGCGCGACTTGAACTCGGGATGGAACTGGCTCGCGACGAACCAGGGATGGTCCTCGAGCTCGACGATCTCGACCAGCCGCCCCTCCTGGAACGTCCCCGAGACGACAAGCCCCGCCTCCACGAGCTGCGGGCGGAAGTGGTTGTTTACCTCGTAGCGGTGGCGGTGCCGTTCGTGGATCGTGAGCTCGTTGTAGGCGGCCAGGGCGCGCGTGCCCTCCGCCAGCTCGACGGCCTGGGCGCCGAGGCGCATCGTGCCGCCGAGGTCCTCGATCTCCTTCTGCTCCGGCAGCAGGTCGATCACCGGGAACGGCGTCTCCGGGTCCATCTCGGTCGAGTTCGCGCCCTCGAGCCCGACCACGTGCCGCGCGAACTCGCTGACGGCGACGTGCATGCCGAGGCAAATGCCGAGATACGGGATCCCGTGCTCCCGGGCGACGCGGCAGGCGAGGATCTTCCCCTCCCAGCCGCGCGAGCCGAAGCCGCCGGGGACGAGCACGCCGTCGACCGACTCGAGCTCGGCCTGCGCCTCCTCCAGCGACATTCCTTCCGCGTCGAACCAGCGCACGCGCACCGAGCAGCCGTGGTGCACGCCCGAGTGCTTGAGCGCCTCGTGCACGGACAGATAGGCGTCCTGGAGCTTCACGTACTTGCCGACGAGGGCGATCTCGACGTCGCCCGCCCGCGGCGCGAGGATGCGCTCGGTGAGCTCGAGCCACTCGCCCAGGTGCGCCTCGCCCTGCGGCAGCCCGAGCTTCTCGCAAACCAGGTGGTCGAAACCCTCAGCCTGCAGCGCCGACGGGACGAGGTAGAGGTCGTCGACGTCGTGGTTCGCGATCACCGCACTCGGCTCGAGGTCGGCGAAGAGCGCGATCTTCTCGCGGATGTCCGCGGAGATCGGGTCGCGCGACCGCGCGACGATGATGTCGGGGTGGATGCCGATGCGCCGCAGCTCGTTGACGGAGTGCTGGGTCGGCTTCGTCTTCAGCTCGCCGGCCGTGTCGATGAACGGCACGAGCGTAACGTGGACGTAGCAGACGTTCTCCGGGCCGGCCTCGCGGCGGAACTGGCGGATCGCCTCCATGAACGGCAGCGACTCGATGTCGCCGACCGTGCCGCCGATCTCGGTGACGACCACGTCGCAGTCGCTCGCGTCGCTGGCGCTGCGAATGCGCTCCTTGATCTCGTTCGTGATGTGCGGGATCACCTGCACGGTCGAGCCGAGGTACTCGCCCTTGCGCTCCTTGCGGATGACGCGGTCCCAGACCGCACCGGCCGTGTGGTTGGACGTGCGCGAGAGGTTCTCGTCGATGAAGCGCTCGTAGTGGCCGATGTCGAGGTCGGTCTCGGCGCCGTCCTCGGTGACGAAGACCTCGCCGTGCTGGAACGGGCTCATCGTGCCCGGGTCGACGTTGATGTACGGGTCGAACTTCTGCACCTGCACCTTCAGGCCGCGCGCCTTCAGGAGGCGGCCGAGCGAGGCGGCGGTAATGCCCTTGCCGAGCGACGAGACGACGCCGCCGGTGACGAAGACGTACTTCGGCGGGCGGCGGGCCACTAGGCGCGCCCCATCGCGTCGAGCTCGCGAAGGCCGGGCGTGCGCTCGATCAGCGCCCCGAGGGAGCGCACCTCACCGGCCGCGGTGAGCGCGGCGAGCCCTGCGATGCAGAGGATTTGACCCCGAGCCGTGAGCTTGCCCACGGATCCGTAACCTAGCACGGCCCCCAGCGCGTTCGAGCCTGCGTCCCCGAGCATCGTCATCTCGCGGAGATCGTAGGGAGCGAGCAGGACGGCCGCCGGGAGGTAGCGGGCCGCGTCACCGCGGACGAGCGCGGCGGCGGCGAGGAAGACCTTCAGCGCGCGGCCTGGGCGCGTGTCGAGCTGGTTGAGCGCGTTGGCGGCCAGCGCGACGAGCGCAGCCTTGCGGACAGAACGCGTCGTCGCCAGCGCGACGAGCGGAATGCCGAGCGCCTTGGCGACGCCGGTCGTCGAGCCTTTGGCGAGATGCGCCCTGAAGCCGCGTTCGGGCCCGCTCCAGAGGTCGTCCGCCAGGCCGAGGAGTGCGGTGGCAGCGACGCCGGCCCTCGTGCGCGCGGGCGCGCCGGAGCCGCCAAGGGCGACGAGCACGCCGACGAGCGGCAGGCGCAGGCCGCGGTAGTTGGCAGCGGTCGGGCCGCAGGCGAGGACGGCGTCGAGCAGCTGCCGGCCGCGATGGAGGAAGCCGCCGGCGTCCCGCTGGGTCGCGCGGTGCCGGAGGTCGAGCTCGCGCTCCTCGACGCGCAGACCGGCCCGGGCGGCGTCGATCGTCATCCGCACCTCGCAGCCGAAGCCAGGCGCGAGCGGGAAGCATGCTCGACGAGCCACGGGCGAGAGCGCGCGCTGGCCCGAGAGCGGCTCGCGCGTTTCCAGCCCGCCGAGCGCCTTCACCAGGGCCCGGGCGGTGCGCTTCGCGATTCCGAAGCCGCCGCCCGCGCGGCGCTCGAACGCGGCGACCGCGAGGTCGGCGTCGCTCTCGAGCAACGGGGTCAGGTCGCCTTCCAGGTCGGCGTCGCAGAGCAGGAGCCGGCCCGGCGGCGCGTCGCGCTCGCCGAGCGTCAGCGCCTGGCCCTTGCCGAGGCGCGCCAGTCGGACGACGGTCGCGCCCGCCCGCTCTGCCTCGGCTGCGGTGCTCGTCGCGCTGAGCCGTCGTCGGCGACCACGATCTCGGCTTGCGGGGAACGCGGTCCGCAGCGCCGCGACAGTCGTGCCGATCCGCCCCTCCTCGTCCCGCGCCGCGACGAGGACGACGAGCGGGTCAGCCACCCGTGACGGCCGGGAGCGTCGGCATCGGCGGCAGCGCGCCGTCGCCGGCAGAATCCTTCACGCCGTACTGGCCGGGCGAAGCGCCCTGCAGCAGCAGTACGAGCGCGAGCTTGCCGACGCGCGTGTCGACGTCGTCGACGCTCGAGAGGCCGGCCTGACGGTAGATGGCCGTCGCCGACTGCGCGGCATCGGTCTGCTCGACCCCGACCGCGGGAACGCCTCCCGAGCCGAGGCCCTCGTAGAGCCCGAGGAGGAAGCGTGCCGTCGGGCCGCGCTGCCGGGTGTCGGTTCGGACGACGACGACGCCATCCGCCGGTGCCTTGTCCCCGCCCAGTTTGTGCTCGACGAGCGCTTCAGTGAGCGAGTTCCAGAGCGGAGTGTCCCCGCCACTTGCAAGCTCCTGTCCGAGCTCGCGCCCCAGCGCGTCGAGGTTGCTCTTGCCTCGGAGCCCGGCAGCGGCCGGCTGGTTCTTGATCGCCGCCTCGACCTGCCGTACGTCGAGCGGCACCTTCAGCGCGCGCAGGCGGAGCTGCTGCGCGCCGGAGTTGGTCAGCGCGCTGTTGACGGCGGCGGGGGTGCCGCCCTTGTCCGACCCGACGTACACGACGGCGATCTGCTTGCCCTTCAGGCGGTTGCGGACGAGCGCCGGGTACGTCTCGTTGACGAAGCTCTGCGCCGCCTGGCGATCGCGCGTGAGGTCGGTCGACTGGGTCGCCTTGTTATCGAGCCGCTTCTGCAGGCTCGCGAGCTCGTCCTGGAGGAACCTCGTCTTCGCGCTGTCGACGAGGCCACGGTCGGAGATCCCGACGCCGACGAGGATCCCGATGATCAGCGCGAGGAAGACGGCCGCGAGCGAGGCGACGTGATAGCGGAGGTCAAACATGTCTTAGAGCTCCGCGGCAGTCTGGCACAGGGTGTAGAGCCTCCTGAGCGCGTTGCGCGGCAGCGATCGGCGCAGGCCGACGAGGAACGGGCCGCTGACGGTGAGCTCGGCGCGCGTGTGGTGCTCGCCGGCGTCGGCGAGGCGGAGCTCGACATCGAGGCGCTCGGTCGCCATGTACCAGGTGACACGGCTCAGCGGCTCGACGTCGATGATCACCATCGTCGAGTCGGAGGCTGGCCGCCGGAGGAGCCCCGGGCGCATCGGGGCGTGGAGCTGCCAGCGAGCGGCGGGCGCGAGGCCGCGCCGGTCGGGACTGACGCCCGCAACCCCGGGCCACCAGTCGGAGAGGTGGTGGGGCTCGGCGAGGAAGAGCCAGACGTCCTCGAGCGGCGCGAGCAGCTCCTTGGTCTCGGTGTAGCTGGGCACGGCGCCGCAAAGTGTTGCTGTTTCGTCACGCCTCGGCGTGCCACGCGTGCGCCATTACCGGATACGCTCGCCTCGGGGAGGAGGTCAGGGGTTCCAGCGGACGGACATGTCCGAAACGGACATGTCAGCCGAGGCCGAGCAGGTCGCGGATCCGCTGACTCAGCAGGCCGATGAAGTGCCGCAGGCCCGGCGAGGCGACGATCGCGACGACGATCGCGCCGAGGCCGGCGACTGCGAACAAAATGAGCGGCCAGAGACCCACCTGGCGGCTGACGAGCCGCGAGACGCCCTTCGCGTCGATCAGGATCTCCCCCACCTTCAGCCGCGTCACAAACGTTGACGACATGCCGGCGCGGTCGCGCTCGAGGAACTCCGTCAGGTTGAAGTGCGTCCCGACGGCGACGATCAGCTCGGCGCCCTTCTCGAACGCCAGCAGCAGGGCGATGTCTTCGCTGATTCCCGGCGCGGAGACGGTCGAATAGCGCAGGCCCAGCCGCTCCAGCCGGTCGGCGCCCGGCGCGGCGCCGTTCCGGTAGGCGTGCACGACCAGCTCGGCGCCGGAGCGCAGGGCGTCGTCGGACACGGAGTCCATGTCGCCGACGATCACGTCGGGCTTCATGCCAGTCGCGAGCAGCGCGTCGGCGCCGCCGTCGACGCCGACCGCCACCGGCTTGAAGTCGCGCACGTAGGGCCGGACGATCGCGAGGTCGCGCTTGTAGCCCGGCCCGCGCGCGACCACTAGCGCGTGCCGTTCGCGGAAGCGCGTCCCGAGCGCCGGGAAGTCGATCCCCTCGGCGAGGAGCCGGCCCTCGTCGCGCAGGTAGCGCAGGGTGTTCTCGGCGAAGCCCTCCAGCGCCTCGGTCACGCGCCCCTGCTGGTCGGCGAGCGCTCGCGCCAGCTCCTCGGCATCGAGCGAGCGGCCGTTCGCCAGGCAGGTGCCGTTCCGGAACAGGCTGGCGCCGCGCACGGTCACGTCCTCGCCGTCGCTCAGCTCGTCGAAGAGCGGCGCGCCCGGAGCGTCGATCAGCCGCACGCCGCCGCGCACGAGCAGCAGCGGGCCTGGGTTCGGAAACCGGCCGGTCTGCGACGGCGCGACGTTTACGACCACCCGCACGCCCGACTCGAGCAGCTCTTCGGCCGAGACGCGGTCGATGTCCCGGTGGTCGATGATCGCGACGTCGTCGGGCCCGAGCCGCTGGACGAGGTTCTTCGTGCGGCTACCGAGGCGGGCGCGGCCGGTGAACTCGATGAAACTCATCGCTCCTGCTGGACGGTCGAGAGGAACTGCTCGCCGCCGAGCATCCGCTTGAGCTCCTCGCGGCGCTCGTCGTCAGCCAGCGGCTGGATCGACGTGTGCGTGGGGTCGCCCGCGACTTTCTCGACGCGGAAGTGGCGGTCGGCCAGCGACGCGATCTGCGGCAGGTGGGTGATGGTGACGACCTGGGCTCGTTCCGCGAGCCTCCGCAGCGTCTCGCCGACCGCGTGCGCGGTCTCGCCGCCGACACCGGCGTCGATCTCGTCGAAGACCATCGTCTCGCCGCCCCCGACCGCGGCGATCGCAAGCGCGATCCGCGACAGCTCGCCGCCCGAGGCGGTCTCGGCGACCGGCGCGAAGGGCAGGCCTGCGTTGGGCCGGATCAGGAACGCGGCCTCATCCGCACCGGTCGAGCCTGGCTCGCGGTCGCTCAGCTCGACGCGAAACTCGCCTTCCCCGAGGCCGATGCCCTGCAGCTCTTCCGCGACGGCCGCGGCGAACGGCTCCGCTGCGGCCTGGCGGGCGGCGTGGAGGTGCCGGCTGAGCGCCGCGACCTCCGCCTCCACTTCGGCGAGCGCCTGCGCCGCGGCCGCGACCGGGTCGGCACCGGCATCGAGTGCCGCAAGCTCCGCCGCGGCCTCGGCGGCCCGCGCGAGCAGCTCCTCGTAGGTCTCGCAGCGGAAGCGGCGCTTGGCGTCGGCAATCCCGTCCAGCTCCGACTCGATCTGCTCCAAACGGTCAGGCTCCGCCTCGAGCGAGGCGAGGAACGCCCGCAACTCGGAGGCCGTCTCCCGCAGGCGCAGCTCGACGTCCCGGAGCTCGTTCCCCGCATGCTCGAGTTCGGGCGCGAGCCGCTCGAGCGGCGCGACGGCGCGCTCGGCGAGGGCGACGAGGCCTGCGGCGCCGTCGCCCTCCTCGGGCGCGAGCGCCTCGCCGGCTGCCGCGACTCCGGCGGCCAGCTCCGTGACGTGACGAAGCCGCTCGCGCTCGGCGCGCAGTCGTTCTTCGGAGTTCGGCTCGAACCCGTCGGTGTCCTCGACGAGTGCGCGCAGCTCGCCGAGGCGCGCCTCGGCGGCAGCCGCATTCTGCGTCAGCTCCTCGTGGCGCCGGCGTGCAGCCCCGAGCTCGCGCCACGCTTGACGGAGCTCCCGGCGGCGTCGCGCCTGCTCCTCGCCGGCGAAGGCGTCGAGCACGTCGAGTTGGTAGGCGGGACGGGCGAGGCGCCGCTGCTCGAACTGGCCCGACATCGCGACGAGCCGCTCGGCGGCGGCCGCGACGTCCTCGCGCGCGGCGCTACGGCCCCAGGCGTAGGCGCGCGTGCGGCCGTCGGGGAAGACGCGCCGGGCGAGCACGAGCCCGTCCTCGCCCTCCGGCCGGAGCTCTGCGAGCGCGGCGGCCTCGTCGTCGTCGAAGAACCCTGGCGGCGGGTCGAGCTCGGCCTCGACGTACGCCTCGTTGCCGTCGGCGCCGACGAGGGCCACATCGCCCCGCGCGCCGAGCAGGAGGCCGATCGCCTGCGCCAGGATCGTCTTGCCGGCGCCGGTTTCGCCCGTGATCGCGGTCAGGCCGGGCTCGAAGGCGAGCTCGGCCTCGCGGATCAAGACGAGGTTCTCGATGCGCAGGCGCCTGAGCACGCCTGGATGCTACGTCCGCTGTCCGTGCGCGGCGACTCTCCGAATCGGCCGCGGCGGCTCTCTATGTTCACGCGCGCCCCTGGGTGGGTGGGGGCTAGGGACGGTACCCGCCGGCAGCGCGCGAAGGTGTGGCCGAATCGTGCCGATTGTGTGACGTTCAGCCCGAGGAGAACGTGCGCCGGTAGCGGCTGAAGAACGTCGCCTCCGGGAGCGTCGCCAGGAGGCTGCGCTGCGCGGAGAGCTCGGCCTCGACCTGGTCGCCAGGCGCGAGCTCTTGTACCCGCTGGCCGTCCACGAGCACGGTTGCCCCCACGTTCGGCGTCCGGTTCGTCACCGTCAGCGCCCGCCCGCGCGGGACGACCAGGGGCCGCGCGTCCAGCGAGTGCGGCGCGACGAACGTGATCGCCATCGCGTCGAGCCCCCACACGAGCACCGGCCCGCCGTTCGAGAGGTTGTACGCCGTCGACCCGGACGGCGACGAGCAGATCAGCCCGTCGCAGGGCAGCGAGCCGAGATCCTCGCCGCCGATCGCCCAGCCGAGCTCGATCATCCGGCCGATCGTCGAGCTCGCCACGACCATGTCGTTCACCGCGGGCCAGCGTTCGGCGCCGGCGGCCGCCTCGAGCGCCGGGAGCTCGACGATTTCGAGGTCGCCGTCGAACGCGCGCTCCAGTCCCTCCTCCAGCGAGTCCGCCTCGATCGTCGCGAGGAAGCCGACGCGGCCGAAGTTGACGCCGAGGACCGGTACGCCCGTGCCGAGGAATCGTCGCAGCGCTCGCAGCATCGTGCCGTCGCCGCCGAGTACGACGGCGAGATCCGCGTCCTCCACCGCACCGGCCGGGCCGTCGCCGTGCTTCGCAACCTCCTCGTCCGACAGCAGCAGCTCGATCCCGCGCGCCTGCGTCAACGCGCGCAACCGCTCGAGCGCGCCTCCGATCGTCTCGGCGCGGCCGTGTGTGATCAGGGCGATTCGCTTCACTTCAGGCCGTCGCGTCGTCGATCCAGTGCTCGAGCTCATCCGGAATCTCCGGCCGCTCGTTCTGCACCAGGTGCAGGAAGAACTCGCGGTTCCCCTTCGGGCCGGGCAGGCCGGAGTCTACGACGCCGAGCGGCTGCGCCCCCCACGCCGGCGACTCGCGCGCGACCTCGAGCAGCACGCGCCGCCAGATCTCCCGGTCGCGCACGACCCCGCGCCGCGCCTCGCCGCGCGCCGCCTCGAACTGGGGCTTCACGAGCACGACCGCCTCCCAGCTCGGAGCCGCGAGCCGGAGCGCCGGCGGCAGCGCCTTGCGCAAGCTCACGAACGAGACGTCGCAGACGACGAGCGCCGGCGCGAACGGGAGCTCCTGCAGGTCGCGGACGTTCACGCGCTCGAGCACGATCACGCGCGGGTCCTCGCGGATACGCGGGTGCAGCTGGCCGTACCCGACGTCGAGCGCGATCACCCGCGCCGCGCCCCGCTGCAGCAGCACGTCGGTGAAGCCGCCCGTCGAGGCGCCGACGTCGAGGCAGTCGCGGCCGGCCGGCTCGACACCGAAGGCCTCGAGCGCGTGCGCGAGCTTCTCGCCGCCCCGCGAGACGAAGCGTGGCGGCTGCGTCACCGCCAGCTCGGCCTGCTCGTCCACCTGCTGGCCGGCCTTCGCGTACCCGGGCACGCGGCCTGCGAGCACGAGCGCCTGCGCCTGCGCCCGGCTCTCGGCGAGCCCGCGCTCGACGAGCAGGACGTCCAGCCGCTTCTTCAGGAGGTCCGGACCGCGAGGTCGTCGACAATGCCCTCGAGCACGCTCGTGTCGGCATCGACTCGCGTGAGCGCGGCACGGGCCCGCTCGGCCGCCTCGTCCGCAAGCGCCCGCGCGCCGTCGGCGCCCCGCTCGAGCACGTAGCCGTCCTCGTCGAGGATGTCGTCCACGACCTGGAAGAGCAGCCCGAGCTCGTCGCCGAACGCCCGCCACGGCGTCTGCTCACGCTCCGGCACCTCCGCGGCCCAGAGCCCGAGCCCGACGGAGGCCGCGAAGAGACAGCCGGTCTTGAGCCGGTGCAAGGAGGCGAGGTCCGGTGCCGTCCCGGTGATGTCGAGGTACTGCCCGCCGATCATCCCGAGGGTCGCCTGGACCAGCTCCCTCGCCACCGCCGGGGTCGGGTACGAGAGCGCCAGCCGGAACGCCTCCGCCAGCAGCGCGTCGCCGGCCAGGATCCCCACAGCTTCGCCGTACTGCTTCCAGGTCGACGGGTGGCCGCGGCGCTCCTCGTCGTCGTCGAGCGCGGGCAGGTCGTCGTGGACGAGCGAGAACGTGTGCACGAGCTCGACAGCAGCCGCCGCAGGCAGCGCCTTCTCCGCGTTGCCCGCCGCGGCCTCGGCGGTCGCGAGGCAGATCACCGGCCGCACGCGCTTGCCGCCGACCTCGATCGAATAGCGGACAGACTCCGCCTGGCCGCCGAGCTCCGGCGTCAGCGCCAGCTCGCCCAGGTACGACTCGACCAGCGCGCGCAGCTCCTCTGTCGTGCTCATGATTCTGCGGCCCGCTTCGCCTGTTGGAGCTGCACCTCGACCTCCTTGGCGATCTCCGCGAGCTGGGTCAGGATCTCGATCGCCTCGTCCGGGTCCTTGGTCTCCTCGAGCCGCTCGCGCGTCCGCTCGAGCCGGTCGAGCAGCTCCTCCGCGTTCCGCAGCCGTTCCTCTGCCGACTCGCTCACGCAGCCTCCTTGACGATTCTTCCCAGTATCCCGTTGACCAGCCTGCCGGCGTCCTCCGATGAATACCGCTTCGCGAGGCTGACCGCCTCGTCGATCGCCACCTCGGGCGGCACCTCGCCGCGGTCGAGCTCGAGGATCGCCATGCGCAGGATGTTGCGCTCGAGCGCGCCGAGCCGGTCGGCGGTCCACTCGTCGGCCGCAGCGGTGATCCGGTCGTCGAGCCGGTCGTGCTCTTCGATCACGGCCTCCGCGAGCTCCTGCGAGAAGGGGTCGATCTCGCCGTCGTAGAGCGACGCCAGCCGCTGCCCCGTGACGTCCCACTGGTAGAGCAGGACGAGCGCGGTGCGGCGCGCGGCACGGCGGCCCGCCACTACCCGACTTCCTCGAGCACGACGTCGACCCGCTCGACCTCGAGGCCCGAGACGTTCCCGAGCGCCTCGGCGACGCGCTCCTGCACGGACCGCGCGAGCTCCGGGAGCGGCACGCCGTAGCGCGCGCCGAGCTCGAGCTCGACCGAGGCGCGGCCGCCGCCGTGGCGGATCTCGATCGACCGCTTCGGCCGGCGCACGCGCGCTCCTTCGACGCTTCGCGCCGCCCGCGCGACGAGCTCCGTCAGCGCAGAGGCGGTCACCGTGACCGTCCCTTCCGTGCCGCGGAAGACGAGCGGCTCGGTCACGAGCCGACGATTGCCGGGAGCCGGCCCGCGGCATCGGCGAGGAAGCCGGTCGAGTAGCGGCCGCTCGAGAACTCCTCGCTGCGGAGGATGTCGATCGCCAGCTCGCGCGTCGTCGGCACGCCCTCGAGCACGAGCTCGCCGAGCGCGCGCAGCATCCGGTCGATCGACTGCTCGCGCGTCTCGTCCCACGCGATCAGCTTGCCGAGCAGCGAGTCGTAGTGCGGCGGCACGAGGTAGCCGTCCTCGACGTGGGTGTCGAGCCGCACGCCCGGCCCGAGCGGCGGCCGCAGCCTGGAGACGAGCCCGGGGGCGGGCGCGAAGTCGTTGCGCGGGTCCTCGGCGTTCAGCCGCACTTCGATCGCGTGGCCGCGCCGCGCCGCGCGCCCGGTGTGCGCCAGCGGCTCGCCGGCGGCGACGCGGAGCTGCTCGCGGACGATGTCGATCCCGGTCACCAGCTCCGTGACGGGGTGCTCGACCTGGAGCCGCGCGTTCAGCTCGATGAAGTAGAAGCTGCGGTCGGGGCCGAGCAGGAACTCGAAGGTGCCGGCGTTGCGATAGCCGATCGCGCGGCACGCGCGCTCCGCGGCCGCCTCCATCTCGTCGCGGGTCGCCACGTCGAGCGCCGGCGACGGCGATTCCTCGACGAGCTTCTGGTGGCGCCGCTGGATCGAGCACTCGCGCTCGCCGAGCGTGAGCACGCCGCCGTGCCCGTCGCAGAGCACCTGGATCTCGACGTGGCGCGCCGGCGAGACCGCCTTCTCGAGGTAGAGGCTGCCGTCGCCGAAGGCCGACTCGGCCTCCATAGCGGCCATGCCGTAGGCGGAGTCGAGCTCGTCCGGCGCGTGCACGAGCCGCATGCCCTTGCCGCCGCCGCCGGCGGAGGCCTTCAGCAGCACCGGGTAGCCGACCTCCTCCGCGGCCGCGCGCGCCTCGTCGAGCGTCGTCGTGTCCTCGGTGCCCGGGACGAGCGGCACGTCGGCGGCGCCCATCTCGCGCTTCGCCTCGACCTTGTCGCCCATCCGCGCCATCACGTCCGCGTTCGGGCCGATGAACGTCAGGTCGTTGTCGGCGCACGCGTCGACGAACGCCGGGCTTTCGGCGAGGAAGCCGTAGCCGGGGTGAACCGCTTCGCAGCCGGTCGTGGTCGCGGCCGCGACGAGCGACGGGATCTTCAGGTAGCTCTCGGTCGCCTGCGGCGGGCCGACGCACACTGCACGGTCGGCGAGGCGCACGTGCAGCGAGCCCTCGTCGGCGGTCGAGTAGACGGCGACCGCCTCGACGTCGTTCTCGTGCAGCGCGCGGATCACGCGCACGGCGATCTCTCCCCGGTTCGCCACCAAGACGCGTTTGAACATCAGACGGCGTCGAGCGGCGGCGGGCCGACGGGCTCGAGCTCGAACAGCAGCTGCCCGAACTCGACCGGCTCGGCATTGCCGACGTGGATGGCGTGCACGGTCCCGGCCGCGTCCGCCTTGATCTCGTTCATCAGCTTCATCGCCTCGAGGATGCAGAGCGTCTGCCCCGGCGCGACCGTGTCGCCTTCCTCCACGAACGCCGGCGCGCCCGGCTGCGGGGCGCGATAGAAGACGCCGACCATGGGCGCCTCGACCCGCGTGAAGCCGTCGAGCCGCGGCTGCGGTGAGGGCCGTAGGTCGAGCTCGTCGTCGCCGGCGGGGGGCGTGAGCCTGGCGTCGAGCGGCTCAGGCGTCCGGCGCACGGAGACGCGCATGCCGGCCTCCTCGATCGTCACCTCGCCCACGCCGGACTCCTGCACGATCCGCACGAGCTCGCGGATCCGTTCCGCGCGCGCTTGGTCGACGCCGCTCGCGCTGAGGCTCTCGTCGCCGCTCGCACGGCCGCGGATCGCCTGCAGCAGGGGCTCGGCCTCGTCGCCAAAGAGCGCCAGCAGCAGCAGTTCCTCCTCGCTCGAGGCGAGCCCCTTCGCCTCTTCGCGTAGCGCGCTCAGGTCGACCGGCGCCTCCTCCTCCGGAGCGCCGCCCGAGAGCGCGACCGCCCGCTTGACGGTGGCATCGATCGGCCCCGGCGGGCTGCCATAGCGGCCTTCGATCAGCGCGCGCAGCTCGTCGACGACCGTTTGGTAGCGGCTTGCCGAGAGGACGTGCAGCAGCGCCTGGGAGCCGACGATCTGGCCGATCGGCGCTGCGATCGGCGGCCAGCCGACCTCCTCGCGGATCTTCGCCAGCTCGTCGAGCACCTCGTCCAGCCGGTCGCCGGCGCCGAGCGCGCGCAGGTGTCCGTCCAGCGACGCGACGAGACCCGGCGGCACCTTGTGCTCGGCGGCCCGCACGGCGATCCGCGGCGCGAGCGGCCTGACCGGCTCGTCGCCGATGTGCTCGTCCACGAGCTCCGACGCCTCCCAGAGCTTTGGCACGTCCACGCCGGTGTCCATCCCGAGCCCGGCCAGCGCCGTCGCCAGCGCCTCGCCCGAGATGCGGTGGACGGTCAGCGCGACCGGGTACACGGCGCACGCGATCAGATCGGCGCCGGCGCGCGAGGCCTCGAGCCCGGCGGCCAGCGCGTTGCCGCCGGCTCCCTGACAGTAGAGGCCGACGTGGAGGCCGCTCGCCTCCTTGAGCGTCGTGACCAGCTCCTGCGCCTGCTGTGGCTGCAGTGCGCTCGAGGGATCGTGCAGGAGCACGCGCGAGGCGCCGAGCCCCGGCAGCTTCCTCGCCTGCTCGACGAGCGCGTCGGTTTCGTTCGTATAGCCCGAGCCGAAGACCAGGCCGGCGTCGAATTCCTTGCCCGCGGCCGTAATTGCCAGTCCCGCCTCGCGCAGGTTCTCGACGTCGTTCAGCGGGTCGTGCAGGCGGAAGACCTCGATCCCGCTTTCGGCCGCCGACGCGACGAAGCGGCTGACGAACTCACCGCCGACGGGCCGGGAGCCGACGAGGAAGCGGCCGCGGAGCGCCATTGCGAGCGGAGTCTTCGTGCGGTCGTTGAGCGCGCGGATCCGCTCCCACGGGCTCTCGACGCCGCGGCGGACGGACGTGTCGAAGACGCCGCCGCCGGAGACCTCGAGGTAGGCGAACCCGGCGCTGTCGAGGATCTCCGCGAGCCGCAGCAGGTCGGCCGTCGGCATGACGCCGGCGAGCGGCTCCTGCGAAAGCAGCCGAATGGTGGTGTCTACCAGCGCGGGCACGGCGGGACCCTAGCGCCGCGCGCTAGCGCGCGGAGAGAGCGCCGCGTCGCAACCGAATCCTCGTCAGTGTTGCCTAGTCGTTCCCAGGCCAGGGCTCGTCGGTGGCCCCGCTCGTCTGGGCGTTCGTCGATGTCTCGCGCTCGTCCTCGCCCTCGGGTCTGGACAGAGGCTCTTCATCCTCGACGGCGGCCTCGACATCGGCCTTCGCGCCGGTAAGCAGACGCTTGATCCCGTCCAACAGTCCGATGGTGCGAGTATAGGTCGCGCTCAGCGCGTGTCGGTGACGATGCTGGCGCCAGTCGCGCCGTCCGACGCGGCAAGGTCATATTCGCGTGGCCCCCGGCAAGCCGTAGTCCACCAGCGAGTCGTGGATCCTGCGGAGACCTCGGCCGGGCCTGTCTGGCACGACTTGGAGACCGACGTCGAACTGCTCTGCGAACTCGTCTCGCGCGACCTTCCGAAGGGCAGCCCCTGCACCACGAGCGCACGGGCCGTCACTTCGGGGCAACGGAGCTGACGCCCTTCGAGCGACCTCGAGAGTCGTCGTTGTTGGCGCTGGGCTGCATCCGCGGAGCTGATTCTGACGCTTCACAACTCCTTCAGTGGTGACCGCGCTCCTCCGGGTCAGGGGCAAGGGCCCCGGCATCGGCCTGTGCGCGTGAATGTCACCCGACCGGAAGTCGCTCTCTCCCGCGCCCGCTTGCGTCGGTCTACGAGGGTCGGTTCAGGCTAAGAAGCCGGAGACCGCATCGGCAATCAGCTTCGCGCCGATGAGCAGGAAGAGGACGGCCATGATCGCCGCGGTGTGACGCGCCATCCAGCTTCTCAGGCCATCCAGCAATCCACGCGATCGGTCTCCCAGCGCGAGCGCGAGCACGAGTGGCGTCAGGACGCCCAGCGAAGCGAGTACGACGAAGGCGGTGAGAACGGCGGCCTGCTGGCCAACCGGCAGCCCCACCTCCGCGATCACGGTCGCCGCGGCGACCGTGAGCAAGACGTTCTTCGGATTCAGTGCCGATAGAGCGAAGCCCGCTGCGCCTGCCTTCGCCACTGTGAACTCGTCCACCGTGCGCATCCAGCCTGGCGTGGGCGCCTCCTCGCCGTCGCTGGGACGGCTCAGCCACTGCTTCACCGCCAGCGCCAACAGGATCAGCCCCAGGCCGAGCAGCAACACGTTCACCCAGGTGGCAGGCTCGCCGTCCTCGCTCGCGTCCGCGACGCCGGCGACCACGAGCACGATCACAGCGACCGCCGCGAGGCCGGCGGCCCACGCGAGCACGAACGCCGACCCTTTTGTCGGCCCGCGCTCGGACGCGAGCACGAGCACGACGGCGATGATAGGCACGGGAAAAATCGCGACCGCGATCGCGAGCGGCAGCACGTTTCCTAGTGCCTGGCCCACATGCCCGCTGCTTCGCCGCTAACCATCCTGAAGGAACCTAAGCGGTCGGTTCGGCCAGCGTGCGGGAATGTCACATGAGCGTTCTTTAGTCCCGAAGCTGACTGCGGCGGACGAAGATGCCGGCGCAGAGGATTGCGCCCAGCCCGATGACGAGGCTGACAGCACCAGCGAGCTGCGCGTCAGCGCGATGCCCGCCGATTACCACGTAGGTGCTTCCGTCGCCCTCTCGGAAGGTCAACGCAAAGAGGCCGTAGAGCGTGAGCACTAAGCCCAAGACGGCCAGCATCACGGAGCCCAACAATCGAGAAAGCCTCACACGCTGACTATCGGAGGTGCGGAGGACCGCCGTGGGCCAGTGT